>NZNV01000039.1 GCA_002695025.1 Owenweeksia sp.
TGATCATGCGCTTGATGCCTATTTTCTTAAGCTGATCGAGTGTGTTTTTTGCTTCTTTTCTAGGAGTGTCCATCAAAGCAACTATGCCGATGTATGTATTATTTTGACGAATCAGCATCGTGGTATTTCCATCGGATTCTAATGCTTTTACTTTTTCTTCAATCGCTTTCGATGGTTTTTTATCATCCAGAGATTCAAACAAGTCCAGATTGCCGATGTATACTTTGTCATTTCCTAACTGAGCTTTGATTCCCTTGCCTAAAACCGCTTCGAGATCTTTGGCTTCAGGTATCTCTGAATCTTTCAATCGCTCTTTTCCATCCCGTACTATTGCTTTGGCTAAAGGATGGTCGCTGAGTTTCTCGACAGCTATGGCTGTTTTGAGCACCTCATCTTCATTTGCTTTATTCAGTGCTACAACTTCTGTCAGTTTAGGTTTTCCTTCGGTAAGTGTGCCTGTCTTGTCGAATGCCAATGCGGTAAGAACTCCCAGGTCTTCTAATGGTCGACCTCCCTTGATGAGTACACCACTTTTAGCTGCCCTTGCAACACCACTGAGTACTGCACTAGGGGTAGATATGGCCAAGGCACATGGACTGGCCGCCACTAAAACAGCCATTGCCCTGTAAAAACTTTCGCTGAATGTCTCATCGAGTACCAGAAAAGCGAAGTTTAGCAGTACTACCAGTATTAAAACGGATGGTACAAAGTACTTTTCGAATTTATCGGTAAACTGTTGGGTAGGGGATTTTTGAGTTTGCGCTTCGTTGACCAGTTTTACCAGGCGTGATAGGGTGGAGTCCTTGGCCTCTTTGATGACTTTTATTTCGAGGGTGTTATTGCCGTTAATGGTTCCAGAGAAAACCCTGTTTTCATCTTTGATGTCATCATCTTGAGACCATTCTTTTTCAGTGTCCTCCACTGGCTTTTTGTCAACGGGTACGCTTTCTCCTGTGATAGGTGCTTGATTCACTGTGCTTTGACCTATCACCACTACACCATCAGCAGAGATTTTGGTGTTTGGTTTGACTACTATGACATCACCTATCTTCAGCTCTTCAATGCCAACTTCACTGGTCTGTCCATTTTTCTTTAGCAATGCTGTTTTAGGAGCCAATTCTGCCAGTGCAGCAATGGATTTTCTTGCTTTGTTCATTGCATAATGTTCCAATGCATGGCCAATGCTGAAAAGGAATAATAGAAGGGCACCTTCTGCCCATTCGCCCAGAATGGCGGCTCCTATAGCTGCTACCAGCATTAAGAAATCAATTTCAAAGCCTCCTTTGGCTACCGTTTCAATTGCTTCTTTTGCTGTGAAATACCCTCCAAAGAAATATGCTCCAATGTAGAGTGCCATGCTTACCCATGATGGGACGGCTTCCAGGTAAGAGAGGCCAAAACCAATTCCTAATAATGCTCCACAGATGATGGAAAATATCAGTTCGGTGTTTTTACCGAAAATGCCTCCGTGTGAATGGTCGTGTTCTGTAGCTTCTTTTTCAGAATCCTGCTTTTTGTGCAGGTGTTCCGGTTGACTTGAATCCTGAGAAGTGTTCTTAATGTATCGTTCTACATCAACCTCGGTTGTGAGAATATCCAGGCCCTGCTTACGCAGGACCTTAAGAATTTCTTCTTCATTGATTTTGGCTGTTTCAAACTCAAGACCGATCATGCCGGAGGCAGAGACGGCTGCTTGCAAAACGCCTTCAAGTTTGGTGAGCGTTTCTTCAATTTTGCGTGCATGCCTGGTATGCCTGATACCATCTACTTCTATTAGTTTGTGCCCATATTTATCAAGAATGGAAGCACCTGTAAGAACGGCAAGCGTTTGAATACGGTCCAGGGAAATCTTCTCCGGATCGTAGTGAAAACAAAGCTGCGGTATCCCATTGTCGGTTTTATCTGCTACATGAACTTTTTCTAGGCCTTCTGTATCCTGTAGGCTACTGATGAGCTTATGTACACACTGATCTTTTTCGTCAGGTACCTCAGGCAGAATGAGGGGTATTTGTATCTGTAGTTTTTTCATAATACATGACGTAAGGATTCTCCAGTCTTAATGCTATAAGCATCTATAATTGTTGTTATATAAATAATTCCATCACCTGGATCTGCTGTTTTTGCTTTCCCAATGATCAACTGCACGGCTTTTTCCACTTCTTCATTTTGGCATACCAGCTCCAGTTTTACTACGGGGCTATCGGTAATGTGAAAGTCAAGGGAAGGTGCGGCCCCTTTGGCTTTATGGGCCCCTGTGCCTTCGGCCTGAGAGATGGTCATACTTTTAAAGCCGGTTTCGGTCAGCGCTTCGATTACCACCTGTGCCCGCTTGGGCTTTATATATGCTTTTATTTCTTTCATTTTCTCGATTTTTTTGTTATAAAAATTGCCTACCTACTGATTTAATGACTATGAGAAGTCTGGCTTTTCTTCATTTCTGAAATGAGGTAGTAGGCATTGTTCCAAGCTACCTTTGTACCCTTGGGCAGCGGTTCCAGCAGATTGATTTCTATCCACCCTTCATCGGAGTTACCTGTCCGTATTTCCACCGGCTTAAAGGCCCATTCGGTTTCGCCATCTTCATTGTGCTGTTCTGCGATAAAAATGTAAGGCTTGCCTTCTTCTTCAATTACAGCCCCTTCGGGCAATGCGGTGATCGCATCATTGGAGGTATGTATTTTCCCATTGATGTACATGCCCGGAATCAGGAAATCCTTCTTTTGGTCTATCTCGGCATGCACATGCACTGCTTTAGGGTTTTCCTCAAACTGCTTGCCCACCGAATAAATTTTGGCGGTAAGCTGGGTACCCGGAACAGACTCCACGGTGAATGAGATTTTTTGGCCTTCTTTTACCTTGTGCACGTCTTTTTCAAAAACCATTAAATCTGCGTGGATGTGCTTGGTATTTACAATTTGGAACATACCCGTTTGGGGCTGGATATACTGCCCGATTTGTACCAGCACTTTTTCAATATAGCCGTCAATGGGGCTCACCACCGGGATGTTGTCATAAATTTCCCCTTTGCGGATTTTATCTACATTGAGGTTCAGTTGTTTCAATTGTGATTCATAGCCCTTCACTTCACCTTTCAGGGATAGGTATTCGGCTTTGGTTTCCTGAAAGGTTTTTCCGGAACCAACTTCTTCCTCATAAAGCTTCTTCTGTCTATTAAATTCCTGCTCGAGGTATTCACTGCTGCTGTAGGCACGTAAATACTCGGTCTGCACTTTAGAAAGATCAGGATGGCTGAGATAAGCCAACACCTGCCCCTTGCTCACTTTGTCTCCCTCTATCACCTTTATGGCTGTAATGTTTCCACCTAAAATGGCCGTCACCGTAGCCTCGTGCTGTGGTGGCACCTCCAGCTGACCATTGGCGTACACAACCCCCGATAATGGCCGTGTGGGCAGGGTGTCCACTTTCACGCCAAGGCTCTGAAACTTGAGGTTGGAAAGATGCACTTCGCCCATGCCTTCTTCACCATGGCCCTCATGGCCGCCTTCCTCATCACTGTGTTCTTCGTGTAATTCTTGTTGTTCACCCTCCTTGTGGTCGTGTCCTTCTTCCGAAGCATTGTTTCCACAAGCCCCTATAAATATGGCCAGTGCAGCCAGCGCGAAAAAATTTATGATTTGCTTTTTCATGTCGTTTATATTTAATCCGTTTCCGGTTTTAGTTTGTTGTTTGTAAATAGTATTCAAGTTCATAGCGGCTATCGAGATAATTACCTAAGGCATCCCAGGAGCTTATTTCTATGCGTATAGCATCCCTTATGTTCTGCAGGAATGTGACATAGTCTATCGCCCCTTCGCGATAGGCTGTAATGGAACCAGTCCTTTGTTCCTTTGCCAATGGCAGGGCCTGCTCACGGTAATAGGTCCATGAATTGCGCCACTTCAGGTATTCTTCGCGCATAGACAGGTATTTGGCATTAAGCTCAAACTGATTTTGCCTAAAATTCTCGTTGGCGATTTCCCGTTGAATTTTCGCCTCTTGGGTACGTCCAAGTTCAGGGGCAAAGAATAAGGGTATTTGAATACCAATCTGATAGGTATAAAAACCAGTTTGCCCATCTACTTTTTGTTGACCGTACTGGCCTTGAAGTTGGGGAAGGAACTGAGCTCTTCTTTCCTTTATTTGTGCTTCTGCCACTTCTATTTGTTGTTTATAAACATTGAGCAGTGGGTGTGTGCTTAATGAATCCGTATTAATGTTGAGCATCTCGGTCAACTGGTCGGTGGGCACGTCTGGCACCGTATAGAGCGTTTCGCTTACTAACCATAAGTTGAGCCGCTGCAAGGCACTCAGGTAATTGCGGTATGCCTGTTCCTTTTGAATGCGCACCTCATTGGCTTGGTTTTTAGTGGCCAAATACGCCAGTTTCGAAGTTTCTTCCACTTCCAACCTTATATCTGCCGCCCTTTCAATATCAGTAAAGAGCGAATCAAGACGGTTAAAAACCTGATACGTGTTTTTGGCAGTATATAACTGGCCCCAGGCCAATTTCACTTCCCTTTTAATTTCTGCCAGCGAAAGGTTAAGGGCCGTTTCAGCAAGAGCTACTTTCTCTTTTTGTAAACGAAGACGCGGGGCGATACCAAAAATGTCAATATTCTGCTGCTGAACGCCAATTTGGGTATAAACCCCATTGGAATTGCTAGTGGCCTCCTCGGCCCCGGTGAAGATTTGCGTATTCCCAAAATCCCAGGCAGTTTTCTTTAAGGCTTCTTCACTTTCTATTTGCAGTTTTTTTGCCTTTATCTGGGGAAAATATTCAATGGCTCTGTTTTGTGCCTGCTCAAGACTGATGGTTTGCAATGTATCAGGGTTTATTCCTTGCGCACCTGCCGTTTGGGAAAAACCGAGGAAACCACCTACTCCTAACAAGAGAACGATGGTGCTCATGGACATTCCGCGATTACGGTTTTCCAAATTCTTTTCCTTTCTTTTTTCTACAAAAGTGTACAGCACCGGCAGCACTACGAGCGTAAGCAGCGTGGCAGTAAGCATACCGCCAATTACCACCGTGGCCAATGGGCGTTGTACTTCAGCACCGGCCGAAGCCGAAAACGCCATAGGCAAAAAGCCAAAAATATCAGTAGTAGCTGTAAGCATTATCGGGCGTATCCGCTCTTTGGTGCCTGTAAATATTCGTTCCCGTATGCTGGTTACGCCTTCCTCTTTCAGTGAATTAAAACGGTTGATCAAAACCAGCCCGTTTAACACGGCCACGCCAAAAAGAACAATGAAACCAACCCCGGCAGAAATACTGAAAGGCATGTCCCTGAGCCACAAGGCGAAAATACCACCTATGGCTGCCAGTGGTATGGCAATATAGATCATGATGGACTGGGAGAAAGATTGCAAAGCGAAATAGAGCAATACAAAAATCAAAAAGAGTGCGATTGGTACTACCACTTGCAGCCTGCCCTTAGCACGTTGTAGATTTTCAAATTCGCCTCCATAGGTAAGATAATAGCCCGGTGGCAAATCCAGTTCGGCATCCAGTTTTTTCTGTATGTCCAAAACCACAGACTCTACATCGCGCCCCCTTGTATTCACTCCTACATAAGTCCTCCTAAAGGTATTGTCGCGAGAAATTTGCATTGGCCCTGGCACATAATTTATGTCAGCTACTTCTTTAATAGGTACCTGCGTGCCATCGGGCAAGTCAATATACAGCGTACGGAGATCATCAATGCTCTGGCGGTGGGCCTCATCAAAGCGGATGACCATATCAAAGCGTTTTTCACCTTCAAAGATGACACCTGCGGTGGCACCGGCAAAGGCNGCGCTTACNTACTCATTTATTTTTTCAATATCAAGGCCGTATTGGGCTATTTTTTTANGGTTATAGCGTACGGTCATTTGAGGNANNCCNGANGTCCNCTCNGGNNTNACATCNCCNACNCCGGGCACTGTTTGGATTATCTCTCCCATCTGCTCAGCTTTTTGGGCAAGTATATCTAAATCTTCACCGTATAATTTTACGGCAACATCTTCTCGCACACCGGTTAGCAGTTCATTAAANCTTAACTCTACGGGCTGGCTAAAAACCAAATTCACNCCGGTAAGCTCCGCTTCGAGTTTTTTCTTTATCTCAGCAATGAGCTCTTCCTTGGTTGCCACAGTAGTCCATTTGTCCATGTCTTTCTCAAGGATGATGAACATATCGGCAATATCCATCGGCATGGGGTCGGTTGGGATGTCGGCCACGCCAATACGGGCCACGGCTGTCTTTATTTCCGGGAAGTTTTCCAAGAGCAAGGTTTCGATTTTTTCCGAAACCCTAATGGATTCTGTAAGCCCGCTGCCTGGCCTGATCAATGCCTGCATTGCGATGTCTCCTTCATCCAGTTGCGGTACAAATTCCCCACCCATCCGGGAAAAAATGAAACCCGCCACAATCAGCAGTACCACACCAAGAATCAGCACCAGTGCTTTCAGCCTTAGGGCTCCTTTTAGCAATGGCAAATAGGCTTTTTGAATACCACCAATGATTTTATCACTGACTTTTTCCAGCCATCTCTCAAACTTTCCAAACCAATTGTCCNTATTCTCCACCGGCTTCATAAAAAGCGCGGACATCATAGGAACATAGGTAAGGCAGAGCAAAATTGCGCCTATCATGGCAAAACCAAAGGTGTATGCCATGGGCTGAAACATTTTGCCCTCTACACCCGTGAGGAAAAGAATAGGGGCAAACACAATGAGTATAATGACCTGGCCAAAAAAGGCCGAACTCATCATCGTACTTCCTGCATCATAAGCCACCTCATCCATCACGCCTTGATTAAATTTAATCTTACCTGAGCGGATGCGTTTTTGAATCTCATAAACGGTACCTTCAATGATGATTACCGCGCCATCAATGATGATCCCAAAGTCGATGGCACCCAGGCTCATCAGGTTGGCCCATACATTAAACTGCTTCATTAAAATGAAGGCAAACAATAGGGAAAGAGGGATGGTAGTGGCAGTAATGATACCTCCGCGCAAGCTTCCCAAAAGAATGACAAGGGCAAAGATGACAATCAGGGCACCCTCAAGCAGATTTTGTGAAACGGTACTTGTAGTACGTTCTATCAGGGAACTTCTATCCAGAAAAGGTTTAATTTCCAAGCCTTCTGGCAGGGATTTTTGAATTTCCTTCATCCGTTCTTGCACGTTTTGGATAACGGCATTTGGGTTGGCACCCTTTAGCATGAGCACCATTCCGCCTACTGCTTCACGACCATCTTGGGTAAAGGCACCAAAACGGACCTGGCTTCCAAAATGGATTTTCTCCGCCACGTNCCCAATGGTTACGGGTATCCCGTTTTGGTTATTTATAACTATTTCACCAATATCGTCCAGTGACCTTATCAAGCCCTCCCCCCGGATGAAATTGGCCATTTTATTCCGCTCTATATATGCACCTCCCGTATTCACGTTGTTTCTTTGCAGGGCTTCAAAAACATCAGAAATCGAAACATTGATAGCATTCAACTTTTCGGGGTTAATGGCAATTTCATACTGCTTTACATTGCCCCCAAAGGCATTTACCTCAACAACTCCTTCAACCAGTGTAAGTTGACGTTTTACAATCCAATCCTGAATGGTGCGCAGGTCAGAGGGTGAGTAANCGGTGTCATAGCCTTCTTTTGGTTTTATGGTGTATTGGTAAATTTCACCCAGTCCAGTAGTGATAGGGCCCATGGCCGGACTTCCAAACTTTTCGGGAATTTGATCCCGTACCTCATTGAGTTTTTCCTGTACCAATTGCCGGGGTTTGTAAATCCCCATATCGTCTTCAAATACGATGGTAACCACAGAAAGGCCAAAGCGGGAAATTGAACGTATTTCCGTTACACCGGGCAAGTTTCCCATGGAGAGCTCNACCGGATAGGTAACAAACTGCTCTATATCCTCGGTGGCCAGGTTTTGAGATACAGTTATTACCTGCACCTGATTGTTGGTGATATCAGGTACTGAACCCAAATTGACCGTGTACATGGAGTAGATACCTACTCCGATNAGGGCCAGCGTAAGCAAGCCCACGATAAACTTGTTCTTTATTGAGAACGAGATGATTCTATTGATCATAGTTTTTTATGTTATTTTAAATGAACCTTGAAATAATGGTAGAACCTTTCGGCAGTTGCCAAGAGGAGTAGGACACATAGCAGGGTGATGAAAACTCCCTTGACTACCTTTAGCCATGTGATTTTTTTCTTAGTCCTTTTTCGCTTTTTATTCAATTTTACCCTTATTGAAAATTATCTGAGATAGATGATTGACCACATCTTCAGATGAAGATTAAAGAAATGAGGGCTTCCTTGATCGTATGAATTTTACGATTAGCTAAATCTGCTCAATTGCAGTTTTAAAAAAAGGTGTACTTAACCAATAAAAAAAGCCCAGATCAGGCTTTGGGAGGAACAAAAAGATCGAAGAGATCGATACTTGAGAAGTTTTTCTTGTAAGAAGGGATAGCGGTAATGGCAAGTGCTGGCGCTGCGGCCTGTATTACATTTGGAAAGGTGACATGAACATGGCAGCACTGACAGGAACATACCGGGCTGCAAAGGTCGTTTGTGTTTGAATTGTGATCGTGGCCAGAATGGGAATCACTGCTCATTACAACCTGCTGATTTTCAGTAGAGGAATTATTGCTAAGATCATCCGCGCAGGTTATGAACGAAAGACCCAGAAAATAAACTGCCAATATGTAGCATAGCCATTTCACAGTCGGCAAAAATAAGGAAAGGTCTTGAGATTTCAAAAAGTAGCTGCTGGAGGCACATGGGTGTATTCCAAATAGGAAGATAAGATTATATGACGTGTTTATAAGTTTGCATTTATTGGAAATCTTGGGATTGATCCAATTTTGAGAACCTCCCTAATCTTTGGTATGCTTTAGAGAAGAATGCCTTGCTGGAGCAAATTCTCCTTCAAAACTTTTGGGGTTCACTTTCAGAGTAAAAAAGTCTAATTGCAGGTTAATATGAGGATCTTCTGAACTCATGAACAGGAACTTTCGAGCCTCCTGTCTGATAACCTTATTGATGTTTTTGGCAGTCTTTCTGTATTCAAGAAAGTGATTACTGAGTTCCGTAACATATTCTTTCGATATAGATTCGTCAAAAAAGACTTGCGATTTACTATTGATTAGTTGAAGACCATTCAATTGGTGTATTTCTTCAATTGATTCTGTTGAACAGCAGTTCTCACAACCATCACCAAAATCATAAACTTTTGAATCATATAGGCATATCATTAACCTGGGATGAATGGGATAAAAGATTTGAAGGCCCTTTGCTACAAGTCCGATAGCACCTATATAATTCCCTGTTTGCTCCATCAGTTGATTGTAATAAACTACGGGTGCATCTGAAGAGATGAAGGGTAATGGGGATAGGTTAACCAAAAAACGACAGTCCAGAAAATCCAAAAGTTTTTGATGCTTGATGGAGTTAAGGAGCATGAGTAAAACGGGGTTTTCATGAACTAACCTCCCACCTTTTCCTAAATGTTTCCATAGTTCAGGTTCAATCTCCTTTGCAATAGCTTTTAGATTGTGATTGAGCGATTCCATTATGTTATCTCCTGACTTTGGAGTCCTGAAAGACTGGAACAGAATAAACTGCTTTAACAGCTTAAAACCGTTAGTTTCAGGAGGTGGTGGAATGAGTAATTTATCTTCCGTCCAGTAGTAGAAAAGTTTGGCCACTGTATCTTCCATAACAGCCAGTGCATCCTCTATTTCAGGATCTTCACCATACAGGAAATTCTCATATGCTTGTTGTTTCAAAGGGGCTTTCTGTACGAATATTCTATTGGCATGATTGTATAATCCTATGTGCTTGCCTTCATTGTTGGTAGAAAACCTTTTTAAGTAGAATTTTGGGATGTAATGATGTCGTTTCTTTTTTGGCATTATAAGTTCTTGTGATCTACTGAAAGTTAATTGGCCGTGGCTTATCTGTCCAGTGAAAAGTAGCAGGTTTGAACTTTTTCATGTACTGACCAACTCCGTCATCTAAGACAATCGAATAAGGGCTCTCAAAATAGTTCCGGCCTGATTTCGAGCAGATCATTTCTTCGATAATCATAGAGGGTGCAATGAAGATTTGTTTGTTAGAAAGGCTTTCAATAAGGTCATTTTTAGATTCGTCCGCCTGTACTTCAAATTTCAATTTTTTCCCTTTAATGATCTCCATGTCAACATCGAGTTGAGTTACTCTTCTCTTAAAATACAAGACCCCATCACTCTGGATTACTTCGGACAAGACCGGAGTGGAAGATGCCTTGCCATTTGTCGAACAAAATTCTTGCTGTTGTTTTAGCCACGTTTTAAAGGCTTCTCTTTCGGTCGGAATAATTCCACATTGGCTAAACCAGTTATTTAAATCTGATACATGACCGACTATGCTTATTCTTAACTCTTTGTCTTCTATATCCCATGCTAAAGTGAATGATAGCACCTCTTGATTGTTTCTTTTATGTAAGGACTCGATGATCATTTTAAGGGCTTCAATGGTCTTGTTTATTAGGTGCTGCTTGTTGTCTGTTGAATGATAGATACATGGAATGTTGATGTAGTAATCCTCTGGACACATGTACTTGCATCCATTAGGCATCTCAAGGTCTTCTCCAATACGGTTGAGCGCTTTTTTTACTTCAATGGTGAAATATTCAATCGCATCGTGCTGACCATCCTCTAAATGAATTACATCTGGTATTGACACATATCGGGTTCTGTCACCATGATCTTTTTTGGCATGATAGCTCACGAGCATACGTATCCCATCATCTTTACTTATGGAGTAAGGAATGTATTTCTCTAACGGGGTTTTTTCTTCCTCATGATTCGGAATTTGTTTAACTGCAGGTTTTGGAAGGTTAAAGTACTCGTAAATTTGTGGGTTTCCTTGCAGATAATTGGTAACAAGGGACTTCCATCGATCTAAAGAAAGTTTACCGTCTACCCTGAATAACTTTGTATAATTACTTCTTCGACCAAATTCGGTCATTTTGGAATCTAATCTCTCAATCATAAGGTCGGTTGAGTAGGCTCTAATTGCTCCGTCAAAATGTTGGAACTCCTTTTTATCCTTATTGTAAATGGAGTGAATGTATCTACAAGCATAAGTGTCGTTTAGTGTAGGTGCGGGTTCATCTTTAACTTCTTCTAATTCAAACTCATGCAATTCGTTATTTGCCTTCCAAAAGAACTCTGTTCGGTCAATATTGTAGTAAAGTCTTTCAAATTCATCACTCTTATGAACTGTTAACCCCGGCTGAATGGATGAAATATTATCGTCATACTTCGGACCCCACCAATATTCAAATTCAAACGATTGGAGAAAAGACGGACTAAACCCAATAAAATCGGGATCGAGCTTGATCTTCGCTTTTAAGCCTTCTTCTTCACTTAGTCTCACCAGTTCATCCAGAAACATTGAATGAAAATTGTTGTAGTGAGATAAGGACTTCCGAAAATATGGGTGAGCTAAAACTGTTTTATTTGAAGATCTATCTTTGAAAATACCATATCCCAGGTATTCAAAATCAGCTAACAGAACTTCAATATCTATTAGGTTGTCCTTGTCATTCTCTACTTGTTGAGCCAATTTCGGATAAAATTTAAAAAGTACATCACTCTGATTGTAAAGAACTAAGTTGTTGTAGAAAAACTTTCCGATTGACTCATCAAACGTTTCATCCAGCTCTTCGATAAAATCTTTTTGGTGTGGTTCTATCGATTTTGTCAGCATGTTTAAGAAAAACGACCTTCTGGCATTATTGATATTTTCGAAATCAGCGTCACTTTCACCGATTAAGAAATACCCAACGGTCAGGGTTTTCTGAAAATCAAAGTAAAGCCCCTTTGCGTAAGCCCAGCCAGTAGGTTTGTGCAAATCATGTGACATGTTGGATGGAATACCATAAATGGAAGACTGCCAAACTCCGTCTTCAAGAGCAGCAATTGAGAATTGAGTTCCATCTTTAGAAACTTGGTCTGAATTAAATATTGCAAAGTGACGCTTCATATCATTATTTGTTTACTAAAACCACAAATTATTCTCCCCAAACTCTGGCACCTTATCGCTTTTGAAATGATGATCTACTTAATCAAAGGTGCCTTTCTTTTAGCTAAAGAGAAATGTCTTTAGCCTCATTCACCTATTTACAATCCACTTAGTAAAAAAGAAAATAATAAGTGGTAAGAAACTGAATTGGAGCACTGGCGACAAGCCGACCTCAACCCAGGGGATTAATGGCATATCCTGGGCGTAGCTCCAGTTTCCGGCAGCGGTATGGCGCATTTCGGCCAGTATGGCTCCGATACCTCCTGCCAGGATGAGCCAGAAAACGCGTCTCCCTTTCATTTGCCCTATCCAATAAATATCCTTGTAAATAAGGGCGAATCCAAACCACAGTAGAATCACCATAAACATATCTGCAATAGAGGCAAGGCCACAAAAACTAATGTGTTCAAGGTCAAATACAAAACCTTCGTAGAGTGGCCCCTGCGCCACTTCCCATATCCAGTTTAGCCCGAACGCCAGCAGGGCTATTGCCCAGAGTGTTTTGTGAAACCGGTTTCGGTTCTTTACCAGCTTACTGAAATAGATATACCCCCACAGCACAAGGGAAAGGGCAATGACAGGTGTTACAAACAAATCCAGATTAAAATTCATACTTCTTTTGATTTTCGCATCTTCCCTTTCAGTAACTGTGCGTTGATTGCTACGATAATGGTACTTAAGCTCATGAAAACAGCCCCTACAGCAGGCCCCAATACAAATCCTGTTGAATACAGAACTCCTGCTGCCAATGGGATAGCAAAAGCATTGTAGCCGGTAGCCCAAACCAGATTTTGGATCATCTTGTTGTAAGTGGCCTTACCAAATAAAATCAGGTTCGCAATGTCTTGCGGATTGCTGTTCACCAAGATAATATCTGCCGTTTCTGCTGCTACATCAGTACCTGAGCCCACGGCAATTCCCACATCTGCCTGTGCCAGGGCAGGCGCATCGTTTACGCCATCGCCTGTCATTGCCACAAACTCACCCTTGCTTTGCAGTTCCTTTACGATGTCCACTTTTTGATGGGGCAGCACCTCAGAATAGTACCCGTCCAGTCCCAGTTCTTCCGATACAGCCTTGGCCACGGTTTCATTGTCACCTGTGGCCATCATTACTTTAATATTATTGTCTTTGAATGTTTTAATGGCCTCTGCACTTTCGGGTCGGATGGCATCTGCCAGGGCAATATAGCCCGCCAGCTTCTTTTCAATAATTACAAAAACTACCGTTTCGGCAGCACTGCCATAAGCCCCTTCGGGGATTTTAATGTTTTCATCTTTCAGGTAGCCTGGGCTTACCACTTTTACGTCCTTACCTTCCACCTTGGCTTCCACGCCCTTGCCGGTAATGGCATTGAAATTTTCTTGTGAGGGAATTTTTACCTTGTCCTCCTTGGCTTTTTTGATGACACCCACCGCAATGGGGTGTTCCGAACTTTGCTCCAGTGCGCTGGAAAGGCGCAGAATTTCATCTTTGGAATATTCACTGTCCACTGATTCAATGCGGGTTACCCCAAAATCACCTTTGGTTAGGGTTCCGGTTTTATCGAAAACCAGGGACGATATTTTCCTTGATTCTTCAAAGGCGGTGCGGTTGCGAATAAGTAAACCATTTTGGGCTGATATAGCCGTAGAGATGGCGACTACCAACGGGATGGCCAGGCCAAGGGCATGTGGACAGGCAATAACCATGACGGTTACCATTCTTTCCAGCGCATATACAAACGGGAAACCCAGGACTATCCAGGTGGCCAGAGTGCCAAAACCAACAGCAAGCGCAATGTAGGTGAGCCATTTGGCCGCCCGGTCCGAAAGGTTCTGCATTTTAGACTTGGTCTTCTGTGCTTCCTCCACCATTTTGATTACCTTATTCAGGTAACTGTCTTTCCCGGTGTGCTCTACCTTGGCCTTTAGCGAGCCATTGCCATTAATGGATCCTCCAATTACTTTTTGGTCCTTTCCTTTCTTTACCGGTTTAGATTCTCCGGTGAGCATAGACTCATTCAGGTAGCTCTCGCCCTCCACAATAACAGCATCGGCAGGTACTTTTTCCCCGGGTTTTATGAGGATAATATCACCCTTTTCCAGCTCTTCCAGCTTTACATCTTCCACGCTGTCACCCTTTACTCTATGAGCCTCAGCCGGCATCATACTTACCAAAAGCTGTAAAGCTTTGGAAGCACCAAGTACCGACTTCATTTCCAACCAGTGGCCCAGAAGCATAATATCAATCAGAGTAGAAAGTTCCCAGAAAAAATCTTCACCCTCAAGCCCGAAAACAGTGGCGGTACTGTAGAAATAGGCCACACTGATAGCCAGCGAAATCAGCGTCATCATGGCCGGGCCCTTGGCTCTGATCTCGTCATAAAAGCCTTTTAAAAAAGGCCATCCACCCCAGAAGTAAACGATAGAGGAAAGTCCAAAGAGCCAAAATTTATTTCCCGGCAACATCCACTCATAGCCGAAAAACTCCTGTATCATAGGAGAAAATATGAGGATAGGTATGGTGAGGATGGTGGACACCCAGAAGCGTTTACGGAAGTCCTTGATCATCATTTTATGGTGATCATGCCCAGGCATTCCCATGGGAATGCTGCCGTGGTCGTGTTGCATTTTGCTGTGATCCATTTTGGAATGGTCCATTTTGTCGTGATTGTGATGTTCGTGATTTTCCATGATAATTATTTTGATTGTGGATATGTAAGATTTAGTTGTTCAAGTGTTTCAAGCAATTTGTTGGCTACAAACCAGTTGCGGTACCAGCGCTTGTCGGCAGGTACAATATGCCAGGGCAAGTGGCTGCAGGCATTAATTAAGGTGTGATAAGCACTTCTATATTCATCCCAACGTTTGGGTACAAGTTCATCTTCCTTAGCATACTTCCATCTTTTGTGGGGTTTGGTTTTACGCTCTTCAATGCGCTTCTTCTGCTCTTCTTCTGATAGGTGGAGGTAAAATTTCAAAATCACCGTGTTATTGGCCCCCAGATGATGTTCCAGTTCATTGATCAGGTTGATGCGGTGCTTCAATACATCTTCAGAAAGGGTTTTCTCTACGGAAGGCACCAAAATATCTTCGTAATAGGACCGGTTAAATATCTTGATCATTCCTTTTTCGGGAAAATGCGGATAGATACGCCACAGGAAATCATGTTGGCGCTCGTCCTCAGTGGGTTTTTTAAATGATTTGACCTGAACGCCCTGCGGATTCATGCTGCTGAATGCATGACGAATAGTTCCGTCTTTTCCCGAGGCATCAACTCCCTGCAAAATAATGAGGATGCTGTAGCGGCCATCCGCATAAAACTTATTCTGAAGTTGAAAGAGTTCTTTACGCAGCTTTTTCAAATTTTTCTTTGTCTTAGCTTTATGAGAATCCCCCGGTGGAAACGTATCTATTTTACTAAGGTCAATCATCAGTGACTTATTTTTAGTTTATGAATCATGGCCTCACTGAGGCTTTCGCTGTATGCCCCGTAAGCATCCACCAACACGCCCTTGATTCCCCCTTTTCCACTAATTGCGTAAACTATACTATTGTCATCAGGATTGCTCATACCCTCAAAACGGTAAAAAGCATCTACCTGAAAATCCTCAGGGTGCAGTTCAAGTTTCGAGGTGGTACATTCCAGGCAATGTGGCTTTAGGTTGAGGTCTTCTGTATAACCTTCTTGGCGAAGTCCGGAAATCGCCTGACTCAGGGTATCGTATACATTTTTTGAATTTGGTTTATCCATACTATTTTGATTAGAGATTATCAATTACCCTTTTTAACCGTAGCTGTATCTCTTTCGCAATGCCCTCCAATTTATCATTTTCTACCGCTTGCATGGAGGCCACCGGATCTACTGCCGCCACTTCAATTTCCTTATCTCTTTGCTGCACAATCACATTGCAGGGTAGCATGGCACCAATTTTATCTTCGGCCAGCAATGCTTTATGTGCAAAAGGTGGGTTACAAGCTCCAAGAATACGGTAGGGACGGAAATCTTCATCCAGCTTTTTCTTTAGTGTGGATTGCACGTCAATTTCGGTAAGCACACCAAAGCCTTCTTTCTTAAGCGCTTCGGTAACTTTTTCAATGACTTCATCAAAACTTGAGTTTTGCATTGTAGTAGTGTGATAATACTTCATAATAATCTTTTTTTGTGATTTATATGTTTTCTTCGTTTGTACTCCTTAAAAACCAGCGCTCTCCGGCAAAAACCAGTACCATCAGTACCAAGGTCACGATTATAACCAGGATATCACTTGACGCTTTTATCCAGAGAAATGACCCCAATACAACAAGGTCGAGCAAAATAGCAGTGATAACAATTGCACTATTGACATTTATTTTTTTCCTAAGATTTTTTAATACGCCCCATTGGAGTAGCACGTCCATCGTTAAATAAAAAATAGCTCCCAGGGATGCAATTCGGTTCAGGTCGAAAAATGCGGTGAGCAAAATAGCGATAACTACAGTATAAACGAGCATATGTTTTTGCAATCGACCGGTCATCCCAAAGTGTTTATGAGGGATTAGGTTAATTTCAGTAAGCATAGCAGTCATTCTGGAAACGGCAAATATGCTGGCTATAACCCCCGAAATAGTAGCAACTATGGCAATACCCACCGTAAACCACAGTCCATATTTACCAAATGCAGGTTTGGAAGCTTCTGCGAGGGAAAAATCTTTGGCGGCTATAGTTTCGGGAATTGACAAATTGGCTGAAACTGCCAAGGCCACCAGCACATATACCAGGGTGCATAGAAAAAGCGAAATTATAATGGCACGTCCCACGTTTTTAGTAGGGTTCACAATCTCACCTCCACTGTTTGTGATGGTGGTAAAGCCTTTATAAGCCAGGATTGTAAAAGCTAAGGCTCCTATATAGCTGTATGTGGCATAGTCACCGGAGATGGAGGAAGGCAGGGCTTCACCAAAAGAAAAACCAGCTGCCCATAAGCCGGCAATAGCAAAGATGACAAGCCCCCCGATTTTGATTACTGCCATCATCAGGGAAGTTCGTCCGATCACCTTGTTACCGGAGATATTGATTAAAAAGGCAATCACCAATAATAAAACACCCAAAATAGATATCCAAATACTGTTTTCTTCTACATCGAAAAGCTGTAGGGTATACGCTCCAAAAGTTCGGGCCACTAGGCTTTCCCCAATCACCATTGAAAAAGCCATTAAAAGGGATCCTGCTGCTGTGAATGTGCCCGGGCCATAAGCCATTTTCAAGTACATTGCAATGCCACCCGCTGACGGGTAAGCATTAGATAACTTTATGTAAGCATAGGCACTAAAACCAGAGATAACCGCTC
This sequence comes from Owenweeksia sp., assembly GCA_002695025.1. Classification (GTDB taxonomy): domain Bacteria; phylum Bacteroidota; class Bacteroidia; order Flavobacteriales; family Schleiferiaceae; genus CAKZNE01. Next base: position 17,389 of record NZNV01000039.1, read on the forward strand.
CCACTAAAAAGGCTAACGGGAACAAAACCCCTGAAAGTTCAGCTACCTGACCCAGCAGGGCAAAAATACCGGCCCCTATCATAACCCCGGTACCCAGTGCCACAGCTCCGGTTAAGCTCAGGCTGTTTTTCTTGTAATCATCCATCGTTTAAAATCTTGCGGTTAAACCTCCACCAAAGCCAAAACGGTTGTCATAGCTGGCCATTAGCGAAAAGTTCCTTGACAGAAAATATTCAAGTCCGGC
>NZNV01000040.1 GCA_002695025.1 Owenweeksia sp.
AAGCCCTTCAATATTGGTATCAGCACCAAAAAACCCGCATTACTTTTGAGTACGTAGTATGGAAAGGCATTAATGACAGCCAGCAGGATATTGAGGCATTGGTGAAATATTGCAAGCGTGTTCCCTGTAAAGTGAACATCATTGAATACAACCCTATTGATGAAGGCGAAGCATTCCAACAGGCCGATCCTGCGGTTATTGACGCTTATATAAAAGCTTTAAATGCTGCCGATGTAGTAGCCAAAGTACGTATGAGCCGGGGAAAAGACATTGATGCCGCGTGCGGACAGCTGGCCAATAAAAATGAGTTAGCTATAAGCTAAGCACCTTTGCCGGAAAAACACACTTGGTTTTGATCCAAAACACAGGTGTTTTTAACTAAAACCACAGCTGTTTTTTCAAAAGACTTAACCTCACCCGCTGAAATCTAAAATCTCGCCCTATTTTTGACAACACTTTGAGTACGCTCGATCACATAAAACAACCTATCGTAACCGAGATGGATGCCTTTGAACCTAAGTTCAAAGAATTCATGAGCAGTAATGTAGCACTGCTGGATCGTATTACTTATTACATCATTAAACGCAAAGGCAAGCAATTGCGTCCCATGCTGGTATTTCTCTCGGCAAAATTACATGGTGAAATTAACGAAAGTACTTATCGCGGGGCAGCTTTGGTAGAACTTACACATACCGCTACTTTGGTGCACGATGATGTGGTAGACGATGCCGATAAGCGCAGGGGTTTTTTTAGTATCAATGCGCTTTGGAAAAACAAAATTGCAGTTTTAGTTGGCGATTATTTCCTCTCCAAAGTGCTTCTTATTGCCGTGGATAATGAAGAGTTTGATCTGCTGAAAATTGTAAGCACGGCTGTTAGAGAAATGAGCGAAGGCGAGTTGCTTCAAATAGAGAAAGCCCGCAGGTTAGACATCACCGAAGAAATCTACTTTGAGATTATCCGCCAGAAAACAGCTTCACTCTTAGCTTCCTGTTGTGGTGTGGGTGCCTCATCTGTAGGCGCTTCTGCAGAAGTAGTGCAAACCATGCGTCAATTTGGAGAATTGCTGGGTATTGCCTTCCAGATTAAAGACGATCTTTTTGATTATCAGCTCAGCAACAAAACCGGGAAACCCTCAGGTATTGATATTAAAGAGCAGAAAATGACTTTGCCGTTAATTCACTCCCTGAGCAAAGCCAGCGAAAGTGATAAAAAATTTATGATAAATGTGGTAAAGCGCCACAACGAAAACCGCCAAAAGGTGCAGGAAGTAATGCAAATGGTAGTGCACTATGGTGGTATGGAATATGCAGAGCAAAGAATGAAAGAATATCATCAAAAAGCATTAAATCTTTTGGATCAGTTTGAAGACAGTGAGGCAAAAACTTCGCTACTTCTCTTAGGTAATTACGTTATTGAACGAACAAAATAAACTTTTATACCTTAGTCCATCTGTAAACCTATATAAAACCTAAAATTTACAACTGTATTTATGGATAACCTGGAAAAATACTGGGACTCTGTCGTAGCCTTGGTAATTGCCTACGGTGGAAAAATTCTATTAGCCTTAATCGTATTATTTATAGGTCTCTGGCTTATAAAAAGAATCAATAAAATCATTTCGCACAGCTTTGATAAGCGCGAAATGGATCCTTCTTTGAAACCCTTTTTAAAATCTATAATTGATGCCGCTCTAAAAATCCTGCTGGTTATTACAGTGGCCAGTATGGTAGGTGTGGAAATGACCTCCTTTGTAGCCATTTTAGGTGCAGCTGGTTTAGCAGTGGGCCTCGCCCTTCAGGGTAGCCTTTCTAACTTTGCCGGTGGTGTACTTATCCTTATTCTCAAGCCCTTTAAAGTAGGAGATTTTATTGAAGGTGCAGGGCAGTCTGGCACGGTTCGCGAAATCCATATTTTTTACACATACCTCACCACTCCTTCAGGGCAGGAAGTAATTGTGCCCAACGGTGATTTAAGTAATGATTCTATTAAGAATTACTCCTTCAACCCAACCCGCAGGTTTGATATGACTTTTGGTATTGGCTATAATGACGATATTGATAAAGCCAAAGATCTCATTCGAAAAATTGCTGAAGCCGATGGCCGTTTTCTGGAAGAACAGGGCATTACCCTTTTTGTGGAAGAACTGGCTGATAGTTCTGTTAATATCCATCTAAGAGGCTGGCTGAACAATGGCGACTTCTGGGATGTATATAACAATTTCAATGAAAAAGTTAAAAAGACTTTTGATGCGAATGGTGTTTCTATTCCTTTCCCGCAGCGCGATGTGCATTTTTTTAACGAAGGCAACGCAATAGAAGTGAAAAACCCATGAGTACCCCCAGTGGCAAAATCCTGATTATTGATGATGAAGAGAAGCTGCGCAAACTCCTCTTCCGCATTATAAGTCTGGAAGGGTATGATGTAGATCAGGCTGAAGATCTTGCCTCCGGCCGAAAAGCACTCAAAAAGAAAGACTATCATTTGGTGCTTTGCGATGTAAAGTTGCCTGATGGAAACGGAGTGGATTTTGTAGAAGAATTCAAGAAGGAATACCCCATCATTGAGATCGTTCTTTTAACTGCATATGGCACTATTCAGGATGGAGTACGAGCCATGAAAAGTGGAGCTTTTGACTACCTTACCAAGGGAGATGATAATGATAAAATCATTCCGCTGGTTGAAAAAGCTATTGAAAAAGCCAAACAAAGTCAGAAGCTACACCGCCTTCTAAAGAAAGAATCAGACAAACACAGTTTTGATAATATTATTGGTGAGAGCCTAGCCATTGAGCAAGCTATAAAGCTCAGCAAGCAGGTAGCTCCAACCGATGCTACTGTTTTACTGATTGGTGAAACCGGAACCGGTAAGGAAGTGTTTGCCAATGCCATTCACCAGAATAGTCCGCGCAGCAGCGAAAACTTTGTAGCCGTAAACTGCTCTGCATTTAGTAATGATCTGCTGGAAAGTGAAATTTTCGGGCATAAAGCAGGTTCTTTTACCGGAGCTACCAAAGACAAAAAAGGCCTTTTTGAAGAGGCAGATGGTGGAACTATTTTCCTGGATGAGATTGGAGAAATGAATATCGACCTCCAGGCAAAATTACTGCGTGTACTGGAAAACGGAACCTTTCTAAAGGTTGGTGACAGTAAAGAAACCAAAGTAAATGTAAGGGTAATAGCTGCTACCAACCGCAATCTTGAGGAGCGTTCTAGTGAGGGTGATTTTCGCCTGGACTTATACTACCGTCTAAGCACTTTTACCATTTCACTACCCAGCCTGAATGATCGCCATGACGATATTATTATACTGGCACAAAGCTTTATAGATTATTTTTCTGTAAAAATGGGTCGTTCCCAACCTGAGATGAGTGAAGGGTTTAAAGATGCCCTGATGTCTCACCAATGGAAAGGAAATGTACGTGAGCTTAGAAACGTAGTGGAAAGAGCTCTTATCATAACACCTGATGGAGAAGAACTAAAGGCAAATTCCTTACCATTTAAGGGGGGTGCCCAGGTGGCCAGTATGAGCGGTTCCTTTTTACTTAGTGATATGGAGCGTATGCTTATCACCCGTGTCATGAACCACACGAATGGGAATAAAACAGAAGCCGCAAAACTTATGGGTATAGGACTCACCACATTGTACCGCAAAATGGAGGAATACAACTTAAACTAGCTTCACCTGTGACAATTAAGGCCAAAATTACTCTGGGATTGGGTTTTCTCTTTTCCACCATTGTAATACTGGGTATTATGGCCATGCATTACCTTAATAGTCTTGCGGTAGATAATCAGCAATTGCTTGAGGACAATTATAAGTCTCTGGAATACCTTTCAGGGCTTAACACTGCTCTGGCAGATATTCAAAATAGCTTTGAGACTGATCCCTCAAGCCGCGTTTCTCTTAACAAAATTGAATTTCGGATTGACGCAGCAATTGAAGAATTTGAATATTACCTTGGCAAACAGAAAAATCAAATCCCGGAAAGTGGCGAAGGGGAACTGATAAAACAGATTCAAAAGGATTTTGAAACACTAAAGGGTTATATAGATGTAACCCGCACTAAGGATTATTATTTCAATAAACTACTCCCCTTTATAAGGGATATCCAGCTCACCATCAACCAGGTGTACTTTCTCAATGAGCAGGTGATTAAAAACCGGAATTACAATGCTCAAAAAACAGCGGAAAGAGTTATTTATACTGTTGCTGCCATCGTAATCTTTTGCATACTGATCGCTTTTTCATTTATGGTGGGATTGCCTCGTGTTATTACTGAACCTATAAAATCTTTTACAGAAGGTCTCAATCGTATACAGGAAGGCGACTACACTACCAGGATTCCTGTAAATAAAAAGAATGAGTTTGGTCCACTGGCAACAGCTTTTAATGATATGACCGGAAAGCTTGATCAATACGAAAGGTTAAATCTTCGGAAAATCCTGTTAGAAAAAAACCGGATTGAAACACTCATCCGTAAAATTCCGGAAGGCATTATCGGGTTGGATGTAGATATGCGCATTCTTTTCTGTAATCCTTTTGCGCGAAAAAATCTGGAGCTTAGTGAAGATGAACTTATTGGCAAACTTGTGCATGAAATTGCCATGGATAATAATTTCTTTACGGAAGTAGTAAACGACCTGATTGAATATGACAAAACCGGGAAGAGATACATCCGTAATAAACTCATTAAAACCAATTACCAGGACAAACCCGCTTATTTCATCCGAAAGATTATAATTACCACTTCAGTTGACGATGCCTCAGATCGAAATGGTTACATTATAATGCTCAAGAACATAACTGAGTTTAAAGAACAGGATGAAGCTCGTACACATTTTATTGCAACAGTTTCCCATGAGCTTAAAACACCCATTGCAGCCATTAAAATGAGTCTCAAGTTATTGCAGGATGAAAGACTTTCTCAGCTAAATGAAGATCAGCAGGAACTGGTAGAAGCAGTGGAATGGGAAATTAACCGCCTCCTTAATCTTACTCAGGAATTATTAAACGCCTCTGAAGTTGAAACCGGTAAAATAAACCTCTATCCCGAATGGACCAAGCCCTACAATCTTGTTGAAGAGGCAGTGGACAGCGTGGATACACTTGCCGGTGACCGGAGTATTAAGATTGTAGAGCAACTGGATGATAATTTACCTGAAATTCATGTAGACCCGGATAAAACCACATGGGTTTTGGTGAATTTTTTAACTAATGCCATCAAATATTCAAACTCCCACAGCACTGTTACCATTGGTGTTAAAAAATGGGAAGATCACCTGGAGTTTTATGTTAAAGACGAAGGTATTGGTATTTCACCGGAAGAACAGGCGAAGGTGTTTGAACGCTATTACCGCGTAAGTGGAAGCAAGGAAAAAGGGAGTGGTATTGGCCTTTCTGTAGCCAAAGAACTGGTAGACCAAATGGGTGGTAAAATTGGTTTAGATAGTACCCTTGGGCTTGGTTCTAAATTTTACATGAAGCTTTTTAACATGCATAAAGAAAGCTCTAAACCTACTTAAAAGCAACTTACATTTATACCTTTGTAAGTTCTTATGATTACACGCCAAACTATAGATCTTATTTTTGAGACTGCNCGTATTGAGGAGGTGGTTGGCGATTTTGTAAACCTCAAGAAATCCGGAAGTAGTTACAAAGGCCTAAGCCCTTTTGTAAACGAAAAGACACCCTCTTTTATGGTGTCTCCCAGCAAGGGTATTTTTAAAGACTTTAGTAGTGGTAAAGGTGGTAATGTGGTTAGCTTCCTTATGGAGCATGAGCATTACACCTATCCTGAAGCCCTCCGTTATCTCGCCAAAAAATATAATATTGAAATTGAGGAAACGGGACAATCTGATGAAGAAAAAGAAGCACGTTCTCATCGTGAAAGTCTCTTTCTGGTTAATGACTTTGCCAACCGATGGTTTCAAACCCAGTTATGGGAGAGCGATGAAGGCCGTAATATTGGTCTTAGCTATTTCAGAGAGCGAGGTTTTACAGACGAAACGCTAAAAGAATTTCAGCTCGGCTATAGCCCCGAGCAATATGAAGCTTTTTATAAAGCCGCAACCACAGATAATTATCAGCTTAACTTTCTGGAAGAAACCGGTCTTGTTAAAGTGGATGGCGAACGGAAAACCGATCGCTTCCGTGGAAGGGTTATGTTCCCTATTTTAAGCCATACCGGAAGAGTACTTGGCTTTGGTGGAAGAACCCTTAAAAAGGAGGCTAAAATTGCCAAATACCTCAACAGTCCCGAAAGTGATATTTACCATAAAAGCAAAACNCTTTATGGCATTTTCCAGGCAAAAACACACATAAGCAAGCTTGACCATTGTTTACTGGTTGAAGGCTATACTGATGTTATAAGCCTGCACCAGTCAGGAGTACAAAATGTAGTTGCCAGTAGTGGTACGGCACTTACTGTAGACCAGATAAACCTAATTAAACGCTATACGGAAAACATCACCATACTTTATGATGGAGATGCCGCTGGTATAAAAGCCTCACTGCGTGGAATAGACCTTATTCTGCAGGAAGGTATGCGGGTTAAGGTGTTGCTTTTCCCCGAAGGTGATGATCCGGATTCTTATTCCAAAAAAGTAAGCACTTCCGAGCTAAACGATTTTATTGCCGAAGAAGCCGTTGATTTTTTACGTTTTAAGGCCAGACTTTTATTAGCTGATGCCGGAGATAATCCCTTAGAAAAGAGTAAGGCGGCCCGTGAAATGGTACAAAGTATTGCCTTAATACCGGATGCACTGGAACGTGATGCTTATATCCGCGAAAGTTCCCGTTTACTTGGTCTGGATGAACGCGTGCTGTTTTCTGAACTGGCTCAAATCCTTAAGACACTTTCCAAACAGGACGACCGCAAAAGAACCTCGCACGAACCTCCTCCGGAAATGCAGGTGGTGGTGGAAAAAGCCTCTTCAGCTCAAGACTCACCTTTTTATGAACAGGAACGATCGCTATGCTGGTTGCTTTTAAATTATGGTGAAAAAGTAATGCCCGTTGACGAAGAACTTGACGAAGCTGAAGCCGATGATGGAGAAGAGCTGGTGAGAGAAACCGTAGCCGAATTTATTTTACAGGAACTTATTCAGGATAAGCTTGAGATTCAAAATCCGGGCTTAAACCAGATTTTCAAGGCTTTTCTCAATCATTACAACAATACAGGAGCTACGCTTAAATCTGAAGAGTTACTTCGCTCAGAAAACAAAGCGCTGGTAAACCTGGTGGTAGACATTGTTACCGAAAAATATAGTTTACACAATTGGCAAAGTCGTAAAATTTACTTACCGGAACACGATGCTTTTGTTCCCGGCTATACGGAGCAGGCTGTTTTACGTTATAAAGAAAAGCGTATTGGCGGACTAATAAAAGATATTCAGAACCGCCTTCAAAGCACCGAAGAAGATACTACGGAGTTGATTGAGACCATGCAAAAGCTGAATGTGCTGCGCGTCCAGATCAATAAAGAATTAAACCGGATTGTTTAAAAGTTCCATCTTAATTCTCGCCACTACTTCACTTGATTGATCATTGAACTTCCGCGCGAAGTAAGGCTCAAAGACGCCATAACCATCCTCTACTTTTCCCTTTAATTTCTCAATATGTTCTTTTGTGATAATAGCCGGTGGACAAGGCACACTCCAGTCTGCATAAGTTAAGTTGTGCCTGCACTTCTCCTTAAAAGGTGAGTTTCCTAAAATGGTCTGAAAAAAAGCTTCGTCAGGGCATAAGCTCCATTTAAAAAGCTTTTCATATCGCTTATCTTCCTGGATAACTTTTAAAATATAACCAATAGCATTCCTGCTAAGGGCAAACCAATTTGACCCTACATAAAGTTTAAAGGGAATCGACCGCTTTGCAAAAAGATGTAATAGTTTCTCGCTACCCCGCACCAATTTATTTTTTATGCCAGTGCTCCTTCGGTTTTCGAGTTCAAAATAATAGCGATCAAAACGACTTATCGGTTTAGTAATGGTGGGACCTTCAAAAAGATTGATAAACTCATATCCATTAGAAAGCTCTTTCTTTAAATCAGAAAAGCTACGCACCGGAAAATCCACTCCGCTTAGTAAAA
>NZNV01000041.1 GCA_002695025.1 Owenweeksia sp.
TTTTCGAAAAACGCGGATTTCATCAACACTATCGAGGACAAAGAATACTTCGTTATGCAACAGGAAGACCTACTGGCTACGCAACCCCAAAAAGCCAACGAGATTGAATCGGATTATGCAGAAATGCAATCGTCCGGCATTAAACCTATCCGGACATCAAGCCTTTTTAAAAGGCTCCAAGCTCTATTTGTGTGTTTGATAGCTCGATTCTGGAATTGGATATCATTCATACAGGAAGATAAAAGGGCTATTCAAATGGATACCAATGCCTTTTAAAATGAAGGCTCAGCGACTTCGACTATCTATTACTCTGTCCTATTCATGATCAATCTCCTTTCTCATAGCTTCTGTTTTCTTAATCAGCTCAGCTTTCTCCTGATTAAGCTTCATAAGCTTGGCTACTTGCTCTCTACATTCACCGAGCATAATATATTCCAGAGGCAAAGAAGTCATTTCATATATCGCCAGGACGGTTTCCAGGGTAACCTTCATTTGCCCGTTCTCAATCTGTGAATAGGTAGAGCGGGGCTTATTTAGTTTTTTGGCCATTTCTGCCGCTGATAAGCCCATTGAAATTCGTATCTCCTTAATCCTTTTATTGATGGTCTGAGTCTTTTCTTCTAAAAGCATTTCTTCTTCACCGGTTACCATCCAATTCGGGTTGCAATCCGGATAACTCTTCTGAATTGCAAAAGCAACAGCCCAACTGATTTGATTACCCTCCAAGGCCTTTTTTAGATCATTCTTGGATACCGTTTGAACCTTAGTCAAAAACTCCTTCTGAGTAATCTTTTTAGCCTCTAGGAATTGATGTAATCGCTTTGAACTTACCGTCTTCGTCATTCTAATTTTAACGTTCTTGAATCATCTAGCTTTTTCGAGGCTCAAATTTACATAATGCCTTCCACTGGGCCTGAGAACAATGACCAGGTGTAATCCTTGCCTGGATGGGAATAAAAAAAGGGAGTCAAACACTCCCTTCTTATCAGTTAATGATTATAGTTATGCAGCTCCTCTTTCGTCCCTAATGACCTTTAAAACGTCAGGAGCAGGTCTTTGCTCCACCAGGTTGCCTTGTGATAGCCTATCTATGTAGTTCTGAACGTTGCTCCTGAATGCACTGGGAACAAATCTCTTATACTTCTCATAGGATTTAGAGTTCTTGGTATGCCCTGACATTCGCTTTATATCGGCATCGGACATTCCCATGATCTGCATATAGGTAATGCTGGTCCTTCGCATGGTATGGGTAGCGACCATTTCATATAGTGGCTTCTTAACGATAGTAAGCTCCCTGGTATTGGAATCTCGTACTTCTTGCATATAGACCTCATGCATACAGTCAAACTGCCTGAAGAAAGACTTAAGGGTCCCGGCCATATTGGAGACATAGGATTGTCGGGTGGTATTTTCTCGTCCCAATGGGTAAAAAGCATCCCCGTAACGTTCAATATTCCGGTTCATCAAATCAACTACTACTGGATACAGATAGGAGTTGACCTTAGAATTGGTTTTACGGGTTAGTTTCTGAAATTCCAGTTCTCCATTGGTTTCACGGATATGATCCGCTGTAGTCTCATATATATCACTGGCACGGCAGGTAGTAGACAACGCAAACATGATGTAGTTATAGGCTCGTTCATGGGGGCTGGGGAGTTCAAATGGGTTGATCTCATCACTGGCAAAGAGTATTTCCATCATTTCCACAGGTAACACAATAGTGTCGGAGTCTTCTTCGGGAATCGAAAACTTAAGTTTGGGCTGTACGTAACAATACTCATCAAAACGGTTGGTCAGGCCAGTCTTGACTTTGTTGATAATGGCTGCAATGGAGTTCACGGCTAATCCTGTATCGGAGGGGTCCAGCCTTCTTTTCAGGTCCCGGTCTTTAAGATGCTCATAAAACCCTTCAAACAGATCATTGTACCTGTCTCTGATTTCAACTTTCTCTGCCGATAATTGTGTACTGGACAAGTCGAAATTACAGATCGGTTGGTCTTTACCGGTTTCTTCCAGGTAATCCAGGAAGTTTTGAATCTTCAGGGTGTAACTTCTTACGGTATCTTCCGCAAACCGGGTCATTTTGCGGGTTTTGATCTTCCCGTTTGAGATACCTTTAAGATAATCTTCGAGGGCCTTCCTTAATGTAATCTGGTCTGGATCTGTTAGAGAGGATGCATCATAGTGAACAGGCTGAGCCAGTTTCTTATTCTTGAACTTTGCGGTAATTGCTTTTAGCTTTTCCTTGGTGGATATATCCTTCCCTCTTAGTTCACTTTCAATCTTACTTCTTAGACCCTTACACTTTCCTGCTACTTGCCTGGCTTCCGAAAATCGGCTATCTGTACAAGAATCATGATTTAATTCTGCACCTTCCGGTAATTTCAGGTTGGTACTGATACGATCAAAAACCTCCCTCTTACCCGTATTCACTCGGATAATAATGACACGGCTTTCCCTGCTCCTCAACCCAAAGGTTAGAGTGGCATTAACATTGTAATCCATACTTTTGAATTTGTGTAGATAGTAGAATGCGGGAGCAAGCTACACACCGAGCTACACACCACTGCAAAAAAACAGGGGTGTCAGTTGGGGAAAGCCCATAAAAAAAGCCCCACCGAAGTGGGGCTTGATTAACCTAAAAGGTCAAGTCATGAAACATTTGAAAACTCTACTCTGTTGACAAATATAAAGCTTATTGGAGTAATTTTCCAAATATTTTTTAAAACTGAATATCAGCTACTTAAATTATTATACTAGTAAATTATTACAACTAAAACATCAAAAAACAGCTAAATGAAACCCCTTACCCCACTTTTCATGATTTCAGGCCTCTTTATTTCCTCCCTTATGATGGGGCAAACTGAAGAGCTGAAACAGAAATTATCCGCCTTTGCGGCAGACCATGATGCCAGCTATGAGAAAAAGTACCTCAATATTGCCGACCGGGAAATAGGGTCTATTGACAACACCAGTTACTCCTGGAAAGATGAGTTCATGCTTAAAAGCAAAGAAAAGGCTATGAACAACCTTGGAAATAACAGCTATCAAAAATTTTACTTCTCCTTTTACGCCTATGAAACTGTTACGGATCGTAAATACGCCCTCAAGGACTGGATGGCAGACTTTATTGAAGGCAAATCCATCCGTGCCGGCCGGCCGGTCAGGAAGTATGATTATGCCACCCCAACCATCATCCTTATTAATGATACGGAAATCATGGTGTGCAATTATAAGTGCAGCGACTTTTCCGATGACAATTTCAAATACTGGCGCAAGACCTTACTGACGTATTTTGGAGAAGATAATACCATGGTTATTGAAATTGGATGTAACGGTCCCCTGGAATGGACTAAAAATGCTCCCGATCCTAAAAACCGCAGAGAAATGCCCTAACCCATCCACCCCTCACGATCCAGGCTACGGTACTGTATAGCCTCAGCAATGTGATGAGTTTCTATTTGGTTACTACCCTCCAGATCAGCTATGGTCCTTCCTACTTTTAGAATACGATCATAGGCCCGCCCGGAAAGGTTTAGCTTATCAATGGCATTACGCAATAATTCCTGCCCGGCCTTGTCGATCCGGCAAACTTCTCTCAATTGACGTGTACTCATCTGTGCATTGCAGTACACACCCTCATTTTGCGCAAAACGTTTGTTTTGCACTGTCCTGGCGCTAACTACCCTGGTTCGTATGTCCCCACTTTTTTCAGCAGGTCTTTCTGATGACATCTCATCAAAAGTGACCGGGGTCACTTCCACATGCAGATCAATACGATCCAGCAAAGGACCGGATATCTTATTCAGGTACTTTTGCACTACCCCCGGAGAGCATACACACTCACGGGTAGGGTGGTTGTAATATCCACAAGGGCACGGATTCATAGACGCTACCAGCATAAAAGAGGTAGGATAGTCCACCGTAAACTTTGCTCTGCTGATGGTAACCTTACGATCTTCCATAGGCTGACGCATCACTTCCAGCACCGTCCGTTTGAATTCCGGTAGTTCATCCAAAAAAAGTATACCGTTATGAGCCAGGGATATCTCTCCTGGTTGCGGAAATCCTCCGCCACCTACCAAAGCGACATCGGAGATACTATGATGAGGATTCCTGAAGGGACGTTGAGCAATAAGACTGCTATGATTACCCAACTTTCCAGCCACCGAATGTATTTTGGTGGTTTCTAAAGCCTCATTCAAAGTCATAGGTGGAAGGATGGAAGGCATCCTTTTGGCCAACATGGTTTTTCCCGCTCCGGGAGGACCGATCAATATGACGTTGTGACCGCCTGCAGCCGCAATTTCCAAGGCTCGCTTTATATTCTCCTGCCCTTTTACCTGGTCAAAATCATGCTCAGGATTGCCCAGGTGCTGCTCAAACTCCTCCCTGGTATTTACCTTTACGGGCGCTGGCCTGGCTGAATGATCCAGCAGATCAATAACCTCACGCAGTGTCTTTACACCGTATACATCCAGATTATTCACAATGGCCGCCTCACGGGCATTCTGTTCGGGAAGGATAAACCCTTTAAAATCCTCTTTACGGCCTTGTATGGCAATCGGCAGCGCACCCTTTATAGGCTGCACGCCTCCATCCAGGGAAAGTTCACCCATAATTACAAATTCGGCTACCTCCCCCGCATCTACATCTATCTGCCCGGAAGCCGCCAATATACCGATGGCAATGGGCAGATCATAGGCAGAACCTTCCTTCCTGATATCAGCCGGTGCCATGTTTACCGTAATGCGCTTTCCCGGCCATTTGTAGCCGTTATTCTTTAATGCGGCCGTAATGCGGTGTTGACTTTCCTTTATGGCATTATCCGGCAAACCCACCAAATGGAAGTGTATGCCGGCATCGGTATTTACTTCAATGGTTATGGTAGTGGCATCCACACCAAAAACAGCGCTTCCGAAGGTTTTAATGAGCATCGAGTTGAGTTTTGAAAGGACAAAATAGTCAATTTCCAGCGGTGTTTCTCTGTAGATCTTAACAATCCCACCAGAGAAAAATGCCGATATTCCAAATATCATTTCAATATTAATTCTTATTTATTTGGAATTCTATTTTTATTGACTTTATTTGCATTGGAAATCTTCACAGGTTAAAATTTATTGTGCCTGGGTCATTCCCTATTTTTGCAAATAATCAGAATTTAATTCCTTCAAGATAGTACTATGAGTAACGATAAAGATGCCAAGCTGAAAGCACTCAAACTCACCATGGACAAGCTCGACAAGACCTATGGTAAGGGTGCTGTGATGCGGATGGGTGATAATGCCGTGGAACAGGTAGAAGCCATCCCTTCGGGTTCTATCGGCCTGGATATAGCCCTCGGGATCGGAGGCTATCCCAAAGGTCGTGTGGTTGAGATCTACGGACCTGAATCTTCCGGTAAAACCACGCTTACCCTTCACGCCATTGCGGAGGTACAACGCAAAGGTGGTATTGCTGCTTTTGTGGATGCGGAACATGCTTTTGATCGTTTTTATGCTGAAAAACTGGGGGTCGACACCGAAGAACTTATCATTTCCCAGCCCGACAACGGAGAACAGGCCCTCGAAATAGCTGACAACCTCATCCGCTCTGGGGCTATTGATATACTGATCATTGACTCCGTTGCCGCACTTACACCCAAAAGCGAAATTGAAGGTGAAATGGGCGACAGCAAAGTGGGATTACACGCCCGCCTGATGTCCCAGGCCCTGCGAAAACTGACTTCCACCATCAGCAAAACCAAATGCTGCTGCATCTTCATCAACCAGCTACGTGAAAAGATTGGCATTATGTTCGGGAACCCTGAAACCACTACCGGGGGTAATGCTCTTAAATTCTACTCTTCTGTACGCTTGGATATCCGCAGGACCTCACAGATCAAAAATGGAGATGCAGTAATGGGTAACCGTGCCCGTGTAAAAGTGGTGAAGAATAAGGTAGCTCCTCCTTTCCGCCAGGCAGAATTTGACATTATGTACGGTGAAGGTATTTCCAAGATCGGGGAGATCATTGACATGGGCGTGGATTACGAAATTGTGAAAAAATCCGGTTCATGGTTCAGCTACGGAGACACCAAACTAGGCCAGGGGCGTGATGCTGTAAGACAATTACTGATCGATAATCCGGAACTGGCTGATGAAATTGAAAATAAGATCAGGGAAGCCATTTCGGCTTAATTCCTATACAACCTTATACATTAAGCCCGGTCTTTAGATCGGGCTTTTTACTTTTGCACCCTATGAAGAAACTCTTGTTAGCACTTTTAGTCATTACCACTCTATTCTCAGCATGTAACAATTCTGAAGGAACAGAAGCTGAAAATAATGAGTCCTCCACAAACCCCGAAACAGAAAGCGCCACCCCGCAAAGAACCGGAGACCTTGCTCAGATCGATTCACTGGGAAGGGTCCTGAATGAGGATCCCAACAATCAAAAAGCTTTTTTAATGCGCGCCAACCTTCTTATGAAAAGAGGGGAAACCCGCAGGGCCGCCAATGACATCTATAATGCGATGCAACTGGATTCCAGCGCTGCCGAGGCCCGACTGCTCAAGGGACAATTGCACTTCCTCCAGAACCGCACACGCCTTTCCAAGCAGGAATGGGAACGCTGCATAGAATTACACCCCAAAAACACCGAGTGCCGCCTGAAGTTGGCTGAACTCTATACCGTGGTTATGGAATTCAAGAATGCCCTGAAGCTTCTTGATGAAGTGATCAGCCTTGATAAGAACAATGCAGAGGCCTATTTTTTTAAGGGGATCGTAGTACGTGACATGAAACAGGATACTGCACTGGCGTTGCAATATTTCCAAAGAGCAATTGACCTGCAACAGGATTATGTGAACGCTCTGGACATGATGGGCGTGATGCTCTCTGCCCGACATGATACCCTGGCGAAATATTATTTTCAACGTATCCTGGAGATTAACCCCAACCGCGCAGATATCTATTTTAAGTTAGGTGTCTATTACATGCAGCAAGATCAACCCAATCGTGCCATGGAAAGCTACACCAAAGCCATCCAGTTGAACCCTAATGATGCGGATAGTTACTTCAATTTAGGCTTTATCCTTACTCAGGTACAGGAATATGAGCAGGCTCGTGATTATTTCACCAAAGCCATCAATACACGCGAAAAGAATTACAAAGCCTATTATGGCCGGGCTTACACTTATGAAATGAACGGGATGTACCAAGAAGCTAAGGCTGATTACCTCAAAGCTATTGAGAGCAACCCCGCCTACCTGCCTGCCGGAGACGGGTTGCAACGTGTTAATAAAGCTTTGGATGAGCTTGGGAAATCCTGATCAAAAGGCTAGGGATAAAAAGCCTTACTGATCTCAGGGTAATCGGTAATAACACCATCCACGCCCATATCCACCAGCTTCTTAGCCTCCTCAACGGAATTCACTGTCCAGGGGATAAGAAGGATATTTTCATGGTGGCAGTATTCCACCAACCTTTTGTTTACCAGTGAAAATTCACAACTGTAGATAGCCGGCTTAAAGCCCAACTCCTCCAATTCCTGCGTGTAGTTGGCGTTCCCTTCTACAAGCAAGGCCAGATTGAGGTCAGGGTAAACCGTGTGGGCATATTTCAGGCATCTTTTATCAAAACTCTGCAAGGTGGTACGGGAAAAAATACCCGCCCTGCTGATCACGTTCACAACCTCATCGGTATAAAACTCCACGGAAGGATAATAAATACTATCCCGGTCAGGGCGGCTCTTTACTTCAATATTATAGTAAACCGGCTTTTCTCTTTTGAACGCTTCAGCCTGGGTTATGATCCCGGTGAGGAGTGGTTTACCCAGCTTTGACTTCTGCTGATTGGGAAAGCGCGGATGAGGCTTACTGCCACAATCGTATTGTTGCAGCTCCGCATAGGTCATCCGGTAAATGTTATACTGCTCTTCATCTTCCTGAGAAATGGGACCGCCTGAAGTATCCAGGCATATCTCATGGCTCAGAAAAGGTTCATGGGAAAGTACTACCTGTGTATCACCGGTCAGCACCACATCCATCTCAAGCGTATGCATGTCCTGCTCCAGCGCGTATTGAAAAGCCGGCCAGGTATTTTCCGGGAACACTCCACGTGCTCCACGGTGGCCCTGCCAATCTATAACCTTAGCAGGAACATCCTTTGTATGACAACCGGATATACCTCCCGCCAACGCCACCAATACCAGGACGTATTTTTTCATGCTTATTCCTTGGATCCACGCGTGGCCTTTTCGATCCAGTCCCACATTTCAGAAGGAACCTCTTCCAGAAAATTCATTTGCCCAGCTCCCTGTAGCCATTCTCCACCGTCAATGATCACCACTTCGCCATTCATATAAACCGCAAAATCAGACACCAGGTAAGCAGCAAGATTGGCCAATTCCTGATGATCTCCGGCCCTGCGCAGCGGTACTTGTTGTTCTACATTCAGTTTCTCGGAAATATCGCCTGGCAATATACGGCTCCAGGCCCCCTTGGTAGGGAACGGGCCGGGAGCAATAGCATTGAATCGTATGCCATATTTGGCCCATTCCACCGCCAGAGAGCGTGTCATGGCCGTAACACCAGCCTTGGCCATAGCCGAGGGAACCACAAAGGCAGAACCGGTTTCAGCATAAGTAGTTACAATGTTAAGTACCGTCTTATTATGCTGTTTTTCACTTATCCAGTGCTTACCGAAAGCCAGTGTGCAGTTTTTGGTTCCTTTCAATACTATATCAATTACCGCATCAAAAGCTCCGGGAGAAAGTCTTTCTGTAGGACTGATGAAATTGCCGGCCGCATTATTCAGAAGAACATCCACATGACCGTAATGCTCTAATATGCCGGACAAAAAAGCCTCTACCTCATTGTAATTACGCACATCGCAAGAAGCTGTAAATACTTCGCCTCCGCAACTTTCCTCCATTTCCTTTTTCGCCTCCAGGAGTTTTTCTTCCCTTCGACCGCAAATGGCCAGTTTAGCGCCTAATTTCAGGAAGTATTCACCCATGGACCGGCCAAGGCCTGTTCCACCTCCTGTTATGGCTATTACCTTTCCTTCCAGCGCATCTTCGCGCAACATGCCTTGCTGGTAACGTTCCTCCATGTTCATCACATTTGGTCGCTTTCTGTTTTTACGGATTGGCTATTGAAATATGCTCTGTAGCTTTGCCCGCACAGATACGATTTTAATTTGCTGCCAAAATATGCAAAACCCCGCTACCAATATTCCTTTTGCTGAAAAGATTGCCAAAGAATTAAGTAAGCACAATGATATACGTCCGGATTATTATTACTGGCTTAACCAACGTGACAATCCTAAGGTTCTGGACTACCTGACAGCGGAAAACCATTACCGCGAAGCGGCCATGAAACATACGGAGCCGTTGCAGGAAAAGTTGTTCCATGAAATTAAGAGCCGCATCAAGCAGGATGATTCCAGTGTTCCCTATTATAAAAATGGCTACTGGTACTACGTACGTTTTGAGCAGGATAAGGAACACCCGGTGTATTGCCGCAAAAAAGGATCACTTGAAAATCCGGAAGAAATACTGCTGAACGTTAATGAGCTGGCTAGTACGTACGACTACTATAAAGCAGGTGGGCTAAACGTTAGCCCGGACAACACCTGGCTGGCCTTTGGCGAAGACACCCTAAGCAGGCGCATCTATAACATCCGGTTTAAGAACCTGGAAAGCGGGCAAATACTGGAAACCCAACTGGAGTACACCACCGGTAGCATAGCCTGGGCGGCTGACAGCAAAACGGTTTTTTACACCATCAAGGACTCCAGCCTGCGGGCTTCCAAAGTATTTCGCCACACACTGGGGTCAGACCCAAAAGAGGACACGGAGGTCTTTCATGAAACGGATACCACCTTCAACTGCACAGCTTATTCTACCAAGTCTGAGAGCTTTATCATGATCGCTTCGTTCAGCTCAGTATCCAATGAATTCCGCTTTCTGGATGCTACAAATCCCGAGGGGGAATTCAGGCTGATCCAGGAGCGCGAGAGGAGCCTGGAATATGCAGTGGCACATTTTGAGAACCACTGGTATATACGCACCAATAAGGATGATGCAACCAACTTTAAACTTATGCGAGCTCCATTGGAGCAGCCGGGTAAGGAGAACTGGACGGATGTGGTACCGCATCGCAAGGATGTATACCTGGAGGGACTGGAAATTTTCCGTGACTTTTTGGTGCTGGAGGAGCGCTCTAATGGCCTGAGCAAGATCAGGATCACCCGTTGGGACAATAGCGAAGATCATTACCTGCAATTCTCTGAAGAAACCTACACTGCGGGTATCGGCACCAACCCCGATTTTAACAGCACCACACTCCGTTATGGATACTCTTCATTAACCACGCCTGCCTCCGTATTTGATTACAATATGAACACCCGCACACAAACGCTGATGAAGCAGCAGGAAGTGGTGGGCGGCCATAATCCCGAAGACTACCAGGCAGAAAGGATATGGGCTAAAGCTACGGATGGAAAAAGAATTCCCGTTTCACTGGTATACAAAAAAAGTCTCCGGAACGTAAAGGGAAACCCCTTACTGTTGTATGGTTATGGATCCTATGGTATTACCGTTGATCCTGGCTTTTCATCTACAAGGTTAAGCCTGCTGGACCGTGGTTTTATATTCGCCATTGCGCATATCCGTGGCGGGCAATATCTGGGCAGAGAATGGTATGATGATGGTAAAATGCTGAAAAAGAAAAATACCTTCAGTGATTTTATTGCCTGTGCGGAGGAACTCATCGCTCAGAATTACACCAACCCGCAACATTTATACGCCATGGGCGGCAGCGCGGGTGGTTTGCTGATGGGCGCTGTGATCAATGACAGACCTGATCTTTTTAAGGGCATTATTGCTGCCGTGCCTTTTGTGGATGTGGTAACCACCATGCTGGATGAGAGTATTCCGCTTACCACCGGTGAATACGATGAATGGGGGAATCCGAATGACGAGGAATATTATCACTACATAAAATCCTATTCTCCCTATGACAATGTGAAAGCACAGGATTACCCGGCCCTACTGGTCACCACCGGACTACACGATTCTCAGGTTCAATACTGGGAACCTGCCAAGTGGGTAGCCCGCCTGCGGGAAACCAAAACCGACCGCAACCCGCTCTATCTGTTTACCAATATGGAAACAGGCCACGGAGGTGCTGCTGGTCGTTTTGAAGCGTACAGGGAAACAGCAATGGAATATGCTTTTCTCCTAGACTTGGAAGGTATAACTGAATAAGTCAGATCAGGACTTCCAGTATCTTTTCCGGTGGACGTCCTACCACGGCTTTGTCTCCGTTTTCCAGGATGGGCCGTTCCATCAGTTGTGGATATTCGATCATGGCCAGGAGAACTTCTTCGTGGGTCAGTTCCTTATCCGCAAACTCTTCTTTCCAGATGTTTTCTTTGGTACGCACCAATTCTTCCGCCTGCATGTCCAGTTTGTCCAGCAATTCCTGGAGCTCGGTAGGCAACAGGGGTTCCTTCATATACAGGACCAATTGCGGCTCCAGGCCTTTATCCTGTAATATCTTAAGGGCCTCACGGCTTTTTTGGCAACGTGGATTGTGGTATAACTTCATGAGTAGTCTTGCTTAAAACAGCTCACAAAATTAACGAAACTGCAACTTACCTGAAAAGATGGAAGAAGCCCTTCAGCTCATGGGGAGTTCCGCATTCATCGCGAAACGATAACAGGTAGTAATATACCCCCTGGGGCACCTGGTTGCCATCAAAATTCCCATCCCAGCCATCCTTGTCACTTTGTGTCTGGAAAAGCTGCACTCCCCAACGATTGAATATCTTAAAATGGAACGCACTCACTTCCAAAGGATTTTTGGAAACTACAGAAAACCGGTCATTATCCCCATCTCCATTGGGTGTAAACACATTGGGAACCCTATAGGGAGCGTCACCTCCTTTACTGAATACATCCAGTATTTCGGAATACGTATCTACCCTGTTACAAATGGTATCTTCACTCTCCAACCTGATCACATAACGGCCCTGTGCGGGGAATTTGAAATAGAACAGATTCCGTGAAGTGGAAACCACAAGACTGTCATTTACATACCAGTCCTTAACCTGGAAGCCCGAACCCTGGCCCCGGAAAGTAGCCTGCAACACATCCGTTTCGCAAGGTGTATACTCTACGGTAAACTCATTCTTATCCGTGAGGTCCCGGATTACTATTTCCTTTTCAACAGTATCCCTGACACCACAAAGATCAGAAGTACCGAAAAGCTTCACGGTATAGGTTCCGGTAGTATTATAGGTATGCTGAGGAGCCTGTTCCTGGGAAAAGCCACCATCGCCAAAATCCCATACAAATTGAGCTGGATTAAGAGTGTTATTGTTAAACTGCACCACAGGATTAGATACGCAACTATCAAAAACGGCATCAAAAGCAAGGTCCAGAGATCCTACTTCACCAAAAAAGTCATGCGTTGTGGTATCACTCAGTCCACAGGTAGTATCGATGGCTATAAAGGTGAGGGTTTGATAGCCCGTGTTATTGATGGTAAGAGTAGCGTTTTTTAAGGTATCTGTAGATCCGTTTGGAGACTGGATGAGGACAATGTCTGAGTTATAGCTCAGATCCTGAATATTGGTGGTATAAGGTATACAACCACTGTCTTTGGCTACCCTTATATCCGCAATAGTAATGTCCGATTCAATAGCAAACTTAAACAGGGCCAGGTTACAATTATTGGAGCCGTTGGTTTCGGAATAACTCCCCGTAGTAGTGGGAAAACTGTCTGTAGACAAACAGCTGGCACAAACCGCCTGAAAAATGGTTCCATC
Source organism: Owenweeksia sp. (assembly GCA_002695025.1). GTDB lineage: Bacteria > Bacteroidota > Bacteroidia > Flavobacteriales > Schleiferiaceae > CAKZNE01. Next base: position 12,819 of record NZNV01000041.1, read on the forward strand.
CCTTTTAAAGCGACTGGTACCTCCATCCACATGATCACCCAGGCCTCCTTGTTCGCCAAAATAGGTGGCATAGTTTATTTTTTTCCAGGAAGCATCCAGCACCATAAAGTAAAAATCGCGAGTGTCTGTGTTTTTCTTAAAAGCGTTAGTGGTGACCGGCATTCCACTCAAAGGACCTCCAAATTGAGCGTTGCTTCCGCCACCCCAGCCGGAGACATAGACATTATTGCAATCATCCACCATTAAGGCCGTGGGCGACAGGTTAGCTCTTACAATATTAGGATTTCCGAAAACTGTAGATCTTTTACTCTGGCTAAGATCCGCGCTGAACATTTGTAAAAATTGGTGGGCACCGGTATCTGCATACACTTCATTGCCAATAATTGGATAATCGCCAAGGCTTTGGCCAAATGCATAGATGTTTCCTTCAGCATCAAAGTCCAGCAAAAAATTCGCATCCCTAAGATTGGTGCCGTTATACGTTATGTACCGTACGGAACCGTCTGAATTATTAAGCCCCATTATCCAGCCATCGGACCTCCCTAAATTTTGTGTTTGATAACTGGCACTTCCCGGACTTATAAGACTATCCGAGTGCGTGGCACCTGCCACATATATCATGGTATCATTGACCATCTTAAGGGACAAGAGGCCATCAGCATATTTTCCACCATAATAATGACTCCAGTTAAGTTGGCTTAAATCCGTATTCAGGGAAAATACCACTCCATCCTGCACCCCCTGGTAAGCTGATGTTGAATTAGCGGTGGGAAAATCGCTTGACCTGGTGTTGCTTACAGCATAGATATTACCCAAATCATCCTCGGCAATATCACCCCGGAAATCATCTCCATAATTATACCTGAAATTACTATTTACGCCATCCGGGCCAGAACCTCCAAGGTAGGTGGAAGCCAGCAGACTACTTCCATCTGCACTGAACCTGGCTACAAAAATATCCACTCCATAATTATAGGTATAACTGGAATTGGAGGGACTAACGTAAGTGAAGGCCGCCCCGGAATCAAGTTTGGGCTGAAAGGCATTGCCGCTAACAGGAAAATCCCTTGAACCGGTGTTTCCCAGCAGGATAAGTTCTCCATTTTTCCCCTCCAACAAACTATAAGGCATTTCCTTACCCTCTCCTCCGAAATAAGTACTGTAAATAAGTGCAGTACCATCAGGTGTAAATTTACTTATGGCAATGTCAATACCGGCCTGGGCACTGTTTCCGCTTTGAGACTGATAAGCCATTTTGGTTGGATACCCGGAAGAAAGACCAAAAACAATTCCCCCTCCGTAGCCGGAACCATCTGCACCGTAGGTGGCCGTATAACCCCAATTATCCTGTAAAGAACCGGTATAGGTACTGAAGATCAGGGTTGGGTCAATTATGAGTTCCTCATCCACATTGTAGTCACCCAATACAAAGCCCAGAGTATCACCCCACAGGCGGTAACTACAGGGCACCTCCACCTTTTTACCGTTAATATTCTGGTAGGCATAGGGAGCTGACTCCATCACATCCTCCAAGCTGGTTTGCACCATGAGATTCCCATACACCAGCTTAAGTTGTTGCTGCCCTTCGTAATAGAGTTTTATCCTATCAGGCTCAGCTCCCGGCTTTAAGATCATGTCGTACTTCAGGTTTTGATCTGTAGAGAAATAGTAAAGCACATCTATATTGGGGTACAAGCTTTTATACCGCACCTGTTCAAATAAGTGTACTTTACCCTTCCACCGTTCCGGGTCATTGCCCAAAATAAAGTTCAGGTACTCGCTTCGCTCCAGCCCGGCATTTGCTTTTATCTCAGTATTAGCCCCAAGAAAAGTCATGCGATAAGCGTAGGATTCCGACCCTGAATACATGGGTTGATGTGCGTGCCCCGATTGTTTGGATTTATCGGAAACCGGGCGCACCAGGTTAACCGTAACAGACGAGCTTTTCAGAAATACACCACCATAACCAACCGGGAGTTTATAATCAAAGTCTTCTACCCACTGGCCCTTATTTTCAATGAATGCTGTTTTCTGGGCCAAAGCTTTATGAGCTCCTCCCCAAAAAATAACACACCAAAAAACAAGTAAATATCTATTCAAAATCTGTGCTTGCAACCTGTAAATTTACGGAATAGGCCACAGCAAGTAAAACAACGGCCCTGGTATTAAGGCGGTTTTGAGTGATAGGGCTATTCTAATGAAAAAAGTCTGCCCTTTATTGAGTATTAGCAGCGTTTTGCCCTTGCCCTTCCTGCATCAGGTAAGCCTTTATAAAATCATCCAGGTAACCGTCCAGCACGTCATCCACGTTACTGGTTTCCTCTCCGGTACGTACGTCCTTGATCAGCTTATAAGGATGAAGAACGTAGTTACGGATCTGTGAGCCCCACTCAATCTTCTTCTTGCCGGCCTCAATCTCTGCCCGCTTCTGGTTTTTAGCTTCCAGCTCCATTTCATACAACTGCGATTTCAGCAACTGTATGGCCTTTTCCTTATTCTGCAATTGAGAGCGTGACTCTGTATTTTCGATAATAATCCCAGAGGGTTTGTGCTTAAGACGTACACCAGTTTCAACCTTGTTTACGTTTTGTCCTCCTGCTCCCCCTGAGCGGAAAGTATCCCACTCAATATCGGACATATTCACCTCTATCTCTATACTGTCGTCAACCAGCGGAAATACATAAACCGAAGCAAAGGAGGTATGACGCTTGGCATTGCTGTCAAAGGGAGATATGCGCACCAGGCGATGGACCCCATTTTCTCCCTTCAGGTATCCAAATGCGTACTCGCCTTCTATTTCCAGGGTAACGGTTTTAATACCGGCTACGTCTCCATCCTGGTGGTTGATCTCACGGATTTTGAAGTTGTTCTGCTCTGCATAGCGCAAATACATACGCATGAGCATACTGGCCCAATCGCAACTTTCCGTACCTCCGGCACCGGCCGTAATCTGTAAAACAGCGCTGAGTTTATCTTCTTCACCAGAGAGCATATTGCGAAACTCCAGCTCCTCCACCATCTTCTCCACCTTGCGGTATTGCGAATCCAGTTCCTCCTCCGTCAGCTCGCCCATATCATGGAACTCAGCAGCAAGCTTCAGTTCTTCACCCTGAGCCTCTGCTTCTTCGTAGGTTTCCACCCAAAACTTGAGGCCGCGGATCATGCGCATCACCTTTTCAGCCTCATCAGGATCATTCCAAAAATCGGGAACAGCCGTTTTCTCTTCCTCGTTGCTTATCTGTATCTTCTTCTGATCGATGTCAAAGATACCCCCTTAGCGCTTCCAGGCGCCCGGCTAAATCTTTTATCTGCTCTTGTGTAGTCATAGAGGTGGCAAAAGTAGCATTAAAACACCGGTTCTGAAACCGGCTGATTTATTCAGTGCCCTTATTTACAAATCAGAAAAGTCAATGCTTTTTCAGCCGCTCGGGTAAGCTTGCTTTACTACATTTGCGAAAGAATTATAGTTTCACTTCCCATGACAAAATACGATGTAGCCATTATAGGCTCAGGCCCCGGAGGATATGTGGCCGCAATCCGTTGTGCCCAACTAGGTATGAAAACCGCCATTATTGAAAAATACCCCACCCTGGGCGGAACCTGCCTCAACGTAGGGTGTATCCCTTCCAAAGCCCTGCTGGACTCATCGGAACATTATCATAATGCTCACAACAACTTTGAGGAGCACGGCATTAACCTTAAGGATCTTAAAGTTGATTTCAAACAGATGATCAACCGTAAGCAAAAGGTGGTGGATCAAACCTGTGACGGTGTAAAATATCTCATGGATAAAAATAAAATTGAGATATACCATGGTGTAGGTTCCTTTGAAGATGAGCATACCATCATCATTAAAGGTGAGGGAGATAAAAACGAAAAGATTGAGGCCCAAAACATCATTATTGCCACGGGAAGTAAACCCACAGAATTACCTTTTGCCAAATTCGATAAAGAACGGATCATCAGCAGTACTGAAGCCCTTACTTTAAAAGAAGTCCCCAAACAACTCATTGTTATTGGCGGAGGCGTTATCGGGCTGGAGCTGGGCAGCGTGTATGCACGCCTGGGCGCAGAGGTAACGGTGGTTGAGTACCTGGACAAGGTGATTCCCACCTTTGATGGAGCTATGGGCAAGGAGCTTATGAAGTCCCTGAAAAAGCTGGGCGTTAAGTTCAACCTCAGCCACAAGGTTACAGATGTAAGCCGTGACGGGGATAAGGTAACCGTAAAGGCTAAGGACAAAAAAGATAAAGAAGTAAGTTTTGAAGGTGACTACTGCCTGGTTTCTGTAGGCAGACGCCCTTATACCGAAGGATTGAACCTGGACAAAGCCGGGCTCAAAGCCAATGACAAAGGCCAGGTAGAAGTAAATGATCATCTGCAAACCGAAAAGTCACATATATACGCTATTGGTGATGTAGTACGCGGAGCTATGCTGGCACACAAAGCCGAAGAAGAAGGTGTAATGGTAGCCGAACTCATAGCCGGCCAAAAACCCCATGTGGACTATAACCTTATTCCGGGAGTGGTGTACACATGGCCCGAAGTTGCCGGAGTTGGAAAGACCGAGGAGCAACTGAAAGAAGAAAAAGTTCCTTATAAATCAGGTCAGTTCCCCATGCGTGCGCTGGGCCGTTCAAGGGCCAGTATGGACACTGAGGGCTTGGTGAAGATCCTTTCCCACCAGGAAACTGACGAGGTCCTGGGAGTGCACATCATTGCTGCCCGCGCTGCTGATCTTATAGCCGAAGCGGTAGTAGCCATGGAGTTCCGTGCATCAGCCGAAGATATAGCCCGTATCAGCCATGCTCACCCCACTTACAGTGAAGCCGTTAAGGAAGCCGCTCTAGCCGCCACTGACAATCGCTCTTTGCATGTTTAGAATCAGATAATATGCCTATCTTTCCACACGCATTTATTTGCAAGTAGAGAGTTTCGCTAATATTCTGACAGCCAGGCTGATTTTGAACGTTAAGAATCTAAGTGTACTTTTTTTTCTGTACCTGAGTATATCCGTAGGTATAGCCTTTGGCGTGTATTTCTTTGTCAAATACATGGAAGATAAGCAGTTGCTGGATGCAAAACGTATAAACGTTGCAGGACGCCAGCGCTCGCTTACCCAAAAGGTATCCAAGGGAAGTTTCATTATTGCCTTCAGCGACAATTCAAGGGAGATAAACAGGGCTTGTCAGTTCCTACCCCGTGACCTGAGCCGTATGAAGGATCAACTGCACCAACTCAAAAACGGCAATCTTTCCAAACCTCTTGACGGCAATTATCAGCAAGCTCTTGATATCAACTATCAAAAGATAGAAATCCAAATGCGTAACCTTCTCCAGGAGGTGAACGATATAATCAGTTATTGCGAGGGCGAAAACAATCAGGCTCAAATTCGTGTGCATGCGGAGAAAATACTGGAGATAGAACCCGTTCTCCTTGACCTCTTTGAGGCCAACGTGGGTATCTATGAGGCGGAAACCAGCTTCAAGCACAATCAAAGGGAATCCACTTACCTGATCATGCTGATCCTGGCCATATTCACATATGTGGCCTTTACCCTTCTGCTTGCCGTTCCCTCCATCCGTTCGTTCCGGAAAAATTATGCTATTCGTGAGGCAGCCCTAAAGGAACAACAGGAGCTGAACAATGAGTTGGCCGTGCGGGAAGAAGAACTTACTCAAACTGTAGAACAACTTAACCTGGCCAATACCTACATTGAGGAAAGCAATGCCAATGTAGACGCCATCATGAATTTCAGCAGCCTGGAAATATGGTCCGTAAACAGAGATGGGATCCTGGTTAAGGGAAACAGAGCCTTCCGCAAAACTTTCAGACAGATCACCGGAAGAGAGCCTATAGAAGGAAATACTAATATGTTGGAGACCTTCCGGGATGTGGATGACTCCTGGCTGGTCTATTATCAAAAGGCCTTCCAAGGTGAGCAATCTACCTTCTCCGTGGCAAGGGAATATAATACCATGGAGGTTACCATTAATCCCATATATGACCGTAATGAGGAAATAGTAGGAGCCGCTGGATTTATTAAGAACATATCGGATCAGATAAAGACCCAGGAAGAGATCAATATATCCAACGCCCGGCTGCGCATGGCCCTGGAGAATACCTTACAGGGATTATGGGACTGGAACCTGATCACCAATGAGGTGTTTTATAATGAAACTTTCATAAAGCTTCACGGCTATGAACCTCAAGATAAGCATGAAGCGGATTTTGAATTCTGGGAGAACCACATCCATCCTGATTACAAAAAGATCTTTGATGAGTATATTTCAGACGCCAAGAATCCGGATACTCCGGTTTCTGCTGCCTTTGACTATATGGGGCTCAAAAAGGACAGAAGCACTTTCTGGCTGAGACTACAGGGCAGGGTTGTGGAGTTTAACGAAGAACAGCAACCCAAAAGGATGATCGGCACTATTACCGATATCACCCAGCGAAAGGAAAACGAATTGCGTCTGCAAAAACTGTACGAGTCAGAGCAGGAACTTAACGAGGAACTTACGGTGCGGGAAGAAGAACTTACCGCCCGCGAAGAAGAACTGAGCCAGTACGTTAAGGAATTGGAGGAAATAAGGGAACGCCTGGAGGCCAGTGAGAAACGCATGCGCATTGTAATTGAGAACCTGCCGGTAGGAGCTGTTCTGGTTCAGGATGATCAGTTGTACATCAACAAGCAAATGTCAGATATCATTGGCTATAAGCCGAATGAAATCAAAACAGTGCATCAATGGTTCCACACTCTATATCCCGAAGAGGATTATGAGAATATCATGAAAATGTACAACGATGTGCTGAGTGCCGGGCATATTGATAATTTCCTGATCAATATTTTTACCAAAGAAGGAAAGCGAAGGATCATTGAAGTAGGCGGCTACGATTTTGGCACTGGTGTGGTCTGGACTATATCGGACGTTACTGAAAAGAGGCGCGCGGAAAAAATGCTGATCCGCAATGAAAGAGCCGTCCGCGATCTCCATCATATTTCTTCCAATACCGATATTCCTCTGGATGAAAAGATCAATCAGATCCTGGACCTGGGAATGGAGCGGTTTAAAATGGACCTGGCCGTTTTCTCTAATGTGGATATCAAAAAGGACCTATACACTATTAAGAACGCAAGACCTCCCAGGGGAATATTAAAGCAAGGGGAAGTGCTTGAACTCAAGGAAACCTACTGCGCACGTATTCTGGAAGATGAGCAAACCATAGCCATTGAAGATATTACTACTACCAACCGTTGTGATTTCCTGGCTTACCACAGGTTGAACCACCGCTCTTACATCGGTACAGCGGTATACGTAAATGATCAGTTGTGCGGAACTCTTCACTTCAGCGGTGCCCACCCAAAAACCTATCCCTTTACCGAAAATGACAAGGATATGCTGAACCTTATGGCCCAGTGGTTGGGTTCAGAACTGGAGCGTGCCGGTACCGCCCAAAAGCTCATTGAAGCAAAAGATGTAGCTGAAGATGCGGCCAAGGCTAAAAGTGATTTCCTGGCCACCATGAGTCACGAGATCAGAACACCTATGAACGGTGTAATCGGTATGACGAGCCTCCTGCTGCAAACCCAGCTTTCCGAAGAACAACTGGATTATGTGAATACCATCCGCCTGAGCGGTGACGCCCTGCTGACTGTTATTAACGATATCCTGGACTTCAGCAAGATCGAGGCCGGTAATATGTCACTGGAAGAGTTCCCGTTTGAAATATCCCAGTGTGTTGAAGAGGCCGTTGAGCTTCTCTCCTCCAAAGTAACTGAAAAGGGAATTGACCTTTTCTATTTTATCGATCCCGATGTACCGGACATTGTTTCGGGTGATATTACACGTTTAAGGCAGGTACTGATCAACCTGATCGGGAACGCCATTAAATTTACGGATGAAGGGGAAATAGTCATCCGGGCAGAAGTACGGGATATTATTGAAGATGAAGTAGAAGTCTATTTCTCCGTGCGGGATACGGGTATCGGCATCAGCCAGGAGAAAATAAATACGCTCTTTACGGCCTTTACCCAGGCAGACTCCAGCACCACCCGTAAATATGGAGGCACGGGCCTTGGGCTTGCTATATGCAAAAAGCTGGTCAACCTCATGGGTGGTGAAATATGGATTGACAGTGAGCCCGGTGAAGGTTCCAACTTTCAGTTTACCATTCGGAAGAAGATCGTAAGGCAAAACAAAAGCACTTCTATGGAAGAGGATGGCATGCACACGTTGCAGGGCAAAAAAGTGCTGATTGTGGATGATTCCGAAACCAACCTTAAAATATTGAAACGGCAGTTTGAAAAATGGGGGATAGAAGCAGAGCCCTGCAACAATTCGAAAACAGGCCTGGAAAAAGCCTTGCAAGGGCACTACGACCTCATCATTATGGATTATGAAATGCCGGAAATGGACGGAATTCAGGTTACCAAAGCCATTCGCAGGCAATACTCCACACAACAGCTCCCGGTCATTTTACTGAGCTCCGCATATCCTAACCTTACTGATAATCAAAAAAATAGACTATTCTCCGGTTACTACATGAAACCGTTCAAACATAGTCTGCTCCTTAAATCAATAATTCGGATATTAAGCCCGGTAAAAATTACTGCTGAGGCTACAGAATCGGAAGGGGACCTTGTGGTAAAAGAGAAAGAAAGTATGCCAACCGAAACACCATTAAATATACTTCTGGCTGAAGATAACCTGGTAAACCAGAAACTGGCGGTACTCACCATGAAAAACATGGGATACTCTATGGATGTGGTGGCCAACGGGCTAGAAGCCGTGGAGGCCGTAACCCGCCAAAAGTATGATGTGGTTTTTATGGATGTTCAGATGCCGGAAATGGACGGTGTGGAGGCTACCCATACCATCATTCAAAAACTGGGCGATAACCGCCCGCTTATTGTAGCCATGACGGCCAATGCTATGGAAGGTGATCGGGAGAAATTCCTGAGCGAAGGAATGGATGATTACGTTAGCAAGCCTATCAGCACGGAAGCTATAAAGCGAGTACTCAACTACGTTCTTAAGAACAAGCAGGAGTAAGAGTGTTGAAACTCAAGTTTACCCGCAACCAATATCCCAAACTACGCGATAAGATCCTTTTTACTTCTCAAAGGGAAGATTTTTCCATACTGCTGGAGTCAAATGGCTTTAAGGATACTTACGGAAGATTTGACTGGATAGCCGCCCTGGGTGCCCGCCAGGTACTTGAACCTCAAAGGAACCACTTCCTTACTTTAAAGGAGTACCACCAAAGCCGGAACACCTGGCTTTTTGGGCATCTCAACTACAATCTCAAGAACGAACTGGAAAACCTGCAAACCAGTTCACAGGATGAACTCGAATTTCCCCTGATGTTGTTCTTTGAACCTGAAATAGTGATCTATGCAAAGGGCCATTATATCTTTGTAGAAAGCGAAACTCTTACGGATAAAAATGACTTTGACCGCTGGGTGGCGGACCTTGCACCTGCCAGCACCCCTACGACAACACCTTTAAAGCTCCTGGACAAAACCTCCAGGGCCCAATACCTGGAAAATGTTGAAAGCCTTAAAGACCACCTCCAGTACGGCAACATTTACGAAGCCAACTACTGCATTGAATTTCAGGGATACGCATCACTGCACGCACCTTCGGTATATGAGAAGCTGAGCCAGCTCTCCCCCGCTCCCTTCGCAGCTTATTATAAATGCCGGGATCAACATCTTATGTGTGCCTCACCAGAAAGGTACATGTACAAGGCCGGGGATCAACTGGTATCCCAACCTATAAAGGGTACCGCTGCCCGCGCAGGCAATAAAGCGGAAGATGAACTTCTGAAGAAGAAACTGGCGGAAAGTGAAAAAGAGCGCTCTGAGAACGTAATGATCGTGGATCTGGTGCGCAATGATCTGAGCCGAACAGCTTCACCCGGATCGGTTGAAGTGCGTGAGTTGTTTGGGATATACAGCTACCCGGCTGTACATCAAATGGTTTCCACGATAAGCAGCAAGCTCAGCCCATCCTTCCACTTTAGCGATGCCCTGCGGTACTCTTTCCCTATGGGCAGCATGACCGGGGCACCTAAGATCAAAGCCATGCAGTTGATTGATGAGCATGAGAATTTTTCCCGCTCCCTCTACTCCGGTTCAGTGGGTTATATTACCCCTGAAGGGGATCTTGATTTCAACGTGGTCATCCGTAGTCTCTTCTACAACGCCCGTACCTGTCTCGTATCAGCCCGGGTAGGGAGTGCTATCACCATCCACTGCGATGCCGAAAAGGAATATGAAGAATGTCTTTTAAAAGCCGATAAGCTTTTGAAAGCATTGAGCTAGGGTAAATACCAAACGCCCTTCTTATTTTTGACGCCTATGGATTGCCAGCAAAGTGTTTCCGATTTTTTAAAAAATGAGGGGCTCAATTCGAACAGCTCTTTTCTTTTGGCTTGCAGCGGAGGCCTGGATTCGGTAACCCTTCTTCACATCCTTGTTCACCTTGGCCATAAACCGGCCCTGGCACATTGCAATTTTCAACTCCGGGGTGATGAATCAGACGGTGATGAGGCCCTTGTAAAGAAACTAGCTGAAAAGCATCACCTTCCTTTACATACCAAACGTTTTGATACGCAGGACTTCGCCACAGGAAAAGGCATCTCCATTCAAATGGCAGCCCGAGAACTACGGTATGCTTTTTTCCGCGAGCTGATGCAACTACATGCCTACCAACACCTTCTTACTGCTCACCACCAGGACGATAGCCTGGAAACCCTACTCATAAACCTCGGACGCGGCACGGGAATTTCAGGATTGGGAATATCCGGCAAGAATGGAACTGTACTACGCCCCATGTTACGATTGGGACGGATGGACCTGCAGTCCTATGCACAACGCCACCAGCTGCAGTGGCGCGAGGATAGTTCCAATAAAAAAGTGGATTACCAGCGAAATTTTATCCGTCATAAGGTGGTTCCAGCCTTTCGACAGGCCTTCTCCAGTGTGGATAGTGGATTGCGCACCAGTTTTGAAAACCTTGAGAGCGATATCCGTTTCTTTAAATATGCCCTGAGCCAACAACTTGGCGAGCTTATAGAGAAAAAGAAAGATGAAGAGCGAATGCCAATGAAGCCCTTAGTAGAAAAAGATTTTGCCAAAACACTACTTAACGCCTGGCTAAGCCCGATGGGATTTACGGATCTGGAAGCCATTGTTCAATCGCTGCAACAGGAGAGCGGGGCTGTTTTTCATTCCCAAAGCCACGTTTTACTACGGGACCGCGAGTATCTGATCCTCAAAAAAAGAGTGAAACCCGATCAGGAAGTATTCATGATCCAAAAAACTGATCAGCGTATAGATCATCCCTTGCGGATGAAATTTTCCATCCGGCTAAATCATACTTTTGAGATTCCGGTTTCACCTCACCAGGCTGGACTTGATCTGGACCTGCTGGAGTTTCCTTTGGTACTTCGGCACTGGAAGGCTGGTGACAGCTTCCGGCCTTTGGGAATGAAAGGCTTTAAAAAGCTGAGCAATTTTTTTACCGACATTAAGTTAAATCGTTTTGAAAAAGAAGACGTCTGGCTGTTGTGTTCCGGTGAAAATATTGTTTGGGTGGTAGGCCACAGGATTGATGACCGGTTTAAGGTATCCGGTAAAACAAAAACTGTTTACTTTGTTGACCTTTTGAATTAAATGCTATGCGATTCTTTCAAACCATTGCCGCACTCTTATGCTTTGGGTTTTCCCTGTCCGCTCAGATCCTGGATCCTGTTGACTGGACCTTTTCGGTAAACCGTCTTTCGGATACCGAAGCCGAACTATTAATGACCGCCACTATTGATGAGGGCTGGCATATTTATTCGTACGACCTGGACACCAATTCTTCCGTTATTCCCACGGATGTGGTCTGGACCGATTCCGAAGATTTTACCCTTAACGGTGATGTTATTGAACCACAACCTGTTGAGGAATACGACAAAAGCTTCCAGGAAACCCTCCGATACCACGAAGGAAAGGTTTCGCTGCGCCAAAAGATACTCATCCACTCTTCTGCAGATTTTAAGGTGACCGGAGAACTCACCTATATGACCTGTAATGATGAAGGATGCCTGCCCCCGGATTACATTGACCTGGAGTTTGAGGTAAAAGGAGCCGAAAACCCGGTTACCAAAGAATCTCTGGAAATTGATTACGCCAATCCGGACACAGCCAAGGATACAGATACTACTGACGATCCAGGTGAAGTGAGTACTTCCTCCGGAGACAAGAATTCAAGATCCTTGCTAAGCATTTTTATCACCAGCTTCCTCTTCGGTTTTGCCGCGCTGCTTACTCCTTGTGTGTTCCCCATGATCCCCCTCACCGTTAGCTTTTTCACCAAGCAAAGTAAATCCCGGGCCAAGGGTATTTCCAATGCAGTGATATATGGGGTGTCCATCATCGTACTTTATACCGGAATGGGCTACCTGATCACCGCTTTCTTCGGTGCCGATGCTATGAACGCCTTTTCAACCAATCCTTACGTTAATATTGCCTTTTTCATACTCCTGGTAGTTTTTGCCATCAGCTTTTTCGGCGCATTTGAAATTACGCTTCCATCGTCATGGGTAAATCGCACGGATAAGGCATCTGATAAAGGAGGAATAATAGGCATATTCTTCATGGCCTTTACGCTGGCCCTGGTTTCCTTCTCCTGCACAGGGCCTATCATTGGTACGCTTTTGTTTGAAGCCTCCAGTGGAGGTATACGTGGACCATTGGTAGGGATGTTCGGTTTTTCACTGGCCCTGGCTCTGCCCTTTGCACTTTTTGCCGCCTTCCCCGGCTGGCTCAATTCTTTACCTAAAAGTGGCGGCTGGCTGAACTCTGTAAAAGTGGTGCTCGGATTTATCGAACTGGCTTTTGCCTTTAAGTTTTTGAGTAATGCCGACCTGGTTTGGGGAGCGCACCTTTTATTGAGGGAGCACTTTATTGCTATATGGATTGCGATTTTCCTGCTTATCACTTTTTACTTGCTGGGCATGTTCCGTATGCCTCACGACAGCCCTCTTGAGAAGATCTCTGTGTTCAGGTTGATACTGGCCACTTTTACTTTATGTTTTGTTATATACCTGTTGCCTGGCATGTGGGGAGCACCCCTAAAGGTGATCAGTGGCTTTCCTCCTCCCGAATTTTATGCAGAATCACCCGGAGGCTTTGGTAGTGGGGGCCCGGCAGCTACCTCCAGTGGAGAGATCCCCGAAGGTGCTGATCCCGAGCATTGCCCAAAAATGCTGAACTGTTTTCATGATTTTGAAACCGGGCTGGCCTATGCGAAAGAAATGAACAAGCCAATTATGCTGGATTTTACCGGCTGGGCTTGTGTAAACTGCCGTAAGATGGAAGAACAGGTTTGGAGTGACCCTAGGGTCCTCGAAATCCTCAGGAATGATATAGTATTGATTTCCCTGTACGTAGACGAAAGGACCAAACTACCGGAAGACCAGCAATACGTTTCACCGGTTACCGGCAAGAAGATTCGCACTGTGGGCAATAAATGGAGTGAATTCCAGGTGATACATTACCAGAACAACTCCCAGCCGCAATACGTCCTGCTGGATCATGACAGCATGGAACCTCTTAACGGGACTACAGCATATGACCCGGATATAGAGCTCTATGTAAAATGGCTGGAAGAAGGGATCAACCGTTTTGAGGCCCAACAGTAAAACCAACTGGCCCGCATCCGGTTTATTAGTGTATGGGAGATTTTGATGAATCCCGGTACCGTCTTCGCAAAGGAGAAAAGATTGTGGGTTATATGCGTAAGGTATCTACCGACATGATCCTCTATTCCCGCGATTCTTTTTGGTGGAACGGGAAAAAACTCATTTACGAGGAAATAGACGAATGGACAGGCCTTCGCGATAAGAATGGTCGTACCATTTACGAATGGGACATTCTGTATTACAAGATAGACCCGGATGAAGCAGACCAGCAAGGTGTTGTGCTATGGGAAGAAAACCGCCAGGTTTTCGGCATTTGCAACATTAACACCCAGGTGTTTATCCCTCTTTTTATAGATGGCTTACAAATGTTCAATGAAAGGCAACTGAAAGTTTTCAGCTATCTCTTCCTGAACCCTGACCTCAAAGAGAAACTCAATATCCGCGACTAGGCATCAGGAATAAGCTTCCAGGATCTGCTCGGTAGCCTCCTGGGTCTTCACCTTGGTAAATACCTTCTCGATCATGCCTTTATCATCAATAACAAAAGTTTCACGGTGTATGCCATCATATTCACGGCCCATGAATTTTTTCTTTCCCCAAACACCGTAAGCCTCTATCACTCTTTTATCGGTATCTGCAATCAGGGTAAACGGGAGGTCGTACTTATCTACAAAGTTCTGATGTTTCCTGGCGGTATCAGCACTCACCCCTACCACGGCAAAGCCTTTATCCTGCAGTTCCTTGTAGTTATCACGAAAATTGCAGGCTTCCTTGGTACAACCAGGGGTATCGTCTTTAGGATAAAAGTAGAGTACTATTTTTTTGCCCTTGAAATCGGCCAGTGAAACTTCCTCCCCTTTTTGGTTGATCCCTTTAAAATCCGGGGCCTTGTCGCCTTCTTTAAGGTGTGTCATAGTCTATTGTGATTTCTGTATGGCGAATATAACAGGCCTTTATCAATACGGTTCAGCCAACACCGGGAAGTTCCTTTTTTGATTTACCTAGCTTTGCGACCGGAAAACACCCATTCATGACCAAGGCTGAAAAAGTAGAATTCGTATTAAGTAAACTGGAAGAATTATACCCGGAAGTTCCTATTCCACTGGATCATAAGGACCCCTACACCTTATTGATAGCCGTTCTTCTCTCGGCCCAATGTACGGATGCCCGGGTGAATAAGGTAACCCCTTCTCTATTTACGGTTGCAGACAATCCTTACGATATGGCCAGGTTGAGTGTGGCAGATATAGCTGATATCATTCGTCCCTGTGGGCTAACCCCCATGAAATCCAAAGGCATTCACCGTCTTTCAGAGATTATTATTGAAGAACATAACGGCCAGGTACCACAAAGTTTTACGGCCCTGGAAGCCCTTCCGGCCGTAGGTCATAAAACCGCCTCCGTAGTAATGAGCCAGGCTTTTGGCTTCCCAGCCTTTCCGGTGGATACGCACATCCATCGTATGCTATACCGTTGGGGATTGAGTAACGGCAAATCAGTGGAACAAACGGAAAAGGATGCCAAGCGGCTCTTTCCCAAAGAGCTGTGGAATAAATTACACCTACAGATCATTTACTATGCACGGGAATACTCTCCGGCCCGGGGCTGGAACCTGTATAATGACGTTATAACCGCCACTATAGGAAGAAAAAGTGTGATCAGGGAAGCCTCTAAAAATCCGTCCCCAGTGAAAAATAGAAGATCCGGGGCTTAACCAGTCCATCCTCTATACCCCAGGCTACATCAAACCTGACGAAGTAGCCAAACAAACGGGTTCTCAATCCACCTCCTACACCCGCCACGATGGGTTCTTTTTGGCTATCCAGCACTATTTTGCCGCTACCAAAAGGAATTTCCTTACTGTTAATCACGTTTTCCGGTGAATACGGAGTAAGTCCGTTCCACGCGGTACCCACATCTCCGAAAGCAATCAACTGCAGGTTTTTGAAGAAATCACTGCGCAGAGGCCGCCTGAAGAAATAACTGAGGAAGGGCCAGCGTAGCTCACTGTTGATCACTGCAAACTTGTCTCCGTTACGGATATTCTGGAAAGATCCCCGCATATTGGTGACCAAGGTCTGGAATACGTAATTGTTATCCTGCGCAATAGGAGTATTGGGTTCAAATTGGGTGGAAAAGGAATTATCCACCCCACCCATGATGTAAATTAATTTTTCGGGACCGAAAGATACACCGGATGCAAAACGGTTAGCCCAGATAAGATTACGATGAATAACGGTATAGTGGCGGGCATCTATCCCAGCCGTATGTAACCCGGTAGGACTGGTTTTAAGATTACGGTAGTATTCCGTAAAAATCTTATAACGCAAACCGGCATACAGGTTAAGGCCTAATTTCCGGGTATTATCATATACATAGGAAAGCCTTGCCACCAGGTAGTCCCGATACAGGTCATTGGTACTAAGGGATGCTGGTTCGCGGCTTAAAGTAACGTTCTTATCAATCCGGTAGCCAATACCTCCCCGTATGGATGCCACCGGGTTAAAGGGGAAAATAAACTTGGGGAATACCTCGTGGGTAATAATACGCTGGTAAGTGTTAAAATCCTGCACCAACAGCTGGCTCCTGCGTGAAAAAGTATATTGCTTATCCCAACGGTCTTTATAATCCAGCAGGGCTACGTAAAACTCAGCATTGGGTGTAAGCGATGTTCCGGAGAGGGGTTGGAAAGTAGTACGCACGGCCCCGATCACACTGTAGTCATGCATGAGATCGGTAACCCCCACCTTGACATTGGCATTAAAGCCAAAGTTGAGCAGATCCGGGGTAACAAAACCCGTAAAACGTTGGTACTGTGGATTGGAAAAAACGTTATCAAAGCCCACGTTAAGGTCATCCTGGTAAAAGGAGAGAAAATAATTGCGCTGGGGTGGTATTTCGAGTTCCTCTTCTTTCTCACCGGGATTGGTTGCCAGCTCCGGCAGAGGGAGGATATTTACACGTTTGGCCTGGGGTTTTTCCTTGCGGGGAGTTTCCTCCGGTTCTGAGTTGTCAAACTCATAATCTTCTATATTGACCTCAAAGTCCTCCATCTTAACTCCTGGATAATACATGGCTGAACTGGTTTCCGACCATTCTGCCTGCTGCGCTTCTTCCTTACCGGTGGTTGCTCCATTTTCCTCCTCAACGATGCCTGGGGAACGTACCGGTTGCAACTGTAGATCTGCAGGGCTTTCATAAGGCGTATTAAAAATGCGATAACGGTTATCCCTCAGTATGAGATCAAAGGTCTTGCCCCGTTCCGGGTCAAAATCCTGGGCCAGGATGTTACGGTTGTAATCAGTCACCTGGAATTCCTTAAAACTATAATCATAGTGCGTGGTGGTATCCACATAGGATATGGCGCTGTCTATTTGGATAAGATGGCGATTAACCGTTCCTGAGCGGTTACTGACAAAGGCCAGGTAACCCGGGGCATATTCATCCGGTTTACGCTCATTGATACGATCACTGTTCGTCATCCGCCAGATGACCGTAGTATCTTCCGGCACCTCTGCTTCCATGGCAAAGATGTCATAAGTTTCCTTAGGAAAATCAAAGGATTCCTCGCCTTGTTTCAAAGTATCGGTAATCCGGTTGGAAGTAAAGGCTACCCGTTTGTCATTATCAAAGAAGGTAGGCTCCAGGTCATCGTATGAATCTTTGGTAAGCTGCTCTATTTTAGTGTTCAGTATGGTATAGATAAAGATGTCGGACTGGCCATCCTTAGTAGCGGACAGCAGGAATTTTTTGCCATCGCGTGAATAGCTGAAAGATAAGATTTTATCAAACTTAAAAAACTGTTTCTTCTCCAGTTCCTTTTCTTCCAGGTTGTAGAAATTGAGGTAGACAAAGCCTTTTTCCTCGGTAAACATGGCCAGGATAGAGTTATTGGGATGCCAGGCCAGCAGCGGAAAAGAGTAATCCGTATTCTGTGCGATCTTATAACCTCCCTTTAAGATCCGCTTTCGTTTCTCCTTCTCAAAATCATAGATGTATACCTTATATTCTCCAAACTTCTGATAAACATAGGCGAGGTAACGCCCGTTCTCACTGGCCGTCAACCTTGTTACCACCCGCCACTTGGGTGCTTTCAGGAATGGCTTCCCCTTTAATACATCCTCATTCTGCGCATCCTTGTAGAGGTTCATGTAGAAGTTTCTCCATCCCTCAGTGATCGCATCCAGATCCTTTCCCAGGATGTAGTTGAAGCCACTTTCAATATTCCGGTTAATAATGGCCATATACACTATATTCTTAACCACCTTTGCTCCGTAGGTTTGCGCAATATAATGCCACATGGAGTGTCCTGCGTAGCGAGCCTCCTCTCCCGTTAAAGAGTTGATACGCTTGTAACGACCGCTTAAAAAACCATCTTTCACCCGATTATCCACCTCCGAATTCCAGTTATCCCCCACAAAACTGATCAGTCCTTCAGTATACCATTCCGGGAGATTGAGCAAGGTCGAGTTCTTGATGGACTCGGTAAAGCTTCCATAGACCAGGTTACTCAATACCACTTCTGCCAGGCCGGATCGGAGATTATTCTCCAACTCCTCGTAACTACCGTTAAAATACAGGAACAACC
Organism: Owenweeksia sp.; assembly: GCA_002695025.1. Taxonomy (GTDB): domain Bacteria; phylum Bacteroidota; class Bacteroidia; order Flavobacteriales; family Schleiferiaceae; genus CAKZNE01. The sequence continues at coordinate 31,105 of NZNV01000041.1, forward strand.
TGCGGCCGGAAATACGGGTTACCCCGGAGGTGTTGTAATCCTCTTCGGTACTGGAATTTACATTGCTCTGCTTAAGATCCGATAAATTATTGAAAACCAGTATCTGTACCCGCTCGTCCAGGGGTGCATCCAGAAAATTCTCTACCCGCACCAGGTGCTTGTCAGTAAGGCGCGCTACCTGCTCGGCAAGATCCTCGTTTCCACGGTAGAAGTATACATCATAGCGCTCAAAACGATAGAAAACCCAATCAAACTCATTATATTGAACACGGTTTTTACCATACTCCTGGCGAAGACCATAGAAAAATTGTGCCTTAAGCTGGGCACCTAACCCCATTAAGACCAGAAGAATAAGCCAGCTAAAAGTGGAACCGTAATGTTTCTTCAAAACTGCAAGTAGTAAGCTATAAAACTAAGGAATAACATGTAAAATCCTATATCGTTTAACTCACTCGTTTGAGCTTTAGTATAATTACGATATTTGTGTAGGACGAAAATCAAAAGCATGAAGCAATTTCTATCCCTTACCCTCTTTTTATCTTTTTATATCAACTGCTTTTCCCAGGATTTCACCTACACCCGTCATACCCTTAATGATGCGGTACTGTTGGGTGATTTTGTTCCCGATAAAGTTCAGCGAACCTTCGGACCGGTATTGCATACTGGTGAGGCGCCCAAACCAGGGACGGGAATGAGCAAGGAAAAGTTGCGCGAGCTCAAACAACAGATACAGCCACTACCTTATAAATCAAAAAAGGCGAAAGTCAACTTTGGCACGTATACTTCTCCCACGGTACTGGAAAAATTTGAAGGAAACAGCTACAGCGGGAATGTTCCCAATGACAATTCTTTTGCTATAAACCGCAACGGCCAGCTACTTTCCGTTATCAATACCAACATCTTTGCCTACGACCTGAATAAGGATAGCCTGCTTTTTGAAACTAGCCTGAACGTATTTACCATTTTAGAAGGCCTCAGGACTATAAACCAGGTGAAATATGATCCCCGTGTGGTTTACGATCCGGATGCAGACCGCTTTATCATTGTTTTCCTGAATGCCACTATACACGAAAAAAGTAAGGTTATGGTGGCTTTTTCCAAAACGGCCAATCCTTCAGACGGATTCTATATGTATGCCCTGGAGGGTAATCCGCTGAATAATGATACCTGGAGTGATTATCCGCATGTTATAGTAAGCAAGCAGGATCTGTTTATTACGGTCAATACGTTTTACAACGGCTCTACCAATAACAGCGGGTATGTGGAATCTACCATCCGTCAGGTAAATAAACAGGATGGTTACGATAGCCTGGTAACGCTGCGACAAGCGTATTACAGCGATATCAAAGTAGGAGGAAAGGCACTTTTTAATTTTACCGGTATGGCCGGAGGGTCTGCTCCTTATGATCCACCTATTTACTTTATGTCCAACCGTAACCTTGACCTGAATAACGACAGTCTTTTTGTGGTGAGTATCAGCGACAGTGTGGCGGCCAGCACCCCTCCTGCCCTGCAACTGGATATTTTCCAGGCTGAAACAGATTACGGCTTACCTCCGGATGCACGCCAGCGCGACAATAACCGTTTTGACTGCAACGACAGTCGTATTCAAGGTGGTTTTTACGAGAACGGTATCCTTCAATTTGTTGGAAACACGGTAACCAGCAAGGGGTTTTCAGGATTTTACCATGCTATGCTAGACCCAAAGGCCTCCACTTCCACACCGGTCTATTTTAATATCCTGGAAATGGATAGCCTGGATTTTGGCTACCCCAATATATGTTACACCGGGAAATCCGAACTGGAAAATGAAGGTATCATCATATTTAACCATTCCGGGCCTAATTTCAATGCCGGATCCTCCTCGGTTTTCTTTTCCAATGACTCTTCCTATTCCGCTTTAACCGTAGTGGATAGCGGCCTGGGTTATATCAATGTACTTACGCCCGCGGGAGATCCCGGTTACGAACGCTGGGGCGATTATACCGGTGCCCAACCCGCCTATGGGGATACCGGTGTGGTCTGGATGTCCGGCTACACTTCCACCAATGTGAATCGCCCGGGTACCATACTGGCAAAATTGCGAAGCCCGGATTACAACCTGGATCCTATCCAACCCAAACCGGTGGATACTACGGATAACCCTGTTGATACGGTGATCAATCCCCTGGACACCCTGCCTCCATTTACGGATGTACGGATATTGCCAAACCCTACTTTTGATAATTACACCATCGAATTCCAACTGGATACCCCGGATATGCTCACCTTTCAGTTGATTTCCATGAACGGAAGTGGTACGGATGAACAATTTCTGGTGAAAGAGGCAGCCATGAAAGGTAACAATCGTTTTACCTTCCATACGCGCCACCTGCGAAATGGGGTATATTACCTGATCATATTTAATTCACAGGGGAAAATACTGAAAGAGGAAAAAGTGGTTAAGCTGTAACCCTGTTTTCGGTGAGCTTCAGCATAAGTTGCTCCACTTCATCACTATCCCATTTGCCTTCAATTCCGGGAAGTGCCATTACCCTTTCCATAATGGCATCCTGGCGTTTCCCTTCCCTCAAAGCCACGGAATAACGTATGTGTGTAAAGGTGACCATGGAGTATAAGGGTATCCACCGGTCGGGATATTTTTCGTAAAACCGTTTCTCTATTTTCTTCTGCAGAAGGAAGGCAGGATCACCTGTAAGGTCACGCATTTCCACAAAGTTGCGCATGGCCAGGTCGGCAATGGCATCAGCATCCGGTTTACGATTTTTCTGAAACTCATCCAATAACAAGCCCCAGTTATCACCATGTTCCGCGATGAGGTCATTGAGTACTGTGCAATCCTCAAAACCGCTGTTCATACCTTGTCCATAGAAAGGTACAATGGCATGCGAAGCATCACCTAATATGGCCACTCTTCCTGATTCACTCACCCAGGGATAACAGCGGATAATAACCAATGACGAGGTAGGATTACCCTCCCATTCCTGGTCAAAATCCGGCATTAGCTTGAGGGCATCTGCAAAATCCTGTTCAAAAAACACCCTTGCTTTTGCCACAGAGTCCAGGGTGGAAAAGCTTGGGTCTCCTTCAAAAGGGAAAAACAACGTACAGGTAAAACTACCATCCGGATTTGGCAAGGCTATAAGCATATAATTTCCACGTGGCCAAATGTGCAGCGCTTCACGCTCCATCCTGTGCCTTCCATCCGCATCCGGAGGAATGGATAGTTCCTTATAACCGTGTTCTATGTATTGCTGGGAATAATTGAAGCGGTCGGTCTTTTGCATCACGGCACGCACTGCACTGAAGGCTCCGTCAGCACCAAAAACAAGATCCGCCTGGCTCCGTGTATTTTCCCCGGACAGGTAGTTCTCGAAAACAGCAACCGCCTGATCCAGGTCTACATCCACGCATCTTTCATCAAAATGAATATTCACGTTGCCGGTTTCTTCTGCCAATTGCATAAGACGGGCGTTAAGTCCGCCACGGGAAACTGAATAAATAGCCTCTCCCTCTTTTCCATAAGGTTGATAATTCAACTTACCTTCCCGATCATGTATGACTCTGCGGTACATGGGAATGGACATTTTACGGATATTCTCACCCACGCCCACTGCTTCCAGGGCTTTCCATCCACGATTGCTAAGGGCTAGGTTTATAGAACGACCTCCGTCTATTGTGGTTTGCCGCATATCCGGCCTGCGCTCAAATACGTTTACCCGGTGACCTTTTTTTCCAAGGTATATAGCAAGTAAGGAACCTACCAGGCCGGCTCCGCAAATGGTAATGTCTTTTGTTGTCATGCTGATAAAGCTTCTTCTAATATTCGGCCAAAATCATAAATATCCCGGAAGGAATTGTATAGGGGAACCGGGGCCATGCGGATCACATCCGGCTCACGCCAGTCCGCTATCACCCCCTTTGCACTGATTTGTTCAAACACTTTTTTACCTCCCTTAGGAACTACCAGGGAAAGTTGGCACCCCCGTTTTGAAACGTCCTTTGGAGTAAGTATCCTGAGGCCGGCCCCGGTATTACGGGATACCTCATGGATCACAAACTCCAGGTAAGCTGTAAGCCTGTCCCCTTTTTCACGTAATGCTGGCATGCCTACCTGCTCAAAAAGCTCCAGGCTCGCCAACAGTGGTGTCATGGCAAAAACAGGAGCATTACTCAACTGCCAGGCCTCTGCCGTTGGGATAGGTTCAAACCGATCCGGCATGGTAAAACGGGAGGATTTATCATGCCCCCACCACCCCTCAAAGCGAGGAATATCTTTTTGCCCGTGGTGCCGTTCATGGATAAAAACACCGGACACACCACCCGGACCACTGTTCAGGTATTTATAGCCGCACCAGGCAGCAAAATCAACATTCCAGTCATGCAGTTGCAGAAGCACGTTACCAGCCGCATGGGCCAGATCCCAACCTGCTATCGCTCCGGCATCCTGCACCGCCTTGGTGATACCCGGAATATCAAAATACTGACCCGTATAATAATTTACACCGCCCATCATTAAAAGAGCCAATTCATCACGATTGGCTTCTATAGCATTGTAGATTTTTGCTTCATCGATCAGCTCTGTTTCCGGATCGGGCTGTATTTCAATTAAATGTTCATCCGGATCAAGGCCATGGAACCGCAGTTGGCTGCGCAGTGCATATTGATCCGATGGGAAGGCCTTGGCTTCACAGATGATTTTAGTACGCTTTCCGCGAGGTCTGAAAAAACTAACCATCAAAAGGTGGAGATTGGTGGTAAGACCATTCATGGCCACCACTTCGGTTTGCCTAGCCCCTACAATGGCTGCCAGGGATTTTGAGAAAAACTCATGATACGGCAACCAGGGCATACGGGCCTGGGTATGGCCTTCTACCCCGTAACGGGCCCAGTCCTCAAATTCCTTCAACATATATTCTTTGGCCTTTACCGGCTGCAACCCCAGGGAATTCCCGGTAAAATACAAGGCCGGGCGACCCTCTGTAACCGGAAAGATAAACTGATCGCGAAAGGAGCTCAGGGAATCATTACGATCTTGCTCTGAAGCATACTCTTCCGTAAACTGATGCGACATCTGAAATTTGATTTTGCCCCAAAGGTAAACAAGATAGCCACAAATCTCAGCCCAGTAAATGAATGAGTAACAGCAGCGCCACAAGGATAGGCGTTCCTTCTATCCAAAAGCCACAATAAAGTTCCGAACGTTTTTGATCCATCCGGGCAATGAGAAAGCCGGAATACACAATTCCACATAACCAGGCAATGCCTTCGGGCACATCCATAAAACCGAACCCTATCAGGAAGATCTTCCACAAACCATAAAGGCTCACAAGACCCAGCGCCAGCAACCTACCCCTCCGCTCCCCTATTATTTGCGGAATAGTTCGCATATTATGATCATCCATCTGCATATCCCTGATGTCAAAAGGTATGATCAGGGCTATTATAAAAAGGCTTCGCATACCAAACTCCATCCAATCCGTAAAAAAAGGTATATCGTGGTAAATTACCGGAACCAGATAAGTAACATACGCCCAGGATCCGGCAATAAGCAAAACCTTTAAACCGGGCACCGTTCTTAGGGAAGTGAACGAACGCATGGGGTTTTGAAAACTCAAGGGGTAAAACAGTGACACGAGGGCGGGAACAGCCGTAAGCGCCAGCAGTTTCCAGCTAAAAAGATCCAGGTAAAACCAGGCGCCCAGTATGGAAAAGACCACCGTGAAAAAGCTCGCTTGCAGGAAATGCTGCTTTAACCAGAATTTCTGGTTCTGGCCATACTCAGCAGAATAGGACCTTACCTGTACCAGGCGCATGTAATTATAAGTAGCCACCGTGAAGAAAAAAGTAAAGAGCAGATACGAAAAATCCTTTTGCCCCAGCTCGTATAGACTAAGCCAGGTAAAGGCCGCAACAGCAAGCCCTACCCATACGTTGGAGTATACGATAAACCTGAGCAATTTCATAAGTTAATTCATTGATCAAAGGCACTTTATAATGAGCAAGCAAATCCTTACAACCAAACTCAATATTGGTTACTTTTGTGCCCCTAAATTCATAAAAAATTCACAAGTAGAATGACCACTGATTCTTTCGCCTATCGCCATATCGGACCCCGCCCACATGAGGTAAAGGAAATGCTGGATACTATCGGTGTATCGAGCCTGGATGAGCTGATTGACCAAACCATACCCAAAGGTATACGGCTCAAAAAGCCTTTACAGCTTTCGGACCCCATGGGCGAGAACGAATTCATAAACCGTATCCGCGACCTGGGCAGAAAGAATAAAGTGTTTAAAACCTACATTGGTTTAGGCTACCATCCTACCATCATGCCAGGTGTTATTCAGAGGAACATTCTCGAAAACCCGGGTTGGTATACAGCCTATACGCCCTACCAGGCCGAAATAGCCCAGGGAAGACTGGAAGCTTTGTTGAACTTCCAGACTATGATATCTGACCTTACCGGCCTTCCCATTGCCAACGCAAGTCTGTTGGACGAAAGTACAGCTGCTGCGGAGGCCATGTCCATGTTCTATGCCTCGCGAAGTCGTGAAAAGCAAAAGGCCGGAGCCAATAAATTCTTTGTTTCTATTCACTGCCTGCACCAGAATATTGACCTGTTAAAAACCCGCTCAGAACCGCTCGGTATTGAGTTGGTTATTGGTGATCACCGTGAATTTCAGCTTAGTGACGATTACTTTGGTGCTTTGTTGCAATACCCTGCTGCGGATGGTGAGATATTCGACTATAGGGATTGGGTTGAAGGTGCCAGGCAAAATGGTGTTCAAACGGTGGTGGCAGCCGATATTATGTCGTTGGTATTATTAACGCCTCCGGGAGAATGGGGAGTTGATGCCGTGGTAGGCACCACACAGCGATTTGGCATCCCGCTCGGTTTCGGGGGACCCCATGCCGCTTATTTTGCCACTACTGAAGACTACAAACGTCACATCCCCGGCCGCATCATCGGAAGGACTATTGATAAAGATGGTAACAGTGCCCTGCGCATGGCCCTGCAAACCCGCGAACAGCACATTAAACGCGAACGCGCTACCTCCAACATCTGCACAGCCCAGGTTCTTTTGGCGGTAATGGCCGGCATGTATGGCGTGTACCACGGCCCAGAAGGATTAAAGAATATTGCCCAACGGATACACCGTTCTGCCGTTACGGTTGCAGAAGGCCTGCGCAAACTGGGTTATGAGCAACGCAATGAAAGCTTTTTTGATACCCTCCGCATAGAGACTGGTGAGATCGGCTCGGTGACAATACGTTCCCTTGCTGAAAAACGTGAGGTCAATTTCCGTTATATCAATAATCACGAAGTGGGCATCAGCCTTAGTGAGGTGACTAACCTGGAGGCCATACGCGAAATCCTTAGTGTTTTTGCGGAAGCCAAAAAGGAAGAGGCCCCCGAGGTAGAGGCCCTTCTACAGATCGATATTATACCCGGATCCGTAAAACGCCAGAGCTCCTTCCTCCAGAATGAGATCTTCAGGCGCTACCACAGTGAAACGGAAATGATGCGTTACCTCAAAAAGCTGGAGCGAAAAGACCTTTCCCTCAACCACAGTATGATACCGCTAGGCAGTTGTACAATGAAACTGAATGCGGCTACAGAAATGCTTCCACTGAGCTGGCCCTTATTTGCTAATATCCATCCTTTTGCACCTGAAGACCAAACCTTGGGCTACCGTGAAATGATCAGTGAACTGGAACGCGACCTTGCAGAAATAACCGGCTTTCACGCCATGTCCATGCAGCCCAACTCCGGTGCACAAGGCGAATACGCAGGTCTTATGGTTATCCGCGCCTACCACCATTCCCGTGGAGAGGGACACCGCAATGTGACCCTCATACCCAGTTCCGCACATGGCACCAATCCTGCCTCCGCCATTATGGCCGGCATGAAAGTGGTGGTGGTTAAGTGTGATGACAACGGAAATATTGATGTAGAAGATCTTAAGGCTAAAGCCGAAAAATACAAGGATGACCTTTCCAGCCTGATGATAACCTACCCTTCAACCCACGGAGTGTTTGAAGAGTCTGTAAGAGAGATAACCTCAATTATTCACCAGTACGGTGGCCAGGTATACATGGACGGTGCCAATATGAATGCCCAGGTAGGTTTAACCAGCCCCGGAAACATAGGCGCTGATGTTTGCCACCTCAACCTTCATAAAACCTTTGCCATTCCACACGGTGGAGGCGGACCCGGCATGGGGCCCATTGGAGTGGCTGAGCACCTCGCCTCATTCCTGCCTTCACACAGATTGGTGAAAACAGGAGGTAAAAATGGCATCTCTGCCGTTTCTGCTGCACCATTCGGTAGCGGTTTGATCCTCATCATAAGTTATGGCTACATAAAAATGCTGGGAGCACCGGGTCTGCAAAAGGCCACCGAATTTGCCATTCTCAATGCTAATTACCTGAAGGCCAAACTTGAAGATAAATTCCAGGTACTATATACCAATGAAAAGGGACGTGTGGCGCATGAAATGATCCTGGATTGCCGTCCTTTTAAAAAGAACAGCGGTGTAGAGGTAGTAGACATAGCCAAGCGCCTCATGGATTACGGATATCACGCACCTACGGTATCATTCCCGGTAGCCGGAACTGTAATGATAGAGCCTACGGAAAGCGAAAGCAAGGATGAACTGGACCGCTTCAGCAGGGCCATGCTCGCCATACACAAAGAGATTGAGGATGTAGCCTCCGGCCAAAGTGACATAACGAATAATGTATTGAAGAACGCACCCCATACGCTGGAACTACTGACCTCTGAAGAATGGAAAATGCCCTATTCCAGGCAGGATGCCGCTTTTCCTTTACCTTATATTATGGAGAATAAATTCTGGCCCTCTGTAAGAAGGGTGGATGATGCCTATGGCGATCGGAACTTGATCTGTACTTGCGAACCGATGGAAAGTTACGCTGAGGCCTGAAACATTAACAAAATCTTTACACAAAAACACTTGTTTATTCGAAAATAATGAACCCGCACGCCATATAGCGGTTGTAATTGGGTTATTATTTTTGTAATTTTACATTTTTGGAAACTAAATTAATTTAATGTGATGAAAGAACATCTACGCTTTAAAAGCATGTCATTACTGTGTGCAGGTGTTGTTTTGAGCCTTTCTTTGGGCGCTCAAAATCAGCCTGATCACGAAATAGTTGGACGTCCTTACGTTCAGGATCCGGAGTCCCTTCAAAAAACGGCTCCCAACCACAGTACTTTAAATAAAGGAAAATCGTCTGCTGTTATATGGTCTGAGGACTTCGCTAATGGCATTCCTTCTACCTGGGTAAACCAAGGTTATACTTCTGGTGGAGCACCTCTTGCCAATGCCCTTTGGGAGTACCGCGGACCTGCTACAACACCTAATATTACCACAGGTTCCCGTGGTCAGTATGCCGCAGCTAATGATCCCATTATCTCTCCTTCTCAGAGCAATGGCTTCATTATCTTCGATTCCAATTATCTGGATGATGGCGGTATAGCCGGAAATGACGGAAATGGTCCCGCGCCTGCTCCGCACATGGGTACACTCACTACCAACACTATTGACCTTACCGGTCACCCTTACGTAGAACTGCTTTTCAGCAGTTACCTGAGGCAGTATCAGAGTAAATTCCAGGTTGCTATCAGTACTGACGGTGGTCTTACTTTCCCTGATAGTGTGAACTTCCATACGGATGTTCCTCAAAACGGTTCCAGTGCAAATGGTGACATCGTTTCTGCCAACATTTCACAATATGCAGGTAACCAGGCTAACGTAAAACTTCAGATTGTATTTGACGGTCTGGAAGTAAACTCTTTGGGTTTGGCCGGTTATTATTACTGGATGATTGACGACATGGTGGTTCGCGACCTTGGTCCTAATCTTTTCCGTTTCGTAGAATCCGGAGGTGCTCCTAAAAATGACATCATTTTTGGTGCCAGCGGAGGCAGCAAAACCGGTATTACTGCAAAAGATCACGTAGTACCCATTTCTTTTGACTCCAATATCCTTAACTATGGTTATCAGGATCAAACTGATGTGGTTCTTAACGTAGAAGTAATTCAAAATTCTACCGGTAACACCGTAGCAACTCTTACTTCACCTACTAAGGCTCTACTGGCCAGTGACCAGGTTGCTGATTTCAACGATTTCACAACTACCGGAGCCTGGACTCCTACAACCGTTGGAACTTATCACATGGTTTACTATGTAACTTCTGACAGCGTTTCTGCTTCTGACCTTGGTTCTGCTCGTGATACCATGTATACTATTTTTGTAACTGATAGCATCCACTCTCTGGATTACAACAATTTCGATAACAGTATAGGTACCAATGCTCTGGGAACTGATGGTTGCGCTATAGCTTCCAGCTTGTTCTTCCCCAATGGTGGCGGTGGCGGTGGTTCCTTCACCATGAAGGGTATTGATCTTCGCTTATCCTCTCTTACCGTTCCCGGTGGAGATATTGAAGTACATATTTACGATACTACAGGTTTTGATTATGTAGCTGGTTTCGGTAGTGGAGCTCTTTACACAGAAACTTATACTATTGCAGCTGGTATGGAAGGTACGTTGGCCCGTTTCAACTTCTCTTCTCCTCAAACCCTGAATGCCGGTACCTACTTTGTGGTTGTTTATATGTTCTCCAACAATGGAAACAATACTATCCGTGTTGCCAACGACCAGTCTGTATCTCAACCAGGAGCTTCTTCCATCATGTTTAACGCTGATGATGGTCGTTGGTATTCCGGTTACTCTAATTCACGTACTTTCAGCTCACCCTGGATCAGAGCGGTTGTTGTTCCAAACATTGGTGTAGATGAGCAAGTTTCAACCGGAGGATTTTCAGTATATCCTAATCCTACTCAGGGACGTAACGTAAAAGTTGCTATTGAGCAAGGTGGAACTTATACTGTAGAACTTATGACCCTTACCGGTAAAACCGTTATGAGTCGTGAAATTACTGTAAGTGGAAATGAAGCTTACGATCTTAACATTCCTTCTCATGTAGCTAATGGAACTTACATGGTGAACATTAAGAGTGACAAGGAAGTAAAAGTTTCTAAGTTGACCATCAACTAAGAAATCTGGTTCTTAAAAACTGTAAAGCCCGGGCAATGCCCGGGCTTTTTATTTTGAATCAATCAGTGAGTTATAGGAGGAGATGGTGGTTCCGTTCTAGCCTTGAAAGTAGTTCAAACTAGAGTTTAGTTTTTATCTTACGGAATAACTCTGAGCTATATACAAAGTCATTGATGCTTTCATTATCGGTGTTCAGGATATCTTCGCTGGTCCCTTCCCACTCCTTTATTCCGTATTTAATATAGATAATATGGTCTCCGATTTCCATTACGGAATTCATATCATGGGTATTAATAACCGTGGTGATATCGAACTCTTGGGTAATTTCCCGTATAAGGTTATCAATAACAATGGCCGTCTTAGGATCCAAGCCGGAATTAGGTTCATCGCAGAACAAGTATTTAGGTTTAAAGGCAATAGCCCTGGCCAGGGCCACACGCTTTTGCATGCCACCACTCAGTTCCGCAGGAAATTTTTTATTTACGTTTTCAAGATTAACCCTTTTCAAACAAAAATTAGCGCGATCCAACATTTCCTCCTTCGTCATACCCGAGAACATGCTCAGGGCAAAAACCACATTTTCCTCAATGGTTAGAGAATCGAACAAGGCGTTACCCTGAAATACCATTCCCATTTCCGTACGTAGCGCCTTGCGTTCATCATCGTCCATTTCACCCAATCTTCGTCCATCGTAGTAGATTTCGCCCTGATCGATCTGATGAAGCCCCACGAGGCTTTTCAGGAAAACCGTTTTCCCGGAACCACTCTGGCCAATAATGAGGTTGGTCTTTCCATTCTTGAACTGGGTGGAAATACCCTTAAGTACCGGCTCACCACCAAACCCTTTATGCAGATTCTTTACTTCAATCATTAAACCAACAGGATTTGAGTAAGGATATAATTAGCCACAATGATAGCTATGCTACTGCTTACAACCGCTTTGGTAGCATTGATACCTACCTCGATGGCTCCGCCCTTTACATAAAAACCATAGTAGGCCGATACTGTAACTATGATAAAAGAGAATACCACAGTTTTAATAAGAGCATAGGTTATAAAGAATGGATTGAATGAACTTTGAATACCTTGTAAATAATCCACTGGGGCCAATACGCCTGCAAATTCAGCCGCAAAATACCCTCCCAGGATTCCCAGGAACATACTAATGGTAATCAGCAGGGGGTTAAAAAATACCATGGCGATGATCTTAGGCATGATAAGGTAAGCAGCCGGGTTTACGCCCATTACCTCCAAAGCATCAATTTGCTCAGAAACCCGCATACTACCTAGTGTGGAAGCAATATTAGAGCCGACTTTACCGGATAATATGAGGCAAATGATAGTGGGGGAAAATTCGAGGATAATGGATTCACGGGTGGCTATACCTATGTAATAATCCGGTACGAGGGGATCATCCAGGTTATAGGCTGTTTGGATGGTTACCACTGCTCCTACAAACAGAGAGATGATAGACACAATGCCAATGCTGTTCAAACCCAGCCGTTCAAGATCCCTGGCCAAAGCCTTTCTATACTCCTTCCAGTTTTCTGGCTTGCGAAAAGTCTTACCCAGCAGGATGAAATACTTACCAAACGACTTAATACCCTCCGTCAAAAACATATCGCTAAAATAAGAGTAATTTTGTATCGTAAATGAGGAAAGTGCCAAAGCATATCAAAACCATTACTTGTATTATTTGGGTGGTGATTCTCGCAGAGGGATGCCGTTCCCTGGAGAAATGTAATTGTCCTCATTCGTATTATAATTCGCACCGGAATATTGACCAGCAAGTCTGAAAATACTTTAAGTAAATACCTGCCGGAAGGTTCACTGGACTTAACGATGCAGCTTTTGCGCACCGCACCGGTGGAACTGAAGATCAAGCAACCCAGAAAGACCAAGTTCGGAGATTACCGCTTTCCAAAAAAGAACGAGAGGCACCGCATCAGCATTAATGGCAACCTTAATGTATATGCCTTCCTGATAACCCTGGTGCATGAAATGGCTCATCTTAAAGCCTTTGAATCCTTCGGAAACGGGATTAAACCACACGGTGAGGAATGGCAAGTTACTTTCCGCCAACTGATGACTCCCTACCTGGAACAAAATATATTTCCCAAAAACCTGCGGTCTGCATTGATAAAAAGCCTGAACCGGGGAAGTGCCAGCAGTTGTACCGACCTTGAACTTTTCCGAGTGTTGCAGGCTTTTGATAAAAAGCCGGCTTTGGTGGTGGAAGAACTCGAAACCGGGACGTGTTTTTCGCTGGGTAATGATATGATATTCAAAAAAGGACCCAGAGCACGCAAACGTTACCGCTGCCTGAACCTGAGTAACGGCAGGGAGTATATGGTACACCCTCTGGCCGAAGTAAAACGAATTGAACCTAAAAACAACATTAAAAGTGCCTGATACTAAAAGTTACTTTTCCTCTGATTTTAAGCTGGGGATTCTAGGAGGCGGACAATTGGGGAAAATGCTCCTTACCGTTACCCGTCAATATGATATTGCCACCAAAGTTATGGATCCTTCTGCCGAAGCACCCGGACGCCTTGCCAGCAACGAGTTTGTGCAAGGTGATCTTATGGACGAAGAAGCGGTTTACCGTTTCGGACAGGATTGCGACCTTATCACCATTGAAATTGAAGGCGTTAACATTAACGCACTGAAACGTCTGGAAAAGGAAGGGAAAAAAGTTTTTCCCCGGCCGGCAGCCCTGGAAACCATCAAAAATAAATGCGTTCAAAAGGACTTTTACCGCGCCCATAAAATCCCCACCGCCTCCTTTCATACTTGCAAGGATAAAAGTGAGATGCTTCATCTTTTGGAACACAACCAGATCGGTTATCCTTTTGTATGGAAGGCCGCTACCGGGGGTTATGATGGCAGGGGTGTTGAAGTGGTGAAAGGCCCCGAGGCCCTTGAAAACATTCCGGATACCGAATGCCTTTGTGAAGAACTGGTGTCTTTTGAGAAGGAGCTGGCCGTAATAGTAGCGCGTTCTGAGAGTGGAAAAACCCAGTGTTTCCCGGTGGTAGAGATGGATTTCCATCCTACGGCCAACCTGGTGGAGTACGTATTCAGCCCTTCCACACTGGAGCAAAGGATCCAGAATAAAGCAACCAGCCTGGCCGTGCGTCTCGCAAATGAACTGGATCATGTAGGGCTGCTGGCGGTTGAAATGTTCCTTTCCGATAATGAGAACATACTTGTAAATGAAATTGCACCCCGTGTGCATAATAGCGGGCATCTCACTATTGAAGGGAATGTTACTTCGCAATTTGAACAGCACATTCGCTCCATACTGGATCTACCGCTGGGAGATACCAGCGTTATAAGACCCGCAGTAATGATCAATTTAACCGGTGAAGAGAAGTATGAGGGTCCGGTGTTTTATGAAGGAATTGAGGAAATTATGTCCATGCCCGCCACTTATGTACATTTATACGGCAAAGCTGATACCAGGCCTTACCGGAAGATGGGACACGTAACGGTAACGGCTGAAAGGCTGGACGAAGCACGTGCAAAAGCGAAGGACGTTAAAAACGCAATCAAAGTAATAAGCAGATCATGAGCAAGCAGGCACAAATCGGAATTATAATGGGCAGCAAATCCGACCTGCCGGTGATGCAGGAAGCTGCAGATGTTTTAAAGGAGCTGGGGGTAGAATATGAGATCAATATTGTTTCAGCACACCGAACTCCGGATTTGATGTACGATTATGCCAAAAATGCACACAGCCGTGGTTTGAAAGCCATAATTGCCGGTGCCGGAGGGGCTGCACATCTTCCCGGTATGGTGGCCTCACTCACTCCATTGCCTGTAATTGGAGTGCCGGTTAAATCCAGAAACTCCATTGACGGTTGGGATTCGGTACTTTCTATTTTACAGATGCCCGGAGGAGTACCGGTGGCCACAGTAGCCCTGGATGGAGCTAAAAATGCGGGAATACTGGCGGCTCAGATCATAGGCTCAGCCAACCCTGAGGTCCTTCAAAATCTTATTCAATTCAAGAATGGGTTGAGGGATAAAGTATTGGAATCAGCCAAAAGCCTTTAAAAAGAAAATCCCGCAGCGGTACTGCGGGAAATAAGGGAAAACGAAACCAAAACAGATAGGACTGTTTTTGAGTATCTAAAGATCCTGAGAAATAGTGTCTTTTTAAGGCACCAATGATTTAAAGATGCCTTCCGATTTGCTTCCGCACTAAATTATAAGTTCTTCAGCGTGCTTAGTAATTGCTCTTTCTTGCGATTGGCAACAGGTATCTTAGAACCGTCTTCCAGTATAAGGTAACCCCCGTCCGTTTGAACGTATCTTTTCAGGAAATTCATATTTACAAGGTGCGACTTGTGCACCCGGTTGAAATTATAACCGGTAAGCATGGTATCAAACTCCTTAAGGGTTTTAGAAGCCAATAGCGATTTATCGTTCTTCAGGTGAAAAGTAGTGTAGTTACTACTGGACTCCAGGCGAATAATATCTGCCAGCTTGATAACGTGCATGCCATCTGAAGTGGGCACCACTATTTTTTTAGGAGAATCCGAAGCCTGGCGGATATTTTCCACGAGCACATTGAGATTGGCGGCATGGGGAGGCAAGCCTTTTTGATCCTCCACCTTCCGAATGGCCCTCACCAGTTCCTCCGGATCAATGGGTTTCAAAAGATAATCGAGCGCACTGAATTTGATGGCTTTAATAGCAAACTCATCATGAGCTGTAATAAAAATGATCTTGGGCTGTACCTCACTGTTCTTGGCTACTTCATCAAGAATATCAAAACCACTCTCTCCGGCCAGTTTAATGTCCAGGAAAACTGCATCGGGCTTACTATTGGTAATAGCCGCAATACCGTCCTTTACATTTCCTGCTTCCGCAGCAATTTCCACTTCGGGACAAAACAGATCCAGCTTACCTTTTAAGGAATCCCTGGAGTTCTCTTCATCATCAATGATTACAACCTGTATCATATTAATCTTTTTGTAAAAATAAACATTCAAATACTCTCGGCCGGTAATTTGATTACCACTTTTGTTCCGGCAGCCGTGCCGTCACTATTTAGCTTATCCTCTATGGTGATATCTACTTTTTCACTCATAGATACCCTAAGAAGCCTCAATCGGTCACGGTTTATCTGGGTAGCCATAGAGCGGTGATCTTTCCGTTTGTTCAACTCCCGGGCTCTTTTCCGCCCTATTCCGTTATCCTCTACCTCCACGATCAGCAGGTCATCCTCCAGTATAAAACGGATATCCAATTTACCGGAATGCTCTAATGGTTTCAGACCATGAAGGATAGCGTTTTCCACATGCGGTTGAATGAGCATGGGTGGAATCCCCACATCATAATCCATTTCATCATCTACCTCAATGTGATACTCGAATTTTCCCTGGAACCGTAGTTTTTCAAGTTCAAGATAGTTTTTTAGTATGGATACTTCCGTTTCTACCGGGTGAAGGTGTTCCATTGATGATTCAAGGGTCAGTCTCATCAATTTTGCGAAATTATTGAGATACCGCACCGCTTTCTCAGGATCCTTTTTGAAGATAAAACTGCTGATAGAATCGAGGGCGTTGAAAATAAAATGGGGGTTCATTTGAAGGCGAAGAGCTTTCCGCTCCATTTCAAGCAAGGCATTCTCAAGCCTTAAACGGTGATTAACCCTTTTCACGCGGTCCATGATGAAAGCTAAGGTGAGTCCACCCAACAGCAGAACTGTAAAGGTTATGAACCACCACCTCATCCATACCGGGCGCAGTATCCTGAATTGATATTCCACCTGCACCGGGCTCCAGGCTTCTCCCAGCCGCGATACCTGAGCCTGAAAAGTATATTCTCCTGGCTTTATATTGGGGAAAACTGCTTCCCGCCTGCTTCCCGCCACAGTCCACTCATCCGACTGGCCCCGGAGGCGGTAACGATACTGAAGGTTTTCTTTTTGGTATTCCGTTAAGCCTGAGAAGTTGAAACTGAGAAAGTTCAGATCATGGGGAAGCCTTACTTCAGCGGGCAGCAGCGTAAACCGCAGGGAATCATCGGCATACTCCGGCAGGCTATTGTTCTGCCCAAGGAACAATTTAATATCGGTCAGTATCAATTCCGGCTCAGGCTTTTTCGATTGGAAACCATCGAGATCCAGCACCTGTAAGCCTTCCGTGGTACCCACCAACAGTTTATCCCGGTTTGCAGCAATGGATTGGGGAGTACAGCTTTGACCGTTCTGGCCGGCCACATAAGGAAGCTTTATGATATGGGCCGGATTCCCATTGCGGATCTCATAAATCCCTTTGTTCGTTCCCATCCAAACGGACCCATTCCCTGAAATGGCCATGGACTGTATTTCGGCAAAACCAAATTTTTCAACCGGTATACGGCTTACCCCGGAGCTACTGAAATGAAAAACTCCTTCGGTGAGGCTACCCGCCCATAATTCATTCTTATTCTTTGCGGCAAAACAACTAAAGCGCAAACTATCCAGGCGAATACCGTTCATCTCCGTCAACACCTGCCATTCACCATCCGCATAGCGAAAAAATCCCTGGGTATACGTACCACACCAAAGCGAACCATCCTGACCTTCTGAAATACTGAAAATGGTAGCCGGGGGAAGATCATTTTTCTGAGAAACATTCTCTATGCGGCCATTACTATAACTGAACAATCCCGCACCCATACCCAGCCAAAGCCGATTGGAACTGTTTTTCATGGAAAAAACAAAATCGCCACCGCCCGGAGTTCTTACTTCTTGAAAGCCACGCTCACTCTTACGGATAAGCCCATTCTCGGTACCCAGCCATATATCTCCTTCAAAGGCTGCAATAGAAAGAGTTAAACCGTAAGGAAAGCCGTTGGCGCGGTCATACACCTTAGCGGCACCATTTTGCACATGGGCAAAACCCGATACCAAACCGGTGTAAATACTATTTTCCTTATCCTGGCAAATGCCAAAAACCTGTGAGGAGGCTGAACCTAGATCTGTGTAGGTACGCCAGTCCAGGCTCTCCAGCTTCACCAGGCCTTTGTTGGAAAAGAGCCAGATCACACCGTTGTCATCGGCATAACAACCTTTGTAGTCCTGCTGCGGAAGGCCATTTTCATCGCTTAACTTAATAAGCTTCCCCGCCTGCTTACGGATGGTAAGTTCACCATTCGCCAGCGCCAGGCCATAATCTTCCGAAAGAAAAATGTCTTTCCATGGAGCAACGCGGGTACGCAAGTGCTGCCCGGAATAATCATACACTCTAAGTTCACCCCGGAATAAGGCATACAATTCCTTTTCTCCTGCCACCAGCTTCAGCACTTCTCCGCTATCTACAAGGTGAATGGCATTATCCCGTAAAACCTTCAGTCCTTTTTTAGCCGCTATCCAAACCTTTTGGTCTTTAACCTGCAGGTGATTGACCATTCCTGCGCTCTGAGCCACCAGGCTATCCCATTGTCCGTTTTGATCCACCAGCCACATGGCACCGGCCTGGTCTGCCACTACTAAATGTAAACTATCGTAAAGAGCGGCACTCCTTAAGCGGGAGTTGGAGCCAGGTACTGTGTATTCGTATTGATGATGGCCATCAAATTTGAGCACCCCCTGCTCCAGGGTTACCCATATATTCCCGTGAGCATCTTCCATAAGGCTGGTCATAAAAAGACGGGAGCCCTGAGATGGTGAAGTATAGGTTTTAAAATCGTAGCCATCGTACCGCAGCAAACCGTTACCTTCCGTAGCTATCCAGTAGATACCTCTTGAATCCCGCAGCATATCATTAACGCGGCTATTTGGCATTCCCTGTTCCAGGCCTATGAGATCGAAATCATACACCTGTGCATGGCCCAACTGTATACACAGCAATAAATCCAGGATCACACAGCAAAAAACCGTGCGAAGTGTATGGATGTGAGTGTTGCTGAGCATGAGCCTAAATATTCATAATAAATACAGTATTTTCAAAGTCTGGTTATGAAAAGGATTTGGATACTGCTGCTGTTTCCCTGTTGGGTCTCGGCTCAAAATTACGGTAATCTGTCCGGAGGACGCTCAGCAGCCATGGCTCACAGCAGCGTGGCCATTGAGGATGTTTGGGCAGCTCACCATAACCAGGCTGCCCTGGCCTGGCTGAAAAAGCCCGAAATGGGCTTGAGTTACGAGAACCGGTATTTTCTAAAAGATCTAGCCATCGGTAATTCAGCATTCGTCTATCCTACGGAATGGGGTACACTGGGACTTAGCATGTCCTATTTCGGTTTTGAGCTTTACAATCAATCCAAATTTGGACTTAACTACAGCCGGGCTTTTGGCCGATTCTTCAGCTTTGGCCTGCAGGTTAATTATGAGAATTTCTACGTAAGTGAAGGAACCACAACCTCAGGAGCCGTTACTTATGAAGCCGGCATCATCGGGAAGCCCTTGCCCGGCTTAAACATCGGTTTCCACATTTACAACCCCACCAGCCAGCTCAAGAATACCCTTACAGAAGAAACCCTTCCCTACATTGGCCGGCTTGGCGTTCGTTATGAATTCAGTAAAGATGCTGCTCTTCATGCTGAAGTACGGAAGCAACAAGAACTGCCCGAACGCTATGCATTGGGATTTGAATACCGCCTGATTGAGATTTTATCTCTCCGAACGGGAGCGGCCCTACAACCCCTGACCAATACTTTCGGGCTGGGTCTGAAATTTGCTTCATTTCGCACCGATCTTGCTTATGAGTACGCGCAGGTATTGGGCAGTAACGCCACCATTAGCCTTCAATACGAGTTTTGAGAAGGCTATTCCTGATATCGGTTTTCTTCTATGCTGCCACTCCCCTCTTTTTGCAGGCACAGACCCCTTCCCGGTCGCTGGAATATGAGATCGAATCACTGGCGGAGGGCAATGAAGAGAACGAAACGGATTTTGTACAGCTGGCCGAACAGCTGGAGTTACTGCGAGAAAACCCCATACCGGTAAATTTTGCCGAAGCCGAAGACTTCCAGAAGCTCCCCTATCTCAACATCTTCCAGGTGCACAACCTTATGGAATACCGGAGGCAGACTGGCTTCCTGTACACTCCCTATGAATTGGCCGTTATTAAAGGCTTTGACCGGGAAACAATTGAAAAGATCCTGCCTTTCCTCAGTTTTACCACGCAACAGTTGGTACCCTCCATAGAGGCCAAAAAAGTATGGCTCTACAGTAACCACAACCTGATCTATCGCACCGCTATTCCCTTTCAGCAAAGAGATGGCTATACTGATGCGGATGGCTACAAAGGCAGCCCTCAATCGCACTACCTGAGGTGGCGGAGCACCTACCGCGATATCCTGTCTTTTAATATCACAGCCCAGCAGGATGCCGGGGAGCCTTTTGGAGGCAGCACGGGTGTTGATTTTCTTTCCGGTCATCTAGCTATCCAGAATTATGGCCGTCTTAAGAGTCTGATTGTAGGGGATTACCAGGTAGAATTTGGACAGGGTTTGGCACTTTGGAGCGGCCTTACGTTCGGAAAATCTGCAGAACCCGTTGAAATAAAGCGTTATGCGCGGGGGCTCCGACCATTTTCAGGGGCCGAGGAAAACCGATTTCTGCGGGGAGCCGCTGCCACCTATCGCATTCTGCCCGGAACCGATGTAAGCTTGTTCTATTCCTCCAACCGGGTAGATGCCAATATCAGTGCTGTAGATACACTCACCGGAAATGCCATGATCAGCTCACTTCAAACCACGGGTTTGCATCGCACAAGCAACGAGATTGCGGATAAGAACAGTAACCTTTTGCAAATCACAGGTGGCAATATCAATTACCGGGGCAACCGTTTCTCCATAGGTAGCACCCTAAGCAACTACCAGCTAAAGTACCCGCTGGAGCGAAGCGACCAGCTTTACCAGCAATTCCGCTTTCAGGGCACCCGGCTCACCCAGTATTCACTCGATTTTAATTATCTCTTTCGCGACCTTAATGTTTTTGGGGAAGGTGCACTTTCCGACAACGGGGGAAAAGCAGGAACCATTGGATTGCAAAGCCACCCGGCCGAAGCCCTGTACTTAACAATACTGTATCGGCATTTTGAGAATAGGTACCAGTTTCTTTATAATGCGCCTTTTGCAGAAAGCGGGAACTATGGTGAGCAAGGTACTTATCTTGGTTTTCAGTGGTTGATGGGTCCCGTATTCAAATTACGGTCCTACCTGGACATCTACCGCTTTAACTGGCTCCGCTTTCGGGTAAATGCCCCCTCATCAGGACGGGATGTACTGGGTCAGTTGGATGCCTCTTTTAACCGCAGATTCAGTATGTATTTCCGGTTTAAAAATGAACGCCAGCAAGTGAATAGCAGACTGGAATCCACAGGCCCTCAGTTAAGCTATCAGCAAAGGAGCACTGCACGATTACATGCCAGCTACCAGGTGTACTACAACCTGCGCATGGCTTCCAGGTTGGAACTTTCCTTTTATGAATTGGAAGGAGAACGCGAAAAGGGAAATGTGATTTTCCAGGATATACAATATGCATTCCGGAAGACCCCTTTGCGGTTTACGCTCCGCTATGCCCTGATAGACACCAAAAGCTTTAATACCAGGATCTACGCCTACGAGAATGACCTTACCTACGCCTTCAGTATTCCACCTTATTACGGTAGCAGTACCCGCTTTTACCTGCTGGTTGATTATACGGTACTGGAAAACCTCAGCCTGGAGGCCAGGTATGAGATTACCCGCTTTTCCGACCGGGATGAAATAAGCAGTGGGCTGAACCGTATTGCAGGGAATATCCAAAGTGGATTATCGCTACAGGCTATCTGGAAACTTTAGTTGTAACGGAGCTTAAAACCCACCCGTTCCAGGTCTTTCCAGAAACTGGTATAGCTTTTATTCACCACCCCAGGGTCTTCAATACCAATAGGATGCATCAGGGCTAAGGGTGCAAAGGACATCGCCATACGATGATCACCCCAGGTTTTAAAGACCACACCTTGCAGGTGCTGGATCCCTTTATGGATCTGCAGGTAATCATCTCCAATTTCTATTTCGGCACCCGTTTTTTGCAATTCCGTCTGCAAAGCCAGCAAGCGGTCGGTTTCCTTGATACGCAGGGTCTGCAAACCCTTGATCCTTACCCCTATATTGAGTGCAGCAAAAGCCACCGCCAGGGTCTGTGCCAGGTCCGGGTTATGGATCAGACTTATTTCGAAAAAATCCCGCGTGTCCCTTTCCCCTTTTTTAAGGCGAAAGCCGGATCCTATATAGTGTGAAACAAGGCCCAGTGGCTGGAATAGCCCACTTACAAAGGCGTCACCCTGCAGGCTATAATCCCTGAAACCGGGAAGGTATATTTCAGTCTTTTGGGCAAGTAAGCCGATCAAAAACCAATAGGAAGCGGAGCTCCAATCCGGTTCCACCTGGAAACGCAAAGGTCTTTGAGGCACATACGCGTTAATGCGAATGCGCTCTCCGTCAATGGAAACCTGAAAACCCAACCTCCGCATAAGATTTGCGGTCAGGTAGATATAGGGCGCTGAAACAGAAAAACCGGTCATGTGAAGGACCAGGCCTTTATGCAAAGCAGGACCTATCATCATCAGAGCCGAAATAAACTGGCTACTGACACCACTGTTCAGCTGCACTTCTCCACCCATTAGTTTTTCACCCTTTATACGGAGTGGCGGATACCCGCTCTCCCCGAGATAATGGATCTCCGCTCCTAAACTGGCAAGAGCATCCACCAGTACCCCAATAGGCCGTTCGTGCATACGCGCAGTACCGCTCAAGGTAATTTCTTCACCTTCTTGTAAGGCATAATAGGCGGTCAGGAACCGCATGGCGGTTCCGGCATCCCCCACATTCACATTTGGCCCCTCTTCCTGAAATGCGCCTTGAAGGTATTGGGTATCCTTACTATTGGACAACCCCACAATCTCCAGGTCCGGAAAATAGAGGTGCTTCAGGATCAGCAGGCGATTGGACTCACTCTTGCTCCCTGGGATATCCACCTTGCCGATCACCCGACCGTTGGGATGACTTATATGAAGAACATCTACCAAGCCTGTAATCTCATTATAACATTGAAAATGGCGCTTTCAGGCACCACTATATCCTGCTTCACCATACCTGGGTCCGAAAGCAGGGTAAAGAATATTTCGCCTTTCCGATTTTTTTTATCCTGCTTTACCACTTCCAGGATCCGTTCCGGATCACCAGTCACCTCCACATCATGAAAATGATCACCAATGCGGTGAGCCGCCTCTTCAGCAACCTCCTTATCCATACCCGCAAACTCCGCTGAGAGCAGAAGCTCACCCATCATACCCAGGGCAACAGCCTCTCCGTGTAAAAGTGGTTCGCCTTCTTCATGCGATACCGTTTCCAGTGCATGTCCCAGGGTGTGTCCGAAATTCAGGATCTTCCGCAAACCTGATTCCCTGAAATCCTTTTCAACCACCTTGGATTTGATCTCTATAGACTTGCGGATCATGATGGTATCCGGCAGTGCTTCTTTAATGTTGAGCTGCAAAAGTTGTTTCCAATACTCCCTGTCAGCTATCAGTCCGTGTTTCAACATTTCAGCATAACCGGAACGTCTTTCTTCAAAAGGTAACGTTTCCAGAAAACGATTCAGGACGTACACCCTCTCCGGGTTCAGGAATAAACCCACCCGGTTTTTGAGATGATCCAGGTTAATTCCCGTTTTACCTCCCACGGAGGCATCAACCTGCGAGAGTACGGTAGTCGGAAAATTGACAAACGGTATCCCCCTCATGTAAGTACCCGCCAGCATACCTCCCAGGTCACTTACCACACCTCCCCCCAGATTCACCAGCAGGGAGTATCGGTCCGCACGAAGATCGGATAGGGCCATCCAAAGCTGCACCAATACTTCCGGTGATTTACTGGCTTCTCCCGGTTCAATCTCCAGCACCTCCATTTCACCCAGCTCCCCCAGCTCCTGGAGAAGTGGCACGAGACAATGCTCATGGGTATTCTCATCTACCAGAAAAAAAACTTTTGAAAATCCAGATTGATTAAGGTAATCCTGGAAATCCTGAATTGCTTCTTCATCAAAGAGTATAGGGTGAGACATTATGAAGGTGTTAGTTTGGTTTTTTTAGGCTTTGAAAGTACTAAAACCTCAGCGCTTTAATACTGTTCTATTACTTTTGAAAACTTTTTTACGAGTATGGTGAATTTTGACGATACAGCTACGGCTTTCATTACCAAGAGCAACGCTCAATTGCGTAAGGCTTACTATATGTTTAAGATGGTGGGAAACACCACTTTGGTATCACTGGGTAAAAGGGCTACATCCCTCTCCATGGCCCTGAGGCTTCCCATTAAAGGACTGGTGAAAAAAACTGTATATGACCAGTTTGTGGGTGGTGAGACCATGCAGGAATGTGAAAAAATCATAGATCTCCTGGATCGCTATAATGTGAAATCCTTATTGGATTATTCTATAGAAGGAAAGGAAACCGAAGAAGATTTTGAGCATACCAAGAACTGCCTGCTGGATACCATACGCTTTGGCGGAAAACACAAAGCGGTTCCTTTTGCGGTGTTCAAAGTAACCGGAATGGCGCGTTTTGCCCTCCTGGAAAAGGTGAGTAACGGTGAACTTCTTTCTGAAAAGGAAAGCAAGGAATGGTTAAAGGCCAAGGAAAGAGTGAAGGAAATTTGCCAGGCCGCCCATGATCATAAGCTGGCTGTTTTGGTGGATGCCGAGGAAAGCTGGATACAGCCGGCCATAGATGAACTGGCAGAGGAGATGATCCACCACTATAACCGCGAAAGGGTTATTGTTTTCAATACCCTGCAGATGTACCGTGTAGACCGGCTGGAGTACCTCCGCAAGCTGGTGAACCTGGCCAATAAAGAGAATTTTTACCTGGGCGTAAAGCTGGTACGCGGAGCCTATATGGAAAAGGAGCGCGACCGTGCGGCTAAAATGGGATACCCTTCGCCTATACAACCAGACAAAGCTGCCAGCGATCGCGATTACGACCAAGGCGTGGAATACGTGGTGGAGAACCTTGAAAAAGGACGCCTGGTAGCTGGAAGCCATAATGAGGAAAGTTGCCGCAAACTAGCCAACCTGATGGTGGAAAAAGGCCTTGCCAAGGATGACCATCGGATATGGTTCAGCCAGTTGTACGGCATGAGTGACCACCTATCTTTCAACTTGGCCAAGGCCGGTTACAATGTGGTCAAATACCTTCCATTTGGCCCGGTTAAAGAAACCCTCCCCTACCTCATCCGCAGGGCAGAAGAAAATTCATCCGCCTCCGGACAGACCAGCCGTGAGCTCATGCTCATTCAGAAAGAAATGCGAAGAAGGGGTATCGACTAACTTTATTGGAAATTGATATTCAGTACGGTAGCTACACTATCGCAGTTACGCACTTCTGCTGAAAAAGGTCTTTTGTGTTCTTTATCGGAATCTATCCAGTAAATGTGACAGGAATCGCCCTTGGTCTTACTTTTTTCAAAGTCCACATTACCACTGGTGAGAAGCATGCTGATATCACTGGTATCCATCCCTTCACCGCTTAGCTGTGCCAGAACCTCATCCGTAACCACACGATCCTTTTTACGCAGATCATACAATACCCGGTCATTGGGAAAATAACTGCATTCTATTTTACGGCCTCCAAATAAAAAGCTGACCATAAAAATGCCTAAACCAACGCCAATGAGGTAGTACAGTATCTTTTTCCAAACGGGCATAGCTGTTATTTTTCAGGCGGCAAAGGTAACAAGCACCGCTTAAAGCTTTACCGTATCAGAATAAAAGATGCGCCTCGGTATAAGGAAGATCAAACCAGTCACCAATAGCACTGTTCACCAGGGTACCTTTACAAACGTACAAGCCTTTACGTACGGCCTTGTTCTTGGCCAGGATTTCCTCCACTCCACCCTGATCACCAATGGAGAGGATGATAGGAGCCATAATGTTGCTCAGGGAAAAGGATGCCGTACGGCTTACCCGGGAAGCTATGTTGGGAACACAATAGTGAATTACATCGTATTTTTTAAAGGTAGGCTTATCGTGATTGGTAAGTTCCGAGGTTTCAAAACAACCGCCCTGGTCAATACTCACATCCACGATAACACTGCCAGGCTTCATTTTGGAAACCATATCATCCGTTACCACACAGGGTGTGGGCCCTATGTCTGCACGTACAGCACCAATAGCCACATCACAACGCATCAATGATTTTTCCAGGATCTTGGGCTGCATCACACAAGTGTATATAGGCATGTTGTTGATCATATTCTGCAGCCTGCGCAAGCGGGACAGTGACTTGTCAAACACTTTTACATTAGCGCCCAGGCCCAGAGCAGTGCGGGCGGCAAAGACCCCAACCGTACCTGCGCCTATGATCACCACCTCCGTGGGCGGCACACCGGACACTCCACCCAGCATAAAACCTTTGCCGTCATTGGCGTTGGACAGGTACTCTGCAGCTACCAATACCGAAGTGTTTCCGGCAATTTCGCTCATGCTGCGCACCACCGGCACTATGCCGTCCTCATCTTCTATATTCTCAAAACTCAAAGCCGTGATCTTCTTATCCATCAGCTTACGGAAGTAGGCTTTCTTTTGTGTTTTAAGCTGTAAGGCCGAGATAAGCGTTTGCTTGGACTTCATCATATCGATCTCCTCCAGGCTGGGTGGTTCTATCTTAAGGATAATATTGCATTCGTAAACATCCTTTGGAGAATAGACGATGCGCGCACCGGCTTCACTAAAATCCTGATCGGAGTAATTAGCCCCTTCACCAGCCCCGGTCTCTATAACCACCTGGTGGCCATTGCTCACCAACACATGCACCGCATCGGGTGTAAGCCCAACACGCTTTTCCTGCATGAAAATTTCTTTGGGGATGCCAATCTGAAGCTCGCTTTTTGGAGTTTTAACTTCCAGAACTTCTTCCTGGGGGAGTAGCTCCGATTTAGAAAAGGATAAAAATCCTGAAGAACTGCTCATTCGGTAATGTTTAACTCAAAAATACGGATTCCCTGTTTCACACTTATGCGAAGACGATCATAAGTGTCAGGCAGTAAGTTACTAATTTTTTCGGCCCATTCCATAAAGCAGTAGTTACCTGAATAGAGATAATCCTCTACACCCATATCCAGCGCCTCATTTTCATCTTCCAGGCGGTAAAAGTCAAAGTGGTATAAAGAACCGTAGCTGGGAGAATAATATTCATTCACCAACGAAAACGTAGGGCTGCTCACTTTGTCTTCCACACCCATTTCTCTACAAAGGCTTTGTATAAAGGTGGTTTTTCCAGCACCCATCTCTCCTTCAATGGCCAGCACCTGGCCCTTCCAGTTTTGCAGAAGCCAGCGCGCAGCATCCGGTAGTTCACCGGTATTTTTCACTTCACGGCTTATAACCATAATGCAAAAATAGTCCGAATTTATCTCGGACTCATTACTACAAAGGGAACGATCATCTCCTCCAGTGATACTCCTCCATGCTGGTATGTATTGCGATAGTATTTTACGTAGTGATTAAAATTATTGGGGTAAGCAAAAAAGAGGTTCTCCTTGGCAAAGACAAAGGCCGAGTTGATATTGGGCTTGGGCAGGTAAATATCCTCAGGGTTCTTAACCTCGTATACATCCTTATTCTGGTAGGACATATTGCGCCCTACCTTGTAGCGGAGATTGGTACTAAGATCCTTAGGGCCTACCAGCTTAGTGGGGTCGCCTACGTTAATGGTACCGTGATCCGTGGTGATGATCACCTTCAGATTTTTATCGCGTAAGGCCCGGATCATTTCCAGGAGCGGAGAATTCTGGAACCAACTCAAGGTAAGGGAACGATAGGCCTTGTCATTATCCGCCAGCTCACGGATCACTTTCATATCCGTTTTGGCGTGCGATAGCATATCCACAAAATTGTAAACCACCACGTTTAACTGATTACCGGAAAGGTTGGCGATGTTCTCCGCCAGTTTTTTACCCTGGCCGTGGTTGGTTATTTTATTGTAGGAAAACTTCATATCTCCCAGACCAAGCCGCTGTAACTGATCCCGCAGAAAGTCTTCCTCGTACTGGTTCTTTCCTTCTTCATCGGTATCACCTATCCACTTATCCTTAAAACGTTTCTGGATTTCCAGAGGCATCAGTCCGGAAAAAAGCGCATTCCGTGCATACTGTGTAGCCGTGGGTAAAATACTGTAAAAGCTCTTTTCCTCTTCGGTGATGTAATACTCCTCCAGAATGGGCTGTATAATCTTCCACTGATCATGCCGGAGGTTATCAATGACTACCCAAAAAACATTCTCATCCTGACGGATACGGGGATAAACCCATTTTTGAAATAGTGTGTGCGACATGACGGGGGCATCCTCATCACCGTGCAGCCAGTCTTCATAGTTGCGTTCAATAAATTTGAAAAACTGGCTATTGGCCTCTTTTTTCTGGGTCAGCAATATCTCGTTCAGGCTTTCGTCCTCCAGTTTATCCAGTTCCAGTTCCCAGTACACCAGGCGCTTGTATAGGTCGGACCAGCCTTCAGTATCATTCACCTGGGCCAGGTCCATGCCAATCTGCCGGAACTCCTGTTGGTAATTGCTGGTGGTCTTCTGGCTTACCAGACGCTTGGTATCCAGGTTCTTCTTTATGGTGAGTAATATCTGCTTGGGATTTACCGGTTTTATCAGGTAGTCCGATATCTGCGAGCCAATGGCATCATCCATAATGCTTTCTTCCTCGCTCTTGGTGATCATAACCACCGGAAGGCCAGACTGTAGCGTTTTTACACGCTGCAAGGTTTCCAGTCCACTGAGACCCGGCATATTCTCATCCAGGAATACGAGATCATAATGTTTTTCCTCCACCATTTCCAGGGCTTCACTACCATTGTTTATGGTGTCTACTTTATAGCCTTTTTCCTCCAGGAAAATGATGTGGGGTTTGAGCAGATCTATCTCGTCATCTACCCAGAGTATTTGAATATTGTCCATACTTTTGTTTTGTCAGGTGTTACGCATTAAGAAACAATTATACTACAAAAGGTTTGAGCCATCGGAATAAACTCAAGATACTAAACGACCCCATCTACGGTTTCATTACCATCCCTGACGCTTTAATTTTTGATCTGATCGAGCATCCCTATTTTCAGCGTCTGCGAAGGATCACTCAACTGGGGCTTACTTACCTGGTTTACCCTGGGGCCTACCATACTCGTTTTCACCATGCTTTGGGTGCTATGCACCTGATGGGAAAAGCGGTGCGCCTTCTGCGTTCCAAAGGTCATGAAATAACCCCAGAAGAAGAACAGGCGGTAAACATTGCCATACTTCTGCACGATATCGGGCACGGCCCCTTTTCACATGCCCTGGAAAACTCCATTGTGCCCGGCATCAACCATGAGAAGTTATCGCGGGAATTCATGAAGGTACTCAACGATGAATTTAAAGGAGAGCTGGAGCTGGCCATACAGATATTCACCAACACCTATCACAAGAAGTTCCTGCACCAACTTATCAGTAGCCAGCTGGACATGGATCGCCTGGACTACCTGCGCAGGGACTGCTTTTATACCGGGGTTAGCGAAGGCCAGGTAAACTCCGAACGGCTGATTACGATGCTCAACGTGGCGGATGACCAACTGGTGGTAGACAGTAAGGGGATTTACTCCGTAGAGAAATTCATCGTGGCCCGCAGGCTGATGTACTGGCAGGTATATTTACATAAAACCGTTCTGTCCGCAGAGTTCCTGCTCATCAAGATTTTGATGCGGGCGCGTGAGGTGTATTCCGAAGACATGGTTATGCCCTCTATGCTCAGGCGTTTCATCAAGGAAAATCTTCCGGCTGACTACGAGGATCTGTTGCCACGCTATGCACAGCTGGATGATTACGATATTATGACCGCTATTAAGGAATGGCAGAACCATCCTGATAAGGTATTATCCATCCTGAGCAGGAAATTACTGGAACGAAAACTACTGGGTGCCCGCGTCTCCGAAGAAACCGAAAAGGACGCAAAGGTAGAAAAGATGAAGGCCTGTGCGGCTTCTAAATACGGCATCTCCAAGGAAGAAGCCCGTTACTTTGTTTTCAGCGAAACTCTCACCAACAACGCCTACGATCCCAGTCGTCACCGTATAAACCTCTTGTATAAAGACGGGACTTTACAGGATATTGCCTCGGCTTCGGATCAATTGAATATATCCGCCCTCACCACACCTGTAACCAAGAACTTTTTGTTCTTTCCCAAGGACTGCCGCGACAGGCGCTAAGCACTTAAAAATTTTCTACTTTTGACCGAATGGAATTCTCCGCGCAGCAAATAGCCGATCTCATTGGTGGGAAGGTGGATGGCGACCCTGGTATCAAGGTAAGCAGTCTCAGCAAAATAGAAGACGGACAGGCAGGAAGCCTGAGCTTTTTGGCCAACCCCCAGTACACCCCCTATATTTATAAAACCAGCGCCAGCATTGTTATTGTTAACGATGATTTTGCACCGGAAGAAAATATTTCGAGTACTTTAATACGGGTACCCAATGCTTACCAGGCTTTTGCCAAACTGCTGGAAGTTTACAACCAGCTTAAACATGACAAAAGCGGTATTGAAAGCCAGGCTTTTGTAGCAGAAAGTGCCCAAATTGGAGCAAACTGCTATATCGGGGCTTTCACTTATATCGGTGAGAATGTGGTTATTGGTGATAACACCAAAGTATACCCGGGCTGTTATATTGGTGATAATGCCAAAATAGGGGCCGATGGACTGTTATTTAGTGGAGTTAAAATTTACCCGGACTGTGTGGTTGGTAATTCCGTTTCGCTGCACAGCGGAGTTATTGTAGGAGGTGATGGCTTTGGCTTTGCACCCAATAATGAATCGTACGATAAGGTAGCCCAGATTGGGAATGTGATCATTGAAGATCATGTTGAAGTGGGCGCCAACACTACTATAGACCGGGCCACCCTTGGCTCTACCATCATACGCAAAGGCGTGAAACTGGACAACCTGATACAGATTGCCCATAACGTAGAAATTGGTGAAAACACCGTTATTGCCTCACAAAGTGGCGTGGCCGGGTCCACAAGGATCGGCAAAAACTGTATGATAGGCGGACAGGTAGGCATCATTGGCCACCTAACCATCGGTAATAACGTGAAAATAGCCGCGCAAAGCGGTATAGGGAATAATCTCGAAGACGGAGAAATTGTACAAGGTTCTCCGGCCTTCAGTGTAAGGGAGTACAAAAAGTCCTACGTATATTTCAGGAAACTGGCCCGCATGGCCGATGACATAGACAATCTCAAGAAACAGATGCAATCGCTACAGTAATGATTACAAAGCAGACAACTATCAGGGACACCATACAGGTAGAAGGAAGAGGCTTGCATACAGGTTCCATGGTAACCTTAAGCTTTCACCCCGCTGAAGCCGATACCGGTTATGTTTTTAAAAGAACGGATATAGACGGGCAACCGGAGATCCCTGCTCTCGCCAATTACGTGATCAGTACAGACCGTGGCACCACCATCGGTAAAAATGATGCCGTGGTAAACACCGTTGAGCATGTATTGGCGGCACTGGTAGGCCTGGGCATTGATAACTGCCTGATGGAAATTGACGGCCCCGAGACCCCTATTATGGACGGCAGCTCCCGCTTTTTTGTGGAGGCCCTGGAAAAGGCAGGGACCAGAGAACTGGATGCCGAACGCAACTATTTTGAGATCAAGGAACCGCTTCGCCTGGAGCTGCCCGAGGAGGGTGTGGAACTAATGGCTGTACCAGCCGATGAATACCAGCTTTCGGTAATGGTGGATTACGGCACCAAGGTACTGGGAAGCCAGA
Source organism: Owenweeksia sp. (assembly GCA_002695025.1). Classification (GTDB taxonomy): domain Bacteria; phylum Bacteroidota; class Bacteroidia; order Flavobacteriales; family Schleiferiaceae; genus CAKZNE01. The sequence continues at coordinate 62,991 of NZNV01000041.1, forward strand.
ATGCTACCTTGAACCACATTACGGATTTCAAAAAGGATATTGCTGACTGTCGCACCTTCAGCTTCTTGCATGAGCTGGAGCTATTGCTTCAGCACGGGCTGATCAAAGGTGGTGACCTCAATAATGCCATTGTATATGTAGATAAAGAGGTTTCCCCGGAAACCCTGGAACGCCTGAAGAAGGCCTTTAATAAAGAGAATGTATCGGTTAAGCCTAACGGCATACTGGATAACCTGGACCTGCATTACCCCAATGAAGCGGCCCGCCATAAGCTGCTTGATGTAATTGGTGACCTGGCGCTGGCAGGGCGCCCCATTAAAGGACGCATCTTTGCCACCAAGCCCGGCCATAAGGGCAATACTCAGTTTGCAAAACTCCTACTGGACAAGATCCGTGAAGAAGAGAAAAAACCGCAAATACCGGAGTATGACCCGAACGCCAAACCCTTTTATGACACTGTAGAGATCATGCAACGTCTTCCCCACCGCCCTCCTTTTTTACTGGTGGATAAGATCATTGAGCTTACCGAGGACTGTGTGGTAGGCGTGAAGAATGTAACCATGAACGAGTCCTTCTTCCAGGGACATTTCCCCGGAGCGCCCGTTATGCCCGGTGTACTGCAGGTAGAAGCCATGGCACAGGTGGGTGGTATCCTCGCATTGAGCACCGTGCCTGATCCTGAGAATTACCTTACCTACTTCCTGAAAATGGACAGCGTAAAATTCAAGCAAAAGGTAGTTCCCGGAGACACCCTCGTTTTTAAACTGGTATTGAGCGAACCCATACGCAGAGGGATCGTGCAAATGCATGGTGAAGCCTATGTAGGCACCAAACTGGTTAGTGAGGCCAGCCTGATGGCACAAATTGTTAAAGAAAGAAATTAAGCTATGAATCAACCCCTGGCATACGTTCACCCCTCCGCTAAAATTGCCAATACCGTGGTAATTGAACCTTTTACCACTATTCACAAGAACGTGGAGATCGGTGAGGGAACCTGGATCGGTTCCAACGTAACCATTATGGAAGGTGCCCGCATCGGAAAGAATTGCCGGATATTTCCTGGGGCCGTAATTTCAGCTATCCCCCAGGACCTCAAATTTGAGGGAGAAGACAGCCTGGTGGTGATTGGTGATAATACCACTATCCGTGAATGTGTTACCGTAAACCGGGGCACCAAGGCCCTCGGGAAAACGGTGATCGGTAAGAACTGCCTCATCATGGCTTGTGCCCACATTGCGCATGACTGTGTTATTGGCGACCATTGTGTCATCGTAAACGGTTGCCTTATGGCCGGTCATGTTGAAATGGGTGACTGGGCTATCATTGGTGGTCTATGCGCCATTCAGCAGTTCTCAAAGATTGGCACCCACGCCTTTGTTGGTGGAGGATCACTGGTACGTAAAGACGTCCCTCCTTATGTGAAGGCTGCCAAGGAACCTATTTCCTATGCCGGTATCAACTCCATAGGATTGCGTAGACGTGGTTATGAAAACCAGAAGATCAACGAGATCCAGAACATCTACCGCATCCTGTTCCAGAAAAAATACAACACCACTCAGGCCCTGGATATTATAGAAACTGATTTTGAGGCCACCCAGGAACGGGATGAGATCATCACCTTTATCCGCAATTCACAAAGTGGTATCATGAAAGGTTTCCGTTTGGAATAACCTATGGAAGTACGGCTTGAAGGCATCAGCAGAAAATTCAACCGCCAAAAGGTTTTTCAAAACCTCACCTATACTTTTAGCTCCGGTGAAACTTACGCTATACTGGGTGGTAATGGCAGTGGCAAATCCACCCTCATTAAGGTTATATTAGGTGCGCTCACACCCAGCAAAGGGAGTATCTCGTACTCTGTTCAACAAAAAGAATTGTCAAAGGACGAAGCCCCATACCGGATAGCGCTGGCCTCACCCTACCTTGAACTGGTAGAAGAACTTACCGCCCTGGAATTCCTCAATTTCCATCTGAAGTTCAAAGCTTTTATTTCGGGGCTTACCCCGCTTTCCCTTTTGGCCCTGGCTCACCTTGAAGATGCCAGGGATAAGCAGATCCGTAATTTCAGCTCCGGCATGAAACAACGACTGCGCCTGGCCCTGGCCCTGGCCAGTGACGTGGACCTTATTCTTCTGGACGAGCCCACCTCCAATCTTGATCCGCAGGGTATACAATGGTTCCAACAGCTTATTAAGGAATATCGGGAAGAACGCACCCTCATAGTTGGCAGTAATTTCAGCGAAGCAGAAACAGGATTTTGCAAGCATCAACTGGAATTGAAGGATTACAAATAGCAGAAAGCTTAAATTTGTCAAAATTTAATGTGAATTATGGCTTCTACATCGGACATCCGAAACGGACTTTGCATCAACTTTAACGGTGCTCCCTACCAGATTATAGAATTTTTGCACGTAAAACCGGGTAAAGGACCCGCTTTTGTGCGTACCAAGCTCAGGAACCTCGACAATGGCCGCGTACTGGAAAACACCTTTCCTTCCGGTGCCAAGATCGAAGAAATACGGGTTGAGAACAGAACTTACCAGTTCCTGTACCAAGACCCTTCCGGTTATCATTTCATGAATATGGATGATTACAACCAGATCACCATTGCCAAACATCTGATCAATGCCCCCGAGTTCCTTTTGGAAGGCATGGAGTGCCAGGTTCTTTTTCATGCGGATGAAGAACGTCCCATGGTATGTGAGCTTCCTCAAAAAGTTACCGTAGAAGTTACCTATACCGAACCTGGAATTAAAGGTGATACAGCTACCAACACCCTGAAACCTGCAACCGTTGAAACCGGTGCTGAAGTGAGAGTACCCCTTTTCATCAACCAGGGTGATAAAATTGTGGTGGATAGCGCCAGCGGAGATTACAAGGAAAGGGCTAAGGAATGAAGCTACCCCGTCCCTATACGGTAAAAGAAATTGCGGAGATTCTGGGATGTGATTTCCTGGGACCGGATGAGCACGAGATTACCGGGCTCAATGAGATACACGTTGTGGAACCTGGCGACATCGTTTTTGTGGATCATCCCAAGTACTATGACAAGGCCCTTAAAAGTGCAGCTACCACGATCCTGATCAATAAGGCGGTCGAGGTTCCGGAAGGCAAGGCGCTATTGATATCCGATGATCCTTTTCGTGATTTCAACGCCATTACTCGCAGGTTCCATCCTTTTATCTCTTCCGGAGTTGCCATTGCTTCTTCGGCTACAATTGGGCAGGGCACCATCATACAACCCAACGTATTTATAGGCAATAATGTGAGGATCGGTGATAATTGCCTTATCCATTCCAACGTCAGTATTTATGACCATACCGTTATTGGTGATAACGTAACCATACATGCCAATACCGTGCTTGGTGCAGATGCCTTTTACTATAAAAAACGCCCGGAAGGTTACGATAAGCTTTTATCCGGTGGCAAGGTGGTAATAAGCGATAACGTTGATTTGGGTGCATCTTGCACCATTGACCGTGGCGTGAGTGGCGAAACGTTTATTGGCAAGGGCACCAAGATCGATAATAATGTACATATCGGACACGATACCCGCATCGGTGAAAATTGTCTTTTTGCTTCGCAGGTAGGCATTGCCGGCTGTGTTGTGGTTGAAGATAACGTAACACTGTGGGGGCAGGTAGGTGTTACCAGCGGGATAAGCATTGGTGCAGGAGCCGTGGTATTTGCCCAATCCGGTATTTCCAAATCACTGGCAGGAGGTAAAACCTATTTTGGCTCCCCAGCTGAGGATGCCCGTAAAAAGTACCGTGAAATGGCCTCTATTCGCGTATTACCGGAGATCATTGAACGGCTGGACCTTTCAGAACCGGATTAATTTTAAAACGAATACCTAAACACTCCATAAAAAAAGCCCTCTCAGTTGAGAGGGCTTTTCATTTAAAGCTTATCCTGGTTATGGCTCATCTTCTTCAAAGCCTGTACGGTAGTGGCCGGCAAAAATGTAAGTGGTCCCGGGGTCATCGCTGAACTCCGCTTCTATATAAATACTGTCCACTACAATACCTGTCAGGGAATGACCTTTATTGGGGTAAATCTTACCGGATACGGTTGCATTTTGTTGAATAGTATCGTATTCCGGCCAGTAAAGGTTCTCCACATTAGCACCTTCAAAAGAAAGGTCGCTGGGATTGGAAATTACCTTCACTTTAAAAGGCCATATATTCTCATGGTCATCAATCAAGAGTTCACTGCCATCGGTAGCTGCTGTGTTGGAAGTTACAATCTCCACATAATCCAAGGCGAGAAGAGAAGTATCACCAACGTAGGTTCTGACGTACCACTGGCCAGACATCTCGTAATTCGGTAAGGCCTCTGACTCATACTCCTTTTCACACGCTATGAGGCTACCCACAAGGACCAATCCGGCAAATATTTTGTTTAATTTCATCGATTTAGCTTTTAGATTTCAACTTGGTTGAGAGTTACTTCAAACGTATAACCAGCATCCCATACAGTGGTAAAATCCAGGGTATTAGCCCCAGGATCAGCCACCATAGCACTCATGGTACAAACTCCCCCAAAGGTACCTACGGTAAAAGGGAAATAGGTAAAATCATTGGCAGATATATCATTGGCTTCTACTTTAGCCGGGGCGCGGTAAGCTGGGCCATACGCGCGACCGATGGAGTAATAGGCACCTATACCATCTGAAATGCCATAAGACCCGTCAGAGTTCTGCCATACCATTACATATTCCATATCAGTATATTGAGCCGAACTTGATCCGTTACGGACAACCGTGGAAGTGTAAAGACCCGCAATACTGTTAACCAAGTCTCCGGTCTCCACTACATATACATCACGGGTAACTGAACCTTCAAAGCCATCCTTATTAGTGGCGGAGTAGGTTATGGTATAATAGTCCGATACATTCTCGTCTAAGGTGTTACCCCCACGATATTTTCCTCTTACCGAAGTTCTTACCTCAATCTCTTCACCTCCCTCAGTAGCCGTTACACCCGGCTCATTAAAAGGTGTTCCTTTTTCTAAGAAAATGGTAGCTGCACCCTGCATATCGAAGGTAGGGTAGTTGGTTACCTTAGATACGTTGGCTGAAGATTCTTCCTTTTCACAGGATGTAAATAACATTCCACAGAAAAGAAAGGCTGTTATTAGTAATGATTTATTTAACAATTTCATATCCAATAATTTAACGATTTTTACTGAGCCCACCAAATAGGTACCGCAACATCACCACTGGATTGTGCAGGCACGTTTGGATTACGGGATTTGGAAACATCCGCAAATAGTAACCTCTGAGGAGTTTGGCCGGGAGGCAATACAGAAGCCAGAGAGTATACCAGGTCTCCCGGTTGAGCATTAGCTAATGTCTTATACTCAGGGTACCCGAGGCGATTGATCTCAAAGAAGGCCTCCAGGTTCTGACTATTAGCCATGGCCGCCCACTTTTGAGTGGCGATCTGCTTAATATGGTCTTCCGTAGTACCACCGGCAATCCATTCATAAGGACCTCCAGCTCCATAATAATCATCAGCTACAGTATCTGCAATACCATACATGGCAAAAGAAGCGGTTATACCTTCTTCATAAGCGGTTTGTCCACCACCACCAAAGCGTTCCAGCGCCTCGGCCCTTAGAAAATCTGCTTCAGCAGCACTGAAGAGTACGATCGGTTTTAATTCGAAAACGATCGGTTCGGCCAAAGCGTCAAATGAAATATCCCGGTTGGCAAAATCCCCTTGTGGTTTGGTTGTATATGCTCCTCCGGAACCTGGCTCGTATAATGTATCAAGCCTAGGATCATTATTAGCCTGGTAAAAGCTCACTATGGTCTGACTGGCGGCATGGTTTACCCCCCCTAAACGATCATAATTCACATCATAAAAAGGATTGGATTTATTAGCAGCTTCCTCAAAAAGGGTCATTTGTGCATTAACAGACAAAAGGTTACCACCATTTGCCAGGGCAATTACTTCTGCCTGATCAAAAATATCACCCACCCGGTAGACTCGTAATAACATTTTCAACTTCAGAGTATTGCCAAACTGGATCCAACGACTCATATTTCCTCCAAATATGATGTCATTACCGGAAGGCGCTTCACCATTGGCAGGATCAGCTGAATAACGAGCCATTGCCTCATCAATTCTGCTTAAAAGGTCTTTATATATAGCCTGACCCTCATCGTAGGCCGGGGTGAGGTTAGCTGTGCCTTGAAGAGCTTCACTATAAGGTACTTGCCCGTAAAGATCTACCAAAACCTGGTAAGTATAAGCTTCCATCAAAGTAGCCACCAGGTAATAAGCATTATTGGTGCCATCAGCGTTTTCACGGATGTACTTATAATCATTCAATGCTCCGGCATATAATTCTTGCCAGGTACGATCAAAGAAATCCACCGACACGTTGTAGGCATCAATATCCTGATATTGCCCGGCATCCGGACTTTGCGTATGGTATTGGGCCCAGAAACCGCCCAAATTAAACAATTCACCACCCACATGAATACAGGTGGAAGCCTGTGCCGCAGGAAGTACCACATCCAGCGAGGCAAACTCGGTTTTATTAGGATCATCATTTACATCCAAATACTTTTCGCAGGAGGAGGTACTCCAAACAAAAACGGATGCAACTGCGATTATTCTGAATATTTTCATAGTTGACAATTTTATTGGTTTAGAATGTTGCTTTTAGGCCAAACCCGTATGTGCGTACACTAGGGTTAGCACTGAACTCTCCAAAATCTGCTTCAATGCCATTACCGAAGGTAGTGGTCTCAGGATCCACAAACTGGTTATCAACCGGCCTGAAAATAAGCAGGTTTCTTCCAAACACACTCACTGAAAGAGAAGCAAAGGGCGTGTCATTCAACAAACGTTGAGGTATAGTATAACCCAGGGTTACCTCTCTTAACTTAACATAAGACTTATCGATCAGGTATTCTTCCGCCAAAGCATCCGCACTATAATAATCGTCCTGGTGCTGCTGATCAATAGCGGTAGTATTCTCTACATAAATGATAGAACCGTCATCCTGTTCTACCTTTTGTACAGAGTTTGGAACCACCCATGGTTTACGATCGTTGAAAGTGGTCTTCACTCCGTTACCAGTAAAATTATTGATATCTGCCGTCCTGGAGAACATTACCCCTCCAATGCGGGCATCTACAGTAGCACCTAACGTAATACCCTTGTACCCAAAGCGGTTGGTCACACCCAGGATATAATCATACTGCGCGTTGCCCTTCAAAACTTTATCAGTAGAAGCCACCGGAACACCATTGTCATCTACCACTACGCGGCCATCGGGAGAAGTTTCGGGAACACTGTATTCGTATACACCCAAAGGCTGACCTGGCACGGCAAAGAAACCTATGGTACTCAGACCCCCGAGGGTAACTTTTTCCAAACCATCGTTTAGTCGGATCAGCTTATTGTCGTTATTGGAATAATTGGTAGAAAGCGTCCAGGTAAAACCTCCCAGATCATCTTTCTTCAAGATGTCCACAGACACCAGGGCTTCAATACCCTTGTTTACGATCTCACCCACGTTTTGGGTAATAACAGTCCAGCCAGATTCACCGGCCAGTGGAACACCAAGAATCAGGTCTGTGGTTACACGATTGTAATACGTCAGATCTACCGTTACCCGTGTAAAAAACCGGAACTCACCACCAATCTCAAACTCCTTGGTAATTTCAGGCTGCAGATCTGGACTCCCTAAGCGATTGCTGATCGAAAAGGCGTTAATACCACCCACAGGAAAATCGTAAGTCCTGAATGGAACATTTACAGATTTTTGCTCAAAATAGGATTTAGTCACATATACCGGTGCATCATTACCGGTGCTACCGTAGCCAACCCTCAACTTACCGTAATTCCAAACGGTGGAACGCACTTTAAGAAGGTCGGTAAGAACAAAGCTGGCGTTAGCACCACCGTAAAAGAACCCGTTATTTTCCTTAGGAAGAGTTGAAGACTTATCATAACGCGCACTCAGGTTCAGGAAGATCATATTCTTATAATCAAAACTGGCCTGAGAATACACACCTCCATATCTCCGTAACGACTGGTTTTCTATACCGATACTGAATTGTGCTTTATCCTCGGGTACAGAAGGCTGGTTAGGACTGTTGCTAATGTCATAAAAACCCGGTATGGTGAGGTCGTTCACAAAGGCATCTACATCAGTAAAGGCCCTTTCATTGATGTTCAAACCAGCCAGGATGTCCATTCCAAGGTCCTTGGTAAGATCAAACTTCTTGGTAGAAAGAATGAAGTCATGGTTTAACTGGCGCTGCGTGTAAAGTCTTTCACGTACAGAACCACGATCCTCACTGCTGGTACCATCATTGGGTGTACCGGCCTGCGCATCGATAACGGCTTCCCAGATATTATAGTTATCCGTGCCGTAATCAAAACCGAAACGATAGGTACCAGTCAGCCAATCGGTAAGCTCAACCGAACTTTCCAGTCCTCCGAAGAATTTACTACCCCTGAACTTACTTCCAAACTCATTAAGAGTAAAGTATGGGTTTACCACGCCATAAGGGGTAAAGTAGTTATCTATATTGTAAAACTTGTTGGTGTAGTCAGACATATCCACAATGCTGATATCCCTTGGTATCTGCATAATGTTGTTATATACAGTAGGTCCCTGACCGGTAGGAACAAAACTGGATTTGGTATCACTGAAGTTCAATGAGCCACTGAAGTTGAAGATACCGGCATTCCTGGAGCCGCGCAGGGCTACCGTATTCCTGTTATACGTATCTACATCGGTAGGATAAATACCATCCGTTTTGGTGTTGGAGAATGAAACGTAATAGCTTCCCTTCTCATCTCCTCCGTTAAAGGAAATTGAATTCTGATAGGAAACCCCTGTTTCAAAGAAATCCCGCACGTTATCGGGAAGGTGAACGTAAGGCTTCAGGAGTTGTGAATTATCCACTACGTTACCCCAAACACGTTCCTTTCCATCGTATTTAGGACCCCAGGAGCCGTTTTCTCCCAACAAATGGGTACCATCCCAACCCTGACCAAAATCTTCCTGGAAAGTAGGCAGGATATAGACATCGCTGAAGCTTACATTGCCCGCGTATGAGATGCCGAAGTTTTGCTTGCCTGCAGGGGAGGTCTTTCCTTTTTTAGTAGTTATAAGCACCACACCGTTTGAAGCCCTGGAACCGTATAAGGCCGTTGCACTAGCTCCCTTAAGGATAGAAATGTTCTCTATATCCTCGGGGTTAATAGCGTTGGCACCGTTACCAAAGTCAGCTCCCAGGTTCAAGGAGTTGATATTGGAAGAGTTATTGAAAATCGGAACCCCGTCAATTACAAACAGTGGTTGGTTATCCTGGTCAACCGACTGCAGACCACGGATGATGATCCGGGAAGAAGAACCGGGACTACCTGAAGCCGAGGAGATATTTACACCCGCTACCTTACCCTGAATAGCATTCAGTGGACTGCGGTCGCCACCTTCGGTTACTTCATCCGAACTCACATTGGAGGAAGTATAACCCAGTGAACGCTTTTCCCTGGACACCCCTAAAGCAGTTACCACTACTTCCTGGAGTGATTCGGTAGATTGTTTGAGCTGGACCACAACGTAATCCTCAGAACCCAATGCTACCTCTTTTTCTTCCATACCAATAGATTTGAATACCAGTGTAGCATTGGCGCTGCTAACTGTTAATTCAAATTTTCCCTCAATATTGGTGGCTGTACCGTTTTGAGTACCCTTTTCCAGCACTGCAACTCCGGGAAGAGTTTCACCGGATCCGGCATCCCGAACGACACCAGAAATAGTACGGGATTGTGCAAAGCCCAATTGCATGCACAAAACCCATAGCAGCACTGCAAGCAGTGAAGCTTTGTTTTTCATGTAGGTAAAATTTTGTGTTAAACGTTATACGAATGTGGCAAGAAATATTCGGATAATCAATGCCGCTAATAAAAAAATGTTAATCAAGTGTTAACATTCCTATGCGTGCATATTAAAAAATGGCAGTGATAGATATTGATTATCAGTAATATTAATCTTCCGAATTGGGATTATCCGGTTTTTTGATATAATAACGATCCAACACCACCAACAGGGCCGAGAAACCCCATACCGGGCAGGCAGCTTTATCCATATCCAGGAAATTGTTGAGGAAACCATGAGACCAATACGTAATAAGCCCCATTAAAGCAGCTAAAGCAATCAATTTCAGCTTCTCATCCTCCAACTTATAATATACTCGTATACCGGTAAGAATAGTAATTACCACAATGGCTAATACGGATAACATGCCCAGAATTCCCGATTCAGCCAGCGGACCAATGTATTCGCTGTGTGCATTACCTAAATCACCCGCATTGGTACTAATTATAGTTTTTTCCGATGGCTTTTGGTATGAAGCATACTGGAACATATAGGTACCGGGACCGAAACCAAACACAGGACGCTCCTTAAACATGCGTAAGGCCGATTTCCATCTATTGATACGCTCCAGGTTACTTACATCCGAGGAAATATTCGAAATGGATTCTACGTGTTCGGTAAGGTTATCACTACTCACCTGCTCGTTCTGTTCAAACATATTGATCAGGTCATTGCGGGAATAAACCAGGAATAATACCACAACCACACCCATACTCAGCAACACCTCTTTCCTTACCCTGAGCACAATGAGCAACATGGCAACAAAAGAAATTACCAGGCTTACCCAGGCCGCCCGGGTAAAGGAAAATATAACCGCCACCGAAAGCAGGCAGAAAAAAACAAAACCCAACACCCGCAAATTGAGATTGTGTTTGTACAAAAAGGCAAATACAAAAGCTATAGGAACGTACATAGCCAGCACCGCACCGTATACCGTGTGTTCCTTAAAGAAGGGAAACATTACCCAGGTACCTGCCTGGCGGGTAAAATCAAACTGGTAATGCATGTATAAGGTGTAGAGTACAGCTATAGAGAGGGAGATCATGAACAACCAGAAAAAATGATTGATCTTTTTACGACTCCTGAAGATCTGCGACATCAGGAAGAAAAAAACCGAGAGAAACCATATCCTGGCAACCACATATTTTACCGAAACAAAAGGCATCTCACTGGTAAAAGTGGTCATGATCATCCACATCAGATTAAAGAGTATAGCCAGTGAAAGCGGATGAGTAACCACCTTAGGATCAAAATTGCCCATATAGAGCACTTTCACCAGAAAAAGTAAGGTAATGCCAAATAATATAGGTTCGGTGGGAATACTGAAGCCTATATGCATATCCTCATTGTAATAAAATACCGAAACCGGGGTGGCTAACACCAGGAAAAGCACCGCCTTGTCCAATGACAAAACGATAAACGCCACCAGGGCCAGTGCAAAAGGAATGATCAGCCCCCAAAAATTCTCGGTAAGTATAAATACCACGTTAAGAAGGCTGAAAAGCCCTCCAACAAAGGCAATTATGCGATCATCGGTATTCCTGAAGAATGATCTCACAGCTAGCTATCTTGCCGTGAACCTCTGATGGTATCCATTATGAGGATGATGATCAGGGTAATCACAAAGGCACCCATAGCCGATACCAGTACAATGAGCCAGCGTGTGGGATAGGATTTTTTCTCAGCCGGATACGCCAGGTTCACCTTAAAGGAGGCAGGCAGGGATTGCTCCACATCTACCCGGGCCTGGTCCAGCTTGGTTTTGATCTGTACCAGCTGACCCCGCAGGTACTGCAATTCATCCCGTACTGATACATAAGGGCCACCATATTTAGCCAGGGTATCCAATTTTACCTGAATACCACGTGCCTGCCAGCTATCTTCACCGTTGGAAGCAATTTCAAAAGCCAGTTGCTCACTGTATACGGCAGACTGTCCTTCATAATCATGAACGCCTTTAAAGCGCAATACGGTGAGGGAATCTTCCAGCTTGTCCACTTCCCTTTTCAGATCATCGTATTCTCCCTGGATGATCTGCAAACCCTGCAGGGCACGTTCTTTCTGTATGCGGTTCTTCGCCTCATCCAGTAAAAGCACAATGTCATTGGCAATAAGTGCGGCTGTATCCGGGTCTGTATCCAGAACATTTATTTCTACGGACATGAACTCTGTACGTTCAAAAGAAATGTTATCATCAAAGGTGTCGTACAGTTCTGTGCGTATGAATTTGCTACTACTATCAATACCATAGTGATGGGCCAGATCATACTTCTCAATAACCCGGTCGCGAATCTCATCCGAGTTCAGGATCTGGAGAAGTTGCTCAGCCTCATCTTCCGCACCGAACTCCAGAATATCCTGTCCGCGTGAGGCAAATTGCTGCGGCAAAAGAGCTTTGGACAGGGAGTTGGTAGTAGTGGGAAATACTGTTACCGTTGATTTATACTTGGGTTCAATAAAAGCAGAACCGCTGAAGATTGCCGCCAGTATGGCTGCCAGAATGGTTATACCCAGCAAGGGCACACGCCACTTATAGAGGTATACGATCAGGTTTCTGGAATCAAATACCCGGGCACTATCTGTATTTTCCTGCATGAGTTCTGTAAAAATTTGCGCAAAAATATAAAAACAGCAAAACCTTTAGGGCTACTTCAAACGAGACTTCATCAAATCTATTGCTGTTTGATAATTAAACAGTTTCAGGAACAGCGCAAAGCTCATGACCAACCCAAAGGAAAGAATGATATTGGTCAGAACCGGAAGAGGCAGGTATTGCAAAAGATAAACGGTACCAACTGAAACCAGCACAAAGGCTGAAAGACGTAAAACGTATGAAGCCGGAAAGCTTATCTGCAACAGCCTGAACGAATAGAACACCTGAGCCAGTGCAGCAAGCAATTGAGTAAACACAGTAGCAATAGCCGCCCCTTCAGCACCATAATCCGGGATCAGGATAAAGTTCAGGATAATGTTAAGCACAAAACCTACCAGGGCGATGGTATTGAGGGTCTTTAATTTGCCCGCAGCAGTCAGTAAGGTCCCGAATATGAAAGTGGTTCCAAAACCAATGCTGCTGGAGATCAGTAGCTCAAAAACGTGAGCTACCGAAGGATCATCCACCTGGTAAAGCTTGTCCATGATAGGAGAGGCATTAAAACCGGCTACTAAGGACACCCCCAACAACACCGTAAATACCAGGTTGAAAGATAAACGTGTAAGGTTGCTTACATCCTCCTTACGCCCCAGCATGGCACTGAACATGGGCAACAGTAATACACCAAAGAGATAACCCAGCTGGTTAACCATGTCCAGCAAACGGAAGGAAGCGGCATAAATGCCACTTTCATACGATCCTACCAGCCGCTCTACCATAATACCATCTACACGGGTGTATAAAGACATCAAGAGGATAAGCAGAGCATAAGGTATGCTCTTCCGCAAGCCTTTCCCATAAGATCCGAAATTGATCCTCCAGGTGAAAACGCGCACTTTTTTCCACACCAGGAAAAAAGCAATTACCGAGGCTATTATATAACTAAGGCTTTGCGCCAGCGCGTAATACACTACATTAAACTCCAATACATCCTCCAGCCCGAAAAGCAAAATGCCACACAGCACAATCATCAACGTTTTATCCACTACACTCAAAAGACTGTCGGCACGAAAGAATTGCATACCTGACAAATTGGAACGGAAAAAAAGGATGAGTGAGGCGAGGAACTGATTAAAGGAAAGGATCAGCAAGAGAATAAGTGCGGTTTGGCTATAGCCAAATACAAAGCCAGCCACCAGGGTTACAACCAGGTAAACAACCCCCAGCATAAACTTAAGGCTGGTAAGATTGGAAAAATTGCGTACCACCTCAGGACGGTTTCGTGACACGGCCTGGTTGTTATAATGTGTAAGGCCGAGATCCAAAAGGATATTGAACAACATGGAGAAGTTGAACAGCGCAAAGTACAGGCCGTACTCTTCCGCTCCAACGCGGTTTTGCACCGGAAGGTCGATCCCGAAAATCCAGGCTGGTTTTACCAGAAGATTCAGAAAGAGCAGCAGTATCAGATTGCTGATAAACTTCTTCTGCATAGATCCTTAAAAACGGCTAAAGTAAATATTTATGACGCTATATTTGAAGCCGTGAAAATAGCTGTAAATACGCGCCTTTTGCTTCCCAATAAGCTGGAAGGTATCGGCTGGTTTACTTACGAGATTTTCAAGAGGTTGGCCCAGCGCCACCCCGAGGTGGAGTGGATCTTCATTTTTGACCGCCCCTACGAGCCTCGTTTTATTTTTGAAAAGAACATCACTCCCGTGGTAATCGGGCCCCCGGCCAGGCATCCTATACTGTGGTATATCTGGTTTGAATGGAGCCTGCCCCGCGTTTTCCAAAAACATAAGCCTGACCTTTTTATATCTACTGATGGTTACGTGAGCTTGCGGAGCAAAGTGCCTGATATTGCAGTTATTCACGACATTAATTTTGAACATCACCCGGAAAATATTCCCCGCAAGGCACGTAGTTATTTTTTGAAATATTTCAGGCGTTTTGCCCATAAAGCCTTACGCGTGGCTACTGTTTCGGAATATAGCCGCAAGGATATCTGCGCCACCTACGGCATCACCCGCAAAAAGGTGGATGTGGTATACAATGGCGGTGGCGACTTCTTTTTTCCCATTCCGCCTGCCCAGCGCAAGAAGGTACGTGATGAACTCAGCGGTGGAAGTGAATATTTTATCTTCATCGGGGCACTTAACCCACGCAAGAATATTGATGGCATGCTAAAAGCCTATACCCTTTACCGCAACCAGGGAGGCCGGCATAAATTTGTGATTGTGGGCGAAAAAATGTTCTGGAACCAGACTATTGAAACCATTTACCAGAATCACCCCTTTAAGAATGATATTATTTTTACCGGGCGCCTGGAGGGAAAAGACCTCAACAAGGTACTGGCTTCTGCCCATGCCTTGCTCTTTGTTTCCCATTTTGAAGGCTTTGGTATACCTATCGTTGAAGCTTTTAAGTGTGAGATACCCGTGATCACCGCTTCCACCACCTCCATGCCCGAAGTTGCAGGAGGAGCCGCTCTCATTTGCGACCCTTCCAAACTGGAACACATTGCGGGTGCCATGGAAAGGATAAATGATAAAGAACTGCGTAAAGACCTGATTGAAAAAGGCAAGGAAAGGGCCCTGATTTTCACCTGGGAAAATTCAGCGGATATGATGTGGAAGAGTATTGAAAACACCCTGCGGGATGCCGGTACGCCTGCGTAATTTCCACACCAAAGGCCTGGTGGAAGCCGGTTGCGATGAAGCCGGCCGGGGATGTCTGGCGGGCCCGGTAGTGGCAGCTGCCGTAATACTGCCCCCACGCTTCAGCCATCCGTTGCTTAATGATTCCAAGCAAATGACCGAAAGTGACCGCAATAAGTTGCGCCTGGTGATTGAGAAGAAAGCTTTAGCCTGGGCCGTTTCCTTTGTAGATCATGAAGAAATTGACGCTGTCAATATCCTCAACGCTTCTTTCCTGGCTATGCACCGCGCGGTGGACCAACTTCAGAAAGAACCGGATTGCCTGTTGATTGACGGCAACCGCTTTAATCCACATAGCCGCTATCCGCACCACTGTATTATCAAGGGAGACGGCAAATTCAAGAACATTGCGGCTGCTTCGGTACTGGCCAAAACCCATCGTGATGCCTTTATGGAAAAGCTCAGCGAGGAATTTCCACACTACCAATGGACGTCCAATAAAGGCTATCCCACCCGTAAACATCGCCAGGCCATACTTCAGCACGGCCCTAGCCCTTATCACCGCAAATCATTTCGCCTGTTGCCCGATCAACTTTCACTCGGTCTCTGAGTTACTTTATTATACTTTTGCCTCAAATTTCACCTTATTAATGAGATACCTCGGAATTCTGCTTGCGCTGATCCTGTTAACGGCCCGCTGCAAGCCAGACGTAAAAAACGAAGCTGACCTGTATTCCGGAGTCCCCCAATCATCAGTGGTACTGATCGAAACCCGGAACATTGAGAAGGCCTTCCAGGAAATTACTCAAACCAAGATCTACCTGGACGCGGACAGTCTTCCCCTCATACAATCCTTCCGCGACCAAGCTCTGGCGCTGAAAAACCTCTTCCCGGCTGACACACTGCAACGATTTCTCAATAACCGGAAAGTACTTATCAGCACCTCACTAAGCGGAGCCGGGAAGTACGATATGCTGTTCCTCACCACCTCCGATAAGGATTTCGAGCGCATCTCCGGACAAAGCCTGGCCAATCAGTACACTTTTAAGAAAAAGACCTACGCAGAAGCCGAAGTATTCACCTTTTTTGACGGAGACCACGAAAAGTTCTCGCTGAGCTCCTATCGTAATGTATTGCTCTTCAGCACCAGCATCAACCTGGTGGAGGAGGCGATCCGCCAGCTGAACAGTGACTTTAATTTCCGCGCCAACCCGGAATTTGAAAAGTTGTACAACACTGCTAACAAAAAAGACCTGGCCAACCTATACGTTCGGATGGCCGAAGTTCCGGCCTGGCTTAAAAAGAGCATTCCCCTTGCAGAACTGGGGTTTCTCAGCAAGACCGGCAAATGGGCCGAACTGGACCTGCAGGTATACAATAAAGAACTGCTGATAAACGGCATTCTACTGTTGCCGGAGGAAGAAGGTTATTTTACCCACGCCTTCCGGGGAACGGAGCCCCAAAAACCGGAAGCTGCCGACATTATACCGGCCGGAGCGGCTTTATGGCTTTCCTACTCCTTTGAAAATGCGGAAGAATATCATCGCAATTACGAGGAATACCTCAAAGTATCGGAAAGTTTTAACCGCTACCAACAGCAATTAGCCAGCCTTCCAAGCGGTGGCAAGGAAGCTGTCCTCAACTGGGTGGATACGGAAATGGGGCTTATTTATACGGATGCAGCCGTAAAGAGCAACTTCCGCATAGCTTATTTCAAGCATCGTAAACGCTCCCTGGCCGAGGAATCGCTGGAAACCATTTCGGACTCTTCCTACATTGAAGGTTACCGCGGGCTTATCCTTAAAAAGCTGGCCTATGAAAATATGCTTCCCAAAGTATACGGCCGCCTCTTCAAGGGTTTGCATAAACCGTACTATACCGTGCTGGAAGATTTCGTGATCTTCAGTGAGAGCGAAGCCGCCATGAAGGGGCTCATCAATGACCTGTTGGCCGGTAAAACCCTGGCAGCGGATGAAAGCTACCAGGAGTTTATTGGTAAAGTTCCCTCAAAATCCCATATACGCGCACTCGCCTCCAATCCACTGTTCCTGGACCTGATGATGAGCAAACTGGAGGGTGCCGATGCGCAGATCCTGGAACGTTCACGGGACGTACTGAACAACTACCGCTGGGCTTCCCTGCAGCTAAATGTAGAAGGTGACGCAGCTTTTGTGAACTTTTACCTGCTCAATGAACCCAAAACCCAGGAGGAAGTGGCACGGCAATGGGCTACCGTACTGGAAAGCCCGGCCCAAGGCGCCCCCCAGTTTGTGCTGAACCACGGCAATAAAAAATACGAGATCATCATCCAGGATAGCGACAACCGCCTGTATCTGGTGGATGGTGATGGTAAGATAGTATGGACCAAAATGCTGGACGGCCCCCTACTAGGAACCGTAACCCAGGTAGACCTCTTTAAGAATAACAAGCTACAGATGGTGTGCAACACCGCCCAAAGCCTGTACGTTATAGACCGACTGGGACGCGATGTGGAGAAATTCCCGGTAAAACTGCCCGTCAGAGCTACCGCTGCGGTGGGTGTTTTCAATTACGACCGTGCCCGCAATTACCGCTTTGTGGTGCCTGCCGGCAACAAGCTCCTCAATTACGATAAAGAAGGTAAGCCGGTAAGCGGCTGGGCCTTTAAAAAAGCGGACAGCGACCTGATCAGCAAACCCCAACTCTTTACCATCAACAAAAAAGATGTGATTGTTTGCCTGAGCGAAAAAGGCTCATTATACCTGCTGGACAGGCGTGGTGAAGGGCGCTTTAAAACGGTAACCGGGCTGGAAGGACTGAACCCTCCCTTCTACTTCCGGGAAGGTGATAAACTCAAAGAATCCGAATTACTGACTCTCAATAAAAAGGGACAGATGGTGGCCATCGGCATCAACGGAACCATCGATGCCCTGTACCTGGATGAGAACAACCCGGCTGAACACTTCCTGTACTTTGACGATAAATACATCTTTACGCATGATGAGGAGCTTTTTGTGAAAAGTGATGAAAAACCCTGGCAGGCCGAGCTGGAATCCGAGATTTCCGACCGGCCGAAAGCCATGATCTTCCGCAGGGAATTTTACGTGGGTGCCTACAGCAAAAATGCCGAGCAGGTAGTACTGTTTGATAAGCAAGGCCAAATGATCAAAGGCTTCCCGGTATTTGCACAAAGTCCTTTTGATATGGGCTCATTGAAGCAAGATGGCGCCATTAACATTGTTACCTCCACCGAAGATGGTACGTTGATCTGTTACCGGGTAAACTGATGAGCAAACTTATTTACACCAGGCGATGGCTCTTTGTGGCGGTATGCATCCACCAGGCGATGGCGCTCATATCATCC
This sequence comes from Owenweeksia sp., assembly GCA_002695025.1. Classification (GTDB taxonomy): domain Bacteria; phylum Bacteroidota; class Bacteroidia; order Flavobacteriales; family Schleiferiaceae; genus CAKZNE01. Next base: position 81,499 of record NZNV01000041.1, read on the forward strand.
TGTGTTACGCTATTTCTGGCAGGACTGAGTTTTAGCGGAGCAATAGCCTTAGTTTTAAACCTGCTTATTTCAGCGGCCGTTTTCACGAAATACAGCATATCAAAACCGATCATGCAGTTCTTATTTGCTTTTGCCATGGTGGCCCTGATCATTCAGATGACCATCGGATCAGGCCCTACCGATCTTAGTATTGCCGTTGTTTTTTCAGCCCTTACGGTATTGTATCTTTTCCTACTGGTATCTGTAACCCGCTATACCCGGAAATCAGAAACTCACACGCCTTAAGCTACCCGAATACTGGCCTCAGGTTAATCTATGGGATCAGGGCACTTCTTTTTCAGCACCTCCAGCTCAGCTTTAATGGTTTGAATACCTAGCAGGTATTCGGTATTCTTCCTCTGAATTTCCCGGAACTTAGAATAATAGTTGACCTCAAAACGTTCGATCTCCGCTATAAGGGCAGAATCACGGAATTCCTTGCGCACCAGCATCAGGGAATTATTCAACTGGTTCATGGCGTGAAACTTTTTCTCCACCACCGCATAATCCCTTTGCAATCCGGCTAGTTCGGCCTCCAAAGAATCCTTGACAGAACAAGCCGAAGGAGCCTGGCTAAAGGCCACCAATGGGAAGGCAAACAGCAGCAGGCCCAGAAGTTTTTGCATAACAGATCTTTTTATGGTTCAGCGCAGTTCCAGCTCCATGCCCGGAACCGGCTCTTTATCATCTTTGAGGTTATTGCGTTTACGCAGGTATTTCATTTTAACACCGTATTGCTGAGAAATACTGTATACCGTTTCCCCTTGCTTTACAGTATGCACCTCAAAATCGCGGTAAGCCTTTTTGCGTTTGGGCTGCAGGTATACCCGTTGGCCTTCTTTCAATTGTACATCCTCATCCAGCTCATTGTATTTCTTAAGGCGCCTTACCGATACATCCACCTGTTTGGAAATACTCTCAAAAGAATCACCTTTTTTAGCGGTAACGTATTCCACGTAATTTTTGGAAACGTTCACCTGGTAGCTTTTGATCTCTTCACGAGCCGGCACATCCGGTTCGTTTTTAGTAATCTCCTCTACATCCACCTTAAAGCCTTCCAGGTCGTATTTATGCAGTTCATAACGCTCTATCAGATCAATAAGCAAGGTAGGATATTTGCGGTTGGTCGCATAACCGGCCCTTTTTAAGCCGTGCGCCCAGGCCTTATAGTCCGTGGGATCTTCTTTAAAGAGCGAGGCGTAACGCGAACGGTTCTTCAGGAAAAGAGAATGATCACGAAAACTCTCATCCGGATCCTTATACGCCCGGAAACACTCATTCTTCTCATCATCATCTTTATACACCCGTTTACCGTCCCAGTCCAGGTGGCATTTAATCCCGAAGTGGTTATTGGCGCGTTGGGCCAGATAGCTTTGTCCGCTGCCGGATTCCAGTATGCCTTGTGCCAGCGTAATGCTGGCCGGCACACCAAACTCCTTCATTTCTCGAATGGCTACATCGCGGTATTTTTCAATGTAGCTGATGGTTACCGATTCTTTAGTTCCGGCTATAGCGAAACCGGACAATAATAGCAACAATCCAAAAAGTTTAGCCTTCATAGCGCAAAGTGTTTCCCGACTTTTGTAAACGTTGGTTCATACCTTTTATTCCCTGCAGCCCCCCGGTATGGATAGCCACAATTTTGGTTCCCGCTTCCCATTTTTTCTTTTCCAGGCCTTCCATAATACCAAAAAGCATTTTCCCGGTATACACCGGATCCAGCGGAATGCAGTAGCGGTCGTAAAAACCATTCATAAAATGGATTAGCTCGGGGCGGGTTTTTCCGTAACCGCCAAAATGGTAATCTTCTTCCACCAAAAGACGTTCCATCCCCATTTTTTTTCCATGCCCTTTTGTTGAAAATGCGCGCTGGAAATCAGTCAGGTACCCGTCAATAGCACGCTTCAGGAAAACACCGCCTTTCAGGGCCGGGTACAATACATATTGAGCTGGGTAATCTGCGGTAAGCATCCCGGCCATGGTGGTTCCCGTTCCTCCCGCCACACAGATTACGTCAAAACCTTCCGGCAGCTCATTCACCACCTCCGCACAGCCCTGCATACCCAAAACTCCCTTCCCCCCTTCCGGAATCATGTATACCTCCGGCAAAGCCTCCGCCATCATCGCTACAAATTCAGGATCATCCTTGGTATCGTAGCGCTTGCGCGAAATGGCTTCGATCTCCATACCGCAGGCGCGGCAGAAATCCAGGGTGGGATTGCTTTGTACCTCCTCTCCCCTCACCAGCGCCTTGGTAGGAATACCGGCCATCTTCCCCAACGCTGCCGTAGCCGCCAAGTGGTTGGAAAAAGCCCCGCCAAAAGTGAGGATCACCTCTTTGTCACTCCTACGGAAATCTTCAAGGTAATATTTGAGCTTGCGCCATTTATTACCGCTCACCTCGGGATGGATGCGGTCATCGCGCTTCATCCACAACTCAACATTATGGATAGTATCGATATGCTGCAGGGGGGAGTTTAGCGCATCAAATTCCTTCATGGATGCAAAATTGACGAACTAAATTTAAATCCAGGACACCGGGTTGCGGATTGCGGGTTTCGTTTTAGGCGTTTCGTGCTTAAAACCGCTACTCCAGGTACTGAAAAGGCACCACAACATTAGCGTAAAAACTGCGACACACCACATAGTAAGTACCCTGGCTCACACCTCGCATGGATACCCGAAAGTCTTGTTCACCTCTCGTTATGTATCCATTATGCAGTATTTCCACCGGCTTGCCCTTTACATCAAATACCCCTAGCAGCATCCGTGTTTTACCGGGAACATTAATTCGGAATTTCAACTCTCCGTTCCTCACCGGATTGGGAAATATACTGATCTCCGGCACCGTCTGCTCCTCGTGCACAGCTTCTTTGGTATAAGATAACGAGGTAACCGTGGAATCATATAAGGCCCACACCCCGTTTCCGCCACCATAGAATAACTCATCGGACAACCTCACGATCCGGTTCATGTGTGACTGACTCAAAAGGCCTGCTTTACCAACATCAGCTGCGTTAGTAACATTTACCAACTGGTGCGTAGCTAAACTCATTTTCAAAAAATGACTACCGCCCATTAAATGGTATCCTAGCAATACCGTATCAGGATGTAGTAAGCCAATACCCTGTACCTCACCGTTGCTCAGGCCATGAATACCAACCGTATCCCAGGTAGTACCGCGATCCTTGGATAACAGGAACCGTCCAGCCGTATTTCTTTCCATGGACATGAGCATATAATTGCCATCGTGGAATATTTTCCAGCCCAGGTTGGTATTCAGCGTATCGTAGTCACGGAATATCTCATCCCAGTTTTGTCCCCCATCTACGGTGCGGTATAAGGTGGCCGTGGCGCTCGAAAAATTATTCCACCGCAAGCCTCCGCAGGCAAAGCCGGTATCGGTAGAAATAAAATTAATATCCACCAGAGAACTGGGTGGCACGCCATTAAAGCTCGACTCCTGAAAGCTTTGCCCCCCATCCGAAGAATAGAAAATATAACCGTCATTAAAGAAGTTACCCGCCATATACACGGTGTTACCTCTTACATCCATACCACATATTCCTTTGGGCACCCGGGGCAGGTTGGAGGTAATATCCGTCCATGTAGCTCCACCGTCCGTAGTCCGGAACACCGAAGAGTCCAGGCTGCCGCAAAAAGCCACACTATCATTCAACCACTCTATACTACGCAGGTAATAGCGACTGGTAAACACCGTATCCCAGTTTTGCCCTCCATCCGATGAACGGTAGATATAGCCACCTCCGTCACAAACCAGTAAATTTTTAGTATCCCGGATGCTCAGATCTTCAACCCGCCCATGTACATCCTGTAAAAAGTGCCACTTCATTTGGGCATGGGCGCTCATGGAACAAAATAAAATGAGGAAAAGTGAAAAACAGACATTCTTCATACCGCAGAAATTTAGGTTAATCCTCTTTGGACAGGAAAATGCTTAAGGGTTGCACGAACAGAATGACCTTTAACCCTGAGCCAAATACCTTCGGCTTTCAGCGCCACGTTGTTTAGCTTTGCAATATGCCACAACTGGAAGAAGGAGACTACTATTACAGCGATGAGGGATTCCTCGTATTTACCCGGCAATACCACCTCAAGCGTGGCCATTGCTGCCAGAGTGGTTGCAAACATTGCCCTTACGGCTACGACAGAAAAACCAATTCATTCCGAAAAAAATAAAAATATGGAAACGGCTACCCGCAGCTTTCAGGAACAGATACAAGAAGGAATACCCGCAGAATTACCGGCTCCTAAACCTTACGATCCGGATACCAATCACGCTCCCAAACGCAAGGACATCCTCAGTAAAGAGGAAAAAGTACTGGCCCTGCAAAACGCCCTGCGTTATTTCCCACAAAAGTGGCATAAGGAGCTGGCCCCGGAATTTGCGGAAGAACTGAAGAAATACGGCCGTATTTATATGTACCGTTTCCGCCCGGATTACGATATGTACGCCCGCCCCATAGAGGAGTACCCTGGTAACTCACAACAGGCCAAAGCCATTATGCTGATGATCCAGAACAATCTCGATCCGGCTGTGGCGCAACATCCCCATGAGCTGATTACCTACGGGGGCAACGGAGCGGTTTTCCAGAACTGGGCGCAGTATCGCATTACCATGCAGTACTTAGCGGAAATGACCGATGAACAGACCCTGCATATGTACAGCGGCCACCCCATGGGACTGTTCCCTTCGCATAAGGACGCTCCGCGCGTGGTGGTGACCAACGGCATGATGATTCCCAATTATTCACAGCCAGACGACTGGGAAAAATTCAATACCCTGGGCGTAACCCAATACGGGCAGATGACGGCCGGAAGTTATATGTACATCGGCCCACAGGGGATTGTACACGGCACTACCATTACCGTGCTTAACGCCCTGCGTAAGGTGGGCAAGGAACCCAATAGTGGGGCTTTGTTCGTAACAGCCGGACTGGGGGGTATGAGCGGAGCGCAGCCCAAAGCGGGGAATATTGCCGGTTGTATTTCCGTAACTGCCGAAGTAAACCCCAAAGCTTCACGCAAACGCCATGAACAGGGCTGGGTAGACGAGATCACCGATGACCTCAGCGCACTGGTGGAACGCGTGCGCAAGGCAAAAAAGCATCAGGAAACGGTATCCATTGCCTACGAGGGCAACGTAGTGGACGTTTGGGAGCGCTTTGCTGCCGAAGATATTTACGTGGACCTGGGCTCGGATCAAACCTCCCTACATAACCCCTGGGCGGGCGGTTATTACCCGGCCGGACTCAGCTACGAGGATGCCAACGTAGTGATGGCCAACAATCCGGATGAATTTAAGGAACTGGTGCAGGAAAGCCTACGCAGGCACGCCAATGCGGTGAATAAACACACCGAAAAGGGCACTTACTTTTTTGACTACGGCAACGCCTTTTTGCTGGAGGCCAGCCGTGCGGGAGCCAATGTAATGAACCCTGAGCCCACTTTAGGCCGTGAGTTCAAATACCCCAGCTACGTGCAGGACATCATGGGGCCCATGTGTTTTGATTACGGCTTCGGGCCATTCCGTTGGGTATGCACCTCCGGTAAATCCGAAGACCTGGCCTATACCGACCAACTGGCCGCAGAGGTACTCTCCAAAATGGCGTCTTCTGCGCCAGACGAGATCCGCCAGCAGATGGAAGACAACATCCGCTGGATACAGGCAGCGGGAGAAAATAAAATGGTGGTGGGCTCCCAGGCCCGCATCCTCTATGCCGACTCGGAAGGACGTATCAAGATCGCACAGGCTTTTAATGAAGCCATTAAAGCCGGCAAGATCGGACCGGTGGTATTGGGCCGCGACCACCACGATGTGAGCGGTACGGACTCTCCCTACCGTGAAACCTCTAACATTTACGATGGCTCGCGCTTTACCGCGGATATGGCCATACAGAACGTGATCGGTGACAGCTTTAGGGGTGCTACCTGGGTGAGCATCCACAACGGTGGTGGTGTAGGCTGGGGTGAAGTGATCAACGGGGGCTTTGGGATGCTGCTGGACGGCAGCGAAGATGCCGACCGCAGGCTGCAGAACATGCTGCTCTACGATGTGAACAACGGTATTGCCCGCAGGAGCTGGGCCCGCAATGAACCGGCCCTTTTTGCCATTAAACGTGAGATGGAACGGACACCGGGTTTGAAGGTGACGCTGCCGGAGGTGGTGGAGGGAGATTTGAGTAAATTGGTTTGATGAAAAAGCTGTTTATTATAGCAGGGTGCAATGGCGCTGGTAAAACCACGGCATCTTATACCATTTTACCGGAAATACTGGATTGTAAAGAATTTGTGAATGCCGATGAAATAGCCAGGGGTATATCTCCTTTTCAACCGGAGAAAGTTACAATCCAAGCTGGTCGGTTAATGTTGGAAAGAATAAACCGGCTTTTATTTAAAGGGGAAAACTTTGCCTTTGAAACTACTCTAAGCACAAGAAGTTATACTCAGTTTATAACTCGCGCCAAAAAATCAGGTTACTCCGTAACATTGTTGTTCTTTTGGCTCAACTCGGTTGAGTTAGCTATTGAACGGGTAAAAACCCGTGTATTGGAAGGAGGCCATAACATTCCGGAACCGGTTATCAGAAGACGATATGCAAATGGACTCAAAAATTTTTTCCAACTTTACGAACCTATTGTTTCCGACTGGATGTTTATTGATAATTCAAAGACTCATTTTAAACTGATAGCACAAGGAAATCAGGAGACAGAGAGGGAAATAATAGACAAAACCACTTGGTCACATTTACAAGCTTATGGAAAACATTGATCATTTAAGGATCCAACGCCAAAAAATTCTGGTGGGATTAGAAGAGGTCTATCAAAAGCTGATTGAATTTAAAAAAAGTAAAAACTCACCGCTGGTTGTTTCGGAAGATGGAACTGTAAGGCATATATCACCTTTTGAGTTGAATTGACGACATCTTCGTAACTGCCTTGCCCGCAATGAACCCGCCCTCTTTGCCATTAAACGGGAGAGGGAACGCACACCAAGTTTGAAGGTGACATTGCCTGAGGTGGTGGAGGGGGATATGAATGATTTGGTTTAAACTTACCTAATGATTAAGGATAGAGTATTCATTAGCTTTAGTTGGGTCGATAAAAATTTGATGGATCGTCTAAGAATAGCACTAAACAAAAGTGAAAGGCTGGCACCACTTGTTATAACCACAAATGAACGTGCTAACGCTCAGCTCTATAACACTGAAAAGGTTGCCAAAGGCATTGAAGAATGTAGATATTTTGTTCCTATTCTCACCCGCAACTCCTATCAAAATCAGTGGGTAAACCAAGAAATCGGATATGCTGCTGGAAAGTCCAAGCCAATATATCCTCTAATAGAAAACCAGCTACTTCACGACAGATTGCTTAAGGGTTGGATACATACCGAACGGGATTTACCATATCGCTTCAATATATTTGAAGATAATGAAAGAAAGAGTAGGCGATCATATAGGGAAGACGGTTATAAGCCACTAATTAGCCATCTAGAAAATAGCAGTCAATTCATAATTTTTAATGAACTATCTGATTTTCACAAAGAGGAAATTAAGAATAGTGAAATAAACCTCAATACCCACCGCACAAAGGCTTATATGCGATTAAAGGGCTTAGTATACCCATTAGCAGATGAAGAGACTTACATCAATTTAAAAAAATTCATAAAGCAATCTGGGCCTGATAAATTTATTCAGGATATAGAGTTTGAATATACACCAACCGGTAGAATCTTTAAGTGGTCTGATATCACTTCCAACTAACGAGCATCTTATAGTAACCAAACGTTTATCGAAAATACTACCTCCCACACGATTTCATCACGAGTAACAACTACAACCTAAATTTCACTGATCATCCTTCGACTGCGCCATCGCTAACCTTGCTCTGCCGTAGCTACGCGAAGGCGAAGAGCCAGGGCGACATGCGATCCGCTCAGGGCGCACTGTACAACAATACGACATGGACTTACCAGACTGGCTCGAATTCCATTATCCCCATAATTAGTTGCAAAACCTTCCCACCTTTGCTTATCTTTGACGTTAGTAACGCAAAACGTTAGCTTCATGATAAAATCTTTCGCAGACCCTGAAACTGAAAAGATTTGGAACGGACAACAGTCCAGGAAGCTACCGGTTACCATGCAAAATGTAGCCAGGCGTAAATTGAGAATGATCAACAATGCTCAAAATATTAACGATCTCCGGATACCTCCAGCTAACCACCTGGAAAAGTTAGCGGGTAACCTGGAAGGTTATTACAGCATTAGAGTAAATAAACAGTACCACATCATTTTCATTTGGGAGGATGACAACGCTTACGAAGTTGAAATAACAGACTATCATTAAAATGACAAGACTAAAGAACATACACCCCGGGGAAGTTTTGAAGGAAGAGTTTCTGGACCCTATGGACATATCCGCTTACCGGCTTTCCAAGGAAACCTTTATTCCCCAGACCCGGATCAGCGAGATCATTAAGGGCAAGCGCAGGGTCACAGCTGACACCGCCTTGCGCTTTGCCAAATTCTTTGGAACCAGCCCCCGCTTCTGGCTGGGATTGCAGGATGATTACGACCTGGAAGAAGAAAGCCTTAAAAAGAGTGATGAACTGGATGAGATCCGGTCTCTGGATCATAATGCCGCTTAATAAGCTCCCCGCTCAAGCCCTCCGCTAGCGCAAGCGTCACGCTTGTGCTAAATAATACCCCTACTTACATGCGATTTTATCGCGGGTAAAGACTGAATATAGCTTTTGCTACTTACCACCCTTCAACTCTGCGTCAAACATCCTTGTTATAAAAACTTTAATTTGCACTACCCGGCTAGAATACTTTTCGAAAATGGAAAACGACTGGAAACTTAACCTCAAATATGGGAGGATTAAAACCCCATACCAGCATTATACTGTTCTGGCTGATGGTGTTGTTGGAAAACTCAAGGATGGCTTTGAATACCCTTCAGGCAAAGCATGGATGGGAATGAAAACTTGGTCTAGCTCCATGGAAGAATCCGCTGAAATGATTAAGGTAATCGGTGAGCAAATCGGATTTCAGGTAACCGGGAAGATTGAAGTCTATGAAAGCGACCCCTCTCTACCACCTCAGGAAAATCCTCATGCATATGACATTAATTTCACCCCCTACAAAACTTAACACCCGATTTCATTGCGAATAGAACGACAAGCTAAACTTTTATCACACCATCCTTCTACCCGCTCAAAATGACCATTTAATTTTCCCTGACAGAGAAAAAGGGCCTTTCGGAGGTGAGCATCGAAATCAAGCTCAGGAGTTTCGATAGCATGAGAAATCCCGAAGTTGAGCGCAGGGAACGGCTTGGATTTCGGGAGAAAGTCCTGAGCGTAGCATTTCAGCGAACCTCCGGGAAGCCTTGAGCTTTTTGATTCTTTTTGTGTCAAGACAAAAAGAATGATGAAGCCATCCCGCTCGATTTCATCGCGGGTAACAACTAAAATCCAAGTTTTTACCCTGACCATCCTTCGACTCCGCTCAGGATGACAACCTGATTGAATTTTGACCTCAAAAGAAATGTCATGCTGAGTGCCATGCACAGCGTGGTGTATCGAAGCATACATTTCCAGCAACCAGCCACAAAAAAAAAGCCGACCGGATTTATTCCCGGTCGGCTCTTACAAGCTTAGTAACCTAATTCCGCCTACCTAGGCACGGTAAAAGTATAACCGGCCACGGGGCGTACCGTAGAGTACAAGTTGGTGGTAACGTTATAGGTTTTTCCACGTTGCAGAGGTACTGCAATGGAAGTTACACATACACCTTCGGCAGGGCCAAACCTATCCAGTGAACTGATGCCCACCTGGGCTCCTTCACCCATAACACCTCCTTCACGCACCAGGATCCAGGCGTTGTAATAGCCAAAGCCCAGCGGGTTTGAATCATAGGTGTAGTAGGAGGTAACAGAGTTGGTTTCCTGGGAAATCCCTGCACAGGCCGACAATTTGAGATTGAAGGGGCGCCCGAACATAATCTGTACGGATGTAACCACCATACGGATGTTGTCGGAATAATGGGGCGCATAGCAAAGTACATAATTGTGCTTGGTAAAGTCTACCTCGTCACTTCCGATTTCCGCAGAAAAATCGCCCTTGCCAGAGTAAAACTGACGGATCACGGGCGTACCCGAAACGCTGATCTCGTCCTTATACAGCATCAGGTACCCCCCGGTGGACGAACCTGAGTCAGGGCGTTGTACATTGCACTTAAGGCTACCCCTTCCGGTTAGCTGAACGTCCGTAATAGATGTTCTCCAGGTTTGATCCGATGCAATCAGTTCCGGTGCACGCAACACCACGTTCTCAATTTGCAGGTCATTTGCTACTTCTGGTTTCATTTTGATTAATTTTAGCTGACCTATAACCTCTGGTTATAAGTAATTGGTTCCTACTCTTTGATAAAGGCTTTTCGGATTCCGCCCGTGTCAGTTATGGCCTGACACTGATCCCGTTTTTCGGGTGGGTTCTGCTCCACCGTCAGCGCGCTTTTGACAGAACCAAAATTGAGTAGAACACCAGGGCTGTACCAGATCATATCAATCCGATTTCACAAACAGGACAATGTACCCGTACAGTACTATCTATCCGGACAGATGAAACTGTTTTAACCGTAAATTCATGGCTAGTTGTGAAAGGACAAAAGCCATATCACTAATCTTGTGATAACTATCAACCAAACTCTGCATATCATGAAAAATCATCTATCACTTTGGACCCTTGGTCTTATACTGTTGGCCTATGTTATGAGCAGCTGTCAGCAGGAACCCTCCATCCCGGCTCAATTGACCGAACGTATAGAACAGGAAATAGCGCAGTCCGGGATATGGCAAAAACTAGAGAATTCAGATGAATGGATGGCGTTGAGCCCAAGCGAAAAACAACAAAGGATATCCGAAGCCTTTCGTGACAAAAAACTGGAATACCTGGTAAGCCTGGCCGGCTGGCAGGCCTATTACGATCTTGTGGGTGACCCCATCCATAAAGATTGCCTGGTCCAATGTTCCACACTGGTGGACCACATAAAGACCAAAAATAACCGCATACCCCTTGAGAAAGCCCGCCTCTCGGTACGTCTGTTCGGGAGGTTCCAAAAAACCATGGATGAGGTTTTTGAGGAAGATGATAATTCGTTCTATGACATTTTCCTGGACAAAATGCCGCACGCCTTTTTTATACCGAAAGAAAATATTGATGCCATTGCACGAGGAGCCTGTGTGAACGGAAGGACTTCTGAACTCATAGGAGCAAGGGTATATCTAGGCACGGTTCCCGAAGCCGTACACCTGTATATGGTTCCGGTAGATAAGGATAGCAATGACGTGATGTGCTCGGATTCACTGGGCCAGTACGCCTACAACTTTATTACGCCCTGCCCTAAAGTTTGTGATGCTTCCGAATCTCCCGAATCCCTTAACGCGGCTTTTAAATGCGGTTATTCAGAGAGCGCATGGAGTATGGAATCCCTAATTGAGAACCCCTGCATACCCTGCTTCAACGCCCCTTCCTGCCTTACAGAAACCTTTTCTTCCCTGTCCTTCAAAAACCATGAGTACCACTGAAGTTATCATTCACCTGCCCTTTATTCCCTTGCTCCTTACCACAGCTTACGTCTTTTTACAATGGCGTAAGCTGGATAAGGCCCTGAATGTTTTAAGGTGGTTTGCGGTATTTGAATTTCTGATGCAGACCACGGCTACCGTACTGGCTTTTTACAACATTCTGAATACACCCCTGCTTTACCTGTATGTGCCCGTTGATTTTTTACTCAAGTCATTTTTTTACGCCCGGCTGCTCAGCAACTCCATAAATACGCGTATTATTTACTTGTTTATGGTCGGCTTTATACTGTACTGTTTAACAGATGTTCTCTTTATAAGTGACTTGCACGTCTTCAACTCCGTGGCCCTGTCCATTCAATCCATATTAATGGTTATTCTCACCTTGTCCACCTTCTTCATCATGGTTGAAAGTGAGTTCATGGAAAACAACCCAAAACTGGCCAATGCCGTAATCTGGATCAATTCCGGTTTTTTCCTCTACCATACAGGCAACATACTATTCTTTTACTTCGGTGATATTTTAATGGACACTACCTTTCCAGACCATGAGGCACTCATCACCACGGTAAGTCATTCATTCCTGTATTTAGTGATGTACTTTTGTTTATTAATTGGCCTATGGAAGAGCCCGAAGCACACCAATTTTTTATCAACCTGATACCCTTCTGGATCATTATCCTGGTGATCAGTGCCGGGGTGATCCTGCTTACCCGCAAGTTCCGGCAAGGGCTGAGTAAACAGCGTTTGGAAAAGGAAGTGCTGAAAAATCGGTACCAGCAGGAGCTTCTGCGCACCTCCATTGACATACAGGAGAAGGAACGCAAACGCATTGCTCATGACCTGCATGACGAACTCGGGGCCCGGCTGTCTATGGCCCTGATGAGATTGAAACAACATCCCGATCCCACCCCCATTACCCCTGAGCAAACAGCCGAAATACTGGAGCAATTGGAAGATCAGTTGGAACTGGCCTTACAGGCCACTAAACGCATCAGTTACGAGCTGATGCCCCCGCAACTGGTAAACCTGGGACTGTACCAGGCCTTGAAAGTACGGACCGAAGATGCCCGGAAAGCGGGCAACCTTATGGTGAACATGAAGAAGACGGGAGATCCCGACACCATGCCCTGGCCCATGCAACTGGCCATGTACCGTATACTTTCAGAACTGCTTAACAACACCCTGAAACATGCGGAAGCTACTGAAGTATCCATTGAACTGGTTGTAGATAAGGGTCACCTGTTATGTCTTTACTGTGACAACGGAAAGGGTATGTCTGATGAAATCAAAGGGGCCGGATTAGGGCTGCAAAGTCTGGAAGGACGGGCCAGCGCACTTAACGGAACCCTGGAATACGGGAATGTCCATGACGGTGGCTTTTGGGCTGAAATTTCCCTGCCTACCTGAACCGTATCACTTGATTTAAACAACCAATCCTTTAAAAACTCAACCCCATGCAAACCAATATTAAGATCGGACTGGTAGAAGACCAGGACCTGGTGCGCCAGGGTTTCAAATCCCTCATCCTGGGATGGAAGGATATGAACGTCATCTTCGAATCGGAAGACGGGCATTCCGTACCCAGGAAACTTACCGGTTTGAAAGAACTACCCAACATCCTCCTGGTTGACCTGCAGCTTCCTAATAAAGGTGACCTGATCTATTCAGGAGCACACCTCACCATGCAACTGCAGCAGGAGTTCCCTCAAATCAGGATCCTAATTCTTTCGGTACAGGACGACCCGGTGACCATGGCCAATCTCATTGAAAAAGGAGCACACGGTTTTTTATCCAAAAGCTGTTCGCCATCAGAGCTGGAGCATGCCATCCGTTCCATCCATGCCCACGGTTCATACATCAACGAGCAAACTTTGCGGGCCTTACAAGGCAGACTTAGCCATGGAAAAGCCACTCCCACACCCAAGGATGATGAACTGACCAGTCGTGAAATAGAGGTGCTCCGCCTTATCTGTCAGCAGTTGACAGCCGAGGAGATTGGTGAAAAGCTTTTTATAAGTGCCAAAACCGTAAACGGCCACCGCAATAATCTCTTACAAAAAACCGGGTCGCGCAACATTACCGGCCTGGTGATGTACGCGGTAAAAAAAAGCCTGGTAGAAGTAAATTAAGATTTCGGGAGAAAGGCCTGAGCGCAGCATTTCAGCGAACCTCCCGGAAGCCTTGAATTTTATACACTTCACTATCTATTTAAAAGGTGTGCATGAGCTCATTTCACCCGGTTCTTTGGTTCTTCTTTGGTTTCAAGACAAAAGAAGAACACACCAGGCTAGTGTGGGCATTCGCCTCCAGTCTGGCTAACCAGGTGTCCCGCTTCGTCCTATTAACACAAAAGCCTTTACTACCCTGCTCACGTGCGATTGTATCACGGGTAAAAACAACAAGTTAAACTTTTATCATACCCATCCTTCGACTCCGCTCAGGATGACAACCTGATTGAATTTTGACCTCAAAAGAAATGTCAAGCTGAGTGATCCCGCCCAGCGGAATGGTATCGACACCAGTCTCCGCAACCCTCCTGAAACCGGTGTCGCAGGCCATCATCCAATTTGTCGCATTCACACCAGCCAGGCCATCTGCGGGTTAACGAAATTTGTGGAATAACACCGGATTCGTATGCGTAAAATAATTGCAGCTATCAATATGACCCTGGACGGGTTTTGTGACCACACGGGAATGGTAGCGGATGATGAACTACACCAGCACTACCAGGAACTACTGAGCCATGCAGGCGTCATCTTATATGGCAGGGTTACTTATGAATTGATGGAATTCTGGCGAACAGTAATTGAAAAACCTACCGGCAACAAAGCCACGGATGAATTTGCCCTGGCTATGGATAAAGTTCCCAAAATTGTTTTTTCACGTACCTTAAAAACCCTGGAATGGCACAGCGCAAAACTGGCCACCAAAAGCCTGAAAGAGGAAGTTGAGGATTTGCGGCAATCACGCATTGAAGAGGCCCGTAACATTTATGTAGGTAGCCCCGGTCTGATTGCCACGCTTACCCAGCTTGGGTTAATTGATGAATACCAGCTTTGCATTCATCCGGTGATACTCGGTAAAGGATTACCCTTATTTAAAAATCTCCAAGAGCGCATAAATCTCCGGCTCCAGGGCACCAAAACCTTTAGCTCCGGCTCCATGCTATTGTATTACGCACGGCAAAAAGACACGTAGCAGGCGGCATACTCGCCTCAGAACTCCGGAACATCTAGGAGCCCTGGGGTCTATCGGAAACTTCTACATTACCCTTAAACCAAACCTTATCTATGAAGTTGCCTTGTGCATCAAACCTCTGCACTTCGCCATTAAGACTATCGTTGGTCCATACCCCTTTTAAAGATCTACCATCTTCCGTGTACAGGATTCCTTCTCCATTGCGAACGTTGTTCTTCCATTCCCCTACAAAATAGGCTCCGTTATTCCACCTATAGGTACCCTGTCCCCATTTTTCCTCTCCCTTAAAGTCTCCGCTATAACCCATATCCGGCTCAAATTTCAGCAACACGGTTTCAGGTTGACCCATTTTGGCCACCACCGGGAATTTTCCTGCGTAGCGCTTAATAGCCGGATACAGATACTTTTGAGTGGATGTGTACCCCAGGCGGTCAAACAGCACATAATCCACGCTCTGACTTTTCAGGAACTCCAATTGCTCATCCGGGTCTTCCGTATTTTTATAATGGCACACATAGCGGTGTGAGAAAATATGGAACAGCGCCAATTTGCGGCAGGCTATAACCGAAGTATCCGGAACGTTGGCATTAGCCCATTTGGCTAACTCAAAATAATCATGGTATATGGCCGGATAATTAGCCTTGGCAGTGGCCTCCAGCCTACTTATGGCTCCTGAGCTGTAACTGCCGATAATCAAAATGGAAAGTACAGCCGCGCCTATATTGATGATATGACCCTCCTTATAATTAAGAAGGTACCTGGCTGCCAGTTGCAACACCTCTACCATACCATACAACAGCATAAAAGTGAGTATGGGAATAAGCGGAATGATAAACCGTACCCCAAACCACACCTTGGGCCATAACATTAGAATACCTAAGGTAAAGAGTACGTAAAGGCAAATGAGAATACGGTATTTCTTAATACGAAAAGCCCCAAATATTATGAGCGCCACGGCAATAGCACCTATCACAAAATCACGCGTGGGAATAGCTTCCTGATAATTCACCTTCTCAACAAAATTCAAAAGGCCATACGGGATCTCCCTACCTGTATAACGCACGATATTATCCCATATCCGAACAAATATATCCGTGAATTCAATGGTTCCCTCCTGTGGATTATAAGGGTTCTTCATCATCAGCTGATCTACATACGAGCTACCTCCCAGGGCCTTACTTCTGAAGTACCACGGAATAATTAAGGCCACCCAACCCACAATGAAAGTCAGCAGGTAATTCCATTGTTTCCGCATAACCAGCAAGGCGATTACCGTAACCACCAGGGCAATACCGGTGCTACGTATATAATAGGTGCCGGCCAACAGCACGATCAACAGAAAAAATCGCCAGTTTCTGGCCAACGGATCCTCAAACTTCACCTGGGTGATCAACCAAATGCAAAGCAGGGAGAACACCGTAAAAGCCATCTCACTCATTATAATGACCGAGTAGGAAAGCATGTGGAAATTATAGAGCGTGAATAGGCCGGCTATAAAAGCAATGTGCGGACTTTCCGTCATCCGTTTTACCAACAGGAAAAGCAGCAGTATTGAAGTCAGGAAAAAAAAGCCACTCACCCTCTTCACGGATATGATATCATCCAACCCCAGTTTGGATGACGCTGCAATAAGCGCAGGGTAACCCGGAGGGAAATGGGTATGAGGTTTATTTTCAATGGAACCAGTATCTTTATAACCATTACCCGAAGCCAAAGACTGACCCAACAGGTAGTATCCCGCATTATCACCACCCAGGGCAATCTTTTCATCAAATACCTTCGGATACAAATTAAAGAACAGGAAAATCAGGGTCAAGAGGTATACCCCGGTAAAAATTCTTTGGAACTTTCTGCTTTTCAGCTTTCCGCCTTCTTGATCTTTCTGCTGTTTAGCCAAGGGAAATATTTAATTATGGTTACGTATCAAAGGAACTAAAATAGGACAATCCTAACAAAGTATTTCAGGGCACTTTATTCAGAGAAATACTAAAATGTGAATGCACATAGAGAAACGCTAAATTTCATCGTTCACTTTCGCTCCCCACCAAACTTAACGCGGGATCCGGATTTTTCAACCCATCGGTGAAGCAGCGCTGCATCCCCGCCTTTATAACCTCCTCCTATCTCCACTTCATTTAAATCTCTATTTCACGGTATAGCTTTGCACCCAAAAGCAGAGATATGTCCGTTCCTTTTTCCGTACTGGAGTTAGCCACCGTAAGCCAGGGAAGCTCCCCTGGAGATGCTATGCGCAATAGTTTAAAGCTGGCCAGTGCCACAGAGGATTTCGGCTATCACCGTTTCTGGTTGGCGGAACATCATAATATGATCAGCATTGCCAGCGTAGCCACCTCCGTATTGATGGGATACATTGCCGGAGGAACGGAAAAAATACGGGTAGGCTCCGGAGGCATTATGTTACCCAACCATTCACCCCTTATTGTAGCCGAGCAATTCGGAACATTAGGCGCGCTTTATCCCAACCGCATAGACCTGGGTTTGGGCCGTGCCCCCGGCACCGACCAACTTACGGCTCAGGCCATCCGTCCGGATCGCATGCAGGCGCAGCACAACTTTCCCCAGGATATTGAGCTCATACAGAAATACTTTTCTACCGATAATGCCACGGCTTCTGTGCGCGCTACCGTAGCCGAGGGAATTGATGTTCCTATCTGGATACTGGGCTCCAGCACAGACAGTGCCCACCTGGCGGCCGCAAAGGGTTTACCCTACGCCTTTGCCAGCCACTTTGCCCCCGGGCAGCTTATGGAAGCCCTCAGCATTTATCACAACAATTTTGAACCTTCGGCTTATTTGAAGGAACCCTATACCATGGCAGCTGTTAATGTAATTGTTGCGGACACCCAAGAGGAAGCAGAGGCACTTTCCACTTCGCTGATCAAAATGTTCTTAGGCATTTTAACCAATAAGCGGGATTATATGCAGCCCCCCACTCCCATGACGGATGACCTGCGTGAACTTTCCAGGAATCCCCATTTCCAGAGGATGCTGAAGTACAGCTTTATTGGCAACCAGGAAAGTGTGGCCGAAAAAACCCGGGAATTCCTTCAGGCCACCCAGGTTAATGAACTGATGGTGGTTGGCAATATGTACCAGGTAGAAGACCGGATCAGATCATACCGTTATTTTGCAGAGATCATGAACTCCTGAGCGCTTCCACGATTAGGGTCTAAGAACTCCTTTAAAAGAGATATAATATAGAGTATGAACAGGGTGGTGATTTAATGCACTCCGGAAATTTGTACTTTTAGTTAGATTCTAAATTCCCTGGATATGAAAAACTTTACTTGCCTTACCATATCCTTGCTACTACTAGGCGCGTGCCACAAACAAGAAAAAGCGACAGACATAATTTGTGAAGGCTTTGATTTACACGAGCCTGATGCTATTGACCCTGAAGAATATGCTGTGCTGAGTGCTTTCCTCGGAAACGAGGAAGAATCACCCTTCGTGATACAACAATATACCTACGCTCTGGATTCTTCTGCTGTTTACCACCTCACTAAAGACACCCTCCAAACCGGTGAGGTGGATAGCCTTGTACTGGAGAGTTATATTGAAGCCAACACAAAAAAGATATATTGGGATAACTTGTTTGAAGGTTCCTCACAACTGATCTCTGAGGACGAGCTGAACTGTTATTCTCAACATGAAGAGCGCTACTGGGAACTATACTATCAAAACCACAAAGAGGGTTACTGGATGCTTTCACGGCCCGGTATTTCCGGAGATACCGCCTTGTTTGAATATGCCTACTATTGTAACCTTCTGTGTGCTCAGGGTGGTTATGTACAGATGAAAAAAGTAAATGGCCAGTGGGTCATTCACAAAAGAGGCATTAACTGGGTGAGTTAATAAAAAAAGTCGCCACGCTAAGCGTGGCGACTTTCTTAGTAATTATCCATTCGGGAAACCGGTTCCCAAACATTCTATTTTACAATAGAGATCCTTTTGGACTGGCTTACACCATCAGCAGTAACCTGCAGGATGTACATTCCAGCACCCAGGCCTTCTATATTCAGTTCGGCATCATCATTATAAGAAGCTGATTTTACCTCCTGACCTACACTGTTGAAAAGAGTTACTTCATACGCACCGGACACACCAGTAATATTCAGAATATCCTTGGCAGGGTTAGGATATGTCTTGAAACCTATTTTGCTGGCCTCATCTATTCCTATACCGGCATCAAGTGCCACCCAGTCTGCGTTTACTACACTCAGGTCACTGTTATCCAGCAAGAGAACAGCCAAGTGTACTTTACCAGGATTATTCACCTTGTTGGGCAGGGTAACGGTAAACGTATGGTTTACGGTTTGATTTTGAGTTATGGTTGCAGGAACACTTCCTGAAGCACCAAAGAAACTTGGGAAAATGCCACGTGCTACGTGATTGTAAACCATTTCGTTAGCCGGAACGGTAGCAGGTGAAGTTTGCCAGTTACGTCCACCTCCTGTTAATGCAATATTCTGGGACTGAAAGCTGTAGTAGTTTTCCTGTGCGTAGCCCGCGCTGGTACCGGTTACGCTATCTTCAATTACCACCAGGGCAAAACGGAAATCGGCATTGTTTGCCTCAATGGCAAAAGTTGCTTCTGCATCAAGGGTAATAGCCTTGGTAGTAGCATTGTAAGTATGGTTGGTAATAACCACTCCGGCCGTAGGCACTACACTCATTCTTTCGTTGTAAGCCAAATCAAGATCCTGAACGTTAGGATCCGAGTTAATGGTACGGTCTACGGTACCTCCGGGATAACCGCCTTCGGCTACCAGACCAATGAAGTTGTTACCGTCATAACCCGTTACCACCATGGGATCAGCATTGTGTACGGCAATAGGAATAGTGGTATTGGGATAGGTGGAAGCCATATACTCCATACCTACAAGACCGCGTGGACACCATCCACACCAGGTACCCGTTTTCTCTTCAATAACCACTTTACGGGTAGGAGGATTATCCACTACGTAAACTGTTTTGGTAATGGTGTCATTGGACGGATTTGCATCTACATTACCATCTATATTGCTCAACCACATCTTAATTGTATAACTTCCAGCGCTGGAGGGGTTGAAAGCCGTGGAATGGGCAACGTTAAATGTTTCGGTAGGGTCCACATTGAGAGCTGAAGCACTGGCAGTAGAAACAGCACCACCGTTTACGGTATAGTTGAAGTCCGCTGAATTAAAAGGACCTGCTTCATTCGTAAAAGTGGCAATGATTGCATGACTGCTACCGGTAGCCATTACATCAGGAAGATCTGATACCACACCGGACACATCGTAACCGGTAAACACATCTACCAGAAGATCATCGATATATAGCAGGAATTTATCGGTAGAGTTATTGCGGAAAGCAATGTAAATAGTCTGACCGGAGTATGCACTGAGATCAGCTACACGGGTTACAAAAGGTGCATCCTCACCGGTATTGGTATAAATAGGAGGAGCTGTAAAATCAGCTACGGTATTTCCGGTCGTGGAAACATACACCATGTACCCATCCGGGAAATTCTGGTCAGGGGCTCCCGCTTCCCAAATCAGGTAAGTGCCTGTACTGGGAACAGCAATAGATGGTGTTACCATCCAGTCATCCGCCTGTCCGGGAGGTGCATACCATGAATTACTACAGGCTACAGTATCTCCGCCCACAACGCGTTGAACCCAGGCCGCAGTAACAAAATTCACCTGGGCATTCGGGGTCTTTCCATCCACATCAATCAGGTTGAAGGACGAAGGGATACCTCCGGCAAAATTCTCTGAAAATATCTGTGCATCCACATTGGTAAATACCGCGCATGCGGAAAGAGCAAGTAAAACTTTTTTCATTCTCGTTATTTTACATTCAAAAAAGGGGCTTAAAGGTACTAATTTATAGTTCAATTAACGTAGGATTAAAGAACTTCTCACCTTGTAAGGATCGAATGGCCAGCCAAATAGACCCGGGCAACCGGATAGTTTACTCTCCTAAAAAAGAGTACACCCCACTTTAGCCTTCAACTAGTCAGTGGCCATTATTTGTTAAAGCCTGGGAATAGCCTGATGCAAATAGTGTCAAAGTTCTTACGCAGGCTTACTCTTGCCAGGTACTGATTTTAAGGATGTTGCAGACTGCTCCTTATCCCTTACCTCTCGCCAGGCTTCCACTCCCCGGTAGCCAAGGGCCAGCAAACCGAGGTTCCCCGATTCGGGTATCCTGAATTTCTTTTCTTCTTTCACGGCTCCAAAATTATAATTTCTCAGCCTTAAGCGGGCATTTGGTGAGCCTTACCACTTTTACCTATTTTTGGCGCTTTAAATCCAAAATTGATGAAAGCATTTAATACTGTACTGAGCGTGGTTCTTTTGATTGCCGTAGGCTTCTTATTCTGGAAGGTGTACGATACTCCGGACATGAAAAGCGGGAAGTCCAATTCCTCAGAAGAAATTGCCGAGCGCCTGAACAGCGATGAATTTGCTCCGGCCCGTATTGCTTACATCAATACCGATTCCCTGGTGAAGGATTATGAGTACCATAAAGAGCTGAGAGCCGAACTGGAAGAAAAAGCCAAGCGCCTGGAAAGCGACCTTTCCAGCAAATCAAAGGTGTTTGAAGAAAACCTCTCCATACTGCAACAACAGGCTGAAAGCATGAGCCAGGAAGAGCTACAGTCGCACCAGATGGACCTGGAGCGAACCCGTGAAGGACTTCTGCGTTATCGTGATGAGCAGGCCAACCAACTGGCCCTGCAGGAGCGCGAACTGAACCAGCGAATAAAAGATGACATGGAGTCTGTACTGAACGACATCAAGGAAGAATATAACCTGGATTTTGTACTGAGCTTTGACCCCAACAGCATCTTACTGAATGCTAATGAAGACTACAACATCACCGCCCTGGTGGTGGACCGTCTGAACAAGAAGTACCACTCCAAGAAAGAAGAAGCTAACACAAAAGACGGTAAATGAGAAAACTCCTGAAATTCGGTTTGGCGGCCACCTTGATTTCGTTCATCGTGGTTTCCTGTGCTAAGGATAATGATGACGACATCAACTTTGTAGCAGAATATACGGGCACCTGGGATTGCAATGAGAAAACAGGGATCAATGCTCCGCAGATCTATAAAGTGAATATCCAACGTGGCTCCAGCGACCAGGAAGTGATTATTAACCAGTTGTACAACCTGCCCAACACAGCCGTGAGAGCTAATATTAACGGATTCAACCTCACCATACCCCAGCAAACCTCAGCCGGGGTGAGTTTTAGCGGCTCAGGAAGTGCTGACGCAGAATTCCAGCAGATAAGCCTCACCTTTACCGCTAATGACGGTTCGGGAGACGATCAGGTGAGCGCCACTTTAAGCCGTTGATCAGAATTTATACTTAAGCCCAACTACCGCTCCGTAACTGATTAATGTTTCCCGGGGGAAGTTATCAGCTTCAATAAGCGGGTTGAGCATATACTTGATATTGCCCCTTACAATCACCCCCCATTCTTCAGTTACATTAAAGGTTCCTCCAAGCCCGATGCCTACGGACCAGTTGGTAGATTGGGTCCTATCCTTAAGATTGTTGGTGAAGCTGTTCTCATTACGCGGGGTAAAGGTCTGGTCGTATTTATCCACAAAGTTCAGCTCTACAGTAGGCACTACCTCCAGGTCCAGGATATCCGTGATGGCGGTATTGAAGTTCAGTTTCAGCGGAACAGTGTACATACTTACCCCCACTTCCATTTTAGCAAGAGTGGTATCCGTACGTCCCTGGTATAGCATTACATTATCCACACTAAAATTCCCTGCAGCACGTCCTATACCAATCCCTACATCAAAGGCACTACCTATGGAATAGAAAAAGTCCAGGCCGTAGTTCAGCTGGAAAGCCCCTTGTGCGTCCTCATTCGGCAGGTTAAAACCACCACCGGAGGGCACTTCATTATTGATCAGCCTCCTGTCCGTATAATTCGGGTAAAGGTTGGCAGCTATACTCCAGCGGGAATGCTTTACACGCGAGTCCGTATAATACTCCACATCATCATCGCCAGGCTGAGCAAAGGCCATAACCGAGAACAAGAGCGCAAATAACAATAGGATCTTTTTCATGATCGATACTTCAAAATGAGGTTGCAATTTATGAATTCAGTAAAGTTCGGGCTTTTTGCAAAGCAGCATCCAGTCCGGAAGGATCTTTACCACCGGCCGTAGCAAAGAAGGGCTGTCCGCCACCGCCCCCGGAAATTTCCTTGGCCAGCTCACGTACCATATTCCCGGCATGCCAACCTTTTTCTTTAGCCAGTTCATCCGAAAATGCGACCGCTATCTGAGCCTTGCCCTCATCTTCAACACCAATTACAGCGGCCAATGGTCCGGCTTCATTCTTCAACTGAAATAAGATATCCTTCACCGCTCCTGCTCCCAGGGCTGTCCTTTCCACGATGAGTTTATAATCACCTTTATCTTCGGCCCGCTGTAACCACTCGCCTTTGGCAGAACCGGCCTTTTCGCGGATCATTTCCTCGATCTGCTTTTTCAGCTGGGTGTTCTCTTCCTTCAGGTTGCGGATACCACCCAGCGGATCCTTCACATTCTTTAGTTCTTCGCGTATGGCATCCAGCGTGGCTACCTTATCATGCAGGTATTGGCGGGCTGCTGCCCCTGTAAGGGCTTCAACTCTGCGGATACCAGCCGCCACAGCTGATTCAGACACTATAACAAAAAGACCCATCTCTCCGGTGGCACCTGCGTGTATCCCTCCACACAGCTCAATGGAATCGCCAAATTTGATGGCGCGTACCGTGTCACCGTATTTTTCACCAAAAAGAGCCATAGCACCCATATCAATCGCTTCCTGCATGGGTATATTGCGGAACTCCTCCAACGGAAAATTATTCTGGATACGTTGATTGACCAGTTCTTCGATCTGGTTCAGTTCTTCCTTACTTACCTTGGCAAAATGGCTGAAGTCAAAACGCAGGTAATCGGGATGTACCAATGAGCCTTTCTGCTCCACGTGTGTACCCAGCACTTCTCGTAAGGCCTGGTGCAACAGGTGTGTAGCTGAGTGGTTATACGAGGTTGAAACCCGTTTAGCAGCATCTACCCGAGCTTCAAAATCAGCCTCGGGCTTGGCAGGCAATGACTCGCTTAAATGGATAATGATGCCGTGCTCCTTTTTGGTATCGATGATACGCGTTTGTTCTCCGCCAGCCTCTATAATACCGGTATCCCCCACCTGGCCACCGCCTTCGGGGTAGAAAGGTGTGAGGTTGAACACCAGCTGATACAGCTCCTTATCCTTGGCTTTTACCTTGCGGTAACGGGTAATCTTTATCCTGGCTGCAGTATGATCGTAACCGATGAATTCTTCCCGGTCATCTTCCCGCAACTCCACCCAGTCACCGGTATCCTGTTTGGTGGCACTACGGGCACGCTCTCTCTGGGCTTTCATTTCGGTATCGTAACCACCTTCATCAAAGCTGAAGCCTTTTTCTTTCAGGATCAAAGCGGTAAGATCGGGTGGAAAGCCAAATGTATCGTACAGTTCAAACACCCGGGCACCCTCAATTTCTTTAGCATCCCCGGCTTCCACAATGATCTGTGCCAGGCGGCTCAGCCCCTGGTCCAAAGTGCGCAGGAACGATTGCTCTTCTTCACGGATAACGTTGGCTGCCAATTCTTTCTGGGATCGTATTTCCGGAAAGGCCTCACCCATTTCACGGGCCAGCACTTCTACCAGCTCAAAAATGAAGGCTTCTTTTTTATGCAGGTACGAGAATCCATAACGGATAGCCCTGCGTAATATCCTGCGGATCACATAGCCGGCTCCGTTATTGGACGGCAACTGGCCATCAGCAATAGCAAAGGCCACGGCCCGCACGTGATCAGCTACCACACGCATGGCCACATCCTGCATTTTATCCTTTCCGTAGGCCACCCCCGTAAGTTCTGAGATACGTTGGATCAAGGGGGTGAATACATCGGTATCGTAATTGGATTTTTTACCCTGCAGCGCCATACATAAACGCTCAAAGCCCATCCCGGTGTCCACGTGTTTGGCGGGTAGCTTTTTAAGGCTTCCATCCGCCATACGGTTGAATTCCATGAACACCAGGTTCCATATTTCCACCACCAGCGGATGATCATGGTTTACCAGGGTGCGGCCATCCACCTGTGCGCGTTCTTCATCACTGCGCAGGTCGATGTGTATTTCGGAGCTGGGACCACAAGGGCCGGTAGCCCCCATTTCCCAGAAGTTATCTTTTTTATTGCCGTTGAGGATGCGCTCTTCGGCTATCCATTGTTTCCAGTTCTCAAAAGCTTCCGTGTCTTTCGGCAGATCATCCCCGGCATCTCCTTCAAAAACGGTTACGTATAAGCGATCTTTTTCCAGGCCGTACACCTCGGTGAGCAGTTCCCAGGCCCAGGCAATGGCGTCCTTCTTAAAATAATCACCAAAACTCCAGTTACCCAGCATCTCAAACATGGTGTGGTGGTAGGTGTCGTGACCCACCTCTTCCAGGTCATTGTGCTTACCGCTTACGCGCAGGCATTTCTGGGTATCGGCCACTCTTTTATCCCTGACCTCCACATTACCGAGAAATGCATCCTTGAACTGGTTCATGCCGGCATTGGTGAACATCAGCGTAGGGTCACCCTTGATGACAATGGGTGCGGAGGGTACCACTTCATGTCCCTTGGATGTGAAAAATTCGAGGAAAGTCTTGCGAACGGAATGCGCTGTCCACCGAGCCTGCTGATTCATAAGCTTTTAAACAAAGATTTGTTTATTGTGTATTTTTGACTCTCTCAAAACACTTGATTTAGCGCTATATTCGCTGAAAAGCCCGTGCTTTGAGAAAGCTTTTTAACAGTTGCCAAAAGTAGGAAATATAGGGTAATGGCTAAGGTAAAGTACTACTACGATCCTAAAACGTTATCGTACCGTAAAATTGAAAAGGATACCCGCTACCGACTTCAGCGTACGGGGGCCTTTCTGGTGGCTTCGGCCCTTCTGGCCGGCATCTTCCTTTTTGTAGCGGATACTTTCATTGATTCTCCCAAGGAAAAACGGTTGAAGCGGGAACTGGAGAACATGCGCATACAGTATGACATCCTGGATCAGCGGCTGGACCATGTAGCCGAAGTTCTGGAGGACCTGGAGCAGCGTGATGACAATATTTACCGGGTAATATTTGAAGCGGAACCCATTCCCAACAGCATCCGTAAGGCGGGCTTTGGAGGCGCCAACCGCTATAAGAAACTGGAAGGCTACCAGAATTCGGAACTCATCAAGGAAGCCTCCATGAAACTGGACCGTATCACCAAGCAGGTATATGTACAATCCAAATCATTTGACGAGCTGGTTGAACTGGCAGAGAACAAAGGCAAACTGCTGGAAGCCATTCCGGCCATACAGCCTGTAGCCAACGAAGACCTCAACCGCCTGGCCTCGGGTTACGGTTTTCGGCTGGACCCCTTTACCAAGGCTCCTAAAATGCACTTCGGTATGGACTTTTCCGCTGACATCGGCACCCCGGTTTACGCCACTGGTGATGGCGTGGTAGAGCGGGCAGATAATAAATCCAGCGGTTTCGGTAACCACATTCGTCTTGACCATGGCTTTGGATACCTCACCTTATATGCTCACCTGAGTGAGTACAATGTTCGCGTAGGGCAAAAGGTAAAGCGGGGTGAAGTGATCGGCTACGTAGGTAATACGGGGCGTTCAAGAGGTCCGCACCTGCATTACGAAGTATGGCTGAATGAAGAACGGCTGAACCCCGTGAACTTCTACTACGGTGAGCTATCACCCGAAGAGTTCAGCACCATCATACAAATGGCTAACCAGGCTAACCAATCCTTCGACTAATGGCACTGGACGGAGATATCGAAAGGCGCTACTACACCATTGGGGAGGTAGCCCGTATGTTTGAGGTGAATACCTCACTTATCCGTTTCTGGGAGAAGGAATTTGACGTACTCAAGCCCAAAAAGAACAAAAAGGGAAACCGGCTTTTTACCCAAAAAGACGTGGAGAACCTGAAAGTGATCCATCACCTGGTGAAAGAACGCGGCTTTACGCTGAAAGGCGCCCAGACCAAAATGCGCCAGAATATGGACGATACGGCCAAAACCACCGAAGTGGTGGATAAGCTGAAGGCTATCAAGCAGGCACTGCTGGAAATCAAGCGGGAATTGTAAGTTCTCCGCAGGCAACGATATAATCTTTAATTTTACGGTATAATTCAATCAACAAATGAAAAAAGGCTTAATAACATTACTCGTAATTGGTGGGATACTACTCATCGGTTACTTCTGGTTCAAGGGGGTTTATAATTCTATGGTAGAAAAGCAGGAAGCTACTACCGGGCAATGGGCCAACGTAGAAACAGCGTATCAACGCAGGGCCGACCTTATCCCCAACCTGGTGCGCACGGTAAAGGGGTATGCCGACTTTGAGCAGGAAACCCTCACCCAGGTTATCGAGGCCCGTAGCAAAGCCACTTCCATTAATGTGGATGCCAATGACCTGGACCCGCAACAACTCCAGAAATTCCAGGCTGCACAAGACCAGCTTAGCGGAGCTTTGAGCAGGTTGTTAGTAACCATTGAACGATACCCTGACCTTAAGGCCAACCAGAATTTCCTGGAGCTGCAATCGCAGCTAGAGGGCACGGAAAACCGCATCTCTGTAGAGCGCAGAAGGTTTAATGAAGGGGTAAAGGATTACAATACCTACATCCGCAAATTCCCACAAACCTTAGTAGCCGGAATGACCGGCTTTGAAAAGAAAGGATACTTTGAAGCAGCTGAAGGTTCTGATGTAGCTCCCGAGGTGAATTTTGACTCGTAATGGATAAAGGCAAAGCAGAGAATTTTTTCACCCCCGAAGAAGAAGCGGAAATAGTTCAGGCCATTAAGAGTGCCGAGAAACAAACCTCCGGTGAAATACGGGTACACCTGGAAAACCAGGCTAAGGAAGACAACCTGAAACATGCTCAAAAGGTGTTTCACCAGGTAGGCATGGACCAGACCGAATTGCGCAATGGAGTGCTTTTTTACCTGGCTGTGCAGGATCACCAGTTTTCCATTATTGGCGATAAGGGTATCAATGAGGTAACACCCGATGATTTCTGGGACAACATCCGCAATGTGATGCAGGACCACTTCAAGAAAGGAGCATTCGTGCAGGGGCTGGTCAGTGGCATTGGCATGGCCGGAGAGGCTTTAAAAACCTACTTCCCCTATCAGAAAGACGATACCAACGAGCTCCCCGATCAAATCTCCAAATCCTAGAACCTTGCGTAGATTAACTTCTTTATTCCTTTTACTTTTCCTGAGTCTCAACCTGGCAGGCCAGCGCTTTCCTGAGAAACCATCCCCTCCCCGGCTGGTCAATGATCTGGCCACGGTATTAACGCGTAATGATGCTGCCAGGCTGGAACGCAAACTGGTGGCCTATGATGATTCCACCTCTACTCAGATCACCGTTATTACGGTAAAAGATATCGGTGGGGATGATATTAATCTTTATGCTGCGGAACTGGGTGAAAAATGGGGTATCGGGCAAAAAGGCAAGGACAATGGTGTACTCATACTATTAGCCCAAAAGGAACGGGAAATTACGATCCAGGTGGGCTATGGTCTGGAACCTGTGTTAACGGACGCTATTTCAAAGAGGATCATCGAGAATTACATTATCCCTGAATTCAAGCAAGGCGATTTTTACGGAGGGCTGGATTCCGGGACGGACCAGATCATCAAAGCCCTGGCCGGAGAATTTAAAAATGAAAATCCCCGCGATAGCGAACGGGGGAAAGGAATTCCCTGGTTTCCTATTATTATCATGATCATCATATTTATTGCCATTGCAGCCAAGGGAAACCGTGGTGGTCGCGGGGGTCGCGGTGGCGGGGGTTACTGGATAGGCGGCTTTGGCGGAGGCTCTTTTGGCGGAGGAGGCGGTGGCGGCTTCGGTGGATTTGGTGGCGGCTCCTTTGGCGGAGGCGGGGCCAGTGGAAGCTGGTAACCGCAAACCTGATATATATCATAGTATTATCGCAGTATAACGCCCAATTTTGAGATTAGAACAATAGTGCATTGTTCATTTTACTTAAATCTCAGCGTTATGCCATTTCCTACCATTATCACCCTGGAACAACTGCAATATAACCTGAGCATGGGCCCCGGTTATGACGGTTACATCGAGCTTATTAAAGCGGTAGAGTTCCTCCCTTCTGAATTGAAAAAGCTTTGCGTATGGCACCCGGATCATCATGCCAGGGTTTGCCTGTATAATACTACCGGGCTTGAGGCTATCCTTACCTGCTGGGAACCAGGGCAAAAAACCAGTATTCATAATTACAACTTCAACCACGCCTGGGTGAAAATACTACAGGGAGAATTGTGGCTGGAGCTTTTCAGCACCTACCGACTTCCTCCTGAAAAAAGCTCAGAGGTGTGCCTGCGGCAAAACAAGGTGCTGTACCTGGATGACAACCTGGGTTATCATCGTTTTTCCAACCGCAGCCAGGAAAGAGCCGTTGCCCTGGTCTTTTACTCCGATAAGCCATTGGAATGGGTTTCTTTTGATGAGGAAAAACAGTCCTTTGAAATGGAAGCATCCTATTACGATAAGGACATGGACCCGCAACAGTCCATTACTTTAAGCTGAAACCCAGGTTGAGACTACCTACAAAGGACTTCAGGCCTGTACTACGTTCGTAATAGGCGCCCCGCAGTTCAATATATTTGAACATGAATACCCTTTGGGAAGAAAGAAACGGCCTGGACCTGGCCACCCCATAAAACGGGAAATACTTTACCCCCATACCGTACTTATGGCTGCTGAGAGCCGAAAGATCATAATCCGAAGTATAGAACTCCTCTGAAGACAGGTGCTGAGCATAGGGTGCAAAATAATCCGATGCTGTTTGCGTATGATAACGGTAAAAAGGTGAAAGCGTAATGACCTGGCTCACCTTTAAGGGCAATTCCAGCTCCGCAGTATTTCCGCTGATACCAAAATCATCTTGATAATAACGATAATAACTCCGCAATACCATGAAGTCAAAAGGGTAGTAATTGAAACGCACTGACAAGGGGATCTTAAGCCGATCTGAAGGCAACCTTTCAATATCAGGGGTAACAGCATCCGCAAAATAAACCCGGTGAAAAGGTGTGGACAGTAAGCCCTTCATGTAAACTGCTTCAGCCGAAAGGCTCATTTGCA
Source organism: Owenweeksia sp. (assembly GCA_002695025.1). Classification (GTDB taxonomy): domain Bacteria; phylum Bacteroidota; class Bacteroidia; order Flavobacteriales; family Schleiferiaceae; genus CAKZNE01. Next base: position 111,571 of record NZNV01000041.1, read on the forward strand.
AACGCCTGGTGAGTATCTGTGAAAAGATGAGCTGCCCGTTAAAGGATTGCCTTTGTGAAGAAGGCAACTCCACGGAACTACGCAGCTCAATGGGGTAGATCAGCTTCCAGTTATCAAAGAAGGCCTGCCCCACCGCGGTAAATTCGGTATTGCCATCATTCCACTCTTTGGTATAGGAACCGCCCAGTGAAAAGGAGGTATAATCATATTCCACTGAAAAACCCAGCCGCAGGCCATAACGCTCATTGCGCTGCAGGTTTAGACGGTTATACGAAAAAGTGGCAAAACTCCTCAGGTCCGAACTGGAGGCTGAAGACACATTATTGTCAATATTATCGGTGGAAGCCGAAGAGTATATATCGGCTCCGCCATAAAACCCGATGGACCGTATGCTGTCCAATGGCACGTTTACAATAATCACATTGGATACATCCGTGAGCTTTTCGGTACCGATGCCACCCGTAACGGCCGCATTATCGCCTTCCTGGTGGTAATAGCTACTCAAAAAGTTAGCCTCTACTTCACGGGTAAACTTTTTAAGGGAACTCTTCCGCAAAGCGGTAGAATCAGTTTGGGCATGGCCCGCCAGGGCCAGGCAAAGCAAAACAAGCAGTAATTCCAGCTTTTTCATATCGCTTAATTGCAGCCGCATCCTCCGCCTACTTTGCCCCCATTGGCTCCGGCCGTCCCTTCCCGGTAGGTTTCAAAATTGGTTTCAAAAGATTCGATCTTCTTGGGAGCAAGCTCCATTTCACTGTCGTTCACGTACATTTTCTGGTACGATTGCACGGTCATGCATCCTCCTGCAAGCAGGGACAGCACCATACCGACTGTAAGAATGACTATTCTTTTCACAAGTAATTCAGTTTAAGATGGTCAGACGTATGCATGGCATCGTCATCGGTTATAATAATACATTCCACCTGGTTCAGCTGGTTCACCAAATCCAGGCCTTCTTCCCTGCCCATTACAAATATGGACGTAGCCAGGGCATCCGCCAGCTCGGCATCCGGGCATATTACGGTTACACTTTTAATACCGGTGGTGGGGTATCCTGTGGAAGGATCTATGATATGGGCATAGCGCCTGCCCCCGCAAGTAAAGTACTTTTCATAATCACCGGAGGTAACAATGGCTTGATCCACCAGCGAAAGAGAGGCTATGGGCCGGTGAATGTTTTTGGGGTCCGCTACCTGTATGGTCCAGCCTTCGGGCTTACCGCTTTCACCCCAGGCCATAAGGTCTCCGCTAGCGTTTACCACACCTCCTTTAACCCCGGGAATGGATTCCATCACGGAACGGGCACGATTGGCCGCATACCCCTTTCCAATGCCTCCAAAACCTATTTTCATTCCCTGCTTCTTCAGGAAAACGCTATAGGATTCTGGGCCCAGTTCTATGTTTTGCCAATTGACCAGCGCCACTGCATCCTTTACCTGTCCGCTGTCCGGCAACACCTGCTCCGTGCGGTCAAACTTCCATATCCGCTCCATGGAAGCAAAGGAAATATCAAAAGCCCCACCGGTAAGTTTTGCCACTTTCAGTGAACGGTAGATCAGATTGTATAATTCCTGGTCAACGCTTACAGCTTTTACACCGGCTGCCCGGTTTATGGCACTGGTCTGCGAATTTTCGTCCCAGGAGGAGATCAGTTTTTCAATACGGTCAATTTCGGCAATACCCTCACGTACCGCCTGCCAGGCAATGCTATCGCTTTCAGCCACGGCCGTAATTTCAAAGCGACACCCCATGAGTTTGAGTACTTTTTTAGCGGTACCAAACTCCTGTGGTTGTGCAAGGCCTGACCATGCGATCAGGCTCAAACAGAATATCAGGATGCCAGATGCTTTTTGCATTCGTTGATAAAATCGGCCGGGGTTTGGTTGTGGAACTTAATGGTGCTCAGCACTTTTTCATTCTTATCAAGCAATACAATATGTGGGAAAGATCCCTGCTGGTTGTATTGGGCAGCCAGCTTTTCATTTTGCTTCTTCTGTTCTTCGGGCAATTGGTTCTTCTTGCGGGTAGGAAAATCCAGGTACAACAGTACTATCTTCTTACCGGCAAAATCTGAGAACTCCGCGCTCTCCAATATTTCCTTCTTGAATTGCATGCACGGGCGGCACCAGTCCGAACCCGCAAATACCATCAGTATGGCTTTATCTTCCTTTTGGGCAATAGCTCGTGCCTCGGCAAGACTCGTGTGGAAAGTAGTATCCTGCGGAACAAAGGCGGTTGCGACCATGAAAGTGAAGATCAACGGGAAAATCTTACTCATCATGTTTTGTTTGATTTTATAGGTACAAGAACGCCAATAAAATCCAGTTTAGTTTACGGCTTCCTCTAAAATTCAGGGCCTTACTAAAACTTTATCTTTAGTCTAAATTATGATAGCTTTATTGCCATGGAGGGTGCTTGCCATTGTCCTGGTGTAACTACACCCCAAGAAAGGGATGACCCCTAAAACTTAAAGCACTGTATCTTTGCCCAAAGTTTTAAACACGGCATGATCTATATCGAAAGGAAAGAGCGCTTCAGCGCTGCCCATCAGCTGTATAATCCCAATTGGAGTGACGAGCAGAACCGGGAAGTCTTTGGTAAATGTTCCAACAAGAATTTTCACGGGCACAACTATACTCTCACGGTAACCATTAAGGGAGAGATCAATCCGGATACCGGTTTTGTGATGAACCTGGTAGACCTGAAAAAGATCATCAATACGCACGTAACGGATAAGCTGGACCACAGTAACCTGAACCATGATGTAGACTTTATGCAGGGAAAGTTCAGCAGCACGGAAGTATTAGCCGTTGAAATATGGAAGATCCTGGAACCTGAAATTGCTAAACACGGAGCCCAACTTCATAAGATCCGGCTGGATGAAACTCTTAACAATGCGGTGGAATATTTCGGTGAATAGATATTAGATGTAGGAGACCAGATTTTAGGGTCAAATACTCGGACATGCACAACTTTAAAAACCTGGTCATCTGGCAAAAATCCATGGAACTTGTATCTGAAGTCTTTGCAATTACATCTCAATTCCCTAATGAGCATAAGTTTGGGCTTGCAATGCAAATGCAGAGATCTGCTATTTCAATTCCCTCTAATATTTCTGAAGGCAGCGGTCGTGAGTCCGATAAAGAACTTGTTCGCTTCCTGAATATAGCTAATGGCTCCTGCAATGAATTGGAAACCCAAATATTAATAGCAAGGAACCTGGACCTAATTGCTCCTAACCAAACAGAAGAAATCTGTAGTCACATCCACGAAATCCAAAAAATGAACTATACCCTAAGACGTAAGTTTGAAAAATAGATTTTAATTAATCTTACATCTAACTTCTAAAATCTAATATCTCACAAAATGAAAGCATACATCTTCCCCGGTCAGGGAGCGCAGTTTACCGGAATGGGTAAAGATCTTTACGAAAATTCCGCTCTGGCAAAAGAACATTTTGAACAAGCCAATGATATTCTCGGCTTCCGCATTACCGATATTATGTTTGAAGGTTCTGCGGATGACCTGAAACAAACCAAAGTTACCCAACCGGCCGTTTTCCTGCATTCGGTTATCCTGGCTAAAACACTTCAGGATTTTAAACCCGACATGGTGGCCGGCCATTCATTGGGCGAATTTTCCGCCCTGGTAGCCAATGGTACCCTCTCTTTTGAAGACGGCCTGAGACTGGTGAGCCAACGTGCCATGGCCATGCAAAAGGCCTGCGAAATGGAGCCCTCTACTATGGCCGCGGTATTAGGACTGGAAGACAGCGTGGTTGAACAGGTTTGCAGCGACATTGACGGCATAGTAGTAGCCGCCAACTACAACTGCCCGGGGCAACTGGTCATTTCCGGGAGCACCGGAGCCGTAACCCTGGCCTGCGAAAAAATGAAGGAAGCGGGTGCCAAACGTGCTTTGATGCTTCCCGTGGGCGGAGCCTTCCATTCTCCCCTGATGAAACCTGCTGAAGAAGAATTGGCCGCAGCCATTGAAGCTACACAGTTCAACCAGCCCATTTGCCCGGTATACCAGAACGTAACCACTACCGCTGTAAGCAACCCTCAGGAGATCCGGAAAAACCTGGTGGCCCAGCTTACTGCACCGGTAAAATGGACCCAAAGTGTAAAATCCATGATCAAAGACGGGGCAAATGTGTTTATAGAGGTAGGCCCCGGCAAAGTGCTACAAGGGCTGGTTAAGAAAATTGACGGCAGTGTGGACGCTGCCAGCGCCTGAATGAATAAAGCTATCCTCTTTTTGATTGTATTGGGAATATTTGCCACCAGCTCCTGCCATACGGGCACAGATGCGGACGAACGTAAATATGAAGCCATGACCCGTTACGGGGCCTGGCAGGCCCGGGCGGATGAAACCCGCGCCAAGGTAGGCACCATAGAGACGGAGCAATCTGCCTACCTGAGGTACGAATTTGACTCTCTGGACCGTAGTATTCTGGACAGTCCGTACCCATACTGGGATAAGATCCAGGTTTTCCTGGACAAAAAGGGGATCCGCAAGGCAAAGCTGTATGCCAATCCGGCCAAAAGCTTTCTTACGGAAGAATTTTATTTTGAAAACGGCAACCTCATCTACGCACAGATCGACTCTCAGGGAATCCGTGAACTGGAACCGGATTCTATTTTCAGAGGAGACCGGTATTTCTTCACCAAGAATGTATTGGTGCTGGCCCTGGACTCCAAGGGCAAAAGGAAGGATATCACCGATGATAGTGTGAAGATCAAGAGTGTGGACCTTATCAATGAATCAGACCAGATCAAACAAATCATAGCCGACAAACAAATCAAACTTTGAGTAAAACCACTACCTGGCGCAGCCCGTCAAACATAGCCCTGGTGAAATACTGGGGTAAATATCATCCCCAGCTACCAGCCAACCCCAGTATCAGCTTTACCCTGGATCAATGCTATACCGAAACCACGCTAAGCCTGCTGGAGCGAAGCTCTGACGATACTTATGACGTGGATATACTGCTGGATGGAGAGCCACAGGAAAGTTTCAAACCTAAGATCACCAAATTCCTGGATGCCATCCAGGAAGAAATACCGTTTACCCGGGATCATAAACTGCGTATTGAGACGCATAATAGCTTTCCGCACAGCAGCGGCATAGCTTCCAGTGCCTCAGGAATGAGTGCCCTGGCACTGTGCCTGCTTACCCTTAAGGAAGAGATTGAACGTAAACAAAGCACGGATTTTTTCCGCAAGGCGAGCGAATGGTCTCGCTTAGGTTCAGGAAGTGCCAGCCGCTCGGTGTACGGTGGCCTGGTGGAATGGGGAAGGTTTGCCGGTATAGCAGAAAGTAATGATGAATACGCCATACCCTATGGAGGCAATATTCACCCGATATTCCAGGATTTCTGTGATTATGTACTGTTGGTGGAAACCGGTTCCAAAAAGGTATCCAGCACGGCCGGCCATGGCTTGATGGAAAATCACCCTTATGCTGAAAGGCGCTTTTTGCAGGCACATGAAAACCTTTCCGAACTGCTACATAGTATTTCGTCCGGTGAGCTTGAAAAATTCGGGACCCTGGTGGAAAGTGAAGCCCTTACGCTGCACGCCATGATGATGACCTCCTCACCTTATTTCATCCTGATGAAACCCAATACCGTACATATACTGGAGCAGGTATGGGATTTCCGTAAAGAGACCGGGCATCCGCTCTATTTTACGCTGGATGCAGGTGCTAATGTACATTTACTGTTTCCGGCAACAATTGAACAAGCTGTAAAAGAGTTTGTTAGAGATTCGTTAACAGGCTATTTGAAAAACGCTCAGTATATTTGCGACCGCGTTGGACAAGGTCCGGTTAAAATCAGGTAGATGCATACAAACCCTTTATACTACGCCAAGATCCTCCTTTTCGGAGAATACGGTATTATCAATGACTCCAAAGGTCTTTCTATTCCGTATGCCTTCTACCGGGGAGCGTTCAAGCAATCAGACGCTTTAAAGGATAAGGCATTAAAGTCCAACAAAAGCCTGCAGGTATACCTGGCGCACCTCAAGGAATTACAGGTTTCCGGGGAGATCATTGCCCCACTGAACCTCCAGGCTTTGGAGAAGGATATTGCCGAAGGCTTTTATTTTGACAGCAGTATTCCCGAAGGCTATGGTGTAGGAAGCAGTGGAGCCCTTTGTGCGGCCATCTACGATAAGTATGCCATTAACCGTATTGACCCGGACACTGATATTGACAAGGATTCGATCATCCAGCTGAAAAAGATCTTCGGACAAATGGAATCCTTCTTTCACGGTAAAAGCAGCGGTCTGGACCCATTGATCTGTTACCTGAAACTGCCGGTTCTTATCAGCTCCAAAGAAGAGCTGGGCACGGTAGCCATCCCTGAACCCGGCACCGGTAAAGGCGCTATTTTTCTATTGAACAGTGGCCAGCCGGGCGAAACACAACCTATGGTCAACATCTTTATGGAAAAGATGAAGAACAAGGGTTTCCGCCAGGTGATGAAAGATCAATTCACCAAATACAACGATGCCTGCATTCAGGCTTTTCTGAAAGGGCACACCAAGCCCTTATTCAGCAACCTTAAGAAGCTGAGCCACCTGGTACTGGAATATTTCACCCCCATGATACCTCACAGTGTTCATGAACTCTGGAAAAAAGGGATTGAAACCAACGCCTACTACCTGAAACTTTGCGGTTCCGGAGGCGGTGGTTTTGTACTGGGTTTTACGCGTGATTACGACAAAGCCCGCGAACTGCTGAAAGATCACCAGCCCGAACTTATTTACCGCTTCTGAATGCCATGCTGAACCGGAAGCAGAGGCTGCTCATTTTCAAACTTTCTGCCTTGCTTTCGCTGGTGCGTTGGTACAATATCTTTTTCCTGGCCCTGTCTCAATATCTGGCCGTAATTTTTATTCTCAACGACCCGGCCAACTGGATCAACACTCTTTTGAATATTGACCTGCACCTCATCGTTTTCGCTTCACTTTTCTGCGTGGCGGGTGGTTATATCATTAACAACTTTTACGATCTTGAAAAAGACCTTATCAACCGTCCCAATAAAACCTTATATGAAAAGATCGTAAAGCAATCCACTGCCCTGCGGTTGTATTTTCTGTTCAATGTAATCGGGGCGCTGTTGGGCTTCCTGGTTTCCTTTAACGTATTCCTATTTTTCAGTGCCTTCATATTCTTCATGTGGCTGTACTCCCACAAGCTGAAGAAGATCACTTTTATCGGGAATATGGTGGCGGCCCTGCTGGCCATTACTCCTTTTTTTGCCATCTTCATTTACTATCACCTGGAAGACCTATTGATCATCACCTACATCAGCTTTATCCTGCTCGTCATCTTTATCCGGGAGATCATCAAAGACCTGGAGGCTCTGAAGGGCGATGTGATTATTGGTTACCATACCTTACCCGCTACCATTGGTATTTATCGCACTAAGTGGATAATCGTGGCTTTTGCCTTAAGCGGTTTTATACCGGCCACCGCTATTTTTATCAAAACCGGTTTCAGCGGGGTAAGTTATTATATGGCTGCGGGACTGGCTGGGCTGCTTATTTCCATTGCCTTCCTGCTGATGGCACAGAAAAAGAAGCACTACGTGATGCTCAATAATATGTACCGCTTGCTGATCATTGGTGGTATTTTAAGCCTGATGTTGTTTACCTGAAATACCATTTTGCAATGGTTTGCGCCACCGGCTTATTCTGAGGTGTAAACCGGTTGTTTTGAGGTCCACCGGCATGTTCATGATCAGGATGCCATTTCCAGATAAAGCCTCCCGCAAACCAGGGTTGTTCCCAAAAAGTTTCAAAAAGCGCCTGGTAAGCATTCTGTTGGGCTTCCAGGTTTACTCCTTCGTAATGTTCCATGTGCCAGGGTTTATCGGCACAATGGTCCGAGCTACGATAACCATACTCCGTAAAAAGTACCGGTTTATTAACTTTCCGCTGGTGCTCCTGCATGGAAACCAACCAGGGCGCCCAGCCATCCTTACATTGTTGGACCGTAGGCGTTTTAGCACCCGATACCGGAAAATAGGCGTCAATGCCGATATAATCCAGTTTATTCCAGTGCGGAAAGCTCTGGTAGGAATCCCAGTTACCGGCATAGGTGAGCTTACCGCTGTAATTAGCCCGCACCGAATCGATCAATAAAGACCAGAACTCCGGGCGTTGCTCATGGAAGTTCTTCCACTCTACCCCTATGCAAAAAGCACCACAATTCAAGGAGTTTGCCAGGCGGGCAAAGTGCAGTATATAATTGTAATAGGATTGTTCCAGCTGCCGCCAGCCTTCCTCCGTAGCAGGACTATAATCCCCGGTAAAATCACCGTGCCTGATCCATACCTGCGGCTTTAGCATCACTTCCAGGTTATGAGCGTGAGCGTACTGCGACATGGTAGCCACACCTGTATCCTTCTCACCCCACCACTGCCAGTCCAGGTTGTAAAAAACCTGTCCTTTTTCATCTCCAATAAAACCGTAAGGAATGATCGCCACCCAATCAGCACGCAACCTCACCAAGGGATCAAAGGCTCCCGGCTCTATAGCTTTGGAAGGGCTTACCCAATTTACCCCACGCATTATATCATTCACCTCCTCTTCAACAGTTGGCTGTTGCCCGCAACTGATGCCCAGGCTTAAAAGAAAAACAATCAGGGGCCTAGGCATGGGTATAGGATTTTACGGGTAAGGGTGGTGTAACTCCTTTCCTGAGTTCATAGATCATTACAGTAAAGACCACTGAGTATTCCAGGGCTACCAGCCAGAGGTTTTCCCGGTAATCCCTATAACCGTAGGCGGCATAGCTCAGGATAACTACAGCGCTCCAGGCCACTGGGAAACGGTAGCCACTCCATATGGACACAGCGAGAGGAACCGCCACATACCAGGGATGTACCGTGGTTGACAGGGCATAGTAAATGGTAATCGCCCAAAGCATGGAGGTCATCAATACCCGGGGCTCTTTGTTTTGGCGGACAAAGGCCAGTAACACTATGGAAATAAATGTAACTACCGGTAAAATTCGACCGGCTGTTTGGATGATATTATAGCCGGTTACTTCATATCCGATGGCCCGCACGATGTAGTACACACTGGCGTTGAATTCAAAATTCTGGAAGTATAGTTCGATGCTGCTCATAAAGTTGGCGATCAATGCTTCGCTAATAAAAGGAGCAAAAAGAAGAAGTACTATCAGAGCAGTCACCAGATAATAGCCTATCGCCTGTTTAAGGCCCAGTTTCTTAAAGAATAACGGCAGGAAAAGGAGGGGAATAAGTTTTACACTTACTGACAGGCCCAGCACTACTGCTGAACCAACCCATTTTTGGGTTAACAACAAGTAAATGGACCACAACAAAAAGAAGATCATTACCCCTTCAAAATGAAGGTTACCGGTAAATTCAAGGATCACAAAAGGATTGAGCAGGTAGAAATAAATACAGCGTTCACTGATACCCAAATAACGCAACAACTTACGACCCATCCACCAGATACCTATATCTGCAGCTATCACAACCATACGTAGCGTCAGTACACTGACCAGTATACTTTGGGACCCCACCAGTGCAGCCAGAAAAAAACAAAGTTGATTCAAAGGTGGGTACACCGTATAATGGCTGGCGTTCAGCTCACCCATACCTTTCGCCAACTGAGCGCCCTGATGCACCACTTCAGCATTTTCTTCCTGCAAAAAACCGAGCGGGAAACTCAAATAGGGATTGAAGCCTTCCAGCAAGAGGCGGCCATCCCATATAAAACGGTAGAAATCATTGGAAAGCTCCGGGGTGCTTACGACAAAGATCAGCCGGAAAACCAAGGCCAGAAAAGCCAGGAAACCGAAACTGAAAGCAGCACGATTGAGGAAATAAAGGAAACCGCCAAAGCTTATCCCGTAATACATCAACAGCAAGCCAAAATCTTCGCGGGTCACTCCATACGCCAGATTAAAATAGGAGATCACCACCAGCAATATGATTGCCAGTACCTGCCCAATCGGGGCTTTGCCTAGGCGCGACATGTTACGGATTTGTAGAACACGAAGCCAAAACCAAAGAAGAGCATCAAGTGAAAAGGAAACAGGCCAAAATCACCCAGCAGGAAAGCGCTAACCACACCAAAAGCAAAATACAGCATCAGCAACCCCTCCAGCCAGTTAACCCAGGAGAGCCTGAATTGCACATACTTATTTTCCCGCCAACTGTCCTTTACCGTTAGCACGTTAAACTTGGGTGTACGTATAAATCCACTCTTTTTCCCCATGTGCCCTTCCAGCACGGCTACCGTATTTTGTAGTGAAAAGCCCAGGATCACGGAATAAAAGATCACAAACTCCCTTAGATACGCCATGAATGTGCGGAAACCTCCTCCGTGTATCCTCCGGTAAGCCACCCAGTACATCCCCATAAAGATCAACGTACTCACCAGCACTATACTGGACAACGCAAAGAACAGGCTGTATTCCGGACTGAAGAATTTAATGTACAACATAGGAATACTCAATACCGAAACCAACAGTACATTGATGAACATACTGCTATTGAGCAAATGGAAAAAAGCGTGTATACGCGTTTTTAAAGGTGCTGTCTTTCGTGAAAAAAGCAGCTTTTTCATTTTCTGAAAATTCTCGGCCCCGCCCTTGTTCCAGCGGAATTGCTGGGAACGTGCCGCACTGATCAGCACAGGGAGTTCACCCGGGGTTTCCACTTCTTCCAGGTATTTGAATTTCCAGCCCCTGATCTGCGAACGGTAACTGAGGTCCAGGTCTTCCGTAATAGTATCGCTCTGCCAATTACCGGCATCTTCAATGCACTGCTTCCGCCATACACCGGCTGTGCCGTTGAAATTGATAAAGTGGTTTCCTGAATTACGACCTACCTGTTCTACGGTAAAATGGGCATCCAGAGCAAAGGCTTGCACACGGGTGAGCCAGGAATAATCGCGATTGAGATGCCCCCAGCGGGTTTGCACCACTCCAATACCAGGATCGGAAAAATGGGGAATGGTCCTGCGCAGGAAATCCGGATTAGGTATAAAATCCGCATCAAAAATGGCCAGGAATTCTCCACGGGCAACTGCCATACCCGCCTTAAGGGCTCCTGCCTTATAACCCTGTCGGTGCGTACGATGGATATATTTTATAGCAAACCCTTCAGCCTGCAACTCTTGCACCTTTTGACACGTAAGCTCTCTGGACTCATCGGTAGAGTCATCCAGCACCTGTATCTCCAGTTTATCAGCCGGATAATCCAATTGCACCGCAGCCTCCAGGAGGCGCTCTACCACGTACAATTCATTGAATACCGGTAGCTGAACGGTAACCGTAGGCCAGGTAGAAGGTGTTGCGGGTTCTTCCTTTTCCAGTTTCTGTGCTTTCACATAATGGATCAGGAGGTTGAGCTGCACAAAACTATAGGCCAGTATTACCAGCAGGCAAAGTGAATACACTATGATCAGCACCAATTCCATCAACGCAAACTGTATTTGAATATGAGGCCGAGTATTTTATAACCGGCCAGCAAAGTTCCTTTAATTGTTCCGGATATCTTCGACACCCCGATACGGTTCCGGTAATGTACCGGAACCTCGGTATAGTTTAGTTTTCTTTTCAGGACCTTGATCTGCATTTCCACGGTCCATCCAAAGGTCTTATCCTGCATATTCAGTTCCATCAACCTGTCATAACGTATAGCCCTGAAAGGTCCTAGATCGGTAAACCGGGAACCATAGATCAGCCTCATCAACCGGGTAGCCAGCCAGTTGCCAAACACCTGTGGAAAGGTCATGGAACCTCTTTCACGTAAATCCTTTTTCCGGGTACCGATAACCAGGTCCATACCCTCATTGCTAATAGGAGCCACCACCTTTGGCAGCTCTTCCGGGTGGTCGGAATAGTCGGCATCCATGAACACAATTATATCAGGTAAGAGTTCCTGCCCTGCTATATAATCCATCCCCGCCAGGCAGGCATAGCCGTAACCTCGCCTGGGTTCATCAACAACGGTCACTCCCGCCTGCTGGGCCACCCGGGCAGTCATATCCGTTGAATTATTATTGACCACCACAATCTCGTCCACCTTATCCGCTGGAATGTCTTGTACCACACGCACTACGGACTCCTGCTCATTAAAGGCAGGGATGATCACCTTGATTACCGTCATCTACTTTTTGATATACTCCATCAGGTTATCCGCATTACCGATAAATGCGGGATCTTCCTTCATGCGATTATTGGGCGAACCGTTTTCCAGTTTTAAAACCCCGCGTGGGCAAACCGCGGAGCAAATACCACAGCCTACACAGGAGGAGCGTACAATATTCTGCCCGCTTTGGGCGTAGGAACGTACATCAATACCCATTTCGCAATAGGTGGAACAGTTGCCGCAGGAAATACATTGCCCCCCGTTGGTGGTGATCCTGAAGCGTGAAAATATGCGTTGCTGAAAGCCCAGGATAGCAGCCATAGGGCAACCGAAACGGCACCACACCCTGCTGCCCAGCAAGGGGTAAAAGCCTACCCCGATGACTCCTGAAAATGCAGCGCCTATGGCAAAACCATAGGCAGAGCGCAGTTTTTGGCTGTCCACAAAAAGGATCTTGGCCGGTGTAGCGAAATAATGAATGAGCACTACTCCCGCCATCAGTGCAGCTACCGACAGAAAAATGGCACGGGTTTGCCCGTTGAAGTGTTTTCTGCGAAAAAAGGCTACCAGTACTCCAATAAGCAGTAAGAGTATCACCAAACCCCAGATAAGCTGGGCTCGGGCGACTTCACTGAGATAGGATGTTACCACGCCCACCGTCATCAGGATAGCAAATACGGTCACCAGATGAATACTCCAGCGTTCTAAGCGCCAGGCTGAGAGTTTTTTACTGGACAAATGCCGGAAGGGGTCTCCGGCTGTTTCAGCCAGACCTCCGCAGCCACACACCCAGGAACAATACCAGCGCTTACCGTAAAGGTAAGTTAGAACGGGGGAGATAATAAATATCATGGCCACACCGAACAACAGCATAAAAAGACCCAGGTTACCACTATCCAAAAAGCTGTTGACGCTCCACTCATCAAAGAAGTCGTAGTTGAGCGGCCACATTTCTTTAAAATCATTGTAGGGGTAATTAAGCCTGATGAGGAATTCAGGTAAAAGGAAGGCAAAACCCAGTTGAAAGAACATCACTGAAATGGTGCGAAAAAGCTGGTAACGATTATGGCGGTATTTAAGGATGAATTTAAAGCCAAAAGCCAGGATAGCCAGGGTGTACAAAGCACCATACATAAACCATTGGCTGGCCGGCTCACCTTTGAGGAACTGGCTCAAAGGATCAAAAAGCGCCACCAGCCCGGTATTGGGGGCGCCATCTTTACCCAGCCCCAGGTATTGCGGGTACCAGTAGAGCAGTATGTAGAACAGGGTAAGCACTATTCCTGCCATCCAGCCCAGGGCACCACGACTGGTCAATGATTTAAAATACACCCCGTTATTCCGGATACCGGCCGGCTGGTTTAAATAGGTGCGCTGCGCATACACCACCGCTCCCACCATTATAGCGCCTATTGAAATAGCCAGCCAAAGTGCATTATTGGAAAAGGTAACGCCAAAAGCGGTAATAAGGAGAAGAGCCAGCCCGGTAAGCCCGAGGGCAACAGCGCCTTTCTGCACCGCATCCAACTGGTGGGTATCTGGTTTGGCGAGTGATATGCTGATGTATTCTTTTTCCATACTTCCGGGATTAAGCTATAGCGGTTCGTCCTTTAAAGTGTTTACGGATGGCCTTCTCGTGCCTGCGGTAAAATTCAGGGTCAAAATTGGCGGTTTCCAGAGCCTTTACTACTTCGTTAATATGGACTTTTTGCCTTATCCAGCTATCGCACACCTCATGCCGCAAACGAATGCCAAAGGCATTAACGCCCAGCAGGGCTCCATTTGTAGTATTATAGACCAGCCGTAGGGCTTTCTTACCATCCTGGTGTTCCCAATACAGGCTGGCTTCATTTTCTTTGGGTTTGGACCACACCCATCCGTAGGTTTGGTATTCAATATCAAAGAACTTGGCAGAATTGAACCAATTGTCCGGTGCATACTCAACCCGCTTACCACAAATATTCTGGGCTACCACTTCTCCCATCATCCGGCCGGTATACCATACCTGCTCCACCGCTTTACGTTCACCTATGGCCTGGCGCTGCTCGGCACAGTCACCGGCTGCATACACATCCGGCACATTGGTTTCCAGCCTTCGGTTTACCAGTACTCCTTTATTGGTTTCAATACCGGAGCCTTCCAGGAAACTGATGTTGGGATGCACACCAACGGTAAGTCCTACTAATTGGCATTCTATTTCTTCACCTTTTTTGGTCTTTATTGCCTTTACTCTACCGTTACTATCGGCCAGGATCTCTTCCAGTTCGCTTTCCAAACGGAGGTCAATATGATGTTCTTTAATGTGACGGCTGATCATTGCGGATTCTTCATCCGGCAAAACACTGTTCCAGAAATTCTTTTCCCGCACCAGCATCGTAACCGGTATATTCCGGCTATGGAGCATTTCGGCAAGTTCAATACCTATCAGGCCACCACCCACTATCACGGCCCGTTCGGTAGTAGCGGAATATTCTTCCAAAAGCTCCAGATCCTGTTTGGAATACAGCCCCTGAACACCCTGGTGATCCTGACCCGGCCAACCAAATTTATTGGGTAAGGAACCCGTGGCCAGCAATAGTTTATGGTAACGGATCACTTCTCCCGTCTGTAATCTTAACTCCTTACGGTCAGTATCCACCGCCATCACCCGGTCCCGCAGCAATTCCAGGCGGTTTCTACTCCAGAAATCATTCTCATAGGGCTGTGTATGCTCAAACTGCATGTGTCCCATAAAAACGTACATCAGGGCTGTACGGGAAAAGAAGTAATCGGTTTCCTCAGAGATCATGGTAATGCGGCATGCGTTATCCAGTTTCCGGATATGCCGGGCTGCGGTGGCGCCCGCAATTCCATTTCCAATGATGACGATGTGATCCATGTAGGAGTGTTAGACTGTTAAAGCAAAAATAGCGGAACAGGTTTTCTACAAATGTAACCTGCCTTACAATTTACGCATGATCTCAGCATACGGATGTACAAGATGCATACTTAATGGAGTTATGTGCAAAAGTGAAGAACCGGGCATTTGAGCGGTCGGCATATTCCAATATCTTTGGAATTTAAACCCACGTATTATGCGCCTGTTCCCCACCTCCCTGCTCTGTGCGACCCTGCTGATGTTTAGCTGTGAAGACCCCAATTCCCTGAGTTCCGAAGATTTTGTGGCCGGTATTGAAGAAGCACATAAAAAGGAGGCGTTTGCCCAACAGGAAGCCGTGCTCTGTGACATTGTTCTAAGCTTTAACGGTAATGAACGCATTAACGGCACCATGATACTGCTCACCAATTCTCAAAAAGGAAGGTTGGACACCAAGGACGGAAAGACCATTATCTACGACCAGGGTGATGTATACTACTCTCCCGAGGTGGGAGACGCAAACAGCGCAATTTTTGACGCTTACACCTGGTCCTATTTTTTCCTGATGCCTTTTAAGTTGAGCGATCCGGGCACCCAATGGGAAGATTACTCCAACAAAGAACTCCAGGGCAAGATGTACAATGTAAAGAAGCTGACCTTTGACGAAGGCACGGGAGGTTCGCCTGATGACTGGTACGTAATGTATAGCGACCCTAAAACCCATTTACTGTACAGTGCCGCCTACATTGTAACGGCCAATAAGAGCAAAGCAGAAGCTGAAAAGGATCCGCACGCCATTGAATACCTTAATTACGAAGATTCTGAAGGCGTTCCCTTTGCTAAACAATGGAATTTCTGGTCGTGGCGCCCCGGTAAAGGATTTACCAAAAAACTGGGTGAAGCCAACCTCAGCCGCATTCGGTTTACCGAACTCAACGAGAATTTCTTTGAGCCCTTACCGGGTATGCTAAAAGCACATCAGTGATCTTTATCCACTTTGAATAAAGGGTAGGTCACCTGCCGGAGAAAGCCTTTCGGAAAATTATGATCGCCCTCAAAGCCAAGCTCTATATCGCGCCCTTCATGGGGAATATGGGCCGTTCCGAATAAATAATCCCAGACAGAAAGGGATAGGCCAAAATTAATACCGTATGGATGGCTGGCCGGTAAAGCTTTGGAGTGATGCCAGATGTGCATTTTGGGATTGTTGAAGATGTACCGCAGTGGGCCATAGCTCCAGTTGAGATTGGCGTGGTTCAGATGACCGATCAGGATAGTAAAAATATGGACGAGGATAAAATCATCGATACCGAAACCAATCATGGCCAGCGGAATGTACTGCACCGATTTATAAACAATGGTTTCCATCCAATGAAAACGCAGGTGGGCGGCAAAACCCATTTCCTTAACGGAATGGTGCACTTTATGGAATTCCCAAAGCCAGGGTACCCGGTGCAACATACGGTGAACGTTCCACTGTATGAAATCCGCGATGATGAAAAGAGTTAAAAGTTGAGCCCACACCGGCCAACTGTTGACCTCAATAGCCACCAGGTTTTCTATACCGAAAGCCCAATGCAGGAAATCGTTGAAAGCATTGACTGCCACATTGGACAACGCGTTATAGACCACCAGGGAGAACAGGAAGAAATTGAAAAGCATATAAAAGGCATCCAGCCAAAAATCCCTGCGAAACGCTTTTTGGCCCTTCCTCCAGGGAATGATCAACTCCAGCGACCATACCAAAACAGATAAGGCCAACAACCAATAGAAATAATTACCCCAATGCGGTTGCAGTATCTCCCTCAGGAGATAATCCCAATACCCAGTGTAGGAGTCCCGAACTATTTGAACGTACGAATCCATGGGCTAAAAATACCACCTTTAGCCTTCAACGGTTGTAACAGAAGTTACATAAAGGGTTTTTCTACTCCTCCAGCCAGCTGGCCAGTATGGTACGATGATCAAATGCCAGCTCTGGCAATTCATGAATACTGAACCACTGTGCATCCGCTGCATCATCGCCAGCCTCCAAGGGTACCGTACCATTCAGGTCAGTACCAAAGGCAAAACTTATCACCCTTCCACGTGGGTCACGGTCTGGAGCATCAAAGTAACCCACAAATTCAAGGGTATCTTCGGATAAGTCCGCCCTGGTCTCTTCCTTCAACTCACGTAAAGCGGCCGTGATCACTTCTTCGTCATCCTCTACAAATCCACCTGGAAGTGCCCATTTGTCCTTAAAGGGCTCGAACTTCCGCTGGATGAGCAGTACCTTATTTTCCTTTTGGATGATCACATCCACGGTGATCATAATGTCCTGCTTTTTCATACTTGCTCAACTCCCCACTTTCCATTTAGTTTAGTCCCGTAGAAAAAAAAATCAGCGGAGTTTCCCATCCCCTACGGAACACCCTATATTTGGGGTCTCTACATCCACTTTATTCTCTATGAAAGAACAAGCAAAATACATCGAAGAACACAAGGACCGTTTCCTGGAAGAACTCAAGGACCTACTGCGTATACCTAGCATTTCAGCTGACTCCAAGTATAAGGAAGACGTTATGAAAACCGCTGAAGCCGTAGGCAAAAGTCTGAAGGAAGCGGGAGCCGATAAAGTGGAGATCTGCCCTACACCGGGGTATCCTATAGTGTACGCAGAAAAAATGATCAGTGCTGACCTTCCCACGGTCCTCGTCTATGGACACTATGATGTGCAGCCACCTGACCCTCTGAATTTATGGAAAAGCGGTCCTTTTGAACCGGTAATCAAGGAAACAGAAACACACCCCAAAGGAGCCATTTTTGCCAGGGGAGCCTGTGACGATAAGGGCCAGATGTTTATGCATGTGAAAGCCTTTGAGGTGATGAATAAAACCAATACACTCGCCTGTAACGTAAAATTCATGATTGAGGGTGAAGAGGAAGTAGGCAGTGCCAACCTGGGCTGGTTTGTAGAACGCAATAAGGAAAAACTGGACAGCGATGTGATCCTTATTTCAGATACCGGGATACTGGCCAACGATACGCCCTCCATCACTACCGGATTGCGCGGCCTGAGCTATGTGGAGGTAAAGGTTACCGGTCCTAACCGCGACCTGCACTCCGGTTTATACGGGGGTGCCGTGGCCAACCCTATTAACATCCTCACCCGGATGATCGCGTCTTTGCACGATGAAAATAACCACATCACCATTCCTGGCTTTTACGATGATGTAGATGAGCTTTCGGATGAGGAGAGAGCTGAAATGGCTAAAGCGCCCTTTAACCTGGAGCGCTATAAAAAAGCCCTGGACATTAAGGATGTTTGGGGCGAGAAGGGCTACGCTACCATGGAGCGCAACTCCATCCGCCCTACTTTGGACGTAAACGGAATATGGGGTGGCTATACCGGTGAAGGCGCCAAAACCGTTATTGCGTCTGAAGCTTTTGCCAAGATATCCATGCGCCTGGTACCTCACCAGGAACCTGAAAAAATAACCCAGCTCTTCAAAAAACACTTAGAAAGTATTGCCCCGGAGGCAGTGACAGTAGAGGTAACCCCGCATCATGGTGGTGATCCTTATGTTTCGCCTACCGACAGTGCGGGTTACCAGGCCGCCAGCAAAGCCATGGAAAAGACCTTTGGTAAAAAACCGGTACCCGTGCGCAGCGGAGGAAGTATCCCTATTGTGGCTTTATTTGAGCGGGAACTGGGAGTTAAATCCATTCTCATGGGCTTTGGATTGGATTCAGACGCCATCCATTCTCCCAATGAACACTTCGGATTGTTTAACTTTTATAAGGGAATTGAAACCATCCCCTTGTTCCATAAGTATTTCGCGGAGTTCAAATAACTAACGATCTCGAAGGCACACTCCACCCGCAAGGGAAACCAGATTTTCAAAGGAGGACTATTTGCGCAAAGCAGCCTTCCTGTTCCTGCTATGTTCACTTAGACCAGGGCATCCAGGATAGTGCCTTCGGCATCCTTGCCTCGCTGGTAATTCTGTATGACACGGGCTTTAATGGCCACCAGGTTTTTAAGGAGCAGTACAAACTCAGATAGCATAATGGCTTGTTTGTGCGTGATCTTTTTCTGGCTGGCAATGACCATAAGGCTATTGAGGGTAGCCTGCAGGTGATCCTGCAATTCACGCTTTTGATGCAAAAGATCGTCAATATTCAATAGTTGATCCCCGGCCAGCTTATCAATAACACGCTCGGCAAAACCATCATATTCTTTTTTCAGCGCCACCACCGGCTTTACAAAATCCCTTTCGGGTAAGGTCTGATGATTTTTCTCATGCTCCACCATCAGGCTCACCATGGTTTTCAGGCTCATCCGCAGATCCTCGATATGGTGTTGATTAAAGAGCAGGGCCACCCCGTATTCATGGGAGTGTGCTGATTTCTTCAACACTACTTTGTATACGATCTTTTTCAGCTTAGCGGCTGCCGCTTCAAATTTCTTCCAGTCCTTCTCCACCTTTTTTACCGGTGCAGAATTTTCATGGTTCAGGTAGCGCATGCTCTGGTGGATAATAGCACGCTCATAAGAGAGCATGGAAACGATATCCTCCCGTAGTACTTCAAAAAGCCGCTCCTGCTTTTCTGGCTTCAGCTCCTGCGCTCTGAGACGGGCGGTTTCCTTTTCCTTTTTGTTGAACCTCAGGTTACTGTTTACAAAGAAAGCCAGGGCTATAAGTCCGAGAACAATGGCTACCCAAGGCCCCCCGTAGAAAATCCCTGTGGCCAGGGCTCCGGCCGTAAAAAAAGCCATAAGTGCCGTGAACAGCCACCCTCCTATTACATTGAGCACTCCAGCCACCCGGTATACCGCACTCTCCTGCCCCCAGGCCTTATCTGCCAGCGAGGTTCCCATGGCTACCATAAAAGATACGTAGGTAGTGGACAGCGGAAGTTTATAGGAGGTGGCAAGAGCAATAAGCAAACTGGCCAAAATAAGGTTTACCGAAGCACGTACCAGGTCAAAAGCCGGACGATCATCACGGGAGATCTCTGCAATACGCTGGTAAAAGCGGATGTTCATTCTGCGTACCAGGGCTTCCGGCAACCACTTCATCATCCATCTTCCCAAGGCCAGGGCACCGCCAACAATCATCCGGGACAGGAAATTAGGGCGAAAACGTTCGTCACCATCACCCTGCCTGCCTAAGTTCACTTCGGTATCAGTAACATTGCGCGCCTTACCTGAAAACCATAAGGTTACCACCATGATGAGCCCAGCCAGCAAAAGAAAGATGAAAGGCGTTTGAACAGCAGCTCCCAATTGGTCCATGGTGAAAACGTCAGCACTTACTCCGCTCTTACTCCAGATATGAAACGATTGATAACCCGCCAGGGGCACCCCTATAAAGTTCACCAGGTCATTACCGGCAAAAGCCATGGCCAATGAAAAAGTACCGGCAAATACCACTATTTTAAGAGGGTGAGCCTTGGCGAAACGCACCAGGACAAAAACCAACACTAGCGACACCACCAGTATAACACCCAGTAAGGCATACACATTACCTAAGATCATATCACCGGTGGTACCGCTTAACAAGGCACTCCCCTTAGCGCCTTTTATCAGAAGAAAATAGACAATAATCGTAAGGGCTGCGCCTGCAAAGGCTACACCGTAGGTCTTTAGGTACTTTTCAAAGCGAAAGGTAAACAACAGGCGACACAGATACTGCACCACTCCCCCTATGGTAAAAGCTATTCCAATGGAAAGGAAAATACCCGAGATAATGGCCGTAGCCGTTTGATAGTTGATAGCTTCCACCACACCTTCCAAGCCTCCATTGGTCTGCACGGATTTCCAGATAGCCACAGCTACGGCTGCTCCCAGCAGATCAAATACAATGCTTACGGTGGTGGAGGTAGGAAGGCCCATGGAGTTGAAGAAGTCCAGGAGCAGGATATCCGCTACCATTACCGCCACAAAGATCACCATCACCTCAGAGAAGGTGAACATCTCCGGATTGAAGATGCCTTTACGGGCAATTTCCATCATCCCGCTGGAAGAAAGTGCGCCCATCAAAACCCCGGCTGCTGCAATGATGAGTATCGTATTACGTCCGGCCACCCTGGAGCCGATGGCTGAATTGAGGAAGTTTACCGCGTCATTACTCACTCCAACTATTAAATCGGCAATAGCCAGAAGAATAAGGGTGATGACTACGATTTGATAGCTGTCCATTTGTGTTTACCTTTAGCGGCCTCGCAAAGGTCAACTTCTCATATTACCTCTATGTTAAATCCTCTTTTACGCCACTTTCCCAATTGTATACGATTGGTTTTGTTGGCATTAAGTTGGTCTATTATTTTTTCCTGTTCACCTCCAAAAGAAACTACTATGCCCACCAATGCCCTTGCGGATGAAACCAGCCCCTATTTGTTGCAACACGCCCATAACCCGGTAAACTGGATGCCCTGGGGAGAGGAGGCCTTTGCCAGAGCCAAATCTGAGAATAAACTGATGATCATCAGCATCGGCTATTCCAGCTGCCACTGGTGCCATGTAATGGAACGGGAAACCTTTGAAGATTCAGCGGCCGCAGCGCTAATGAACGAGCACTTTATATCGGTTAAGGTTGACCGGGAGGAAAGACCGGATGTAGACCAGATATATATGACCGCAGTACAGCTGATGACGCGGCAGGGCGGCTGGCCATTGAATGTAGTAAGCTTACCGGATGGAAGGCCGGTATGGGGAGGCACCTATTTCCCCAGAGAAAACTGGATGAATGCCCTGCAAAGCATCTATGAAATATACCGCGATGAACCCGAAAAAGTATTGGAATACGCCCGCCAATTGCACGAAGGCATTGTTCAAAGTGAGTTGGTCAACATCAACCCCAACCCGGCCAGCTTCAGCCAGGAAGAAGCCCAGGCCATTTTTATTAACTGGCAACGCAGCCTGGATACCATGAAGGGCGGAGCGGATCGTGCCCCTAAATTCCCTATGCCCAACAACTACCTGTTCTTACTGCACTTTGGCCAACAGGACGATAACTCTTTAGCGTTGGATCAGGTACGTTTAACCCTTAAACGTATGGCCTACGGTGGCATTTACGACCAGGTGGGCGGTGGCTTTGCCCGTTACTCCACGGATACTGACTGGAAAGTGCCCCACTTTGAAAAGATGCTGTATGACAATGCCCAACTCATCACTCTATACAGCCAGGCTTACCGTAAATTCAAAGACCCCATGTACGCCCGCATTATTGGTGAAACCCTGAACTGGGTAGAACGGGAAATGACCGGGGAATCCGGAGAGTTTTATTCGGCCCTGGATGCTGACAGTGAAGGTGAGGAAGGCAAATTCTACGTTTGGAAGAAAGCCGAACTCCAAGAATTAATCCCTGAAAAAGAGTGGAATGACTTCGCCTCCTTCTACAATGTCAACCAAAATGGCTACTGGGAAAAGGATTATTATATCCTTCTCCGCAACCCTGGAGCGGACCCCATGCAGGGCGAACCTCTTAAGCCCGAAGCGGAACGATGGCAGCAAACCCTCTTTGAGGCAAGGGAACAAAGAGAAAGACCCGGGTTGGATGACAAGGCCTTAACCAGCTGGAACGCTTTAATGCTAAGCGCCTACCTGGAAGCTTACAAGGTTATGGTCCATGAAGATCCTGAAAAGGCCCAGAATTACCGGAAAAAAGCTCTTCGCAATGCACAATGGATACTGAACAATCAGCTAAAAAAGGACGGTAGCCTGTACCATTCCTACCGGCACGGAACTTCCTCTATTAACGGCCTTCTGGAAGACTACGCCTTCTCCATATCGGCATTCCTCAAGCTTTTTGAAGTCAGCTTTGATGAGCAATATCTGAAGCAGGCTGAAGACTGGACGGCTTATATAAAAGAGCATTTCCAGGATAGCGCCAGCGGTCTCTTTTATACCCGAAGCCTGCAGGACGAACCTCTTATTGCAAAAAGTATGGAGACCGCTGACAATGTTATTCCGGCCTCCAATTCAGTGATGGCTCTTAACCTTTTTTACCTCAGCCACTACCTGGATAAACCCGCTTATCGTAAGCAGGCTGAACAGATGTTGAACCATGTAAAGGACCGCATGCTGCAATACGGTGAGAGTTACAGCAACTGGGGTCGTTTGATGCTGCACCTTACCTACCCTTATTATGAGGTAGCCATCAGCGGACCTGATGCACACCAGAAATACGAGGAATTACAGCACGCTTACCTACCCAATACACTTTGGGTGGCTTCTGAAGAAGAGAGCAAACTACCGCTCCTTGAAAACCGTTTTAACGAAGGAAACACTCGTATCTATGTATGTCAGAACAAGGTTTGCCAGTTACCGGTAGAAGGGCCAGAGAAAGCCTTGAAGCTTATACAATAGGTTCTCAAAAAAGTATAAACCTTCCACAAACGGATCAGTTAAAAAAGGGAATTTAATACACTTTCATATTCAGGATCTGCTTATTTTAAAGCAATAATCGGGAACCAAGCACACAATACACATGGAGATACCTTTGCTACAGGATATGGTGATCTTACTCGGCCTGTCGGTTGGGGTGATCTTTTTGTTTCATAAGCTGAAACTACCCACCATACTTGGATTTTTAGTTACCGGAATAGCCTTTGGCCCATCTGGTTTGGGACTTATTGAAGCCTCCCATGACATTGAGATCCTCTCCGAGATCGGTATCATACTGCTACTTTTCATCATCGGGCTAGAATTTTCACTGGCTGATCTTGCCCGGATCAAAAAAGTGGTTTTTGTAGGAGGGGCCAGCCAGGTACTCTTAACCATTGCCGCTGTTTTTGGAGTGATGTGGTCGCTGGGATTCTCACAAAATCAATCCATTTTCTTTGGTTTCCTGGTAGCACTGAGCAGCACGGCTATTGTTCTCAAACTCCTGCAATCCCATGGTATGATGAACAGCCCGCACGGTAAGATCTCCCTGGGCATACTCATTTTCCAGGATATCATTGTGGTCCCCATGATGCTGCTTACACCCATGTTGGCCGGTAAGGGCGGCAACCCTTTTTACGAGGTAGCCATACTCACCGTTAAAGTAGTAGGAGTGATCGTAATCACCTTGCTTTCTGCACGATACCTGGTGCCACGCCTGCTTAAAGCTATTGTGCTTACCCGCAGCCGCGAGCTTTTTATCATCAGCATTGTGGTGATCTGTTTTGCGGTGGCCTGGGGAACGTCAAGCATCGGGCTTTCCCTGTCTTTGGGAGCTTTCCTGGCCGGGCTTATTATTTCCGAATCGGAGTACAGCCACCAGGCCACGGGACTTATCATCCCCTTCCGTGAGATCTTCAGCAGCTTCTTTTTTGTCTCCATCGGTATGCTGCTGGACATTGTGTTTTTTGTGGACCACATCGGGATGGTATTGTTGCTTACTGCGGGGGTTTTCATCCTCAAGTTTGTGGTGCTGATGGTATCCAGTGCCTTATTGCGATATCCCCTTCGCACCAATATCCTAAGCGGCCTTACCCTGTTCCAGGTGGGTGAGTTTGCCTTTATCCTGGCAGCAGTAGGTATGAGCTATCAATTGTTGGATGAGGAACCTTATCAGTATTTCCTGTCGGTTTCCATTCTTACCATGGCCATGACGCCTTTTGTATTTAATGCTTCGGACACCCTTTCAAGGCTACTGCTCAGTGCCAGGACGTTGCGCAAATCACAAAAGGACAAGGTAAATGATGACATGGACGGAATTACAGACAAGCTCAATGACCATTTGCTCATCATCGGTTATGGCTTAAACGGCAGGCACATGGCGGATATCGCCCGCAAAGCGGCCATTCCCTATGCCATTGTGGATATTAATACCGAAAATGTAGAGGAGGGCAAAGCCAATGGTGAACCCATTTTTTTTGGGGATGCCTCCAATCCTTATATGTTGGAACATTTGCAGGTATTCAAGGCACGGGTAGCCGTTATAGCCATTTCAGACCCTCCCGCCACCCGAAAAGTAGTCTCCGCCATTCGTTCACTTTGCAATACCATTCATATTGTAGTGCGCAGCCGGTTCCTGCATGAAACCAATACTTTCCTTAAGTTGGGCGCCAGTGAGGTGATCAGTGAAGAATTTGAAACCTCCATTGAGATATTTACCCGGGTTTTGCACCAGTACCTGGTGCCCCAGGGAACCATTCACAACTATATAGAAGCCGTGCGTAGCGCCAACTACAAAATGCTACGCCCCTTCTTCAGCCAGGATGCCGGGCTGGACCTCCCGGACTGGCATAACTTTAAAGTGGTTGCCCTGCGGATAGAAACCAGGGCAGCGGATATTGTAGGGCGTCCTCTCAGCGAATCCCGCCTACGGAACCGTTTTGGGGTAAGCGTAATGGCTATATACCGAAAAGAGAATGTTCATACCGTGGTAGACCCGACCGCCCACCTGGAAAAGGGAGACCTGGTTTACGTATTTGGGAGCCCTGAATCCATCCGTAAATTTGGGGAAGCGGTAAAGAGCTAATAGGGCCACTCGAAGGTCTGAAAAGGACGGAGATAGTCTTTTTCATTAAACTCTTCCCGTGTAAAGGTTTGATCCAATATTAGTGTAGGTTCATAACCCTTTGCCACCATTTCGTCAATGTCTTCCTCTGTAGGTACCATTTGATAGGAAACACGGCCCGTATAATACATTGCTTCAATGAATTCCATTTCGGGGGTATTAAAAATAACCGCGTTTTCCGGCAACTTATCCCCAACCTCTGAGTAGAACTCCTTCATATGTAACTGGTGCTCTGCGATCCAGTCCTGAGGAATATAGGTTTTATATCCCTGCCAAAGATTATACGTAGCAAAACCTGTTATGAGGATTATAAATACAGGATTGAGCCATTTTTTTTCTGTTACGGACAGAAACCTTTCTATTCCTGCTGCGGCAAGAAAGGCTACCGGTAGAAGCAATATAATTGTGTAGGCTGGCAACGCTGTAGCAGCAAAGGAATAAACAAGCATTACCGCCACTATGGCCAGACTACTCACTATCCCTATTTTCCGGGCAACAACATTCTTCTCTTTGTGAATAAGTAAAAGTCCTATCGCTGAGAACACAACGATAGGAAGAAAATAATCATACCACGTCTTCAAATGAAAATACCATTCATTAACATGACCCTCCAGAGGTTCAAAAAGGTGCTCACTATTATATTTCCATTCTCTGACAAATACCTCCCTATACTCCAAATAGCAATATATAAACCAAGGCAATACTATTGCCGCACACGTAAGGATTGAAGTAGCCAGGGCCTTCCACTGCTCCCTTTGCCTTATTTCGAACAAAAGAATGTACAAACCCCAGATACAGAAGATAAGACTGCCGGCAACCCATTTAGTCCATATGGCTGCTGCTGCGGCTACTCCTACCCAATATATCCACTTTTTATCCTGCGAGAACTTGTATTCACACCAGGCCCAAAAACTTACTCCTATATAAGCAATGAAGGCAATATCATTATGATCCATGCCTAGCCGCCCCGAGATCAAAAGGTGTAAAAGGGGTTGCATGATGATCAGCAGGGTTATGACATAAGCTGCCTTTGGGAAAAAAAGTCGTGCACAGCGGTAAGCAGAATAGACCAGAAGCATGAACATAAGAACGCTAGCTAGCCGCATAGCCACAATACCATTTCCAAATATCAGCATGCAAAGGCCCATTTGCCAGGAAAAGAGAGGGCCTTTATGCATCCATATATAGGAAGCCCACCATGGACCATGATAACTACTGGAAAGTGGCGCTTCAGGAAATAAAGTAGGCTTTAAAGGATTAATCAGCATGTTTCGTGCTACGAGCGCATGATATCTTTCGTCCCAACCATGTAGAAAATCATCCAGATGGATACTCCCCAAACCTATAAAAAAACCACCCAGCAACAGCATAGGCATAGTCCATTTATTGCTTACAAGCAAGCCAAAATTTGACAACAAACTACACACTACAAAAACTCCACCTACTGAAAACCAAATAATTGCAGTATTCTGATCCATCTTATTAAAGTTGAATAAAACTTCAGCCAAAAAAGCAAAAAAAATAAAAAGTGAAGCCTCCGTCTCAGCTTTTTCATATCCTCGAAGTTAATTCGGTATAATTTCTTTGCGGATCCAAAAAAAGACTTACATTTGTACTATTGGCGTTCGCCAATAGGTTAATTAGGTTAAGGTTGGGTAAGCCCCGGTTCATTCCGGGGCTACTCTGTTTTTAGGGCCTCCTTCTTTCAAAAAATCATACCGTTTCCTACTAATTTATATGCTTGGTTTTTGAACCGATACGGAACATCTGTGTTAAAAGATTGCTATAAACACGCTTCAACTTAGGTACATTTTCTTGAAAAAGAATGATTTGACATTTTCAGAAATGTATTTTTGCAGCCACGAGATAGGTTTTGACATACTTATCTTTTACCAATGAGGGAAACAAAATTTGCGGCTCTCCTTATCTGGAGCCTTCTTTTTTCAACTGTTGCAGGATCACTCCATGCTCAGCATAAAAGCATCATGATCGGTGGAGGCCTTTCTACCGTATTAGGAGATGCTGACCTGGATATTATTGATTGGTATTCCTATGGCTACAGCCTAACCGCTCGTTACATTCAACCCTTCAAAAAAACAGACCGCTGGAATATAACCTTTGAATACACTTATTCATCCATGACCCAGCAGGGGTATATTACCAAAGAGCTTTACCGACCATCTATATCTCAAAACTATATAGGTGCCGGATGCCGCTTTTACCTGTTTAACACCATTAAGGAATACAACCCCTATTTCATGGAGTTCCTGCCTTTCCTGGAAGCCAGTGGCGGCCTTCTTACCCATTCCATGAGCTTTGCAGAACCATACGCTAATTCCAATGACAATTATGAATTAACCGATGGGAGCTATATCACCGCCACCGTACAGTTAACCGGGGGTGCTCTTCTGGTACTTAGCCAGCACTGGGCTCTTGAAGGCTTTATTGGCTTTCGCTTTGACCCCACGGATAAATGGGATGGATTGAAAAACCCGGACAGTCTGGGTGATGTGTTTGTTCATGGGGGGATCGGGATAAACTACGCCCTTTAAGCCTCCAGCTTCTCTTCTCTTTTCAATACTTCTTTAAGCAGACTGGATAGCACCAGGCTAAACAACACAAAGGCCATGAAAAGGTAAAAACCAGGCCTCAGCGAAGTAAGGTTGGTGGTAATGGAAGTAACCGCTTCCGTATCACGGTTTAGTGAGCTGAGCTGATCATCCATGATGCCGCTAAAACCCACGTAACTCATAAATATGGCCACTACCATAACATCCGCCATGGACCACTTCCCGGACTTATAAGCCAGCCAGTGGATGACCACATTCTTACGGACCTTTTTTACCAAAAGGAAAAGAGCATTACAACTTAGCTTGGAAAAGGGCAGAATAACACTGAAGGCCAGGATCAGAGAACCCACCAGCATAGAATCAAACTTACCGGTATCCAGCAATATCTGTACTACTTCAAGGATGCTTTTGCTGCGGTAAAACAATATCTGATCTGTAAACCGGATATGTTGCTCCAGCAATACCAAGTCAAGTTCGGAAATACGGGCATCAATCTCAATCATGGGTGAAGCCAGGCCGGTAAGCAAAGTGATCAGTGCCAGGGCTACACAGCTCAGGAAATACGGTTTCTGAAACCTGTAGCGAGGCATAATAAAAAACCACCCCAGGAGGAAGAGCAGGCATATTCCCAACAGTACAAAGGCATAATTGTAGGTGGTCCTTTCCAACGCAGCAGCCTTTTTTTTGGCGGCTTCATTAAAGGCCGAGCGGCTATCCACATTATACATCTGGAACAGGGGGCGTATATTAAGGGAATCGCGGTTATCGTAGATCTTTCCCACAAATTCATCCAACTGTTCACTGGCAATACCCTTTAAACGTTCCTTACTGGCCTCGCTCGTTAGGTTATCCATTATACGCTCCGTAAACACCGGCACTTTTTCCCGCAGTCCTTCCTTATCCACAAAAACGTTTACCGCCAGCTTGCGCAGTTTCTTCTTGAAACTGCCATCATCCTCCTGGATCATAACCTCCAGTTCGTCCAGCATATCGTACAACAATTGGGAAATCTCTTCGCGCAGCAGGCTATCCTGCTCTTCAGTAAGCTCAAAATCATGGATCTGGTTCCGAAGCATTTCCTCCAGTTGGCCTTCCCAGGCGTTTACGGACAAGAGGCCATAATACACATCATTCACCACGCTGAATTGCTCCATTACGGTGGCACGTTCATTAGCGTGTTTATAAGCCTGGATACCACACCAACCCGCTACCAAAAGGAAAGGCAAGGCCGCAAGTAATAACCAATACGAAGGGGAGGTACTCCTCCTGGAGGAACTCATAGCAGGTAATAATTAATCATACAGGCAGGTATAAGTGATGCTATAACAACTTATACGGGTCAAAAGGTTTAAGGGAGGGTTTTCGGTAAGCAATAAACTGCCTGGGCGGAAGAGCTTTATCAACTTAAATTAAGGTCTTACCATTTCCTGGTCCAAAAAAACAACCCCTCAAAGCACAGCACAGAGATTACAACAGTTAAACACCTGAAAAACAGGTAAATAAAATTTACATGGTACCTTTAAAAAGCCTGTTTCTGGCCCTTGATTTGATCGCGGCCAAATTGTTAAACCATAAAAACACACTACACATTATGAAGAAGACGCTTCTTTTAACCGCAGGAATAGCTTTGGCGTTAAGCTCCTGTGTATCCAAAAAGAAATATACCACCCTGCAAGATCAGTATAAGGATACTGAGGACAAGCTGAGCAGCGCCAAAGTGGAGCTTGCCGAATGCCGTGCGGCTTCACAGGCGGCCAACCAGCAGATCGAGTACCTGAAAAATACCAATTACAAATTGCTGAATAACGTGGGTAACCTTTCCGTACTTTCCAAACGTGAAGCCCAGAACCTGGAGAAATCCCTGGAGACCATCAAGGAGAAGGACCTTCAGATCAAGAATATGATGCAGGCTATCAGTAAGAAGGACTCCGTTACACTAGCCCTGGTAACCAGCCTGAAAGGTGCTTTTGTAAGCATGGATGATGAAGATATCCAGATCCAGGTGGATAAGGGAGTGGTGTTTGTATCCATCTCCGATAAACTACTCTTCAAGAGTGGCAGCTATGAGGTATCCTCCCGTGCCCGCGAGGTATTGGGCAAAGTGGCCAAAGTGGTACAAAACCGGCCCGAACTGGAAGTTATGGTGGAAGGACACACCGATAACAAACCTTTCCAGAAAGGACAACTTCAGGATAACTGGGACCTCAGCGTAAAACGGGCTACCACCATTGTACGGATACTGGAAAACGATTTCAAGGTTTCTCCCCAGCGCCTTACCGCTGCAGGCCGTAGTTATTACATTCCCGTGGCAGATAACTCCACTGCAGAGGGACGCACCGCTAACCGCAGAACACGTATAATTGTATTACCTAAACTGGATCAGTTCTTTGGTATGGTTGAAGAAGGTATGCAAACTGCTAAATAAGCGTATACACACCCAACCATTTGAAAGCAAGAAGCGTATAATCATCAAATATCCCATTATGAGAAAAGTCTTCATTATTCCGGCCGTTGTCCTTGCGCTGGGTATGAGCTTTTCCTGTACCCGGCAAAAAGAAGCCCAGGAAGCGCAAACCAAAACGCAATTGCTTACTTCCGCACGGTGGGATATTTACAAAGTTCATCAAACTGTATGGGTCAATGATTCACTGGCCTTTGATGAAACTGAAAACCTGAACAGTACTGCTACTTTTAAGGATGATAAAACCGTAACGATTGTATCCCTGGATAAAGGCACCGAAACCTTTACCTGGGGATTATACGATCAAAAACTACAAGTGGGACCGGACGTTTACACCATTGAAACACTGACCCAAACCGAATTGATATTGACAGAAAACTCCACGGAAAGTGATCCGGACCTAGGTTCGGTGACCACCCGTAACCGTTTATTCTTTAAACATTAAAACCCGAAAACACTGCTTAACTCACTTAATTTAATTATCAATGAAACACACATTTCTGGCCTTAGCCGCCATCGCAACCCTTGGGCTGACTACCTCCTGCAAAAAAGACAAACAGGATGAAAAACCTAAAACCAAAGTAGAGCTGCTAACCCAGGGTTCCTGGAACGTAGTAAAGTATCATGAAGTAACCTACTTTAATGATACGCTTTATGAAGATGAGACCTACCCTGGTGAAGGAGAAAAATTAAAGTTTAATACGGATTATACGGCTACCTTTACGGATAGTGACGGTGAAACCGATGTTAGCAGCTGGATATTAAATGACAACACGCTTTTGATGGCAGACGGTGAATTTACCATTCAGACCCTTACCGAAAGCCAGTTAAACCTGTACATGAAAGAAGAAGGCACGGAACCAGGCATGGGCTCCTATAAATTTGAGTATACCATTTTCATGACCCGATAAGAAGAAAATCCTTCTGATACCTGAAGCCGGCACCAGCCGGCTTTCTTTTTTATACATTTATCTTTAGCCCTAAAGATGCCTCCATGAAATTCATTTTACCACTTCTCCTCTGCCCCTTCCTGTTCTATGCTCAGGATACCGCCCGAACCTACCTTGAAGAGATCGGGGAATACCGCAACCACCTGAACCAGGAATTTGCCAATCCGGAAGAATCACCTTTGACTAAAGAAGACCTGGCCACTTTTGAAGGTCTTGACTTTTATCCTGCAGATCCGCAATACCGAGTTACGGCACGCTTTGAACGCAGTCAGGATGCCCAACCCTTTGAAATGAAGACCACCACCAGCCGTAAGCCCGTGTATGAAGAATTCGGAAAGGCACATTTTGAATTAGATGGAAAGCCTTACGTCCTGCATATCTACCAAAGCCACCGGCTCCGGACTTTGGAAGAGTTCAAGAATCATCTTTTTCTGCCCTTTACGGACCTCACCAACGGTAATGGTTCCTACGGAGGCGGCCGCTTCATTGACCTTGAGATCCCGGAAGGAGATACGATGGTTATTGATTTTAACAAAGCCTACAACCCCTACTGCGCTTACAACAGCCGCTACTCCTGCCCCATCCCTCCCGCTGAGAATCACCTCGAAACCGCTATAGAAGCCGGGGTAAAAGCAGATCACTGACCTCATTAAGCATTGATTTTTTTCTGAACTTTACGAAAACAACTCTTTTCCTATGGCTTATGATATTGCTTTAGGTGACCGGATCAGCGATTGGTTTACCCGCAAAAAAGTGCCTTTTGAAGTTAAAAAGATGATGGGGGGCCTTTGCTTTATGGTGGATGATAAAATGTGCGTGGGCGTAATGAACAATGAACTGATGGCCCGCATAGCCCCGGAAGAATACGAGGCCGCATTGCAAAAACCGGGCGGTCACCCGATGGATTTTACCGGCCGCGTACTAAAGGGCTTTGTACTGGTTAAGCCCAATGGTATCGACCATGAAAAAGACTTTGACGGCTGGATGCAGATGGCCGTGGATTTTAACCCCCACGCCAAATCCTCACGAAAAAAGAAAAAGGCATGAGCCTGCTTATCCTGGGCGCAACCGGGGGTACCGGCCAATGGTTGCTAAAGGAGGCTATCCATAATGGATATGCGGTACGTACCATTGCCCGCCATCCGGAAAAGCTACCCATTGAGAATACGAATCTCACCGTTTTTGAGGGCAATCCATCAGACCCAAGACTGCTGGCTTCAGCTTTGGAAGGCTGCACCACAGCCCTCAGTGCACTCAATATTTCCCGAAAATCGGTAAACCCCTGGTCCCCTCTCATCACCCCTCCGCAATTCATGTCACAAACCCTGCAAAGGGTGGCTCGCCTGGGAAGCGAAAAACAATTACAAAGAATGATGATCGTCTCCGCCTGGGGCGTCAATGGATCCTTCCGTGAGCTGCCATTCTGGTTCCAGATGCTGGTAAAGTGGAGTAATATAGGAGCAGCCTACCGCGATCACGGCCGGCAGGAGAACGTCCTCCGCTCTTCAGGTCTGGAGTGGACTGCGGTACGCGCATCCGGGCTTACCAATTCCGAACCCAAAAAGGAACTTCGTATCAGCATCAAGGGTAAACCAAAACCTGCCCTTACCATTTCCAGGCGTGCCTTAGCCCGTTTCCATGATCGGGGAGATCCAAAACCGCGCATACGTGAATAAAGTGGTGACCATCTCTGAAAACTGAAGCCGGTTCCCTATTTTCGCTTTCATCATGAAAAATTTCAAGGGCAAGATCATCTGGATAACCGGGGCCAGCTCCGGCATAGGCCGAGAAATGGCAAGGCAGTGCAGTAAAATGGGTGCTCTTTTGATCCTCTCCTCCCGCAGGGAAGACGCATTAAAGGAAGTACAGCAGGAGTTATCCCAACCAGAAAATTCCATGGTGCTGCCCCTGGATATGGTGAAACCGGAGGAGTTCCCTTCTAAAGTGGCTCAGGTACTGGATCGCTTTGGCCGCGTGGACCTCCTCTTTAACAATGCCGGCCTCAGCCAACGTTCCCATCTCAAGGACACCGGAGAAGCCGTAGACCGTCAGCTAATGGAGGTCAACTATTTTGGTCCCGTAGCCCTTACCAAAGCCCTGCTGCCCCAACTTCGCAAGCAGTCTAAAAGCCACATTGCCGTGGTTAGCAGCCTGGCCGGTAAATTCGGATTTTACGAACGTTCCGCTTACTCCGCTTCCAAACATGCACTGCACGGCTTTTTTGAGGTTCTGCGCCTGGAAGAAGAGGAAAACAACATTGGCGTTACCATGCTTTGCCCGGGAGGTATCAAAACCAATATATCTATTAACGCGGTAGACGGCAGCGGCAATGCTTACGGCAGGATGAGTGCCCTGCAGGAAGAAGGCATGCCGGTAGATCAGTGCGTCAATCGAATGATCAGCGCTATACAAAGCAACCGCAAGGAAGCCATCATAGGGAAGGGCCTGGAAAACATCAGTGTTAAGGTTAAGGCGCTCTTCCCCTCTTTATTCTACCGGCTTCTGAAAAAACGAAAACCTCAATGAAAAAAGTTATAAGCGGTATTCAACAGATAGGCATTGGAAACCGTGATGTACACCGCCTTTGGAAATGGTACCGCCAGCATTTTGGTATGGACATCCGGATTTTTGAAGAGGCTGCGGAAGCGCCCCTGATGACCCGTTATACCGGTGGTGAAGTACACAGCCGCAATGCCGCACTGGCTATGAATATGCAAGGGGGCGGAGGCTTCGAAATATGGCAGTTTACCAGTCGTGAGGCACAAGCACCCCCGTTTACCACCCATTTAGGCGATCTCGGCATCTACATCACCAAGCTCAAAGCCCGCAATGTAGAAGCCACTTATCGGCAGTTCCAAAAGGACAGACTGGACCTATGCGGCACCGTACACAAAGGTCCGGATGGGAAACCACACTTCTATCTGAAAGACCCTGATGGCAATCTCTTTGAGATCTGTGAGGCCAATGACTGGTTTGGGAAAACCTCCAGCCCTACCGGTGGCATTTATGGAGCCGTGATAGGGGTAAGTAATATGGAAAAAAGCCTTAAGCTTTACCAGGAGGTACTGGATTATGACCGGGTGGTGTACGACCGCACCGGAACCTTTGAAGATCTGGAAGATCTGAACGGAGGGAAGGCTGCATTCCGAAGGGTACTGCTGGAACATTCCCGCGCCCGCAAGGGGGCTTTCAGCAAATTGCTGGGCGCCTCACAAATAGAGCTTATACAGCGGGAAGATGGCGGAGGAAGAAAATTATTCCACCATCGGTATTGGGGTGATATGGGCTATATACACTTATGCTTTGACGTGCGGAATATGGACACTTTGCAAAAGGAATGTACCGCAGCCGGTTTCCCTTTTACCATTGACAGTGCCAACTCTTTTGATATGGGTAAGGCCGCAGGTCGTTTTGCCTACATTGAAGACCCCGATGGTACCTGGATAGAGTTTGTAGAAACCCATAAACTTCCCGTAGTGGAAAAGTGGAACTGGTTTATGGATATCCGCAACCGGCAAGCTGAAAAGCCCTTACCTAACTGGATGTTAAAGGCCCTTAAGTTTAACCGTATCAAGGATTAAGCATTGGGGTGAAAGGCCTGGCTCTGTTTTTGTGAAGGCGATTTCACAAACCACAGCATGCATAAACTTTTATACCTTTTTAGTTTAACCGGCATTATGGTAGCGTGCCAGCCCCAGGCTGATCCCTACCCCACCAGTGATGTCGGTTACATCTCCCCTGAAAACAGGATAGACCCTGATCCGGAATTTGAGATATGTGGCACTGAGAGCGATATTGTTCAGTACTATAACCGGAATAAACCTGAAGATGAACCAGCCGGCTATCGGGGTGGCCCCAGGGCCATCAAGCAGTATATACAGAAACATTACCCTTCCCTCAAACTGCACCATGATGATTCAGGTATGCTTACCGTACGCTTCATCATCAATTGCGAAGGCCAAACCGGCTATTTCGAGCTATTTGAAAATGATCTTGATTTTCAACCCACTCACTTCAACCCCGAAACCCGCCACCAACTTCTCAAGATAAGCCGCGAACTCAAGAACTGGCGGGCCAATTATATGGACGGCACTTACCGGGACAGCTTTATGTACATCACTTACCGACTCGAAAATGGAAAGATCACGGAAATTCTTCCTTAGCCTGCCACTGTTCTTTGTGGCCTGTACCCAGCCCCAGGTAAAACAGAATGCGGAACGTTCCCTGGCTTTCCTGGACAGTGCGGGACATAACTATCAGGGCAACGTGAAAAACATGACCTACCTGATGAAGGCAATTGAAAATGACAGCACCCATGCTGAAGCTTACCGTGAGCTTTCCATACCTTACCTGAAGCGCGGCTATCCTCATTTATGGTTTCCGCTTATGAATAAAGCTGTGGAGCTGGACCCTTCATGGACCGGATCCCGGGGGTACAATTACCTCTTCTTTTACCGTGATTACAAGCGGGCCCTGGCCGACTTCCGGGCAACCGACTCCTTAACCCCGGGCTTTACTGACTTCCCGCAGGCTATGAGCGTGCGCTACCTAAAAGGTCTGTGTTTTTTAGGAATGGAACAGTACGATTCGGCCTTATTCCATTTTCAGGAATACATTGATGAGGATGTTCAGAAATTTGGACTTGAGTGGGTGGATCAGGTGGTTTTTATCTACCGGGCTATA
Source organism: Owenweeksia sp. (assembly GCA_002695025.1). Lineage (GTDB taxonomy): Bacteria > Bacteroidota > Bacteroidia > Flavobacteriales > Schleiferiaceae > CAKZNE01. The sequence continues at coordinate 147,733 of NZNV01000041.1, forward strand.
ATCTATAATCACTTGAAGGAATACGACAAAGCTCTGCAGGAAACCCGTCTGGGCCTGTTTATTTTTGATCAGTCCGCAGATCTACATTACTATAAGGCCATAGCTCATCAAAACATGGGACAACTGGATTCGGCACGCACACACAGCGCCAAAGCGCTGGAATATTTTGACATAGGCTATTACCACAGCCGCCCTTATGTGGAGGTACAGGAACAGATCTACCGTAGTGATATTGAAGCACTTCAAAAACAATTAAATTAGGGACCCAAAGTTCCTGTGTGTGGATCCTTCCAAACCTTTTCTCTCCCTAATAACTCCTGTTAAAAATGCCGGGGCCTGGTTATACGATTGTATCCGGTCCGGGCAAGACCAGGACTTTATGGATTGGGAGTGGATATGGGTAGACGATCACTCTACCGACAATTCCCTGGACTTACTACAAGAACTCGCCAAAAAGGATAGCCGCATCCGGATTTTCACCAACCCCGGCACGGGTATCATTAGCGCTCTGCAAAAAGCCCTTGACGAATGCAGGGGGCAATTCCTTAGCCGTATGGATGCGGATGACCTAATGCCGGAAGGCCGTTTGCAGCGGATGGTCTCTGCTTTAAATGCATCGCCTTCTAAAACCATTATTACCGGGCTGGTTCACTACTTTTCCGAAAGCAGACTAAGCGCGGGCTACCGTACTTACCAGCAATGGCTAAACAAAGTGGTTAGCCGTGGTGAATTCAAAGAAAACCTGTATCGCGAATGCGTGGTGGCCTCCCCTAACTGGATAATGAGAACGGATGAGCTAAAAGCCATCGGAGGGTTTACAAGCCTGGAATACCCCGAGGATTACGATCTCGTTTTCCGCTGGTTTAAAAATGGCTTTTCCCTACAAGGCCTTCCTGAGGTCACCCTTCTGTGGCGCGAACACCCCGGACGTACCTCCCGCTCTTCGCCTCACTATTCGCAGGAAGCGTTTTTTCGATTAAAGCTGAAGCGCTTTACGGAACTCTCCTACTCGGGTTCAGGTGTGCAAATATGGGGAACGGGTAAAAAAGCGAGGCTGGCTCAAAGCATTCTTCGTGAGCTGGGTATTCCGGTCACTTTAATGAGCCTGCAAAAAAAGGAAGGGCTGGATCATTACACGAACATCACGCAATACCAGGAGCCCCAATTACTGGTAGCGGTATACCCACCTCAGCCACAACTGGAAACGCTGGAAAATTACCTGCATAAAAATGCTTTTATGCGAGGGCGGGATTATTGGTTCTTATAACCGTTGCTCAAAAAACGGTTGAGTAAGGCCAGCAACTTATCCCTGGAAAAGGGTTTGGTGAGGTAGTCCTGCATGCCCACTTCCCTGGCTTCGTCAATGGCCTCACGGGTAACGTTGGCAGAAAGTCCCACGATAACCACATCTTTATCTCTTTTACGAATAATCCGTGTGGCTTCAAAGCCATCCATCTCCGGCATGTGAATATCCATGAATATAAGATCATATTCCTGCTCCTCCGTTTTGTCCAAAGCCACCATACCGTTGTCAGCTACATCCGTATCAATACCGAATTGTTCCAATACCTTCTGGAGCACCATTACGTTCATGGCGTTATCCTCAACAATAAGTATTTTCTTTCCTTCAAATGATGTAGAGTCGGCTCCCTTCGGGATCCTTTTTTCCGTGTTTTCCCTGGCCAACCTCAAGGGCAGTTTAACCAGAAACTCGCTTCCCTTGCCCGTTTTGCTATGTACGGTAATGCTGCCGCCCATTTTGTGCACCAGCTGGTACGTAATGGCCAAGCCCAGGCCGCTACCCTCATGCTTTCTGCGCAGGCTGCTATCCACCTGGGCAAAGCGGTCAAAAATGGTGTTGATCTTATCTTCCGGGATTCCGATGCCGGTATCCTTTATCCTGACTTCCACGTGCAGTTTATCGCCTTGCACCTCTTCCATGCAGTTTACCTCAACACCTCCTTCATGGGTGAATTTAAAGGAGTTGCGCAAAAGATTGGTAATGATCTGGTTGAACTTGCCGATATCACCCCACGCCTGCCTGGTGTTCGTGCAACTGCAATGATAGTCCAGGCTCAAACCCTTTTCCGCAAACCCCATACTGAAAACCTTTACCAGGTTATTTATCTCCTGCTGGGGACTGAATACTTCCTCCCTGAGGGTAAGGCTCCCGGATTCTATCTTATCGATCTCCAGGATATCGTCCACCAATGAAAGCAGGTTTTTGGAGGAAAAGTCCATTATATCCAGGTACTTTCGCTTTTCATTGGTGGTTTCCATGTTCTTTAAAACTTCTATAAACCCGAGAATAGCATTTAGAGGCGTACGTATTTCATGGCTCATATTGGCCAAAAATTCGGTTTTGGTCTGAGAGGCCTTCTCGGCTTTTCTCCGCTCTTCATTCAGCTCCCGGTTCAGCTTTTTCAGTTTACGGTTTACACTGTGTACCCTGCGCGCCTCCCCGGAAGCTCTTTGTGCATAATACACGGTAATACCGGCAAGGATAGAAACAAGCACTCCCATGATAACTCCCGGAAGGCCGGAGCTGCGACCATAGTTATCCGCAAAATCCGGCAAGGGGAAAAAGGATAGCTTCCATTCCGTTTTATCGTTGGAGATCAGTTCTCCAATATTCAACACTTGTGAATACAGGAATTCTTCAGGAATCTCTCCCGTTTCAGGCACATTGAACTGGTAAAACACCTGGCCATTCTGATCGAGGACCTGCACTCCAAAATCGTTGGAATTATGCATAATGGCATTAAACTCCTCACTAAAGTCCATGCCCCCTGTAATGGTTCCCTGAAAACGGTTGTTGTAATAAACCGGCACATCCACCAAAAAAGCCTTACCGCCCTGGGTAAGCTCTGTCCACGGTGTGATATTGATCGATGCATCCAGGGTATGCCGCAACCAGTCTCCCTTTCGGTAGTGGAGCTTTGAAATGTCCAGGTTAACGGCACTCTCATTGCCTTTTTCCGGCTCAATCTTCCGGATGATCATGTTACTATCAATCCACTCTACAAAAATGAAAGAAGGCTTCTGATTCAACAAGAGAGAGGCATCATGAGACCAATACTTAAAATAGTCTCCATTGGTAATCTCTATACGGTCGCGAAGATTTTCCAGCCTCTGGATATCACCTTTAATGGAAGAAATAATATTCTGCACCATTAGCTTACCGGTAAGCGCGGTATTCTTACACAAATTCTCCTTCTGCACCTTCAGGTGGACAAGGAAAATGGCCCAAACCAGCAATATACCGCCAATACTAACGCCTGCTGAAAGTATAATATACCGTGTGGATCTCGATAGTTTCAGATCGCGGATTTTCTTCATACAATTTCCCCAAAGTAGTTGAAGAGAACCGGCAAAGTAGTCACTTCCCGTGAAGTGCGCAGACTCACTGCCAAGGCACCCCCTCTTTCAGGAATCTAAAGTTAAATAACTCCCGTTAAAAATATTGATCCCGGTATGTCAACTTTCAGATTTTCTGAGCAAATTTGTCACACCATGAATCTCTAGAATTATGTTTACGACAGATATACTGCTGGTGTTCACCACGCCAGTTCTCCCGAGAATGCGGAAGTAATACCGCCCACTGTCGTTTTTCCCCTTTTTTACAACATAATTCTACATTCAAAATGCCTCAGCATAGATTAAATCTTAGTCGTAAATTTTTCATCAATCTGCGCCTCGCCATAGCGGGTGAAGAGCAGGAATATACCTCCGGAAGTATCCGCAAAGCCATCTTCATGTTGTCCATTCCCATGATCCTGGAGATGTGCATGGAATCTGTTTTTGCCGTGGTGGATATGTTCTTTGTAGCCCGGATCGGCACTGCAGCCATATCCGCTGTAGGGCTTACTGAGTCCGTGATCACCCTTATCTACGCCCTGGCCATTGGCTTAAGCATGGCCGCTACCGCCATGGTATCCAGGCGTATAGGAGAGAAAAATCCGGAGAAGGCTTCTCAGGCAGCCGCCCAGGCTATTATACTGGGCTTGATCGTATCCCTGCTTACCGGGGCTATAGGCTGGATATTCCCAAGAGAAATACTGGGCCTGATGACGGAGGAGTCCGAGGTTATTGAAGGTGGCTATCGCTTTACCAGGATACTCATTGGCTGCAATGTCACCATCATGCTTATTTTCCTCATCAATGCCATATTCAGAGGTGCGGGAAATGCCAGTATAGCCATGTGGTCCCTCATCCTGGCCAACGGTCTTAACATTATCCTGGACCCGATATTTATTTTCGGTTTAGGCCCCATACCAGCCTATGGAGTTGAAGGAGCCGCTATAGCCACTACCATTGGCCGTGGCACAGCGGTAGTCTTCCAGTTGTACATGCTAAGCTCAGGAAAAGGCAAGGTAAAGGTACTGTTGGCTGACCTCCGGTTTAAAGCCGAAATGGCCATGCGGCTTATCCGGTTGTCGCTGGGTGGCATTGGTCAGTTCCTCATTGGCACTAGCAGCTGGCTTTTCCTCATGCGCATCATGTCCGAGTTCGGTAGCGAGGTGTTGGCCGGTTATGTTATTGCTATCCGTATTATCGTTTTTACCATCCTCCCCGCGTGGGGAATGAGTAATGCAGCCGCTACTTTAGTAGGCCAGAACCTGGGCGCCAAAAAACCGGAACGGGCCGAGAAATCAGTGTGGACCACTGCCCGTTACAATATGTACTTCATGCTGTCAGTGTCCGTTATTTACATTGTATTTGCCAACCACCTGATCCGGCTGTTCAATGATACCGATGAAGTGGTGGAAGCAGGTGCGCTTTGCCTCCGGATCATTGCCGGGGGATACCTGTTTTACGCTTACGGTATGGTGGTAAGCCAAGCCTTTAACGGAGCCGGAGATACTAAAACTCCTACCTGGATCAATCTTATAAGTTTTTGGTTTTTCCAATTACCGGTGGCCTACCTTACTGCTCTACACCTGGAATGGGGCCCTATAGGGGTATTCCTGGCCATTGCGGTTTCCGAATCCTTACTGGCGGTGTTGTCCATCCTGGTTTTCCGTAAAGGAAAATGGAAGGAAACAGAAGTGTGAACGAGCCATTTTCTATCTTGTACGGCAATTCAGAATAAGTATGGAACACCGCTGCGGCTGGGTAAATAATGACCCGCTTTACATGGAATATCACGATAAAGAATGGGGTGTACCGGTTCAGGATGATCAGAAAATGTTTGAATTCCTGCTGCTGGAAACCTTCCAGGCCGGCCTGAGCTGGTACACCATTCTCAAGAAAAGGGAAAATTTCCGAAAGGCCTTTGCTGATTTTGACTACCACAAGGTGGCGGCATTTACCGAGACGGATCGTGAGCGTTTAATGCAGGATGCGGGCATCATCCGCAACCGTCAGAAGATCCATGCCGCTATTACCAATGCACAACAATTTATGGTTGTGCAAAAGGAATGGGGCAGCTTCTGTAAGTATATATGGTCTTTTGTGGATTTTGCTCCGCTACAGAATTCCCCGAAAAGCCTGGCCCAGGTGCCTGCTACTTCAGATGTTTCGGATAAGCTGAGCAAGGACCTTAAAAAAAGAGGGTTCAAGTTTGTAGGGTCTACCACCATTTACGCCCATATGCAGGCCTGTGGTATGGTAAATGATCATACTACGGATTGCTTTCGGCAAAAAGAAGTACAAAAAATGGCTAAGGAACTGCGTTTTTAAACCGTCTTCCTATACCGCCACACGGCCAGCGCATTAAAGCCAAAAGCAAACCCCACCATAATCAGAAAGTAGTGAGCAATATCGCCAAATTCACTGCCTTTGAGCATCACCTGGCGCATCACTTCCACCAGGTATTTCAAAGGATTAATCGTGTTAAGGACTTTGGCCCATTCCGGCATACTGTCCACGGGTGTAAAAATGCCGCTCATCAAAATGAAGATCACCGCAAAGAACCAGGTGAGAAACATGGACTGCTGTTGTGTTTCCGCTAAAGTGGAAATAAGCAAACCAAAACCAAGAATAGCCAAAAGGTACAGGGCTACAAATCCAAAAAGCAAAGCGAGGCTTCCCTGGGTGGTAATTCCAAAGAATAAATAGCCGATAAAGAGACCCAAACTCAAAAGAAATAACCCGATCACC
>NZNV01000036.1 GCA_002695025.1 Owenweeksia sp.
AAAAAGCCCCCGGTTTTCCGGGGGCTTTTTTTATTTAAGAGCTTCGGTGACCTGCTATCCGCCCAAGGCTACAAGCGTATGGTTGGCCTGTCTGAAATCTTTTGTCAGGCTGAGTACCGTGCCTCGCGCGGTGTATCGAAGCCTGTACAGATCAGCATCTGATAACATTAAGCGTTTGGCTCATTTCGGTTGCCGCCCTTCGATACTTTTCCTTGGCTGTAGCCTTCGGAAAAACTCAGGGACAACCCTGGCACGGGCTTTTATGCTCCGTTAAGGCTGAACTTTATTTTTCATTTGGTCCAGCAGTTCCCGGATCAATTTATCCGCGCCTGCGCCCGGCCTGGCACATTTGTTCTGTACTACCTTTCCGTTTGCATCCACCAATACACTCTGCGGAAGGGTAGAGGTTCCGAACCTAGTATTGATCGTTTCGGACCACTGGCCTTCCGCAAAAAGGTTGATGGGTTCAAGTTGGTATTTTTCCAGCACGCTTTTCCATTTATCCGCCCTGGATTCAATGCAGATGTTCACGATAGCCACGGGCTCGTCCTTAAACTGGCGTACCAGTTGGTTTTCGTGTTCAAACCCCTTATAGCAGGCTTTGCACCAGGTAGCCCAAAAGTTGATCAACAGGATCTTGCCTTTAAAGTCCGTGGGTTCAAAAGTTTTCCCTTCTTCATCCTTCAGGTAAAAATAAGGCAGGTCCGAGCCGGCAGGAAGGAGAGGGTTGTCCTGTAGTTGTTCCGTAACCAGACGGGATAACTCCGGGCTATGGATATGCTTTAGCCATTCATCCTGCCATACATGCCTGCCTTTGTCAATGACATGCGTAAAATACTCGGTTAGTAAAACATCTTTGATCTCCTGGCTGGCAAAGCTTTGTTCTATGGTTTCTATACGGATTAACGGAAAAGCCTGGTTGGGATCATTGGGGGCCGGGTTCTTCTTTGACGGTAAAGGGCTGATCTGATAGGTAAGGTACCAGCCTAAAAAGCGCATATAAATGTCCACTCCTGCAAGATCAGCTCTTTCAATCGGAAGTGTTCCCATTACCCGTTTAAAAAAGTCTTTGGGAATGGAATCCCGGATACCCAGCATTTTATAACGGTAGCGTGTGCTGCTAAGCTTGGAGGCTGCATTTACATAATCCAGGCGCAGGCTTTCAAATTCGCTATACCAGCTGGGTAGGTTAGAGGCCGCATACAGTTCCTTCTTCTGCCTGTCGGTAATGGAATCATAAGCAACGAGCAGCTCCGCTAAAGAACCTCCTCCCTGGTTCCAGTAAGTTCTGGGTCCCCAATCCGAGTGAGGATGCCGCTTTGCCAGGAACTCGTTTATCGCTTTATGTTTTCCGGAAAACCGGATACGGTGTGCCCCATCCGTAACCTGGATCTCGTTGTTCATATTGGGTTGGGTAAAAAGACGGAAATCCTGCGTATCAACGGTAAGGTTGTAATAGTGCCAGTTTTGGGTGGTGATATCCAGGTTCAGTAATTTTCCCGGAGGGATCCATGTGTCCAGGTGCTGGTTTTCATCAGAGGGCAGGTAAGGCCAGTTATCCAGCACTATGGGTATGGAATCCGGGCTTTCATTCAGGATCTGTAATTGACTGCTGCCGTTCAGATCAAAACGGGTCTCCACGGGTGGAGTGCTACACCCCAACAGGAATAAAGCTTGTACCCCTAAAAATAGGATCTTCTTCATGGCTATTCAATACTATAGTAAAACCCGGTTGGGGTGGAAAGTTAGGAAATCAGGCCACACTCAATGGTGTCCGATACGTGAGAGTTGTGCTTGCAGGTGCCGGATTCCCTTATGGCTGAGTTTTCGGATAGCCCCTGTAAACATAGCAAGGTATCACCTCACTGTGGGACGCTCCTGGAAAGTGAAAAAAGTAATTTCAAGGCTCAATTTTCCAGTTTCGCCCCTTTTTACCTTCCCTCTTTCTACCTTTAGAAGCAAGTTTGCATTATGCTGCGTAGTTCAGAGAAGAAGCTCGTATACTATAGTACTCTTTTTATAGTACTTATAATTAACTCACCCAAGCTTATGTCTGTGCGGGAGTCGGGTATGCTGGCGCCTTTTATGGAGTTCAATCTCTGGGAATATCTTTTTCAGCTTTTGTACAATGCGCTGTTTTGCCTGGCCGGCTACAGCCTTAACCTCAGGCCTTACTTTTACCCGCGCTCCGCAAGGCGGGAGTTGGTGCGTACCCTCGTAGCTAATCTTCTCTTTTTAGGGGGCGCTCTTGTTTTGGGTATCTTTCTACAGGAACTGCTTTTTGAGATCAGCCTTCCCCAGCAGATATTCAGGGTTTCGTATTTCGCGCGCCTGGGCCTTTCACTGGTTATGGTGTACATCAGTGTGCGCATTATACGAAGTCAGCGGCTGGCGCGCAGCCAGGAGGCTGAGCGCAACCGGCTTATGAATCTGTATACCACCTCTCAGTTGCAATTGCTCAAAAGCCAGCTAAACCCGCATTTTTTCTTCAATGCCCTTAGTGTGCTTTCGTCTATTGTGCAGGAAAACCCGGACCGGGCCCGTATTTACATCAACCACCTCAGTAAAGTGTTTCGCTATGTATTGCAGAGTTCCCCGGAACTGGTAAGCCTTCAAAAAGAACTCAACGCCTTACAATCCTATATTCAGCTTATACACATGCGTTTTGAAAAAGCCGTGGAAATACGGGTGGATGTTCCGGAGTCCTACCTCCGTAAACTCATCCCGCATATATCCTTGCAACCTTTGCTGGAAAATGCCGTAAAGCACAATACGGTTTCAATGGATAAACCACTGCATATACGGGTATATACCGAGGGAGAAAAACTGGTGGTGGAAAACAACCTTCAGCTTATGGCCCACGCAGAGGAAGGTACGCGTACAGGGCTCAGTAATCTGGCTGAGCGCTTTAAGGTGCTGATGTCTCAAAGCCTGAGTATTGATAAGACGGACGAGTACTTCCGAGTATATTTACCTTTAAAACCGGTCCCATGAAAGTAGTGTTGATAGAGGATGAAGCGCCTACTTTACGCCTCTTGCAGAGTACCTTGAAGCGTGTGGCCCCGGAGGTAGTAGTGGTGCAAAGCTTTGATGAGGTAGAGGCTGCCGCCAATTGGTTTAAGGACCATCCGTACGCTTGTGACCTGGCTTTTATGGATATCCGTCTCAGTGACGGCCTTTCTCTTGAAATATTTTCACGGGCCAGGGTAGAGGTGCCGGTGGTATTTGTTACCGCCTATGATGAGTATGCCCTGGAAGCCTTTAATACCAATGGTATTGCCTATCTTTTAAAACCTGTGGACGATGAACAGGTGGCAATGGCCATCAGCAAGTTTAAACGGTTAACAGCCGGAGGGACTGAAATGATGCTGGGCTATCGCAGGCAAATGGAAAGCCTGTTGCAACAATTGCAGCCTGAGCGACAATACCGCCAATCTTTCCTGCTATACCACCGCGATAAAATGGTACCGGTAAAAACAGCGCAACTGGCCTGGATACACACGGAGAACGAGCTTTGTAAGGCCCGGTCCCGGGATGGTCATACTTACGTGATGGAAGGTTCCCTGGAAAAGATCATGGAGCAGCTGAATCCGGATGATTTTTACCGCGTGAACCGCCAATACATTGTGAATAGGAATGCCATAGAGGAGCTGCAGTTTTATTTCAATGGCCGCCTTTCCCTCGTACTCTCTCCCCCGGCTGTAGAGCGTGTGCTGGTCAGTAAGGCGCGGGCCTCTGATCTTAAGCATTGGTTAAACCATTAGTTGAACCTCTTATTTTACAGCTTCACCATTAACATACCTGCGTATGGAGTGATCACTTTCCACCTTTGTACAAAGTTTTAGACTATGTTCAGTACAGAAGTGGAGCCTTACGGTAAATGGGTGTTAATCTTTGTGATCTTGTTGATCACCGCGGAAATTATAGGGAGCTGGCGGCAACGAAAGAAAAGTTACGAGTTGAGGGATACTATTTCCAACATTCTTATTTTCATCGGTTTCCAGTTTTTTAAGATCCTGCTTACGGGTTATCAGCTGGCTATCCTTGGCTTTGGGGAACACTTTGCTCTCTTTCATCTCCCGGAAAAGCCCTGGGTCTTCGTGTTGTCATTTATAGCGGCAGACTTTACCTATTACTGGTTTCACCGTCTTTCACATCGGTATAGTTTGCTTTGGGCCTTTCATCTGGTACATCATTCCAGCACCAGGATGAATTTTACCACGGCTTACCGGCTACACTGGTTCAGTGGTCTTATTACCCCCTTCTTTTACCTTCCGGCCATATTACTGGGGTTGCCGGCTAAATTCCTGGTTATTTCCATAGCGCTCAACCTGGCGTATCAGTTCTTCCTGCACACCCGGCTTATCGGTAAACTACCCTGGATAGAGGGTATTATGGATACGCCCAGCGCCCACCGGGTACACCACGGTATAAACCCTCACTATATTGATAAGAACTTTGGCGGAGTGTTTATTTTCTGGGACCGGCTCTTTGGTACGTATCAAGAGGAGGTTGAAGAACCCGTATACGGCATTACCACCGGCTTTGTAGGCTATAACCCCTTTTCCATTATGCTGTATGGTTTCAGGCGGTTATTTAAAAATGCCTTGCGGCAGCTGCGCTGATAGTTCACCCCCGCATTTGTCAGCTTTACCCTTTTTTGGATTTCAGTATAGCGGTGAAACGCTCAATTTTGGTGACATAATCAATAAAGATGAACACCATGAAAATGATTGAATTAAAATTGAAAAGTCGCTTTTTCAGATTAATGGGAATAGCTTTACTGGCTCCGGTACTATTTCTTTCTTCCTGTAATAAGGATGATGACGATGATACGCAGGAGCAAACCATAAGCGAGGAGGAAGCTGCTGAAGTGGTGATCGCTTCGGTAAGTGCTGAAACAGCGGGTATGGTTGGCCAGGTAGAAGAAGCAAGTTTGCTTATTACCGCTGAGATTGACGAAGACGATTGCAATCAGACCGTTACCGGTTCCATTACCGGCTCCAACCCTCCGGGAACCGTAATGGAGTATACTTACGATTACAACCGTAGTTACACCCTTAGCTGCGATGGTAGCAATGAACCTCAAAGCCTCACGTACGCGTTCACCGGTACTTCCGGCTACAATGCCCCGCGTATGGCTTCTGATGATCATGTTAGCTCTGAGGCGTCCGTGACCGGGCTGGGCTCGTCATCCGTAAACCTTACGTTTAACCAGAGCTATGGACGTAACGGTAGCCAGCAATCCAAAATAAGGAATAAACAAGCCTTTACCAGCAAGGTAAGCGTGCAAACCAACAACCTGGTGGTAAATAAGCTTACTAAAAAGGTTGAGTCTGGTAATGCTACTGTGAACATCAGCGGTAAGAGCAGTAACGGAAGTAATTTTGCGTATACCGGAACCATAGTTTTTAATGGTAACGGGCAAGCCACACTCAATATCCAGGGTGGAGGTACCTACGTTATAAACCTGTGAGCGTGATGCTTGCCGGGATGAAAGAAGCTATCGCCAAAAGATGATGAAGTTGAGATTAGTTTGGCTCATAGTGAAAGATCCACGTCCTTGGCGTGGATCTTTTCATGGGTTATCATAAAGGTATTCCAGGTATCCTTAATGGGTAAACCCAGAGCCTCATTAATCTTCATATCGACTTTAACACTCCTCCGTCAACACGTAAGGAAGCCCCATTTGTGGCAATGGAAAGAGGGCTTGCCAAATAAGCAGCTAAAGATGCAATCTCAGATGGATCAATGAACCGTTGTAACAGAGAATCGGGGTTTGTTTGTTGAATGATAGCTGTTTTCATTTGTTCCACGCTTACATTCTGGTTTTTCGCAATATGCTCTATGATAGTTGCAACTCCATCTGAATAAGTTGGTCCACCCAAAATGGAATTGACGGTTACATTTTTGCCTATGGTAAGCTTTGATAACCCATTGCTTACCGCCATCATAGCGGCTTTTGTCATTCCGTAATGGATCATATTGGCCGGAATGTTTACTCCTGACTCACTACTGATAAAGACAATCCGCCCAAAGTTTCTATCCAGCATTCCCGGTAAAAAATGCCTGGATAAACGAATGCTACTCATTACGTTAACCTCAAATATTCGCATCCAATCTTCATCAGTTATATCTCCGAATTCTTTCAGTTCAAATATTCCCACATTGTTAACGAGTATGTCAATGGACTTCAACGAACTCTGAAGGGTATTGACTTCTTCAGAATTGGAAAAGTCAGCTGCAATTCCTGAAACAGAACCATTGGGAAACTTCTTCTTTAATCTTTTTACTGCTTTCCCTAGCTTTTCTTTTTCACGGCCGTTGATGATCACTTCTGCCCCTTCCTGCAGAAGTTGCTGAGCTATAGCAAACCCAATTCCTTGGGTTGAACCACTTATAAAGGCTCTTTTAGAGACTAACTTTAAATTCATAGTTTATTCATTATTGTATTGATCGTTCCATAAATGGGTAAAAAAATTAGCTGATAACAGCTAATTGCATTTCAATTTGTTGAAGTAAAGCTCCCTTGTCCGGGTACATTCTCCTCAACGTATTTAAGCCACACCAGAAGGTGATAAGATACCTTCCAAGAATTGCCGGATCTGTTCGGTTTGATATAGTTTTTGAAGTTTGAGCTTTTCGAATGGTATCCGTAAACATTTGCTCTACGTCTTTTAGAATATTCACGGCTTCCAGTTCCAACTCCTCATCTACAAAGCTCATTTCCACCACAGTATTGGCTATAATGCATCCCTTTATATGCTCTTTTTTGTCAGCCTCAGCGATACTTCTAAAGAAACTTTTGATCAGGTCTAAAGGTGCCGGACTTGTATTCAGTTCCTGTTTAAATTGATCAAAAGCTTCTCTTCTTTGGATGATCGCTTTTTTGAAAACCTCCTTTTTACCTCCTTTAAAGGTGTTGTAAAAACTACCACTACCGGCACCGGTTACCTGGAGTAAGTCACTTAATGAAGTAGCAGTATAGCCTTTTTTCCAAAAAACTTCTTGTGCTTTTCCTATCAAGTGATCATCACTATGGCGGGTTGGTCTTCCTCTCATTTTATTTTTGTATTGATTGGTACAAAAATAAAGAGCATACCCTGATACGGCATTCTTTTGTCTAAATTATTTACCGCAAACTTGAGATCCCCTTCCCGTTCAGAGTTTTACCTCTTATTGCATGGCTGGCCATGCAGGGATGAACCAGAGGAGTAATTAGAAAATCTTCAATCTTAATAGTGGTAATCAGTTTCTTTGAGATTCACCGAATGATACTTAACAGGTAGGGTTGTTTTTTTCTTTTTCGGGTTATTCCGCTGAAGCGAAAACTCAGGATGACTACTGGCCTGCTTCAAATCCTTTGCCAGGCAGCACCCAGTAAGCTACTTGTATCAAACTAAGAAAAGGCGTCAGTCTGAGTGGGTGCGAAGCACCAGTATCGAAGACTGCACGCTAACAGTGTACCGAAGCCTGAACAACCGCTGGTTATGGAATTAATGTGAAGAACCGGCTTGGCAATACTGAAGTTTAACTGAACAGCTATAAAACTCAAACTTCTTCCTCCAGGTCACGCTCAATATCCAGCTTGCGTAAGCGTGGAACCAGAGCACCGGTGCCGGTAACGGTGATCAGGGTAAGTATACCTCCCAGCACCACGGCATTTACGGTGCCAAAGAGACGGGCGGTAAGTCCGCTTTCAAAGGCCCCCAGCTCATTGGATGAGCCTACGAACATAGAGTTCACTGCGGCCACCCTTCCACGCATAGGATCCGGGGTTTTTAGCTGCAAAATAGTCTGCCGGATGATCACACTGATGCCATCGGCCAGGCCACTGATGAACAGCGCAACCAGGGAAATCCAGAAAACAGAGGATAAGCCAAACACAATAATGCACAGGCCAAACACGAAGATGGCGCCCAATAGCTTGTAGCCGGCATGGCGCTTTAAGGGAAAGTAAGCGGTAGCCAGCATAACCAGCAGGGACCCTACAGCCGGTGCGGCCCGCAGAAAACCAAAGCCGGTGGGCCCTACTTTCAGTATGTCCTGCGCAAAAACCGGAAGTAGTGCCACGGCACCGCCAAAGAGTACCGCAAACATATCCAGAGATATAGCCCCCAGCACAATGCGGGTACGAAATACAAAGCTGAGCCCTTCGCGAAGGCTCTTGCCGATAGGTTCCCCTTTTTTAGTATTAAGAATAGGCTGGGGCGGGATACGCAGCAGGAATAACAGCGCAATACCCGCCATAACGGCAATGAAAAGTAAAGACCAGTGTACACCTATCCAACCGATGGCAAAACCACCAATGGCCGGACCGGTAACAGAGCCTAGCTGCCAGGCACCACTGCTCCAGGTGGCCCCGTTGGAATACGCTTTTTTGGGAATTAACAGGGAAAAGAGGGAGAATACCGTAGGCCCCATAAACGCCCGTACAGCACCACCCACAAATACCAGGGCGTAGATACACATCATAAGGGTTGAAGTGGAGAGTCCATCGGTAAGATGGGGCCAGGAAAGCAGGAACAGGCCTGTGCTGATGAACAGGAAGCCCAGTATGCATTGCACCAGCAGGTTGCGCTTTTCCACCTGATCCACATAATGTCCGGCAAACAGCGCCAGTGACATGGCGGGAATCACTTCCATAAGCCCGATAAATCCCAACGACAAGGGGTCTTTGGTGAGCTTATATACCTGCCACTCGATCACCACAAACTGCATAGACCAGGCGAAGACCAGGGCAAAGCGGAGGATCATGAAAATACGGAATTCAGGGTAGCGTAATGCTGCGTACGGATCGTTGGAAGCCATGCCGTTGTTTGAGGCTGCAAAGCTAAGACCTGTACTATTGATTTTAGTTATGGGGCAGCGGGATTATGTGTGGTGACCCCATTAGGGGATCGTTACCCAAACATGAAAAAGCCCGCTGTATATACAGCGGTTTTTGTTTCCTTATACCTGATAAGCTTACGCTTAACGGTTCTCAGAAACAAAAAATCCCGCTACACCATAGGCGCGCAGGACTTTTTATTTGGTGGAGCTGGCGGGATTCGAACCCGCGTCCAAACAAGGAAAGCAGCAGCCTTCTACATGCTTAGTTTATTATTGTTTTTTCGACTAAAAGCCGGGAACAAACACCCTACTTTTAGCTTAACTACGAATTTGGGTTTCGGAGGTAAGGCATAGTTCCTTACCAACTAGTCCGGATTTATCGACACCTCTGAGTCGGTTCCTTCCAGACATGGGAACCGAGAGATGGCTTGCTCACGCGTCTTACGCTGTGATTAGCTCCAATCCACTAACCGTGTGATTAGGCGGCAAGCGCGAAATTATTTTCGCCAATTATAGTTTAAAGCATCTTTGATAACGGGCGACATCTCCATAGCCCGACATGCTTACTACCGGTTTCATCTTGCTGTCAAAACCAGTCAGCCCCATATGTTTAAGAACGAACTCACAAAGTTATTAAATTTGTTCACCTTATGAAGAGCAAAATTTATTCCATATACATCATTCTTAGCACGATCTTAGCCAGCCTGGCCTTACAGCCACTTCAGGCACAGCCAACGTTCAGCACTCCGGATACCATTAAATTCCTCTATAAGGATACGGGTTTCAATACGTTACATGAATATCTGGAAGTGGTGAACCTTACCGGAGATTCCCTGAATATGCGTTGGAAACAACACCGCTTTCGGTATACCAGTGGTTGGACCACCACCCTTCAGGACCCGACACAGTGGCATAATCCAGTGGATGGGGTGGACAGCGCTGACTTTGTATTACCAGATTCAGTAAGTGCTCCCTTTCGCAATAAACTCATCATCGGAGTAGATCATCACGGTATAACCGGCAAGGGAGTAGCCATATTTACGGTTTTTGAGATTGGCCACCCGGAAGATTCTGTGCGCCTGTATTTTGATATTACCGTAACCCCCAAAATAGGCCTTCCGGAAAATACCGGCAGGGATCTGAAAATATACCCAAATCCCGCCCGGGGAACGCTTTACCTGGCATCTCAGGACCTTTCTTCCGAAGCCAGCATCACATTGAGTAATGCCGCAGGACAAAACTTCCCCGTGCAGTACCTATCTTCGAAGACCGGTACCCGGAAGATTGCTGTGGATCACCTGGCTCCGGGATTGTATATCGTATCCGTTTTGGATAATGATCGTAGATACCATCAAAAAGTATATCTGTACTAATGCTGAAAATAGGAATTATCAGGGAGGGTAAAACACCTCCCGATCATCGTGTGCCACTTACACCGGAGCAGTGTAAACTTTTAAAAAACACCTATAAGGAACTGGATATAACGGTGCAAAGCAGTTCCGTCCGGGCGTTTAAGGATGAAGAGTACCGGGACCATGGAATTGAGGTAAAGGATGATGTAAGCCATTGCGATGTGCTGATGGGCGTAAAGGAAGTGCCCCTGGATATGCTGATACCGGGAAAGACCTACCTCTTCTTTTCGCATACTTATAAAAAGCAATCCTACAACCGTAAGCTCTTACAAACCATCCTGGATAAAAAGATCCGGTTGATCGATTACGAAATGCTGAAAGAGCCCGGAGGTAAACGCCTGTTAGGCTTTGGCCGGTATGCCGGTATTGTGGGTACCTACAACGCCTTCCGGGCATGGGGTGCAATGACCAGTGATTATAATCTGAAAGCAGCTCATGATTGTGCAGACCGCAGGGAAATGGAAAGAGAGTTGATCAAAGTGGTTTTGCCACCTTCCACCAAAGTGCTTATTACAGGGGGTGGGCGTGTGGCAGGCGGAGCTATGGAAGTCCTTTCTGCCCTGCGTTTTACCCATGTATTTCCTAAAGAATACATCAACCAGGAGTTTAGGGAGCCCGTTTTCACCCAGTTGGATGTGCTCCAGTATTTTGAAAGGGAAGATGGTCGCGAGTTTACCCGTCATGAGTTTTATAAAAATCCGGAAGGCTTCCGCTCCCGCTTTATGCGGTATGCCCACTATACGGATATTTACATCCCTTGTCATTTCTGGAGTAACCGTTCTCCCTACATTTTTACCCGTGAAGATGCCCGCTCACCGGAATTCCGTATTAAACTGGTATCCGATATCAGCTGTGATATAGACGGACCAGTAGCTTCCACCTTACGCCCGTCTACTATTGAAGATCCGTTTTACGGTTATGATCCCCAGGCCGAAAAAGAAGTGCCTTTCGGCTCGCTGGGCGCCATTGGGGTTTCAGCTGTAGATAACCTGCCCTGTGAATTACCCAAGGATGCCTCCGAGGATTTTGGCAATGAACTTATCAAAAACGTAATCCCACATTTCTTTAATGGTGATAAGGAGGGGATACTGGAAGCTGCTTCTGAGACGGACCGGCAAGGTAAGCTCACTCCGAAGTTTTCATACCTTGAGGATTATGTGAAGGGTTAAGTGCCCTTTAAACCTTAAATTTGCCCGCTTCTGGCCTATAGCGAACTGTACCGGGAAAACCTTCTTAATTTGAAGAACAGGGAAAAATACATAGACGTTGAAAAAGTAATTGCCGCCAAAAATGAGAACCTGGTTAAATGGATGCCGGGTTTTATGCTGCGTTACATTAAGCGTATCGTCCACGAGAAAGACATCAATGATACCATGGCCAGGGTAGGAGACCGCACCGGTTTTGAATTCCTGGAAGGGGTGTTGGTGGAAGTCCTGAATACCAATATTGTACTGGAAGGGCTGGAGAATATACCTAAGGAGGGCGGCTGCATTATTGCCTCCAACCACCCTTTAGGAGGCCTGGATGGGATGGCCCTGATGTACGCTGTGGGTAAGGTACGGCCGGATATCAAATTCCTGGTGAACGATATCCTCCTGAATATTGAGAATCTTCAGCAATTTTTCATTCCGGTGAATAAGGTGGGCGAAAACCCCAGGGCAGCTACCCGGCTTATTGAAGAAACCTACGCACAGGATATTGCTGTGCTGGTATTTCCAGCCGGCCTGGTATCACGAAAACAGTCCCACGGTATTGAGGACCTGGAGTGGAAGAAGAGCTTTGTGGCCAAGGCCCTGAAGTATAAGAAAGATATTGTTCCCGCTCATATTGACGGACGTAATTCCAATTGGTTTTACAACCTGAGCAACTGGAGAAGGAAGCTCGGTATAAAAGCGAATGTGGAAATGTTTTATCTTGCTGATGAAATGTTTCGCCAGCGCAATCAGACCATTACCATCCGCTTTGGTGAAACTATTCCCTACGAAAGTCTTGACAAGAGCAAGACACACCAGGAGTGGGCTACAGAGATACGGGAGCGGGTGTACGCTCTTAAAAGCTAAACGCATTTATGAAAAACATTATACCGGCAGTGGATCGTAAAGCGATCCTTGATGAACTTACCGAGGAAACCTTTTTGCGGCACACCAATAAAGGCGGCAATCAGCTATACCTCGTCACGCACCATAATGCCCCCAATGTTATGCGGGAGATTGGCCGTTTGCGCGAAATAGCCTTCCGTACTGCGGGGGGGGGTACCGGAAAACAACTGGATGTGGATGCGTACGATACTGCCAAGGTGCCCTTTGAGCAACTTGTGCTATGGGATCCTGAAGACCAGGAAATACTGGCCGGTTACCGCTTGCTGAAGTGTAAGGATGCGGAGCGTGACGAAGAAGGTAAGATCGTTTCGGCCACGGCTCACCTCTTTGACCTTGACGAACGTTTTTATAGTGAATACCTGCCCTACACTATAGAGTTGGGCCGCTCCTTTGTGCAGCCCAATTACCAGCGCAACGGTTCCCGTAAGGGCCTCTTCAGTATGGATAACCTCTGGGATGGTCTGGGCGCGATTCTGGTGCGCAACCCGGATGTAAAATACCTTTTTGGTAAGGTGACCATGTACCCCAGTTACCAGCGGGAGGCACGCAATATGATCCTCTGTTTCCTGAAAACCAAGTTTCCGGATCCGGAAGGTCTCGTGCGTCCTGAAAACCCATTGGTCAGTGATGAGGAACTCGAAACCTTCAAACACCACTTTGAAGGCCTGGAATACAAGGAAGCTTACAATAAACTACGTGAGTTGGTGCGGGAAAAGGGCGAAAATATCCCGCCTTTGATCAATACCTATATGAACATCAGCGATTCCATGAAAACCTTCGGTACGGCTGCCAATTACGAATTTGGGGAGGTAGAGGAAACCGGTATCATGATCACGGTAGACGATATTTTCCCGGAAAAGAAAGACCGGCACATGCTTACCTATGAAAGCACACGTGAGTATATAGGACCGCTTAAGAAGTGGGAGGAGAATTAGTTTTAATTCAAGGCTTTTAAAACTTCATTACGGTAGCTCCGGCCAATGGGAGCGCAATGGTTTTCAAGTTCCGCTTCTTCGGCTGTGAAGGCGCTTACAAAGTGGGTGTTTATGATGAAGCTGCGGTGGGTACGTAGGAAATAATGGGGTAGTTCTTTTTCCAGGTTTGACATCACCGCTCTGGCCTCCAACCTGTTTTTTTGGTAGAAAACTATAATATTGTCCCCCCTGCTCTCTATCATTTCTATTTCCGGGTACGGTATTTTATAGGTTTTCCGGTGGGCCTTGATAAGGAGGTAATCCCTATACACTATATTCTGTGAAGGGTCATCAGCAGGAGTAAGTTCTCTTTCTACCTTTTTCAGAGCCTTGATGAAACGTGCTTCACTTACAGGTTTCAATAAATAATCAGCAACTTCCAATTCAAAACCTTGCAGGGCATAATCACGATAGGCCGTAATGATGATCACCTTGGGCCTTGGGGAGAGAGTCTCCAAAAAATCAAGGCCGTTGAGTCCGGGCATTTTTATATCCAGGAACAGTAGGTCAATTTCGTGTTCTGCCAAGTAAAGTATGGTGTCATAGGAGTTTCCGAACTCTTCCAGTATCTCAAATTGGCTGAAGTTCTGCAGGTAAGAGCGCACCACTCTGCGGGCAATGGGCTCGTCATCTATGATCAGGCACCTGACCTTATTCATGTTCCGGGTTTTTTTGCAGCTTGATATGAAGAGTACTCTTGAATTGCTTGTTATCTTTAAAAGTCTTCAACTCAAAAGTAGGGTATAAATAAGCGATGCGGTTCCTGAGGTTGGTAAGCCCGATCCCACTTTGGGAACCAGTGATGGATTCTGAATGGGTTGAATTCACCACCGTGATATCTAATTGGTCACCCTTTTGCAACACCTCGTAGGAGAGGAACAATGCATGGCTGTTCTCAGAGAAGCTGTGTTTGAAGGCATT
Source organism: Owenweeksia sp. (assembly GCA_002695025.1). Lineage (GTDB taxonomy): Bacteria > Bacteroidota > Bacteroidia > Flavobacteriales > Schleiferiaceae > CAKZNE01. The sequence goes on from NZNV01000036.1 coordinate 14,239, forward strand.
TTCTATAAATGTAAACAAGCACAGGGGAGGTACTTCGGTGCCAAGGTCCTCCACCTCAATCAGGGTCTTTACCTTAAGACGTTTTCCGAAGCGCAGTTCTTCCAGTTTGAGATAGTCCTTGGTAAGTTTTAACTCTTCCTGCAGGGAGATCAGTTTTTTAGTTGATTTATACAACAGGAAATCCAGCATATCACTAAGCTGCAGGATGGAATCGGGAAGGGTATCCGATTTTTCGCGAGCCAGTCCGTAAATATTATTGAGGGTATTGAATAGGAAATGTGGATGGATCTGGTTCTGCAGAAGTTTGAATTCCGATTCCCTCAATTTAAGTTGGATTTCAAGGTCCTTTTGTTGGGCCTGGTACAAGCTGGCTCTCACTTTGTATCCGTATCGCAATAACTTAATGGAAGTGGCCAAAAAAACTATAAAATATACCCCGAACACGAGGAATGCAAGGTCGCTGCTTATGGGGTTCATTTCCTGGTATCGGTATTCCGAGAGTTTTATAAAACTGAAGATGACCACACATAACTGGAGGAAGACGGATACTACCAGTGTATACATGAAATAAAGTCCAAACCAGAACCAGCGGGCAGGGAAGAGGTAACGGGGAATGAGGTAATAATTGATGAAATACACGGTGGCCATAATCACAGGCATCAACAGGCACACAAACCAGAAGGTAGCTGTATACTGCTCTGTAAAATGACCATAAAGCAAAGTGAGCAGAACCACACTACTCAGCCAAAATGCCGTGTGTAAACCGCTTTGTATTAATTTGCCTTTTTGCATGACACGGGGAAAATGCAAAAAAAATGCATGATAGAGCTTTCCCTGGCCAGAATAGCATGCCTCGGGTGATGAACAACACTCTAAGGTTGACGAATGACTTAAGGAGTGTTTTACGTTGTTTATCCTTCAGATGCGGCTCTCTGCCGCTAATGGATAGAACATGAGATCTTATCCACTAATCTTGTAGCAGTATTAATCTGGTGCCTCAGGGTACCACCTTATATTATTTAAATTATGGTAGAGCTGTTTTACGAAGGAGGGACCTTGTTTATGTCAACCCTAACCCTGGAGCTGATGCTCCTTGTGGCCGTGTTTGTGTATTTTATTTCCAGGAAGGATGTCCCGGCTGCAAAAGGTGTTTTTATAGTCCGTCAATTGGGCTTATTGGCCTTTATAAGTGGAGTATTGGGGCAGGCCATTGGCCTGTACGGGGCTTTACAAGGGATTGAGATGATGGGCAACGGCATATCTCCGGAAATACTGGCAGGAGGTCTCAAAGTATCTATGATCTGCAACATTTACGGCATCATCATCTTTGGAATAGCTATTATACTTTCCCTGATTATAAAGGTAATGGACAAAGGTCATGGAAGTCAGAGTATGCATGAATAGTCAGATCTTCACCTCTGAAAAATTCCCGGCTATTTACCTTTAAGTTGTGCGATGGTGGCGATAGGGTCTTTGGATTTGAAGACAAAAGATCCCGCCACCAGCACATCTGCTCCGGCCTCAACCAAGGCAGCGGCATTCTCCGAAGTAACACCACCGTCAATTTCAATCAACGTATCTGCCCCGGCTTCATTAATAATAGCTTTAAGCTCTCTTACCTTAGTGTAGGTATGTTCGATGAACTTTTGCCCGCCAAAACCGGGATTTACACTCATCATGCATACCAGGTCAATATCCCGGATGGTATCCTTAAGTAAAGAAACGGGTGTATGTGGATTTAAAGCTACACCGGCTTTCATACCTTCATCTTTAATAGCCTGTAAAGTACGGTGCAGGTGTGTGGAGGCTTCGTAATGTACCGTTAATATATCCGCACCCACCGCTTTGAATTCCTTGATGTAACGTTCCGGTTGAACGATCATCAGGTGCACATCCATCGGTTTTTGGGAATGCTTTTTCATAGCCTGGATCACGGGCATCCCAAAGGAAATATTGGGCACAAAAACCCCGTCCATCACGTCAATGTGAAACCAGTCGGCCTGGCTTGCGTTGAGCATTTCACATTCACTTTGTATGTTGGCAAAGTCGCAGGCAAGGAGGGAAGGGGCTATGATGGGCATATGTAAAATTTTTGCAAATGTAGCTTTTAGTGGACTTTTAAAAAGCATGGCTTAGTAGTTGGATCGTATTTCTACCTTTCGTTTCTTATTAGGAAACCTTTTGTTGGATTTAGGAAACTTTTGGTTTCCTATTTATAACCCTTTTTAGACCTTTTTTCACGATCGATATTAATTTTAAGTATTTGTTTTAAAGTGGTTTAAGTGGCTTAACAAACGCTTAACATTGTGTTTCATATATGTAAACATTGTTGTCTCACTTTTGTGCTGTCAAAAAAAGAGAGCACATGAAGTTTTGTAAAGTCATACTCACCTTGCTAATCACACAAATAGTTACCATGGTTTCGGCACAGGTTACCGTTACTGGTGTGGTTAAAGATGGTGAGGGCGTGTTGCCGGGAGCTTCGGTAGTAGTTAAAAATACTACTATAGGTGTGGCTACTTCTTATAACGGTTCTTTTGAATTGGAAAATGTACCTATAGGTTTACAAATAGTAGAAATCTCTTTTATAGGTCATGAAGTCAGACAAATTGAAGTGAATGGTAAAAAGGGGCAGCTAATAAACCTTGGTGTCATAGTGCTTGCCGAAGGTGCCATGTTGAACGAAGTTAAGGTAGATGGTAAAATGGATGAAGGTGAGCGAAAAGCAATTCAAATGGTAAAAGCTTCAGCGCGAATTTTAAGTGTGGTTTCTGCCGAGGGCATGGAGAAATTACCAGATAGAAATGGAGCAGAAGCATTGCAACGTATGCCGGGAGTGGTTATGGAAAGTGATCAGGGAGAAGGGCGCTATATTTCTTTTAGGGGTACACCTACTGATTGGAGTTCGGCTTTGGTAAATGGAGATCGCTTACCTGTGGCAGCAGAAGAAATGGAAGGCAGAACTATGAATTTTGATATTCTGCCTACAAGCTTTATTGAATACATTGAGTACAACCAAAATCTTACACCTAATATTGAAGGTGATGCGATTGGTGGTAGTGCCAATTTTATTACAAAGTACACACCCGAAAAGAAAGTGCTGAACCTGCAGGCTGGGTATGGCTGGAATTTTAAGGCGCATAAACCTCTTTGGAATGGCTCTGTACAGTTCGGTGACCGGGTGGGTAAGAACAAGCGTTTAGGTTATATTATTGGTGGTTCGGTATATAACAGAAACTGGGCTACAGATAATTTCGAGGTTTTCTATGGAAATAATGATGACCAAAATATTGAGCGCTTAGAATTAAGAGATTACAATGGTTTACGCACAACTTATGGAGGTAACTTTAAGGTAGATTACCGCCTTAACGATGTGACTGAGGTTTATGTGCAGGGATTTTTCGGACAACTTAAAGATGATGAATACAACCGCAAAACACTATATGATTATGCGGCTTCGGTAGGGCAATCTATTCGTTTGCAGAATATTCATGATATTATGATTAACCGCGTATATGGCGGTGAGGCTGGTGTTCATTTTAAGTGGGGAGATGACTCTAAACTTAATTTAAGAATAGCACATTACGATGCCAGATTTGGCTATGGTAATGTGCCTTATGCCAATGATGATACACGAAACGGCTACTTTGTAACAGAGTTTGAAAAGCAGGTAGAGTATACCGATTACCTTTATCTGGATGAGGAAGGAAACAGACTTCCCTACGATGAGCGCTATAATGCGTACACCCGCAACAGGTTGTTGCATATTGATAGTCCGTATGATGATTATGGCGATGATGCCAACAATATTCAGCCCACTTACAATAATATTATTGGTGCAGGTCGCCCAACTGATTCTTTATTTCAGTTTAAACAAGCCTGGACAGAAACGCTGGAGCATACTGAGCGAGACCCTATTGTGCTTGCTGCAGACTGGGAGCACCGTATTAATAATAAATTCAAAATATACGCTGGAGCCAAGGCCCGTACCAAAGAGGGTGTACGAAAAAAAGGATTAGAAACGTGGAACCGCAGTGCTGATTACCCTGATCCTATTATGATGGATTCTTTTGATTTGGCACCCATCCCGCATAAAGAGGAGTATTTACGTGAAATTGGAGGTTATTATCAAGATGATGTTTTTGATTTCCTGACCAAAGATGAGCTGAACAACTTTTTACAAAACAATGCATACAGGCTTAACTACATGCCTTTAGACCCACGAATCAATGACCTGTACGAGCAGTTTGTGGGATCTAACTTTACGTATAATGAAGACGTGATTTCCGGCTATATGATGGGTACTTATACACCCTCGTTAAGATGGTCTGTGAACTTTGGGTTGCGTCTTGAAAATACTCAGGTTAGCGTTGTGGCAGATACGTTAACCACAGCCGTGAATGATATTGGGGAAACGGATTTTACCATTGATAAAACTCGCATGGATCGNAATTACAATGCGTTTTTNCCTATGGCNAACGTAAAGTACAGTATTAATGATAANTCAAANATGCGCTTGTCNGTTACACGCTCTTTCCGCAGACCAAACTTTAATGAATTAAAGCCAGGNGCTCCGGAGTTGCATTACAGTCATTTTCATGTGCTTTATGGTAACCCGGNTCTTAAACCTACCTANTCCTGGAATACAGACCTTTCGTATCAGTACTTTTTTGGNTTAGAGGGGATGTTTACNGCTACAGCTTTTTATAAATATGTAACCGATCATATTTATACCTCTTATAATACCGANGAGTTAGTACCNCGCTTTAATGTAACCTCTAAAACTTTTGAGAATGCACCCTANGCNCATGTGGGCGGAGTAGAGTTGGTGATTAGCAGGAAGCTTACGTTTTTACCCGGATTCTTAAAAAACATGAAAGCACAGCTTAATTACGCGCGTACTTTTTCATCTATGAAAATAGAAGCACGCCCAAGCTTGCAAGCTTTGCCCCGCCAAAGTGCTAATGTGGCCAACTTTCAATTGGGGTATGAGGNCAAAAAGTTTGGGGCTAANGTAGGGGTGAACTATAAAGATCCTTATTTAAANGAGCTNAGCTTTTTTGGAGTTAGAGACCCTGAGACTAACGAATTTATAAACCTGAGAACCAATAATGATTTTGATATCTATCAGGGTAAATCNTTGACCATGGATGCTTCTGTAAGCTACAACTTTACACCTAAACTTAGTGTGTATGCAGAAGCTAATAATCTATTTAANACNCCATTTTTAGAGTATCGCGGCAGGAAAGAAAGACCTGTCCGTACAGAGTATTATTCCATAAGAGCATTAGTCGGAATAAAATATCAAATTTTTTAAAAATCACNTATGATGAAAACTACAAAACTATTTTTAACACTGGCTTTATCGGCCGCCTTATTTGGGCTCAATGCTCAGATGAAAGAACGTAAAGTGCTGTTCATCGGTATAGATGGTTTNCGTTCTGATGCCCTTCAGGCAGCAGCTACACCACATATGGATTCTTTATTTCAAACAGGTATTTCTACTTANGATAGCTGGCATTTGGGAGTTACNTCTTCAGGACCTTCGTGGAGCTCTATGCTTACCGGAGTTTGGGAAGCAAAACACGGTNTTACCAACAATAGNTANAGNGGTGCTAATTTCGCTAATTACCCATATTTCCCACATTTNATTAAAGATGTANANCCTTCTGCAAAAGCGGTACAGATTATTACCTGGAACCAAATGGATGATGCNAGTAAAAACACGGGCGGGTATGTTACAAATGCCAAATGGGATTTANCTATTGATGCCGGTACACACGGACAGGGCTTGGTAACTGCGGCTGCTAAAATTCAGCTTAATGATCCTGATTTAGATGTTTTATTCATCCATTATGATGAGTGCGATGCTGCTGGTCACGCAACCGGTTTCACTACAAATAGTCCAACCTATATGAATGCCACGCAACAGGTGGATACCGAGATTGGTGAGGTGATAGATGCCCTTAAAAAACGACCTAATTATGCTAACGAAGACTGGTTGGTATTAAGCACTACAGACCACGGTGGGCAAGGGTATAGNCATGGAGGNCAGTCTGATAATGAGCGNCATATATGGTGGTATGCTACTTCATCTCAGGGAACTTTGACACCCNATCAAATTACGGCTACAGATCCGGGTTCTTACCAAATGTCTTCTAACCCGGTAGATGCNGCTAAACTGGCCACCACACCGGTGCTTACTGATATTGCGGTTACCGCNATAGATTGGATTTTNCCTTTTGATAANCCAGATAATCATCCGGTTTGGGATCTTGATGGAAAATCTTGGTTNCCAGATAGTGTTAGTGTGGTTGATACTTCTTCTTCCGTAGGTCAAAANGAGTTTCAATACGCCAATTCGTTTGTAGTATTCCCAAATCCCTCGGCTGGAACNTTTTATCTTAAAAATGAGACTTTTNNAAATGTNCCTTCNAAAGTAAGAGTGTTAAACCTTGCCGGAGTTGTGGTTTTTGAGGGTNTTATGGATAGGCCGGTTTATCCTGTTGAAACGGAAGGTTGGTCTAAAGGAATTTATTTGCTTCAAGCCAGCAGTGAGNTTGGANTCACCACCAAAAAAATANTTAAAAAATAATTTGGAAAAGGCCCGTGGCAGCGGGCCTTTCTATTTCTCTAATCGTTCAACAAAACAATTAAACAATGCTAAAAGTACGCACTTTATTTTTGGTATGCTTCGCAATTCTGCAAATTGGGCTTTTTGCTCAGGGCAGAGGTAAAGCGGTGTGGTTTCCTGCTACATCTGCAAGTGAGCATATACAGCTGGATACGCTGATTAATGATGTTATTGACACTACTGATTTCACAATTGAATGGTGGATGAAGGGAGAGCCCATGAGTGGTGATCCGGGAATTATCGCGAATAAGAACTGGAGTAGTGGTAACAATCCTGGGTTTATTGTGGCCCGTACAGGTGCTCAAACCATAAAAGTTAATGCACGTTTTACTGGCGGTAGCCGTTTTGATCTTAATGGTGTTTCGGTACCTGGTTTAGAAAATGATTGGCTGCACATGGCCGTGGTTTTTGATCGCAGAAGTACGCATCCTGATGTAAAAGTTTACGTAAATGGCGTAATTGCAGATTCAGCCTCACTTAGTGGAAAGGCACCTACTGGTGCTATGTCGGCTAACTATCCTATTGCTGTTGGTCAGGATGGAACGGGTGCTTATAGATATAAATACAAAGGTGCTCTGGATGAGGTTCGTATATGGAATGCGGTACAAACTCAAAATGACATAAGAGCCAATATGTGTAAAGTATTAAGCGGAACAGAGTCCGGTTTGCTTGCAGCTTACAGCTTTGATGAAGGTGCCGGAACTCAGATATCTGATTTAAGCAGTACATACAGTGCTGAGCTTAAAAATAATCCGCAGTGGATGGACTCAAGAGCGCCAATTGGAGATGTGGCTGTACAGACATATCCGGCAAGTTGGGCAGGACAAACATTAAGTTATACTTCTACGGCCCATGGAGATTTTTCATTATCAAACTTTAGTGGAAACCCGGTTGGAGCGCACCTATACTTTATTAATGATACAGTTGCAGATTCTACAGGAATTAATGCCCTAAAAGCGAACAACGGTTATTTTGGTGTTTTTGTGGTGGATAGCGGAGCGCTTACTTATGATTATAGCTATGATTACACTGCTTTTATAAAAGCTATGGCTGCTGAAAACGGTATTGACCTTTACCAGAGAATGCTTAGCGATGCCTCATGGTCTTTAGGTGGTGCAGCTAAAAATATCACAAGTCATGATTTTGCAGCTACTGATAGTGTAGGACGTGAATTTGTGATTGGGAACTTTACTTCAAGCTGTTTAGCACCAGGTGCAGGTACTGCTATTAATCTTACGTTTAATTCTGCGGAGCTAAGCTGGACAAGCGGGGGAGCTTCTACCTGGGATATTGAGTTTGGTGCTTCAGGCTTTACACAAGGTAACGGAACATCAATATTGGGAGTTACTTCTAACCCCTACACTTTAAATGGATTACAACCTGCTACAGCTTACGATTTTTATGTTCGTGATAACTGTGGTTCCTTAGGAACATCTGTTTGGGTGGGCCCATTCACTTTTACCACTTCCGTAGCTCCGGCATGTCCTGCTCCCTCAAATCTCACCTTAAATAATGTAGGTTTTAGCCATGCAGAGATTAGCTGGACGACAGGAGGTTCAAACCTTTGGAATGTAGAGTATGGTCCTGTGGGGTATACNCCAGGTACAGGCACTAAAATAGATTCTGTTTNCAGCAACCCATATAGCATTTCAGGCTTAACGCCAGCTACTAGTTATGATGTGTANATTCANGANACCTGTAACTTTGTAAATACATCNAGNTGGGTNGGNCCNGTTAGTTTTACTACTGTTGTAGATAACAGAGACCGTGGCCCGGGTATGGCTCTCACAATTGCAAATAGCGGTTATGCACATGCCTTTGGTGGAAAACGAAGTGCAGGTTCTTTAAACCTGCCAGATTCTACTATTACGCTTGAAGCCTGGTTTAAGCCTCGTTCTTTCGGTAAGTGGAAATCTATTATTTCATTTATTCAGGATAACGGAAGCTTTGAGCGTGGTTTTGACCTGGAAACGCGTAATTCAAATAAATTCGGTTTTACAATTAAAGGTGCAAACAGCAGTAAACTTACTTATATGGAAACCACCAGTAGCTTTGATCCTAATAAATGGTATCATATAGCGGGTGTTTACGATGGTGATACCATGAAAATATATGTAAATGGAGTGCTGGAGAATACAAGTAATTCGCAGAGTGGTAAAATAGATTATGAGGATAGCTGGTTGAGTATTGGTTCTTACAAAGATGATAACGAGGACTATTCTGTAGATGGTGTTATTGATGAGATCCGAATCTGGAATACGGCACGTTCTCAGGAGGATATTCGTGCGTATATGTGTCAAAAATTACAAGGGACAGAAAGTGGTTTGGTAACCTACTATAATTTTAATACGGGTGAGGATACGATTATTACCGACCTTGCTATGGCGGGTAACCATGCGCAGTTTGCTAATGGATTAAGCAACGCTGCATGGGTATATTCTGGTGCTGCTCTTGGCGATACCAGTATATATACCTACGATATGTCTTCAGCTAGTTTAAATCTTGCTTCAGCGGCTCATGGTTCAGTTACCTTAGATTCTGTTACTGGTGGTGCTGAAGGTGTACATCTTTATTTTGTAGATACATTGCCAAACTTCACGAAGGGTATAAATGACCTTGGTGATCAGGAAGTATATTTCGGAAGCTTTGTAGCAGAGGGCTCCAGCCCATCTAAACACAATTTAACTTATGATTACAACAATTACAGTAATGCGGTTTCAAACGAAAATTTCCTAAATCTATACAATCGTTTAAATGCATCTGTAAAAACGTGGATAAACACCGGGGCTGTCCGCAACCCTGCCTCAAATTCAATAGATTTCAGGCAGGCTTCAGGAAGAAGGGAGCTAATGTTAGCTGATTTTGTAATGGCATCATGTCCACCTCCATCTGCTTTAAGTGTAGCCAATGCGCAGTTCTTTTATGCAGATGTACAATGGGTAAGTGGTGGTGCAGCCAACTGGAATGTAGAGTATGGTGTAAGTGGTTTTGGTTTGGGCTCTGGTCAACGCCAGGCTGTTACCAGTGCTTCGGCTACTACGTTAACCGGCTTGCAACATTCAACTACCTATGACTTTTATGTACAGGATAGTTGCGGTATCAGCGATGTGAGTTCCTGGGTGGGACCACTTAGTTTTACCACACTTGATATTTGTCCGGATCTTGACTCGGTAAGTCTTAATCACGTAACAGATAACTCTGCCACTTTTGATATCTACACAACTGGTAATTCAAACGAATGGGATATTCAATGGGGGCCAGCGGGATTTCCACAGGGTGTGGGCATTATAACCAAAGTTATCGGTAACCCGGCAGACCTTTTAAACCTGCAGAAAAGTACGGCATATGATGCCTATTTTAGAGCAAACTGCGACAGTATCAATAGCGAGTGGCTTGGGCCAATCACATTTACTACGGATTCTACCAGTTTGTTTAGCGTGGTAGAGCAAGCGATTGCAAACAGCCTGAAAATTTACCCAAATCCATCTAACGGAGGTTTTACCTTAAGAGTAGATTATAGAAACCCGTGCAGCCTTAGTATTAGTGATCTTAATGGTAAAGTACTTTACAATAGTCCATTGTATAGGGGAGGATTAATAATAGAAAACTTTAGCTGGGAGAACAAGGCCAGAGGTATGTACCTGATCAACCTGAATACAGCCGAAGGTTCTGTCACTAAAAAACTGATCATTCAGTAAAATGAAGGTCAACCTGAGGATTGCTTTAACAAACAAAGTTTAAAAGTGAAGATCCGCTTCGGAAATAACCGGAGCGGATTTTTTAATTTATTGGTTATGAATTTTAAAAAGTTAGGTTCAGCTTTATTATTGGTAGTTACAGGTTTATCTGCCAAAGCGCAGTTTAACCCAGATTATGAGCATACCGTAAACACATTTGGTATTTTACCTCATGAGCATAATGAGAAAAACTGTAAGCATCACAAGTTTTGCGACCATGCGGATAGCACTCATGTGCAGCATGCAGAACAACACATACATGTAGATTGTGTAACATTTCAAAATAAGCCGGATTCTGCTTTTGCTGATACTGTGAAATTTAGTTTTAAGGAGCTAAAGTCAAATGAGGTATTAGATGCTAAAAAGCATCAGCGCCAAAAGCCATCTCTAGAAAACTGAAAGGTCAGTTTAAACAGCCTTTAAACCTTTTGTTTGTTGAAGTAGAACCAGCAAAAAATAACCGGAATTACACTGGCAATGGCAAAGCCATAGCTCAGGTAAATACTAAAGGGCAACCAGTTGATAGAAGGCGCTCCAAAATTCTTGTATAAAAGTAACCCTACACTCCCTAAATAACCAAATGAATCAGCCAGGTAAATAAGAAAACCAACATTGGCATGTTCATTTAAATAGGCAATAAGGCGATCAAAAAGCATGGTATTGTACATAATATAGCCTAAGTAAAGACCAAACCCAATACTTACCATCCAACTCATAGGGCTTATAAGTTCTAGCTGAAGCATGAGTGTAGAGCCGGCAGTGATTAAGCCTCCAATAATAATGGCTAAGTAATTTATTTGTAACGCTCTCCTATTGTTTTTAACCACTACCAGAAGGCTTACAATAATTAGTGTGCTAATAGCAATGGGTAGCTCAGAAAGGGTAAGTACTTCTGGTGTGCCTGTAAAACCCAGGCCTTGCCATATTTCTACAGCAAAGTTATCTCTAAAATCACGATAGGCAGTCATGGCCATATAGGTGACAATAAGCAAGATTAAGCCAGGACCATATTTCTTAAAAAAAGCTTTTCGATCCTTTTTTAGCATAGGTTTACGTGCACTTCGCAGGGCAATGTCTTCAGCTGTGGGGGCCGGGATTTTGGCAAGCATCCAGGCACCTAAGAGTAAGAAGGGTAAATAGATCAGTCCTGTGTAAAAGGGCATCCAAAAGTCAGTAACATTAAAATCTAAAATGAGCCACCTTCCTGTAGATTTTACGGCTCCACTGCTTACAATAAAACTTGCGCTTAAAGCCGCGCCTAAAAGTTCGGTAAATTTTCTGCCCTCTAAATAGCTAAAAACAATACCCCAAACCATTCCTAGGGGGAGCCCATTTATAAATAACCAAATAAAGTTATAGGGGTAAGGTGTTAACCCAAAGAGAAGAAGAGCACCTTCTGCAATAGCAATAAGGAGTAGTAAAAAGGCCATTCTCTTACCCGGTTTTAATTCAGCAATAAGTTTAACTCCGGTAAACTTGCTGAGCATATAACCTAATACCTGAGCTATAATAAGAATAATTTTATAGTCAATGTCCCAGATATCAAGGCCTTGAAACGTAGCTGCAGTAAAAGGCTTTCTAAACGCATACATAGAGAAATATGTAATAAAAGCAGCCACCGCAGCCCATATGTTAAAAGCTAAAGTGCTTTTGTTTAATAGCTTATTAAGCATTGTGTATATACTCATGTTTACTATGCAAGAGTAGAGAAAATGCGTAAACAAAGTTTACTAATATTAAAACTTAATGTTGATTTAACAGTGGTTTTAGATTTAAAGAGATACTTTTGTTTCGTAAAAGTAAACAATCGTTATGACCGTTGAATTGGTGATTTTTGATATGGCGGGCACTACCGTCAGAGATAAGAAAGAAGTTGAAACCTGCTTTGCAAAAGCTTTAAAGCGTAGTGGTTTAAATATAAGTGAAGAACGTATTTTGGCATTACAGGGGTGGGCTAAAAGCAGAGTATTCCATTTGCTTTGGGCTGAACAAATTGGAGATGATCATCCTGAGTTTGAGGAGAAGGCAGAGACCAGCTATACATTATTTAGAAAAATACTGGAAAACCATTATAAAGAACATCCTGTTGTACCACAACCTTTTGCAGAAGAGGTGTTGATGTGGTTGAAAGACAATAACATAAAAACCGCTTTAACCACAGGTTTTTACAGAGAGGTGACTGATATTTTACTGAAACAGTTAGGCTGGAACAAAGGTTTGAATGAGGATTATATTGGCGGTGAAGATTCTATTATAGATCTTTCTATATGCAGCGATGATGTAGAAAAGGGTAGACCTGCTCCGGATATGATTCATCTGGCCATGGAAAAGTTACAGGTATCTGACAAAAGTAAAATTGTAAATGTTGGCGATACGCCTTCCGATCTTCAATCTGCCGAAGCGGCCAGAGTAGGATTATCAGTGGGTGTACTTAATGGTACTCACTCTAAAAATCAACTGGAAAGCCTAACACATGATGTTTTAATAAATGACCTTTCGGGTTTGAAAGAGTTTATTAGTGCACCACAGGAATTAGTGATTTAATTTTCGTAAGGAAGTTTGTTTTTAGGAAGGGCCTTCAATGTATTTGAAGGCTTTTTTATTGATCTCCCTTGTTAAAAAGATAAACAATTAACATCAAGCAATCTTCTGCATGATTGTTTTGTGGAACATGAGGAATACGACCATCAAAATATAAGCTGTCGCCTTCTTCAAGTTCATAAATTTCATTGTCAATGAGGTAAGAGACTTTTCCGCTTAAAATATACTTGTATTCAAAGGCATCTGTAATCACCTTTTCACGCTTGGCCCCAGGCTTTAAGTTTAGTAAAACACATTCCAGAGTGATGTTTTCCAGTTCCCGGCTTAAAATATGCTGGTAGAAAAAACCCTCTGCCTCTTCTTTTTCAAAGGGCTCATAATCTGCTTTCTTAACCACTTTTACGGCCTGACCGTTTTCATTATTGGTAAAGCCTTGAAAAAAGTCTTGAGCATTGGTTTCTAACCCTCCAATTATGGATAGCAAAACGGGCAGACTAGGGATAGTTCTTCCATTTTCAATTTTAGAAATAAGCCCTTTACTTACGTCAGCACGGTTGGCTACTTCTTGTACGGTAAGACTGTGTTCTTTTCTTACACGTTTAATTTTTTTTGCAATTTGCAAAAGCAGATGCTCGTTCATGATAAAATATAAAAATTCAAACTTACAACAAATTAGAAAGTCAGTTGAATTAACTATTTGTAAACAAAAAGCGCTGTTTACATTATCTTAACTCATAAAAATTTACAAATACTCAACATTAATTTACTTTTGCTCAAAATTAAATACAATGAAAAAAGTTATTGTTATAGGAGCTGGTATTGTGGGTCTAGCGCATGCACTGGCGGCTGCCAAGAAAGGATATAAAGTTGAGGTTTTTGAAAGAAGTGAAAAAGCCGTAGGTGCATCTATAAGGAATTTTGGAATGGTATGGCCTGTAGGTCAGCCGGTGGGTAAAACTTATGATAGAGCCTTGCGTTCACGGGAGGTTTGGCTCAAAATTGCACAGGAATCCAAAATGTTTATAGATCCTGTAGGTTCAGTCCATGTAGCTTATCAGCAAGATGAACTAGCCGTTTTACAAGAGTTTTTTGAGCAACAGAAAGATGATGCATATAAACTGGAGTGGGTAGAACCTGCTAATGCGGATAGCTATAGCCAGGCCATAAATCCTGAGGGTTTTTTAGGTGGTGTTTTTAGTGAAACTGAGTGTATTGTAGATCCTCGGCAGGCCATTGCTACTATACCCTCCTATTTGGAAGATAAGTTTAATGTGGTTTTTAACTGGAATACAGCTGTTACAGAAGTAAACGAAAATGCTGTGCGAACTAAATCCGGCTGGTATAAGGGGGATCATATTTTTGTGTGCTCGGGGGCCGATTTTGAGATTCTTTTTCCTGAAACATTTACACAAATGCCTATAACCAAATGTAAATTACAAATGATGCGCACAGGAATTCAGCCAAATAGCTGGAGACTGGGTGCCGCATTGGCGGGCGGATTAACACTTACACATTATAAGGCGTTTGAAAGTTGTTCGTCTCTTGAAGCTTTAAAAAACAGAATTAAAGCACAGACGCCATTGTTTCCGGAGCTGGGTATTCATGTGATGGTCAGCCAGAATGGAGTAGGGGAGTTGGTTATTGGAGATTCCCATGAATATGGACTAAACCCGAGTCCTTTTGACAGGGAAGATATTAATGCAGCAATTTTAAACTACTTAAAAGGCTTTTTAAAAGCTCCTGATTTAAATATTAAAGAGCAATGGCATGGGGTTTATGCTAAAATGCAAAATGGAGCTTCGGAATATGTAAATAAGATCGATGAAAATGTGACGATAGTAAATGGACTAGGTGGAGCAGGAATGACGTTGAGCTTTGGATTGGCTGAGGAAACCACAAACTTTCTGTAAACCAAAAAACCCACCGCATGCGGTGGGTTTTTTTTATATCAATAAGATAATAAAACCGATTAACCTAAATAGGTTTTAAGGATCTTGCTTCTCGATGTATGCTTCAATCTGCGGATGGCTTTCTCCTTGATTTGGCGCACACGTTCACGGGTCAAATCAAATTTTTCACCGATCTCTTCCAGAGTCATAGGGTGCTGTCCGCCCAAGCCGAAGTACAGGCGTACCACATCGCCCTCGCGGGGAGTAAGGGTAGCCAGTGAACGTTCAATCTCAGTACGGAGTGAATCCTGCATCAGGTCATCGTCCGGGTTGGGGCTTTCACCTGTGTTCAACACATCATAGAGGTTGCTGTCCTCGCCTTCCACCAGGGGAGCGTCCATGGAAATGTGACGTCCGCTGTTACGCATGCTTTCCTTAACATCATTTTCACCCATCTCCAAACTATCGGCAATTTCACCGGCCGAAGGAGCGCGTTCCTGCTCTTGTTCCAAGGCTGCATAGGCCTTATTGATCTTATTGATGGAACCGATCTTGTTGAGCGGTAAACGCACGATACGGGATTGTTCTGCCAAAGCCTGTAAGATGCTCTGACGGATCCACCATACCGCGTAAGAGATGAATTTAAAACCACGGGTTTCATCAAAACGTTGTGCGGCTTTGATCAGTCCGAGGTTACCTTCGTTTATAAGGTCGGGCAGCGTAAGACCCTGGTTTTGGTATTGCTTGGCAACAGAAACCACAAAGCGCAGGTTAGCCTTGGTCAGCTTTTCTAAAGCAGCCTGGTCACCGGCTTTGATGCGTTGAGCCAACTCTACTTCTTCCTCTGCAGTAATCAGTTCTACCTTGCCAATCTCCTGCAGGTATTTATCCAATGATGCTGTTTCACGATTGGTTACCTGCTTAGTGATCTTAAGTTGTCTCATATCTGTTTATCTGTCCTTTAACGCTAATTGTATACTAGAAATAACGGCAAAAATTGTTCCTTAGTTCAGGTCAGCCTAATTGTCAGCAGGCGCAGGAAGCAAAGCCTTGCGGGAAAGTTTGAGTTTTCCACGCTCGTCCTTGGCAATCAGTTTCACCTCAATGGTATCACCTTCCTTCAATTCTTCCTCTACTGTTTTTAACCTGCGGTGAGTAATCTCAGAGATGTGCAACAGGCCATCGGTGCCTGGGGCAATCTCTACGAAAGCACCGTAAGGTTGAATGGATTTTACAAGGCCCTGGTAGGTATCACCTACTTCAGGAACAAAGGCAACAGCCTTAATACGCTTCACTGCAGCATTCATCTTTTCACGGTCAGTACCGCTAATCTCGATCATACCCAGTTCACCTTCTTCTTCAATGGTGATGATGGTCTCGGTATCAGCTTGTAATTTCTGGATATTCTTTCCTCCAGGTCCGATAATAGCACCAATGAATTCTTTGGGAATGGTCATCATTTCGATCTTGGGAGCATTGGGCTTCAGATCAGCACGTGGTGCGTCAATGGTCTTCAGCATTTCACCCAGGATATGCATCCGGCCGGCTTTGGATTGCTCCAGAGCCTGCTCCAGGATCTCGTAAGAAAGTCCTTGGATCTTAATGTCCATCTGACAAGCGGTAATACCGTTTTCGGTACCGGTAACTTTAAAGTCCATGTCGCCTAAGTGATCTTCATCACCCAGGATGTCAGAAAGAACGGCAAATTTTCCGGTTTCGGGATCGGTGATCAGACCCATAGCGATACCTGAAACAGGACGCTTGATCTTGATACCGGCATCCATCAGGGCCAGTGTTCCGGCACATACCGTAGCCATGGAAGAGGAGCCGTTGGACTCCAGGATATCCGATACGATACGGATCGTGTAATACGTATCCTTGCCAATCATGGATTTAAGAGCACGTTGTGCCAAGTTACCATGACCTACTTCCCTACGGCTGGTTCCACGGATAGGGCGTGCCTCACCGGTGGAGAAAGGAGGGAAGTTATAGTGCAGGTAAAATTTATCAGCACCAACGTAAGTTACACCGTCCTTACGGTTTTCGTCAAGACGAGAACCCAGGGTAACGGTGGTAAGGGATTGGGTTTCACCACGGGTGAAAACGGCCGAACCGTGTGCTCCTGGCAGATAGTCGATCTCACTCCAGATAGGGCGAACCTCATCCAGTGCACGACCGTCCAGGCGTTGCCTGTCGTCCAGGATCATATTGCGCATGGCCTTGTACTCCACATCGTGGTAGTACGTATGAATGAGCGCTTCTTTTTCTGCCAGCTCTTCTTCGCTGTAGCGGCTCTTGTACTTTTCGAGTATTTCTTTGAATTTTTCAGAGCGCTCGGCTTTTCCATAACCACCTTTAGCTACACTATACACTTCGTCATAGGTAGCTTTCATGATCTCTTCAGCCAGAGCTTCATCGTGAGTCTCATGGTTGTACTCACGTTTGGGGCTTGACTTTTCCACCTTGGCGACCAGGGCCTCCTGAGCGTTGATCTGGTCCTTGATTGCTTCGTGAGCAAAGGCAATGGCTTCTACCATTTCCTTCTCGGAGATCTCTTTCATTTCTCCTTCCACCATCACCACACTGTCCTTGCTGGCACCAATCATCATATCGATATCAGCGCTTTCCAGAGCTTCGGGAGAAGGGTTGATCACAAATTGGCCATCTACGCGGGCCACGCGTACTTCAGACATAGGTCCGTTGAAGGGAATGTCCGAAACGGCAATAGCAGCAGAAGCGGCCAGACCGGCCAGGCAGTCGGCAGCTACTTCTTTATCGTAAGACATCAGGCTGATCATCACCTGAGTGTCGGCATGGTAATCTTTGGGGAAAAGGGGACGCAAGCAGCGGTCAACAAGACGCATTACGAGGATTTCCTCATCAGAAGGACGACCTTCTCTTTTGAGGAAACCACCCGGCACACGACCGGCAGCCGCAAATTTTTCGCGGTAGTCTACGGTCAGGGGCAAAAAGTCGGCTCCTTCCAGAGGTTCAGTGTTGGATACAACGGTAGCCAACAGCATGGTACCTCCCATCTTTACTACTACAGATCCATTGGCTTGTTTAGCCAGTTTCCCAGTCTCTAGTGTAATTGTCCGTCCATCGGCCAGTTTAATTTCTTGCGTTATTGCGTTTGGAATCATCTAAATTATTATCTCAATATTAGGTATATACAATACGTAAGGAAGGCAATTGTATCAATTGCCTTCCTTGTAATTTCTGATGTGCTTACTTCCTGATACCAAGCTCGGAAATGATAGCACGATATCTCTCGATATCTTTGTCTTTAAGGTAGTTGAGAATTCTTTTACGCTTACCTACCATGTTAACCAAGGCCCGCTCGGTACTAAAATCCTTGCGGTTCTTTTTCAAGTGTTCGGTAAGGTGATTGATCCTTTGAGTGAACAGGGCTACCTGTCCTTCAGGTGAACCGGTGTCTGTTTCAGACTGTCCGTACTTTTTGAAGAGTTCTCTCTTTTTCTCAGCTGTTAAATACATTCCAAAATCGTTTAGATAAATGTTATGCTCAAAAATTGAGGGGCAAAAGTACGAAAAAATTATTTGGCAACCGCTGTTTTTGTTTCTGTTACGGGCATGGTCATGTCCAGGAACTGGGATATTTTATCCTTGAGATTCTTCCTTTTCACGATAAAATCGAGGAAACCGTGCTCCAGAACAAATTCACTGGTTTGAAAGCCTTCCGGAAGGTCTTTTCCAATGGTTTCCTTTACCACCCGTGGTCCGGCAAAACCTATCAATGCTCCTGGCTCGGCAATATTGATATCACCCAGCATGGCAAATGATGCCGTAACCCCACCGGTGGTAGGATCCGTAAGCATGGAAATGTAGGGCAAGCCTTTTTTTCCCAGCAGGGCCAGCTTGGCGCTGGTCTTGGCCATCTGCATCAGCGAGAAAGCGGCTTCCATCATTCGCGCTCCCCCGGATTTGGAGATCATCAGGAAGGGCTTGTCGTATTTGATACAATGATCAATGGCCCGGGCTATTTTCTCCCCTACTACAGATCCCATCGAACCACCGATGAAATTGAAGTTCATACAGGCGATCACAATGTCGCGGTCATTGATCTTACCATAACCGGAGGTAAGGGCTTCATTAAGACCGGTGCGCTTAACCGTAGCGGCATAGCGTTCCGTATATTTTTTGGTATCCTCAAATTTGAGAGGATCTCCGGAAGTCATTTTGGGGTTGAGCTCGGTAAACTTGCCGTCATCAAAAAGGATGCTGAAATATTCCTTGGCGTTGATACGGTCATGGTGTTCACAATTGCCACACACCCAAAGGTTTTTTTCATGGTCTTCCACAGAAACGATCACCTTGCACTTGGGGCATTTATGCCAAAGACCTTCCGGGGTTTCCTTTTTGTCTTTGGTACTGGTGGTAATCCCTTCCTTGTTTCTTTTAAACCAACCCATATAGATATTTTAAGATTCGTGGATAGGATGAAGCAGGTATTCCTGCTTTCATCCACAACTTCTTAAGCGATGGTTACGCCTGATTCCAGATACACATCCTGGATAGAGTGGAGTAGTTCCACACCTTCTACCATTGGTTTCTGGAATGCCTTACGTCCGCTGATCAGCCCCTGACCACCAGCACGCTTGTTTACCACTGCGGTGCGCACGGCATCTGCCAGGTCGGAACCGGCACTGCCGGTAGAGGCGCCTCCTGAATTGATCAAACCGGCACGGCCCATGTAGCAGTTGGCTACCTGGTAGCGGCACAGATCGATGGGGTTATCAGAGGTCAGCTCTGAATAGATGCGTTCATCCAGTTTACCGTAAGAGGAATCACCGCTGTTCAATGCCTTATAACCGCCATTGTTCTCAGGAAGTTTTTGTTTGATGATATCTGCCTGTATTGTCACACCCAGGTGGTTGGCCTGGCCTGTAAGGTCGGCAGATACATGGTAATCTTTATCCTTTTTGAAAGCCGGGTTACGGGTATAGCACCAAAGGATGGTACCCATTCCCAGTTCATGGGCGTATTCAAAAGCCTCTGCTACTTCCTGTATCTGGCGGGTACTTTGGTCTGAGCCAAAGTAAATTGTAGCTCCAACAGCAACGGCACCCATATTCCAGGCATCGCGGATAGAACCAAACATGATCTGGTCAAAAGCATTGGGATAAGTAAGCAGCTCATTGTGATTGATCTTTACCACAAAAGGAATACGGTGTGCATACTTGCGGGATACGCTGGCCAGCACACCAAAGGTAGAGGCTACTGCATTACAACCTCCTTCCATTGCCAGTTTAACGATGTTCTCACCGTCAAAGTAAATGGGGTTTTTGGCAAATGAAGCACCGGCACTGTGTTCAATACCCTGGTCTACCGGAAGTATGGAAAGATAGCCGGTGTTGGCCAGGCGTCCTGTGCCGTAAAGGGCTTGCAAGCTGCGAAGAACCTGGGGTGAGCGGTTACTGGGGCCAAAGGCCCGGTCTACGAAATCAGGTCCGGGAAGGTGCAGGTTTTCTTTTTTGATGGTTTTGCTGGTATGGTTGAGCAGACTGTCTGCATCCTTGCCAAGAATTTCCTCAATTTTACTAAGGTTCATTACGCAGTGATTTGAATGTTGTTACTGTTAGAATTGGCAAATTTAAAATTTTTTGGAGGTGCAGCACGAAATCAGAAGGGATAACCCAATGCAACGTTATAGGTAAGGTTATTGAGGGGCTGATTATCAATAACCCAGGGGCTGCCTCTGCCCAACATTCCCGGGTCTCTTACCTTGGCGGCCACATCAAAGCGAAGCAGGAAAAAATCAAAGTCAAGCCGGATACCTATACCGGCACCAATGGCCAGTTGATTGAGTGCATCCCCGAATTTAAAATCAGTTTCTGAATCCTCGAGCCCTCCGTTGAGCCATATATTACCGGCATCCATAAACACAGCTCCTTTTACAAAGGAGAACAGGGGGAAGCGAAGCTCGGAACTATAAAGGAATTTGATGGTACCCAGGGCAAAACTGGTATCGTGAACAGCGCGGGTATCGTAATCGGGGGGTTGTATCACATTTCCATTTGCATCACGATCCAACGGCAGGTAAACGGTATTGGGTTGCGTACCTGCACCCAAACGATAAGCGGGCCACGCCCGCAGATCATTGCTACCACCAATGTAGAGGTAACGCGAGAAAGGCGGGTTGCGTACACGGCTGCCATCTGGTCTTTCTTCTATGCTGTTGCCGTAGGCGCGTATGGTAGCGGCATATACACGGTTGGCCCAAGTGTATTTGGGTTTGAAGTTCCAGAAAAAGCGGTAGTCCGCATCAATGCGGAAATACTGGTAATAAGGAACACCACCAATGGTGCGGACCCCGTATTGTCCTTCATCACCGAATCGCAAGCTGCTTTCCAGCCCTGAAAGACTGGTTCCTGCAATTTCGCCCGAGGTACGGAAAAAACTGTGGTTTATACGATCCGGATCTACCTGTTGATTATAGGTGAAGGTATAGCGTGTGGCGGAGATCAAGGCGGAGTTAAAAGCAATTTGCTGGATCTCATTAAGGCGGTTCCTGAAGCTACTGGAAATGGCAATTTGAGAGTAGCTGAGGTCCAGCAAGTCTAGCTGGTGGCTTTTCAACTCTGTTTCCTTCCAGTTATAGGATAGTTTAAAACCAAAGGTTTCCCGGTCAAACTCAACACGGCTTACCCGGTTGGCGTATATCGACATACGGGAGGTGGGGCGCATTCGTTTGGGAAGCAGCCCTACAGTGTTGAAGGGGAGTACAAAGCGTGGGAATTTGATACCGATCTCACCACCCAGCTCAAAGGTTCGGGAGCGTCCACTGGAGTTAAGAGAAGCCTGGTAGTCAATACCGGTGTTCAGGCGGATCTGTAACTCTTCACCCGCCCTGAAGAAATTCCTGTTGATCCAGCCTACGGCCAGGTTGGCGCCCAGGTTACCGCTGGTACTGGTGCCTTCGGTCTCAAAGGTAAAAGTCCTTTTTTCCTTGGGGGCCAAGTTTACTTCGGCATTCAGCAGAGGCCCGCTGGTATCACGCCCTGCTTCTTCAAAATTGATCTCTGTAACCTCAAAGCCCTGGTAGTTCACAAAGTGGGAATAGCTTTCCTTTATCCTGGATTGCTCGTATAAACGTCCGGATTTGAAATGGACAGCATCGGTAAGGTAGCGCGGTTTGTAACGCAAGGTGTCATAAGTGATTTTATAAGTCCTGAATTCAATGGTGTCTGCAGGGTTTTCTTCTTTGGTATAAGAGTAATCCGGGCGTATGTAGATATTGTCAATGTGGTATTGCTCGTAATCCACATAAACCACTGAATCGCCTTGGTCAACCGGCCTTTTGGAAACGATGAGCCGTACATTTACGGAATCACCGGTTTGAAAAGTATCAGCTGTAAAGGTTATGAAGTTTCTTGAGAATTTATAGTAGCCATGGTCCCGGAACATCTGGGCAAGCCGTTCCCGCTCCTTATTGAGTTCCCCGTCATCATAGGCCATACCCTCGTGTATATAAGTTTCTTCCGCAAAAAAATCGGCCAGATCAGCCATATTCTCGTTGGGAAATTCAGGGGTGAATTTTTTGATGTAGAATTGCTGGCCGGTATATATAAAGTAGTCCACATAAGCCCAGCGTTTACCGTGGTCATTCGTGTCAATCTTAAACTCGCTGGTGGCATTGAAAAAGCCTCGGTTAAAATAGTAGGCCTGCAATTGCCGGGAGCTGGCTTTGGCGCGGGAGCTGTCAAGTATAACGGGTGCTTCCCCTACACGGCTCCAAAAACTGCTGTCCGTACCATTTCCCCAGTTATAAATGGCCAGATCCATATTAAGGCCCAGAACATGCCCCGTGGGGCGTTGCTTTAGGATGGAATAAGGCTCGGAAGGTGCTTTCTTGCCGTTTTCATAAATGGTATTATCCCATAGGATGTAGCGCCCTTCGGGCACGTGTTTGGTATAATTGCAGGATCCAAGACCTAAAATCAGGACCAGCAGGCTTAGTATGTGGTGCTTTTTTGGCAAGTTTGTTAGCGGATTGGTGCAAATGTAAAATTATGTTGAGTAAAAGTGCAGAAAAACTGCTTCGTAAGCTGCGCAGTAGGAAATACCGTTGGCAATATAAAATGTTTGTGGCTGAGGGGCAGAAAGTAGTATCCGAACTTTTGCGGGACGGGCTTCAACCTGAATACCTTTTCAGCACGGACCCGGAGATGCTGAAGCCCTATGGCTACCCCTTTGAGCTGATAGAGGAAAAGGAGCTTCAATCCATCAGCCAGTTGGAAACGGCCAATACCCTGCTGGGGATATTCCGCTTTCCGGAGCTTAAGGAAGAATCTTCTGAAGGGGTAGTGGTGGGAGATCGTATCCAGGATCCCGGGAACCTGGGAACCATCATTCGTACCTGTGATTGGTTTGGTGTCCATACGCTCTTTCTTACCAAAGGCAGTGCCGATATTTTCAATTCCAAGTGCATACAAAGCACTATGGGCAGCATAACCCGCGTAAAAGTGGTTTATGACAGCGAGGAAAATATTGCAAAGTATATCCAGGAGCGTAAGGTATGGGTGGCGGATATGAACGGGCAGGATCTTTTTGCCCGGGAGAAGAAAGCGGAGAACTGGGCGCTGATTATGGGGAGTGAATCACATGGTCCTTCGGACTTCTGGAAAGCCAGCGGGCATACACTTACTATTCCTAAAAAGGGGAATTCACCGGTGGAGAGCCTCAATGTGGCGCAGGCAACCGGCATTATACTGAGTCATCTTTCTTCCTGAAGTCGGGCGCGTTTCCTTTTCAACCATACCTTGTACAAGGTGTTCATCAATACACCGCTCAGTACCAGCAATATTCCCAGAAGTGCCATAGGCTGGTAGTCAACGGAGAAAATAAGGAAGTCAAAGCTAAGTGCCAGGATGATGCCCAGGTATTTGAGATTGACGATCTCATTGATCTCTGCGGCTTGCAGGGCTTTGGTCATATACAATTGGGCTATCTGGGTGAGTACACCCATCAACAAAAGCAGCAACCACTCATGCCCTTCAGGTGTTACCCAACTGAATAAAGATACTATGGCCATTATGGGAGTGGCGATCAGGGGAAAATAGAATACCACCACCAGCGGGTGATCCGTGTCCTTTACCTTACGCACACAGTTATAGGCCAGACCAGCAAAAATAGCTGACAGCAGACCCATTACCAGTAGGGTAGGGGTAATGGAAGGGTCAAAGCCCTTGATGAGCGCAATACCGCAAAAGGAAAACAGGAAAAACAGCCATTGCAGCCATCGCACCTTTTCTTTAAGTATGAAGATGCCGAAGAAAGCAGTGAAGATAGGGGATAGGTATTGTATGGTGATAGCTGAACCAAGCGGCAGCTTTTGCAGGGTATAAAAGAAAAGTGATAAAGCGGTAACCCCAAATATGCCTCGCAGCACCAGGTATTTCCTGGAGTTTCCCCAAGGCTTTATTCGTTTTTTCCGCAAAAAGTAAAGACAGAGTACCAGCGAGACCAGAGAGCGGAAAAGAACCAGTTCCGTAGCCGGAAGGCGGTGCAGGAATTTCACCGTAAGGTTCATAAAGGCAAAACCCAATACCGAAATAAGCATGTAGCCAATGGCCTTATCGATCTTCAACCCGCTGATTTTACTATGAGCGGGCAAAGGTGCAAAAAGAGGATCAGAACCAGCCCTTGCGCTTGAAATAAAGCAGCATGGTACCGGCAATTACCACAATAATTCCCCAAAAAACAGGGTAGGCGTATTTGTAGTGTAACTCGGGTAAATGGTCAAAATTGGTTCCATATACTCCGGCAAAAAATGAAAGCGGAATAAAGATGGCAGAAAAAATGGTGAGCACCTTCATGATATCATTCATCTTATAGCTCACATTGGAGTGGTAAATGGAAATATAATCAGATAAAACGGTGCGATAGGCCTCTACTGATTCAATAGCATGGGTAATAAGGTCTGCCAGGTCTTTAAAAAATGGCATCACCTTTTGCTTACGGATATAGGGGGTTTCAGAGCGAAGCAAGTTTGAGATCAGTTCTTTGGCTGGTTTTACCACCTTAAGTACAAAGTGAAGTTCACGCTTGTAGGTATTGATCTTCATCAGCACCTCCTCATCCGGGTCTTCCAGTACCTGTAACTCCAGGTCGTCAATTTTTTCACCCAGGCTTTCTATAAGATAAATGTAATTATCCACTATGGAATCCAGCAAGGCGTACAAGAGGTAGTCCGGCCCCTGTTTACGGATATTTCCACGGCTGTTCCTGAGACGTTCCCGGATCGGGTCAAAGGTGTCACCGGGTTCCTCCTGGAAGGTGATCAGCGAACTCTCTTTCAAAACAAAACTCACCTGTTCCGAAAGTACCCGCATTTTTTTTTCATCAAAGCGGAGCATCTTCAATGTGGTAAAAGCAAAATCCTCAAATTCTTCAAACTTGGCTCTTTGCCCGGTGTTCATCATATCCTCCATGGCCAGGGAATGGATCTTCAGGCGATTTTCAATGTCATGCATAAATTCCACATTATGCAGGCCAGTGATATTGTACCATTGATTTTTTTCAGGATCGTTACGAGGTAGGTTCTCGCTTTTTACAAATTCAGATTCGGAGAGGAATTCCTCGTTATAGGCCACGTATTCAATGGTGGGGTTCTCTACTTTTTTGGTACCTATAAAAACCAGGCTTCCCGGGGGAAGTCCCTTGTTTTCCGTTCTTTTCTTAAAAAACCGGGCCATGGAATTTCAAATATGCGTTAATAAACAGAGTGATAACCAAACTTAATGGATAATGATGAATAAAAACAAGCTAGCAGGCTCAGGCCTTAAGCCAGTCCATAACGGCTTCCGCGCAGCGCTCTCCGTCCATACCGGCTGAAACAATACCACCGGCATAGCCCGCTCCTTCACCACACGGAAACAGATTGTCCACCTGGGGGTGTTGTAAAGTATCCTTTTTTCGGGGAATCCGTACGGGTGAAGAAGTACGGCTTTCCGTACCCACTATATTGGCCTCTTCCGTATAGTATCCTTTCATTTTTTGTCCGAACCGAGGGAAAGCCTCCCGCAAACGCACTGCTATGGGGTTTGGCAGTACCTGGTGCATCGGGGCGCTCTTGAGGCCGGGTATATAGCTACAATCGTTAAGAGAAGATGAGGCCTTGCCTTTCACAAAATCGGTAAGCCTTTGTGCCGGTGCCGTTTGGTCTTTACCACCAGCCTGCCAAACTGCTTTTTCCACTTCGCGCTGGTACTGAAGCCCTGCCAGTGCCCCGTACTTAGAATAAGGTTTCAGGTCCTGAGGTTCAATAGCCACTACTATTCCTGAATTGGCAAAGAGGTTGTCGCGTTTGCTGGGCGACATACCATTCACTACCAATTCATCATTGGCTGTGGCAGCCGGAACAATGAAACCACCCGGACACATGCAAAAGGAATATACACCGCGCCCCTGTACCTGTTCCACCAGTTTGTAGGAAGCGGCCGGAAGCACGTCTCCGCGAGGCGTACCATGGTATTGTATACGGTCTATAAGGTCCTGGGGATGTTCCACGCGCACGCCCATGGCAAAGGGTTTGGCTTCAATGAGAATGTTCTTCCGGTGCAGTAATTCAAAAACATCGCGGGCACTGTGGCCGGTAGCCAGGATAAGTGCTTTGCCTTCAATAACATCGCCTGTATGGGTCCGGATGCCGGAGAGCTTATTGCCTTTAAGGATGAGATCATCCATACGGGTGTTGAACCGTATTTCACCTCCATGTTCCAAGATGCTTTCACGCATGCGCTGAACCACCTTGGGCAGTTTGTTAGTACCAATGTGTGGGTGGGCATCTATGAGGATATCTTCTACTGCTCCATGATGAACCAAAATGTTTAGTATGCGGTCAACGCTGCCGCGTTTTTTGCTGCGGGTATACAGCTTACCATCGGAATAGGTGCCGGCACCGCCTTCGCCAAAGCAGTAATTGGATTCCGGGTTTACGGTGTGGTCACGGTTAATGGCTTTCAGGTCGCGCCTGCGGTCCTGTACATCCTTGCCGCGTTCAATAATAATGGGCTTAAGCCCCAGTTCAATGCAACGTAAGGCGGCAAACATGCCGGCCGGTCCGCAACCAATGATCAATACGGGCTCCTTGGTTTGTACGTTCTGATAAGGAGGTTCAGGAACCGTTTGCTTTTGAGGTGTTTCGCCAATAAAAATCCGGCCTTTGAGGTTGATCTTGATGTTACGGGAACGCGCATCAATGGACCGGGCTGTAATGTGAATGCCGGCAATGTCAGATGCCGGAATACCTGCCTGTGCGGCAAAAAGGGGAATATAACGGTCTTCACTGGCGGCTTCCTGCGGTGAGCAAACCAGTTCAATTTCCTTTACCATACTGGCCGCAAAGTTAGGTTAAAGATCAGGATCACGTACTTCCATACTTACTCTTTGCGTATGGGGCAAGGTACTGGTTATACGCTAGCCTGATTTTTTAAGAAAGTACCATAAAGGCAGATTGGGTGAAAGTTGCAGTTTGCGCTGGAGATTTTCTAAAGCACTACGGGGACGTCACTTATGATCTTCCATTGGTTATTCTCATCCTGAACCAGTGCTAAGAATTTATGCATGGCCGCCTTACCATTGGCTTTCCAGAGCAATTCTACTGTGGCGGTATGATCGTGGACCAGGATATTCTTAAAATCAGTAGCGTATGGAGTGCCGCCTATTTTTCCGGCTTCCATAAGGTCCAGGTACATTTCCCTGCTCATAATAGTGGTGCCTGTGGAGCCTTTAAACCGGTTGGCTATCACCCGGTAATCCTGGTGAAGAAGTTGTTCCAGGGCTTCGGTATTGCGTTCGGCTGCGGCTTTCTCCGCATCCAGTATTACTTTTTTGATCTGTGCTTCCATTTCTGAGTTGTGATTTTGTGCCGTAGCGTTGATTAGCATGCCGGTGGCAAAGAGGGTGATTAAAAAGAAAGTTCTCACGTTTTTTTTGTTTTTAGTGAAGAACAAAGGAAGTGGAAGCGGGATGGTGAAAAATTGACGAAAGTCACAAAAGCATTTTAGCTGATCCGGCCCCGGATACGACTCAGTGTTTCGCGGGCCATACCCAGGTAGGAGGCCAGGTATTGCAGCGGGACCCGTTGTAACAACTCAGGCCGCTGTTGCATGATAAAATGGTACCTTTCTTCAGGGCTGTGTTGTGAAAGCAGGGAAGCATATTGTTGTTCGGTAATGGCCATTTCTTCCAGTATGTTACGCCCAATGGTCTGGAAGACGGGGTGCGTATTGTAAAGGGAGATCAGTTTATTACGAGAAATAAAGGTGGCCCTGGAATTTTCGATAGCCTGTATATAGTTCCTGGATGGCAGGCCGGAAGAGAGGCTTTGCAATTCGCGCACAAATTCATGCTCCAGGTTGAAGGATGAGTGTATTTCGCGCCCCTCCTTCAGGCTGTACGTGCGCACGGCCCCTTCGATAATAAAAAATATGCCCCGCACTACCTGCCCCTCTTTTACCAGGAAATCGCTTTTGGCATACTCCTTCTCTTCAAGAAAAGGCGCTATAGCCTCCCAGTCGTTTTCAGACAGGGGCGCAAATTCTTCAAAGCGTTTCCTCAAGGAAAGAGACATACGTATAAAAGATTAAAACCGGGAATTACTTAATCAGACTTATAACCAATTGTTTAGCTGATCTTCATAATTGCTTCCTCTACCGAAGCTACAAAACTTACCTGTTTGCCTTGGTTGCTTTCACGAATAAAGTCCTGGAGGCTTTTACTTTCGTACTTCCCAAAATCCCCAACTATAATCAAGGGTATACGGTAATTGGAAAATTTTTGCAGGATCTCACCGGCCATTTTGGTTTTGAGGTCAAAAAAGCGGGTAGCAATATCCTTCTCATGCAGGATCACCGCATCAAATCCCTGGTAATAGACGTTACCCAAAAGGTCAATACCGTCTTCAATAGTTGTAATGACGGGTGCCTGGGAAATAACTTCCCCAACGGATTTGCCGTTTATTAGGTGACCTTTAAGTTCCATCATAGTTTTTTCTCCATCAAAAGACTTACTTCGTTGATTGGGTAGTCACCAAATTTCCTGATCCTGTAATAACCGGATTTTTGGTAAAATTTCAGAGCTGCATCGTGCTTGCTACCAGTCTCCAACCGGATGAATACATTACCCTGTTTACGGGCTATTTCCTCCAGACCGTGAAGTATTTGAGCGGCTACACCTTTTCCACGATACAATTCTTTAACAAACATACGTTTTACCTCGGCATATCCTGGCAATTGCTTAACCGCACCTATCCCCACCAATTGCTCTTCCCAAAATGCTCCCAGCATGGAAGCCTGATTCCTGACCAGTTCTTCAGAACTCTCAAGATGGCAATACTGTGCAGGATAAAGGCTGAGATTAAAAGTGTTAAGCTCGTCAATGAGTTTTTGCACCCCCTGATCCAGCGGGGATACTTTGCTTATTGAAAAGGATAAGCCGGTGGTTTTCATTTTAACCTGCCATCAGATTACGAATAGCTAAGATAGATTCTTTAGCCCTTTCTTCCTGTACAAAATGACCGCAGTCCCATTCTTTTACCGTGGCTTTGGGCAGGCGTTCTTTCCAGGTATCGAGAAAGCTTGAGGTAATAAACTCATCCTTGGTGCCCCATAACACCAACCATTCCTTATTCTCCAGTTTATGCAGGTTTTCCCATTGCTGTTGATACCAGTCCGAGCTTCCTGCCAGGGATTGTGCGAGTTTTAAAAGGGAGTGCCTGGATGCCTTATCAGGAAACGGATTGATGTAGTGCTGGTGTATGGTTTTGGTTAAATAACTTGGATCACTAAATCCCTTTTTAAGTAAGGCCTTCGGTGAAATATTCATGTTGAGGTACAGGAATTTACCTAGCCAGGTGTGTACCAGTTTATCTATTTTCTGAACCTCTTTTCGGCTTTTGGTTTCCCAAAGCCAGGTATTGAAGAGAACAATCCGTTGAATCCGGCCCTGGTTTTGTAAAGCTGCTCCTATGCCAATGGGTCCGCCAAAATCATGAACCACCAGGGTAATATTGTGCAGATTCAGTTTTTGAATGAAGGTACTGAGGTTCCGGGCATGTGCCTGGGGAGTTCCGGTAAAATCAGATGGCTTATCTGAAAGGCCAAAGCCCAGATGGTCCGGTGCAATACAGCGGAAAGAACCGGAGAGGTCCTTTATAAACTCACGATAGAGGAATGACCAGGTAGGCGTTCCATGAACAAACAGTATAATTTCTCCTTCGCCTTCATCTATATAATGCATGGTTCCTTCATCCAGTTGCAGGTAGTGATGGTCAAAAGGGTAGAGGCCTGTGTTGAGCCAGCTTTGAGAATTTCCGGTGGTGATCATAATGCTGAAGATTAATGTGACAATTGCTTTCATGCTGCCAAAAGTCACCATCAGGGATCACTTAAATCTTGGTGCAGATCAAGATTTTAGAAATCAATAGAAGAGCAGAGCCATGTGCATGATCTCCTGCAGACTTCCTATGGCAATATCCTCTGCCGGATCAAAGCGGAATATTTTCATTCGTTTGCGGTTACCCTGTTCCAGCATGGGGTGCTCTATGCGGTAGCCGTCCGCAAAACCGATATACGGTTTGGAGCGGTCATTCTGATCAAACCAAAAGTAGCAGAACATCTTTTTGTCCAAACAGAAAAAGGGCATACCGTATTTCCAGGTTTCGTTCAATTGAGGGTGCGCATGCAGGATAGCTTCACGGAGAAAAAGCAATGTCCCCCGCAGAGGTTCCCGGAGGGACATATAAAATGCTTCGATCTTATTCTGCTGATTCATTATTTCAGGGCTACATAAATATCCACTACAGCCTGGGCCGGGTTGGCTGCGCGTTCATCGTATATTTCAAAATCATTGGAATAAGCACGGGGCAAACCTTTTTCATTGATCTCCTGCCAGGCTTGGGCAATGGGTTCACCCTGACGCATATCCCCTGAAACAGTTATTACCTCAAATGTGCCACCTTCCATTTCTTTGGTTACCATTCCTTCCGGCACCTGACTGAAGTCAGGGACCTCATAACCAATAATGGCATCGTAAGGATGGACATGATCCGATTCATAGTTGGTGTAAATGCCATAGAAAGTGTCGGATTTCCGGTTTGGTATCAGTGATGCTACATCCTGGCTTAGAAAATTGCTCCATAGCTTTGCCAGGTCATTTACAGCTTTACCTCCCTCATTGGTAGTGCGGATACCCAGTCCAACCACTTTAAAAGCTTCTTTTTTTACGGTTTTCATATCAGTGTTTTTTAGTTTACCGCAAAATTATCCTTGCCTGGCGTCATAGGTGTGTCAGGGGTGGTCTCATATTTTTTACGGCAAGCTTCAAAATATTCCTGAAGGCTGATGAGATGAGGAGTGAAGGTGTCCTGAAGTTCTTTTATTGATCGTATACGATCCAGCCGGAAGGCCCGCCAATCTTTACGGGAGCGACAAAACGCGATCAATATCCAGTTGCCCTGGGTGCTGTAAAGTGCAAAAGGCTCTATGGTCCTGCGACTGATCTTACCCTCCAATGATTCATAATCTATACGCAACAAAGTATAGCTGGTGATGCACTTTTGCAGGATAGAAAGGTTGTTGCTTGAATATTTGTCTGGGCCGGGAGAATTACCCAGGTTACGGATCTGAATACGCGTGTTGAGCAAATCCGTTTTTGTCTTCTGGCTGTGCCTCAATATGGCCTTTATTTTACTGGAAGCATTGGAATAAGCTTTACTAAATGACTCATCCCCGGTGTGCCTGAGTAGATGTTCTGCGGTAATGATGGCGTTGGCTTCTTCTTCTGTAAATGAAACCGGGGGGAGCCGGTAATGGTCCATCAGGGCATAACCTTTTCCCTCTTCTGTTACAATGGGAATGCCGGATTTCAGAAGGGTTTGAATATCACGATAAATGGTACGTATACTTACCTGGTGGCGTTCGGCCAGTTCCCTTGCGGTTATTAAACTTTGGGACTGTAACTGTGTAATGAGGGCGGTGAGCCGCGCCAGTCGTGGTTTTTCACTTTCCATAACTTCACAAATATAAACCTTGTGAAAAGTGAAAGGCCTTAATGATTATTCAAAAGTGAGGCAGATCAGTATGCTGCGTGTTTCCAGGCGGTGAATGCCTTCCACGAGGAAGGTGCCGTCCGGAACAAGGATGTCCGCAAAGCCAAAGGAAGCCTTGATCTGCGGGGAGAATTTAAAATACTCAAAGTAAAAGTCCAGCCCGAAACCGAACTCATAGAACATATCATTGCTGGCGATCTTGAATATCTGGTCGTCTTCCGAGTCTTCTTTAGAGGCCAGGTCTTTATTATACTTGGCCCCTCCCAGTACATACATGCCGAAGTTATTGATGCGCTTGGAGCGGTAACGGAATTCCAGTGGAAATTCAATAGCGCTGGTTATGATCTCCCGTGGCACTTCCACCCGTTCTCCACTCTCCGGAGAAAGTACATCAAAGGTGAGTACTCGGTTGCTGGAAGCAAAACCAGGCAAAAACCGCAGGTCCAGGTAACGGGCCAGTTTCAGGTTGGCTATAATATTAATGTTGTAGCCTGGGTTTACGGTAGATCGCACGGAATAATAGCCTGGCACAGAACTCAGGTTTTCAATTTCCTGGATATGGAAATCATAAAAATTGAAACCCAGGAGAAAACCAAAATGCCACCTGCGGTCATTGTAATGCGGCAGGTTTTCCAGTCCCCTTTGGGCAAAGGCTCCGGAGCTGGCAAAAAACAGGCAGGCTAGTATGAGAAAACTTTTCTTCATTTCAGAAAAACGTGCGCAATATAGCATTATTTCACTGCTTCGTAAATCATGGCTACTCCAAAAGTTAAAGTGGTAAAACGGGATTTCTGATAACCCAGCCTGCCGAGTATATCCGTAAAGCGTTTTCCATAAGGAAAGGCATCTACGGATTCGGGGAGATAGGTATACGCACTTTGATCTTTACTGATCAGCCGGCCCATAGCGGGCAGGATATTCTTGAAATAAAAACGGTACACTTGTTTGAAAGGAAAGGAGGAGGGTTGTGAAAACTCCAGCACCAGCAATTTACCACCGGGTTTTAGCACACGGTAGATCTCGGAGAGGCCCTTTTCCAGGTTCTCGAAATTACGCACACCAAAGGCTACCGTAACCGCATCAAAGGAAGCATCCTCAAAGGGAAGGTCTTCCGAATCACCTTGTTTGAGGCTGATGATATGGGTGAGATCACGGTCCTCAATCTTCTTCTGACCTACTTTCAACATACCAGCTGAAAGATCTAGCCCCACAATTTTATCAGGATTAGCTTTGGTAAGGGCTATGGCCAGGTCAGCAGTACCGGTAGCTACATCCAGTATGGTTTTGGGCTGCTCTTTGGCTACCATTCGTACTACCTTCTTACGCCAGCCCTTGTCTATGCTCATGGAAAGCATGTGGTTGAGAAAATCGTAACGGTGCGAAATGTTATCAAACATTTCAGCTACCTGTTCTTTCTTGCCACTGGATTTTCCCTTGTAGGGTTTTACCTCTTTACTCATAGTCCTTTAAAATGGGGCGCAAAGGTAAGGGGTTTACACATAAGATCAGAAGCATCAGGAATGCTTCAGGGCCAGCTCCACCTTTTGCAGGACATCCGCTACTTCCAGCCAGTTGAGGCAGGCGTAGTCTCCGCGTAAACAGGGTTTGTTGCCATATACGGAGCAGGGGCGGCATTCCAGTTTGTCAATGGCAATTTCCGCTTTCAGGTCTTCATTTTCCCCCAATGGACCAAACCCGGCTGCACTGTGGGTGGCTCCCCATATACTCACCACCGGTATTCCGGCCAGGGTGGCCATGTGCATATTGGAAGAATCCATGGCTATCATAACGTCCAGTTCCTTCATCAGGGTCAATTCCACGCCAAGGGTAAAGTTTCCGGCCGCATTCCGGCTCATTGTGCCGGAGGCCAGTTTGTCCAGTTCCTTACGTTCCTGCGGACCGCCAAAAAGAATACAGTGATACCCCAGGGCTTGCAGCCTTTCCAGCAATTTCGCGCTTTTGGATAAGGGCCACATTTTACCCTTGTGCTGTGCAAAAGGAGCTAACCCAATGATAGGAGTATCAAGGTTTTCAGGAAGCAGGGAAGTAAGGTCCGCTTCGCTTATAAAATTAATCTTGGGCTGGTCCTTCGGGTCAAAATCCAGTTGCAAACCCGCCTGGCGAAATACTTCTGCATAGCGTTCGGTAGTGTGGGGCAGTTGCCTTCTTACTTTGTTCTCCGGCCTGCTGAGGGCTTTTTTCCCTTCCCTTCCCTTGTTAATGTGGTACACAGGAGTACCATTGCTTTTGAAAAAAATGGATAGGACTCTGCTGCGTAATACATAGTGAAGGTCAATGATTACATCTGGGTGGTACAGCTTTTTGAGTTCTTTATACAACCTCCATAAACCGGGCACACCCTTATATTCTTTAGTAACATCGGCTCCGTGAAAACGAACGGGCAAGGGAGTACATAAAGGCTCCATAAATGGCCGGGAGACCAGGGTTATTTCAGCCTTTGGGTTTTGTTCGGCCAGTTTCTGCAACACGGGTACGGTGAGTGCCACATCACCGAGTGCCGAGAAGCGAAAAACCAGGACGCGCATTAGTCCTTATTTTGAGCGTATAATACCGGGTTCAGTTCCGGGTCATTATACATTTTCATCTGGCGGTATACCTTCATAATGCGGTTGCCGCTCTGCAGGTCTTCCAGCAGCTGATCAATGGCTATAGAGAGATCGGTTTGCTGGGTACGCAATACGTTATATTTAAATTCATTCTTTTGCTGAAGTTCTTTACTGATATCCGAGCGTTCAGCTTCTATCCTCATGTGGTAGATCTTCAGTGACAGTATGGACAGGCGGTCAATGGCCCAGGCCGGGCTCTCGGTATTTACCCGGGCCTCAGGCGAAGCCTGTATGTCATGGAATTGCTCCAGGTAATGATCATCGATCTTTTCCACCAGGTCCGTGCGGTCCTGGTTACTCGCATCTATCCTACGTTTGATCTTCAGGGCAGTTTCGCTGTCAATTTCCGGGTTACGGATAATATCTTCCAAATGCCATTGCACGGTATCTATCCAGTTCTTGCGGTAAAGAAGATACTCAAAAGAATCTTTGGGATAAGGGTTGTGCATGGACGCATCCACATCATCCGTTTGGTGGTAATCATCAATACTCCGCTCAAAAACGGTAAACATACTGTCTGCAGTCATCATTATTATCCGTTGAGTTTAGCCACTGCTTCTTTGATCCTCCGCAGTGCCTCACGTAACTGTTCTTCAGAAGCCGCGTAGGAGATCCGCAGGCAATTGGGGCTACCAAAAGCTTCACCCGGTACCAGGCCCACACGCCCCTCTTCCAGCAGGAACAGGCACAGATCATTGCTGTTTTCAATGGTCTGGCCGTTGTGCGATTTTCCGAAAAGCTCACTTACATTCGGGAAAATATAAAAGGCACCTTTGGGAAGATTGGTCTTAAAGCCAGGAATTTCATTGAGCCATCCCAGAACCATGTCGCGCCTCTTTTTAAAAGCATCGCGCATGTATTGTACCTCCCTGGGATCGGCATTTACAGCTGCCAAAGTTGCTCTTTGTGTAATACTGCTGGCGGCAGAAGTAAACTGTCCCTGCATTTTATCGCAGGCTTTGGCCAGCCAGAGCGGAGCCCCAATGTAACCGCAACGCCACCCGGTCATGGCAAAACCTTTGGAAACGCCATTTACGGTTACTACGCGGTCATAGATATCTCCGAATGAGGCCAGTGAAGCGTGGGTAGTGTCAAAGTTTATGAGTTCATAGATCTCGTCCGAGATCGTCACTATATTTTCATGTTTCTTAAGTACCTCGGCCAGTTCACCTAGTTCCTCCTGGGAGTAAACGCTTCCGGAAGGGTTACAGGGTGTACTGAAGATCAACATCTTTGTTTTGGGAGTAATGGCATCCTGCAGTTGCTTTCCGCTGATCTTGAAATCCGAATCAATGGAAGAGGGAATTTCCACCGGTATACCACCGGCCAGTTTTACGATCTCGTAATACGAAACCCAATAAGGAGCGGGCAACAGTACTTCATCACCAGGGTTTACTACACACAGCACCACATTGGCAATACTCTGCTTGGCACCGGTGCTCACCACGATCTGGTCCGGGCTGTAATCCAGGTTGTTATCCCTTTTGAACTTACGGCTGATGGCCTCTCTCAGGTCTTTATAGCCTGCAATGGGAGGGTAGTAGGTATAGTTCTCATCAATACCTTTTTTGGCCGCTTCCTTGATAAAATCAGGCGTGTTAAAATCCGGTTCACCCAGTGAAAGGCTGATCACGTCCACACCGCTTTCTTTCATTTCGCGGCTTTTACGGTTCATGGCAATGGTCTGGGATTCAGAGAGGTTTTGAATGCGATCGGAGAGCAGGTTCATCCTGGTTTTTTGATTAAGAGGCAAAACTACAAATTTCAAATGTTCGCCCTTTTTGATTTTTACGATATTTGGGGCCTCTGTTACTTAAGGGACGAAAACAATGGATGTAATTTTAGATATACTTAAATACGCTCTTCCTTCGGTCTTTTTACTGCTACTGTGCTACATGATGCTTAGTAACTTTATGGAGAATGAGGAAAAGAGGCGTTCGTACTTCCTCAAAAAAGAAACCCAAAAAAGCGCCTTACCCATACGTTTACAGGCGTATGAAAGGCTATCACTTTTCCTGGAGCGCATTACCCCGGACCGGCTTTTGTTGCGTCTTTCCTCCAAAGGTATGAACGTCCAGCAATACCGCTCCTTATTGGTCAATGCCATTCGCCAGGAGTTTGAGCATAACCTGTCACAGCAAATCTACCTGAGTGATGAAGCCTGGAAACTGGTGGTTACGGCTAAATCGGCCACTGTAGGTATTATTAATAATGTGGCGGAGGAGTTGGATCCCAAACTGGAGGGAATAGAGCTCAGTAAAGCCATCCTCAACAAGGTGATGGAAATGGAAAGTTTCCCCACCAAAAAAGCACTGGGCTTCCTGAAACGCGAAGTAAAGCGGGATTTTTAGGACTAGAGGTGTAAGAACATTTTGTCATATTTTTGATATATTGCCACCCTGTTTATTTTTTCATGAATTGCCTTAACCTATCACTTTTCCAACCTTTTTGGTATGGATTTTTTCTTTGTCTGCTACAACTGAACATCAGTGCTCAGCAGTACAATTATCTAGACGCAGAAAACTTTAACGGCATTGCCTCTTCAGGTACCATTCCTAAAGATTTTACCCTTACGTGGGCTTCACGTCTTGAGTCTAATCCAAATGTTTCATCCGGGGAAGAGCTTGAAGAATTCTGGAGCAGCCAGTATTATCTTATAGATGATATTCTGCAGAGCGGGAGGATTGTATTCAACCACCCCGCAACAGATTATCTTAATGCCATAAAGAATGAACTGCTAAAGGATGATCCGGTCCTTAGAGACCAGATCAGGGTTTACGTAAATAAGAATCCTTTTGCAAACGCCTTTGCAATGGGAGATGGTATTATAATTTTCAATACGGGCATATTGGCCTATGCCAATACCGAGGCAGAGCTAGCCTTTGTAATGGCTCATGAGATCCAACATTATAAACGAAAACATATTCTTCAAAGTTTCAGACAAAGGGAAGCTTTATTGCGGGAGAAGGTCAGGGAATACCGCAGGCTGCATCCATTGGAAAAGATGGCACTTCTAACCATGCAAAGTCAGGAACATGAGTTTGATGCGGATGAGCAAGGATTGGAACTATTACTTCAATCTTCATACAATCCCAACGCGGCTTTTGGTATAATGACCATTTTGCATGAAAGCTATATACCCTATGGCCGTAAAACAGTGGAGCATGATTTTCTTTTGACGGCAGGTACAGGTTTACCGCACATTTTTTTCAGAGAGGAGGTTAAACCCATAAGCCGCGAGGAGGACTATTTTGATGAAACGCATGCTCACCCCAATATTTACAAGCGTAGATTTGCTATTGATGAAACTTTAAGGGGAAAGCAAGGAGGTACAGAGGATTTTGTGCAACCTAAGGCGCAGTTTACGGCCTTACGCAACCTGATGCGATTTGAGCGCGTGCGGGAATTGGTGTTGTACGGTTATTATGGTGATGCCCTGTACGACATTTACTGTTTGCGGGAAGATTTTCCTGAGAGCCGATTTTTGGATATTTCCGAGGCCAAGGCTTTGTATGGAATGGCTGTATTTAAAGCCAATCGGGCTTATGATGAAGTTGCCAGGAGTACCAGTCGTCAGGAAGGGCCTGTACAACAAGTACATCATATTATGAAGCAATTTAGCAAGCAGCAACTTACCACCTATGCGCTCCAGTTTATTCGTGAAGTTTCCCGTAAATATCCTGAAGAAAAATACCTGGATATTTACGCTTCCGAATTAGTGAAATTTATGCTGCTCAATTGTGAAATCTCCTTCAAGGATTTTGAACAGGATGTTGCCGCCCAAATCCCTTCTTTTGAAGGAAAGCAGGAAGATTACCGTAATGAACGTGAATATTTCCGGGCTCAACAAAAGCACTACCGTGACTTTTATCGCTATTTGCTCAGAAAGGATATCCAGGATGGATGGCTTCAAGAGAGTTTTTCTAAGAACCAATGGCTAAGGGATAGCCTGGATCAGCATCGCAATATGAATGCCGATGATAAGAATGATAAAATGGAAGCGCTGGAGGAAGCCTGGGAAGAGGGTCAAAACCTCCATGTGAGAGAGATTATTATGCTTGAGCCTACGTTGGTACTGAATAAATCGGATGAGGATAATAAAGACCGAATAAAGAATTTTGAGAAAGAAATGGAGTTTAAAAAACAACTACCATCTCTTCTAAAAGAAAGTGGGATAGAGGGAAGTTTGTTTTTTTCCTACGAAATTGATCCCAATGATACAGAGCGTTATAACGATTTTTCCCGGCTTAAGGAATGGATAAGTGAAGCCCGTTTCTTTTCAGGCCATGACCTTATACCAACCAGTGTGGACATTACGCATAAACTGAAGTCCTTTAATGAGTCCCGCTATGTATGTGAAGTTCGCGGTCTTGTACAGGAAGGTGCGGACACGTACTTTTTTATGGTTTACGACCTTAAAAAAGGCAAAGTAGTTTTTTATAGGAGAGATAAACAAGGTTTCCGCCTATCTCTGAACGATCTTTTGAGTGAAACTGCTAAGGATCTCGAAAAAATCTATTAATACCATTTCATTTTAAATCAATATTTTATGAATCGTTTACTTCAACTATTGCTGATTTTGGCTATGGCCCTTCCGGGATTGGCGCAAAAACCAAAATGGGGTCGTCCAATACAGGCTGAAAAGAAATCATATACACCTACCATTGTTGGTGATGATGACAAATCCATCTATACCGTAGAGGTGCCAAACTCCAAAGAAATTATGTTTGAGCGCTTTGATAAGAAAAAGCTGGGGCGTGATTACACCAAAACTGTTGAAATACCCCGTTTAGGGAGGAAAAAATACGACCTGGAGCGTATTTCATTCATCGGAGGTAAATTCCTGGTTTTTGCTTCTGTATACAATTCCGGATCTCACGAATATGAGTTGAGAGCATTTACCTATGATGGTAAAAATGCCCGGTCGGCTGGTGACTTTGAAATATTTAATAATAAGGTTGAAAAGAAACGGAGAAAGGGAGATTTTGAAGTATTTACTTCCAATAACAAAGAGAGGTTCCTGATTTATTATACCACTTATTATAAGGAGAAAGACCAGACTATAGAGGTGGTTAAGTTGTACAATCAAAACGTGGAACTTGTCACCGAAAAGGAGTACATATATGATGGAGAACATGAAGGTTCCATTGGTAACATATTACTGGACGATGAAGGTTCTGTATATTACTTGCAGGGAGAGGATGTGGTAATCCTGGATGCTAATCAAGGTTACGAAGAATGGAGAGAAAGTATCGTTCTGGAAGAACAAGGCCTTAACGGAGGCATAAGCCGCATCTATTTGGCAATTAATGGGGAGGGTGACCTGATGGTGATTGGTGACTACCTTACTACTGACCTTAGCAAGACGGATGAAAATAAATCTCGGAGGGAAAGAAAGAAAAATGACACTCAAATAGAAGGTGTGTTCTTTATGAAGATTAACGGATTCACAAAGGAGACGGAAGTGGCCAAACTGAGTAAGTTCGACAAGGAGTTCCTGGATCAGTTCCGTAGTGAAAAAGACGTTCGAAAAGGGCGTGATGCTGAAATGAACAATACCTTTGACAGTTTTGAATTTTTCTTTAAGGAAGACGGGGGACTGGTATTTGTTATGGAAGACAGGATGATTATCAGAAGGTACAGTAACGGTAGACTGGTGGGAGAATCCTATTTGTATAATGATTTGGTAAGCTATAATTTTTCACCTGAAGGTGATCTGGTTTGGGCCACCCGTATTCCCAAAAAACAGACATATTATTGGAATAGCATGTTATTAGGCTTTATGAGCACATCGGTAGGGATGACCTGGTTTGCGGAGCCTTATTATGCTAAGGGACACTTTTCATACCTGGCCGGTTTATCAGATGACAAGTTTTACATTATTTATAATGACCATGAAAAAAATGCCCGTGAGCAAAGTGAGAATTCGAAGCAGCGTGAGATCGCTAAGGTTAGGTATTCAGTACCTGTGATGTATACCATTGATCTGGAAACAGGCGTTAAGAAAAAGAGTCTTGAATTAGGCTTTAACAGCGGTAAGCTACACCTTAAACCCATTGTAAATTTTCAAAGGTCTCAGGAATATCCACTATATGTTTTTTGCATGAACCGGAAGACCTTCAGTTTTGGCAGGGTGGATTTTAACAACCTTACCCGTAAAAGCGCAAAGAGGTAAGTATAAAATAACAGTAACTGAACTTTGAGTATGGCCTGTTGATCTAGGAGTCAGCAGGCCATATTTTTTTCAGGAAGCGTTGTACGGCCAGGTGAGGTTCCAGTTGGTGGGTTTTTACCATTTCCTCCAATTCTTCCAAGCTTTTTTTAAGGTTTTCATCCCGATCAATGTACTCAAGTAATTGCACGATAAGACTATCTCTAAACCATTGAAGGGCTTGTTCTTTGCGATTATTTTCAAAATACCCTTTGGTTTTTTGTTGCCTTTCAAATTCCAGCATCACTTCCCAGGCTTCGTCTATCCCTTTTTTTTCGAGTGCTGAAATACTATTGACCCTTGGTATCCATTCATTGTTATTAGGGGGGAAAAGGTGTAAAGCGCGTTTATATTCGCCTATGGCCCGTTTTACAGCTTGCTGGTTTTCCCCGTCAGCTTTGTTGATCAGCAGGAGGTCGGCCATTTCCATAATACCGCGTTTAATGCCTTGTAGTTCATCTCCGGCTCCGGCCAGCATAAGCAGTACAAAGAAGTCCACCATGGATTTTACCGTGGTTTCGGATTGTCCTACGCCTACTGTTTCTACCAGCACTACATCATAGCCGGCTGCCTCGCACAGCAGTATGGATTCACGTGTTTTTCGGGCCACCCCACCTAATGATCCGGCACTGGGAGAAGGACGAATAAAAGCGCTTTCATTTTGTGAAAGTTCCTGCATGCGGGTCTTATCGCCTAAAATGCTGCCCCGGCTTTTGGTACTACTGGGATCTACAGCTAAAACCGCCACCTTATGACCCTTGGAAATAAGGTGCTCGCCAAAAGCTTCTATAAAAGTGCTTTTGCCTACTCCCGGTACTCCTGTAATCCCGATACGCAAAGATTTAGCTGAATACGGAAGTGCTTGGTGGATGAGCTCCTCCGCTATAAGGCGATGTTCTTCCTTTTTACTTTCTACCAGCGTAAGACAACGACTTAAGGTTGCCCGATCCCCTTGTATAAGTTTATGGAGTAATTGAGAGGGGTCCGGTAATTGTTGCCGGTTGAAATGAGTGAAGCGGGGGTTTATGGGGTCCAAACGATCTCTTTTACGGTAAAGGTAGGCATCCGTTTATTTCCCGAACAGCTGATCCATGCCGGGCATGTTCATCATGCCACTGGCTGCTCCCTGCATTTCGCTTTCGTTTACTGCGGTAGCCTTTTCAATGGCCTTGTTCAGGGTTAGTACAAGATTGTCGCTGAGCTCTTCCGCGTCCTCCAATAAACTGTCATCAATATGGATATCCTTTATCTGACGGTCTGCGGTAATGGTAATCTTTACTTTGCCGTTGGACGATTCCTCCACCATAGAAATGGTTTTTAGCCGTTCTTTGGTTTCTTCCATTTTGCGTTGGGCTTCCTGTAGTTTGCCCATCATGTCTCCGAACATATTGTGTTATTTTGATTTTATCATTACCTCTAATATTTTACTGGCCGCTTCGGCTATCACGGTACCTGGTCCGAAAACGCCTACCACTCCGGCATCAAACAAATACTGATAATCATTTTTGGGGATCACACCACCGGCAATAACCAGTATATCTTCACGGCCTTGTTTCTTCAATTCTTGCATGACCTGGGGTACCAGGGTTTTGTGACCAGCGGCCAGGGAGGAAACTCCCAGTATGTGAACATCATTTTCGATGGCCTGCCGTGCTGCTTCGGCCGGTGTCTGGAACAAGGGGCCGATGTCTACATCAAACCCAAGGTCAGCAAAGGAAGTGGCTACTACTTTGGCACCACGGTCGTGGCCATCCTGTCCCATCTTGGCGATCATAATGCGTGGCCTGCGGCCTTCCTGCTCTTCAAACTGATCGGCTAAGCGCTGGGCCTTTTCAAATTTTTCGTCCTTTTTCATTTCGTTGGAATAAACACCGGAAATAGAGCGAATAGTAGCGGTATAGCGCCCAAAGGCCTTTTCCATGGCCAGGCTGATCTCTCCTAAAGTAGCCCTTGCTCTTGCGGCATTTACGGCCAGTTCCAGTAGGTTCCCGCTTCCGCTTCGGGCGGCTTCTTCCAGTGCCTGTAGGGTAGATTGTACTTCCGCTGAGTTACGGGAGGCCTTAATGCTTTCTAATCGTTCGATCTGCTTCCTTCGTACCTCGGCATTATCCACCTCCAGTAATTCAATAGGCTCATCTTTTTCATTGCGGTATACGTTTACCCCGATGATCCATTCCTTACCGGAATCAATTCGAGCCTGTTTTTTGGCTGCGGCTTCTTCAATACGCATTTTGGGAAGACCTGTTTCAATGGCTTTGGCCATACCACCCAGTTCTTCAACCTCCTCTATTAAAGCCCAGGACTTTTGAACGATCTGATCCGTGAGGTACTCTACATAATAAGATCCTCCCCAGGGGTCCACGGTTCGGGTTAAGCCCAGTTCTTCCTGAAGGATGAGCTGTGTATTACGGGCTATACGAGCCGAGAAATCGGTGGGCAGGGCAATAGCCTCATCCAGTGAATTGGTGTGCAGGGATTGGGTGCCTCCGAATACTGCCCCCATAGCTTCAACCGTGGTACGTGCCACATTATTGAAGGGATCCTGCTCGGTAAGGCTGTATCCACTGGTTTGCGAATGGGTACGCAAGGCCATGGATTTTGGATTTTTTGCACCAAGATCCTTAACGATCTTAGCCCAAAGCATACGCGCGGCCCGCATCTTGGCAATTTCCATAAAGTGGTTCATGCCAATTCC
This sequence comes from Owenweeksia sp., assembly GCA_002695025.1. Lineage (GTDB taxonomy): Bacteria > Bacteroidota > Bacteroidia > Flavobacteriales > Schleiferiaceae > CAKZNE01. Next base: position 57,647 of record NZNV01000036.1, read on the forward strand.
CCAAAAGAAGGACAGGCGGGGAGCAAAATCGTCAATATCCAGTCCCGCTTCCATTCCGGCACGGAGATATTCCATTCCATCGGCCAGGGTGTAGGCCAGTTCAATATCGGCCGTAGCTCCGGCCTCATGCATGTGGTACCCGGATATGGAGATGCTGTTAAAGCGCGGCATGTTGTTTTTGGTGTACTCAAAGATATCCGAGACAATCCGCATGGATGGCTGGGGCGGGTAGATGTAGGTGTTCCGCACCATGAACTCTTTGAGGATATCGTTTTGGATGGTGCCGGAAAGTTGCTCGGGAGTAACCCCTTGCTCTTCGGCTGCTACAATGTAAAAGGCCATGATGGGGATTACGGCTCCGTTCATGGTCATGGAAACCGACATCTCGTTCAGCGGGATCTGATCGAAAAGGATCTTCATATCCTCTACCGAATCGATAGCCACACCTGCTTTTCCTACATCTCCAACTACCCGCTCGTGGTCGGAATCGTACCCACGATGGGTGGCAAGGTCAAAAGCTACGGACAGGCCTTTTTGGCCGGCTGCCAGGTTCCTGCGGTAAAAAGCGTTGGACTCTTCAGCCGTTGAAAAACCGGCATACTGACGAATGGTCCAGGGACGGCTTACGTACATGGTAGAGTAGGGCCCCCTCAGGTAAGGAGGCAAGCCTGCCACATAATGGGTGTGCTCTAACTTCTGAAAATCAGCTTTGGTGAACGCTGAAGGTACGTCAATGCCCTCTGGAGTAGTCCATACATCACCATGGCTAGCAGGCTTCCCGTCAGCCGGACTTTTATAATTGGTGGATTGAAAATCGTGTCTTTTCATGGCTTAGTAATCCTTTTCCAGTTGTTCGGACAAACGTTTTACTTTCAGCGGACGAACAGCAGTATGGTCCGAATGGGGTTTGTAAAAGTGGCCGTGCTCTATAATTTCTTTCAGGTTCTCATCCTTTTTCCGGTACTTATTGGCCCCGATCAGTACTTGCTGGGATTGGTCAAATACGGTTTGTTCCTGGCTGGCTTTTGCTTCAACTTCATCCTGTAGCCATCCGCTTTGCAAGGCTGCCAGGTACCCGCCCCGGGCTTCAATACTTTTAAAGAAATCCCAGCCCTTAAGCGCCAGTTCTTCGGTAAGTTTCTCAATAAAGTAGGCTCCGGCAGAAATATCACGCACCGCACCCAGGTGCGATTCATGCTGAAGGATATGTTGCTGGTTTTTGGCGATGCGTTCGCCAAATGATCCAGGTTCCCTGAAAGTCTGGTCGAAACCTTTAACGGAAAACTCATCACAGCCGCCAATGCCAGCCGCCATGGTTTCTGCGGAGGTGCGGATCATATTGTTGTAAGCATCCAGGATGGTCTTATTGCGGAGACTGGTCTCCGCATAGATTTGAGCTGAAACTTCAGGTAATTCCAGTTCTTTAAGTAACTGGCTCCATAGGTTGCGCAGGGCGCGAAGTTTTGCGATCTCACCAAAGTAGTCAGATCCAATAGCCGTGTTCAGCCAAAAGCGCTCAGCACCTTTCAGCTCCAGGCGGTAAATGTACTCATAGACCATGGCCAGGGTAATTCCCAACTGCTGGGAAAGCGTGGCCCCGGCATGGCCAAAGAGATTGGTATTCACACAAAACGGGCGGATATTGGGCGGGGTGAGTTCTCCCAGGTTTTTTAACTCCCGCAAGTCTTCCTCTTCGCTTTTAAACCAATTTCCTGTGCGCGCCAGGTTTTCAAGAAAATCTATATTGATACTGCCGTAAACGGAGGCAGCGTCCAATTTTCTTTCGTGGATAACCTCATTCAACTGCTTTGCTACCGTAGCACCATTGCCATTCGTTATAAAATGGACGGCAATGTGTTCTATGAGTATATTTTTAAGGAGGGCCTTAAGATCGGTATCGGGCGCTAAATAGAACAGCAATGCACTGGCCCCTTGGTTTAAGTGATAAAGCGCCAGTTTATTGGCCTGGACAGTATCTATTACCAGGATCTCCTGTACGATATTCCAATTGTTCTGATTGCGGAATGCCTGGCCTTTCGGTTTCAGATCATCCATGGTATAGACCGGCTGAATTCGTATTCCTTCCGGACTTTCCGAGACCAGGCTGTCCAACTCTTTTCCCTTGAGGTCTTTTTGTATTCGGTTTAACCAATCCTCACCGGAGGGTTGTGGAAAGTCTTTGAAGAGGTTGTGCGCCATAACATTGACTGATTTGCAGACAAAGGTCATAAATATAGCGCAATGCCAGAAAAACAAAGGGAAGAAAGGAAGAAGTAAAAAGAGATTAGTTGGGTAAAACCTTATTCTTCGATGAGATAGATCTCTTCGCCAGGTTTTTTCATCCAGTATTGCTCACGGGCAAATTTTTCCAGCTTTTCGGGGTCAGACGTAAGTTCTTCCAGCTGTTTTTTATCCCGGGTTATCTCCTCTTTGTAGTATTCGATGCTCTGCTCCAGTTCATCCAGCTCACCATTCAATTCATGGTGAATAAGGTAGGAGTTCACATCCAGGAAAAGCATCCACACCACGAACACGGCTGTAGCCAATACAAATTTATTGCTGGCTATAGCAAACCAACGCGTGTTCCTGATCTTCTGCCAACGCTTTTTCATGATTTTAAAAATAGTGTATGCTCTGTTGCTTGTAACGGTTAAACCCGTAAAATAGTGAACAGGGGAGTGTTAAATCAATGGGTGAACTGCAATTCGCTCAGGCTGTGATAAAGGCCTTTGTCGTTTTGCAGAAGCTCATCATGCGTACCGGTCTCAGCTACTCTTCCTTTATCCAACACTACAATACGGTCGGCTTTACGAATAGTAGCCAGGCGGTGGGCAATAACGATGGAAGTGCGTCCCAGCATCAATTTGTCCAGGGCATCCTGCACCAGGCGTTCAGATTCCGAATCCAGGGCAGAAGTAGCTTCATCCAGTATCAAAATACTGGGATTCTTCAATACTGCACGGGCTATAGCCACCCGTTGCCTTTGTCCTCCGGAAAGCTGGATGCCGCGTTCGCCAACTACGGTGTCGAGGCCTTCCTTGAAACTCCCGATGAATTCCCAGGCATTGGCTTGTTTGGCTGCTTCAATGATCTCTTCTTCCGAGGCATCCGGACGTCCGTAGGAAATATTTTCACGGATGGTGCCACCAAAGAGGAACACATCCTGGGGAACTACTGCCATTTGGTTGCGGATCTCGCTGAGCCCGTAGTTCTCTGCCAGTTGATCATCAAATAGGAGCGAACCGGAAGATGGTTCATAGAACCTCAGGATAAGGGAAACCACGGTTGATTTTCCGGCTCCACTGGGGCCTACCAGGGCTACTTGTTCTCCGGGATGGGCCGTAAAGCTTACCTTATTCAATACCTGTTGGTCGGAGCGGGTAGCGTAGGCAAAGGATATATCCTTGAATTCCACCTTTCCTTTGAAACCTTCAAGTTTCTGGTGACTTTGCACTTCCTTAAGGTTTTCCGTAGGCTCATCCAGGATCTCCATCAGTTCTTCCGTAGCACCAATAGCCTTTTGAATGCTGGCGTATACGTTGGCAAAGCCTCCGATGGAGCCTCCGATAAAACCGGAGTATATGATAAAGCTGAAGAGTTCTCCAATTTTAAGATCTCCGGCTGCCACTAGGTTTACTCCCTGCCATAACACCGCAACGATGGCTCCAAACATTCCAAAAACAATGAAGGATGAGAATGCTCCACGGTATTTCCCACTCTTCATTCCAATCTTAGCGGCATCATTGGTTTCTTTACGGTACCTGGCAATTTCCAGGAATTCATTGGCAAAGGCCTTAACATTATAGATGCCTTGTAAAGTTTCTTCAACTACAGTATTGGATTCCGCTACCCTCTTCTGTGCCTCCTTGGAGAACTTGCGGATATACCTCCCAAAAAACACCGCCAGAAGAACAAATACAGGGACTATAGCCAACATGAAGAGTGTAAGCTTGGGCGAGGTATACAACAATATGGCAATTCCTCCGAAAATGATCACCAATTGGCGGATGAACTCCGCCAGGGTAGTGGTAAAGGTTTCCTGGAGGAGTGATATATCCGATGAAATACGGCTATTCAGTTCACCCACCCGCTTTTGATTGAAAAAGGTAATGGGCAATTTGATAAGGTGTTGATAGGTGGCCTGCCGCAGTGAGGCCAGGGTTTTTTCGGTAACATTGATAAAGAGTACCACCCGGAAAAAGGAAACGATAGCCTGGGCAATAAGGATACCGATCAGGATGAGGCTGATCTCCTGTATGTTTTCAAAAATGGCTTCGGAATTGGTGGCATCCACCAGTTCTCCAAGGTACTTGGGGAAGGCCAGGTTGGCAGCACTGGAAAGTAACAGGAAAACCAGACCTACGGCAAACTCTCCCCGGTAAGGTTTAATATACTTGTAGAGCTGTAATGACTTTTTAAAGGACTCCCGGTTAAAACGCGCTTTCTTTTCTTTCCCGTCCTTGGAACCTTTTTCTTTCATGGCGCAAAATTAACAAGGGTTTTGGCATCCAGCCTATTGTTACTTTATTTTTTAAGCAGATCAAGCCTCTTCATCCAATATCTTACCCTTTTTAAAGCGGCTCCAGTAACTTTTCAGCTCGGCCCGTACTTCTCCGCTCAACAACAATAATCCTATTACGTTGGGGAGGGCCATAGCCAGGATCATCATGTCTGAAAAATCCAGTACTGCACCCAAACTAACGGAAGAGCCTATAACGATAAATACCAGGAAGATGAGCTTGTAGCTGAGCTCCGTCCATTTATTGCGACCGAGAAGGAAGGTCCATGCCCGGAGTCCGTAGTAGGACCAACTGATCATGGTAGAGAAGGCAAAGAGGAAAATGGCCACTACCAAAACGTAGGGGAACCAGCTTATCACGCTACCAAAAGCCTGAGAGGTAAGCGTGGCTCCTCCCATGCCGGCATCATCGTAAAAGCCGGTAAAGATCAGCACCAATGCAGTTAATGTACACACCACTACGGTATCAATGAAAGGTTCCAGAAGGGCAACAAAGCCCTCACTGACCGGGTGTTTGGTTTTAGCTGCGGAGTGGGCAATAGCTGCCGAACCTACACCTGCCTCATTGGAAAATGCTGCTCTGCGGAAACCTTGAATGAGCACACCCACAAAACCACCCAGAGCCGCTTTAGGAGCAAAGGCGCCTTCAAAGATCAAGGAGAAGGCATTCCCGATATTACCAATATTCACAAAGATAATAACCAGCGCTGCCAGGATGTATAAGCCCGCCATAAGTGGAACGATCTTCTCTGTAACGCGGGCAATGCTTCGGATACCACCAATAATAACCGCTCCTACCAAAATGGCCAGGATAACCCCGAAGTGAGGCCCATACCCGGCAATGGAAGTAAACTGGGTGGCCATTTGCTGGTATGCCTGGTTGGCCTGGAACATGTTTCCACCACCAAAACTGGCACCAATCGTAAGTATGGCGAAAATTACGGCCAGTACCTGCCCTAAACCTTTCATGTTCTTACGGGCCAGGCCTTTTCGGAGGTAACGCATAGGGCCTCCTTCTACAACACCGTCCTCACCAATGTCGCGGTACTTTACACCCAGGGTACATTCTGTAAACTTGGATGCCATTCCTAAAAGCCCGGCAATGATGAGCCAGAAGGTAGCTCCCGGGCCGCCAATGGAAATGGCTACCGCCACACCCGCAATATTACCAAGCCCAACGGTGGCACTTACAGCCGTGGCCAAAGCCTGGAAGTGAGTAACTTCGCCCGGTGCATCGTGCTCGTCAAATTTCCCCCGAACCAGTTTTATGGAATGCCGCCATCCCCAGAATTGTACTCCACCCATTCGGATGGTGAAGAACAGGGCCCCGAATATGAGCCATATCACTATAAAGGGTATCTGGTTAGTCCTGACCGTTCCGTTGGGAAATTTGGAAACTTTGCCTACATCATTATAAACCCGGTTGTCATAAAGACCCATTGCATAAAAGGGATCCCAGAAAATAACACTCGCAAAACCATCCACTATCGGTTTAAAAGTACCGTTGAAATGCTCAGCCAATGAATTGGCAGGAATGGAAAATTCCTTTTTTACACTATTGCCACTAGCGTCAGTAATAGTAACGTAATGAGAGGCACCCTCGGCCATACCTAAGGATTTGGATGCCGTGCTGTCTGTTGAGGTTTTGCTCCAATAATAATGATAGGGAGGGGTACCTCCCTGCACATTTACCAGGGCGCTGGCATCATTGATTTTATCAGATGGGTTATCAATAATAACCTCCGCGTTAAATACACCCGTTTGGGCAAAGGCTGGAAAAGCACAAAAAAGGCTTGCTAGGAACAGTAAAATCCTGCTCATGGGATCACATTTTGGTTTTTGAAGTATGCAATAATCTAAAAAATATACGGGCTCTTCAAATTAATGACACGTGGGCCAGCACCGTTTATTTATATATTTGGCTATTAACAAAGCTTAACCAAAGGCAATGAGCTCAAACAAAGAAGCCTGGGGCACCCGAGTGGGGCTCATTCTGGCGATGGCCGGAAATGCCGTTGGACTGGGTAATTTTCTTCGTTTTCCTGTCCAGGCTGTTCAAAATGGAGGAGGTGCCTTCATCATTCCATATATAGTATGTTTCCTCCTTATGGGTATTCCGCTATTGTGGATAGAATGGACCATGGGAAGGTTTGGAGGGAGATATAACAATCATTCCACACCCTTTATATTGGATACCATGGGTAAGTGGAGGTTCTGGAAATACTTTGGTGTTTTCGGGATTTTTACCAATGTGGCCGTAGCCGCTTATTACTGCTACATTGAGTCATGGACCATGTCCTACGTATACCATTCCGTGGTAGGGACTTTTAACGGTTTGGGACAGGGAGAAGTGGCAGATTTCTTCAATCGATATCTTACCATCGGGAAATCCACTACCGGCATACCGTACGAAGCGGCAGTTTTTTACATACTGTGTCTTTTGTTGAATACTTATATCCTTTCCCGGGGCTTAAAAGGTGTGGAAAGAGCTGCCAAAATAGGTGTGCCTATGCTTCTGATCTTCGGGGGCTTTCTGGCCCTACGGGGGCTAACCCTGGGAACTTCAGGTGCTACCCCTGAGCACCCGGATGCAAGTGCCTGGGACGGTCTCAATTTTCTCTGGACCCCGCAATTTGATTCACTATCTAACCCTACAGTGTGGCTGGCAGCTGCAGGACAAATGTTCTTTACCCTTTCCGTGGGGATGGGCACCGTACACTGTTACGCCTCTTACCTTAGAGCTAAAGATGATATTGCATTGAACGCGGTTTCAGCCGGCTTTATGAATGAGTTTGTAGAAGTGGTATTGGGCAGCCTTATCGTAATCCCTATTGCCGCAGGTTACCTGGGCATAGACTGGGTTAAGGAAAATGCCGGTTTTGGGATGGCTTTCCAAACCATGCCGTATCTTTTCGACCAGTGGGGAAGTGTGATCAGTAATTTTGCCGGTGTGTTCTGGTTTGGCTTGCTCTTTTTTGCCGGAATTACTTCTTCATTGGCTATGGGAACACCCTGGATGGGTTTTATGCAGGATGAATTCAACTTTAAAAGGTCACCGGCTGCCTGGAGTTTTGGCGCGCTCATCCTTTTTATAGGTTTACCTACCGTTCTCATTTACCAGGTTGCGGACAATGGCGTAGTAGATCTGATCTTTTTTAGTGAATATGATTATTGGGCCGGAACCATGAGCCTGGTGGTTTTTGCACTGGCGGAAGTGGTCCTGTTTGCCTGGATATTCGGATTGAAACGAGGATGGCCTGAGCTGCTCTCCGGTGCCGATATCAAGATCCCGGTAGTGTTCAAATACATTATGACCTATGTAACACCCATCCTTTTGATGGTTGTGTTTTTTGGTTCACTTTTCCTGCCGGAGGGGGGAGACTGGTTGCTGGCTTTCCAGAATATAAGTAATGGCTGGAGCCTGGATAATGGCTCCATCATCAGCATGATCAATAATACCGGTATAAAACAAACTATTGCCAATGCCACTGATCCTGCGCAGATAGAATTGTTAAAGCAGAAAATGAATTATATCAATGCAGCCCGGCTATTACTGGTAGGCTTGTTTGCAGCCATCAGTGTGCTGGTATATGTGGCTTATAACAGAAGAAGAAAGTTAAACCTACAAACACAAACCGTATGAACAGCAGCGCACTCATCCTGATGGTATTAGTTCAGCTTACCGTAACGGTTTTCACCGTGTACTTCTTCATGAAAGTGTTAAGAACACCACCCAGGCCAGAGCCGGATAGCTTTGATGAGAATGATAAGGAACCACGGCCTGGGGTTACAGATAGTCCTGAAAGTTAGCGGTTCAGTTAAGATTTAGTAAATTGCTTTTCGTGTTTGTTCTTTCAGGGGAGGTCATGAAACCTGGAAAACACAAATGTGGAAAGGCCTTAAAGAGTTTGCGACCTATACTAAACGCCAACGAAGAGGGATTTATGCCCTGCTTGTTCTGATACTTCTCTTTTGGGGTGTTTTACTGGTAGACGATTACCTGCACATCACTCGCTCAACGGATTTTACAAAATTTGAAAAAGCCCTGGCCAGGTGGGAAAAGGAAGATAGTCTTATCCGTTTTCAAAGGCACCATTTTACGCCATTTGTATTTGACCCCAACGAAGCCAATGACTCTATATGGAAAGCATTAGGACTTTCCAACCGTCAGGCCCAAACCATTTTGAATTATCGGCATAAGGGTGGGCAGTTTTACGGTTTCTCGGACCTTGAAAAAATGTATAGCCTCGATTCTGCATGGTTGGAAAAAGTAAGGCCTTTTGCCCGCTTTCCTGAAAAAACCTCACGCTACCTTAAAGAAAAACATGAGCGATGGAAGCTCAGGACTTTTGATCCTAACCTTGTTTCAGTCAGTACATTGGAAGGTATGGGTTTTTATGATTGGCAGGCCAAGGGGATCATTACCTATCGCGAAAAGATAAAGCCCTATAAAAGGCCGGAACAACTCTATAAAGTATATACCCTCGATTCTTCTTTGGTAGAGAAACTAATGCCTTACGTGCAAATTGATACCATGCGGATTGAGTCAAACCCCGGAAAGGAATCCATGACGGTTATGGTTGAGATCAACTCAGCGGACTCCTTGCAGTTATTGGAGGTGCGAGGCATTGGACCTGCCTTTGCGCACCGGATTATCAAGTACCGGGAACGTTTAGGAGGGTACTTCTCAAAAAAACAATTACTTGAGGTGTATGGGATTGATAATGAACGATACAATCAGATTCAAAAACAGATTACCGTAGATAGTTCAGGCCTGCGAAAAATGTCTTTAAACAAAGGAGAGTTTCGGGAAATGCTTAAACATCCTTATTTGCAGTATGAAATGGTTAAGGCAATTTTTAGTTTCAGGGAAAAGGTCCGGCCATTTCAAAGTATTTCCGAAATAAAAGAGCTGCAAGGTTTCACGGAAGAGAATACAACAAAACTGTTTTTCTATCTAACGCTTTAAAGTTTTACTCACGATCTTTCCTGATTCAGCAACTTATAATGCCCTTCCACAAACTTGAGGCGGAATATCCTCTGCGTAGGTGTACTTTATAAGGATATCTCTACTCAACTTCTAAATTAGTCTTAAACATGAAACATTTATTTTCAATTTTAGCCTTTTGCACAATGTTTGGTTTGGCAAAGGGTCAAACCTGCGATATTCTGTATGATTATGCTACCCCTGGTAACTGGACCATCGTAGATCTTAATTCCCAGGGAAATGTACCAGGTACTCCCAGGATCCTAATACAAAATGGTGAACTGGAGTTTGATAATGCTCCGGACGGAGAGAATGAGATCAGGGCCTGGCAACGTTTGCCCAATACACTCTGTAATAACTGGATAGTGGAGTTTGAATTTGAATCACTTATCACCAGAGAAGGAACTAATCAAAACCGTACCGTAGGACATCTTCCTTTTGCTGCAACAGCAGGTAGTTTAGCACCTACCCGTGACTTTGACCGGAATGATACCGACCAGGATTTCATTGGAGTAGCGTTTGTGGATGGTACAAATACCAATGATTTCAGATTCCAGATTTTCTTGAAAGATGGTACTACCCGTATTTTTCCGGTCGAAGATTTTGAGATTGATGTGAATATGACTGGTCGCTGGACGGTTAGACTGGAGCGTATTGATGGTGAAAAAGTAAGGATGACCGTGTGGGATACGGAGACGGAAGAGCTTATAGGACAAGTATGTGTTACAATCCCTGAGAATACAGATATTTCTAATCTGACGCATGTTCAAAGTGCTAATAACCCCATCGGTTTTGATCAGAGAGTGCTGGATGGTCTGGTTGACAATATTTGTGTTAGGAATTGTGAGAAGCTTGATGCCTGTTGCTTTAATAAAGATATTGAAGGCCCCACCCAGATCTGTGAGACGGGTGGTTTTGCTCTGGCTCCTACTTATACTATAGCCAATGACCCCGCGGCCAGTTATACCTGGAGTATCAGCGGTCTAACCTCATTTAATGGTCAGGGTACTAACTCAATAACGGTGACCAATTGGGGAGAGGGTACCAGCTTTGTGGTTCAGTTGATTGTAGAATGCAATTGTTTTATTGATACCCTTGAGAAAATAGTAACAGTGCATAACATTAGCGGTGTGGATGGTAACTTCAGCCAAACATGGGGCGATAATGGTTCCGATTATACCAGTATTTCGGTTTCTGCCCTTCAATTTGGCACAGGAATGAGCCACGAATGGAATATCTATGAAGGAACCGTTTGCGATGGTAATCATGGTATCGCTAATCCAACACCTCTATTAAGTGGTAACGGGGCTAACGAGAGCTGGAGTAATTCGGGAGGTTTTTCCAATTTACCCATTTCCGGCTGTTACGTGATTGAGCACATTATAACCTTTGGCGACTCACCCTGTGACCCGGTGGTTTACTATCGCCAAAAAGCTTCTACTGAATCCGAAGGTAGGACAGCACGCTCCATTACCGGTACTACTACCAGCGAGGGACTTAGTATTTATCCTAATCCAGCGGAAAATAAGCTTACTATAAGCCTGGGAAGCCGTAAAGAAGCTAAAGCCTATCGGGTATATAATTCAGCTGGTAAACTGGTAACTACAGGCTCCGAAAACCTGGAACGCAATTTTGACCTTGATATAGTGGACTTCGCAAGTGGTGTTTATACCTTGCAGGTGATCTATACAGATGATAGTCGGGAAAGCAGCCGCTTTTCCAAAAAATAGATAAACGTATAACTGTAGAGATATTTGGATGCCTTTGCGCTCATGGCGCAGAGGCATCCTGTTTTACAGGAGGTCCCACCTTTAATATTGAAGTTCCGGTCTTATTTCTGTATTTTTGCAAAACCTGCTATGCCAATGATTTTTGGTATAACAGAATCTCTCTGACTTAAATTAATTTATATGGATGCAACTGCAACAGCTCCGGAAACCGGACTTGGATTCGGGAGAAGTGAAACGCAGAAAATGGTAGCCGATATGGTTCGTGATTTTAGCGAACAACACATACGGCCTTATATAATGGAATGGGACGAAGCTCAGACTTTTCCCGTTGAAGTTTTTAAAAAATTGGGAGGACTAGGCCTTATGGGAGTTTTCGTCCCCGAAGAATACGGAGGTTCCGGTTTTGGTTATTCTGAATATGTAACCGCAATAACCGAATTATCCCGGGTAGATCCCTCTATAGGTCTGTCTATGGCCGCTCATAACTCCCTGTGTACAGGTCATATCCTTTCTTTTGGTAATGAAGAGCAAAAACGCAAATACCTGCCTAAGCTGGCTACCGCAGAATGGATTGGTGCTTGGGGCCTTACCGAAGTAGGTACTGGCTCTGATGCGGGTGGTATGGCTACTACGGCTGTGCGTGATGGTGACCATTGGGTGCTGAACGGCTCCAAGAATTTTATAACTCACGGGGTTTCCGGAAATGTGGCGGTAGTAATAGCCCGCACGGGTGAAAAAGGCGATTCCCGCGGTATGTCAGCCTTTGTGGTGGAAAAAGGCACACCCGGCTTTAAAGGTGGGCGTAAGGAGAATAAGTTAGGTATGCGTGCTTCGGAAACCACCGAGCTGATCTTTGAGAACTGTCGTGTACCCCATGAAAATATGCTTGGTGAGGAAGGTGATGGCTTCATCCAGGCTATGAAGGTGCTGGACGGTGGACGAATCTCTATCGCAGCCCTTTCGTTGGGTACAGCCCATGGGGCGCTGGATGCAGCGGTAAAATATTCCAAAGAGCGCGAGCAGTTTGGAAAGCCTATTTCAAAATTCCAGGCGGTGGCCTTTAAATTGGCTGATATGGCCACGGAGCTCGAAGCTGCAGAATTGCTCACCTATAAAGCCGCTGACCTTAAGAACAGGGGAGAAAAGGTTACCCAGGCCGGAGCTATGGCTAAATTATATGCCTCTGAGGTCGCGGTAAGAGTTTGTAATGAGGCGGTACAGATATTTGGAGGTTATGGTTTTACCAAGGATTTTCCGGTGGAGAAATTTTACCGTGATGTTAAACTCTGTACCATCGGTGAAGGAACTTCTGAGATCCAAAAACTGGTGATCTCAAAGAACCTGATGAAATAAGACCAATTTTTACGTCTAAATGTGTAAGGGGCTGTTTGTAGCAAAATAAAATTTATATATTTGCAGCCCGAAAATTTAAAATGAAGCAATGCTAGTAATTTCTGTAAAAGAAGGAGAATCTATAGATCGCGCCCTTAAGCGCTACAAAAGAAAGTACGATCGCACAGGCGTTATGCGTGAAGTTCGCTCTCGTCAGCAGTTCACCAAGCCTTCCGTTGAAAGAAGGAAAGAGATTCTCAAGGCAGCTTACATTCAAGGCAAGCGCCAGGAAGAGGAATAGACCTCATTCAATATACTATTTAAGATAAAGCAAGGTTTGTATATTTACATTCCTTGCTTTTTTTATGGGTATAACTTCCTTTCTCGAATATCTCCAATATCAAAAAAGGTATTCCTCTCATACCTTAACGGCTTACCGCACCGACCTGGAAGCCTTTTCTCAATTTCTTGAAACGGAATACCAGCTTTCCTCAGAGTGGGACCAGGTCAATCATCAAATGATCCGTTACTGGATAGTCAGGCTTTCTGAAGAAGGGCTTACCAGCAAGAGCATCAACCGGAAGCTGTCCTGTCTCAAAAGTTTTTTTCGCTTTTTGGTTAAAGAGGGGAATATCACCAGCAATCCCATGCAAAAGGTTATGGCCCCTAAACAGTCCAGGAAGCTATTGCGGGTGATTACTGAAGAAGAAGCTTCCTATCTTCTGGATGATATACCTTTCCCGGATGATGAACGGGGCAGGCAGGAGAAGATGATCGTTTCCACCTTGTATAATACAGGTATGCGCCTGAGTGAGCTGATAAACCTGCGAGTTGGTGATGTGCAGGTACAGAATCAATATATACGGGTTTTAGGTAAGCGAAATAAGGAACGTTTTATTCCTGTGTCAGGCACTTTTGAGCAGGAATTGAAAGAGTACATAGCTGGGGAGTCTGAAACCCGGCAAATGGCGCAGGATTCCAGTTTTTTTGTCACCCACAGGGGTAAAAAGCTATATCCAAAACTTGTCTATAATCTCGTAAATAAGTACATTAGTTTAGTTTCCGGTATAGAAAACAAGAGTCCGCATACGTTAAGGCATTCCTTTGCCACGCATATGCTAAACAGGGGGGCAGATTTAAACTCTATAAAGGAATTACTCGGGCATTCCAGTCTGTCAGCCACCCAGGTCTACACCCATAATTCGGTGGACCAATTGAAACAATTGTATAACACAGCCCACCCGAGAGGCGAAAAAAAATCGTGACTTTATGAAAGTACGTATTCAGTCTGTCAATTTCTCTGCAGATCAAAAATTGCTGACCTTTATTGAAAAGAGACTTAGTAAGCTGGAACAATTCTACGATCGCATCGTGGATAGTGAAGTGTATCTTAAAGTAGATAATAACCATACCAAGCAAAATAAAATTACCGAAATCAAGCTCAACATCCCGGGAAATGATCTGGTAGTGAAGAAACAATGTAAATCTTTTGAAGAAGCTACCGATTTATCTGCGGAAGCTTTACGCAGACAATTGCGCAAACACAAGGAAAAAGCTAGGGCTTTGGCCTCTTAAAAAAATATTTTTACCGCTGTTTGTAGCAATACAAATTCTTTTTACATTTGCAGTCCGTTTTTCAGAGCGGACTGTTCTTTTTTATAATGAAACCAGCCTGTGTAGCTCAGTTGGCCAGAGCAGCTGATTTGTAATCAGCTGGTCGGGGGTTCGAATCCCTCCACAGGCTCTTGCAAATGATTTGCAGATTTCATATCTGTAAGTTTTTGATAATGGGGGAGATACTCAAGCGGCCAACGAGGACAGACTGTAAATCTGTTGGTATACACCTTCGCAGGTTCGAATCCTGCTCTCCCCACCATGCGTATCAAAGTTTCGACTTGGGTGCGTATTAGCCAGGCGGTTTAAGGTTATAGGTTCAAAGTTGGGTTGTAAACCCTGACGGTTGACCTTGTCCTTTAAACCCAAAAAAGCGGGAGTAGCTCAGCTGGCTAGAGCATCAGCCTTCCAAGCTGAGGGTCGCGGGTTCGAATCCCGTTTCCCGCTCTAAGGTAGTTTTAGTTGATTAGTTATTGGTTGATTCTTTAGCTGAAAAGTCCAATTAACTAATCAACTAATTGACTAATTACTGCCGATGTAGCTCAGGGGTAGAGCGTTTCCTTGGTAAGGAAGAGGTCAGGGGTTCAAATCCCCTCATTGGCTCTAAGTGAAAGACCACGGTGGTCTCGCTTTTATAGATGATTAAAATAAAAATTAAGTTTTAAGAACCATGGCAAAAGAAACATTCAAAAGGGATAAGCCCCACTTGAACATCGGTACTATCGGCCACGTTGACCACGGTAAGACTACTTTGACTGCGGCTATTACCACCGTACTAGCTAACGCAGGTCTTTCCGAGATGCGTTCTTTCGATTCTATCGATAATGCACCTGAAGAAAAAGAGCGTGGTATTACTATTAACACTGCTCACGTTGAGTATCAAACTGCAAACCGTCACTACGCTCACGTTGACTGTCCTGGTCACGCTGACTACGTAAAGAACATGGTTACTGGTGCTGCCCAGATGGACGGTGCTATCCTTGTTGTTGCCGCTACTGATGGTCCTATGCCTCAAACCCGCGAGCACATCCTTTTGGGTCGTCAGGTAGGTATTCCCCGTATCGTTGTATTCATGAACAAAGTGGATATGGTGGATGATGAAGAGCTTCTGGAACTTGTTGAAATGGAGATCCGTGAATTGCTTTCTTTCTACGAATATGATGGTGACAACTCTCCCGTAATTAAAGGTTCCGCACTGGGTGCCCTTAACGGTGAACAAAAGTGGGTTGATACCGTAATGGAATTGATGGAAGCTGTTGACAACTGGATCGAAGAGCCAGAGCGTGACAACGAGAAGCCTTTCCTGATGCCTATCGAAGACGTATTCTCTATTACAGGTCGTGGTACTGTAGCTACCGGTCGTATTGAAACTGGTGTGGCCAATACCGGTGACGCTGTTGAGATCATTGGTTTCGGTGATGAAAAACTTACTTCTACTATTACTGGTGTTGAGATGTTCCGTAAGATCCTGGATCGCGGTGAAGCCGGTGATAACGTAGGTATCCTTCTCCGTGGTATTGAAAAGACTGATATCCGCAGGGGTATGGTAATCTGCAAGCCAGGTTCTATCACTCCTCATACCAAATTCAAAGCTGAGGTTTATATCCTTAAGAAAGAAGAAGGTGGACGTCACACTCCATTCCACAACAGATACCGTCCTCAGTTCTATCTGCGTACTACTGACGTAACTGGTGAAATTCACCTGCCAGAAGGAACAGAGATGGTAATGCCTGGTGATAACATTTCTATCACTGTTGATCTTATCGCTCCTGTAGCTATCAACAAAGGTCTTCGCTTCGCTATCCGTGAAGGTGGTAGAACCGTTGGTGCTGGTCAGGTAACTGAGATCGTAGAATAATAAGTTACCGTTTCTCCGCAAGGAGGGACTTTAACATATAATTTAAGCAGAAAAGGTGTTCTCTTTCGGGATCACCTTTCTGCCTAAATACGGGTGTAGCTCAGCTGGTAGAGCAGCGGTCTCCAAAACCGAAGGTCGTGAGTTCGATTCTTACCACCCGTGCAAAGCATGAAAATATGAGTAAAGTACAGGCTTATTTTAAGGAATCATACGATGAGCTGGTTCATAAGACCAGCTGGCCTACTTGGACAGAATTGCAGAAGACCGCGGTGCTTGTAGCCGTAGCTTCCATTGTAATTGCCCTGATCATTTTCGCAATGGACAAGATCATTAGCGAAGCCCTGAAAGCCTTTTACGGATTATTTTAATACCTGATAAATGAGTGACGGAAAAAAATGGTTTGTTGTAAGAGCCATCTCCGGGCAGGAGAATAAGATCAAATCGTATATAGAGAACGAGATCGAATACGCGGGATTACAACAATATTTAGGTCAGGTATTAGTACCCCAGGAAAAGGTTTACCAGATCCGCAACGGAAAAAAGGTGAGCAAGGAGCGTAACTATTTTCCGGGTTATATAATGGTAGAAGCTGAGCTGGTAGGTGAGTTGGTCCATACTATTAAAAATGTACAGGGAGTGATTGGTTTCCTGGGAGAAACCAAAGGTGGTGACCCTGTTCCCCTACGTCAGGCGGAAGTAAACCGGATGTTGGGTAAAGTGGATGAGCTGGCCGAAACCGATGAGCAGATCAACATACCTTATATTGTAGGTGAGACTGTAAAAGTAATTGACGGACCTTTTAATGGTTTTAACGGAACCATTGAGAAGATCAATGAGGATAAGCGTAAGCTTGAGGTTATGGTTAAGATATTTGGCCGTAAAACACCGCTGGAATTATCCTACATGCAAGTAGAGAAGGAATAGAACAATTTGTGAGCTCAATATAAAGTCCAGGAAGCTTCCACCCTGGCGCCCGAGTTTTAGATTTAAAAACAAAGTAAAGACAAATGGCTAAAGAAGTAAGCGCATTAATTAAACTTCAGGTTAGAGGTGGCGCGGCCAACCCTTCACCTCCCGTAGGTCCCGCACTGGGTGCCAAAGGGGTGAACATCATGGAATTCTGTAAGCAATTCAATGCTCGTACACAGGATAAGCAGGGAAAGGTACTTCCGGTGATCATCACCGTGTACATGGACAAATCCTTTGAGTTTGTCATCAAAACCCCTCCTGCTGCCGTACAGCTGATGGAAGCAGCCAAGATCAAAAAAGGATCTCCCCAATCCAACCTTCAAAAGGTAGGAAAGGTATCCTGGGATCAGGTTAAGACCATTGCAGAAGATAAGATGCAAGACCTCAATGCCTTTACCATAGAATCGGCTATGAAAATGGTGGCTGGTACAGCTAGAAGTATGGGATTGACCGTAACAGGTACTAAACCATTTTAATTGTAAAAATTTAGAAAGAAAATGGCGACTATAGGTAAAAAAAGAAAGGAAGCCCTGGGCAAACTCGATAAGAATAAAGCTTATTCTTTAGAGGAAGCCAGTGCTTTGGTAAAGGAAATCTCCACAACCAAGTTCGATGCCTCAGTTGATGTTGCCGTTCGGTTAGGAGTGGATCCCCGTAAAGCCAACCAAATGGTACGCGGTGTGGTAACTCTTCCCCACGGAACAGGTAAAGAGGTGAAGGTATTGGCCCTGGTTAGTGCTGATAAAGAACAGGAAGCAAAGGATGCTGGTGCAGACTATGTTGGCCTGGATGAATATATTGAGAAGATAAAAGGTGGATGGACTGATGTGGATGTGATCGTAACTATGCCTAGTGTAATGGGTAAGATCGGTCCTTTAGGCCGTGTGCTGGGTCCCCGTGGACTTATGCCTAACCCCAAAACCGGTACGGTTACTATGGATATTGGTAAAGCAGTATCCGAAGTAAAAGCCGGTAAGATCGACTTTAAAGTAGATCGTTACGGTATCGTTCACGCTTCCGTTGGCAAGGTGTCTTTTGAAAAAGATAAGATCCGTGAGAACGCAGAAGAACTGATCAAGACATTGATCCGAATGAAGCCTTCTGCTGCCAAAGGAACTTATATCAAAAGCATCAGCCTTAGTTCTACCATGAGTCCCGGTGTGGCTGTTGACGCTAAGTCTATCTGATAACCTGAAGAAAATCTTTTGAAAAATGACAAAAGAGGAAAAAAATAGAGAAATAGAAAGCCTGACCGAGGTACTTAAGGATGCTAACATCCTTTATATTGCTGACATTGCCGGCCTTAATGCCGAACAAACCAGCAACCTCCGCAGGATGTGCTACAAGAACGGCATTAAGCTGAATGTAGTAAAGAATACATTGCTTAAAAAGGCAATGGAGCGTTCCGAAAAAAGCTTTGACGAACTGTTCCCTATCCTTAAAGGCAATACCAGTATCATGATCTCTGAAACTGGAAATGCTCCGGCTAAACTCATTAAAGAGTTTCGTAAGAAAGCGGCAAAGCCCGTACTTAAAGGAGCATATGTTGATGAATCAATTTACATTGGTGACGATCAGGTAGAAGCTCTTTCTACGTTGAAATCCAAAGAAGAGCTTATCGGAGACGTTATCATGCTGTTGCAATCTCCTGCCAAGAATGTTGTCTCTGCTCTTCAGAGTGGAAAGAACACCCTGGCTGGCCTTATGAAGGCCTTGGAAGAACGCGCAGCTTAATTAAAGTGTACGCACTTAAAGCTTCCATAGATCAATTATTTATTTTTTAAACTAAAAAAGAAGACCAAAAATGGCAGATATCAAAGGACTAGGTGATCAGCTTGTGAACCTGACAGTTAAGGAAGTAAGCGAACTGGCAGATTACCTTAAAGAAGAATACGGTATTGAGCCTGCTGCTGCAGCGGTAGCTGTTGCCGGACCGGCTGCTGGCGGAGATGCTGGTGCTGCTGAAGAAAAATCAGAATTTGATGTGATCCTGAAGGCTGCGGGTGGTTCTAAACTGGCTGTTGTTAAGCTTGTAAAAGAACTTACCGGATTAGGCCTTAAAGAAGCTAAGGAGCTTGTAGATGGTGCTCCTAAGCCTCTTAAAGAAGGTGTTGCAAAAGACGAAGCAGAAGCTCTGAAGTCTCAGCTTGAAGAGGCAGGAGCTGAAGTTGAGATCAAGTAGTCTTAACTCCTTACTGCTTTTATAAGCTTGGTTTAGGTCATCATCCCGGAACCCCGGGATGATCGACCTAAACCCTTTTGTGTTTAGTTTAACTTTATTTCATTTCTGTAATGGCCAACAACACGGTTACCAAAAATCCTTCGGAAAGAATAGACTTCGCTTCTATTAAACGCTTTGAGTATCCCGATTTCCTGGATATTCAATTGCAGTCTTTCCAGGATTTTTTCCAATTGGATACTAAACCAGGTGATAGACATGACGAAGGATTGTACAAGACTTTTAGCGAGAACTTTCCTATCACCGATTCACGAAACCAGTTTGTACTGGAATTTTTGGACTACTTTGTAGATCCACCACGCTACAGTGAGGAAGAGTGTATTGAAAGAGGCCTCACCTTTAGCGTACCCCTTAAAGCAAGATTAAAATTATACTGTACCGACCCCGAGCACGAGGATTTTGAAACCATCGTGCAGGATGTTTACCTTGGTACTATTCCTTATATGACCCCCCGTGGTACTTTTATTGTAAACGGGGCAGAACGTGTAATTGTATCGCAATTGCACCGCTCTCCTGGTGTGTTCTTTGGCCAGAGTTATCACGCCAACGGTACCAAACTCTATTCAGCTCGTATTATTCCTTTTAAAGGAAGCTGGATTGAATTTGCGACCGACATCAACAACGTGATGTACGCTTACATCGACCGTAAGAAAAAGTTACCTCTTACGACTCTGCTTCGTGCCATTGGTTACGAAAGGGATAAGGATATCCTTGAGATATTTGACCTGGCTGAAGAGGTGAAGGTATCCAAGACCGGTCTTAAAAAAGTTATGGGCCGTAAACTGGCCGCCCGTGTTCTTAAAACGTGGGTTGAGGATTTCGTGGATGAGGATACCGGTGAAGTGGTATCTATTGAAAGGAATGAGGTGGTACTTGACCGTGATACCGTCCTGGAGAAAGATCATGTTGAAGAGATCCTGGATGCTGATGTTCCTACTATCCTTTTGCATAAAGAGGACATCGAATCATCCGAATTTGCCATTATTCACAATACTTTACAGAAAGATCCCACCAACTCCGAGAAAGAAGCGGTGGAACATATTTACCGTCAATTGCGTAATGCCGAGCCACCAGATGAGGAAACTGCGCGCGGTATTATCGACAAGCTTTTCTTCTCCGAGCAACGCTATAACTTGGGTGAAGTAGGACGTTATCGTTTGAATAAGAAGCTTGGTCTTGAGATTGACGCAGATACTCAGGTACTCACCAAAGATGATATCCTGAGCATCGTAAAATACCTGATCGAATTGATCAACTCCAAAGCGGAGGTGGATGATATCGATCACTTGAGCAACCGTAGGGTTCGTACCGTAGGTGAACAAATGGCCAACCAGTTCAGCGTGGGTCTTGCCCGTATGGCACGTACCATCCGTGAGCGTATGAACGTTCGTGATAACGAGGTGTTTACGCCTATTGACCTGATCAATGCGAAGACACTTTCTTCTGTGATCAACTCGTTTTTCGGAACCAACCAGCTTTCTCAGTTTATGGATCAAACCAACCCATTGGCTGAGATTACCAACAAGCGGAGGCTTTCTGCTCTCGGACCTGGTGGACTTTCCCGTGAACGTGCAGGTTTTGAGGTACGTGACGTACACTATACACATTATGGTCGTCTTTGTCCGATCGAAACCCCTGAAGGTCCTAACATCGGTCTGATCTCATCCATGTGTGTATACGCTAAGGTGAACCGCATGGGATTCCTTGAAACCCCTTATCGTAAGGTGGAAAATGGAAAAGTTGATTTCACCGTGGATCCGGTTTACCTGAGTGCTGAAGAGGAAGAGGAAAAGGTAATTGCACAGGCTAATGCTCCGGTAAAGGAGGATGGAAATTTTGAAAATGACCGTGTAAAAGCCCGTGATGAAGCTGATTATCCGCTGATCGAGCCCTCTGAGGTAGATTATATGGACGTATCACCAAACCAGATCGCATCCATTTCTGCATCATTGATCCCATTCCTGGAGCATGATGATGCGAACCGTGCGTTGATGGGATCGAACATGATGCGTCAGGCGGTTCCCCTGTTGCGCCCACAGGCTCCTATTGTAGGTACAGGTCTGGAAGGCCGTGTGGCTTCTGACTCAAGGGTGTTGATCAATGCTGAAGGTGAAGGTGAAGTGGAATACGTGGATTCTGAAAAGATCACCATCCGCTATGAGCGTACCGATGATGACAGGCTGATCAGCTTTGATGATGATACCAAAACATACAACCTGGTTAAGTTCCGTAAAACCAACCAGGGCACCTGTATCAATATCAAACCGATTGTAGTAAAAGGACAAAAGGTAAGCAAGGGACAGGTGCTTTGTGAAGGTTATGCTACCGAAGGTGGCGAACTTGCCTTGGGTCGTAATATGCAGGTGGCATTTATGCCCTGGAAAGGTTACAACTTTGAGGATGCCATCGTGATCTCTGAAAAAGTAGTGCGTGAGGACATCTTCACTTCTATTCATATTGATGAGTATTCCCTGGAAGTTCGTGATACTAAACTGGGTGCGGAAGAACTTACCGCTGATATTCCAAACGTAAGTGAGGAAGCAACCCGTGAGCTGGATGAGAACGGAATTATCCGTATCGGTGCCGAAGTAAAACCCGGTGACATCCTGATCGGTAAGATCACTCCAAAAGGAGAATCCGATCCTACCCCGGAAGAAAAACTGCTACGTGCCATCTTTGGAGATAAGGCTGGTGATGTGAAGGATGCTTCACTTAAAGCTTCTCCTTCTTTGAACGGTGTGGTTATCGACAAGAAACTGTTCTCCCGTTCAGTTAAGGATAAGAAAACCCGCATTAAGGACAAGGAAGTTCTTGAGAAACTGGATGACGAACACAACATGAAGTTGGAGGTTCTGCGCCAGAAGTTCCTGGAGAAACTCAATATACTGGTAGCTGGAAAAACCAGCCAGGGTGTTAGGAATGATCTCAATGAAGACGTAATACCCAAAGGAACCAAATTCACCCAGAAGATCCTGAATAGTATTGAAGACTACTCAAGGATTACCGGTGGAGTTTGGACTACCGATGATGATCGTAACGAGCAGATCACTTCCCTGATCCACAACTATAAGATCAAGGTTACCGACCAGGTAGGTGTGTATAAGCGTGAGAAATTCACCATCAGCGTGGGTGATGAATTGCCTTCCGGTATTGTAAAACTGGCCAAGGTCTATATCGCCAAAAAGCGTAAGCTGAAAGTAGGGGATAAAATGGCTGGTCGCCACGGTAACAAAGGTATCGTAGCTAAAATCGTACGCGAAGAAGATATGCCGTTCCTGGAAGATGGAACTCCGGTGGATATCGTATTGAACCCGCTGGGTGTACCTTCACGGATGAACATCGGTCAGATCTACGAAACCGTTCTTGGATGGGCCGGTAAGAAGTTGGGTAGCAAATTCGCTTCTCCCATCTTTGATGGTGCTTCTATCGAGGATATCAATAAACTCACCGATGAAGCTGGTATCCCACGCTTCGGTCACACCTATCTTTACGATGGTGGTACCGGTGAGCGTTTCCACCAGGCTGCAACCGTGGGTGTGATTTACATGCTGAAACTTGGCCACATGGTAGATGATAAGATGCACGCCCGTTCTATCGGACCATACTCACTCATTACGCAACAACCCCTTGGTGGTAAAGCACAGTTCGGAGGTCAGCGTTTTGGAGAGATGGAGGTTTGGGCCCTCGAAGCATTCGGTGCCTCAAACATTCTGAGAGAGATCCTTACCGTTAAGTCGGATGATGTGGTTGGTAGGGCTAAAACCTACGAAACCATTGTTAAAGGTGATCCAATGCCGGAACCCGGTATACCCGAATCCTTCAATGTATTGTTACATGAATTGAACGGATTGGGTCTGAAAATCACATTGGATTAATATTTAGAATAGAACTTAATTTCCTATATACATGGCTTTAAGGAAAAACGATAAGAATAACTACAACAGTAACTTCAAGAGCATTACCATCAGCTTGTCTTCCCCGGAACAAATCCTGGAGAAGTCCTATGGCGAGGTTCTGAAGCCTGAAACCATCAATTATCGTACGCACAAACCGGAAAGAGACGGTTTGTTCTGCGAGCGGATCTTCGGACCGGTAAAGGACTTTGAATGTGCCTGCGGTAAGTACAAGCGTATCCGTTATAAGGGTATCGTCTGCGACCGTTGTGGCGTTGAGGTTACTGAAAAGAAAGTACGCAGAGAGCGTGTGGGTCACATCAACCTGGTGGTACCTGTGGCGCACATCTGGTACTTCAAATCGTTGCCTAATAAAATCGGATACCTGCTTGGATTGCCCACCAAGAAGCTCGATATGATCATTTATTACGAGCGTTATGTGGTTATTCAGGCAGGTAATGCTACTCACCCTGACGGTACTCCATTGAATTATATGGATTACTTAACGGAAGAGGAGTATCTTGAAATACTGGATCGTCTTCCCAGCGAGAACAACTACCTGGACGATAGCGATCCCAATAAATTTGTTGCCAAAATGGGAGCGGAGGCACTCATTGAGTTGCTTTCCCGCCTTGACTTGGATCAGCTTTCGTATGATCTGCGTCATAAGGCCAATACAGAAACTTCACAACAACGTAAGCAGGAGGCTCTTAAGCGTCTGCAGGTTGTGGAAGCCTTCCGTGATGCCAACACCCGTATTGAGAACCGTCCCGAATGGATGATCGTGAAAGTGGTACCGGTTATTCCACCGGAACTACGCCCATTGGTGCCTTTGGATGGTGGTCGTTTTGCCACATCTGACCTTAATGATCTTTATCGCAGGGTGATTATCCGCAACAACCGCCTTAAGCGTTTGATGGAGATCAAGGCACCTGAAGTAATTCTTCGTAACGAGAAGAGGATGCTCCAGGAATCTGTGGATTCTCTGTTCGATAATACCCGTAAATCCAGCGCTGTTAAAACGGACAGTAACCGTGCCCTTAAATCCCTTTCCGACTCATTGAAAGGTAAGCAAGGTCGTTTCCGTCAAAACCTTTTGGGTAAGAGGGTGGATTACTCCGCCCGTTCGGTAATTGTTGTAGGTCCGGATCTTAAACTGCACGAGTGTGGTTTACCCAAGGATATGGCGGCTGAGCTTTACAAGCCTTTTATTGTGCGCAAGCTTATTGAAAGGGGTATTGTGAAGACCGTAAAATCGGCCAAGAAAATTATTGACAAGAGAGAACCCGTAGTATGGGATATCCTGGAGAACGTGATGAAAGGACATCCCGTTCTGCTGAACCGTGCCCCAACACTGCACCGTTTAGGTATCCAGGCCTTCCAGCCCAAGCTGATCGAAGGTAAGGCTATCCAACTGCACCCGTTGGTGTGTACAGCCTTTAACGCTGACTTTGACGGTGACCAGATGGCGGTACACCTTCCACTGGGTTCTGCTGCTATATTGGAAGCACAGCTATTGATGCTGGCTTCGCATAATATCCTTAACCCTGCCAACGGATCTCCTATTACCGTTCCTTCTCAGGACATGGTTCTGGGTCTGTACTACATGACCAAGGCCCGTAAGAGTGACAAGGATTATGAGGTTAAGGGTGAAGGCCTTACTTTCTATTCACCTGAAGAGGTGATCATTGCCCATAACGAGGGCCGTGTAAACCTTAATGCTACGGCCAAGATCCGTGCACGGGTAGAAGATGAGAATGGTGAGCTTACCACCAAGCTGATCGAAACTACTGTGGGAAGAATACTCTTCAATACTGTAGTTCCTGAGAATGTGCCTTTCATCAATGATGTACTTACCAAAAAGGCCTTGCGTGGTATCATTGCAACCATTCTAAAGAAAACCGATATCCCTACCACTGCCAAGTTCCTCGATGATATGAAGGACCTGGGTTATGGTAATGCCTTCCGGGGAGGTCTTTCCTTCTCGTTGGGAGATATCATTATTCCGGAAGAAAAAGATCAACTGGTTAAGGATGCCGAAGAGCAGATCGAAAGCATTTTGGCCAGCTATAACATGGGTTTGATCACCAATAACGAACGTTATAACCAGGTGATTGACGTATGGACCAATACCAACGCCCGCCTTACCGAGCGAGCTATGCACCACCTGAGCAGTGACAGGCAGGGATTCAACCCTATCTATATGATGCTTGACTCTGGTGCACGGGGATCTAAAGAACAAATCCGCCAGCTATCCGGTATGCGTGGTCTGATGGCCAAGCCT
>NZNV01000037.1 GCA_002695025.1 Owenweeksia sp.
GCGCGTTTGAGCATTTTTAATAGCGGTTAAAGAGTGTAAATCGGCAATAAAAAAATAAGATTCATTAACCATATGTTCGCTCAACTCAATAGCCGGGGCTATTGCTCCTAAAATATTTCCCAAATGCGGTCTGCCGGTACTCTGAATTCCCGTAAGTATACGTGCCATACAAATTAATTATGCGCCCAAAAATACATATGATTACCCACAAGGCCGACCCTTTGTATTATTTTTGCCTTATGCAAAAGTTGGCTTTGCCGATTATTCTTCTCTGGCGTATGTGGTTTTATGTGACCATCTTTATTGCTATTGTAGTATTATTTCCTTTTATTTTCATCACTTCATTAAGATCAGAAAATTACAAGGCCTTTTTTCCTTATGCCCGCTATTGGGCTAAAATCATACTTTTCTTAAGTGGTTTTTGGGTGAAATCCACGTGGAAATTTAAGCCTGAAAAGAGTAAAACATATATCGTTTGTGCGAATCATACGAGTATGATTGATATTATGATGACCCTGGCACTTTTTAAAAACAGCTTTCTCTTTATAGGGAAATCCTCGTTGGCCAAATTTCCACTGTTTGGCTATTTTTATAAAAGGACAAATATTCTGGTAGATCGCACAGGTTTACGCAGCAGGGCTGAAGCTATGGACAGAGCCGCTGAAAAATTAAGAGCGGGGATTGGCGTATGTATTTATCCAGAAGGTGGTATACCTGATGAAAATGTAACATTAGCACGTTTTAAACAAGGTGCTTTCCGACTGTCTGTGGCTGAAGGAGTACCTATTATTCCGGTTTCATATCCTGATAACAAAAGACATTTCCCTTACAGCCCTTTAAAAGGAGGATATCCCGGGAGATTAAGGGCTATTATTCACAATGAAATCGTACCTGAAGCTCAGACCCCAAAGGAAGAAGAGCGTCTTAAAGAGCTTTGTTATCAAATGATTTTACAACCTTTGCAAAATCAAACGCCATTATCTTACGAAAGTGAGTTGATAGCAGAATAACTTACAGGATGAAACTTACTAAGGAACAGGTTGAAAAGCTGGCCCATTTGGCTCGCCTCGAATTTACAGAAGAGCAAAAGGAATCTATGTTAAATGACATGGACAATATTCTTGGTTTTGTGGAAAAGATCAACGGTTTGAACCTGGAAGGTATTGATCCGCTCATTTATATGAGTGATGAAGTAAATGTGCTGCGCAAGGATGAAGTGAAACAGGAAACTTCAAAAGATGATGCCTTGAAAAATGCACCCTCAAAAGATACCGATTACTTTAAAGTTCCCAAGATAATTAACCGTGGTGAAGAGTAAAGTATATACAACTTTGCGGTGAGCTTTATTTTTTTCTGAATTTAAAAGCCCTGACAAGAAAACTCATCAGGGCTTTAAATATTAACTTAGTCTATTTTGGGGAGCGACCTTATCTAACAATTAGTTTGGAAGTATTTACTTCTCCTTTTTCATTTTCTACATTCAGAAGATAAACTCCTGCTTCAAGACTGCCTGCTCGAATTTCAAAGTTTCCGTTTACATCCTTCATATTATAAACAGGCTTACCGGTAACATCGGTTAACTTTAAATTGTACAAACCATTGGTTCCTAATTCTACTACTGTAAAAGAAGTAAATGGGTTTGGATACACTTTAAGTTTTTGAGATCCAAAAACTTCTTCAAGACCAATAATTGAATTACAGGTGTTCCATTCATGACCTATAGTTACGGGCTGATCACTTGGACGAACATAGAAACGGTTTAAGGTTCCGGTTCCACTAGGTTCAGTACATGATGAATCTGTCAGACCAGCAAAGTCCTCGTCAATTCCTCCATTACTGGGATCACCATTTACAAATTTATAGGCAATGCGCGCCTGGCAAACGCCTGTTACAGTCGTTTCAAATACACCAGGTTGTCCGGTTGCTGGATCCAGCTTAACAGAANCATCCTGCCAGCCCAAAAAGTCAGCAATAAGGTAAATGTCATTTATAGCACCTGCATAATTACTCATATCTACCTGAAAGGTAATATCAGACGGATCTGGTTTTGATGCACATGCTCCATAGCCATCAGCACCAAAACAGCGCACATCCAGAATTGTATCACCACTAAACGTAACAACCTTATTATTACCAGCTTCCCAATTGGTACCATTGTTATGATAACGTGCCTTATATGTAAATTCGGGTGCTGCTGCACGTACAGTAATTTCATAAATCATATCCTGATCTGGGTCAGTAAGCTGGTGAGCTGCATCAAAACCACTTGGCCAGTTATTGAAAGGTCCTGCAATATCAATTGTGTCATTAAAACCACATATAGCACTTACATCTACCTTAATGGTAATATCAAAAGTATCTGGTATAAAACAGGCTCCACATTGAGCAAAGCAAACAGGGCCATAAACAGAGTCATTCATAATGCTCGCAAAACGGTTACCACCAGACGCGCAGGCACCCGGAACCGACTCTTCGGTACCCCATGCAGCTCCATTTAAAAACTTCCATTCATACTGAGTCCCTGGAGTTACATAAGCTATAGAACGATATATACTATCAGCCGGATTCAGATTTGTCATGAGGTCAACCCCCGGAGTCCAGCCCTGAAAACTACCTGCAACAGAAACCGTATCACTCACGCTGGATTGCTGACTTAAATCAACAATCAATGTTAAAGCTTTCATACCTGCAGGAGCACCCGCACTAAACATAACTGCAGGCAATACTGTATCTCCGGTAACATTAACCCAACGGTTATCATTACCCTGACCTAAACCTACCTGACAAGGAGCGGGAACAGATTCAACACCTCCCCAACCATTATCATTAATC
Organism: Owenweeksia sp.; assembly: GCA_002695025.1. Taxonomy (GTDB): domain Bacteria; phylum Bacteroidota; class Bacteroidia; order Flavobacteriales; family Schleiferiaceae; genus CAKZNE01. The sequence continues at coordinate 2,833 of NZNV01000037.1, forward strand.
ATTTTATATTCATATAAACCTGCCGGAAGCGTTACCTGAACACTATATATAGTACTGGTTCCAACTTGGGTAAGCGCTGTTGATGCAGGATCCCAGTCTGAAGTAAAACCAGCTGCCGCCTGAAAACTCCCGGCTACATGAACACCATTTCCACTTACCGTTTGGCCGGACATATCCACCTGAAAGGTGACGTTATAAGGTTGCGCCATAAGACCGCCATAGAAAGCTAGCCCAAAAAGCATCGAATAAATTTTTTTCATACAAGAAATCATTAAGATTGGTAAATTTACTTAGTGTAGGAATTACATTTAGATTGCCAAATTAAAAAAATTATACATACGTAAATTAAAAATTTCATAAAATAGCCTCACAAAAATCCCTTATGAAAGTGTCTTCTTACAAATATGTAATAATCATATTATCAATACTTCAAATAAGCACACTCATTACCCTTAATGGACAAAGAAATGAAGCTCTCCGTTTTTTCCCCCCAAATTGGTGGACTGGCTTTGAAAATGACTCTCTGGAAATTCTGATCTATTCTCCTGATGATATTCATTCGCTTAACAGTAAAGCTTCTGATGGTATTGAAATCCTGAATAAAACCTCTTTTAAAAATGCTCGCTACGCCAGTCTTCTTATCAGGATCAGCCCCGGTTTTAATCAAGAACATATTGAAATTTCTGTTAACGGTAAAAAGTATAAATACCCCATAAGTATCAGAAATACATTTAAGGGCCAGCCTGTTACACAAAACGATGTTATGTACCTTATTACGCCTGATCGCTTTGCCAATGGGAACGCCAAAAACGACCAGGTTGAGGGAATGCGTGACGCACAATTTGGCAGAGAACACCCCTTTGGCAGACATGGCGGTGATATTGACGGTATAAACTCACATCTGGATTATTTGAAAAACCTGGGAATAACCTCTTTGTGGATAAGCCCTTTACTGGAAAATGATCAGCCTCATGATTCTTATCACGGTTATGCCATTACAGATCATTATAACATTGATCCACGCTTTGGTACTAATGAAGAATACAAAGCTCTGATTGAAAAAACGCATACCATGAAGATGAGTATGGTAAAAGATATGGTTTACAATCACTTCGGTACCGAGCACTTTCTTTTTAAAGATTTACCTGACTCAAGCTTTTTCAATTTCCATAAGGATCATGAAAATGGTTACTTACAAACCAATTACAGAGCCACTACTGTGATGGATCCGCACCGATCCAAAGAAGATTACACAAAATTTCAGGATGGCTGGTTTGTGCGATCTATGCCTGACGTAAATCAAAGAAACCTACATATGGCCAGATACCTTATTCAAAACTCCATTTGGCTGATTGAAACTTTTAAAATAGATGCCTTCAGGATAGACACCTATATTTATCCTGATCAGCCTTTTATGGCAAAACTGGCACAAAGCATTACACGTGAATATCCCTGGTTTTATATGTTTGGAGAAACATGGGTTCATGGACAACCTGTACAGGCGTATTTTACGGAGAACTTCAAATATTCGCCCAACTCACACTTGGATGCCGTGACCGATTTTCAGATGAATTATGCTTTTAACGAAGCACTACATCAACAGCAAGGCTGGATAGAAGGCGTTTCAAAAATTTACTATGCTTTAGCAGCAGATTATCTCTATGAAAACCCCGAAAAGTTAGTCACTTTTCTGGATAACCATGATATGGCACGCTTTGCAGGATCAATGAATAAAAACCTGGATAAGATAAAAGTCGGACTTGCCTGGCTGGCTACCATGCGAGGCATACCCTGCGTTTATTATGGAACAGAAATAGGCATGAGTGAAACGGAAAATCATGGTTTAATACGGGAAGATTTTCCGGGTGGCTGGTCCAGTGATACAATTGATGCTTTTGCAGGTGAACGCAATGCTTTTCAGGACAGCGTATTCACTTATTTAAAAAAATTACTGGATTGGCGTAGTACCTCTAAAGCTATTTCCGGAAACCTCTTACAGTTTATTCCGGAAAATGGAGTGTATACTTATTTCCGATACAAAGATGATGATGTGGTAATGGTTATAGCCAATACTACTGACAAGCAACAGGATCATTCGCTGGATCGCTATAAAGAAATATGGAAATCCGGAAGCACAGGAACTGATATCTTTTCCCAAGATAAGATCAAAGGGAACATGATCTCTTTGAAACCTATGAGTTGCCGAATAATAGAGATGGATTAGTCTGAAACAGCTTTTTTATCCGTTATCAGCAGATTACATAAACCGGCAATGATCAAACTTGAACCTGCTAACAACATAGCATTTATACCTGATTCTCCAAAAATAGTTCGGTAGAGAAAGTTAAGTCCGCCAGTAGCTGCTGTAATCTGCGGAAGCACAATAAACATATTAAAAAGCCCCATATACATTCCCATTTTTGCAGGATCAATTGAGCTACTTAGCATGGCATATGGCATTGAAAGAATGCTTCCCCATGATATTCCGACCAGAACAAAAGACATGATCAACATCTTATGGTCATGAATAAAATACATCGAAATAAACCCAAGTCCACCCAATAACAAGCTTACCAGGTGCACCCATCTCCTATTGATCTTTCTTCGAGACGTATATAAAGTTAGCAAAAGGGCAAACCCCATTGATGACAAGCCATAAAAACCCATATAGGAGCCTCCCAAATCGGCCGCGTCATTATATTTTTTATCTGCTGCTGTATATGATAAAAGTTCTTCCTTCCCTGCTTCGGAAATGGAAATCTCAACAGGTTTTGGCGATTTAAAAACATGCTCAGTAAGAGCTGGTGTAGCAAGGCTCCACATGGCAAAAAAGGCAAACCAGCTGAAAAACTGCACCACTCCCAACTTCGCCATAGTAGACGGCATTTGAACTATATTTTTAGTGATTTCCGAAAGCGCATGCCCTATACCTTTGTTTTCTTCCTTTTCTGCTTTAAAGGCCTCCATATTTGCAGGTGGATACTCTTTGGTAGTAAAAACGGTATATAAAATCGAGATCAGAAAAACAAATCCACCAATGGCAAACGCAATTTTTACTGAGTCAGGAATAATACCTGGGGCTGCCTCATTTGAAACCCCCATTGAACTTACCATAAGGGGCAGATTACTAGCCACCCAGGTACCAATTCCAATAATAAGAGTTTGCATCACAAAGCCATAACTGCGCTGCTCATCGGGCAGCTTATCTGCTACCAATGCTCTGAATGGTTCCATACTAATATTAATGGAAGCATCAAGTATCCAAAGGCACCCGGCAGCCACCCACAAAACGGGAGAGTGCGGCACAAAAAACAATGTTACAGAACTCAGTATAGCTCCTATTAGAAAATAAGGGCGTCTTCGGCCAAACCGTGGATGCCAGGTGCGATCACTTAAAAACCCAATAATAGGCTGTACAATTAACCCTGTGAGAGGTGCCGCAATCCAAAGCAGTGGTATCTCATTTTCACCGGCCCCAAGTGTTTGAAAAATGCGTGACATAAAGCCACCCTGCAAGGCAAAGCCAAACTGGATACCTAAAAAGCCGAAGCTCATGTTCCAGATTTGCCAAAAACTGAGTTTAGGTTTTTGCAGCATTATGAAGATTGGTTAAGGGAGGGTACCAATGTAATAAAAAGGTGTATATCTTACACTTAGCTTTTACTACTCGCTAAGAAGTTTTTCGAAAATGAGGCGCGCTGTAGCCGGATTTGTGGCCAGAGGAACATCGTGAACATCACAAATACGCATCAACATTAAGATATCAGGTTCATGAGGATGCTTGTCTAAAGGATCTCTGAAAAAGAATACCGCACTGATTTCCCTTTCGGCCACCATACTTGCAATTTGTGCATCCCCACCTAAAGGGCCTGATAACATCTTTTGAACTTCAAGACCTGTACGTGCGACATAACCTCCTGTGGTTCCGGTGGCTACCAGTGTTACCTCTTTTCGCTGAAAGAGCTCCATAAAATCGCTGACAAAAGCCACCATATCAGCCTTTTTTCCATCGTGGGCAATTAATGCAATTTTCATTTTTTACTCTTTGGTTGTAATATCAATCAACAAATAATCATTGGCCGGGATCTTTAAATTGTTATCCGCTGGCTTTTTCATTTCTGAGCCGGTCAGTGCATCACTCCAACTTCCTTCTGAAGATAGTCCTTCCACGGGAAATGTCACCTCTTCTCTGTCAAAGTTAATGGCAACAAATAATTCCCGACCGTTCTTAATTCTTTTAAAAGCGTACACAGATGGAACTTGTGAGTGTAACTGTTGCATAACCCCCTGATCTTCTCCGTTATGTAATGCCGGGTGTGTATTCTTCAACGTTACAATACTCTTATAAAAATTAAAAAGTGCAGTGTCACTTCCGTTTATGGTGTCTTTCTCAAAAAATGAAAGCGATTTACTCAGACCCCATTCCTGACCTCCATATATCAGTGGCATCCCGTTTTCCAGAGTGGCACTCAAAACGAAAAAGTTTTTATGATTAACTCCCATTCTTTCATATACCGTCCCGTTCCAGCTATTTTCATCATGATTGGAAGTGAAATACATACGTAAAGCACTGGCCGAATATAGAGTGTCGCTTTTGGCTGAATAATCTTCAAGAGTATCCACCGGGGCCTCACCTTTGGCTATTTTATTCATCAGATGATGCAACTCCCATCCATAGGTCATATCAAAGGCGTATTTATGAAAATCAGGTCCTTCTGCTTCTGCCAGCATGAAAACGGGCTTAATACTATCCAGTATCTTTCTGGTTTGGTTCCAGAAATCCATAGGAACCATATAGGCCACATCACACCGATAACCATCAATATCTGTTTCTGTAACCCACCACTTCATAGCTTCCTGCATAGCAACACGCAGCTCTTTATTATCATAATTCAAATCCGCTACGTCACTCCAATCTTCAACAGGAGGAACTATATTGCCTTCCCTATCGTGTGTATACCAATCCGGATGCTTTTCTATCCATACATTATCCCATGCACTGTGGTTTCCTACCCAATCCAAAAGTATTTTAAAACCCATGGCATGAGCCGTATCTACCAAAGCTCTAAAATCCTCTAAGGTTCCAAACTCGGGATTAACGGCTGTATAATCTTTTATAGAATAATAACTTCCTAAACCACCTTTTCTGTTCTTCTCGCCAATAGGTTGTACCGGCATAATCCAAAGTATTTTTGCACCCAACTCTTTGATTTCAGGAAGCTTTTCTTGAAAAGCTTTAAAAGTACCTTCAGGAGTATGTTGTCTTATATTGACTTCATAAATAACCGCTTGTTCAGACCAGGTAGGGTGCTGAACTCCATCACTTTTCTTTTTAGTAACAGTCTCTGATGGATCCGTATTCTCACAAGATACCAGAGCCAATGCAGTCAGGAAAAATAGTACACTCTTCATGATTATAATTTTCAGGAGGTTCATTTATAAATTTAAATGATTTATCAAATAAATATAGGGATAGAGTTGTTGAAATTAAAAGAGCAACTGAATATGAAACGGATAGTTCAGCAAAACTTTGGTTTACTAT
>NZNV01000038.1 GCA_002695025.1 Owenweeksia sp.
GCCAGGTATAAGGAGGGCACCCTTTTTATGGTTGTTAAAACCCTGGACAGCACCAGCGAAAGACCCCTGGCAGGTTTGGGCCGTATTGAGCTGTACCGCGACAAATTTGTTATCTCAGGAAATGAAAGCCCGTTAAGCCATGTTTTAAAGTCGGAGCCGGCCATTCTCAGGCTTAGCTACAGCTATTCCTCCGGCCACAAATATTTTGGAGGCATTGCCTTTGTGGACAGTACCACCCGTTTTACTGAGATCCTCCACTTCGATCGTTTGCTCGATACGATGGAGATCCGGAAAGTGGAGACCTACCTGGCCTTAAAATACTCCATAAACATCACCGAAAACAAAAACAAAAAACTACGGGACTATATAGATGGCAAAGATTCCAAATACTGGGATGTTGAACGCGATCTGGTCTTTAATGAAGAAGTTATGGCGCTGGGCCGTGTGGATTCCTTAGGGTTTTACCAGACCCAGACCTTCTCAGCGGATGCGGCTTCCATTCAGATAAGCCTGGATAGCACCAGTCTTTTAGCTCAAATGCCCGAAGGTGACCTGGCCAACAACTCCATGCTGATTTTTTCCAAAAGCAAAACCACTCCTGAAGCCATGCAGTGTGGGGAAGCATTGGGAAGCCGTGCCTGGCAGATCAATCCTGTGAATTGGAAGTATGAAACCGACAGGGTGTACCTCACTGTAAAACAGCAATTGTCAAAAGACGAATGGCCTTCCCTGAGCAATGGGTATAGCCAGATCCCTATAAGAGGAATGCAAAGCGGGGACTACACCCGGCTTACCATTCCTGTTACTGCGGAAATGGAAGAAAGCCAGTATTATTTGGTGTGGGGTGCTCCTGAAACCCGGTGCAAGCCTTTGTGCCAGGTGGTGACCACCCCCTGTACCCCGGCCACGCCCAGTTTTATCAACCTGAAACTGGCACCTGAGGCTTTACCTGCCCATGTGGACCTGTTAAACCTGACCACCAATGAAAGACTGGAAGAAACCCTGATGGTGGAAAACAGCACGATCAAGAACCTGGCTTCCGGTCAGTACCAGATACATATCTCCAATCCTGAGGTTACCCTGGCAGACCAGGTGATCCTGCTGGACAATTGCCCTGATCTTACTGACCCTTATGCTGGTCATCCGTGGGCAAATGAAGCAAATCTGTTGACTTCAGGAGCGGATAATACAAATACCGGTAATGGTCATGGCACCAGCCAGTCAGGCACAGACAATACTTCTTCAGGGATGTACCTGCAGGAGCAAAGAGTAACGGCAGGTATACGAGCCTACCCCAATCCCAGTTCGGGAGATCATGAAATACATTTTCAGTTTAATGATCTAAATGATATGCCTTTTAAAATAGAGGTGTTTGATAAGGGAGGCAGCCCTTTACTGGTAGAGAAATTTACTCCTTCGGGTACAGCCCCCCTGTTCAGTCATATTTTTGATGTGGATGGTACTTACCTGGTGCGCTTTACCTCACCTTCCTATTCAGACCTGATCCAGGTAGTAGTCAATTAACCCAAACCTTCAAAAACCTATTATAGCCATGTTCAACGATTTATCCACCAAGCTGGCCGCTCTTTTTTTATGTTTCTTTTTTCTTGCCAATGATATTATGGCCAGTGTTTCAGCACTTGCCCATGCAGAGTTTACAGAAAGCAGTAACAGGGAGTTTGTGCCTACCCTCCCGGCAGGGGAAAAGGCCTTACCGGCTGAAAGCCCTGAGGAAGAGGAAACCCCAGGCGTTCCGCTAGCTCCGAAAACCAATGCGGGAAGTGTGACCTTCTTTGCGGAGGAAAACACCGGCTACCTGGGAGGGCATAAAAAAGACCCCTTAAATATGCCTGTTGACGACATTTTTTCGATAGAGGTCAACGAAGATATTGGGGCTTACAAACATGCCTACCTGCGCTATACGGTAAGAGGGGTGTCGGAAGGGGCATCTATCCCAAAATCTGTCAACAGGATGCCCGCCTATATAACACCTTACCCGGAAGCACACCGAAAAGATGACTGGGAAACCATCACCTGTGAAGTGGAGAAAGAGGACCTTGTCAGCGGGATAAACGAGGTACGTTTTAGCATGGGCGGGCTGGACGGAACTCCCACCGAGATCAAAGATGTACAGATACTGCTTTCCAACCCGGAGCTTCCTTCTGAAAAAATGGGGCGGAGCAACCAGCAGCTGGCTTTAGCTGAATATTTCAGTGTTATTGAAGATGAAGGGACATACAAAGCCTTGTCCAATACACCCGTGGATATGCCTGAGATCCCAAATAGTGTCAGGAACATTACTTCCGGGGCCAGTGGTTATTCCCTTTTTATGGCCTCCGATAAACCTGTTCACATCGCCATCGCCATTGCAAAGGAAAAGGTGGGTGTGGCATCGGCATTACAGGATGTTAAAGTCTTCTTTTTTAATCGCAAAGACCGGGCCTGGCAACAGGTTGAACTCGATAGTTTTGACCTGGAAGCAGGAATGGCCCGGGCCATGGTACCGGGGAATACCGATTATTTTGCCGGGATGATAAAGACCCCGGAAATGCCAGAGGCAAGTGCTTATGCACCTACGGCCATTTCCAGTCTTGAGGCTGCAAACCCTGCTGCAGGGATGAACATCATGCAACCGCCCACTGTCAGCAGAACAGGAGAGGCGAGCCTTTCGTATCCCCTGGAAATTCCTTCTGGTAGAAACGGCATGACACCAAACCTCTCTTTAAACTACAACAGCGACCAGGGTACCGGCTGGCTGGGAATGGGATGGAATATACAGGTGCCCCAGGTAACCATTGACACCAAATGGGGTGTGCCCCGAATGAATGGTAATGAGAACGTTTATTCCCTGAATGGCAATCCGCTGGTCATGGAAGGAGGCCTTAAGGCCAACCGGGGGAAAATGGGAACATCCGGATTTGAGGAAATCCCACTCAATACCTCAGGGGATGTGCGCTTTTTTGAGCAGACCATGAACGGCTATAAGGAAATCCACAGAAAAGGTACTTCCCATACGGGCTTTGTATGGGAGGAAACCACTGCAGACCTGACCACATATTATTATGGCACAGCAGATGGCTCCACCGTGGACGACAGTGCCGTATTGCAGAACGGAGACGGTATCAGTAAGTGGTTTTTGAAAAAGGTTGAGGATAAATGGGGCAATACCATTACCTATACCTATGATCTGACAGAAGAAACAGGCACCAGCAATACCTTTATGGTGGATGGTCAATCCATAGCACTTAAAAGTATCACGTATACCGGCTATGGTGCGGATCCCGGCAAATACCGCATTGATTTTATCACCAGTACCTTCAGGCAGGATGCAAAAGTAATGGGGAATACCGGTCTTAAGGAATTGGATTATAGACGGTTGGATACCATCAATGTGAGTTATGACGGAAAACAGATCAAACAATTTGTGTTCACCTATAAAACAGGTGATTTTTTCAAAACACTGCTTTCCAGCGTTTCGGAATACCGGTCAGGGCAACTATTTTACCACCATGACTTTGATTACTATTCAGGTGAACTTACCTATGGCGATGTTCAGACCCTGGAAGTGGATCATTACCGGATAAAAGTTTATGAAGATATGAAGCAGGCTATTGCCAGGTCTAAGGGCGTTCTGGGCAATGTCTACTTTCCTTCACCCATCAGGACCACCACTACGTCAGGAAGTGCCTTCGGTGGGAGTATAGGGCTGGGAATAGCCCCGCCTGAAGGGAAAAAGGGCCTGCTGAGTAAGCAATATACTTTTTCCGGCCATTTGGGAGGCGCCTGGCGCACTTCAAAGGACAAACTCTCCCTTGAGGATATGAACGGAGATGGGCTTCCCGACCTGGTATATAAAAGAAATAAAATAAGAGGTGGTCTGGGGTATTTTCCTATGGTATCGGACAAGGGTACCTACTATTTTGATAATGAAAACAGGAGGGATATCGGTTATAACGGCAGGCTTCTGGAAACCAAAACCACCAGCTTCAGTTATGGCTTTGATTTTACAGCCATAGCTGACTATTTCTATTTCGGGATGAACTGGAATAAGTTAAAGAACAATACGACCAGTTATACCACCGACTATAACCAGGATGGTATACCCGACATCGTGGGACCGGACGGAAATATAAACTTTGGAAGGCTGTCTTCCAACGGTGATCTAACTCTTATCGGAAGCAGCGAAAGCTCTTTGAACCCTGTGGTTAAACTCAATGACGTGTCCCAGGCAGACGATAATGAGACCCTTAAAGATTTTGAAATAGACCGGGTATGGATAGCGCCCTTTACAGGCCTTATCAATATTTATGGAACGGCCGGTATGGATGCCTCAGTAAAGGGAGAGGTACGTGTGGCTGTACAACACAACAATACCATACTGGGCTCCGGCAACTTTAGTACGGTAAACCGGAACAACCCCGCTACCATGTCCTACACCAACAGAGCTGTAACCGAAGGAGACCGTGTGATCTTCAGAGTAAGATCTGATGCAGATGGCCAGAACGACCTGCTTAAATGGAGCCCCCGCGTACAATACACGGGTGGTCTTGGAACCGCTTTTATAGATGCCGATGGTTATAACTGGGGAGATAATTTTTACCATCAGGCCTTTTTGGTATCATCGCCCCAGGGCGTTTCCTTTACGGGAGACCAGGAGATAAAAATTTCATGGCCCTCATTTTCCTTTGAGAACATGAGCGATGATGTCCTCTTAAAAGTCAATATCTCAGCAATCGATACCGCCACAAATGAGGAAATCCTGAACAAAACCTATATTAACACCACCTATAGCGGGGGAAGCCTGAATTCCGCTGCCAGCCAGTTTGAAGAAATTTCCAGCAGTGCCACCCTTGCTTCTTATGCATCACTGGCTACGGTTCCCGGTCTCACAGCGGCACACCAGGGTGTTATTTCCTTTGAGGTATGGAGTACATCAAACGTAAAATGGAACCGGATAGACTGGCGTCCCTCCGTGGAATTCAGCACAGAGGAATGTGGACAAACGGACAAAATTTCTTATCCCACGGTGTATTACGGCACCTACAACAGGTTGCTCCAGATGGGAGATCATACTTCTTTTGAGGGCGGATGTGAAGGCTTTTATATTCATCCCCAGCTGGAGACAAACGAAGAGAATATCCGAAGTCTTTTCTATGAAGATCAGTGGAACAGTAATCCGCCTGCTGAATATACCGCCTATTTTACGGTAAAGACCTATAACCTCTTACTGGCCAAATATGCCATGAAGCTTTTTAGTAACGGTATGTATGCTTTTTATCCTGTATCAGGAGGTGAGATTGCGGAGGCCCCGATTAATTTTGAAGAACCCCCGCAGGATTTGATCAACTGTGATGAACTGGCGCGAAATGAAGGACGGCTGTTTTTCGGTTTTTATTGTCCTGATAAAAAAGTAGCCACATTCATCCAAAATGCGTTATCCGGTATCTGGATGCGGGATCCGGGAGGAGCCCCTTTTCAGTCCTTTGGCAGTTTTAATATCTTTTACCAATACAGGAATGCCTTCCAGGACCAGATGTTACACTGGGGACAGTTCTGCTGGAGCGACTCCACGGAAACCGCTATGGATACGGCCGACCTGCACCTGGCCGCTATGGATGTGGTATTGGAAGACGGGGAGCCCAATGAGGATTATGACTACAGCGATATGGATCCGGAAGACAAAGACAACCTTCCTACCGAACTCTCCAGCCTGAGCAGTTCCCTGAACCCCATGGACATGAACTTTTTTATGCTCACAGCCAACAGGGGGGAAGTGAACCGGGAGCAATTGCGGGCATATATCCTTAATACAGCCGGGCCGGAAGAATATACAAAGCTGGACCGGTGGTCGATGATGGGATCGCACATGGCCGCCTATGGCGGAAGTGAGGGGAACATAGCCCCAGGTAAACTTGGCGAAGAAGAAAACACGCCTTCCCCGGCCCTGCCTGCCGTGGGCAACAGCGATTATACCGCCACCGGGGATATGCCCAAAAACCGCTCGCTCACCCTGGCTATATCAGCGGGAACCACCCTGAAAAAACTATCCGCAAACCTGGAAAGCGTCAGGATGGTCCTTTCACAGAATATAAAAGATGTCAAATATGATTCACACAACCTCTCTGAGTTTATAGACCTCAACGGGGATGGTTACCCGGACATCTTAAGGGACAATGGCTATGTGATCTATACCAGCCCCACAGGAGGGCAGCTTGCTCCGGAAACATATGCCAGTTCCGCTGTGGAAATGAGCGCTTCTGAAACCGATAATTATGGCTTTGTAGCTACGGGTAACTTTATAAACGAAGATGCCCGGTTTCTTAAAAAGGCCAGTGCCCCCGCATCCGTGAACTTTGGTAACAATACCACTACCTCCGCATGGATGGATCTCAACGGAGATGGCCTGCCCGATTATATGTTCAAGCCCAGCGATAACATCAAAGTGATGCTCAGTAAGGGGTACAGCCTGGCAGGAGCAGGGGACCTTCTGACCACCACCGGAACCCCATTGCAGGAAATGCCCGAAAGCTCAAATCTCAGCTGGAGCGTGGGGGCCAATACAGGATTGGGCAACCCAGGCAGTACCACATCAGTGGAAGTCCGGGTCGCCAGCAACGGGGAAGACAGACTTGCCGCCAGTTTTTCGGTAGGCCTGAATATTAATGAAACGGGTATCAAAACCAAAACCGCCTTTATGGATGTCAACGGGGATAACCTGCCCGACCAGATCATCTATTCGGACGATTCCTTTGATATACTGATCAATACGGGAACAGCATGGAAAAGCTGCCAGCAATGTGGTTCTTTTAACCCCGAAGACCTGGGAAAGACCGGGAATATAGGAGTGTCCGGCAACGCTTCCCTTACGGCAGGCTTCCCGATTATCACATTTTTGGCGGTCAAGCTTAAATTGTCAGCCAACCTCAACGGGTCGGTGGACTTTGCTGTGAACCGGGTGATGTCAGGTTTCAGGGACATGAACGGGGATGGGATAGCCGATTATATTGAGTCCACTAACGAGGGGAACCTGCAGGTTTCGTATGCAAAGTTAGGTAAGAGCAACCTGCTGAAGCAAGTGACCAATCCTTTGGGCGGCAGCTTTAGCCTGGATTATGAATTGCTGGGCAACAAAAAAGGCACGGAACCGGAAGTGGTGAAGATCCATAAATCGGATAACCGCGGGCGTATGGTATGGGACATGCCCTTTAGCAAGTGGGTGATGCATACCCTGACCATGAATGACGGCTACCGCTTTGATTCAGGTACCGACCTGGACGGTGTGGATACCCTTCAGATCGCCTTCCGGTATGACGGGGGGATCAAAAGCCNNAGNGAACGNGACTTTTTNGGCTTTACCCGGGTGGAGACNCTTTACCCTGTNTTAGGGGANNATGGNTGGTTTGATACTTTGCCNGNTTTNGGNNTNCCTAAGNNNGGTTGTGGTGTCTTTGATCTGAAATACGTTTCAGAAGTACAGGAGTATTCCCGGATCACCGGGCAGACCGGCCGGTCGCCAATGAGTGTTTTTGCGGAACTCAAGCAGGCGTACTTTTTAAAGGGAGTGCTGAAGAACACTTANANGCTTTACCACGATGTGAGTATAAAAGAGGGTTCTTCAAGTCAGCTAGGGGAGTACTGTGCTAAAAGTGATGTGATCACCCTTTTAGAACAAAACCGATATAANTACAANTACCGCCTGGTAGATGTGGACAANACATCNGGCCACTTTAATAAAGTGGCCACCGATGGCAGTGGTAATCCGGTCACGGTAAACTGGGAAACCCTTTCTGAGTCTGCTTCTGTATTCCCGGCCGTAGTGTCCACCGAGCGCATCAGTGTGCCCCAGAAACAGAAACCTGATCATCGTTACTATATCAAGTATAACCTCCATTACGATGACCTGTTCAACGTGGTGCAATATGATCGAAATGCCTTTAACGGCATCCCGACCATTACNGATACCATCACCGATACCATTATATACGAATATGTCTCCACGCACGTACATTACCATACCTATAGCCCCGAAGGCAGTTTTCCGGGCACCCGTATTACAGATGTGGATTTTTCGGAGATTAGCTTCCTGGATAGTATTACCATATATGCCTCGGGGAACAGCCCTTTTAACAGCCTGGAAGATTCGATTTTCTATTATTACTGGACCGCAAACACAGCTGACTCAGGGTATTTCATATTGAATAAGAACATCCGTTACGTGATCCCGGATCCTTACCATCCCACCTATTCCAATGATACCGTTTCACCCTTTGATTTCGACCTCTATGGCAGCGGTTGTGACAATCCAAACCCGGGGTCTATGATCACTTACCACCACAAACATTTTATCGATACCACGTATATCGTGGAGGACAAGTACAGTGGCACTATCTATGGCAAAATCATAGCCATGATGGATTATTATCCACCTGAAGACAATGCCTATATGGGGCACCAGACGAACTTGCTGCGGAGGCACCGGATTTACCTGGGTTCGACTGCCAATTTGCAGAGAAAATCAGTACAGGTGTTTACCGGTACTAACATGGTACCCAATGTGCTCAGACAATTCGATGGTACAGGATCCTCTGATTATGCGCAGACCAACCTTACTTTTGACAACAAGGGTAATATTACAGAAATCACCGGCCCGGAGAACCTCCACGGACAAAGGCTCACCACGACCTTCACCTATGATGGCGTGGTGGATCAGTTTATCACCCATATCAATAATTCGTATGGAGATGAAGCCTGTTTCAAATACGACCTTGCCACGGGCAATATTTTGAAAACGGATGACATAGCCGGCCATCCCACCCAATANACCTATGACCCGTTTTACAGGTTAAAAGAGGTGTGGGCNCCCAGAGAGCTTTCNCTAAACGGGGCNGCCTCCATCAGTTATCATTATTTTCCTTACGGGATTGANTCTGCATCCGGTAATATAGAAAACCAGGTGCCGGTAGCCATTACCAGCCACAACCTCAACCCNCCNGCNTCCCAACTGGAAGAAGCNACNNCNGGAGGGCCGGGACCAGGNGGAGATCNGGGTGGTTCCTGCACCAGCCTGATACCTGTCAGCGCACGTCCTCATATGGTGGACTCGGTAAATACCGCGACTTTTATAGANGGGAATGCCAGGGTTATCCAGGTGAAAAAGGAAGCTTCACGGAAGAATAGTGGTATCAACATACTGAGCCGTGAGGTGACAGGCATTACCTCATACAACAGCCGTGGGTTGCCCGTGTCCACAAGTCTGAGTATACTCGAGGACTCTACCGTGAACATCGGCCGCTTTAATACCTCTAAGAGCAGTGTTATAGCCTCTACTTCCGCTTATGATTATGTGAACAGGCCAATAAACCAAAAGCGCATCCACGAAGATGGTTCCCTTGATACTATCT
>NZNV01000001.1 GCA_002695025.1 Owenweeksia sp.
ATACCATGGATGGCCGGAAAGTACTGGAGAAAACTCACACCTTAGAACAGCAAAACTACCTGGAAATGGGCCATCTTCCTCCCGGCCTCTATCTTATCCAGGTTTTTCAATCCGGCAGATCGTTGGGTACGTTAAAGATCCAAAAGGAATAGCCTAGCAAGCCCTTCCAAAGTTTTGAACGTTGGAAGGGGTAATTGGAATGTAAGAAGCGGTATGCTCCCGGTGTACCGCTTTTATGCTTAGGGCTTTACCCGAGAGAGCTGACGATAGAATAAACGGAACTCAAGATGAGACCTTTTCAAGGTTCTGACCGCTGGAAAGCTTAGTATCCTCTATAAGACGATCAACGGAATTCCGATCACCACCTGAATTGTGGCCCAAACCATAAAGCCGTAGATTAGCGCGGAGAGTAACCAAACCAAAGCTATACATGGTAGTTGCACACGCTTTAAAGGCGGTTTTTATTCACGTACAGCGTACCGGGGGCACAGCCCTGATGAATTCCCTTCAAGAAGAGTCGGGTAACAATATTCACATTATTTCGCAGCATGACAATGCGCGTACCATCTCTCCTGATCTGCTGGACGGCTATCCTCACTACTTTACTTTTGGCTTTGTACGCAACCCCTGGAGCAGAGCCTTATCCTGGTACCTGCTCCTGAATAAATGGCACCGTAAACCCTGGGAGGAGGAGCAAAAGGCTTTTGAAGAATTCCTGGAAACTACCCTGCCGGATATATCGGACAGCCGGTCCGGCCATTTCTTTAACCTGAACCAGCTGGATCATTTTATTGACAGCCGGGGTGCTAACCGGGCGGATTTTATAGGGCGTTTTGAGAATTACGAGCAGGATTGCCGCATGGTATGGCGCAAGCTGGGATTGGGTACTCCGAATATACCGGTGGTGAATGAAAGCATAGCCATAGACTACCGTAGCTTTTATACCGATAGGGCCCGGGAAATAGTGACCGAATTATGTAAGCGGGATATTAGCTATTTTGATTACCGTTTCTGAAGATCTCAGTAGAAACGCTTTAACACAATACTCCCTGCGCGGGTCTTCAAAAAACGCAGAAAGGCATGGGCCGGTCCGCTATGGGGGAAGGCGGTATAGGCTCCCAGGGTAAAAGGACTTTTTCCGCGGGTATCATCCAGTTCACCGTTGTAATGTTTCACCAACTCACTCTCCAAACAGGTGGTTTGTCCCACGTACCGGGACTTATCTCCACACTTTAAAACATATACGTAAACCATGACTTTGATCTTTCCATTACAAAACAGCCTAAGCTAAAAAGCGGTTCGCACCATCACCAAAAAAAATCGGATCAGGGCGGCAAAACTAAGGCAGTAATTATGCCTGAAAAAAGCAGCTGTGTTAAGCGTATGTGAAGTCGTGGGGAGCTAATCCAGGTATACCTTACAATGGGGCAGTGCCTTGCGGATGCGTTCCTTTTCGGGCTCTGAAAAGTTGTTCTTCAGCGCAATCAGGGTTTTGAGTTGGGCAAGCTTTTCAAGATCATCGGGTAGTTTTTCCAATTGGTTATCCGAAACAATGAGCAGTTCCAGGTGCTTTAAGCGGGTGAGCGACTCCGGGAGTTCCTTCAGTTTGTTGTTGTTGATGATAAGTGCTTTAAGCTGCTTCAGCTGATCCATATCATCCGGCAGCTTTTGCATGAAATTGAACTCCAGGTTGAGTTTTTCCAGTTTCTTAAGGTGTAGCCACCCGGCCTCGAAGGCATGGAACTGGTTGTATCCTAAGTCCAGCTCCCGTAATCTTTTAAGGCGTGAAATACCGTGGGGCAAATGGCTCAGCTGGTTGTGTTGCAACTCCAGTACTTCCAGTTTTTTACATGCCTCAATCTCGGGAGAAATACCGGTGAGGTAGTTCAGGGAGAAGTGCAGGAAACGCAGGTTACGCAGTTCTCCGATGGCATCAGGGAGATGGGTGATATCATTCTTAGCGGCATCCAGGCGGATAAGCTGATCCAGCTTGCCAATATCATCCGGTAGTAGCTTAAGCTTGTTGCTCCGTACGTTCAATACCTCCAAATGGGTCAGTTCAAACACTTCCTCTGGCCATTCTTCCAAATGGTTGCGCATCAGGTTGAGGAAGGTGAGCGCTTTCAGGTGACTCAACGAATCGTTAAGCTCAAACAATTGCAGGTCACGCAGATTCAGCTGGGTGGGCTCCTCAGGAGCCTGCAAAGCCTGGCGTACATCTACGTACACCGCTTTGGTGAGGTCAGCATTTTGCCCGGAAACTACCGGAGCAGTGGCTAAAAGGGTGGCCAGTGGCCCAAACCAAAGCCAGAAAGCCTGGGGTGCAAAACGCACCCCAGGCTCCTGGTTTGTAGAATGGAGAAGACTACTTAATAAACTGTACCACACGTTGGGTAAACTTGTCATCAGCGGTTACTTTAATGATCAACATCTGGGAGTTCTGTACAAAATCGCCCAGGTTAAAAGTGCGGCTTTCCATACCGCCACTGGCTTTCATGTTAAGGGGTTTGCCCAGCAAACGGCCGGTCATATCAAATACTTCCACTTTTACATTTTCACCACCCTGCAGATCCAGGTCCAGCGTGAGCTTACCGTTGGTAGGGTTGGGGTATAGCTTCAGACCGTCAGCCAATGCCTGTTCTGCCAAATCGGTATTGTCATACACCTCAATGTATTGTGTATACACGGCTGTATCGGAACCTACTGCGTTGGAAACGCTCAGTTGTACGGTATATATACCAGCATTGTTATAGGTTACGGTTTCCACTTTTTTGGTAGAAACTGCGGGTATACCCCCGTTGAAGATCCAGTTGCGGCTGGTAGGGTTGTTGGCGCTGGTGTCTGTGAAGGTTACCATACCACCCATAGCTACCTTTTGGGTATCGGCTTCAAAACCAGCTATCGGAGCCTGGGCGCCCAGGAATTTTTCACGGGAGAACACCAGGGTAGCGGAAGCATTAAAGGTTACGTTGGTACCGGTAGCATCCATCTGTGGATTGTTGCTGCTGCTGGGGTGTTGTATGGATACAAAACCAAAGCGGTAATCCGGGGAGAAGGTTAGCCCGGTAGGCTCAGAACCAGCAGGAGCTGAAGCAAAAAGCTCTACCATGGGAGCAGACTGGGTATGATTGGGACGTACTACCCAGATGTAGTTATTACCACCATCCTGCAGCACCCAAAGGTTTCCTTCATCGTCAAACGTAAGGTTATCGTTACCACCGCCCCAGGGCTCGGTAAACACACCCTGATCTGTATTCAGCACATAGGTCATACCACCTACAAAGGTTTCAAAGCTGGAAACGGTAGTACCGTTATCTGTAAAGCGGTACACCCGGCCATTACCTTTAGAGGTAAAATACATCTTGTGGTCTATCGGGTTCACTTCAATATCTTCCACACCACTGAAGTTGGTAGCACCAAGTGAAATGGCCAGGGCACGTGTGGTATTGCGCTCCAGTTGGGTAGTATTGGGGATCTGTATCCAGCTTCCGGTAGAAACGGTAGGATCACCACCGGCAAGCGGACCGTCCAGTTGCAAAGCGTACAGGGTTCCGGAGCTAAGGTCAGTTTTGTTATCGGCTATAAACTTGAATACGGCACTGGAACCACCGTCTTCACCCGTGTACAGGGTAATTGAGTCATTGAGTACCACCGCATTTTCATGGGAAATATTGCCGGCTCCCCATACTTTTTCCTGTTTGCCGTTGCCGTAATCCATTACGGAGGCGGTTAAGGGATCAATTTCCACCAACCAGCCCACATCGGTATAACCATCGTTATTCACGTCACCGCTGTTGCCACTTTCTTCAGCTGTAAGGATGGTACCCCAGGGTGTTACCCCACCGGAGCAGTTGCGGGTAGTGGTTTCCAGGTCGTTATTGTAAAGATCCACGGCCTGGGTAGTGTCTACCATCCACAGGCGGGGGCTATCTACATAGTGCAGGTCCAGGATGGAAACCCCACCAGGTGTATTCTCATGGTTTACGGAAAGGTGACCGATCTCACTGCTTCCGTTTAGGGGCACATAACCGGTAAAGTCATGGTTGCCGGGCACGTTTCCACCACCTTTGGTGTAGGCCTCACCTTGTTTAAAGATCATCTGGAAACGGTGTGAACCGCTTGGGATGAGCAGGTTAGGGGTTTGTGAGGTAGGGGCAATGGACGTAAAGCAGGCAATGTGATCCAGCTTTCCATTGGAACAACCCAGGGCGGGAGGATTTACTACGGGTGCATCATCCATAAAAAGATCAAAGCCAAGGTCAGAGCTGAATACGTCACGGTTATGTATTTCCACGGCAATGGCGTTGCGGCCGTTGTGGAACACGCTTTTGTGTACTATCGTAGAATAATAGGTGGTTTCATCCCCTCCGGAAATAGTGGTAGGAGCCAGGGTAGAGCAATTTACGGTACCACCAGGCAGGTTGTCGCGGATCACTTCCACACCATTAATATATACAATGGCTCCATCATCCCTGCGCAAACCGATGAGTACGGAATCCGGCATGGTAGCCATGTTGATCATCAGGTCCCTGCGGAAGTAATAGGTGATGTGCTTATTGTTGGGGTCATTGCCAAAAGAGATGGTGGTGTTCATGGGGTCACCGTAGCCGAGGGGTCCCTGGCCTTGCGCCCAGTTGTCATCGTTAAAGGTGGTATCCTGCCAGTTTACGGCATCCAGACAGCTTCCGTCATCCAGGTAATGCCAGTGCGAATTTTTAGCCAGTGGATACGAAGCTGGTGTTAACGGGGGTAATTCAAAACCTACGGCCATGTCAAAGCTAAGGTCGGAGCTGTTAGCGGAAGACTGGTGTAATTCCACGGCTATTACGTTAGTACCGTTCTGTAAGAGGTTCCCGGTTTTAGCCTGGAAGTATTTGGTTTCATCAGCACCTCCCACAGCAGTGGTAGCCAGGGTGTTGTAGGCGGGTGTTCCAGCGGGCATATTCATGCGGAAGGCTTCGGTACCGTTTACATAAACGATCACACCATCATCGCGAAGCACATCAAACACCAGTGAATCGTAAATAGCGGCATTGGCTACATCAAAGGTGTGACGGAGGTAATAGGTGGGGTGTTTGGCCGAGCTGTTGCTGCCAAAGTCAAGGGTGGTAACTTCATTACTGTTGCCATAACCCAAAATGGCATTCCCGAAAGCCCAGCTGGAATCGTTGTAGTTCAGAGCTGTCCAGTTGGTGCCGTGGAGGTCGGTGCCGCTATCTTCGTATTTCCAGGAGCCACCGGCTGCAATGGGGAATACACCGTTCTGGTAAGTATCCGGAGGAAGGTAGGAAACGATGAGTTTAGGGGCATCTGCACTACTTCCGTTGCGCGATTCAGCGGTTCTTTTACCGGTATTACCGGTATAACCGGGAAGGCTTACTACGGCCGGATCCACCATACCTATTAACAGGGCATTCCCGGAAGCCCAGGAAGTCTGATTGATGGCTGCCTGCACCAGCGCAGCAATGTTAGGGGTGCGTTGATCATTGGTAGCGTCACCCACGTTGGGCCAGGGAGCCACGTTCCAGATCACGGTATCACCAAAAACATAATTACGACCGGAAAGGTTACCGGAGGTACCGGTAATAGCGGGTGCGTTGCCCACATCTTCAATACCTATCAATACATCGGTATTGCCGGAGGCGGTAGACTCATCCACGGTAAACTGAATATAAGCGTTGAGGATGGTAGAGCCTTTAGGGATGTTTACACCGGTATAGCGCATACCTACTACCTGGATGCTGGAACCATCGTTGGTGAGTTCGAGGTCCGAACTTCCCAGGTCCATGCCACCGTTGGTAACATCTTCCTCGGCATCATCATCATTGGTCATAATGTCAAAACTGGCCTGTACGGGCAGTACGTATTCGATGATCAACACGGCTGCATCTGAAGAAGAGCCATCGTAAGCTTCAGCCGTACGCTCACCGGTACCGTGAAGGATAAAGTTGAGGGCGTTTCCACTGGCCCATCCATTGCGGTTTACAATGGTTTGTACCAGGGTGCTTAAGTCCGGAGTTTGCTGATCAGGACCAGCAGCACCTACAGTATTCCACTGCGGAATATTGCTCCATAGTACACTGTCATTTACCACAGTGCGGCTGGAAATATCAAAGGCGGTTCCGCTGAAAGTGGTTGAATTATCCACATCCTCCACCTGGAAAACCACAGTGCCGGGGCCGGCATCGGTCTCATCTACGGTAAACTGGATGTACGAGGATAAGATGACCGCGCCCTGGGGAATGGTGAGATTGGTAAAACGCAAGCCGATGTACTGATCTCCATCGTTTCCGTCAGCTACCAGCTCAATATCGGAACTGGTTAAGTCAATAGTGCCGGTGCCGGAAGTGGCGTTGGTGCCACGTTCTTCCGCATCATCACTGGAAGAATTGATCTGAACTTGTAAGGTCTGGATCTGGGCTTTACCCGGTTTTGCCAGCAAAAGCGACAAGACCATAAGCAAGCCTGAAGTAATTTTTTTCATGAATAGTTTTTTTGTGAATTTTCCTGCGGCTAAATTGGTAAGATGGTGTAGTGCCAGTCTTTAGATTACTTTAATTCTCAATTAAGTTTAGCCGGGGAGAATTTCGGCAGGCTTTAGCGTTGAGCGCTGCTATGTAGGGAGTTGAGGTTTTGAACCGTAGCTGTAGCCTCCGGAAAAAGGTAATCTACATTTAAAATTTGGGTAATGGTAAAACCTGCGGTTTAGTAGTGCGGGGTTTTGGCTATTGCAGTATCCGTAAGCGACCGCATAAAAGCGATGAGCGCTTCTTTTTCAGCGGGCGTGAGTTTGAGGGAATCTGCCGGCAGGGTTTGGTTTTTTACCTCCAGGCCCAATCCGGCCCCGCCACCATGGTCGTAAAAGTCGATGACCTGTTCCAGTGTTTTATAGGCTCCATTGTGAAAGTAGGGAGCGGTAAGTTCACTGTTACGCACGGTAGAGGTTTTAAAGGATCGTTCATAAATCCAGGCTTGCTCACTGTGAATGGCATTGGCGATGCGCCCCCTGTCTTTATCCAGTTCGGGTTCCTCTTCAGGCGATTCCAGCACGCCCAGTATCTCGCTTTCATTTTTGGTGTAAAAGGGTGGCACCAAACCTGCAAAGGTGGGGGCAAA
Source organism: Owenweeksia sp. (assembly GCA_002695025.1). Lineage (GTDB taxonomy): Bacteria > Bacteroidota > Bacteroidia > Flavobacteriales > Schleiferiaceae > CAKZNE01. Next base: position 7,117 of record NZNV01000001.1, read on the forward strand.
GTGACAGGTGCCACAGGCTGCCTTGCCCATGAACAGGTTGAAACCCTGTTGGGCTTTTTCGGGCAAGGCCTGGGATTCACCACGGGCATAGCGGTCAAAAGGGCTGTTAAAAGAACTCAAGGACAAAACATAGGAGGCCAGGGCTTTAGAGACGCCTTCTCTTTGAATGTGCCTGTTGCCAAAGGCCTGTTGGTAAAGGGAGCGGTATTGTGCATCACCGGAAAGTTTAGTGGCAATATCCTCATAGGCGGTGTTGAACTCGGCATGGTTAAAGATCACATGCTCGGCCTGTTGCTCTAAAGAGAAGGCCCTCAGATCGTAAAAATACCGGTCGGCATACACTGCATTGAGCAGGGTGGGAGAGTTGCGCTGTACGCTTTTACCGGCTACGCTGCTTTCTGACTTTGCTCTACCATCGGTAAAGGCGAGGCGGGGATTGTGACAGGAGGCACAGCTCAGCTTGCCATTGCGACTGATGCGGGCATCGTAAAAGAGTTTTTCACCCAGTTGGTGTAATGCGGGACTGTCTTCTTTTTCGGTTAGTTCGGTATAGAAATAGGGATCCAGGAACCGGCTAGAAAAGAAATGGCGGCTGGCCGGGTTCCAGGCGGTTATTCTTGAGGTTTTTCCATTTCCTCCCAGCCGTTGCTGCACATCGTAAAGCCGGGCGTAGAGTGGCTGTATACAGGACCGGTAAAAGTGCAGGCGGTCCAGGGTGTTAAAATCTCCGTTTTGGTGCAGGAACTGCCTTGCTGCGTACAACAAAGTGTTTATAGCCTCCAGTTGGTGCTTATCCGTTTTGTTTAGCAATTGCTGAAGGCACTTTTGCATGGAGGCCAGGGCGTATTGCGCTTCCGGAATGGCGTTGGCGGAACCGGGCGTATCAAAGCCGGTAAGCCCGAGGGTAAAGATGCGCACCAGCTCCATGCGCATGGCTTCCACAATTTGGTGGTCCTGGAGTTTACGTTCCAGGAAGCCGCTGGCCAGTATGTGGCTTTCTGAAGAGAGTTTCCGGGCGAGGATGGCAATCTGCAGTTTTTCGGCAGTGGCCTGGGGGCTATAGGCCAGTTCATCCAGCACCTGCAAGCCTTCCGGGGGTACTACAAAAGGAGTTCCGGAACGCTCAATATGCAAGAGGGGTGCCCCGTTGATATGCTCTTCTACAAAAGCGGGGTAGAGGTATTCCAGGATGAACTCCGCTTTTTTGTAGGCGCCACGGGTACTGTCCAGGCTTTTTCTCAATGCGGCTTCTGAAAGTTTACCCAATTTGAATTTTTCCGCACTTTCCTGCAGGCTTAAAGCTGAGTGGTAAAATTCTTCCACCGTTTCATCCAGGAAAGGGTTTCGCGGGCCATGGTCATAGATTTGTGAAAAGCGGAGGCCAGGGATAAGGGCACCTATAAGAAGCAGGATGTAAAGGGGGCGTGGGTTTTTGATGCGGATCATGGCCATAGTACTTCAGCGGGCTGCGAAATTCAGCACCGGGTATATAAAGACCGTTATCCCAGAATTAAGGCTTTGTTAATGCATTGGTAGAAACTGTACCTAAAAGCTTTTGAAGATGTGATTTACTGCTTTAGATTTGCATTGGTCAACGGGGTGTAGCCCTTCCTTCGTCAGGACAGGCTCCGCCCGGTTCCCGGTCTGCTGAAGTTGGTGGTGCTTGGTTAGGGCACTTCCTGCGGAGAGCAGTATGTAATGAAAGTAAACGGGGTGTAGCGCAGCCCGGTAGCGCGCTGCGTTCGGGACGCAGAGGCCGTGGGTTCGAATCCCGCCACCCCGACCAAAAGGAGATCCGCCAGGCTGGCCTGCGCGGATCTTTTTATGCTTATCCGGTAAGCCGGATACACGGAAATTCTTCTTTTGACTCCTTATCCTTTTCCCTTGCGGAGAGATGCTTTGCCAGAGCAGGGATTATCCCTGGCTGCACGGGGTTGTGATAATGGAAGGCTAAGCTTTGCCGGGGCTATGGCTGAACCAGCCTTTACCCATGGCGTACCCTCGTGTCAAGCTCGTATCAATCTCGTGCCAAGCTCGTTTTAAGGTGGTATTAAGGGGAGGGAGATTATAAGAAGAGGGGCCGGGAAGCCGTTATTTTTCTATGAAACGGAAAACCAAAAGGAGTGCCTCTCCCGAGTTAAACGGTAAATCAGAGAAAATGGTATACTACCACCTGAACGGCCGTTACGTGGGCCGCAGAATAGGGAAGGTGGCGCCTGAGGATTACCGGGAAGGGGCCAATTTTGAGGGGTTGCGCAAGCAACAAAGTGAATTTGGCATGGCCAGCCGGTACAGCAAGGTGCTGCGGCAGGCTTTGGGTGAGCACCAAAGGTTATTTCAGGGGCCGGAATGCAGCGGGCGCCTGACGGGGGTGTTGCGGGAATGCCTGAAGAGGGGGGAAGGGGCCACGGGCCAAAGGGTATTTTCCAAACAATGCCTGAAGGGGCTGGAGGGTTTTGCGTTTGACCAGCGCTATGCGCTGGGCCGGCACTTCAGTGTAGTACGGGCACCGGCCGTGAAACGTCAGGGGGAAGGTTTGCAACTGTATTTTAAGGCGGAGGATACGATCTTCGGGATACGGCCCCCACGGGCTACTCATCTTATATGGAGGCTGCTGCTGTTGAGCCCGGTGGAATACCAGGATGGTTACGGGGTGAAATACCCGGAATGGCACGGCCAGGGGCTTTTATTTAAATACGCTGCGGAGGGTTTACGCGAAGCGTGGACGGAGGAGATAGCATTACCGGATTTGCCGGAGGATGTTGTACTGCTGTGGGTGATCGGGCACCAAAGTGCGGGGAGGGCCAAGGGATGGATGATCCACGTTTCCTAAAGTTTGGGTAAGCGCCTGCAGGTGGGGCAAGGGTGGGTAAGTTTTCTACCGGGAGCCGGTGCTTCGATACAGCACGCTAAGGCGTGCCACTCAGCACGACCGGTTCCCTAAAGCTTCGGTGAACGAGGACTGAGACCTTGTGGATTGCCATTAGAGACAGGTTGGTCTATATTTTTAGTTACGTTCTTTTCTCTTGACAGAAAAGAACCAAAAGGTCAAGCCTGCCTTCCCTGTCCTTAAAAACTACGCCCGTTATTCCATTCGAAGTCCAAGCCGTGCGCTTTGCTTACTTGGGGACTTCTCCTGTGGACTAGCGGGCTTGTTTTATTAATTTATTAGTGGTATTGGTGAGCTGAGGGCTGTGCCCTTCGGTTTGAACGGACATGGAAGGAGGGCGGGGCTCTTGGCTATGCCAAGAAAGGTTTGCTTTGATACGATCCCGTGCCGAGTTCTAGGGAGGGACGGGGCACTACGCTATCGCTGAAGCTAAAGCGTAAGCGATCAGCATGACCGGGTCCCTTATGCTCCAGTGCGGATGATGGCAGGAAAAGGGGGTGGAGGGGCTAACCTCACTAAAGCTGTCCTCTGTGTTGTTCCGCTTCTCTAACCTTTTGCTCCACTTGCAGACAGGCGGCCAGATGGTTGTAGCAATCTTCGGCAACGGGCAAAAGATTGTCGCCTCTATCCTCCACCTGATAGTTGTAGGAATGCTCCATGTAGCTATCGTAAATAGTAAACCACTGATCGGACTTTTCACCTTCGATGCCCATGAGTTGCGCGACTATCTCCACAAGATTTATAAAGTACATACCGGCTGTATCGAGATGGATGCTTTCCAGAGCGGAAATGAGCTGGTTATGCTTTAGATAGGCCTGGATGAGCCGAATGGTGAGGTCTTTGTTTGCTTTCATAATTTTTCAACTGTTTTTATAAAAGTTTAACCGATATATATGTTAATTTTATTTGGATAATTCAAAATTAAACATACGATAAAATTTTAATTTGTCAAAATGAAGTTTGAAATAATCAAAGTAAAACCGAGACTTATAGCGGGAACAGCGATATATTGCCGATTAAATGACAGAAGAGCGAATCAATCGAATCAAGGAAATCCTGGTCATTCAGGGAAAAACTCAAAAGTGGTTAGCGGAAAGAATGAGTAAAACGCCAACCACCATTGCTGCTATGTGCAACAACAAATCGCAGCCGCACCTGAAGGACTTGAAGCGAATAGCAGCTATTCTTGATGTGGATATCAGAGAGTTACTTGTTCCCACAAAGGAGTGATGATTACTTCAATTGATACAGAGAAGTTTGAAAAGAATAGAATGATGAGGACCGTGGAAGCAGAAATAATTACAATGCCTAGAGAGACACCAATTGTGTTATCTGAGGGGGTTGCTAATAGCTACTCTGAGACCATCGATAAGCAACATAAAAAGGAACGAGGTCAATTCTTCACCCCAATGAAATGGGCTTCGTTTATGGCTTCCTTTGCCTGTGTAAATACGGAATTAAAGAGACTGAAAATTCTTGATCCGGGATGCGGTACCCTCATACTTACCTGTGCTCTTTTAGAACGAATAGTAAAGGTAAATCCAAATATAAGTCTAATCGAAGTTGATGCCTATGACACTGACGCTTCTTTAGAGGAGCTCAACGCAGAAATTATTAATTCTGTAACAAGATGGGGAGATGAATTAGGAGTTAAGATTAGAATTAACTTCATGACAGCAGACTTCATTCTGGCCAATCGCGAGATGCCTCAAGAAGGGAAATTTGGTAATTATGACTATGTCATTTCTAATCCTCCATATTTCAAAATTGGAAAGCAAGATCCACGACTAAGCGTTTTCAAAGGCAAACTTCAAGGTCAGCAAAACATCTACGGGCTTTTTTTATTAGTTTCATCATATCTGCTCAAGCAAGGAGGCCAATTGATCTATTTAATACCAAGAAGTTTCACTTCTGGACTTTATTTTCAAAGTTTTCGGGAACATTTTTTATCGATTGCCACATTAGAGTATATTCACATCTTTGGTTCAAGAGCCGAAGGCTTTAAAAAGGATGATGTTCTTCAGGAAAATATAATTCTTACCGCATCCAGGAATCCATCCAATACTTCTAACCTTGTTAGTATTTCTTACTCAAAAGGAATAGCTGATATCGAGAATGATTTGATACGTCAGTATCATAAAAGTACTATCATTCAAGATCATGGGAAGTTTAAGATTATCCATTTACCGATAAATGATCAGGAAGAATTTGCTATTAATGTCTTTGGTAGATGGAAAAATACACTTGAATGTTATGGAATGAAGGTATCTACAGGGCCGGTAGTTCCATTTCGTTCTAAGGAGTTTCTCAGGTTTGAAAAGCGTTCAAAGCACAAGTTTGCACCACTGGTTTGGATGCATAACTGCTTAAAGATGAGATTAGACTTGTCCATCACTAAAAGTGATAAGCAACGCTGGGTTTTGGACAATAATAGGTCAAACTCAAAGACACTGGCAAATAAAAACTATGTGCTTTTGAGGCGGTTCAGTTCTAAAGATGATGAGTATAAATTGGTGGCAACTCCAGTTTTTGCAGATAAATTAAAGTACCCACGTATTGGTATAGAAAACCACCTAAACTACTTACATAGACCAGATGGGGAGTTAGGCGCAATCGAGGCATTGGGACTCGCAGTTTTATACAACAGCAGTCTATTTGAGGCATACTTCAGATCATTTAGCGGTAATACTCAAATAAGTGCCACTGAATTAAATAAAACCCCAATGCCACCTCTCGAATCGATTGTTGAAATAGGCAGAGAATATGAACGTTTGTCTTTGGAAGGTATTGAAGGAATAGATGATATTGTCGGGAGAGTTTTAGGACTTGAGGAAATTAGAGCAATATAGATGAACAAGATAGAACAAGCACAACAGATTCTTTATGACCTTGGCTTGCCTGAGGCACAGCAGAATAAAATTGCAGCACTATCCTTTTTAGCATTATGTGGGATCAAGCAGAATTCCTCATGGAAAGATGCGAAAAGACAGAGTCTAACTTTGTCGAAGGGGATCATGGAATTTGCAAATCACAATTATGGTCAAGAATATAAGCCAAACACGAGGGAGTCTTTTAGAAAAGGTGCGCTCAATCCATTCATTGATCAGCAAATAATTGACCTTAATCCAGATGACCCTTCTTTACCACCTCAAAGCTCAAAGACTCATTATGCTATTAAGCCATTGACATTAGAGACAGTCAGAACCTATGAATCTGAAAAATGGCCAGAAATGATTGATCGGTTCAAGAGGTTGCAATTTGTTGAAAATCTTGAAGAAACTGCGCTAATAACCCAGATCAACATACTTAACTATAAGTCCATCGAGAGCATGGATCTTGAGCTTGGTCGGTTCAATGTTTTGATTGGAGCCAATGGTTCTGGCAAGTCAAATATTCTTGAAGCCATTGCCATGTTTGGCGCTTCCAAAGGAAATGACCTTGATGTAGATGGATTGATGAGCAGAGGCGTTAGAGTAGCAAAACCTACTTTGACATTGAGTTCTTTTCTTGGGAAGCAACTGAAAAAGGAAATTCAAATCAATGCACAGTTCTCGGATGAAGGAACGTTTCATACTGTTCTGTCGACTTTTCAAAGTTCGGACTTGAACGACCTTTATGCGAAATGGATCGATAAAGAGCAAGAAGAGCAAATCCCAGATGTGATCATGGATTATTTCCGTGAGATCACAAGTGGAAAAAAGCTTGTGCCTGATAAAATACTTGAAGAGATCAATTCATTGATAGGCCAAAGGGGAGTGAATGTATCGAACAAATACACAAAAATCCTATCCGACTTTTTAATTTTTAACCTTTCAACACAAACCTTACGAGGATTAGATGCGACAAGTAGAAAAGTTCCATTAGGAATTCATGGAGAAGGCTTAGATGTACTAATAAGCAATTTCAATAGCTATGAGACATCCAAGTTATTGACCTGTAAACTATTTTTTAATTGGCTTGATAAAATCGCTTTTGATAGGCAGGATGAATTGAAGTTGTCTGGATATAAACTCGGAAAAAGTTCATCTACGCTTTACTTTCATGATAGGTTTATGCAACGAAGCAATAACCTATTCTCGGCTGAAAATGCGAATGAGGGCATATTGCATGTAATCTTTTACCTCGCACTCTTCATAAGCAATAAAACACCAGATTTCTTTGCTATTGACAATATTGAGACCGCTCTCAACCCTAAGCTATGTCGATCACTAATTAAGGAATTGACACACTTGTCAAAGGAAAGAGGAAAGCAGGCCATTGTTACAACGCATAATCCAGCCATATTAGACGGTCTCAACCTTCATGATGATTCACAGCGTTTGTTTGAGGTTTACAGGACAGATGAGGGCGCGACTAGAGTTAGGCGGATCAAGTTTAAAAAGGGGAGTTCGGACAAAAAACTGAAACTTTCCGAAATGTGGATGGAAGGGCTACTAGGTGCTGTTCCAAATAGTTTTTAGAAATGAAGGTTGGCGTTATTTGCGAAGGGCATACCGATAGAGCGGTTATTGCAAAGATTTTGAAAGGGCTTAAGGGAATTGATTCTTCTCAAATTGTGCCTTTGAGGCCAGATTATAGCAAGGATGAAACAGACCTTGCTGTAAATCCAATAGATTCCTTTGGTAGTTGGACAAATGTTAGAGAGGAATGCCGAAATCGTGAGAAAATCACTCGTTTTTTGAGTATTGAAGATCAGGGTATGATCATTATTCAGCTTGATTCTGCCGAATCTCACGATTTCGGAATTACAAAACCAGCTAAGGACAAGAACTATTCTACCGTTTTACGTGAAAGAATTATTGAGAAAATCAATGAGTGGCTTGATAATGAATTCCTTGAGGAAACAATTTATGCTGTAGCAATAGAAGAAACTGAAGCTTGGGTCTTAACAATCTATGAAAAGAGAAACTCAACGGCTAGTGCAGATCCTAAAGCTCGGCTGAAAAGAGTATTGGGTAAGAAGGGAGTAAAATACACTCACAATTTGGAAGGGTTTTCAGATATATCAGACAAGTTCTCTAAGCGAAAAAACTTTGTAAAGGAGAAGTATCTCACCTTTAACCAAAGTCTAGCCGATTTTTGCCAGGAGGTTGAAGATAAGCTATGATCAATGCTTCTGTAAGTTCGCAACCCTTCCTTATCCCGCTCTTCTTTGCCCACCTGTCCCGAACATCGGAATTTCTAAAAAAGAGCCTGCTGCTGATACCGGAAAATCCAAGGACTCAAAGGCGTGCTTTAAGGTGAACCCTGGCACAATCCAAACGTACATATTTAAAAGTATTATCCTTCTTAATTCCAGTTGCTTAGCTTATTTTACGCCCCGTGCTAAAAATTCCGCTTAACGCTCCTTCAGGGCAAGTGATCCCACTCTAAATAGGTCTACCTTTGCTTATGACTACAAGGGAAAAAAATGGGCCTGGCTACTGCCTGGTAATCCACGGAGGGGTAGGTACCATACTCCAAGAGAACATGAGTGCCGAAAAGGAAAAGGCTTACGAGCTAAGCCTTGAAGCCGCCTTAAAAGCCGGGGAAGAAATCCTTGAAAGGAAGGGCTCCGCTTTGCAGGCCGTGGAAGCGGCTCTGAGAGTGATGGAAGATTCTCCACTTTTTAATGCCGGGAAAGGGTCGGTTTTTACACACGATGGCACCATAGAAATGGATGCCTCCATAATGGATGGGCGGACCGGGGCGGCAGGTGCAGTGGCAGCGGTAAGCGGTATCAAAAATCCCATTTCCTTAGCTTTAAAAGTATTGCAACACTCCGATCATGTCATGTTAATGGGAAAAGGAGCGGAGCAGTTTGCGCGTATGCACGGCTGCGTTTTTGAGACGGAGGCTTATTTTCATACGGATGCACGGTACGAGCAGCTACAGATGGCCCAACAGCAGGATAAAGTAGTGCTGGACCATAGTGGTGCCAATACGGTAATGGCCGGTAATGTGGAGAATGGAGGCCGAAAGCTGGGTACTATTGGGGCGGTGGCCCGGGATGCGGCCGGTAACCTTGCCGCAGCTACCTCTACCGGAGGGATGACCAATAAACGCTTTGGACGAATAGGGGATACACCCCTAATTGGTGCCGGTACTTATGCCAGTAACCAGAACTGTGCGGTATCGTGCACCGGGCACGGTGAGTATTTTATTAAGAACGTAGTGGCCTATGATGTGGCGGCTTTGATGGCATACAAAGGATGGTCCTTACAAAAAGCTGCGGATTACGTGATCAATAAAAAACTGAAGGCGCAGCAGGCCGAAGGCGGATTGATTGCGATAGACCGATGGGGGAACTACATTTTCACGTTTAATACTGAAGGTATGTACCGGGGGGTGGTTGAGCAAGGTAAAGCTATAGAAACCCGGATCTACCAATAGTTTGGTTTCAGGCCATCTTTCTGGCGGATAACAAATAATTATGGCCTTTGGAGAGCACGTGTACGTGCAGGTTTTCAATGGATATGGGATCCCCGTCTTCAATCTCCGCGATATTGGTGTACTCAATGTGGTTTCCTTCTACTATAACCACGAGCCCGGAGCCGATGGCTTCCATGTGATCGCCTTCGGTAATCAAAAGGCCGGTATCCTCTCCCAGCCCAATGCCCAAAATGGAAGGGTTGGCCGCAACGGTTTGAAACAATCGCCCGAACCTGCCGCGTTTGATAAAATGAGAATCAAAAGTAACCTCATGGATAAAATTCAAGCCCCGGGTGGTTTTTATAGTTCCCTTCAGGAGTGCTTCTGAACTGCTCCCGCCCAGGATCATTAAGGAGGACATGGCCATAGCCCCCGCGCTGGTGCCGGCCAGCACAAAGTGTTCTTTTTGGTACCGCTTGTGCATGATCTCCAATATTTCAGAGTTTGTAAAAATGGAGGTTAAGCGCGACTGATCGCCCCCGGTCATCAAAACACCTTCGGCCCGTTGGATACGTTGTATATATTCCGGATTATTTACATCTTCTTTTTCGCGAATGTGAATAACATCTATATTGGTATTACCAAGCCTGTGGAAAGCATCAATGTAATGCTGTCCGGTTTCTTCCGGGATCATGGAAGCGGTGGTGAGGATCTCAATGCGGTTGGTTTTGCCCGGTAATTCCTGAATCATCCTTTTCAGGATACCAATCTCCAGAAATGCGGCTGAAAGATTCTCAGCATTCTCATTTTCAGGTGGAGTACCCGCATCAACAGCCCCTCCAATGGCAATTAAAACTCCTTTTGGTTTTGTATTATTTATAGCTTGCATTCACTTTATCAGGTTACTTGCGTAAGTAGTTTTTGAAAAGCTAAAGTTAGTGTTTGACCTTCCTTTTTCTCACCTATTAATTTTTTCTTTCGAACATTATCTATACCCGGGTGCTATAAGTCTATAGGCCTTGATAAAACGAAAAAAAATCAGCATGAAGGTATTAGATATTAAAGTCCTTCGGGGGCCTAATTATTGGTCCAATAAGAGACATAAGCTCATTGTTATGCAATTGGACCTGGAGGAAATGGAAGAAATTCCCTCCAATAAGATCGAAGGATTTTATGAACGGCTCATCCAATTGATGCCTACCTTATACGAACATCATTGCTCGGAAGGCCATGAAGGTGGTTTTTTTGAAAGGGTAAAGGATGGTACCTGGATGGGGCATATTGCCGAACACATTGCCATTGAGATCCAGGCTCTGGCGGGTATGGACTGTGTATTTGGCCGGACGCGTGGAACGGGTGATACGGGTGTATACAATGTGGTATTTGACTATACCCAGGAAAACGCAGGTATTTACGCTGCCAAGTCATCCATACGGATTGTAGAAGCACTGATTAAGGGCGAGGATTATGCTTTGGAGGAGGATATACAGGCTCTTAAAGAGATCCGTGAGGATGATAAGCTGGGCCCCAGTACATCATCTATTGTAGAAGAGGCCATTAAAAGAGGCATTCCGTACATGCGGCTGAATGAAGATTCACTGGTTCAACTCGGCTACGGTATGTACCAGAAGAGGATCATGGCCACCATGACCAGCCAGACGAGTGGCATTGGCGTTGAACTGGCGGGAGATAAGGAAGAAACCAAATATCTTTTAGCCCGGGCCGGTATCCCGGTGCCCAAAGGCAGCGTTTGCCGCAGCGAGGATGAACTACTAAACGCATTGGATAGCATCGGTTACCCGGTGGTGGTAAAACCAATTGATGGAAACCACGGAAGGGGTGCCACTACCAATATTAAAACCAAAAGAGAAGCTGTCATTGCCTTTAACCTGGCCAAAAACCACGGCTATAGAGTCATCGTGGAGAGGATGATCCAGGGTTTTGATTTCAGGCTCCTGGTAATAGATTACCAACTGGTGGCAGCCGCCAAGCGGACACCTGCACACGTTACCGGGAATGGAAAATCCACCATCGGGCAATTGATCAAAAAAGTGAATGCAGACCCCAGGAGAGGATTTGGGCATGAAAACATGCTGACGGAAATCAGCGTTGACAAAATGACCCGCCATATCCTTGAAACCAGGAAATTGACGCTCCGTTCAGTTCTTCCCAAAGGGAAGACCCTGTACCTGAAAACCACTGCCAACCTCAGTACCGGGGGTACGGCCACGGATGTTACGGACCTGGTACACCCGTACAACCGCTTTATGGCGGAGCGTATTGCACGCATCATAGGGCTGGATATTTGTGGGATAGATATAATGGCCCAGGATCTGGAACACCCGGTTTCAGAAATTGACGGGGCGGTTCTGGAGGTGAATGCCGCTCCCGGCTTTCGCATGCATCTTGACCCTACGGAAGGCCTGGCCCGGAACGTGGCTGAACCCGTAATGAATATGTTGTACCCGGAGGGCGAACAATTCAAAATCCCCATTATAGCTATTACCGGCACCAATGGAAAAACCACTACCACACGATTAACGGCCCATATTTTTAAAAATGCAGGGTTTAAAGTTGGTTATACCACTTCCGATGGTATTTACATTCAAAACAAGCTATTGGAACAGGGAGATTGTACGGGGCCTAAAAGTGCCCGCTTTGTATTAAGTGATCCCTCGGTGAACTTTGCGGTGCTGGAAACCGCCCGTGGGGGCATATTAAGGGAAGGTTTGGGATTCAGCCAATGTGATATTGGTATTGTTACCAATATCACTTCCGATCACCTGGGTTTGAAAGGAATTCATTCCATCGAACAACTGGCCAGGGTAAAATCGGTAGTAGTGGAAAATGTAATGCCTGAGGGCTATGCTATTTTGAATGCGGACGATGACCTGATCTACGGTATGATCCAGGATATTAGCTCTAAAATAGCTTTGTTCAGCATGGATGAGCATAATGAAAGAGTGGTTGAACATTGCCAAAACGGGGGTATTGCCGCGATCTATGAGAATGGCTATATCTCCATCAACAAGGCAGGGTGGAAGATCAGGATAGAAAAGGTGGTGAATATCCCCCTGACATTTTCCGGCAGGGCCATCTTTAACATTCAGAATGTGCTGCCAGCTGTTTTGGCCGCCTTCCTGCGATCGGTACACCTGGAAGATATCCGGGAGGCTCTGAGCACATTTATTCCTTCACCGGGACAGACCCCGGGTAGAATGAATCTCTTCGAGTTCAAGGATTTTTCCATTTTACTGGACTATGCCCACAATCCTTCGGGCCTGGAAGCGATCGGGAAGTTCCTTGAAAAAACCCAGGGATCGCCCAAAATAGGGATCATTTCCGGTACCGGGGACCGCAGGGATGAAGATATTATTGAACTCGGAAAGATCAGTGCACACATCTTTGATGAGATCATTATCAGAAGGGATGCCGAATTAAGGGGGCGGAGTGAACAGGATATTATCAACCTGCTTAGCCAGGGAATCCGGGTGGTGTCCAAAAAGAAAAAGATAGAGATTGTAGAAACGGAGTCGAAGGCTATAGATAAAGTAGTTTCGGAAGCAAAAAAAGGAGCTTTTATTACGTTGCTGTGTGATTCTATTTCTGAGTCTATCCAACAGGTGAGAGCCTTGAAGGAAAAGGAAGAAAAATTTTCAATATCCAGGAACGATATTCCCAATATAGATTGACCCCTGCAGGCAGGTTTTGCCGGGCGGTTGTTTATTTGGAGAGCTTTTTCATATTAAACTCTTCCTTCCGCTCCTTCCCCTTTTCCATGCCGGATACATTAGCGCTCAAGGTGCCGTCTTCCTTTAACTGGTATTCAATACGTTGTGGAAAATCATGTTCGGGGTTTTCAAATACCATGTGGCCGGCTTCCATAAGCGTGTGGTAAAAGAGCACGGGCTTTCCTTTATGCACGGTGGCTATATAGCACCAGTAGTTCCCGATCTTTTGCAGGCGTAGTTCTTCAAACACTACGGTATCCGTTTGCTGCATGAAATAGCCTTTACCGGCAAAGGTGTTTTCATCCAGCTGCTGCCAACTTTCAAAAGCGGGGTTGGAGCCGGAAGTGAGCTGCCAGGTGCCGCTGAGCCATGCCGGGGTGGAGGATTGGGCATAAAGCGGATGGTAGGTAAAGGCCAAAAGGGCCAGCAGGAACAGGAGTTTTTTCATAGGTATACTATAGGTAAGGGAAAGGTAGGTAAATAGGGGATAGGTTGCATAAAAAAGCCGCCCCGGAGGGCGGCTTATTCACATTTTATACAGAAGAAGATTACTTCACTACCACTTTTTCAAGTCGGGTGGTTTCACCGGAGCGTACCATTATAAAATAGGTTCCGGGAACTACTTCTGAGGCATTGGTATCCCACTGCAGCTTGGAGGTTCCTTCGCTTGTATACTCACTGATAAGAACCTTCACCAGCTTCATGGAAGCATCGTGTACGGATACTTCCAGGTTACCAGGCTTGCTGGTGGTGAGGTCGATATTCAGTACATCGGAAGTGGGGTTAGGGTATACTTCGTAATCCACAGGTCCATTCAGGGTGGTACCGGAGGAAGATGATCCTACACGTCCGGCTGCACCAACTGGAGTGACCACATCCGGATTATCACAGGGATGAGGCTGGCAATTGGTGATGACCACCGTTTTGCAAATGGTTTCGCGGCATTCTTCACCATCAGCCGTGTTGGTTACAATGGTAAAGCAAACGGTATACACGCCATTATAGGAGTAGAAGTGGGGCACATTAGGAGCTCCGGAAGAAGAATTACCATCACCGAAATCCCAGAAGAAATCCACTATATCACAGCCTGTATCAGGGTTGTACCAACCGTTGAAGTTGATGAAGCATCCGTCCTGGTCAAAGTTGAAGTCCGGTTGAACATCACAGCACATACAGCCTTCGGATACGTCAATCTGATTACAGAAGGTTTCCGTACAGCATACACCCTGGTCATCAATAAAGGTTACGGTTAAACAAACCTGGTAACCCCCTGGGTTTTTGTAGTAGTGAATGGGGTTGGACAGGCTGGAGGATTGACCATCACCGAAATCCCATTGCATGGAAATAATCTCGCAGTTGCTATTGATATTCTCGAAGAACTCAAAGCGACAACGGTCTTCAGACCAATCAAAGTTTATATCAATGTCACATTCACAACCGTCACAGTCGGTTATGGTCACATTCATACAGATAGTTTCGTTGCATTCCTTACCGTTGGCATCGACAAAGGTAATGGTGAGGCAAACGGTATATACACCGTTGGAAGTATAGGTATGGGAGGTGTTTTGTCCGTTACCGGAGGTACCGTCACCAAAATCCCAGGTCCATTTAACCACCTGGCATTTACCGTTGGCTACGCCAAAGAAGTTAGCATGACACTTGTCAATGCTGTAGTCAAACCCAAAATCCAGGTCGCACTCACAATCCTTGATACAGTCTATTGGAATATCCACACAAATCTTATCGGTACAGGTAGTGCCATCTGCATGGGTACCGGTAACGGTAAGGCATACGGTATAGTTTCCGTTGGAGGCATACATATGCAGAGGGTTTTGTGAGGTAGAAGTGGTACCATCACCAAAATCCCAGAACCAGGAGGTAATATTGGTACACTCGTTCCCAAATGATTTGTCAGTAAAACTCACTGTACATTCAATGGGGTCAAATCCGTAGGTGAAATCAGCCGTAACATCACATACACAAGGCGTACAATTGGGTGTTACGGTGTAACAAACTTCATCGGTGCAGCACTCACCATTTACGGTAAGTCCTACGGTAGTAAGGCATACGGTATAGGTTCCGGATGCGGTATAGGTATGGGAGGGATTAGGATCTGTGCTGGTGGTACCATCACCAAAATCCCACTGGTATCCTACTACCTGGGTACAGCAGTTGCCGGAAGCGGCTTCACTGAACTTTACTTCACAGGAATCTTCAATGCTATAGGTGAATCCAGCGGTAATATCACATACGCACTCATCGGGATTGGCAAGTGGGGTGACGGTGATATTGTCGATCTGCATTTCGGCCTGCGCGGGATTACCCTGGGGTGCCGGGGTACCGGTTTGGGTTATACCACTCCAGAAAGGATAGATCCACAACTGAGAATAGTTGTTGGAAGGTGTATATACAAAGCTTACCGTGGTCCAGCTGTTGTAGCTGTAATTGGCGGTAAGGTCTGACCACATGGGATCACTGGCAAAGGAGGGAAAGGTGGTAGAGCCGGCTCCGGTGGTCACACTATTGGAGGCTCTTACCTGTACCGTGGCTCCATCGGCTTTTCCGTTGGTTTTAAGGTCAAAGCATACCAGGTAGGATTGGCCGGCCTGGAAGTTGTAGCAGTTGTATATACCTTCACCTTTTTGAGTTCCTGATGTGCTCTTATAGGACCACATCCAAACCGAACGGGGTGGAAGAGAGGAGGTAGAGGGGTGACCATGGGATACCCTCCAGCCCGGCATGTTGTTGTTGATGTTGCCGGGTTCACTGTTGCCAATGGCAGTTGAAGGTTGCTCAAAATTACCGTTTACCAGTACGGATGGCGGGTTAGGACAGGTTTGAGCGTTGAGAGAAGAGTTGAGGGCTGGGATCATACACACAGCCATGAGAAGAACAAGGATGCGGTTGTACCAACAGCCTCCTTCTCCAAGAGTAGAACATTTCATAACATTTGAAATTTTAGTTGTTAAAAATGAGAGTAGAGCAGACCATAACCGGTAAGGGCATCATTTATACCTTACTGGAATATGGCCAGGATCCGCGTTTCAGCGGTAGGAGTGCCTGTAAAAAATCAATTGAGATAGTGTTTCATGACCAGCCTTGTTGAGTAGGTTTAATTCCACCGGTGGAATTCGTTTCACTCAATATTAAGGAGTTGGGCGGTTTTATGAAAGCACTATTGAGCAGGTGTAGCGGAAATCAAGATAAGTGTAAAAATGCTTATCCCTGCAATGCAAAAGCCCGGAACAGCTCCGGTTTTTTACGGACTGAAACAGGAATGCTGCACTGGTTGCTCAATACTACTGATCCACCGCCCTTGCCTTTATGATAGGTTTTTACATGGTTGAGGTTGATCAGGTATTTATGGTGGACGCGGAGAAAACCGAAAGAATTGAGATCTTCCTCAAACTGGCCGAGCGTGCGGCAAACCACTTCTTTTTTGTCCTCCCAATGCAATACGGTGTAATTGCTGTCTGCCTCGGCATACAGGATATCATCCACTCCCACAAAACTAAGTCCGCTGAGGCTGGGCAGGGCTATTTTCCGTACTCCGCTGGTGGAATGTTCCGCCTCTTCATTCATGGCCAAACCGCAAAGCAGGCGTTCTACCACCTCCCGGAATTCATTACGGTTAAGGGGTTTGAGGATGTAATCTTCTGCTGAGGCCCGGATGGCGCGGATGGCGTACCCATCATGGGCGGTAATGAATACGGTAGTGGGCTTAAAGGGTAATTTTTCCAGGAGCTCAAAACCGTTGCCTCCCGGCATTTCCACGTCCAGGAAGAGCAGGTGAGGTTTGTGGCGGCTTATTTCCAGCAGGGCCTCGCGGAAGTTACCGGTATCACACACAACATCCAGCTCCGGGAAGTATTCCTTCAACATGAGCTGTACCATGCCCCGGGCATCTTTTTCATCATCTACAATAGCTACTTTAAACCTTGATCTTTTCATGTGAAATGCTTGGTATTAAGATTTGTATCAACGTTCCTAGAGCCGGGTAACCGGCCAATCGGGGTGGTGACTGGATATCCATGCGGATATCGAGGTTGAAGAGTTCATTATAGGTATGTATCCGGCTTCCGGATAAGCGCATACCGAGGCTGTTCGCCTTTTTTTCGGTTTGGGGTTGAAAGCCGGGCCCGTTGTCATGTATAGTAACTTCCAGCCATTCATCTTCTCTTTCCCGGAGGGAGAGTGTGAGTCTTCCAGATTTGGAAAGAGGGGCAATACCATGCTTAATGGCATTTTCAAGATAAGGCTGCAACAACATGGCGGGGATAATGCGCAGGGGGTTGATGTTTTCCTGGATGTGAAGGGTGTACTCCAGTTTTTCTTTGAACCGCATCTGTTCCAGCTTCAGGTAATTGGTGAGATAACGGATCTCATCTTCCAGGGTGGTGAATATTTGCTGGGAAAGGCGCATGGTTTGGCGGATCAGTAATGAAAAGCAATCCAGATACTGCTGTGCGTCTTCAATATTGCCCTGGTAAGTGAGGTACTGTATGGAATTGAGGCAGTTGAATATAAAGTGAGGGTTGATCTGGGCTTTGATGGCCTCCAGTTCCAGTTCTGCCAGCTTTCGTTTTTGCTGCAGGCGCAGATAGGCCCTTTGTTTTTGCCGGAACATGACCAGATAGAGCAAACCGATAAGGAAGCCCGTAACCGCAAGTCCCATAATTAAACGGAAGGTGATAGTTTGCCAGAAGGTAGGTCTCTTTACCAGGGGAATGGAAACAGGCGCCCCTTCATTTTCTCCGTTTGGCCCGATGGGGCGCACTTTAAACAGGTATTTGCCGGGGGGCAGGTCCGTAAACTGTATCCACTGGCTGGGCGAATTGTACCAGCGGTCGTAATAATCTTCCAGCGTATAGCGGTAGCTGGTCTTTCCGAGGTTTTCATAATTGAAGCTGCTCAGGCGGAGGTAAATATTGGAAGCTGAAGCTTCAAAATCCAATTGGTGCGGGTTATAGAAGCTTTGCTTTTCCGAACCGGCTTTGAGCACGGCTACCGTGGAATGGGAGGTTTTGATGAGGGTTTCCCGGGGGATGATGCCAAGGCCCGAAGAGGTGGTTGCATAAATGTGTTCCTGATTGCACCAGACCGAAGTTACGTGATTGGAAGGCAAACCATTCCTGAAAGTATACTGACGTACCTGGTCTATACGCTCTCCTTTCAGGCTGAGGTTAAAAACACCCTGGTCCGTAGCCAGCCATACCTGTTGTTTACTTTCCGTATAGACCTGGTTTATGGTACCCATGTAAAGCTTAGGGCGCTTAAGGGCAAAGGCCGAATCCAGGTGAGGATCATACATAAACAGGCCATCCGATCCGGTGGCTATTAAAACCTTCTGATCATCAAATTTCACCATATCGCTGATGTTGGCGCGCGCCAGAACGGGGTGACAGGACAGGAGGTAGTTTTGCTTAGTGCCATGATAAAGACCGTTGGGGGTGCCGATGATCACCTGATCCTTATACGCCAGTACACAGGTGGTACGCAAGGAAAAATGTTCGGCCGGTATACCACCTTTTACTGGAATGGAATACATACCCATGCTGGATGCTATAAGGAGTTGTTTCCCACCTGCATCTATGGAGATATCCTTGATCACTCCTGCAGAGGCAGAGGTTTTGACATCCAATAAAGGTTGTGCCAGCTTATCCGAAACCTGGTGATACACCTGTGTGTTGCTGAAGGTATACAGCTGATCCTGGTAACCGTTAAGTCCTTTTAGCTCTTCACCGGGGGTACCGGCCATAGTCTTAAAGTAGCCCTGGCAGATGTAACCGGGAGCGCCCTGGCCTTCATAAATCATATACAGGCGGTCATTGCCGTTGCTGTAAAGGCTTAGGGGAGTATATTCCGGGAGCCCGGTTTTTTTGCAGCGCAGGTGATTGGCCCACTGCGAAGCCGGGATAAAATACAGGCCTTTCCGCTGGGTGGTAAACCACAGGTTCTCATCCCGGTCGGAAAATACATCGTTGACCACGGTGTTTTCCAAAAGGCGGATGGGACGGGTGTTGGCGGTAATCATGGGAACGGGTCCCCAGTACAGAAGGCCTTCGTGGAGGTAGGTAAACCACAGGCGATTTTTGTGGTCCAGTATCATCTGTTTGGGCATTTCACCAGCGGGCACAGCGGCTATAAACTCCAGGTGGGCAGGATCCCGGAAACGGTATACTCCCATAAGACGGGTATTGGGCTGGTAAGCTACCACGTAACTATGGTCATGGGTAAAACGCAGGGTACCATCTCTGAAGAAGGAGGGATCACCCTCAATATGGAAGTGCTGTAAACTGCCCTCATCGGCCCGGTAGAGAAGGGGAGTATCCCCGTCCGATAGTACCAGGGTGTTTTTCCAGGCCGAATGGATGGAAAAAGGCTTATTAAGTGGAATGTCCACCCATTGTAGCTTAGCCTTCCTGAAACGGAATAGCCCACCGGTATTCCAGCTGTCCCCGATCCAGCAGGATTGGTCTGCCTCGTCCTTTTCCATCCGGTTTCGGGTCTTGTTGTTGATCAGGGCCAGGGATGAATCGGAGTTTTCGTTGATCACACGACCATTCCGGTAATAACAAATGTGGTTTACAAGGGGATTTATAAGTACCGTTTCACGGCTCACCGGTATTGCTTCAATAATCTCCTTGTCCGGGAGCCCGTCACGGTCATCGAGCACCTCAAAGGAATGGCCGTCATAACGGATAACGCCATTGTTGCTGCCAACCCATATAAAACCCGTGCTATCCTGGGTGATGATATAGCCGATATTGGCCGGGTACCCGTCTGATACACCAAACACTTTCATACCCGGTATCTGGGCATGAAGGGATATATAGGCAAACAGGCAAGGTATGGTTAACAATAAACCTGTACGCGTCATTAATAAAGTAGAGTTTCACCTATAAAAATACAAGAACTATCGAAATAATCTTACAAGCAGATTAAGAGAATGTGGGATAATGTTGGGATGGAGTATTTTTAGGGCATGTCTATGAACTTTAAAATAAGGAGGGCAACCGCATCGGATATTGATCTGGTGCAGGAGCTTTTCAGGCTTACTGTAAGCACCCTTTGCCAAAAGGATTATACCGATGACCAGATAGCTGCGTGGTTGGCTGCGGCACAGGGTAACCTTCCGCAATGGATACGAAAGCTGGATCAACAGTATTTTTTATTGGCCACGGACGGCCCTCAACTGTTGGGTTTCGGTTCCGTGGATGAGGGCTATATTGACTTTATGTACGCCCATGCTGATTATGCCGGAAGGGGAGTAGCCTCCGGTATACTGCGGGAGCTGGAAAGTGAAGCTAGCAGGAACGGGCATCAAGTACTGCATTCGGATGTAAGTATTACGGCACGCCCTTTTTTTGAGAAAAAAGGCTTTAAAGTACTGCATGCCAACGAGAATATAAGAGGGGAGGAAAACCTGGTCAACTATCGCATGGAAAAGCACCTTTCCTGAAATAAAAGATCCCCGGAATTTTCCGGGGATCTTTGTTAAGCGAGGTTTTTGTTTAGAAGATCTTAAGCACCCCGGGATTATTCCAATCCAGGTTATAGGGGCCGCAACCTGCACAATGCATATAGGTGCCGGAGCTTGGTACGTTGTTGCAAGGGTTGGCTGCATTGTACACCTTCACGTAGTTTGAAGTACAGGGTGTACAGGGCTTCTTGGCCGGAGTAACCAAGCCTACCAGCCATACGCAACTGGAACAACAAGGAGGAACGTTTACGCTGCTGTTGGCCTTCACGCAAATTTTCACGGTACAAACTTCCCGGCAGGTATTGGGGTCTTGTTGTATAAGTTCCACTATGTATTCACAGGAAGTGGAATTGTCAACAAGAAGGGGTTGAGACCAGGAGGTAAAAGAGCAGAGAGCCACAAAAAGGCAAGCAAAAAATGCTTTTTTCATAACATTGGTTTTTTGGTTAAACATGCTCAATGTTACAAATAAAATATTGAATTACAATTGTTTAATTAAATGATGGAAAGGCAATACGGAAAAAGTTATATCACTTTTATGAAGTGTTAATCTCAGGAACGCACTTTATATCAATGGGCATTCAATCTACTTTTTTTAGTTAGTGGGGATCTCAGATTTTTTTTTGTGATAGGAAGGAATTAATGTTTAATATAAAAAGGATAATTATCCAATGTGTTTAATTTTTGTGTATATTTGCCTAGCAGAGTGAAGCAGAGGCTTTTATTTTCTGCAGCAACCGAGTTAGGTTAATTGGTGAAGGTAAAGCCCCGGTACTGCCGGGGCTTTCTCATGATCAGCGCAAAGAGCTGGGTAATATGCCAAACCTCTTCTTAAAGGCTACCGTAAAATGTTGCGGATTTTTATAACCTACCACATGGGCCGTTTCGCTTACGGTTTTTCCCTCTTCTTTAAGGAGCTTCAGAGCCTTTTGCATGCGTAGTTCGGTAACGTAGCCAAATACCGTATGGCCCCAGGTTTTTTTGAAATTGCGTTTCAGGTCGTATTCGTTGGTTCCTACCCTCTTTGCGAGCTCCGGTATGCGTGGAGGGTTTATAAGCTCTTCTTCCAGTATTTGCCGGGCCTGTAGCAAGGGCTTCATGCGGGCCATTTCACAGTCATCCCGGAACTGGCGGCAAAAGGATCGTTCCACCTGGTCCAGCTGCTGCATTAATATTTCCAGCACGCGTGATCGGAAGAACAGATACTGCAGGACGGGATCAGCAGGGGGGTGGCTGAGGTTTTCCAGTAATTGCAACAGTGCAGGCAGTATGGGCAGGTTTTCATCCAGTAGAAAACCACTTTGTTTATCCTCAAGCTTTTGGATGAGGTTGTTATGACTGTCATAACCCGGTTGCAGCAGCTCCCGGAAATCATCCAGCGGCAATAGCACCGAAAGCATCTTAAAGGATGAAGATCCTGTTTTGAGTTCCAGGTCCTGCTCAAGGGTATCCGCGCGATAGATGTTGTGTTCTCCGTTGCGGAGCTGTGCTTTCCAGGTATTTCCGGCATCCATACCTTCAAGCTTTCCATCCAGCATAAATACCAGTACCACGGCTTCACGGGTATAGGAGGTGCGCAATGAGGCCGGGGAGTCACCCCGCAGGTCCATGTGCAGGCAAAGCAAGTCCTTACTATCCCAGCAATGCAGCTTGCAGGAGGTGGTTGCGGGGCATGAACTCCTGATCTCCTGGCCGAAGGCCGGAAAACGGATGGTTTGATCACCCGGAGTGGTGATCTCATAAAGGTATTCTGTCAGTTTGGTGGTCATTCGTTCAGTGCCTGTCAATTACTCCCTTTTGCGTTGGAGGAACTCCCGATGGCGTTAACCCTGCATGGAATAGGTCCCCGATTTTTGCGGCATCAAAACTATTTAAAATTAGTCTAAATAATAATAAGATGCGGAAAATAAGCAGGACCCTCTT
The DNA here is from genome assembly GCA_002695025.1 of Owenweeksia sp. Lineage (GTDB taxonomy): Bacteria > Bacteroidota > Bacteroidia > Flavobacteriales > Schleiferiaceae > CAKZNE01. The sequence goes on from NZNV01000001.1 coordinate 29,495, forward strand.
TTCTCTTATTGCTTTTTCAGGTGTTCTCCACGCCCAGAATACAGAGGCTGACAAGGCTTCTATAAAGGAAATGTGCGGTTGTTATAAAGTGGACTTTGAGTATGCCGAGACCTTTTCGGATGCCAGGGACTACGAGTTTCATGATCGGTATTCGGCTCACGGCCTGGAGTGGATCTTTGTGGATGAGGAGGAAGACGATAAACTGGTGCTCCAGCATCTGCTGGTGGCCTATGATACCATGGTGATCAAACACTGGCGCCAGGATTGGCTCTATGAAAATCGCGATCTGCTGGAGTATAACAAGAACCTGGAATGGAAAAAGCGGGAGCTTTCTGCCGATGAGGCCGCAGGTACCTGGACCCAGAAAGTATACCAGGTGGATGACAGCCCCCGTTACCAGGGGCATGCTACCTGGGTACATGTAGACGGCAAGGACTACTGGGAGTCACAGGTGCTGGCTCCGCTTCCGCGCAGGGAGTTCACCAAACGCTCTGACTATAACGTGATGTTGCGTACCAATAAACATAAGATCACCTCTTACGGCCATGTGCATGAACTGGACAATGCCAAGATCATTCGCAGTGAAAACAAGGATAGTACGCTGGTTTGGGAAAAAGGACTGAACACCTATACCCGTGTAGATGATTCCAAGTGTGAGGCAGCCCGCCAATGGTGGCAAACCAACCGTGATTATTGGGTGGATGTACGCCATGTATGGGACGAGCTCATTGCTGAGAACGACTACATCAACCTGGAATGGAAGGTGGAAGACCAAAAGTTATGGCAACGTCTTTTTGCCCTGGGCGAGGAGTACCAGCAAAAGGATCCTTACAGTTCTGCCAAAGCCAGAAAAGCGATCAAAGCTACCATTACCGATTACCTGTCATACAAACCCACCCCCTGGACCACCGCGTCATCGGGTGAAAACAAGACAAAATACTAAACCCTCAAAACAATCCTGATATGAAGAAAATATACACCCTTTTAGCCGCCTGTACCCTGATGGGGACGGCCCAGGCCCAGCTTTTTGATACTACCGGTATGGCGCAGTGGCCCTTATTGATCAACTCCTACGAAACCTGGATGGAAGGAGCCTTTGAAAGAAATCGCGATGTTAATGATGCTACAGACTTTGGCTGGGGTAACTATGACATCAGCACCCACCTGATTAGCGGGGATAGTATTTACATTATCAAAACCCTGGCAGGTAACCACAAAGCCATTTCCATTGACCAGATATCCGGTGGCGTATATACCGTTTCGTACAGTAACCTGGATGGTAGCCAGTATGTGACCAAAACACTCGATCGTTCGGCCTTCAACAACCGCAATTTCTTTTATTACAATATGGACCAGGAGGTAACCAAAGACCTGGAACCGGCTTCCCAGGACTGGGATATTGTTTTTACCAAATTCCTTACGTATTTCCCGGGCTTTGGAGGTTACCCGGTAGCGGGTGTGCTGCACAACCGGGGCGTGGAAGTTTCCCAGGTTGAAGTACAGGCCGGGGCCACCGCTACGGTAAATGATACCGTACAGTTCCCGATGAGCGCCAATATTTCCACCATAGGATATGACTGGAAAGACGCTTTTGCCGGTGTTATTTATGATACGCTGGTGTACTACGTGAAAGACCAGGCTGGTAACGTAAACGAGCTGAAGCTGACCGCTTACGGTGGATCAGGGTCCGGGAAAATGGTGTTTGAAGTAAATGGCCAGGCAGATTCCATCAGCCTGGGGTCCGGTAATGCGGCACAGGCCTACTATTCCTTACAGGCCGGCCAGCAAATAGCTACCAATACCGATAATGACTGGGACCTCGCCTTTTTTGCACAATCCAGCTTTAGCGCCATACCGATTCGTATCAATGATGTAAATGGAGTGGAACTGTACGTATATCCCAAGGCCGATATTACCCATTGGAATACCATTGGCCTGGAAGATGAGCATACGGACCGGCTGATATCGGCCTACCCCAACCCGGCCCATGACCATATCACTCTCAGCCTTTACACGGCCGCAGGTGATGATTATACCGTCCGTTTGATCCATACCAACGGACAGGTGGTAAAATCGGTGTCTTATGATTCTCTGAATGGTGTGCAAGAAGTAAAGGTTCCCACCCATGATATGGCTGCGGGGATCTATATCCTCTCTGTTCAGGGAGAGCATTTAAAAGCCTCTACTCGCATAATGGTTCAACCCTAGGTTGAAGTTTTGTGATTAAACGTAAGCGGGTAGCAGGTAACTACCCGCTTTTTTTCCTTCCATGAAGAAATTATTTTTCACATACTGCTGTTTTGCCTTAGTCACGCAATTGCATGGCCAGGGCTTAAGTTTACGCATTGGTGATGAGCATACCGGTTTACCGGTGGAAGGGGCGCATGTGACGCTGCTAGGCGAGGCCGATACTACCGGGACCATCAGTGGATTGGACGGGCAGGTGAAGTTTGAAGCAGTACGGCCGGGTGATAAGGTAAGAGTGACGCACGTTGCTTATCGTACCCAGGAGGTGGTAATCCACAACGAAAGGAAAACCATGCAGCTTTTCCTTCAGCCTTTGCAAAATGAATTGAATGAGGTAGTGGTTACCGGCCAGACCATGCCTGTGCAGGCCCGTGATGCCGTGCAATCCATCCGGGTTATAGATGCCCGGCACATTGAAGAGCAGGCAGCTGTGAACCTGCGAGATCTGCTTTCCAATGACCTGAGCATTCGCGTTTCTGAAGATGCTATACTGGGAAGTGGTATTAACCTGCAGGGGCTGGGCGGCTCTAAAGTAAAGATCCTTATTGACGGGGTGCCTGTTATTGGTCGCCTGGATGGAGAAATAGACCTGAGCCAGATCAACCTGAATGATATTGAAAGAGTGGAGATAGTGGAGGGTCCTATGTCCGTTCCCTACGGTACGGATGCGGTGGCCGGCACCCTTAACCTGATCACGAAGAAAAAAGCCACCAGCCGTGTAAAAGCCAAATTAAACGCTTACTACGAAACAGCCGGCCGCTACAATGTGGATGGAACCATCAGTATTCCCATCCGCAAAACCCAAACCCGCTTAAGCCTGGGGCGTAATTTCTTTGGTGGTTATGATCCCGATCCGGGAAAAAGGAATCTGCAATGGAATCCCAAAGAACAGTATATGGCTTCGCTGGATGTGCAACATCGCTTTACCAGGCTGTTGCTCCGCTATCGTAGCGATTTTTTTGATGAGGAGATCCGCAACCTGGGGGATGTGAACTACGAAACGGTTTTTGAAGATAGCGTCAACTATACGCATGCCATTGCCAAGGACGACTATTATTTTACCAGGCGGTTCAATAACACTTTATCAGCCCACTATTACGTGGCTGATGATATCAAGGTGAGGGCTTTTTTGGCGTATAACGATTACCGCAGGGAAAAGAACACGCTGCGCAAAGACCTTACAAGCGGAGAAGAAACTCCTGCTTCCGGTGATGATCTACAGGATACCACCCGCTTTTCAAGCCTGAGTTCACGTTTGTTCTTCCAGCACGACTGGAAGCCGGGCTTGCTCAACTACCAGTTCGGTTACGATGTGAACTACGAAGAGAACCGCGGGCAGCGCCTGGCCGGAGATTATCAGAACATAACGGATGCAGCTCTTTTTACCATCTGGGAATACCAGCCTTTTCTGGGGCTTAAAGTTCAACCGGGTTTGCGGTATGCGTATAACAGCCGTTTTGAAGCTCCCCTCATCAGTTCCCTGGCTCTTCGTTATGCGGTGGATTCGCTTTGGGTGCTCAGGGCTTCCTACGGACAAGGTTTCCGGGCGCCCAGCCTTAAGGAACTTTATTTCCTGTTTGTGGATGAGAACCATAATATTCTGGGTAATGAAGATCTTAAGGCTGAAACCTCCAACAATTTCCAGGCGGGGGTTCACTATACACCTCTGCTGACTGATGTTAGCATTGAGGCCGGTTTGTCCGGTTTTTTCAATGACATTCGCAATGAGATCAGGCTGATGTCAGTTATTGCACCCGGCACCGACAATGATTCCAGGGGGCTTTTTCGCAATGCCAATATAGCGCGTAGCCAAACCACCGGTGGGCGGTTGAGCCTTAAAGCCCAGTACAAAGGCTGGCGGTTGGAAACCGGCCTCAACGCCATTGGCGTGCGTAACAACCTTGCTTTTTCAGAAGAGGCCCGCCAGGTGAGCCAGAATAACTTCAATTTTTATCCCCAACTGCAGCTGAACCTGCATTACACCTGGAAAAGGCCGGGTCTTACGGCTTCTTTCTTTCTCAACCACATCGGCCGGAGATCGGATCTGATCCTTAACACCGAAGATAAACTGGTCACCACCACTTTTAGCCCTTACACCATCCATGATGTTAACCTTAAAAAGAACTTTTGGTCAGACCGGATCAGCCTTAGCCTGGGGGTAAAGAACCTGTGGGACGTTACCCAGGTGAACTCTACCCGGGTGGAAGCCGGAGGCGCGCACAGCCCCGGAGGGTCTTTATTGGTGGGTTACGGGCGTACCTGGTTTACACGTTTACAATTCAATTTCTAGATATGAAGAAGATCCTCAGCTTGTTGATCATCGGTTTCCTGGTTACTTCCTGTTTTAAGGAAGACAAGTTGATTGGCCGGCAATTGGTTAAGGAAGAAGTGGGCAGGGTGGATATGGTAGCTGAAGACGGAGTGGATTATCCCCGGCAAATCTATTTTGACCTGAGTACCAACCAGGCACGGGCCTTTAATTACCGGGACAGTTGGGACCTTGCTTTTGGTTGCCAGCCTGAAAATCCGAATATATCTACCAACCCCTCCTTGCTGATGCAGGTGGCTGCTACCGGAAGTTCGGAATGGGGAAAAAATTTCAATACGGCCGTTTATAGGTTCAGCTATGAACGGGCAGACCGTTTTCTGCACGAAGCACACCTGGCGGCAGACTTTGAAGGTACGGTTCCGAAAGGAGAAGTCTTTATCCTGGATATGGGGCGAAACCTAAAGAACCAGGCCCGTGGTTTCAAACTTCTTCAGATCACTTCGTATGATGGTAAAGCATACCAGGTGCGGGTAGCCAACCTGGATCATTCATCGGAGCTAAGCTTCACGGTTCCGCTGGATGAGACCTATAATTTTGTGTACCTCTCCTTATCCGATCCGGATCAGGTGATGAAGCTGGAGCCGCCCAAGGAGGAATGGGACCTGTGGTTTACCAAATACATGGAACGCCTTTATGACGGCAGTGATACCCTGGACTATTCCGTTACCGGCTGCCTCATCAACCCCTACCGGACCAGCGCTGCCCTGTATACCGATAGCCTGCCTTTTGAACAGGTCACCTTGCAGAATGCCGATCTTTCCCTGTTGTCAGGCCGTAGCAGTGGAATTGGCCACGACTGGAAATTTTACGACCTGGAAGAAGGCTATAAGGTGCTGGATAAGCGAGTTTACCTGGTACAGGACCCAGCCGGGGTCAATTATAAAATGTCCTTTACCGGCTTTCATGATGAAGCCTCCAGGAAAGGGGCTGTCACTTTTAAATTCATACCCCTTTAAAACCAACTGAATATGAAAAAAGAACTGATAGGAAGGCTGGTGATCATGGCCTTAAAGATTACCGTAGGACTCATCTTTATTGGTGAGGGATTGGAAAAGTTTGAAGGCATAGAGCGCTTTGGTGATCGCCAAAGTCCCTTCCTGGATTTTTACCGGGCCATGTTCTCCACCGGTTATATGTTGCCTTTTCTGGGTATTGCCGAGATTGTTGGTGGAGTACTTATCGCTACCATCCGCTTTTCACTGGTAGGGGTGATATGGACCATTCCCCTGGCGCTCAACGTGTTTTTGGCACACCTGAACCTTATTCAAAGCCCTAAAGGTATTGCCTATACGTTGACCATCAACTTATTGCTGATCTTTTTCCTGTGGCTGGACCGTAAAAAGCTAAAGCCACTCTTTGCTGCGAAAGCGGTTTAGTATTTAGCTGTTGGGTAGGCAGGAATTCCTGGCGCATTTTTCCGCGCTTAAGTAGAGCGGTGATTGTATATTCACAGCATGAAAAAGGTTTTCTGCATCCTTCTTTTGTGGCCGTTTTTAGCCCAGGCGCAATGGAATCTTTCGCCAGAGGCACAAATTCACGTGCTTACCTGCGGGCCTTACCAGGGTGAACTCTACTCTGCTTTCGGGCATAGTGCTATTCGGGTTCATGATCCTGCCATTGGCCTGGATTTCATCTACAACTACGGGGTATTTGACTATGATCAGCCTAATTTTTACCTGAATTTTGCCCGGGGTTATCTGTATTATCAACTGGATGTTTCTGCCTACGAGCGGTTTAAGATGTTGTACATCCAGGAAGACCGTTATATCCACGAACAGGTGCTCAACCTTACAGCAGCGGAAAAACAGAAGTTCTTTGATTTCCTGCAGTGGAACGCCAGGGAAGAGAATAAATATTATTACTACGATTATTTCTACGACAATTGCGCCACCCGCATCCGCGATGCGTTGGCGCATGTTTTTGGTGACCGCGTACAATTTGAAGGTGACTATATCACCACGGATTATACCATCCGCGACCTCTGTGATATTTACCTGCAGTACCAGCCGTGGGGCGACCTTGGGATAGACCTGTGTTTGGGCCTGCCCATGGATAAACGCGCCACGCCCTATGAATACATGTTTTTGCCGGATTACCTGGAGAGCGGGCTGAACCATGCCTATATCACCCGGAATGGGGAGCGGGCGCCTTTGGTGAAAGAAACCATCCACACTTATGAAAGCCGTGATCCGGTTAAGCCGGATACATTCTTTACACCTTTGGTCCTGACCAGCCTACTCTTACTGATCGGCTTGCTGATCACCTTCCGGGCTTTACGTAAAAAGAAAAACGCCTTTTGGTGGGATGCTATTCTCATGAGCCTGGTGGGGCTGGTAGGCTGGCTGCTGGTGATCTTGTGGTTTGCTACAGACCATAAGGCGGCTGCCCAGAATTTCAACCTGTTGTGGGCCATACCCTTTTATTTTCCAATGGCTTTGCTGTTACTTAAAAAAAGGAAGTCGTCATTTTTGCGGCTCTTCTTTATACTTACGCTCATCACCCATGTGCTGGCTTTGGTTCTTTGGCCCTGGTGGCCCCAGGATCTGCATGAAGCATGGATTCCGCTTACCCTTTTATTAGCCGTACGCTCGTATGTAATCCAGCGAAAACTGGCAGCTGTATAATTGGAAACGGGAGCAGGGAGTGCAGCGGTTAGTCCCCGACATCAGCCTTAGACGAATAGGTTTGGCCAGTTCTGTCCTATAATTTCCGGTTGTCAGAATGGCCTTTTACACCCTTTGCCGGCAGGGGGCTTTTTCTTTAGGTGACATTACATATCCTGTTCCCATAATAGGCAGGCTCTTTATACCTTCGCAACCTATGGAAAAGATCAGAATAGGTATCAATGGTTTCGGGCGCATCGGGCGCTCGCTTACCCGTGTTATCCGTAAATATCCTCATATAGAACTGGTAGCCATAAACGATCTGGCTTCTTTACAAAACCTGGCGCATTTACTGAAGTACGATACGGTACATGGTCATTTTCCGGATGACATCGGTATAGATGGCAACGAACTAGTGGTGGGGAACCAACGGATAAGCGTATGGCATGAAAAAGAGCCGGCCCTTATACCCTGGAGGGATAAAGAGGTGGATGTGGTTATTGAAGCGACCGGTCGCTTTAAAAGCCGTAAGCTGGCTATGCCGCATATAGAAAGGGGAGGTGCCCGTAAAGTTATTATTTCGGCTCCTCCTACCGATGATACCAAGACGATTGTGCTCGGGGCTAACGATGATCAGCTTACAGCAGGTGATCTCATAGTTTCCAATGCTTCCTGTACTACCAATTCGGTAGCGCCCTTGCTTAAAGTGATAGACGATGTGTGTGGTGTGGAACACGCCTATATTACCACCGTGCACAGTTATACCACGGACCAGCAATTACAGGATGGCCCGCATAAGGATTTCCGCAGGGGGCGTGCTGCAGCCGAAAGCATAGTGCCTACCACTACCGGTGCGGCTAAAGCCATTACCCGCATTTATCCTGAACTGGAAGGCCGTATCGGAGGAGCGGGCATTAGGGTGCCGGTACCGGATGGAAGCCTTACGGATATGACCATTACGGTAAAGGAAAAGACCACGGTGGAAGCTATCAATAAGGCCTTTAAGAGGGCTTCGGAAGAAGGGCCTTTTAAAGGATACCTGGGGTATACTTCAGACCCCATTGTATCCCGCGATGTGATCGGTAGCCCGTACTCCTGTTTATTTGATGAAGAACTGACCTCCGTATTGGGAAGAATGGTAAAAGTGGTAGGCTGGTACGATAATGAAATGGGCTATAGCCACCGCCTGGCCGACCTCATCGGTAAGATGATGTTAGCTTAGTTGAAGGAGCTTTTCAATGTCTTTAATCCGCATAATTCTATACAGAAGTTCCTTAGCAAGAAGTTCATAACATTTATTTTCTTTTAACGTATTGGACGTCAGATGATCAAGCCTTGATTCTTCATTTAAGGGATTATTTGGATAGTACTTCAAGCAAGGAAGGTAGCCTTTAACTTTTCCACTTTTTTGATCAGTAACTTCAATTGCCTGGATACTTATACCAAGCCGATAAGCAAAATCATCAAATATGAAGTAGTAATCACCACTTTGAGAACTGTACTTCTCAATCCATTCAATCATTTTGGTAGCATTTGAAGCTGGGTCTTTTTTTAGCTCTCTTATAGATTTATTAAAACTATCTTTTGGATTCATCTCATTTTAAGTTTAAAAGATTTTCAGCCAGCAAAGCCACAGCTGCTGCGGTGCCAAAACTCAACAGGCTGCCAATAAGGATGTATTCGGTAAGCTTTCGGTCATGGGCCTGCCGCAGGTCCCCAAAGCGGAATACCGATTTGGCGGCCAGTAAAAAACCGATTCCGGACCAGTTCCCGGTCATGATCAACCCGTAGGCAAATACTCTTTCCAGCATGCCAATGTACATGCCTGCCTTAGGGAGGGCTTTGGTGCTGGCCGCATCATCAATGTAAGGTATCCACTTATCCATCAGTTTGGCAATAATGATGGATAGGGGCTGGGTAAGAAAGAAAACAGCGGTGATGTGGATAAGGAAATAATCGGACTTCAGGAAACTCAGGACTCTCATTACCTGTCCGGTTACCAGGGCCCAGGCCGTGATGATCAAAAGCAGGTGTAGTAATTGGTCGGCTATGAACCAACGGATGTGGTTGGTTTGATCCTGCCTATACAGTTTGAGAAGATCAATACCCAGGTGACCCAGGGTGATGATGAGTACCAGAGGCCAGTATTCCGTTTGCCCGGCAATGATCAGGGCCAGTGTGGCCAAAACCCCGTGTATGGCCACATGCAGGTATAAATAAGGGGAACGTGCCTTGTTGATCTTTTTATCAGCTACCCATTTTCCGGCTTGGGCAGGGAAATCTCCGATCAGATGAGCGAGTATGAGTAGTACCAGGAGTTTCATTTCAAGTGTTTTTGCAGTTTTTCGCGGAACAGTTGATCCAGCTCCAGTATATCTTCAATGTGAGCTCTCCGGAGGCGGTCACTCACCGTATTTTGTTTGATACCCAGTTGCTGGCCAATTTTCGATTGGGTTTGATCCGGTTTTTCAAAAACAAGGTTTACAATTTCTCCTGAGGAAATGGTCCAGCTATCCATAAGGATGGAGGCCAGCCGCAGGAAGAGGTTCATTTCACGGTTCAGGTCTTCCCAGGGTGTTTGTATGGCCAGGGTTATCTTTTCTTTTTTCAGTTTTTCCAGCCGTTCACCGGATTGAATAAAAACCGGCCCGTTGCTTTCCGCAATGCCGGCTCCTTCGTAGTTTTTTTCGCCAATACCAATGGCCAGGCGTACATCGATCTCTGAGATACGTTCCTGTTCTTTTTCCGGGCTGAGGCTTTTGATCAGTGCCTTGATGCGAATGGCGGCTTTTAAAGCTTCAGCGGGATCTTCCAGAGCCAGTTGAAAACTGTCGCCACGGTATATGTCCCACTGCTGAGGTGAGGTGCCCCATTGCCCCAGCAGGCTTTTCAAAGGCTGGAGCCAGATATCCTGGCTGGGCAGTTTACGGGAATCTATTATGTCTCCTGTGAGTACGGCTATCATGATTGCAATATCGGTATTTAAAGCGATAATTTCAAATATCGCTTTTTAAAACGATAAATAATTGTATCGGTATTTAAAGCGATACTCCCGGCTATCGCTTCTTAAGAAGATACTAGCTGATATCGTGCTTTAAGGCGATAGCACTGAGCCATAAAAAAAGCCGGTGGTTACACCGGCTTTTCAATCTTTTAATCTGTCAGCTTAGGAGCCCAGAACTTCCTTCAGCTTAGCTTCCAGCTGGGGACCGCGTAATTCAGTGGCAATAATATTACCGTCACGATCTACCAATACGGTAAAGGGAATTCCTGTAAACCCAAACTGGCGCACTACCGCGCTGTTCCATCCTTGCAGGTCACTCACGTGGTTTTCCCAGCTAAGGCCGTCATCGCTGATGGCTTTGGTCCAGTCTTCCTTGGGGTTAGGCTGTTGGGGAAGTCCATCCAGGGAAACACTGAATACATCGAAGCCTTTGCCTTTATACTCGTTGTACATGCGTACGAGGTTGGGATTTTCTGCACGGCAGGGACGACACCATGCGGCCCAAAAGTCAACCAGTACTACTTTTCCTTTAAGATCGGCCAGGCTGTGCATATTTCCATCAGGGCCGGTCATTTCAATGTTGGGTACCGGGTTACCGGGTTTCAGGCTTTCCCGCACTTTTTCCATTTCCCTGCTTAAGGCAGCGTTCTCCCTGATTTGTGCCATTCTCTCCTCAAAGTTGAGCACGTGCTCATTATCGGGATGTTTTTCCTTGAGGTCGGCCAATACTTTTTCAAAATACTCCAGGTCATCCTGGGGCGTAAAAATGTTGGTGCGTCCCATTATCTGGGCAAAAACAAAGAGGTTGGGCACGCTGTACGGATCTTCTTCCACAAAGTCCTTTAGCTGCTGTTTGGTATCCATGGCCACTGCATTGCGAATAGAGTCTGATTTTTTGCGTACCTCCATGAAATTGGTACTGTCCATAGCGCTGCGGTTTATGGAGTCCAGTTCATCCACGCGGTCAAAGGCATCCCTCATAATGTGGTTGATCTTCAGGATACGTTCAGATTCCTTGCTGCCGCTAACGGTATACTCACGGTTGCCCTTCTCACCCGTAACTTCAATTTCCACGTTTTCACCGGGTTGAATGTAAGTTAACACCCTGTAATGATCATCGCTGGTTTCCACCACCACAAAATTGGCGGTACTGTCCCTTTCCAGGGTATAGCTAAACTTAGAATCAGTAAGCGCAATGGTGTCCACCGGCTTAATACCCTCCGGCTTTAAAAAAGATATGATCACTTCCTCACCTTCACCGGCAACAGAGCCTTGGATGCGGGTTTTTCCACCGCCTGAACAGGCCACTGCGGATAGTAAGGGTAGAGCTATAAATAAGTGTTTGAATTTCATGTGGTTATTGTTGTTTTTCTAATTCTTGTTGTACCAGTTTGCTGGCAACTTTGGGATCAGCCTTGCCACCGGAAAGCTTCATAACCTCTCCCATAAAAAGACCCAGCAGGCCTTTTTTTCCGGCTTTGTATTCTTCTACCTTTTCAGGGTATTTTGCCAATGCTGCGTGTACGTGCTCCATCAAGGCCCCGGCATCGCTTTCCTGTATGAGGTTCATTTCTTTGGCCAGGGTAGCCGGATCCTGGTCCGGGTTTTCAATGAGCGCCCTGAACATTTCCCCGGAAGCCGCAGAATTGCTCACTTTACCGGCATCCACCATTTCTATAAGTTGCGCAATCTTCTCCGCAGTAATGGGAAAGGCCTCAATGTGCATGGCCTTATCATTGAGATAGGATTTTACCGGACCCATGATCCAGTTGGCGGCAGCTTTATAATTGCCGGTATGGGAGATCAGGTTCTCAAAATAAAGTGCTACCTCTTTACTTTCCGTAAGCAGGGAAGCATCGTATTCATTAAGCCCCAGTTCACGGTATTTATTAAAAAGCTCTTTAGGCAGGGGAGGGAGGTTATCCTTAACCCTGCTTATGTAATCCTCGCGAACGATGACCGGCTGCAGGTCGGGTTCCGGAAAATAACGATAGTCATGGGCATCTTCCTTGGCCCTGAGTACCATGGTGCTTCCACGGGCAGCGTCAAAAGTGCGGGTTTGCTGAACAACCTCGCCACCACTTTCAATAAGCTCTACCTGGCGTTTGATCTCATAGTCAATGGCTTTTTGCACGTTGCGGAAGGAGTTCATGTTCTTGACCTCCACCTTGGTACCGAATTTTTCCCGGCCCACCGGGCGCACAGAAATATTGACGTCACAGCGCAGGCTACCTTCTTCCATGTTGCCATCGGAAATATCAAGGTAACGTACCAGTTTACGCATTTCAGCCAGGTAATTGTAGGCTTCCTGTCCATTGCGGAATTCCGGTTCACTTACAATTTCAAGCAGCGGAACACCGGCACGGTTCAGGTCTATAAGGGTATTAAAAGGATCAATATCATGAATGCTCTTTCCCGAGTCTTCTTCCATGTGAATGCGGGTAAGGTGGATCTTTTTATCCTTACCATCCGCGTCTTTGATCTCTACGTATCCACCGTTGCAAATGGGTGTGGTGTCCTGCGTGATCTGGTATCCCTTGGGAAGGTCAGCGTAGAAGTAATTCTTGCGGGCGTACTCATTGCGCTCCCGTATGGTGCAGTTGCAGGCAATGCCCAGGCGCACCGCGTATTCGATCACTTTTTCATTTACCCGTGGCAAGGTGCCCGGATGGCCCAGTGAGATCATGTTTACCTGGGTGTTGGGCATGGCCCCGTATTCCGTAGCATCACTACTGTAGGCCTTACTCAGCGTATTGAGCTGAACGTGTATTTCAAGACCGATGACCGGTTCGTAATTTTTAAGGATATCTTCCATGCCGCCTTTTACATTGGCTTGCAAAGAAACAAAATACACAGCGGATTACCTTGAGCCGTTTTTCTGCTTTTATACGGGTGATCCTGAAATGAAACCGGTGATGCGTTGCATAAACGTATTTTCCTCTTCAAACAGGAATCTCACGCGGATGGGAAGACTGAATATCCTTGGCTTCAGTTTATCGGAAAGCAGGGGTAGCAGCCGCACCAGGTCTTTTTCCGTAGTAATTACCGGGCATTCCGGGTGTTGTTCCAGATAAGTTTCTATTTGCCGGATATCGGCTTCACTGAAATGGTGGTGATCTTCAAAATTCAAGTGTTTTGCTACGGTAAAACCCTTACTCAGGTGGTCGGTAAAAGGTTGGGGAGAAGCAATGCCGGTTATGGCCAGTACATCGGCACCATGAGGCAGGGTAATACCATGAGCGTTTACAGGTTCTCCATACTCCAGGCTGGTAAAGAATACCGCCTGGTCTTTACGGGGGCGTATCCTGCTACGGTAAAGGTCAGCTGTGCCGGTATTCATATCCGGTGGACATTTGGTAACCAGTATCACATCAGCCCTTTCTTTACCTCGGGAGCTTTCACGCAGGTTACCGGCCGGTAACACAAAGTCCTTGAAAAAAGGATCCTGGAAGGTGGTCAACAATACCTGGAACCCGGGTTTTACGTAGCGATGCTGGAAGGCATCGTCCAGGATCACCACTTCGGGAGGGTTTTCCTGTAGCGCTTCCAGTCCCAGCACCCGCTTTTCGCTAAGCACCATCTGAATATCCGGGAACTTACGATACATCTGTAAAGGTTCATCCCCGATCTGGGCCGCTGTATGTTGCGGGTTGGCTATAAGAAGACCGGAGGCTTTACGTCCGTAACCACGGCTTACCACCGCTCGCTTATAACTTTTCAGACGGTCCAGCAGGAATTCAACCATAGGGGTTTTACCGGTCCCCCCAGTGCTGAGGTTCCCTACGGCAATTACCGGAAGGTCAAAGGAGCGGGAGGCGAGTATCCCCTGGTCAAAAGCAGTGTTGCGGATACGTGTAATGGAATCGTAGATCAGCGAAAAAGGCCAAAGTAAACGTCTCCATTGCATAGTGCTTATTTAAGTAACAAATATAGAGGGAGTGTTGGTATGGACAAGTTCAGTCCTGGTCCCATATCCGTACAAGGTGTGAGTGTATAGCAGCCATGTTGTGAGGAGAAAACCAGCTTATCTCCGGGTCGCGTTTAAACCAGGTCATTTGTCTTTTGGCGTACCTGCGGGTGTTTTTCTGGATCTCGCTCACGGCTTCTTCGCGTTTCAATTCTCCATCAAAATATTGGAAAAACTCCTTATAACCAACGGTTTGCAACGAATTTGTGTTACGGTGTTTGAGCAGTGAACGGGCTTCATCTTCCAGCCCCCGGGCTACCATGACCTCCACCCTTTTATTGATGCGCTGGTAGAGTTCAGGACGGGGTAATTCCAGGCCTATCTTAATGGAGCGAAAAGGCCTTTCAGCCTTGTAACTTTTACGGAAACTACTGTAGGGCTTGCCGGTGCTGCGTATTACTTCCAGGGCGCGGATAAGCCGTTGTGGATTTTTACGGTCCACCTTGGCATAATAGTCGGGATCTTTTTCCAATAATTCCTCCTGCAAGGGTTGCAAACCCTTATGCAGGTATTGCTGGTTCAAAGCGGTCCTCAGTTCTACATCGGTATCCGGCATGTGGTCAAAACCTTCGGTAAGGGCTTTCATATAAAAGCCGCTTCCGCCCACCAGGATAATGGAATCATGTTTTTGGAACAAGTTTTCCATCCGCTGCAGGGCCTCCTGTTCAAAATCTCCGGCATTGTAATCTTTTTCTACCGAAAGGTGACCGATGAGGTGGTGAGGAATACGTTGCTGCTCTTCAATAGAAGGAGGTGCAGCCCCTATTTTCAGTTCTTTGAAAAACTGGCGGCTGTCAAAAGAAATGATCTCGGTATTAAGCCATTCCGCAAGCTTAATGGCAACTTCGGTTTTGCCTACCGCTGTAGGCCCACAAAGGAAAATGGCTTTTTTACTCAAAGTTTGGATCCGCAGTTTCTACAGTATAAAGCGTTTGAAGCGTGACCTTGTTCACCGCAGGTGCTGCATTCGCGAAGGGCCTCAACGGTTAGGTTGGCTTTGCCCATCTCCGCAGTTACTATACCGGTGGGTACGGCAATAATGCCGTAACCGAGTATCATAATAATGGATGCGATGACCTGCCCGAGGGGTGTTTGCGGTGAAATATCGCCATAGCCCACGGTGGTAAGTGTAACAATGCACCAGTATATACTTACCGGTATACTGGTAAAGCCGTTCTCTTTGCCTTCTACCATATACATGACGGTCCCCATGATGAAGATCACGCACATTACGGCTACCAGGAATACGGTGATCTTAATACGGCTGGCCCGAAGTGCCGAGGACAGGACCTTAGCCTCTCCCAGGAAACGTACCATTTTCAATACCCGGAACACCCGTATGAGCCGGAGGCTGCGGATGGCCATAAAGTAGTGAGCACCAAGGAAAATCATGGATAAATAAGTAGGCAGGATAGACAGCAGGTCAATAATGCCGTAGAAACTGAAAATATAATGGCGCTTGCGATGTACTACCAGCAGGCGCAAGATGTATTCTGCGGTAAATATGGCGGTAAAGAACCACTCCAGGTAGCGGAAGGTGGTGCGGTATTCTTCCGAAATGGACTGTACTGACTCCAGCATAATGGCCGCCAGGCTACCCAGGATGGCCACCAGCAATACAATGTCAAAATTCCTTCCGGCCGGGGTATCCGCTTCAAAAATAATGTCATGCCAGCGGGCGCGCCAGCTCGTATTATCCCGATAGCGGTTGCTCACAGGTCTCTGCGTTTTAGTATCCACCAACCGCCAAATCCAAGTATAACTGTATAGAGGAAGGTCAGCAGGAGAAAGTGGTAGGAGAAAGTCTCAGGAGATTTGATCTTAAAGGCTACATCAAGACGTAGCATACGCGTAAAAGGCTGTGTGATCATTTCCCTGGAAGGGCGGGTGGGCAGGTAATCGGAAATGGGGTCACCTATGGCCAGTCCCGCCAGGGGTTCTACAATAAAATAATACAGTAAGATGATGATAACCGTAATGGTGCTTCTCTTAAACAGGAAAGTGAGGAATAGGGCCAGCAACATCAGGAACAATACTTCTGCAAAATAGGCGAGTAGGTAATCCATATTCTGAAAATAATCGGCAGCAGAAGCACTTTCATTGTAGAGTATGGCCATAATCCCGGCATTCACACCAATAATAAGCACGCTGATTACGCTGAATATAAAGGCGGATATAAGCTTGGATGTGTAGAATTCCCCAATACTCAGCCCATCGATTATATTCTGACGATACGTTCTGTACTGGTATTCGTTGGATACAAAAAAGATCAACAGAAAGGCCGGGATGAATTTAAAATATCCGGCCAGGTAGGTTACATTTTGCCAGATGTAAGGCAGTTTATAAAAACCGGCTTCTCCAAAGTTCAGGAGCTTTTGACCGGCCTCATTATCCGGATCATCCACCCGCCACTCTATACCTCCGGCTTTGGAAACCAATAGTATCATACATGCAGCATACAATCCCAACCCGATCCAGAAAAAAGGATGGCCTTTGAGCTTGAGCCATTCAATTTTAAGCAGTTTCATTCTCGGTGGTTTTTATAAGGTTCAGGAATTGCTTTTCAAGACTGTTCTTACGGAAGTGCAGGTGGCTCACATAAATACCTTTTTCCGCCAGGGAGCGGTTTATTTCTTCCGGTGATATTTGCTGTTGAAGGGCCAGAACCAGCAGCCCATCTTTTTTGCGGATATTTTCAATGCCGGCCATACTTTGCAGGACTGTTTCCAGCTTGTTCATATCCGCAGCCTTAATCTCAATAAAGCCATCGTGGCCGGTCAATTCATCCACTTTACCCTGAAAGATGAGGTGGCCCTTACGCAGAACAACCACATGAGTGCAAACCTTTTCAATTTCATAGAGCAGGTGGCTGGCCAGGATCACCGTGATACCCCGTTTGGCGATATCCAGGATCATGCTTCGTATTTCCGCAATCCCCTCCGGATCCAGGCCATTGGTAGGTTCATCCAGTACCAGCACTTCCGGGTGGCTGAGCAGAGCGGCTGCAATAGCCAGTCTTTGTTTCATACCCAGGCTGTAGGTCTTGAATTTACTACTGGCGCGCTGGGCCAGGTTTACCGTTTGCAATACACCTTCAATATCAGGATCCTTTACCTCCTTGATGGTAGCAATGATCTTCAGGTTATCAATAGCCGAGAGGTAGGGGTAGAAGTTGGGTGTTTCCAGCAGGGCTCCTACCTTTTGTTTTACTTCAAAGGATGGTTTCCCTCCAAACCATTCAAAATTTCCGGAGGTGGGCCGGGTTACGCCCAGTACCATTCCCAGGGTAGTGGTTTTTCCACTTCCATTGGGGCCAAGTATTCCGAAAACGCTGCCTTTAGGCACTTCCAATTCCAACTCATTTACTGCGGTGAGAGATCCGTAGCGTTTAGTAAGAGCTTGGGTTTTAAGTACTTTTTCCAAGTTTGTTAATATCTCAGATTACGTTTAAACGGCTAATTTTAATTAAATTTGAGAAACTATCCTCTTGATATCCGAATAATATTCACAAAAAATCTTTTGCCTATGCAGATGAACTACAGGGAAGTTCCCACGATCGAGAAGGAAACCATCAATGAACTTATTTTTCCGGCACAGGAGGTACTAAGCAACAGGGAATCCATTCGTGAAAGGCTGTTCAGTCTTCACCGAGCTACAAGTTTGGGTAATCTGGATAAACACAAGGTTACCATCATATTTGAAGATAGTGAAGGGCTCAAAAAGGTATGCACCACCATCTGGGCTATGACCGACCGTAAAATTTTGCTGAAAGCCGGCCGGTCCATACCCGTATCACGAATACATTCGGTTATTATTTATTGATCCTCCTGGAAGTCGTCCCAATTGGTCTCATCGCCAAATGATCCGGGATCCTCGAGGTAAACATCATCGGAAAGATTAACGCTCTCCATCACCTTTGCCGGTGCCTCCTGGGGGCGAACCCCTTTTAAAATATGAATGAGCGGGGTCTCCGGTGCCGGGGTATCATCAATAGCTATTACTTCCAGGAAGAAGGTCCAAAGATTCAGGAAATCATATACATAGATCATACGGTCTCCTTTTTCAGGTATCACATCAGCAATGCATTTACTGGCCATAAGGTCAGCGTCATCCGTATTGCCAAAATTCACCAGGCTGATCTCCGCACCTTGTTCCCAATCCTCATTACTTAAAAAGAAGGAGGCCATTTCACCGGTGTACAGGTCAAAGGCACTTAGAATACTCTCGTGGAGTACATTCAGTTTTTCCTTTCCGTTCAGCTCAATGTCGCGTATTACGTCCTCATCCGTATCCAGTACTATCCGTACGCGATAATTCATACTCATTCTGTTTTTCTCTCTTTGTCTGGTATTAATCCTAATTCACTTCCTTTTTGCAGCATAAATGCTCTTGCGGCAGCAGGGGTGTTCTCAATATCACCTTCCAGTATAGCCTCTTTAATGGCTTCCTTGATGATCCCTATTTCAGGACCCGGTGCCAGTTTGAAGGTCTGCATGATCTCCGTACCGTCAATAGGCGGTTGCCAGTTGCGTACATGATCTTTTTCTTCTACTTCCTTCAGTTTTTCCCGTACACTCAGGAAATTGCGGAGAAAGCGTTTTTTCTTTTTCTCGTTTTGAGTGGTAATGTCTGCCTCGCACATCAGCATCAGATCCTCTATATCGTCACCGGCATCAAATAAAAGCCTCCGTGCCGCGCTGTCTGTAGCTTCTTCATTGGTAACGGCTATGGGGCGGCTACTCATCTTCACGATCTTCTGCACATAGCGAAGCTCTTTACCCAGGGGTAACTTAAGCCGCTGAAATATTTTTTTCACCATTTTAGCGCCCACAAACTCGTGATGATGAAAGGTCCAGCCGGTTTTAGGCAGGAACTTCTTGGTAACGGGTTTGCCAATATCGTGGAAGAGGGCGGCATAGCGGAGGTAAAGCTTATCCGTGTTTTCAGAAATATTATCCACCACCTGTAAGGTGTGGTAAAAATTGTCTTTATGTAATTGACCGTCCACTTCTTCTACTCCCTGAAGATCGGTTACTTCAGGTAAAAAGCGGTGCAGCAAGCCTGTTTCAAATAACAAACGCAGCCCTATGGAAGGCTTGGGGCTCAGCATGATCTTGTTCAGTTCTTCGGCAATACGTTCTGCGCTGATGATTTCTATCCTTTGATTTTGTTCCTGGATGGCCGCAAAGCTGCGGTTTTCGATCCGGAAACCGAGCTGTGCCGCAAAGCGTATGGCGCGCATCATGCGCAGTGGGTCGTCAGAGTAGGTAACCGAAGGATCCAGGGGCGTGCGGATAATCCCTTTTTCAAGGTCTTCCACACCGTTAAAGGGGTCCAGGAGTTTTCCGAAGTTATGTTGGTTAAGACCAATAGCCAGGGCATTGATAGTAAAGTCCCTACGGTTTTGATCGTCTTCCAGGCTGCCGTCTTCCACAATCGGCTTGCGGCTTTCCTTGCGGTAGGATTCTTTACGGGCACCCACAAACTCCAGTTCAAAATCCCGATAGAGCACCTGGGCGGTACCGAAGTTCCTGAACACAGTTACTTTACTATGTCCCAGCTTGTCCGCAACCTTTTGCGCCAGGTCAATACCGCGTCCAATAGCCACAATGTCAATATCCTTCGGGTCTTTACGTTTCAGTATGTGATCACGTACGTAGCCGCCAATAACGTAGGCGTCTACGCCCAACTCATCTGCGGCAGCTCCGATGGTCTCGAATATTTTCCCTGCAACAAGTTCTTTCATCCGGGCTTTTACACAAAAACTTTTTCGGAATACACTCCCATTATGATCAACAGAATAAGGAGGATATAGATGGTGATGTGAATGCGTTTTACGGATCGTTTAAGATGGTTGAGTTCTTCCTTATCCTCATCCAGCACAATGGCATACATCAGGGGGAACATGAGAAAAGCTTCCCAGCGCAGCGCGCGTTCTCCGGCATCTGTATAGTCAAATTGTACAAAATCGCTGATATGGCCTTTTTTCTTTTTACGGCTGATACGCAGGTATTGTAGTTGAATACCGGCTTTTACAATAAAGAGGACAATGATCGCCAGCATCAAGATTATGGCGAAAAAAATGAAGATAAATTGCAACAGCATCTGGCTCCTTTCTCTGACGGCCGGCAAAAGTACGGCTATCTGTGGCAATAGGCAAGCAATTTACCACTTTGAAAACCAGCTCATTCCTTTTTGATGTCCTCACCTTCGTGAATACGCCATATTTTAAGCGACCGCAGGAAAATGTAGTAGGAGGAATGTACAGCCAGGATAAAACCCACCTTGCCATCCAGGATACCCAGTTGCAGAAAATACTTTTTAAAGAAGGTAAAGGCAGGCTTTACAAAAAGGTGAAAGGCTCCCACCTTCTGCACTTTATTTACGCGATCATAAGCGCCCCAGCTGGTGTAACGATCGGCCTTGAACATCATGTGTTCCAGGCTTTTGTAGGTATAATGCTGGAGCTTGTTCCTGAGGTAACCTACGCTGCCGTTCACTATGACCTCAGCGTGTACGTGCTTGTCTTCGTAACGGCATTTACTTTTCCGGAAAAGGCGGATCACTTTATCACCCTGCCAGCCGCTGTAATTTACCTTACGGCCCATAAGGTGATTTTGGCGGTATATCCAGTAAGCGTCTTCAGGGTTTTCACTGGAAAGTATCTTTTCGATCTCGGCCTGTAATTCAGGAGTAACCCGTTCATCCGCATCTACCAGAAGTATCCATTCATGTTCGGCCTGGGGGATGGCCCAGTTCTTTTGCGAAGCGGAGTTTCCGTATTCACGTTGTAGCAGCCGGATGTCAAATTGTTGCGCCAGTTCCACGGTACGGTCGGTAGAGTAGGAGTCTACCACCATTACTTCATCGGCAAAGCTCACGGAGCGGATCACCGCTTCAATGTTGTGTTCTTCGTTACCGGTGGGTATTATGGCCGTAAGCTTCTGCTTCATACTAAACTGGTGTACAGGTTGTGCCATTGCCTGGCAATTACATCATCTTTAAAATGCTGTGCAAAGGTATAACCACTTTCCATCATTTGCTTTTGCAGTTCTTCGGAACGCCATACCCGGTCTATAGCCGTGGTAAGATCTTCCTGGCTTTTAGGGTCCACCAACAGGCTGGAAGGGCCCGCTACTTCCGGAAGTGAGCTGGTGTTTGAGGTGATGACCGGTGTTTTGCTTACCAGGGCTTCCAATACCGGAATACCGAAACCTTCAAAGGTGGAAGGGTACACAAAAAGGGTGGCACCCTGGTACAAAGCGGCCAGGTGTTGATTGTCCATTACCGATGGGGTATACACCAACTTGTGATTCAGGCCTGGTTCTACGTGCTTTTTCCAGTATTTGGTGGCTCTGCCGATCATCACCAGGGGTATTTCCAGCTTCTGGGTAGCTTTGACTACCTGGGCTACGTTCTTGCGCTTTTCCAGTGTCCCCACAAAAAGAACGTACTTTTCCGGCAAGCCGTAGACTTGCTTTATCCTTTCAATTTCCGTAGCACTTTGTTCCTCCCTAAAAAGCGGGTCGCAACCCTGGTAGATCACTTTTATGTTTTCAGCCGGTATCTTAAGGAATTCCTCCAGGTCCCTGCGGGTTTGTTCACTGATGGCCACAATGCTGGTAGCCTGTTGGCAGGCAAGTTTGAGTTTGCGGGTGTAGATCTTCCGGTCAATGGGTTTGTAAAGCTGTGGGTTCCGCATAAAGATCAGGTCGTGAACCGTAAGTACGGAGGGGATGCCACGTTTACGTAAACCGGTTGGCAGCTCCTGGCTGAGACCATGGAAAATATCTACCTGGTCTTTTTTGGCCCGGTCCGCCAGCAGCCGTTGCCGCCAGATGTTTACAAACAGTGGGTTGCTGATGCTGGGGCGTAGCTCTTTTACCGGGGGAAGATCTTCCCCAAAGGGAACTTTGGGCTTTTTAGGATTGTAGAGATAATATTCATCATCCGGATAGGAAGTGGCCAGGGCACGCACCAGGTTCCGGCTGAAATTACCGAGACCACTACGGTTATGAAAAACCCTTTTTGCTTCGTAGCCGATGCGCATGTTTACATATCCGCGAGCCACACCATGGTGCCCTTGTTGAAGATTCCCAGCGATTTACCTTTAAGCGGCTTGCCGATAAAGGGTGAGTTGGCCGATTTGCTCTGTATGTGTTTCTTTTCAAAAGTCCATTCCAGGGCGGGGTTGAAAAAGGTAAGTTCGGCCCAGTTGCCTTCTTCAATGGAAGGTATTTCCAGGTTGAGTATCCTGCGAGGATTGATGCTGATCAGTTCAATGATCCGCTCCCAGCTTACCTTACCTTCCAGCGACTTTCCAATGGCCCCGATAAAACTTTCCAGGGCGATGATACCAAAGGCTGCGTGATCAAATTCACATTTTTTATTTTCAATATCCTGGGGTAGGTGATCAGAGGCTATGGCGGAAATAAGGTCATCGTTGAGTGCCTGTATCAGGGCTTCGTTGTCCTTTTTACTGCGGAAGGGAGGCATGGCCTTCAGGCGGGTGTCGTAACTCTCCAGGTCCTCATCCGTAAAGTAGAGGTTGCCCACGGCTACATCAGCGGTAAAATCCTTACCCTCTTTTCGAGCCTGGCTCAAAATGCCCAAAGTACTCTCTGCGGAAATACCCATAAAGTGTACGCCTGTTTCCGCGTATTGCGCAAGGTGCAGGTCGCGCTGTACGCTTACTTCCTCCGCCAGTGCGGGAATACCTTTTAACCCGAGGTAAATACTTTTCTCACCTTCGTGGATCTGGCCACCCTTGGCAAGGTCATGGTCCAGAGGCATTAAGTGCAGGGGTGGTGAAAAACTGCGGTGATACTGCAATGCCAGTTTAAGTAACGCGCTGTTGGCTAATGGGCTTTTTCCCTGGCTGAAACCCACAGCTCCGGCCTGGTACATATCGTACATTTCGCTGAGTTCCTCTCCTTTCTGACCTTTGGTGATCGCTCCATAGGGGTACACACCCACCGGGAATTCCTCGGCTTTCTTGTATACATATTCCACATCAGCTTTAGAGTCAATGGGCGGATTGGTATCAGGAGATACAGCCACCCCGGTGAACCCTCCGAAGATGGCGGCATTGATACCGCTTTCAATGTCTTCTTTTTCTTCGTGACCCGGATCCCAGAAATGGGCCCGCAGGTCAAACCAGCCCGGGCTTACATGCAGGTTGTCGGCTTCAAATACTTCAGCATCATCTATATCCAGCTTATTGCCGATCTCCTTAATGGTGTCATCTTCAATGCAAATGTCCATTACCTTACCATGATGACCGGAGGTTGGGTCAATGATCTTGGCGTTGCGGATCAGTATGCGGTTTGCGTTCATGGGTCTACTTCCAGAGTTTTAACAAAAGCATTTCGAGCAGTAAAAACAAAAGGGCTCCGGCCAAAAACCAGCGCCATAATGGGTAACCATTGTATAAAGTATGAATGCGTTCACCGAGTAGGGTAGCGTTTCCTTCCAACACTTCCGGAGCCTGGTTCATACTGGTGTTTTCCAGTTCAGCAGCCGAGCGGAATTTCCAGTCGCTCTCACGGGGATCTACATTTACGGCCAGTAGGCCAAGGTTGTTGCCTTCTTTTTGTACCGGGTAAATTCCGGGTTCCACTTCCACGGGCAGGCTGTGGATCTCCACTTTTCTGCCCCGGTTGCGCTGGGGCGGGATGAGGCTTTGACCGTTCATTTCCACAGCCAGTGGTATTTCATTGTTGCCAACCTGTTCAAACTGCTGTCCGCTGTTGCGGCCGGCTGCGTTATAGAGCGGGGAGCGGGTGCTGCTGTACAGGGCAGCGTTCAGCATGATGGGTACCAAGATTGGGTGACGGGCCAGCGAGCTGGTTTCAGCGTCCAGGGAAGTAGTCCATGCCACCACCTGGCCGTTCTCGCGGGGATATCGCATCAGCAAGGGATCACCATTCTCAAAGCCGATCACCCGGAAACCACCGGAATTGCTCAGGCGCAGATAGCTGCTGGCGTAAGGTAATTGTAAATTACGGGAGCGCTCCGTGAAAACGTTTTCGAATAAGAGATCATTGTAGGCTACTTCTGCTCCCTTGCGTTCGGTATTTTCCAAACCGTTAAAGCCTCCTATGCCCAGGCCTTGCAGTACGGGTTGATCATTTTCAGGATTCAGCGATGGTATAACCACCACGTTTCCACCATCTGCAAGCTTACCTTCCAGGGCAGACTGTAAGCCGGAGGGGAAACTGTTGAGACCATCCAGGATGATAAGTTTATAGGAACTTAATTCTCCATAATTGATCTGGTTGAGAGGAGTGGTGGTCAAATGATATACAGCATCCTGGTAGAGGCGCTCCAGGGTTTCTTTATGTTTTTCACCAATGGCCAGTACACGCAGGGGTTCCCTGATGCTAAAGGTGAAGTAGAACTCATTGTCAAAATAAGGTTCACCCGCATCCAGTGATACTTTACCGCGATAGTTACCGCGTTCAGCAGGGCGAATGGTAAAGCTGATCACATCTTTAGAGTCCGGTTGCAATTCAAATTCGCGGGCGGCCACCAGTTCGTCATTGATCTCCAGCTTTATAGAGAGGCCGTGTAAGGCTGATGAGCCGTAATTACTCAATTGAACCTGTACTTCCTGGTCAAAGCCGGGTTGCAATACGGGCTGATCAAACCACACGGAATCAATTGCTACGTTGGACAGTTCATTGGCGGATTCAAAACGGATAAAGTGGGTGTTCCAGTTCTCCCGGTCAAATGATTGCAGGTCCTCAAACTGTGAGGTCTGGAAATCGGAAAGCACAAATACCTGCAATTTACCTTTCTCGGTGTTTACATCCTGCCAGGGGCCTGCCAGGCGGCTTTGTATTTCTTCGGCTGTACGGTATGCCTGTGAGGGTTGCAGCTCATCCACCATCTGTATGGCTTCGTTAGGCGTGTAATAGCGCTGCTCCCGCCCTTCAAAGTTGTTACTTACTAGCTGTACGTTAAAGTTTTCGGGTAACGATTTCAGCAGTTCCACGGCCTGGCTTCGTGCTTCGTCCAGCAAGGGGCCGTTCGGGCCCTTGGTTTTCATGCTCAGGCTGTTGTCCAGGTACAGTGCAGCGTAGTTGGAGGTTCCTGCACTACTTTCCTCGGCAGGGATATAAGGTTGGGTAAAGGCAATGACCAAAAGGGCCAGGGCCAGTAAACGGCAGCAAAGGACAATAAGGTGGCGAAGCCGGTTAAAGGATTGCGATTTTTTTTGAATAGCCTGTAAAAAGCGGTTGTTACTGAAGTAAACCGTTTTATAACGCCTGAAATTAAAAAGGTGAACGATGACCGGAATGGCCAGCGCTAGCATTGCCCAGAAGAATTGCGGGTACAGGAAATTCATTAAAGCGCAAAGATATACAAAGCTGCCATCCTGTACTTATAAATTAGTTAAAGAATTGCCTGCTGTGTGGATATCTTAACCGGCATTCCGATCACATCGCGGCAAAAGGCCTTCACTTCTTTTTCCACTACCTGGTAATCCGCTGATTTAATGGAGGAACCAATCACGTGATCACCAGGAGTGGGGAGAGGAACGTATTTTTTCTCACTGTCCGGTGTGCCTAGTGCTTTGTGCATTTCCGGTATCACCGAAACGTCCACCACTTCATCCTGGTGTTGTTCATCCTTGTAATAGTAAAGAGTAAGCACCGGGCATTTTACTTTGGCATAGAGGGTATCGTACATAGTGGTTTCCAGCAACTCTTCCAGGGCTACCAGGGCGGAGGGAGTATGCAAGGTATCCCAGTACTTTGAGGCTTCTTGCTGGTGGTGGTGGATAACGCGGCCCTTGCCGTATAACAGGCGTGCAATCTGTTCTCCCCAGGGATCATTGAGAATACGGGCGGCTGCGTTACGGATGCGAAGGTTGGGGGAAAGGTTTACCAGTCCGGCTACCTTATCGGGATAATCGGCAGCCAGCTTAAGGGCCAGGGGGCTCCCGGTGGAAGTGCTTATGATCACTACTTTGTTTCCCAGGCTGTGTGCTATCATCAAAGCTTCCTGGGCTGATTCCCATGCTGATTCAGGAGTAAAACCACTAAGCGCAAGCGTATCCATAAGGCCGTGTCCGGCAAGACGTGCCATATAGGTGTTGACCCCAAAGTATTTAGCCACATTGCGATTTACGGGATCACCCTCCATCCAGCTGGCCGAAAAGCCGTGCAGGTACAGCAATACATAGTCTGTAGGTTTCCCGGTACTATCAGCCCAGATGATCTGGGCGTGGTTATCCTTGCGAAGATGGTATTGAGCTTCGTGCTGTGCCACGTAATCATCAATATGTTCAATGGGTGGAACGGAAGGAAGCTGTTGGGTATACACCGGGGTTTCAGGGGTAGGACCCATAAGGTAGACCACCACTAGTATCGCCAAAATGGCGAGTGCGATAAGCAGTTTTTTCATTTAATCGATCTCTTCGGCTTTCTGCAAGATATAACTAAATTCATCTACGTTAGAGTCGTTGAGCTTTAAGAATCCGCTTAAGGTAACCACGTCATCGGTCTTGAACCTGCGGGGTGTTTCCTTGAATTTAAGACTCATAACGGATTCCGGTCCGGCTCCTCCGCAAAAGAAACAAGCACTGAAGGGATAAGCGGAGAGTGCATACACGCCACCTTCCACATCGAGGGGTATGATGTAACCTTTGATGATCACCCGTTTGCCATCCAGTTTTTGAATGCTTTCCGGGAATACAGGCTTTACATACCATGCCTCCAGGTCGGGGTAATACTTATCTTTAAAAGTCACCTTGGCCAGGAATTTCCAATCAATAAGGCGCGCAGTGTTTTCCTGGGCGTATAAACCGGAAGTGGTGATAATCAGGATGAGGGCCGTATTTCGGAAGAGTTTAAGCATTATCCGTGTAAACTTGCGTGGGTAAGGGTAAAGAATAAGGCGTTGCCATGGCGGTTCAATTTCAATACGCCTTTGATCATAACGTAGGTATCCGTGGCAAAGCGCCCCGGTGATTTATCAAATTTCAATTCTATAACCGTTTCCGGACCGGCATTTCCACAAAAGAAACAGGAGGTGAACGGATTCTTGGAGAGGGCGTAGGTATTGGCTTCCACATCAATCGGTATCAGGTAGCCGGAAATGGTCACTTCCTGCCCTTCGTATTGGGATTCCAGGATAGGGGGGAATTTAGGGATCAGGGTACCACCTGCTTCAAAATCATTGGTATAGGTGGTCATGCCCAGTACTTCCCACACCAGTGGTTTTTGAGCCCAGGCTGAAATGGATATAAGAAGTAATAAGCTTAATAAAGTACTACGCATCACTGAGGGTTTTGGAAATGTTCAACCGGAACGCTTGTACAGACGGCAACAATGAAGCCAGGAATCCGATACCTAAAATAGCGCCTGAAAGATAAACCTCCTGGATGGTAAGGATGGGAATGTGCAGGGAATAGCTGTATTCCTGGCTGGCCAGTTGGGATAATGCCCAGAGTCCCAGTTTGCCCAGGCCAATTCCAATAATATACCCGATCACCGAAATAATAAGCCCTTCCAGGATCACCAGGGTAAAAAGCTGTATACGCGATGCACCCATAGAGCGTAACAGGGCCAGTTCAAATTTGCGGTCTTTCAGGCTTTGGTACAGGGAAACAAAAACACTGATGCCGGAAAGGATCACGATGAGTATAGCTAGTGCGCGTAAGGTTTCAATACCGTTGCCCATTAAGGCAAATAAACGGTTGATCTCAATAGCCGGCAATGCCGCTTGCATGGATGTTTGTTGGTTCACAATACGGGGCACGGTAAGGTTGCCCATAGGACTGCCAAACTGAATGAGGGCAGCCGTTATTTCGCGGGGCTTTTCGGGCTGGTGATGCTCCGTTTCCTCATGATGTTCTTCATGGCCTTCATCGTGCACGGACCATACACTTTCTATAGGGGTTAAAATGAGCTTGTCCACTACGGTGCCCGTGGGTTCCAGGATACCAGTCACCTTGTAGGCAAAGTGGTCATGCTCATCCATGTTATTCTGAAGACCATGGCTGCCGTTAAAAGTGTCTCCCAGGGAAAGACCGGTGAGGCGTGCTGCCCGGGCTCCCAGAACCACTTCACCCGGGGCAGACCACAATTGGCCTTCGGCAAATGAAGTATGGTAATGTTCCAGGTACGAGAATTCCGTTCCCACAATACGGTAGCCTTCATAGTTATCACCATATGCTAGCGGAATACCTTTTTTCACCATCGGGTTCCGTACAAGTTGCTGGTATTCCTTCATCGGAATGTTGCCGGTGGGCGCATCCATCTGGTATACACTGCTCAGGATGAGCTGTAACGGACTTCCCTTGGCGCCCACCACCATATCAATGCCTTTGATGTTTTTGGTAAACTGGTCCTCTATCTGTTTGGAGGCGGACATCAACAAAGAGATAATCCCCGTTCCAAAGGCCAGAAGCAACACACTTAAAAAGGTGGCGAGTGGCCTCTGGCGGCTGTTCTTCCAACTGATGCTTAGCCAGGTCATAGTTCAATACGGTTTTGGAAGATACTTTTCAGGCGGTTGTCATGGGTTACGATCACCAGGGTGGAGTTGTTTTCCTGTGCCGTGCTTTGCAGCAATTCCGCTACACGCAGGGCATTTTCATCATCCAGGGCCGAAGTGGGTTCATCTGCCAGCAACAGCGCAGGCCTATGTACTACTGCCCGGGCAATGGAGGCTCTTTGTTGTTCACCGATACTCAGGTTCTGTGGCTTTTGGGAGGACTTGTGTTCTATGTTCAGAAAAGCCAGAACTTTCCGGATCTTTTCCGGGGACGGCTTTAAACCGGCCAGTTGCATAGCCAGCTTCAGGTTTTCTTCTACAGTAAGGGCCTTGAGAAAATAGGAACGTTGAAAGACGATACCGATATGCCTGCCGCGGAAGCGGTCCCGGCTTTTAGAACTTAAGCGGGTAAGGTCGGTTTCGTGTATATTAACAGAACCGGAATCGGGCACCAGCAATCCTCCCAGCAGATGGAGAAAAGTGGTTTTACCTTTGCCGGAATTCCCCAAAACCAAAAGGGAAGAATCCTGTTTTAACTGAAGGTCCGGAAAGTGCATTTGCGCACCCCCGGGATAAGCATACGAAAGATTTTGTGTGCTGATCAAAGACCTGAATTTTTAGGAATTACAAAGCTAAGCTTTAAAGAATAATATCTATGAAAACCCTTGTAATAGGAGCCAGCCATAAACCAGAAAGATACAGTTACAAAGCCGTAAAGCTATTGCAGCAGTATGATCATGAAGTAATAGCATTAGGCCGTAAAGCCCGTAAAGTAGAAGACTGGGAGATCATTGAAGGAAAACCAGACCTGAAAGATATTGATACCGTAACCTTGTACCTGAGTGCTGCCAACCAAGAGGAATACTATGATTACCTGAAAGACATGCACCCCCGCAGGGTAATATTCAATCCTGGTGCTGAAAACCGTGAGTTGGCCAGGATACTAAAGGAGAATGGTATTAAGACCGAAGAATCCTGTACCTTGGTATTATTAGGTACCGGTCAGTTCTGAGTTTTTACCATTACGTTCTCATTTTCGGTATTGATGCTTACCAGCACATCATTACCCACCAGTTGCATCCGTTTCATGCTGAAACATTCATTGCCGGTAAGCAACTGGTCGCACAGCCCGGCTTCCCTTACCCAAAGGCTGGTCCTCACCTTGGGGAAGGTGGGTTCTTCAGTATTCTCTTCCCAAATGATCAATTCCGGTTTGCCTTCGGTACAGCCACTGTATTGGTAAGTAATACACAGGCATCCTTCCTGTAGTTTATAATCCACAAGGGTAGTTTGGCTATACAAGGCGGAGTCCTTAACGTCTTTGGGCCGGGTAAGATCAAGGCAATAGCGTTCTTCCAGTTCCTTGTTACTAGTGTCTTGTGCCAGTTGGCCCAGGTCACTGTTATCAGATTTTTTGGCCAGGGGCTCGGGAGACGAGGATTTGCAGGCCATCATTGCCAGCAGGGCCAGGCCCAGGAGTAATTTCTTTTTCATAGATCATGTTCTAGTTTCGGATAAAAACCTTGCGTGTGATCACTTCGCTATTGCGAAGAACAATCACGATGTAGAGTCCATTGCGCCACTTACCCGTATCAATCTCCTTTCGGGACCCTGGTACGGCTACAGTTTTCTGGTTGTACACCACTTTGCCACTGTAATCACTTACCAGCACCTGGAGATTGTCCGAAGGAGCGCCAAGGTTCTCTATCTTAAGAACACCGTCTGAAGCCGGATTGTTGACAATCTGGATATCATTACGGGTAGAAGGTAGACTATCGCCAAAATAAGAACCGTTTACTGCCAGGAAACCAGTGTTGACTGGGTCCAGCCATTCACGAAGCCGTCTCTCCGGTACAGTGCCATTACTTTCCCAACTGTAACTGAACTTTCCGAAATAGTCCTCACCATTGGGAGAACTACAGCTGGCAGCACCTCCGGTAAGCACCCCGCGCAGCAAGCCATCTTCATCGTACAGGGGAGCGCCTGATGACCCTGCCTCTGTAGTGCCAAAACCATTGGCCGTACCAATCCAGTTCACCAGCCAGTGGGTTCCACTTACCGAACCATCGTAGGAACCGGAAGTTGCGGCACTGGTGTAGATGGATATCTTTTTAATATCTCCATTGGGATGGTGTATGGTAGCTCCTTTAAGTGGAATGTCATCACCCTTGCGGTTCCAACCTATATAATAAGCGTTGAAAGAAGGCGGGATGGAAGAGTTGAGCCGCAGCAGAAAGAAATCCGAACCAAAATCGCCCCCATTGTCATTGCTATTGGCCAGTAACTGTGCTCCGGTGATCTGGTTGCCCCCCAGGTTACCTTCCGAAGGTGGTGTTTCACACGAAGGCGCTTCATAGTTAAAATAAAATGTCCAGCTGTTCAGATCTGCCGGGCTAACATAATTGCCTTGCGAGATAATGCCGCAGTGCTCTGCCGTAAGAAGGTATGGAACATAGCTGTAATTGGTAGTACCTATTACGCTGCCCGTACAAAAACCCAGTGCAGGCCCGAGTTTTACCAGTATACGCACCACGGAGTTCTTGATGTCAGTATAATCGGTGCCCTCCTGGCAATTTACATTCACCTGGCAGGGGCCGCTATCTCTAAAATCAAAACCCTTACTCTTTTTAGGGGATAGGGGTTCCAGGCTCAATCCGTATAAGGAAAGCCGCGCCCTGCTGTCCTTGTTTTTGCTTAGCTGAATGAACTGTTCACCGCTTACCGGGGAAAAAGTATGGCGATTGCCAATAAGGTTAGCGGTATGGCGTGCTTCCTGAAGCTTGCCGTTACGGTCATACACGTATAAAGTATCCTGGGGCGAAAGATCTTCAACAAATGCATAGATGCGGCTGCTTACGTGCGGATGGGAAATATGCCAGGCCAGCAATTCACGATTTCCCACCTGCGCGTAGTGGGCGTTATCATTGGAAAGATCCATTTCCTGAAAAATACCGAAAACCCCGATGCGGGTGTAATCCTGAAGAGAATCTATTTTTTCCGAAAGCCGGGTGGTGGTAATGGAAAAGGTTTTTTGGGAAGGTTGATCCTTAAATGAAAAGGAAGCTTTTTGAGCCCGCAAAGTTAAAGATGCTGTAAGCAGCAAGAGGTAAATGGCAAAGTGTGTACGAAAAGTCACTGCTTAGGATAATAATCTCTGACGTAACAAGAATTCAAGCTGTTCGTTTGCTCTTTCCAGTTTGGCAATGAGCTCCTTGTTTTCTCGTCTCAGGCGGAATACCTCGTAGGCGCTTTCAATGGTGGCACGCAGT
This sequence comes from Owenweeksia sp., assembly GCA_002695025.1. Classification (GTDB taxonomy): domain Bacteria; phylum Bacteroidota; class Bacteroidia; order Flavobacteriales; family Schleiferiaceae; genus CAKZNE01. The sequence goes on from NZNV01000001.1 coordinate 61,419, forward strand.
TCTCCTTCCTGCCAGGGTTTATTGAGGTAACGATATACCTGACCTTTGTTAATAGCGTCAATTACCGCATTGATGTCCGAGTATCCGGTGATCAGTATCCGCATGGGTTCCGGATTGATCTTCTGTACTTCCATAAGGAACTCTATACCGGTCATTTCGGGCATCCTCTGGTCGGTCAGAATAATGTCCAGGGACTCCTTTTTGAATATTTCCAGAGCATCTATTCCTGATTCGGCAATGAATACGTTATATTCTCTTCTGAATGTGGCTTTGAATGCGTGAAGATTGTGCACTTCATCATCCACATACAGAATATTTATCTTGGAACTCATTATAAATTCTGGAATAATAACGCGAGCCAAAGTAAATCATATTTTTAAACAATATCTTATTTTGCCGCCCTAATCCAATCAAAAAAATATGGCACCAAACGGCCTTAAGGGTCTGAGGCAATCCTTTAAAGCTCTACAAAAAACTGACAATCAGAATCATAACGCGATTATATTCAATTTATCCAAAAAGGATCATGTTGATCGCCTGCAAAACCTTGCTAGTGAAAAACCCTGGTTGGTTAAACATGATAGCCTTGAAGGTCAGATTAAAGAACTCTATAAAATCAGACATCCGGAAGATCGTTTACGCGAAAAAGACCTGGATGCTGCCTATACAAACTGGCTTAAGGATAATGATCCTTTTACGTATGGAGTTTGGGTATACTATCCGTGGAATAATGCGCTCGTTCACCTGGTAAACGAAGATGAATTTATTGAGTTAAGGACTTCGCGTAATAAATATAAAATTACCGATGACGAACAGCAGATTCTCTCCCAAAAAATTGTTGGGGTCATAGGTTTGTCCGTTGGTCAATCAGCTGCGGTTACCATGGCCATTGAACGCATTTTTGGCACTGTACGCATTGCGGATTTTGACACCCTGGAGCTTACTAATCTTAACCGTATACGCAGGGGCGTGGATGCGCTCGGGCAGCCCAAGACCACTATGGTGGCCAGGGAGATTGCGGAGATAGATCCTTTCCTGAAAGTGGAAGTTTACGATGAAGGGATTAACGAAGATAATATTGACCGTTTTCTTACCGAAGGAGGCCAACTGGATGCACTCATAGAGGAGTGTGATGGTTTGGATATTAAGGTGCTGGCACGTTTAAAGGCCAGGGACTATGGTATTCCGGTTATCATGGATACCAGTGACCGCGGTCTGCTGGACATTGAGCGTTTTGACCTGGAGCCGGAGCGTCCCATCTTTCATGGATTGGTACCGGAAAGTAAACTGAAAAACCTCAAAGGCCTTACTACGGAGGAAAAGATCCCCTACATCCTGGATATGGTAAATGCGGAAGGCTTTTCTAAACGTTTTAAAGCTTCCATGCTGGAGGTAGACCAAAGCCTTACTACCTGGCCACAATTATCTACTTCTGTAACGATGGGTGGGGCCATGGCTGCAGATCTTTGCAGGCGTGTTCTCCTGGACCAGCTGCATGTTTCCGGTCGTTTTTATATAGATATAGAAGAGCTTATTTCGGATGAACCTGCTGATAAGGTAAAAAATCATGAAAAGTTACGGCCGGTTCCTTTGGATTTCAGTGAATTGGAGAAAGATTTTGAAAAATATGCGTTAAAACCTGATAATTATGTAAAACTATCAGAAAAAGCCGTCAAAGATTTGGTAGAGCATGCTACCTTTGCGCCTTCAGGAGGGAATGTCCAGCCATGGAAGTGGTACTACAGGGAAGGAGTATTGTATTTATTCCATGACAGGTCAAAGTCATATTCATTTCTTGACTACGCTGACCGTGGTTCCATGATTGCGTTGGGAGCTGCCTCTGAAAACATTGTGCAACGGGCCATACAATTGCAATTACATACCAACATCCAAACATTTACCGGCAATTATAAGCCGCTGGTAGCAGCATTTACTTTTGAAGACCGCCAGGGCCGGCCTCCCGGCTCCTATGAGAATCTGGCTTTTATGATTAAAAAGCGTTTGACCAATCGTAAAATGGGAGATAGCAGCCAGCGCATTGATCCGCAGCATATGCAGGAAATCACGGAGCTGGTAGAAGCCAATGAAGGATATCACTTACACACCGTACAAGATGAAAATGCTATCCGCTCGCTGAGTGAGGTAATTGCCAGGATGGAACGATTGCGCATGCTGGACGAATGGGGTCATGAGGACTTTATAAACGAAGCCCGGTGGACCCCGGCACAAGCCAAAGAAACCAGGGATGGTATTGACCTGGCCACGCTGGATCTCAGCCAATCGGATATTGCCGGTATGCGGCTGCTGAGAGATTCGGACGCCATTGGTTACCTCAGGGAGTGGGACAAGGGAATGGGCTTCCTTACCATGACCCGTAAGGCTCCGGTTAATTCATCAGCCTTATGTTTGCTTACAGCAGATGAACATTCAAAAAATGCCGTATTTAATGGCGGGCGAATTTTAGAAAGAGCCTGGCTTTACATAAATTCGAAGCAGATTGCTATGCAACCGGTTTCCCCCTCTACATTTATGTTTTACAGGTTGGTTATGGACGATCCCGCTTTAAAGGGAAAAACCAGGGCAGAGATGAAGGAACTAAACAAGGAATTCAAGCAAATCCTGAACCTGCCGGAACAGTCCAATGACTTGTTCCTGTTTCGATTGTTCTATGCTGAAGATCCGGAGGTTAAGTCGTACCGTTACCCGCTTGAAGATGTATTGTTGATTAACTAGAAACCAAAGAATTTGCTAAAGATAAGGGCATACAGGGCAATTGATGACATTGGGTCGTGCGAGAAATATGCCATCGGACATGAAAACGTACTGAAAAGCTACGGTATTACCAAAGTAACCTCGGCTAACTACGAGTGGTTTTACAACCCTGAAGTATACGTAATTGCGGTGGAGGATGGTGATGAAGTGCTGGGGGGTGCCCGCATTCATGGCTCCGGAGGAAACCAGCCTCTGCCAATAGAAGAGGCCATAGGGTACATGGATCCCAGTATTTATGAACTGGTGCGTAACTTTAAAAAGGAAAAAACCGGTGAATTATGTGGCCTCTGGAATTCCAGGGCTATTGCCGGTAAAGGTCTCAGTGTGATCCTTACCAAGGCCTGCGTGGCTAAAGTGGGGGTTGCCATTGCCAACGTTTTGGAACTGCGCAGTTTGTTTGTATTATGTGCGCCTTATACCGTTAAAATGGTAGAAGAGGTGGGCTTTGAAATAATTACTTCCCTAGGTGAAGAAGGTACGTTCCCTTACCCCAAGGATGATATGATTGCCACGGCTTTAATGATACGGGATGTGGCGGGCCTTACCAAAGCGGATAGAGATAAGCGTGACGATATTTTTAACTTAAGACATATTCCGCGCCAGGTGCGGAAAGAACAAGGAACCCAGGGATTGCTGGACATTGAATACGATTTATATATACCACACCTTGATGAAGAAAAAGAAGGTTTTTCTTAAACTATTCTTACTATTGACACTGGTCTCGGGATCATTGTCCACCACCTATGGCCAGCTGATAGTAGGGCCCCAGAAGAAATCCAATATCGGTAAAAACCTGATGCTGCTGAATGACAGCAGCTGTTCGGGTCTCCAACAAATAATCTCCGCACAATTTACGCCTGAAGAAGATAATGTACCTCTGTATGAAGGTTCAGAAGGTTGCCGGTGGTTCAGGTTGCCACTGGTGAATCACTCCGGTGAAGATCAATTGGTGCTGGAAATTTACAACCCCACCATTGACTTTGTGGAGTTGCATTATCGCGGACCCAATGGCGAATGGATCGTAAAGCGCCAGGGACGTAGTATACCAACGCCCCATTGGGATTTTAAACTTCCCAATCTCCTGTTTGAACTGGATATTGAAGACAGTGCCAGCCAGGATATTTACTTGCGGGTTCAAAATCCAGAGCAGTTCAGCCTACCCGTTAACATCGGGGTTAAGGATGAAATAATGATTGCCAGTTTTGGAGATCAGGTGCTTTTTGGTCTGTATGCCGGTATCATGCTGGCTCTGTTCTTTTACAATATCTTCATCTATTTTTCAGTACGGGACCGCAGCTATATTTTTTACGTGGCTCATACCCTTTTTGTATTGCTTACCCAGGCTTCAGCTTTTGGTTATGCGGCTTTATACCTGTGGCCTAATAGCCCGTGGTTGGCTGAGCGTAGCTTTGTACTCTTTACCTGTTTAGTGAGCCTGGCCGGTATCCGTTTCTTTTTTGAATTCCTGAAAGTCCGGGATTTCCTGCCCCGTTTTTACCTGTTCTTCCGGGGGCTGGAATTTATTTATCTGGGCATTATACTCATTGAGATCCTCAACCTGAGGAACCTGGCCTACCAGATACTTTTTCCCCTCCAGGGGCTGATCGTCATCAGCATTTTTACAGCTTCACTGATGATTTTGCGCAGAGGATACCAGCCAGCCAAGATCTACGTGCTAAGCTGGAGCGTACTGTTGATAGGCGTTCTGATATTTACGCTCAAGGATTTTAGTATACTGCCCTATAACTACCTTACCGTACACACTATTCAGATAGGTTCCGCGCTGGAAGCTATTCTGCTGTCCTTCGCACTGGCGGATAAGATCAACATCCTGAAGAGGGAGAAAGAAGAATCGCAGATGGAATCCTTGCGGGTTTCACAGGAAAATGAGAAGATCATACGGGAACAAAATGTGGTTTTGGAACAAAGAGTACTGGAACGCACTATGGAATTGCAGGAAGCCAATGAAGAGTTGCAGGTAACCCTGGCCAATCTTAAAGATACCCAGACCCAACTGGTTGATGCGGAAAAAATGGCCTCCCTCGGTCAGCTTACAGCCGGTATAGCCCATGAGATCAACAACCCCATCAATTTTGTGACTTCCAATATTGCTCCTTTGCGCAGAGACCTCCTGGAAATCTATGAAATTGTGGATACCTATGCCTCTGTACCGTTAGATAACCCCCGTGAAGCTTTGGAAAAAGCGCATGAACTTCAGGAGGATTATGACTTCGAATATCTGAAGGAGGAAATCGAATCCCTCGTGGATGGAATTTCAGATGGGGCGACCCGCACATCGGAAATTGTAAAAGGTTTACGTACCTTTAGTCGTCTTGATGAAGATGACATCAAGCAAATTAGTGTTGAAGAAGGCTTGAACAGCACGCTGGTTTTGCTGCGTAATAAAACCAAGGATCTGATAGATATTGAAACGGATTATGAGCCTGGACTTCCTGAAATTGAGTGTTTTCCAGGAAAATTGAACCAGGTTTTCATGAATATTTTGTCCAACGGCATTTATGCGGTTAACGCCAAACGATACGAAGAGGGAGAGCAGCCTAAGCTGACCATCAAAACCCGTAAAACCGAAGGCAGCCGGGTTAGTGTGTATCTGGGCGATAACGGTATCGGAATGGATGAAGCCACTAAGAAAAAGATATTTGAACCCTTTTTTACCACTAAAGACGTTGGAGAAGGAACCGGTTTGGGAATGTCCATAGTTTTCAAGATTATTGAAAAACACAACGGAACAATAGCCGTAAACAGCGAGCCCGGTAAGGGAACTGAATTTATAATAACTTTGCCAATGAGCCAGCCAAATTTATCGGAATGACCTCTACTCAATCAAAAAAGCACATCAAAGTGTTGTACCTTGATGACGAGGACAACAACTTAAGGTCGTTTAAAGCGGCTTTCAGGAGGGAATATGACATTTATACCGCTAACACTTCCGAGCAGGCCTACGAGGTGATTAAATCGGTAAGACCTCAGGTAATATTTTCCGACCAGCGTATGCCGGTAACCACCGGGGTTGATTTTTTCAATGCCGTACGGCAAATTTTTCCTGACCCGGTACGTATTCTCATAACCGGTTATACCGATATCAATGACATTATAGAGGCTATCAACAAGGGCCATATCTACCGCTACATTACCAAACCCTGGAATGAGCATGAGATTCGCGTGGCTATTGACAATGCCTATGATCTTTACCTTACCCGCAGAAAGCTGGAGAATAAGGTAGAAGAACTGGAGAAGATAAACCATGAGCTCAGCCGCTTCATTTATAGTGCTTCTCATGATCTCAGGGCTCCGCTGGCCACTTCACTGGGAGTTATTCGTGTAGCTAACCATGAAGTAAATGATCCCCTTGCCAAGGATTACTTCGAGAAGATCGAAAAGAGTGTGAAAAAACTGGACGTTTTTGTACACCATATTATTGACTACTACAAGAACGCGAAGAAGGAGGAAGATATTCACGAGATCAAATTTGAAGATGTACTGGAAGAAGTTATAGAAACCGTTAGAAGCGGTTTGGGAACTTCGGATCCCCAAATAGAATGGGAGGTACACCAGGAAAATAAATTTATGGGTGATGAATTCCGTTTGAGGATCATACTCAGTCACCTGATCAGTAACGCTATTAAATTTAAGAGGAACGATCAGGAAGAAGCCAAAGTAGATATTATGATCAAGTCGGATCTGGAAATTGCCCTTCTTGAAGTGAGGGATGCCGGTATGGGAATTTTGGAAGAACATATCCATAAGGTATTCCATATGTTCTTTAAGTCCGGTGATGAACGCACAGGTTCCGGTATTGGTTTGTATATAGTAAAGGAAGCACTAAATAAAATGGGTGGTTCCATATCGGTAAGATCCAAGCCTCATGAAGGCACCATTTTCACCATAAAAATACCTAACAAGCTATGAGTGATGCGATGTTAGGTATAGTCATGATCATTGATGATAACCCTACGGACAGGTTTGTGCACCGGAAGTTGTTGGAGATCCATAAGATAGCCGACAATATTATAGAGTTTGAATCCGGGAAAGCTGCTCTTCAACATTTAAAAGCGGTGGAAACAGAATCCGAACTACCGGATGTAATCCTCCTGGATATTATGATGCCGGAAATGGATGGTTTTGATTTCCTGGTGCATTTTGCTAACCTCAAGGATCGCTTTGATAAAGTGCCGGATATTTATATGCTCAGCTCTACGGATGATGAGAAAGATATACAGCGGGTTCGTAACAATCCGCTGGTGAGGAAAATGCTTCGTAAACCCTTTTCCCCGGACTCTTTCAAAAAGCTCCTTAGTACTCGGACTTAAGGTGAAATTTAAGCTTATCGAACTTCTCACGGGCCATATTCAGGCTGAATGAAGAATCCGCCAGGAAAACCAGCCGGTCAAACTTATCCCTGGCCAGGTAACGTGATTTAAGGCGGCTGAACTCAGCCAGTTGCTCATCATCATGGGATTCTACCCAACAAGCCTTATAGGCCTGGTAATTCTCATAGGTACACTTAGCCCCGTATTCATGCTCCAGGCGGTATTGGATCACCTCATACTGTAGCGCGCCCACCGTACCAATAATCTTTCGGCCGTTATTTTCAAGGGTAAAAAGCTGGGCCACACCTTCATCCATCAACTGGTCAATTCCCTTATTCAGCTGTTTGGCTTTCATAGGGTCTGCATTATTGATAAAGCGAAAATGTTCCGGTGAAAAGCTGGGAATACCTTTAAATTCCAATTCTTCACCTGAAGTAAGGGTATCGCCAATCCTGAAGTTGCCGGTATCATGCAGGCCCACAATATCTCCTGGAAAGGCTTCATCAACCACACTTTTTTTGGACGCCATAAAGGCGGTGGGGTTGCTGAATTTAAGGTCCTTACCCAAGCGTACGTGCTTATAGGAAGTATTGCGTTCAAACTTTCCGGAAACGATCTTCAAAAACGCCAGGCGATCACGGTGCTTGGGATCCATATTGGCGTGGATCTTAAACACAAAGCCTGAAAATACTTTTTCAGCCGGATCTACCGTTCTCTGCTCCGAGGTTTTCGGAAGGGGAGGGGGAGCAATTTCCACGAAGCAATTGAGAAGCTCCTGAACCCCGAAGTTGTTGAGGGCGCTACCAAAGAACACCGGTGAAAGCTTACCTTCCAGGTAGATTTGCCGGTCAAATTCGGGATAAACCCCATTTACAAGCTCAATATCTTCCCGCAGGTCATTAGCATAACTTTCCCCTACGCTTTTATCAAGGGTAGGATCTTCCAGGCTGTCTATTTTGATGCTCCTGGCAATCTTCTGCTTTTTCTGTTCGGTATAGAGCTGCAGGTTTTTTTCCCAGATATTGTATACACCCTTAAAATCCTGTCCCATCCCTATGGGCCAGCTCAAAGGACAAACGGTAAGCCCGAGTTTCTGCTCGATCTCATCCAGCAGATCATACGCGTCTTTACCTTCACGGTCCAGTTTGTTGATGAACACAATAACAGGTGTATCGCGCATGCGACAGACTTCTACCAGCTTTTCGGTTTGAGCCTCCACACCCTTGGCCACATCAATAACTACAATAACACTGTCAACCGCAGTTAGTGTGCGGTAGGTGTCTTCTGCAAAATCCTGGTGACCCGGGGTGTCCAGGATATTGATCTTTTTCTCGCGGTACTCAAAACCCATTACAGAAGTAGCCACGGAAATACCCCTCTGTCTTTCAATTTCCATGAAATCGGAGGTGGCTCCTTTCTTGATCTTATTGGACTTTACGGCCCCGGCTTCCTGTATGGCGCCACCGTATAAAAGCAGCTTTTCCGTAAGGGTCGTCTTCCCGGCATCAGGGTGTGAGATGATCCCAAACGTACGCCTGCGTTGTATTTCTTCCTTTATCGTGCTCATAGCGGCCGGCAAATGTACTAACTTGTACAGGGTATAGCGAATTTTTTTACCTTTGTTGAAGATTTTCACCAGTTCATTGAACAAAAATTTTTAAGCTTCGTTTTAATCTAGTGGTAAAGGGTAAAAACTCCTTCATCAAAGAGTGGATCGATGTAATGTTGAATGGAATCTAAATACTCAATAAAAGACTTAGAACAGCTATCCGGGATTAAGGCTCACACCTTACGTGCCTGGGAGCAGCGTTATAACCTTATTGAACCGCTCCGCACGGACACCAATATTCGTTATTATATAGATGAACACCTCAAAAAGGTGTTGAATATTGCCGTTTTAGTAAAGAGCGGTATGCGCATAAGCAAGGTGGCTGAACTTTCTTCTGACGAGTTGCGGACTGCGGTTATAGACGCAGGGCGTTACCAGGGTAATTATGACAGCCAGATCAATGCGATGAAGATCTCCATGATGGAGTTTGATGAGTATCTATTTGAATCCATCTTCAATAAATGTCTCATCCAGTTCGGTACTGAAGAAACCTTAACCCGTATTGTTGGTGCCTTTATCCAACAGGTAGGGTTGCTTTGGCAAGCGGGTGCCATTACCATTAGCAATGAGCATTTTATCTCCAACCTCATCAAGCAAAAGCTCTTTTCGATTATAGACCAAACCATGCTGCCCAACCCTAAGCAGGGGAAAAGTTATGTATTGTATCTTCCTGCTGATGAATTGCACGAACTGGGGCTGCTTTATCTGTATTACTTTCTTAAAAAACAGGGTCACAGGGTAATTTATCTTGGTCAGTCCGTACCTCTTGAATACGTGAAAGAGGTTGCAGAGCGTACCCATATTGATCAGTTTATTACCATTTTCACCACCCGTCCTCACTTTGAGGAATTCGACATCTATTTTGACCGGATGGGTGAAATGTTTGACCCTGCCAATTACAAGTTCTTTGTAACTGGCCTGCAGGTTAATCAATATCAGGGTACCAAGGTGCCTGGTTATGTTGAGATGTGCCCTGACATTGAGACGCTCAAGCGAAACTTCGTTCAATAATTCTCCTTTCTTGTTTAGGTGACGAACCTTTCCTGTTCTGCTAAATTCAGTAGGTTCTATTTTTAAGACATTGATTTTCAATGATTTTAGAACGGCTTGGTTTATTCGCTATAGTAAAATCTTTACATAAAAGTTTGTGCATCTGGAATTCTTGTTTAACTTTGGAGTAGATTTACTTAAACAAATAACAAACAACATCTAATCTTTACATTATGTCAAAATCAGAATTCGGAAGTCTGATACTGTCGCACCAGAGCTTCCTCCAACAACTGGCCATGAAATTGACAAAGAGTTTTGAAGACTCCAATGACCTCATGCAGGAAACTTACTTCAAAGCTTTAAAGAACAAGGATAAGTTTCAGGAAGGTACCAACATCAAAGGATGGTTATATACCATTATGAAGAATACCTTCATCAACGCTTATCGCAAAAAGAAAAACCAAAACACCTTTGTTGATGAAACCGATAATAAATATTTCATCAATATGGGAGAAACTGAGAAATCGGTTCAGACCGATGCCGTTGTGGATAGGGAGTATATGATGAAACAGATCAACTCAGTGGAAAAAACCTATGTAGAAACCTTCATGATGTACTACAATGGGTATAAATATGAAGAAATCGCTGAGATCCTGGAAATTCCTCTAGGCACGGTTAAAAGTCGTATCTTCCTGGCAAGGAGGAAAATGATGGATAAGCTTAAAGATTATCGCTAATAGTATTGCAGCGTTAAAATATGAAGAAAAAGGTCATCGTAATTGGATCAGGTTTCGCTGGCCTTTCAGCTGCAACTTCATTAGCCGATAAAGGTTTTTCTGTACAATTACTGGAAAAAAATGACCAGCCCGGAGGACGGGCCAGGTCATTTTTTGATGAGGGGTATACCTTTGATATGGGACCCAGCTGGTACTGGATGCCCGATGTTTTTGAATCCTATTTCAATCGCTTCGGGAAATCAGTCTCTGATTATTATGAACTCATCCGCCTGGATCCTTCCTACAGGGTTTATTACGGTGAAAATGATTACCTGGATATTCCGGCTTCGTTGAAGGAGTTATATGCGATTTTTGAGAGTATTGAAAAGGGTAGTAGTGAAAAACTACGGAGATTCCTGTCAGACTCAGCCTATAAATACGAGATAGGGATTCGCGACCTGGTGTATAAACCCGGCCGGAGCCTTCTTGAATTTGCCGATGCCCGGATCCTCAAAGGGTTCTTTCAACTGGACCTTTTGAAATCCATGCGTACCTATGTACACAGTAATTTCAAAAATCCCCGTATCCGCCAGTTAATGGAGTTTCCCATTCTGTTTTTAGGCGGAACCCCAGCCAATACTCCCGCCCTTTATAGTCTCATGAATTATGCGGATATGGCTTTGGGTACGTGGTATCCGAAAGGAGGCATGTACAAGATCGTGGAAGCTATGGTTTCGCTGGCGGAGGAAAAGGGAGTGGAAATTATTACCAATGCCGAAGTACATGGTATAGAGGTGAATGCTTCCAAAATGGCGGAGCGGGTGATTACTAGCAAAGGGGATTATGAAGCCGATATTATTGTGGCAGGGGCTGATTATCACCATGTGGAACAACATCTCCTGGAGCCTGCCCATCGCAGATATTCCGAAAAGTATTGGGAAAACCGGAAAATGGCTCCTTCCTGTCTTATATTTTATATGGGTGTCCGCAAGAAACTGGAGGGCATCAAACACCATAATCTCTTTTTTGACAAGGATTTTGATCAACATGCCAGGGATATCTATGATCATCCGCAATGGCCTGAAAATCCACTGTTTTATGTTTCAGCTACTTCAAAAACCGAAACCGAAACCGCACCAGCCGGATGTGAGAATTTGTTTGTATTGATGCCGGTTGCTCCCGGTCTCGATGATGACCACTTTGTACGGGAAAAATATTACGACCGGATCATGAACCGCATGGAGATCCTTACAAACCAGAGCATTATTGATTTCGTAGATTATAGAAAATCATACGCACACTCCGATTTTATCTCGGACTATAATGCCTTCAAAGGTAACGCCTATGGTTTAGCCAATACACTAAAACAGACTGCAATACTGAAACCCTCCCTCAAAAGCTCAAAGGTGCACAACCTTTATTATACCGGGCAGTTAACCGTTCCGGGCCCGGGCGTGCCTCCTGCACTTATATCAGGACAGGTAGTAGCCGGAGAAGTGGAGAAGGATTTTGCAGGCCCTAACAAAATTGCGATATGAAAGCTCTCTTCGACAAAGTATCCCAGCGCACCAGTAAAATGGTAACAACCAGTTACAGTACCTCCTTTTCCCTGGGAATATTCTTCCTGGACCGCACCTTGCATCAGCATATTTATGCTATCTATGGTTTTGTACGTTTTGCGGATGAGGTGGTGGATACCTTCCACGAACATGATAAAAAATGGCTTCTTGACAATTTCAGGGAGCAAACCTATGATGCCATTGAACGGGGCATCAGTCTCAACCCGGTACTGAACTCATTCCAGGCTACGGTGAATGAGTTTAATATTGACCGGAACCTTATTGATACTTTCCTGAAGAGTATGGAAATGGATATCAATCCACGTGAATACGATTCCAGGAGCTACGATGAATACATACTCGGTTCAGCCGAAGTAGTGGGTCTTATGTGTCTCAAGGTCTTTTGTTACGGAGATCAGAAGCAATATGAAGCCCTGAGTCCTGAAGCTATGAAGCTAGGCTCTGCCTTTCAAAAGATCAACTTTTTAAGAGATCTTAATGCAGATTATTACCACCTGGGCAGGATCTATTTTCCGGGAGTTGAGATTGATGAGTTCAATGATACGGTCAAATCGGAAATAGAGGCTGATATTGAAAAGGATTTCCGCAAGGGGTATGAAGGCATTCTTAAACTGCCTAAAAAGGCTCGCTTTGGAGTGTACATTGCGTATGTTTATTACTATGCTCTGTTTCAAAAGATTAAAGCTACACCCGCCCAGGTAATACTGCAAAAACGGGTGAGAATTCCCAATTCCAATAAGTACGGTTTGCTGTTAAGTTCCTATTTTAGGCACAGTTTTAACCTCTTATAAAGATTTCCCCTTCATGATTGAAAATGTAGTCCTTGTGGACGAACATGATAATGAGCTTGGCCTGATGGAGAAGATGGAAGCTCACCGGCAGGGATTGTTGCATCGCGCATTTTCTGTTTTTATACTGAACAGTAATGGCGAGCTGATGATGCAGCAAAGAGCCTTTCATAAATACCATTCCGGAGGTTTGTGGACCAATACCTGTTGCAGTCATCCACGCCATAATGAGCGGCCGGAAGACGCTGCCCACCGAAGGTTACAGGAGGAAATGGGTTTTGATTGCCCTCTTAACAAACTTTTTGACTTTGTATACCGGGCGGAGTTTGACAATGATATGACCGAACATGAGTTTGATCACCTTTACGTGGGGTATTCAGATAGCACTCCCCGCATAAACCCGGATGAAGTGGCGAGCTGGAAATGGATGAGCCTGGAAGAGCTGGAGCGGGATATGGCCGTTAATTCAGATGATTATACCGAGTGGTTCAAGATTATCTTCAACCGTTTTGTAGAGAAATTAAAGGAAGGGTCTTGGAAGTAACGGTAAACAGGCATGCTCACTTTAATGCCGCGCACCGGCTTTTTAACCCGGCATGGGACGATGCCAAAAATTCGGCCGTATTCGGCAAATGTTCCAACCCCAGGTACCACGGCCATAATTATGAATTGATAGTTTCCGTAACCGGGCCGGTGGACCCGGAAACCGGCTATGTGGTGGATATGGGCTGGCTTAAGGAATTGATTACCGAAAGGGTTGAGGAGTACCTGGATCATAAAAACCTAAATGAGGAAGTGGATGATTTTGCTTCTCTGAATCCTACGGTTGAAAATATTGCTGTTGTGATCTGGAAACGCCTTAGGCCAAAGCTGGATCTAAAGTATAAGCTCAAAGTTACACTCTACGAAACCCCCCGCAATTTTGCCGAGTACAGTGGGACTTAAAGTGCGGACTTTTTAATTGATCCAACTCTTTAAACTAAAACCAAACTGTGAAACACGTTTTAGTAATTGGTGGTAGTTCCGGTATAGGCAAACAACTGGTTCACGACCTTCATGAAAAAGGCTACGCCATCACTATAGCTTCGCGTTCAGCCAAAAAAGCAGAAGGTTTACCCAATGGTGTTCAAAGGCAGGAATATGATGTGACGGGCAACTCTCAACTTGAAGTTCCTGAAGAGTTACATGGCTTGGTTTATTGTCCGGGCACCATCAATCTGCGTCCTTTTGAACGTATATCTATGGACAACCTGCAGCACGAGTTACAGATTAATTATTTGGGAGCTGTAAAAGTTATTCAGCAATGTGTGAAGGCTCTTAAAAAGTCGGGGCAGGGAAGCGTAGTTCTGTTCAGCACGGTAGCCGTACAAACCGGTATGCCCTTTCATAGTAGCATAAGTGCAGCAAAAGGAGCTGTAGAAGGTTTAACCCGCAGCTTGGCTGCAGAGTATGCCCCAGCCATTCGATTTAATGCTGTGGCGCCTTCTCTTACGGATACACCACTGGCAGAGGGACTGCTTTCCAACCATAAAAAGCGGGAGGCTAACGCCAGTCGTCATCCCTTAAAAAGGGTGGGGGAAGCCAGGGATACTAGTAAAATGGCTTGTTATCTTTTAAGTGATGATGCACGATGGATAAGTGGCCAGGTGTTTAAAGTAGATGGGGGAATGTCTGACCTGCGAACCCTTTAAGTATGGCCAGTTCAACTGATGCGGTTGCGGTTTTCTGGTTTAGGAGAGATCTACGGCTTCATGACAATGCCGGGTTGTACCATGCTCTTCGTTCAGGATATAAGGTACTTCCGGTATTTATCTTTGACTCAGACATCCTCGATAAACTGGACAATAAAGAGGATCGCAGGCTTACTTTTATTCATCAGGAAGTAGAGCGGTTAAACCGTGAACTGCGACAGGAATGGAAATCAGGTTTAAAAGTATACCATGGTAAGCCTATAGGGGTGTACCGGCAACTACTGAAGGATTTTGCGATAAAGACTGTTTTCTGCAACCGCGATTATGAACCCTATGCACGCCAGCGTGATAAGGAGATCTATGAATTTCTGAACAGTGAGGGTGTAAGTTTGAAAGGGTATAAGGATCAGGTGATTTTTGATAAGTACGAAGTGGTCAAAGATGACGGTAAGCCCTATACCGTATACACTCCCTATATGCGTAAGTGGAAATCCAGGCTCCATGATTTTTACCTGAGGAGTTACCCCACCTTGAAATATGCAGAAAATTTCCTGCAACTGGATGAGCAGCAGTTACCCCCTTTGGAAGAAATGGGTTTTACGACTGTGGAGTTTGACTTTCCTACTCGAGATATAGATCAGGAAGTAATCAATACATACCATAAAACCCGTGATGTGCCGGCCATTAAAGGCACCAGTCGTATGAGCCTGCACTTGCGTTTTGGAACCGTGAGTATACGTGAGCTGGCACGTGTCGGCCAACAGGAAAACGAGAAATATTTTAATGAATTGATCTGGCGGGATTTTTACCAGATGATATTGTATCATTTTCCTCATACGGTTGAAAATTCATTTCGTCCGGCCTATGATCATATACGATGGGAGAATAAGGAGGAATACTTCCATAAATGGAAAGAGGGGAAAACCGGTTATCCTTTGGTGGATGCCGGTATGCGGGAGCTTTCCACTACCGGCTTTATGCACAATCGGATCCGTATGGTGGTGGCCAGCTTTTTAACCAAGCATTTGTTGATAGACTGGCGCTGGGGAGAAGCTTGGTTTGCTGAGAAACTACTGGATTATGAGCAGGCGTCCAACGTGGGTGGCTGGCAATGGGCAGCGGGCAGCGGTGTGGATGCCGCCCCTTATTTCCGGGTTTTTAATCCGGCTCTTCAACTGCAGAAGTTTGATCCTGATTATAAATACGTTAAACAATATGTGCCGGAATACGGTACAGCGCACTACCCGGAGCCCATTGTAGATCACAAGGAAGCGCGGGAAAGAGCTATTCAGCGTTTTAAGGAAGCACTTTCCTAAAGGTGCTGGTCTCCGTGCTTCAGCTTGATATCGTTTACAAATGATTTGATGAGCTGCTCGTGTTCCCGTTTACAGATAAGGAGGCTATCACCTTCGTCCACTACGATAAAATTATTCAAACCTTCTATTACAGCCAGCTTGTCTTTCGGTACCCGTATAAGGTTTCCGCTGCTGTCATATGTCATGGTTTTCTTGTTGTAGATAACGTTTTCGTTCTCATCCTGATCAGAAAGCTGGTACAGGCTGCCCCAGGTACCAAGGTCGCTCCAGCCGAATTCAGAAGGTATGACAAAAACATCTTTTGATTTTTCCATCAAGCCGTAGTCAATGGATTCATTCTGACAGGTGGGATAAATTTTTTCTACAAATGCTTTTTCTTCACTGGTACCAAAGTGTTCACTGCCTTGCTCAAAAGTGGCGTAAATATCATGCATGTGAATGTCCATCTCCTGCATTACCGTGGGAACAGACCAGATAAAGATCCCCGAATTCCAGAGGAAATCGCCACTGTCTATAAACTGCTGCGCCATTTCCTCATTAGGCTTTTCGGTAAAGGTTTTCACTTTTTTCACTTCACCATCGGTTTCCTCTTCCTGGTCAACAAATTGTATATAACCGTAGCCCGTATCCGGGCGGTGCGGCTTTATACCCAGGGTGAAGAGGTATGGTTTTTCCGCTGCTATGCGGATAGCCTTTTTAGCGATGCGGGTAAATTCATCCTCATTCGAAACCAGGTGATCCGAAGGAGCTATTAGCATGACCGCTTCCGGATCCTTACTTTGTATATGAAAAGCCGCGTAAGCTATACAAGGTGCCGTATTACGCCTGGCAGGCTCGGCAATAATGTTTTCCACGGGTAAGCCATTCAGTTGCTTTGATACCAGCTTTTTATAATTTTTATGGGTAACTACCAGTATCCTGGAGGGGTCCGTAATCTTTTGTAACCTCCGGTAGGTTTGCTGCAGCAAGGTTTCACCGGTGCCTAGTATATCGTGAAATTGTTTAGGAAGTTGAGTTGTACTTACCGGCCAGAAACGACTCCCTATGCCTCCGGCCATTATCACACAGTACGTATCGCTCATGATGCAAATTTGTGATCGCGAAATTACAAATATGCCCATGGAATTAAGAAAAAATTACCACCACCATTTTTGTAAATTCGCAGTTTTGCTTGTGTGCATAGCCCACAGGCTGTTAACTAAACAGGAATCGGATGTTGAATATAGTGTTGTTTGGCCCTCCCGGGGCAGGAAAAGGAACCCAATCTCAAAAGCTGGTAGAACAGTTTAATCTTATACACCTTTCCACGGGTGATCTGCTTCGTTCAGAAATAAAGGCCGGTACTCAACTGGGTACAGAAGCCAAGGTGCTTATGGACCAGGGCAAGCTGGTGCCGGATGAAATTGTGATCGGCATGATCCGAAATAAGCTGGAAGCCAATCAGGATGCCGCAGGCTTTATATTTGATGGATTTCCCCGTACCGAAAAACAAGCCGAGGCTTTGGATGACCTGCTTTCAGAAGAAGGCACTTCTATTACCATGATGCTGGCCCTGGAGGTTAATGAGGCGGAATTGATCAAACGCTTGCTGGAAAGAGGAAAAGATTCCGGCCGTGCTGATGATCAGGACGAAAAAGTGATCCGGGAGCGATTGAATGTGTACCAGGCGCAAACAGCCATACTGAAGGAGTATTATAAAAAGCAGGATAAGTTTGAAGGTGTAAACGGCTTAGGAACCATTGAGGAAGTTTTTGAACGCCTTTCCAATTCCATTACTGCCGCTAAGCAGAGCTAATGAATAGTAATTTTGTTGATTACGTAAAAATCCATGTGAAATCTGGTAAGGGAGGAGCAGGGTCAGCGCATTTGCACCGCGAAAAATACGTTCCTAAAGGAGGACCTGATGGCGGTGACGGTGGCCGTGGCGGACACATTATTGTGCGAGGTAATGCACAATACTGGACCTTGTTGCACCTCAAATACCGTAAGCATATCAAGGCCGGAGCCGGAGAGAATGGAAGCAAAAACCAAAGTACCGGAGCTCAGGGGCAGGATGAGATATTGGAAGTCCCGTTAGGAACCGTTGCCAAGGATGCTGAAACAGGGGAAATTCTCTTTGAAATTACGGAAGAGGGTGAAGAAAAAGTGTTGATGCAAGGCGGCCGGGGGGGACTGGGTAACGTGCATTTTAAGTCAGCTACTTTTCAAACCCCTCGCTTTGCCCAGCCCGGAGAACCTGCCGAAGAGGGGTGGCGTATACTGGAGCTCAAGGTGCTGGCAGACGTTGGTCTGGTAGGTTTTCCCAATGCGGGTAAATCCACCTTGCTTTCGGTATTGTCCGCTGCTAAGCCCGAAATTGCAGATTATCCCTTTACTACCCTGGTTCCTAACCTGGGTATGGTTTCCTACCGTGATTACCGCTCTTTTGTGATGGCTGATATTCCTGGCATCATTGAAGGTGCCAGTGAGGGTAAAGGGCTCGGTCACCGTTTTTTGCGGCATATAGAGCGCAATGCGGCTTTGCTTTTCCTGGTGCCGGCTGATACGGAAGATATTGCTGGGGAGTATAATGTACTTCTCAGTGAACTGAAAAAGTACAACCCGGAATTGCTGGACAAAGACCGGCTGTTGGCGATCAGCAAGGCTGATATGCTGGATGATGAATTAAAAGCTCTTATCTCGGAGCAAATGAAAAAGGACCTGCCTAAGGGTTTGGAATGGTTGTTTATTTCCAGCGTTAGCCAGCATAACCTGGGCACCCTGAAAGATAAACTCTGGAGTATTCTGAATAAATCGTAATGGATAAACTGCTGGAATGGGATAAGGAACTCTTCCTGGCACTTAACGGGCTGGGCAAGGATTTCTGGGATCCGTTCTGGTTGGCGGTAAGTGGTACCGTTATATGGATACCCTTATACGCTCTGCTGCTTTTCCTGCTATTCCGGAAACTGAGTCTCAGGAATTTCCTGATCCTGCTGCCTTTGGTGGTGCTGAACGTTTTTATGACGGATCAGGGCAGTGTAATGCTCTTCAAAGAACAGTTCCAAAGGTTACGTCCATGCCATGTAGAAGAACTGTTGCAGCAAATGCGGTTGGTTAAAGAAGGCTGTGGAGGACAGTTTGGATTTATATCCAGCCATGCAGCCAATACTTTTGGTCTCGCGGTTCTGGTAGGGAACCTCCTGAAACCGCACCATCGGTACGCTCTTATTTTACTATTGCTATGGGCGGTTATGGTCAGTTTCAGCCGGATTTACCTGGGCGTGCATTATCCCCTGGATATTTTAGCAGGAGGGCTTTACGGAGCTCTTTGCGGTTTTATAGTTCTAAGGATCTTTCAAAGGATAAGAAGGTAAGCATGCAGTGGTTGGCTATTTTTTTAGGAGGAGGTTTGGGGAGCGTCACCCGTTTTGCGGTTTCCCGTCTCCTTACGAATGCCCGGTATGATGCTATTTTTCCCTTGGCTACCCTGATCTCTAATTTTCTGGCCAGTGCGGTTTTGGCACTCGTAAGCCTTTGGATGATCGAAGGGCGTACCCTGCCGATACACTGGAAAATGTTTTGGGCAGTAGGTTTTTGTGGAGGCTTCAGTACCTTTTCCACTTTCAGCATGGAAAACTGGATGCTCTACAAGGGCGGGCACTACGGTATCCTGCTGTTCAACATCCTCGTCAGTATTTCTCTTTGCTTTTTGGTATTTGCTATCCTGGACAAAAAAGCCGGGGCATAAGGTTTAGCGTATCAGGGTAATGGTACCGTGCTTTTTGATATCTCGTGCGTGTTTGATGGTACGTACCACTACCTGGTAGGTATACAGGCCCTCCGGAGCGGGTTCAAAATAATTTAGTATCCGGCCGTTCCATCCTTCTTTGGGATCAAAAGATTCGTAAACCATCTCACCCCAACGGTTAAAGATGCGGATAGAGAATTTTTCACTCCCGGTGACTTCCAGGGTGAAAATGTCGTTAATACCATCCCCGTTCGGGGTAAAGGAGTTCGGGATATAAATATTCAGGGGAACCTCCACCGTTACCAGGTAGATACTGGAATCCCTGCAACCAAAATCATTCATAGCCACGTGCTTCAGGGCAAAGGTGCCGGTATCCTTAAAGGTGATGGTCTGCATATCGAAAGTTTCCAATACTTCACCATCCGGGAGGTAAGTCCTGGTAAGGTCATAATTTTCAGAATAATTGGTAAGGTTAACCGTAGGATCAAATATGGATACGGTGGTCGGGTATATGTCCAATTGGGAAACCGGGTTGGGATATACCTGGATTTGGTTTATAAAACGCTCAAAAACAGAATCTTTGCAGCCTGTAAGAGTCTGAACGCTGTGCTCAATGGTATATATGCCGGGTTCGGTATACGTGTGGACGGGACTCGGTTCATTGGAAGCTGTTCCGTCTCCAAAGTCCCAGTAATGATATGGATCTATACGAGTATCGGTGATGCTGCTGTCCCGGAAATACACCGGTTCTGAAACACAAATATTCAGGGCAGGAACATAATGTTGCAATTTTAAGTCCGCGTAAACCTCAACCGTATCAAAAATCTGTTTTGAACAACCAAAATCCTCAACGGTAACACTGATGGGGTAGCTTCCGGGTTCAATATAGTTGACGTTTTTAGGGTTGGCCTCAGTGGAGTTTGCGCCCTGGTCAGTAGCCCCTCCAAAATCCCAGAAGTATTTAGCGTTTGTGCTAAAGTCGCCCGTCAAATTAAAAATAAAGGATTGTTTGTCAAAGCAAACGTCTCCCGTTACCGTGGTGGAAATACTCAGCGGAAAGTTGAGCTTAAAAGTATAATAGGAGGTATCGGCACATACATCTCCGGGATTGGCTATTAAAGTTACTGTATAAGAGCCTGTATCGGGGTAAATGTAAGTAGGGTTTTTTAAACGACTGGTATCTCCATTGGTTAGAGGATCACCAAAATCCCAGAAATATGAAGTGGCAAAGCGGGAAAGATTTTGGAAGTTCAGTTGCGGTCCGTCACACAAAGTAGAAGGATTCATAAGCTGGGTCTCCATCTGGCTGATAGTAGCCTGGCATGCGTCTGATACGTTGAACTGGAAATCACGCCTTACGGTACTTATCAGCACACCACTGCGGTACTCACTCACACAAATAGCAAATACATACTGGCCTACTGCCGTAGGCCGGCCACTCAGAATACCAGTATGAGGGTTTATAGCCATGACCGGGTTGGCCGAGGTAATAGGGTTTTGAGGCGTAAATCCCGGAGCATAAAAAACGGGTGAATAAGGTGGTGGTGCAGCCATATCCGGTTTGGGCGAATCAAAGCCGGTACTGGTGCTGTTCTTTCCACCTCCGTGTAAAGGGTTACACAACCCATAGTATAGACTGTCACCATCGGCATCCGAGGCAGACATATCCAGTTGCAGGGGTTGATCAAGACAAAGAACCACAGGAGGCGTATCGTTAAATACCGGGCTGCTGTTACAGCCGGTATCGTTGCCAGGGATGGTGGCATGGTAGGTAGAACCCCAGTCATCAGGGTTGGGCACGTTAACGATGGTAGCATTCCGGCAACAGCGCTGGTGGGCAATAATATATCCCCCGGCACGTGGGGGAAGGTGTGTGGTAAAACGGTAAACTGCTCTTTCGGTACAAACGGTTGGGGGTAATGTGGTGCAATTGGTAGGAGCCTCTACCGGTAACTTATTACTGCTAAGTATCGGTATATCAAAATCCTGTACCAGGCTATTATTGCCACCATCATAAATGGTGATGGAGGCAAGCGGGTCAAACTCAGCTCCGGAAGAAAAACAATCCCGGTAGACGATCAACGTAACTTCATAATTATGATTACCCACGCACTTATAGGTGATCTCACCACCCACCAGATGTGCGGCATATCCCGCAAAGGCAGGAAGCAGGCAAAAAAATAGCAGTAGTTTTTTGATCATTAAACGCCCCGGTTTTTCAATCTTAAATGTAAGGATTAAAAAGAGGAAAAGAAAAACTTATGTGCTTTAAAACTAGGAAGCTGCAAGCTGTTCCAGCTTCAGGATAGTAGAATAGCCTTTTTGTTGGAAATATTTGCGGGTTTGTGACCCCAGTGCCATTATGAAATCTCCTCCCCAGGCACCGAGTGATTTTATGGCCCCATCAAAATCGGGGAATAATAGTTCTTTGACCGGTTTTAATTCCAGGGCCGGGCTTATTATATCCTCGTGTTGTTGCATCAGGTCGGCTAGTTCACCTTCGGTGCCGGCCTTTAAAAAAGCTTCGGTAATGCGGGATATTTGCTTGGTTAATGCTTCGCTGTTGTAGGTAGATGAATGCAAAAAGCGTTTCACTTCCGGGGCACTGCGTTGCTTTTGATTAAGGTGTATAAAATGGGCCTGACCAAAAACCGCAGGAAGTTCGGTGGGTTCCCATTGGCCTTTTCCATTCTCCAGCCGGTAAATTATGGGTTTTTCAGTGCCTGCACAGGCCACATCATAACCGCTTCCTGTACTGGTTTCAAAAAAGAGTTCCATAGGATCAGCTTGCGCCCATTGAGCCACCAGGTGAACCAAAGTGCTGCTGCTGCCTAAACCCCAGTCAGAGGGGAATTCGAGCCTGGTGCTTAGCCTGATGCCGGAAAGATCCTGGGCTTTTCCAGCTGCGCAGGCTTTAATGATAAGGTTTTGAAGATACAGGCATTTGGAAGTGTCCGAAGTGGAGAGGATATTCATTTCAGCATCAAATACCGCTTTGAACCAGGGTTGATCTTCATGATCATAGCTTACCCACTCCAGGCCGGGTTTCCCGGAATTTTCTTCCACGAGGATTTGACCGTAGGAGGTGGGGAGGGCCAAGGCCCTCGCACCCAGCAAAACGGCATATTCAGCGCTTAGTAGTAATTTACCATGAGCTCTGTATTCCAAACCGGATCAAGGTTTTTTGAGGGTTACCTGCGGCTTTTCTATACCTCGTACTTCACAGAATTTCTGAACGGCAGCGCTGTAGGATACGGTATTATGCTTAAAATGATCCACAATAATGGCTTTTTCCTCTTCCGTTGCTTCCAGTTGGTTCAGGATATTGAGGAGGTGCATTTTCATGTGTCCTTTTTGGATGCCGGTGGTTACCAGAGCACGCAGGGCCGCAAAGTTCTGTGCCAGACCGGAACTGGCTATGATGGACATCAGCTCGGTGGCGGATGGTTTATCCAGCATTTCCAGTGAGAACTTAACCAATGGATGGAGGGTGGTTAATCCCCCTACGGTGCCTAAGGCCAGGGGAACCTCTATCCAGAAACGGAAAATACCGTCCTTCACCTCACAATGAGAGAGGCTGGTGTAGTGACCGGAACGTGACGCATAAGTATGACAGGCGGCTTCAATGGCGCGGAAATCATTTCCTGTGGCGATAACTACCGCGTCTATACCGTTCATAATCCCCTTATTATGGGTGGTAGCCCGGTAAGGCTCGATCTCGGCAATGCGTACGGCTCTCTTGAATTTGGTGGCAAACTCTTCAGGACTTACCCCTGAACCGTCTTCCAGCTCAGCGACCGGACATGAAACCTCAGAGCGAACGAGGCATTCCGGTGTATAATTACTGAGTATGCACATAACCACCTGTACATTCTTTTCAGCTTCCGTAAAAGTATCGGCTTCTGCAATGGATTGCGTCAGGGTTTTGGAGAATTGTTCCAGGCAGGAATTAATGAAATTAGCCCCCATGGAATCGCAGGTTTCAAAGCGGGCTTCCAATTGGTAATAATCATCCATGGCTTCCGTGCGGTTCACCAAACGGATATCCAGGATACCGCCACCACGGGCCTGCATATTTGCCGTTATAGAGGATGTGTCTTCGTAAAACCGTTCTTTAATTTCCTCAAAGAAAGATTGCAGTTTTTCATGATCGCCTTCATAGATGAAATGAACGTGGCCAATCTTTACGGTAGAAACGATGGTGGTTTTAAAGCCTCCGCGTTCCAGCCAGAAACTGGCGCTTTTGGAAGCTGCTGCTACTACCGAGCTTTCCTCTATAGCCATGGGCAGGGTAAACATCTTGCCATCTACCATAAAATTAGGTGCTACTCCGTAGGGAGTGTAAAAATTAGAGATGGTATTCTCTATGAATTCATCATGGAGCTTTTGAAGCTTTGTGTCTGAATTCCAATAGGTTTTAAGAGTTTCAAAGGCTTTCTCCTGGTGGTCAAAATAATTACCAACCAGCCATTCTATTTTAGCCTCTTTGGAAAGCCTGGAAAACCCTTTTATCCTTTTGTCGCTCATGCTCTGATATTTAAAATACAAATATACAAAGGCCTTTAACCCTTTATTATTTTATTTTGTTGTGTCAAACTTTTGTTAAAAATGAAGGAAAGCAAGTGTGAGCACTGTGGCTTTTGGACTAACGGTAAGCTGGAAAAGTGTAATTATTGCGGTGGTATACTTAACGAGGCGTACCATGCTGAACGCGAACAGCTCAAAAAAGCAGAGGGTATGAAGATCCCTTTTATCCAGATCCATGCGGATGATCACTGGTTTGTAAAAATGTATAAATCCGTTTTTCGCTTCGGGCAGTTGGTGTTTTTTATGATCATCACCTTCCTGGCTATGATAGCTTCTTCAACGGTACACTAATGCTCGGGTTTTCATTCTTCTTCTGGCTCTGTAGTTCACTTTTTGTGATAAACCAACTGATTGAAAAGGCCGGTTACATTATTCCCTTTGTCCATAGTTACCTGGATGACATATTGTGCCCGGGAATAGTACTGGGCTTTGCCCTTACCATACAGCAGCAGCTTACCTACCGTACTACAACTTACCGCTTTTCCCTTTGGAATGTGATCTTTTTTGTGGCCTGGTACAGTATACTTTTTGAAGTATTATTGCCCATTTGGGATCAACGACATTTTTCAGATCCATGGGATGTGCTTGCCTATACTTCCGGGGCTTTGATGTTCCTTAAGTTTGGAAACCGCCAGGGGAATGCTCTCTGGAACAGGCAGCACCTGAACGCAGGAAACCTTTAAAAAGACCAACGTACCTTACCGACTTATTGAGAATGAACAAGCCCGAATACATTTCACAGCAATTTTCGTTTCCCCATTACCTGGATATCACTCATAAACAGAATAGCGATGCGCTGAAGGATATCCTCTTCCGCTTATACGAGGCATGTGGACTGGAAATACCCGAGGTATTTGACTTCCGGAACCCCCTGGACCTGCAAATTGCTATAAACCTGATTTCAGAACCTGAAAGCCGGGCCCCCTCTATGTCGTTTTACAATTCTTATGCAGCGTTTTACAAAACCCTGCATGAGCCACAGGTAAACACCACAGCGATGAATCAATGGGTTTGGGAATGGGTAACCGGTAAGGTGGCGGGCGAGGTAAGCAGGCTGGCGCAGGATGCAACGGAAATAGGTAAACGTATGAAGGTTTTAAGTCCTTTTGTACGCGATTTGGAAACGGAAATACAGCTAGATCTTACCTCCAAATTAAATTGTATGGGCCTCAAATTCATCGATTGGGCTTTTCACCCCACATTCAGGGATCGGGTTTGGATAAATGCTCAAAGGCTACTTTTGGACCGGGCCTCCGCCAGGGTGAAGGATTATTTTAACTTATTGGCAGATGCAGTAGACAAGGGCCTGATGTATGCCTTTCTTACCAGGGATATGGTGCTTTGGTGTCCCTTGCCGCAGCTTATAAAGACTGATGAAACCTTATACTTACATAATGAAACCGGACCTTCCCTGTTATGGGAAGGAGATTATGCGCTGTACCATTGGCACGGGGTAAAAGTTTTTAAACGGTTGATAGAGTATCCTGAAACCATTAAGCAAGAGGAAGTGATGCAGGAACGTGACGTGGAAAGAAAACGCTGTATGCAGGAAAAACTGGGTATTGGACTATAACGGAGTTATAGTGTTTTAGGCTGAACTTGTGCTCAGCGGATACCATACACCAGCCGGGTGAAGGAAATTAATTAAGGTGTTTCTCATAAAAAGCTTTGAGCCTCGCGTTGTAACGTTCGGAAATGCGGGCCTTGCTTTGCTCAATAAGTGAAAAGAAAATGTACTTACGTTCGAAGTACGGAAAAGGAGGCTCCAGGGGCACCATAAACTGGTCCATAAGTATAAACCCGCTGATACCCAGTTTTTCGGTTTCCGCAAACTCAGCCGTAAAAAACGGACGGGTGTTGAGTTTAGACCCTTCTATCAGTTCCTGCCGGCTATTAAAGACGTTACCTTCTAATTGACCTTCGCGAATAGCCTCAGAGTTTGCCGCGTAAAAGAAATAAACCGGACAAAAATCAAAGGTTTCCTCAAAGGATAGCATGATCTCCTTATTTTCCTGGTGTTGCTGGTTTACAGCCTCCTCGGCTTCCTTTTCCATACCTCTTTCCTTGAGCATATTGATCTTACGTTCAGAGGTTTGCAGGCGAACCAGGATGAATGATTCTTTAAGTTGCCGGATGATATCACCAGCTTCGGGTTCCTGTTTATCCTGGGCATATCCGTTTCCAGAGAAAAACAGCAAGGCGGTAAAGAGGAATATAGTTAGTCTGTGCATAGGAAAATATGGATTAGAGTAGGTAAGGTACTAAGAGTTGCCCGTAATACGAAATAAAAAAAGGCTCCCGGAAATCCAGGGAGCCTTTTCTCTCTACTCTCATTTCTAACTCAAATCTTTCAGGTCTATTGGCCGTATAATTGCGTCTGATCTATATATCCACTCTGATCAGTATACCAGTCAGGGTATTGCTGGCCGTTACTTTCGGCCCATGCTTCAAAGTGCTGGTAAGCCTTGATGATATCTACTTTTTCTTTGGTCCATTCCAGTTCGGTCGGGGTATTAATGGCCCATGGCAGGTTATTTTCAGTTACATAATAGCGTCCGCTACCGGAGTTAGAATCATCATCCACAGTTCCGAACAAAGACTGATCTGCCTTGGCAGTAGGAGCAAAATTGGGAAGATGCACTTCCTTGCTACGGTTCTGGTTTACGATAAGGAAAGGATTAAAGTTTTCAATACCTACCTGCGCAGCAGTATATGATCCACTGTTAAAGGTCATGGTAATGGTGAAGGTGGCTGGTTGAACATAGGTGCCGTTAGGATCAGTGTTTACACCAATACCTCCACCAGGCCAGGGCATATGATCATAGGTATTGTCATATACAATAACAGTGGGCTTGTTCTGACCGGTTTCCCAGCCATTGCCATCCAGGGTTATATAAGCTCGGTTAAGAGAGAATCCGGTTACGGTAACATCGGCAGTATTCAAATTAGTATTGGGTAGCTGGAAACCAAAACCGTTATTGTAGGAAGCTCCGAAAGAACGGATGGTGAAAGTACCGATGATCTCCACTACATTGTTGCTGGCGTTGGTAACCGTATTAAAGCGATAGTTTAGCACCAGGTCGTTCAGGTCAAAATCACCTTTAGCGGGCCATAGATCTTCGTAAGCTACTGTTCCATTGCTTCCGGCCGGGAAGAAGTTGTTGAAAGCGCGGCTGCCATCGTTAGGATAGTCGTCCTGGGCATCGGCCACCCCATCACCGTCACTATCGGTAATACAGGCAGTGGAGTTACAGTTCATAACACTCTGGAAGTTGGCAACGCTAAAGCTGGCAATAAACTTATACTGACCTGCTTTGGCGAGTACCTGCTGATCTTGTAAAGAAGTTAAAGTATAGGTTATGGTAAATACTCCGCTTTTACCATCGCCAAAGTTGGAGGTGTTATCCACTTTAAAGCCCTGGAAAGGGTCCTGTCCCAGGTCAGGACCATTGGCTATACTTCCATAGGACATATTGCCGGATACATTGCTCACACTAATATTGGAATAAGTGCCTGCATCAGCCTCTACGGAGAGGTGTGAAAGTTCTTTACACGGACCACCGGAACAACCATTATTGGCAATTCTCAGCGTAATGGTGTAGGAGCTTCCGCCATTGTTACAATTTACAGACTGTATGGAAGTAGTGAAACCGCCAAAACTTCCACCGGACATATTGTTTTTTGTGACATAGCAGGAAGGACTTTGAGCTACGCTTAAAATAGGAGCGAGCACCAGGGCGGTAAGGATGGATTGGATATACTTTTTCATGGTAGTGAAATAATTTGGTCAGGTGGAAGATTAAAGTTGGCTTGTGTGTTTGGAAGCAGAGGAACTGATACTCTCACTTTTACCATTAAAATATAGCTCAACGCTGTTTAAAGCGAGAGGTACACTGATTACGGTGGTGAAGGTTTCCCCAGCCCTCACAAAGGCTTTCTGATAAACATTCTGTTCCGCGTCACGAATTTCCATTACACCTGAAGAAGAAGGGGTAATCATCACTTCCACTTCGTTCACGGTCTTCCAGGTAAAACCGTCAGGAACATCCAGATCATTGGTGGTTTCGGCATCGTTGAAATCAGGTTTCTGATCAGTGATGCTTATTTCTTTGGTACAAGAAGTACTAAATGCTGCCAGGGCAGCAGTAGTTAGAATTAAGAAAGACTTTTTCATTTTATAAGAGTGTAGATGCCCGGTTTATTTCAACTCAGAAGCCATTTGTGTTAAGTACTTGATTTTCATTTAGATTCCATCGCGCGGTAGCATTGAATTTGTCCCAAAAAGGGAAATTCAATAAAAAACATGGGAAGAATCTTACAAAGATAAGGACTTATAAGCCTTTGATTTTCATGGGAAGAGCATACAAGCCGGTGGAAGCCGTAATAAACAGTGTTTTATTGTTTTTTCCACCAAAGCATACATTACCGGTCCACTTTTCCGGAATTGGAATATGCGCCAGTTTATTCCCGGACGGATCAAATACTGTCACTCCGTTCCCGGTGAGGTATAGGTTCCCCTTTTCATCCAGGGTCATCCCATCTGACTCCATGGGTATAAGAGCCTTCCGGTTGGTTAGTGTATTATCCGGTAGGATCCGGAAGCTGAAGGTGCTATCCAGGTCAATGTCAGAAACGTATAACAAGCTGTCCCGTTCTGAGCCTACAATGCCATTGGGCCTTTCAAAACCTGAAGCTACCAGCTGCGCCTCTTTGGCTCCCGGGGCCAGGTAGTATACTCCCTTTACCGGGTTTTCAGGATGAATACCGGTCCAGTAATCTCTTCGGTAATAAGGGTCGGTAAAATAAATGCCACCCTCGCTGTTTATCCATAGATCATTAGGGCCGTTGAAAGACTTGTCCTCAAAATGATCAAGTACCACCTGGCTGTTACCTTCCCGGTCAAATCTCCAGATCTCGTTGTTTGCGTCAGAGCAGGCATAGAGGTATCCGGCTGGTCCGAAATATAAACCGTTGGCGCGGCCTGAACTGTCCGCGAATTCCTGCAGAGAGTCCTGAATGGTCCATACCCAGATCTGGTTATTGGGCTGGTCTGTAAAGAAAACATTGCCGGATGAATCACGGGCTGGCCCCTCCGTAAATAAAAAACCACCGGCCAGTTTCTGAGGCTTTTCACCGGGTTCAAATAATTGATGACCCTGTTGTTCAACAGCTGTTTGCGGTTCTGACGGCTGGCAGGCCTTCAGGCAGAGTACGAGGGGTAAAACAAAAAAACGCATGCTTAAAAGTAAAAAAAGCGGGTGGCATTGTACCGCCCGCTCCTATTTAACACAACTTGAATGGAAGAAATTACCGGGTACCGGAGGTATTCTGGTCATAACGGATCGATGTTTTCTGGTCTCCGATCCAAATTTCAAAATCACCCGATTCGGTAATCCATTTTCCATCCTCACCTACAAAGGCAAGATCTTTAGCCGATACCGTAAAACGGACGGTTTTTGTTTCACCTGCGGCCAATTCAACTTTTTTGAATTTCCGAAGTCGTTTTACGCTGGGGGTTACGGTTGCATAGAGGTCGCGGGAGTAAAGTTCCACCGCCTGCGAGCCCTTGCGGCTACCGGTATTGGAGACCTTTACGGTTACAGTGAGAATGTCTTCAGGCCTGAAAGCTGAGGCACTTACTTGTAGGTCATTATACGTGAAGGTGGTATAACTTAAGCCGTGCCCGAAGGGGAACATAGGGCGAAAGCCACCGTCACCATAGTCACCCGGTCCGTCCTCACGAAAAACCTCCGTACCCTTATGATCGTACATTACAATATCACCTGAGCGGGCAGGGTAGGTAAAGGGTAGTTTGCCGCTGGGATTATAATTACCCAGCAAAACGTCAGTGATCGCCTGTGCTCCCATGGTAGAAGGGCGGTAAGCCATAAGTATACCGGGTATTTTGGGCTCTATAGAGCTGATGAGCCTGGGCCGGCCTTCTACCAATACCAGAATCACTTTTTTACCGGTAGCAATGGCAGCTTGGGCCAGTTCCAATTGGGGAGCATCCAGGTTCAGGTCATCAATAACACCCAGCCCTTCAGCATACGCCTTTTCACCCAGGCACAGTACAATATAATCTACCTCTGCAGCGTCTTTTTTCAACTGCCCGACATCGTAGTTGGCGGCTGCTGCAAAGTCACGTGTAGCCGAGCAGATAACGTTTTCAGCGCCTAAAGCTTTTTCAAAGGCTTCTTTAATAGTTAGGGTAGTGGTAGGGTATTGGCTTTCATCCTCTCCCGTCCAGGTATACGACCAGGAACTATGCAGTGAGGTAACGTTATGAGCAGTGGGTCCGGCCAGGAGGATCTTTGCATTAGCCGGTAGGGGCAATACGTTGTCATCATTCTTCAGCAAAGTCATACTCTCCAGGGCTGCTTGCAGCGCATACTTATCAAAGGACTCCGTGTTTAGTTTAGCGGCCAGCTTTTTATTCGGGTAGGGATCATCAAATAAGCCTAAGCGAAACTTAAGTTTCAATATGCGGGCTACGGACTCATCCAGTC
Source organism: Owenweeksia sp. (assembly GCA_002695025.1). GTDB lineage: Bacteria > Bacteroidota > Bacteroidia > Flavobacteriales > Schleiferiaceae > CAKZNE01. The sequence continues at coordinate 92,038 of NZNV01000001.1, forward strand.
TTTTTTCAGTGATGGCGCCTTCCTTAACCAATTGCACCAGGTAATTGTAAAAGGAATAGTCAAAAGGCACCATGCTCATATCCAGACCTGCCTCTACGGCCATGCGTACAGCTTCTTTAGGTGAGTCGGCCACGCGGTGCCGGGTATGCAGGCGTATCACATCTTCCCAGTCGGATACCGCCACGCCCTCAAAGCCCAGCTCACCACGTAAAATATCCGTGAGGTAATATTTGCTGGCGTGTACAGGTATGCCATTAATCTCTCCCGAGTTGATCATGGCGGTAGAAGCACCGGCCTTTACGGCTGCCTCAAAAGGTGGCAGCAGGTATTCACGCAAAATGTATTCAGGTATGTAAGCAGGTGTGCGATCCTTACCGCTCAAAGGCAAAGAGTAGCCAATGTAATGTTTCATACAGGAAGCTACCGCGGTATTGCTCCTAAGGTCTTCCTGTTCATAACCGGATATAGCCGCAGCCCCCATTTGAGAGACCAGGTATACATCTTCGCCAAAAGTTTCTTCAAAGCGGGGCCATAAGGGTTGGCGGGCGAGTCCCAGCACAGGATCAAAATCCCAGGTGATGCCGGAAGCACGGGTTTGCTGAGCGGTAATGTGTGCAGCTTCTTTCACCAGTTCGGTATTACGCGTAGCGGCCATACCTGTATTGTGGGGAAAGAGTGTGGCACCTTGCAGGTAGTTAGGTCCATGTATAGCGTCAATACCGTATAAGATGGGAATATGGTTTGGAGTTGCCTCTACCGCTGTTTTTTGCACGGCTTCCAGTATGGTGTGCCAGGTGTCCATGGAATAAGCGTGCCCCTTCACATTAAGGATACTGCCTACGTGCATATCCACAATGGCGTGCTTCAGCTTCTCGGTATCAATTTCGTAGTTGGAACCGTCCTTCAGGATGAGGTCAATGGTTACCTGGGTCATTTGCCCGGCTTTTTCCTCAATGGTCATTTTGTTCAGCAGTTCCTGAACTTTGGCATCCATATCTTGCTGGGCAAAAAGCAGGTTGCTTAGCAAACTAAAAGCGATCAAGGTGAACAGCCTTGAATATTTTTTATATTTCAATGAAACCGTCATAATTTTATGATATTGCAAAAACATTCGGTCTGAGTACTTGCAAATCTGACGATATGATATTTTTCCGGACTTGGGTAAAACCGTCTTTTAACAATGGGTATTGTAACACGCATGAAGGATAAATGGCTAGTATTTAGATTTACTGCTCTGGTAATCAGTTTTTTATTTGTAACACAGGCCTCCGGTCAAATCGACAAACCGCTATTTTACAATAGTTCGGAAGGCATTTCGCAACATTCTATTACCGCTATAACCCAGGATCATAAAGGGTTCCTATGGATTGCCACACGTTATGGTCTCCACCGTTACGATGGCATACAATACCGCTCCTACCTGGATGGAGGTACAGACTCCTCACAGCTTAGTAATAATGTGATCAACACCCTTTTGGTAGATCATAATGGTGATATATGGGCCGGTATTAACGGAGGGGGGCTGGGCTTTTACGATTACAGCGAAGACCATTACGAACTTTTACCTCTTCAGGAAGGTGAGTGCGGCTTTGGCAGCCGACAGGTGAACGTGATTTTCCAGGATGAACAATTGCGTATATGGGTAGGTACGGATCAGGGAGTATATGTAAAGGATAAAGGATCAGGTTGCTGGAAGCATTATACGCACCAAAAGAATAGTGAGCAAAGCTTATCATCCGGCAATATTGCTTCTATAGCCCAGGATGCAGAAGGGAATATATGGATAGGGACCTGGAGTAATGGTTTGAATCTCTGGGACCCCAAAACCGATGATTTTACCCGCTTTACTACTAAAAATACACCGGCCCTAAAACACCAAAACGTGCGTTACCTGCACCGTACACCTCAAGGTCGCTTTATAGCCGGTACAGGTGAAGGACCTCTGGAAATATTTCACATAAGGGATACTTATGTTTTTATCCCTCTTTTACCCGAGAGTAACCCACAGTATGATAACCTTAACTCCAAGCGGGTACTGTGTATTGAGAGTGATGAAAGCGGAAAACTATGGATAGGTACGGAAAATGAGGGCCTTTTTGTGGTGGACCTCGCCCAAAAGCAGGCCCAGCAATTCCTGAATGATCCTAATGACCCCAACAGCCTGTGTGCTAATTCTATATGGTCGCTTTTTAAGGATGATCGCGGTATTATATGGGTGGGAACCTTCAATCAAGGGCTTTGTAAAATAGACCCTTACGAACAGAAGTTTTCACGACTATACCACAGTAGTCTGGCGCCTAATTCATTGAGTAATAATATTGTAAGTGCTTTTTCAGAAGATCAGAAAGGGAATATATGGGTAGGTACGGAGGGTGGAGGCCTCAACTATTTCAACCGTAAAAAGCAGACTTTTACTCATTATAAAGCGGATAAGGACCGTCCAGGTACCCTCTCCAACAATACCGTGGTAAGTATGTGTACCGATCACCATGGGAATCTGTGGGTTGGGACCTGGGAGGGTGGTGTAAACTTTAAGCCCCACGGTGAAGATCGCTTTCGCCAGTTCATGCATCAGCCGGACAATCCCAACAGCCCCGTCAACAATGATATCTATAGCCTTATGGAAGACCATAACGGTTCAATATGGATCAGCTGTTTCAGGGCCGGGCTGGATGCCTATAATCCTGAGGAGCAAAAGTTTACTCATTATAGCGAGGAGGCTGGGAAGGACTATCGGATAAGCAGTAACCGCATCCGTTCTATGATTGAAGACTCGCAAGGTTATATCTGGCTGGGAACGGAAGGCTCCGGACTGGAACGACTCCGGTTGAATCCCGATATGACCATTGCTGAGCGCGTAAATTACCGGGCTGATTTGAAATCCCGAAAAGGGCTTGCCAGCAACAGTATTACCTATGTTTTTGAAGATAGCGAAGGTATTTTATGGGTGGGAACCGAAGGCGGTGGCCTGGACCGTTTTGACCGTAATAGCCGGGTTTTTACCAATATATCCCAACAAAATGGCCTGAGTGGTAACGTGATCTACTCCATAGAAGAAACACGTGATGGGCACTTATGGGTCAGTACCAACTCCGGGCTGTCAGAGTACAATAAACGCACCGGTGAAATACGGAACTACGATGAGGGGGATGGTTTACAATCTTCCGAGTTCTATAAGTCTTCTTCCCTGAAAACCGATGATGGGTACCTGCTTTTCGGAGGAATACGAGGCTTCAATATGTTCCATCCCGATAGTATGCAGCGTAATCCCAGGCCTCCAAGGGTTTACATCACATCCTTTACTCTTTCGGACCCTAATCTCGAAGACAGAGCCCGTTCTCCTTTGGAAAGTAATATTCTGAATGCCGGTAAGCTGCAATTGAGTTACGACCAAAACGATTTCCAGGTAGGCCTTTCCGCCTTAAATTACAGTCAGTCCGAAAAGAACCGCTACGCCTATATGCTGGAGAATTTTGACAAAGACTGGCGCTATACGGATAAGCCGGATAATATTTACTACACCAACGTGCCTCCGGGTTCATACCAGTTCAGGGTAAAAGCTTCGAATAATGATGGAGTTTGGAGCGATGGTGAAAGTGAATTAGCCATATACATAAGCCCGCCCTGGTACCGAACAACCCTGGCTTATATCATTTATGCCATCATTATTGGAATAGTACTTTTCATTGCCCGGAGGAACATTATCCGCAATGAGCGTTTACGAAGCCAGCTGCAACTGGAGCAGGTTAAGCTGGAGCAAATGAAGGAGTTAAGTAATATGCGGAGCCGTTTCTTTACCAATATCTCCCATGAGTTCCGCACGCCACTTACCTTAATTATTGGTCCGCTACGTGCTTTGTTAAATAAGGAAAAGGATCCGGTAGTGCGAAAACAGCATAAGCTGATGCTTAAAAATGCCCAACGCCTGCTTAACCTGATCAACCAGATACTGGATCTTGCCAAACTGGAAAGCGGACACATGAAATTGCATGCTTCGGAGCATGACCTGTCGCGTTTTGTGAAGGTGGTGGCGCATTCTTTTTCCAGTTATGCAGACCGGGAAATGATCACCTATAAAACAACCTTCCCAGGAGAAGAGCTTCCCGTTTACTTTGAGAAGGATAAGCTGGAAAAAGTATTGGTAAACCTATTGAGCAATGCCTTTAAGTTTACGGATCGTTATGGTAAGGTGGAAGTAAACCTGAGCAGGGAGGAAGATCAGGCGGTAATCCGGGTCAGCGATTCAGGTGATGGTATTTCCATAGAAGAGATCAACCAGATCTTTGACCGTTTCTATCGCGCCCAGAATGCCGGTAACCGCCAGGGAACTGGTATAGGCTTAGCTCTTAGTAAGGAGCTGGTAGAACTTCATGGTGGCGAGATAAGAGTATTCAGTGAGAAAGGAAAAGGAACCACCTTTGAAGTATGGTTAAAATCAGGAACCGCGCACCTTACGTCTGATCAGATAGCCGCTCACGCGTCAGATTGGAAAAGATCCCGCAATGCGCAGGAAGAAACGGCACCGGAGGAAGAAGAGCGCCTGGAGGAAGGGGCCAGGTCGACTGGCAAACAGGAGCGCCCGGTGGTACTTATAGCCGAGGATAACCCTGAAATACGCGATTATATTAAAGATAGCCTGGGACAGCAGTATGAACTGCTGGAATATCCCAACGGAAAACTGGCTCTGGATGCGGCCAAGGAGCAGATACCGGATATCATACTCTCCGATATAATGATGCCCGAAATGGACGGCTATACCTTATGTAGGGAGTTGAAGGCTAATGAGCGTACCAGCCATATCCCGGTGGTTTTGCTTACCGCCAAAGCCTCTGAAGAAAGTGAACAGCAAGGCTTTGAAATGGGTGCCCACTATTATGTGACCAAACCTTTTGACCCCGCTTTGCTGGCGCTTCGTGTACACAACATCCTGGAAGACCTCAGGAACTACAAACAATTGGTGCTGGAGAGTAAATCGGTGAATATGGAACCGAAGCCGGTAGCCATCTCCAATGCAGACGAGGCCTTTATGAAGAAAGCCTTACAATGCGTAGAAGAAAATATGTCCAATTCCGAATTCCAGGTGGGAGACCTCAGTGCGGAATTAGGCATGAGTAAAATGCAATTGTATCGTAAAATGAAAGGCCTCCTGGGATGCTCTTCCAATGAGTTTATCCGCACGCTCCGTTTAAAAAAGGCGGCTCAATATTTAAAGCAAGGCCAATTGAGCGTTTCTGAAGTTACCTATGAAGTAGGTTTTAATGACCTTCAGTATTTCCGAAGCTGTTTTAAGAAACAGTACGGTGTTAATCCCTCCGAATACCAAAATGACCCCGTAGAACCCCTGCGCAACTAAATTCATTTCGGTTTCTTTTGTTCATTAACCTAAACTTTAAGCAGGTTTAACGGCATTTTGAAAAATACAATGTATAGCGGTATAACCGGCTGGTTTTTGAGGAATTAGTAATTATGGCAGGGGTTTTTTACGGTTTCCTGAAATATTTACCCTTGTAAAATGAATCAAATACCCTCCCAAAAGGAGGCGATCCCCCCTTACTTTTCGACATTGAAAATCAAATCAGGCCTTTATGCTCAAAAATTACTTCAGTTCTTCCAGGCAAATAGCACTCACTGCCTTGATGATCTTACCATTTTTAGGGTTTGCTCAAACCAAGCGAACCGGTAAGGTAGTAGATGAAACTGCACAAAGATCACTACCAGGAGTTAGTGTGGTGGTGAAAGGTACGGGCAATGGAACTGTTACCGATGATGATGGTAACTTTTCGATTGTCGTTGCAGATTCAGATACGCTTGTTTTTTCATTTATAGGATATCAAACCTATAAACAAAGAGTGGGTTCCACCACCAATTTCAGTATCGCACTCAGAGAAGATGCAACCGCACTTGACGAGGTAGTAGTAGTGGGTTATGGAACTTCTACCAAAAAAGAACTAACCGGAGCTACCACTAAGGTAAAAGGTGAGAATATAACCAAACTGAACATTCCGCGTATGGATCAGGCCTTGCAGGGCCAGGTTGCGGGCGTATCTATTAATACCAACTCCGGTTCACCGGGAGGATCATCCAACATCCGCATTCGGGGTCTTTCAACCTTTGGTGATAATGACCCACTCATACTGGTGGATGGTATTGTGTACGATTCGGAAGGATTGAATGCACTTAACCCAGCCGATATTGAATCCATCAACGTATTGAAAGACGCCACAGCCGGTATTTATGGTGTGCGTGCCGCCAATGGTGTAATACTTATTGAAACCAAAAAAGGAAAAGCCAATTCGAAGCCACAGTTTGAGTTCAGCGGTTATTATGGTATACAGCAAACTTCCAACCGGCTTGATCTGCTCAATGCTACAGAGTATGCTGTAGTTAAAAATGAGGCTTTTGCCAACGGCAATGCTCCTTTACCTTTTGCCAATACGGCCCTGGGAAAAGGAACCGACTGGCAGGATGAGGTATTTCAAACCGCTCCCATCCAGAACTACAACCTTACCATCTCCGGTGGTTCAGACCGCACTACATATTCTGTTGGCGGTTCTTATTTTTCACAGGATGGTATTGTAGGTGGTGATAAAGCCAACTTTGAACGCTACAATGCGCGGGTGAATATCTCATCCGAACTTTCCAAAAAACTTACACTCAACAGCATTTTCCTTTATACCCACGAAAAGCGGGATATACTGCCGGAGAACGGGATCGGCTCCGTATTGTACAATACAGTGAATGCCTTTCCTACCGAGCCGGTGCGCCAGGAAGATGGAACCTACAGCTACCTGGAAGAAGTAAGCGACATTATAAACCCCATCGCTCAGATGGAGAATACCTTCAATACCTCTATGGTTAACAAGTTTGTAGGTAAGGAAGAGTTGGCGTATAAAATTAATGAGCACTTTACTTTCACCAACCGCATCAACTACAACTACGCCCTGGTAGATGGCAAGGTGTTTTCACCATTGGTATGGTATGGTCCCGGTAAAGCCCAGAATACCGCTGCCAACGCAAACCTTGATCCTACCATCGTGGAAATTGCGGACAGTGTTTTTATTGAACGTGGGGCCAGCGTATATGAGGCACGTGATACCTATATCGACTTTACCTACGAAGGATTCGTAAACTACGAGCAGGTTTTTAATAAGGATCACACGGTTAAAGGAACCCTGGGAGCTTCCGTTTTCCGCAGGGAAGGCGAAGGTCTTAATGCCACAGCCTATAATATTCCCAACAACTCCATTGAGTTTGCGGATATTTCGGCCAACCAGGCCCCGGGAGGTTTCCTGAATAATGCTGGCTCCTTCCAGTTTGAAGAGCGTTTGTTATCAGCCTTCCTGCGTGCGGAATACGGGTATAAGAAGAAGTATCTCTTTTCGGCCATTGTACGTAGAGATGGTTCCTCCAAATTTGGAGAGAACAACCGTTATGGTTTCTTTCCTACCTTCTCAGGAGCATGGATCATTTCTGAAGAGCCCTTTTACTCGGTTAAGGCCATTGACTTTGCCAAGCTGCGTGCGAGCTGGGGTGTTTCCGGTAACGATCAGATCCAGAACTTTGCGTACCGTGCTTTGCTGAATGGTGAAGGCGTATACGTTTTTGACGATGTTATTACCCAGGGTGTGGCCATTGGCCGTGCTTCCAACCCCGACCTAAAGTGGGAGAGTACACGCCAGTTCAATATCGGGCTGGACCTTACCGTGCTGGAACATTTTGACCTGAGCGCCAACTACTTTGTAAAGAATACCTATGATCTGCTCTTTCAGCCTGATGTTTCCGGTGTGTTAGGATCGTACGGTGCCGGAGGTTTTCCGCCCATCATTAACGCGGGTGATGTAAGCAATACAGGGGTGGAGCTGGAAGTAGGTTATTTTACCGATCCCAGTCGTGAATTGCGTTTTTCAGCCAATTACAACGTAACCTTCCTCAACAATAAAGTAACCCGTACTCCTGAAGGTATTGAGTTTTTACCCGGAGCCCAGTTTGGTGTGGGCGGTAACGTTGCTACCCGCTTTGAAGAAGGTTTCCCTATCGGGTATTTCATAGGATATGAAACAGACGGGGTTTTCCAGAGCCAGCAAGAAATTGATGATGCTCCGGTAACACAAGCAGGCGCCAAGCCCGGTGACTTTCGGTTTGTTGACCAGAACGGTGACGGTAAAATCAGTTTCAGCGATGACTCAGACCAAACTATGATCGGTTCCCCTATTCCTGAATTTACCATGGGTCTTAATCTAACCTTCAATTATAAAGGTTTTGACCTGTCTACTAATATTTATGCGGCCCTGGGGCATGAGATCATTCGTAACTACGAGCGCCAGCAACCGTATGCCAACCAATTGAATTACGTGATCAACCGATGGACCGGAACCGGAAGTACAGATGAATTTCCCAGGCTTACTACCGGCTCTACCCGTAACACGGTATTTTCAGACTACTTTGTAGAAGACGGTTCGTTTGTACGTATGCGTAACATTCAACTGGGCTACACTTTTCCACGTAAATGGATGCAGTACGCCAGCTTCAGCTCACTGCGTGTTTACGTAGCTGCTAATAACCTGCTGACCATAACCGGTTACCAGGGTTATGATCCGGACATTGGTTCAGCCAGTGCTTTAAGTGCCGGGGTAGACTATGGTTTTTACCCACAGGCCAGAACAGTTATGGTTGGTTTTAACCTCAAATTTTAAGCATGATCATGAAAAGACCTGTACTATACATAGCAGCCATTATCACCTTGCTGATCTCTTTTTCAGCATGTGAAAAATACCTGGATCTGGAACCACAATATACCCAGGATGCGGAGAACTTTTTTGAGAATCCCAGTGATTACGAACGGGCACTTATCGGAGCCTATGATCTGTTGCAGTCCGCCTTTCTTACTTCTTGGATAGGTGAGATAGCTTCAGATAACTCGATTGCCGGTGGCGAGAGTGTAACCGATACCGAAGGTTTGCACGAAATTGATGAAATGCGTCATGATGCGGTGAATACGGAACTACGCAACATTTTCCGTTGGAACTATGCCGGGGTTACCCGTGCCAACTACATCCTGGAACACCGCGATAATATTGATTTTGAAGGCAAGGAGACCATCCTGGCCGAAGCTAGCTTTTTACGGGCTTACTATTACTTTGAACTGGTTAAGTACTTCGGTGCGGTGCCCCTGGTGGTAGATCGCAGGCTTGGAGCCACCGAAGTAACAGAAGTAGACCGTGCCCCCGTAAGTGAAGTATATGCCCAGATAGAAGCTGATCTTCAGTACGCCAGTGAGATACTGGATTGGACCAATCCGGTGAAAGGAAGAGTTACTAAGGGAGCTGCTTTGTCTCTGCTGGGGAAAGCCTACCTGTACCAGGATAAATTTGACCTGGCGGCCCAAACACTGGATCGCGTGATCAATGAAGGACCCTACAGCCTTTTTGGTGATTATGCCGGTTTGTGGACCGTAGACAATGAGAATAACTCGGAAACCGTTTTTGACGTGGAATATTCCGGTCTGGAAGGTGGTGGCTACGGCTGCCTTATCTGCCTTGAGGGTAATGCCGCCCCCGGATTTAACGGTATTCGCCAGTATGAAGGTCCTATTTACGGGGATGGCAACAGCTACAACCTGCCTACTCAGGACTTGTATGATTTCTTTCCTTCTACAGATCCCCGCAGGGATATCACCGTTCTGGATATTGAGGCCTTCATTGCGGCTCAGCCGAACCCCGCTGCCATTACCTACGCAGAAGGTGGAGGAGGCCATACCGGTTTTTACAACAATAAATATATAAAGAGAAAGGCGGAGCTTGGTCTTCCTGATAATGATCTGACCAGCCCCCTGAATTACAAAGCCATTCGTTATGCCGATGTACTCCTAATGGCAGCTGAGGCACATAACCGTAAACCAGCGGCTAACGATGCACAGGCTCTTATCTACGTAAATATGGTAAGGGACCGTGTAAACGTGACGCCTATTGCCAGTGGCGGTAGCCAGCTTACCCAGGATATTTGGAAAGAACGCAGGCTGGAGCTATCTGGTGAGGGCCTCCGCTTTTTTGACCTTGTCCGTACCGGAGAAGCAGCCAATGAGATAGATGGCTTTGTATCCAATAAACATGAACTCTTTCCGATTCCCCAGGTGGAGATTGATCTGGCCGGTGGAAACTGGAATCAAAACCCGAATTATTAATTAATTAAATCCTCATGCTATGAAAAACTTAGTTAAACATTATGTGCCGCTCGGCTTTATGGCGGCTGTTTTAATGCTTGCCTCCTGTAAAAAGGAAGAGCCTTCACTGGGTAATGCACCTTCCTCAGCGGATGCACAGTTTACGTATAAGGCCTCGGCCCAAAGCGATAATATTATTGAGTTTACGGCTACCAACTCCGGCCTTTCCGCCAAGTGGGATTTCGGCAACGGTAGTAAAGCTGAAGGAACTACCGTAACCGGTACTTATCCCAATGCCGGTACCTATACCGTTACTTTAACGGTTTTCAACTCAGGAGGTAGTGCCAGCAGTTCACAGGATATTGTTATTGCCCAGGATGATCCATCTCTTCTGAATAATCCCTTGTACGACCTGCTTACCGGAGGTACCTCAGGCCCGGGTTATAAAGTGTGGGCAGTGGATTCTGCAGCAGCCGGCCACTTTGGAGTGGGACCTAACCCTTCACAGAATGGTGACTGGCCGGAATGGTATTCTGCCGGAGCTTTGGAGAAAGCCGGTTCAGGAATGTACAATGATCGTTATACCTTCCACCTGCAAGGCTTCAAGTTTGATATGGAAACAGGAGGTGATGTATATGTAAACACCGAAAGTGCCGTTGACTGGCCCAACGCTGTACAGTCTCCGGTAGGTGACTACATTGCCCAGTTTGCCAACCAAATGGATGAGACCTGGAACCTGGTTGAAGGATCGGATACTACTATTTCCATTTCCGGTGATGCCTTTATTGGTTATTACACCGATGTTCAAACGTATCGTATTATTAGTATCGGAGAAGAGGAATTATTCCTGCGTTTTGAAGATAGCCGTAATACCGACCTGGCCTGGTACCTGCGTCTGGTTCCTGAAGGTGTGGTTACCGGAACCCCGGTTGTTAAATACAGCCTGCCTTTTGACTTTGAAACGGTTGAACCTACCTGGACTACATTTGGTAACAGTACCACAGCGGTAGTAGCCAACCCGGATGCTTCCGGTATTAATACCAGCGCTAAAGTTCTGGAAACCGTGCACGGTAATGAAACATGGGCCGGTTTCTATGTAAACCTTGATAATGCCCTGGATTTCTCCACCAATTCAGAAATCGCTTTAAAAGTTTGGGCTCCGGATACCGGTACCTTCCGCTTTAAACTGGAAGAGCAGAAGAATACCAGCAATTTTGTTGAGTTGGATGCTAAAGTCACCGTAGCTCAAACCTGGCAGGAGATTAGTGTAGACTTTAGCGGTGCAGCCGCCCAATATGATCGTCTGGTACTATTCCCCGGTTGGGATGTGGCTAATGCCGGTACCTACTACATAGATGATATAGTACAGAAATAATAATTATATTGAGTAGGGAGGAGGTAGCCTCCTCCTTGCTCTTTTTCGAAACTATTTAAATGAACAAATTGATCCCTTTTTTCCTATCCATTGTTTTGGCATTTTCATCCTGCACCCAGGAAGAAAAAGAACCGAATGTGGCTTTGCCAACGGCCCTGGAATACGATATAGAAGTATCAAAATCCACGGAGGGCTTGGTGAATGTTACAGTTTCCGCAATTCTGGCTAATTACTACACGGTTTCGTTTTTTGAAGATGAAGAACCAGCCGTTGTGGAAATCAAGGAAGGAGAAGAAGCCAGCTACCAATTCAAATCTTCCGGCACCTATGCTGTGCGGATAAGAGCACATGCTACCTATCAGCATTTTATTGAAGAGGAAGATTCTGTTACCGTTGAAGTAAAAGATACGGGTAACAATGGCAATAACGGGGAACTTCCAAAAACCGGGTATACCACTCCTTTAAGTTATAACGGTTACAACCTGGTGTGGCAGGATGACTTTAACGGTAATTCCCTTTCTACCACGGATTGGAACTATGAAATAGGAACCGGCTCCAACGGATGGGGTAATAACGAACTGCAGTATTACCGTAAAGAAAACACAGAGGTAAAGGATGGCTACCTGATCATTACCGCTAAAAAAGAAAATTTCGGAGGACGTGAATACACTTCTTCAAGGCTTACCACGCAAGGAAAACAATCCTTTAAGTACGGGCGGATAGATATCCGGGCCGCATTACCCTACGGGCAGGGGATATGGCCGGCATTATGGATGTTGGGCAGTTCTCATAGTTCTGTAGGATGGCCTCGTTGTGGTGAGATCGATATCATGGAAATGGTAGGTGGCAACGTTCCCGGTGGTGGAGATAGCCGCGTACACGGCACTGTACATTGGGATAACAATGGTTCCTACGCCAGTTATGGCAAGAGTGATAAGCTCAGTTCAGGAATATTTGCCGATGAATGGCATGTATTCTCCATAGTATGGGATGACCAGGCTATTCGCTGGTATCGTGATGATAAAGAATACAATGTTATTGATATTACCGGTCCGGAACTAAGTGAATTCCAGGAAGAGTTCTTCCTGATCTTCAACGTGGCCGTAGGTGGAAACTGGCCGGGAGACCCCAACGCCAGTACCCAGTTCCCGCAGCGTATGGCTGTGGATTATGTACGCGTATTTCAAAAACCATAAATGAGGAGTACGCGCTAAGCTAAACATCCAAAATCAAAAAATATGAGGTCAAACCATATTCTTCTCACAGCGTGCTGTACGCTGCTGGGCTGGCATCTTACAGCCCAAACCCTGCTGTGGTCCGATGAGTTCAACGGCTCGGAACTGGATCGCAACACCTGGACCTTTGACGTGGGAAACAGCGGCTTCGGTAACGGAGAGTTACAGGCGTATACCGATGATCCTGCCAATGTGCGGGTGGAGAACGGCAACCTGGTAATTACCGCTATAAGAGATGGTAACAGCTTTACCTCAGCCCGGCTTAAGTCTATAGGACGTCTTGATTTTAAGTACGGCCGTGCGGAGATCAGGGTTAAATTACCCGATGTGGCCAATGGTTTATGGCCGGCCTTCTGGCTTATGGGTAATCGTTACGGTGCCGATGGGTGGCCCTATTGTGGAGAGATTGATATTATGGAAGTAGGTTTTAAAAGTGCTATCGATGCAGGAACGGTTAACCATACTTCCCTGAGTGCCGCCCATTGGTGGCACGAAACCGGCACCTGGGGCCCGTGGCTTCAAGCTGATTATGCCCAGGAAACAACGGTGAGTTCCAACTTTTACAACGGTTACCACACTTTTGGGATAGACTGGACGCCCACTGAAATTAAAATGTATGTGGATGATCCTACTAATCCGCATTTCATCATGGATATTACTGCGGCTGAGCTTTCTGAATTAAAGGATAATCCTGCATTTTTTCTTTTGAACCTGGCAGTAGGGGGAATCAATTTTGTGGAAATAACAGACCCCGCGCAGATCACTGCTCCTTTTCCTGCCGAAATGCTGGTAGATTATGTTCGCATATACGACAATGGTTTTGCCACCGTAAACGTGGGCAGTAATCCTCCTAAAACCGGGAATTTCGGTATCCTCACTGAAACTACAACGGTGAATGATGAAGTACATTATGGCTCGGATGCTGAACTGTACGTGTGGAACAATATGGTGGGTGTTTCCAATGTTACACCCCAGGAAGGTAGCGAGGCATGGTCTTTTGATGTAACAGCCAATAACTGGTGTGGCATGGGCGTAGCCTGTACCGGGGGGGATATCAATATGAAAAACTACTCAGACGGATTTCTGAAATTTCACATGAAAACCACCAGTACGGACAACTTTAACATCGGAGTGATCAGCTCCGGTGCAGACGGGGGAAGTGTAGAAATGGTAGCCGGTACGAATGATTATGGCCTGGTACGTGATGGTAACTGGCATGAGGTGAGCATTCCTCTCAACCTGATGGGAAATGTTGACTTTAATACCATCATCCAGGCCTTTACCTTTGTATGCCACGCTCCTTCGCAAAATTTTAATGTTTCCTTTGACAATATTTACTGGCAAGAGAGTGCAACGCGTCCTGCGCCTACTCAATCATTCGGGATATTTACCGAAACCACTCCTGTAAATTATATGTACCAATTGGGAGTTAACGGTGAATTCTACATCTGGGAGAACACCTTGCAACCGGCTGCCGAAACCCCTTACGAAGGTTCGGGCTGTTTGTCACTCACATCAACTCCCGGCCTTAACTGGTTTGGGTTGGCCTTTACCCCCTTTATTAAATATGACCTGAGTGCTTTCCATAATGACTCAGCCAAACTGCATGTATCTGTAAAGACCAGCTCTTCGGCCACTTTCCAGATTGGAATGAAAAGCGGCAATGTGGACGGCATCGGGCAGCAATGGATCACCTTTGAAAGTGGCAATGATCCCTACGGGCTGCTTCGTGATGGCAACTGGCATCACCTGGAAATACCGATGTCACACTTCTACAATCGCGTGGACCTGTCACAGGTAAGCCAGCTCTTTGAGATCCTGGGTACCACCGGTCCTATTACGGATCTGCAACTGGATGATATTTACATTACCGGTGGCAGTGGCAGCAATGTGTCCATGCATGATAATTCCGTGAATCACAGTATCCATGTGTATCCTAACCCTGTCGGAGATTATCTGAACCTGTCCGTACCAGCAGAAATGGGTAATGGTGAGGTGGAGATCGTAAATCTTACGGGCCAGGTGGTACAGCGCATGGATTGGAGTACTAAGACCAATAAGCTGGAAGTATCCGGTTTGGAATCAGGTATATACCTTCTCAATTTCATCTCTGATAATCAAAACTACACGGTTAAATTCATCAAGAAGTAAGAGGGCATGAGCGAGCTACAGGACCATAAAATAAAAAGATCGGAGAAAGTAAGCCTTGCTTTGCTCTTCCTGTTTGCTTTGCTCCTTTTGCAGTGCTCCAAAAAAGAAGAGCCAGAAGCTGTTGATGTCCCTGCGAAACCGGATTATGAAGGTGAGTTGGTATGGAGCGATGAGTTTAACACGGATTCTCTGGACCTTAGCAAGTGGAACTATGAAACCGGAACCGGGGTAAACGGTGACTGGGGTACCGGTCAATTGGATGTGGCCACGGACAGGGAGGAAAATGTAAAAATTGAAAGTGGTGTAACTGGCGCTGATAAAGGCTGCCTGGTCATCACCACGCGTAAGGAAAAATTCATTGGCCGCAACTACACCAGCGGCAGGATCAATACTAAGAATAAGGCCAGCTGGGGCCCTGGCCATCGGATAGTAGTCAGAGCGTGGCCCCAAGGAGTGCAATTCAAAGGGCAAGGCTTTGCCTTTTGGATGATGCCGGACGAACTTCCTTCGGGTGAATCTCATCTGATGTGGCCTCAGGGTGGTGAAGTGGATGTTATGGAATACGTTGGTTCAATTCCCAATGCCAACCTGGCATCCGTGCATTATGCCTGGAGTTGGGAAAACAACCAGTACCAGGACTGGAACCACAACCACCAGGGAGGCTATTATTCGTATGAGTCGGAGGAAGTCCCGGTTTCCAAACCCACCTATGGTAATTATCCGCCTGACGAAAATGATCCGTATGCCGGAAGCTTTGGTTTTCATACGTACGGGCTGGACTGGTACGAGGACCGCATGGAGTTTTTTGTAGATGACCATATCTATCACATCCATTATTTTGAGGATGGCCATATCAGTGCCGATGATGGAGAGATCAAATCACGGGTGGATGTTACTGCGGACGGAAGAATCTATAAATCTGAGTTTTCCCATCATTTTGAAGAATGGAAACCCTTTGAACATAAGTTCTTTGTGATCCTCAGTGCGGGAGTTGGGGGAGCAGACCGCACCTACGGGGGCGCCATTGTGCCTGAAGCAGAATTTCCATGCCCGGTTTATATAGACTGGGTACGCGTATATAAACTTAAAAATAATGACTACCCTGCCGTATATGTAACCACTTTCGGGAGCATCCGGCCCAACAAAAAATCCAATTATGAGAACATCATTATGCATGTTTTTCCTCGGCATTATGCTGATGGGAACAGGGACTTCCTACGCTCAATTTACCTTAAACTGTACCGATAGTGTACGGGCCATTAATGCGTTTGCCTCAGAAGGTAACGGAATGGAAGCCTATGACGGAAACCCGGGAACCCGGTGGGGAACCGGTGCTACGGATCCGCAGTGGGTGGCCTATGAGCTGGATACTATTTACAACATCAACCAGATGGTGATCCGTTGGGAGGCGGCCAACGCCAAAGATTACCGCGTAGAAGGTACCAATGATACAGCCCAGGGGTGGGTGACCATGGCGTCATTAAAAAACCGGGCTACTACCTTGGGAGTAGGCAATGGCGATCGTTATGATACCATTAGCAACCTGGTAGGGGCGTATAAATTCATACGAGTATACGGGACTTCCCGCACCACCCCCTATGGGTATTCTATCTGGGAGATCCGCTTTTGCGGTGCCAAGAATCGTGCGGTTAGCGGCAACTCCGCACCCGTGGCCAGTGCCTCTTCGGATGTGAACAGTGGAATGGCCCCGCTTACCGTAAACTTTAACGGTTCTTCTTCCACCGACCCGGATTCCGACCCGCTTTCGTATTCCTGGAGCTTTGGTGATGGGGGCCACTCCAGTATGGCCAATCCTTCTCATGTGTATAGTGACCCGGGTAATTATACAGCCATCCTTACGGTAAGTGACGGTAATAACGGTTTTGATACCTCCGTGGTGCAGATCAATGCCATGGCAGTAGTGAATAATCCTGCGGTTAATTGCGGGCAACCCGCGGTTCTTTCGGCTTATGCTTCTTCGGGAGTGGCCAGTCTGGCGGCTGATGGTAGTATGGCTACCCGTTGGGAAAGCCAGTTCTCCGATCCACAATGGATCGTTTTTAAACTGGATTCCGTCTATACCCTCAATACCATGGTTATTCATTGGGAAACGGCCAGCGCAGCCGATTATACGATAGAGGGAACCAACGATACTTCCTCGGCCGGTAGTTGGACCACGCTGGCTTCCAAAGTAAACCTGCCTGCCACCCCCAACCGGGTGGATAGTGTGTTCAACCTGAGTGGTAATTACCAGTTTGTGCGCGTACACGGAACGGCACGAGCCACCCCTTATGGTTATTCTATTTTTGAGGTAACATTATGTGGTACCGGTTTTAGTGCCGGTCAGCGCAACAATGTGGACCCGGTAGCTTCTTTTACAGCTATGCCGGTGCTGGGTAATGCCCCCTTACTGGTAAATTTTGATGCTTCCGGCTCTACCGATGCTGATGGCGATACATTAACCTATAGCTGGAATTTTGGAGACGGCAATATGGGTTCCGATACCACGGCTACCCACACCTATGTGAATGCCGGAGTGTATTACGCCAAACTTACGGTAGATGACGGCTACGGAGGTACGGATATAGACAGTGTGAAGATCACGGTGAACCCACCCTTTGTAAATAATGATCCGGTATTGTCATTTACGGTAACCCCTCTCAATGGAAGGGTACCCCTGAAGGTTTTTGCAGATGCTTCGGCAACCACGGATGTAGACGGGGATTCTTTAGCATTTAACTGGGATTTTGGCAATGGTACCTTTTCCACGGATACTATTGATTCGGTGACCTATGTGAATACCGGCCAGTATTACGTAAAACTCACCGTTGACGATGGTAATGGGGGAGTGATACGTGATAGCGTACAAGTAAGTGTGAATCCCAACGCAGCTCCAATAGCTTCCTTTACCGCTTCCCCACTTTCCGGTACGGCACCCCTTACGGTGGATTTTAACGCTTCTGCTTCCAGCGATAGTGACGGAGATACCCTTACCTACGCCTGGGCTTTTGGTGACGGTAATTTTGATACGGATACCACTGCTTCCCATACCTACAGCACTCCCGGTATTTATACCGTAGTATTAACCGTGGATGACGGACACGGAGATACCGCAAAGGATAGTGTACAGGTACAGGTATACCCCAACAACCCGGTGGCCAATTGTGGTACGGTGGGTATCCTTAATTCATGGGCCAGTGAGGAACCGGCTGGATTTGCAGCTGCCCTTGCTCATGATGGCAATCCTGCCAGCCGATGGGGTACCGGGGCCAGTGATCCACAGTGGATAGCCTTTGAATTGAATGCTACCTATAACCTCAACGGTATTATCATCAACTGGGAAGCTGCCAATGCCAAAGATTATGAGATACAGGCTAGCAATGATACCGCCACAGGATGGGTTACCCTGGCCAGCCGGGTTAATATGCCCACCACCCTGGGTATGACACCCTCCAACCGTATTGATACCGTAAACGGTCTTTCCGGAGCCTATAAGTACGTACGCATTTACGGAACTGCCCGTACCACACCCTTCGGCTATTCGATTTTTGAAGTGAGCCTTTGTGGTACCAACAGCAATACTGCTCCGGTGATCTCCCTGCTGGCCAATCCTGTAAGCGGAACGGCTCCCCTCAAGGTAACATTTGATGCTACCGGAACTGTGGATGCCGAGAATGATCCTCTCAGCTATAGCTGGGATTTTGATAATGGACGCACTGCTAGCGGAGATTCCCTGGATCTTACCTTTTTCAATGCCGGAGTGTACAACGTTAAACTCACGGTTTCCGATGGCCAGGGGAACTCTGTAATGGACAGCGTAACTATTACGGTAAATGCATCTGCTCCGGTTTCGGTGAGCAACTGCAGTGTAGCCTATATCGATTCAGCCTGGGCCACTTCGGGTAATGCCAGCCTGGCCGTGGATAATAATGCAGGAACGCGCTGGGAAAGTGTTTTTAGCGATCCTCAGACCATCACTTTCCGGATGGATAACCAGTATATACTGAACGGGCTTATCATTAACTGGGAGACCGCGAGTGCCGCCAGCTATTTTGTGGAGGCTACCAACGATACCAACGTGGGTTGGACAACAGTGGCCTATCGTTACAATATGGCCGCTACGGCCAACCGCATAGATACGATTGCGCCTATCACGGGCACTTACCAATTCCTCCGGATAAGAGGGTTAAGCCGTACCACCGCCTTTGGCTATTCTATTTTTGAGGTGGAAGTGTGCGGTACCCGTGTTAATACGGCACCCGTGCTAAGCTTTACGGCCTCACCGGTGAGCGGTCTGGCTCCCTTGCTGGTCAACTTTGACGCTTCTGCTTCTACCGATGCGGATGGGGATGTGCTGACTTATAGCTGGGATTTTGGTGATGGTAACAACGGCAGTGGAGCCTCTACCACCCATACCTATACCACCAAAGGAGACTTTTACGCTAAAGTAACCGCAGACGATGGCTTTGGCGGGGTGGTAACGGACAGTGTGCTGATCTCCGTAACCGGTTATGTAGGCTTGGGAGAAATCAGCCAGGCGGGCCTGCAGGTATACCCCAATCCCGCAGGTGAAAAACTCTTTATCCATTCTTCCGGAGAGCCGGTTTCCAGCGTTCGTGTTTTTGACCTGGGCGGCAGATTGATGATGGAATCAGGGAACCCTGCCAAGATGAATGAGATGGAGCTGGACCTTAAATCTCTGGGGTGTGGGGTTTACATCCTGCAAACTGTAAAAGGCACGGAGGTGAGAACCATTCGTTTTATAAAATCGTAATTCAATAGTACTTAGTGTAGGGGTAATCCAACCAAAACAGGAACTTTCATACTTAGTGATTACCCAAAGAAAAGCCACTCCATGAGTGGCTTTTTTTATGGTACGGCCCAGTCTGAAGTTTTTTATCTTTCCTACATAGGAGTAGTGTAGGATGATGCGCTTTTTCTAAGACCAATTTACCGGGCATTAAATTATATAAAATGGATAATTATCAATTTTGTATATTGGTGCTCATTTAAAACCAAACCGATATGAACAAATCCGTAAAGTATTGCGGGGCTTTTATGCTCCTGCTATTCTCCTGTCCCTTAACTTTTGCACAGATCAATAACGTAGGTGACCTGCACGAACAAATGGCGGTACCTACGCTGAGCTATGAGGATATTGTTAAACAAGGGGATTCCCTTTATGAAAGCGACACTTCACTGGAAATGGGCCGCAAGGCGTATTACCGCTGGAAATACCGGACAGACGGGCGGACGTCCTTTCCGGGCATCACACCCACTTCCACGGCTTCGGATCTGGCCGCTTACCTGAGCGGTTCGGATTATTATACTTTCTGCAATACGGGCCCGTCTGAATCGCCCTGGACGGAAGTAGGGCCTG
Organism: Owenweeksia sp.; assembly: GCA_002695025.1. Lineage (GTDB taxonomy): Bacteria > Bacteroidota > Bacteroidia > Flavobacteriales > Schleiferiaceae > CAKZNE01. Next base: position 112,338 of record NZNV01000001.1, read on the forward strand.
ACCCGCAACCGGGCATGAAACAGGCCATTGGCCTGATCAGCTGTGTGGCGGCTGACCCTAACCAGCATAACACTATCTATGCCGGTACGGTGGAATCCGGCCTTTGGAAGACCACCAACGGAGGGGCCAGCTGGGTAAACATCATTGAGAACAGCAACCTGGGTACCCTGGCGGGTTTAGGGTTCTCGTATATTGCCATTGACCCCAATAATTCCAATAACTTACTGGTAGGCACCCAAACCCACGCTTTTGAAATGCCCAGCCCGTGGGCGGCTACCTCCAACGGTTTTGGCATCCTAAAGTCCACCGATGCGGGCCAGACCTGGACGGTGGGTACGTGTTCTACGGTAAGCGACCAGCACTGGTTTGTGAAACGGGTCCGTTACCACCCTACTAATTCCAATATCGCCATTGCGGTGGGGAATAAAACGATCTATAAGACCATTGATGGTGGCAGTAGCTGGACAGAAGTGTTTACCAATACCACCGCCTGGAACTCGGTCTTTATAGACGTGGAGTTCAACCTGAACGCTCCTAATTATGTGATGGCTTCCACTAAATTTACCCAGGTGGGTTATGATACGGTTTCTCCCCATGCCGCGCAGGTATTTGGTTCCAACCTTGGTGGTAATACCGGAACGTGGACGGAGGTAACCCCACCCATCACGCAAACGGATACATCCTGGGCGGCTTCCCTGCCTTTGGATGTAAGCCCGGCCGACCCGGGCTATACCTATATGCTGTTTTCCAATTTCAATGGGAAAAAGTCTAATGGTCAGTATAGAAAAACGGAACACATCTTCCTTTATAAAACGGCTGATGCCGGCCAGACCTGGATCAAGATCACGGATACCCTGCGCAGGGCTGACACCAGTACGCTGGCCAACCTGAACTATGGAGCGGTACAGCATGAGTTTGAACTATCGGACGTTGACCCATCGGTCATGTATATAGGCGGCTTTTACGTAGCCCGCTCCGATAATGACGGAGCTTTTTTTGATAAGACCACTCATTCTTATTATCCCAACCAGTATACCCATGCGGATATACGGGATATTTACAACCTGGGGCATATCAACGGTGAAGATCATTTGCTGATCGCCAACGATGGCGGGGTTTCCAAAACGGTGAACAGTGCAGAGACCTATTCCAACCTGAACGGCACGGGCCTGGGGGTGTCCCAGTTCTACGGCTTTGATGTGTACCGTTCATCGGACACGGAGCATCTGATAGGAGGGGCCATCCACAATGGGGTGTCCATAAAGAAAGACGGGAACTGGAACTTATTCAAACACAGGGGTGACGGTGACTGGGCCGAGATCGACCACCTTTCCGAGGGTGGCGATGTGGCCTACGTGGTTATTAACGGGGGAGTACGAAAAGTGGTTAACGGAGGGCTCAGCCAGATCGGTATAGCCAAGCAGCGGGCTATAAGGGATATGTACCGGGGCCAGAAGCTCTATATAGACCCCATTCATCACCGTTACGTTTACCACCTGATCCATAATTTGTATAAGTATGACCAGGAGAACGATAGCTGGTCGCTGGAATTTACCAAACCCTCCTGGGCCAAAGGCGGGGATGAGATCACGGCCTTTGCTCCCTGCCCGGTGGATAGTGATGTGTATTACGTTGCGTACAACAACATATCCTACGGGGCACCCGTATCCGGCAAGTTCTTCCGGGTGCATACCAGTAGCCCGGGCTATATAGAAGACCTGACGCCCAAGATCACCTTCGGGCCGGGTGCCGGCTCTATTTACCAATGGACCTATATCAGTGATATTGTGGTAGACCCCAATAATAAAAGGCGGCTGTTTGTGAGCGTAAAGAACTATTCCAAAGATGCCTCCGATCCCACCAAGGGTACGTTCCGGGTGTTTTACTCGGCTGACCGGGGCGAAAGCTGGACGGATATGTCCAACGGGTTGAAACCCATACCGGTAAACGACCTGGAATATATACCGGGGCCGGACGATGCGCTGTTTGCGGGTACCGATGGCGGGGTGTACCGCTGGAACAAGAACAACGGGATATGGGAGTGCTTCAACAACGGCCTGCCCAATGCCATGATCACCCAGCTGCGGCATGACCCCTGTTCCCGCACTTTATACGCGTCCACCCTGGGCCGGGGTATCTGGAAAGCCCCGGTTACCGAGATAAGCAGGCCCCAGGTATTCATTTATGAGGATGAAGTATGGGAGCATGACCGCTACATCAGCGGTGATTTAATTGTGGATGTCAGTACAGATGTCACCATTAAGGCCAAGCTGCACATGGGCCACGATTCCCGGATTATCATTAAACAGGGGGCTACCCTAACCATAGAAGATGGCGGGGTTATTACCTCCGGGAACTGTAATGAAAATTGGAGCGGGATATGGATGGAAGGTCGCTCGGATTACCCGCAGGAACTGGCACATCAGTGTAAATTAATCCTGAAACCCGGGGCGGTGATCGAATATGCCGAGCAGGCCATCACCAATTCAGCGGTGCCCAGTGGCAACGACTGGGTTGTATGGGGTACCCAGGGTGGTATTATTGAAGCCGAGGGGGCTATCTTTCGCAATAATACGCGTGATCTCGCCCTGGTGAGTTACAAGCCTTCGGGCAACAATGGGGTATACAAAGCGACCTTTAAGGACTGTGACTTTATCCGCAATAACGACTACCGCAACCCCAGCCTGATGGCCCATGTCTCCATGCTGGACGTGGAAGGAGTGCAATTTGAGGGCTGCCTTTTTACGGACAGTATCACCAGCGGCCCTTTTGCCCAGAACTGCGAGGGTATTTACGCCCTCAATTCCAGTTTTACCGTGAACCCCTCCGCCAGCCGCAACAGCGTGTTCTACGGCCACCGGGATGCGGTGCGGGCGCTGAACGTCAACGGGGCCACGGTGGTGAACCCCATAGCCATCAACTATACTACATTTACCAATAACCACCACAGCATTTACATCAGTGCCTCGGATTTTGCAAAAGTGAGCCACAATACCATCACCGTGCCCAACAACCTACCGCGCAGTGCGCAGAACCCGCAGGCCTTCCAGCCTGTACGTTACGGGATCTATATGGACGGTGCCCGCCACTTTGAAGTGTACGAGAATACCCTGAGTACCGGGGGCCAGAACGGCAGTATTGAAAGTAGCGGTATGATATTCAAGAACAGCGGGGCGGTGGCCACCGAGGTGTACCGCAACCGTGTGGACGGCTTTACGGTAGGCGTGGAAGCCATAGGGCGCAACCGGGATGCCGGTAATACCAAAGTAGGGCTGACCCTTAAATGCAACGACCTGGGCTATGAAGCCGGCAACGGTTACGATGTGTTTGTGGCGCAGGCAGCCAGCCACCCGGAGAATGGCATACAAGTGTTCCAGGGGGAAAATACGGTTGGTACCACTTCGGAAGATCTTCCCAATAACCTGTTTACGCCCAACGGCACACCTTTTAGCAGCAACTTCCAGAACGAAGAGAACAGTAGTGTGGTGTATTATTACGGAACGGGGAACCCTCGATTAGATCCCCGGCAGGTAATTGGTATAACGGACCTCCCTTTGCCTGCACAAGTTGATTATAATACCGATTGCGATGTACGCCCGGCCGGCCCACCCGGAGGCCTGAGCGGCCCTAGCCAGGGGTATGCCCAGGCGGAGACCGACCTTGGCAACGTATTGAGCCTGCGTACGCAATACCTGGACGGGGGCGCTACCCCGGCCCTGGAAGCGCAGATCCTGATAGCCGATGAGCAGGAAGAATACCAGGATCTGTACATCGAGCTGATGGGCATGGCCCCTTATGTGTCCGATGAAAACCTGCTGAACCTGGCCCATATTGACGATTATCCCGAACTGGCCCTGCGCAACATCCTGCTGGCCAACCCCCATGCGTCCCGCAACCCGGACATTATGGAGGTGCTTTATCATAAAGAACCCCCGCTGGCGGCCCAGACCTTAGCCGATATTGAGGCGGGCGAACAAAGCATTACCAGTAAGGACGTGCTGGATATGCAGATAGCCAGTGCCCAAACGCGCAGTGAAGCCGCCACCCGGGAGATACTGGCCTGGTACCGCACCCATTCCGAGGGAAAGCTAAATGACCTTACCGAACACTTATTGCAAAGGGACGAGCCGCAGTTCCATTATGCGGCCGTGGATGCCTTTTTGCGGGCCGGGGAACTGGAGATAGCCCAGGACATACTGGAGAACCTGCCCGAGGTCTGCGTGATGACGGAGGACGCCAGTGCGGAATACGAGCAGATGGAAGCCTTATACAGCCTGCTTTTTGATCTCTACCCTAGCAGCGGTGAACCCGATCCCGGCATTATAGGCGATCTGGAAAACCTGGCTATGGCGGACGATGGTCCCGCAGCCGCCCGCGCCCGGAATTTGCTGGTGCAGTACGGAGAACCCACGGACTATACGGAACCGGTGTACATACCCGGCAGTTCCGGTAAAAAAGCGAGCGACCCGCAACCGGAACGCCCATTAAAACCGGAAAGCGGGTTCAGCCTAAGCCCCAACCCGGCCGGGGATCATGTGGTATTGCAATGGGACTGGCTGGCAGCCGGGCTGAGTGAAACGCTCACCATTCAGGTGTTCGACCTGAAAGGCAGTTTGGTGGTTCAGGAAAAAGCCATTGCCACGGATAATGTGAAGATGATCTCCCTGCACGGCCTGAAAGCGGGAACGTATAGTATCCAGGTCTTCCATAGGGGTGAAAGCGTGTATACCGAAAAACTTAGGATAGAATAGGTTCGAGGGAACCCGGGCAGTTCCGTTTTAAACGGGCTGCCCTTTTTCCTTGTATCTTTGATAACCATGTACCTGATGCGTATCCTATTACTGCTAATCCTAGTCTCCCCCTGCTTACAGGGGCAAACGGTGTTTAACCGCACTTACAGAATTGGTGGAAATAATTTCACCGAACTTTTAGTTACCGATACTGGCTATGTATCTGCCGCCTTAGATGACGATAATGTCAAGCGACTGGATTTCTCTGTGTACGATTTACAGGGGAACCCATTAGATACTGTTCAGCATGATTTTAACAATGTGGGTTATCTGCCTGAGAATTGCGGGAAATGCTTACATGAAGTAAACCATTCTTTGTATTACGCCCAATCGCATTTCGATGCCGGGGATTCGGCCTATGTTCATTTTTTAAAGCTTGATGCCAATCTGAACCTTCTCGATTCGGGCAATTATGTATACCGGGATTCATTGGGTACTCAAATTTATGCTATGGCCTTTGACAGTGATTCTACTTTTTTGATCACTGGATATACTTTTCGTAAAAAGCCCCCACTACTCGGCAAATATGACTTGCTGGTTGCTAAATTCGATACGGCTTTTAACCTGCTTTGGGAAAAAGGGATTGAGGATAACAGGCCAAATGAGGACCTGGGCTATATTGGACTGGATATTACCGTTGATCATTACAATAGTGTCCTGATCTCCGGGTATGGAAAGTACGGCCCAAACTCCTCTATTGTAGCCCGGTTCAGGCGTTCGGATGGGTATATGCATTGGTTCAGGGAGTACGTGGGGCCGTTGGGCGATGCCGGAATGTATACCAGTGATAATGGGGATGGTACTTATCAATTTGTACGTCATGTCAACACCGCACAGACCTCCACTAAGGGAACTCTTTATAATAAGATTGTTACAGGCACCATAGATAGCACAGGGAGTTACAGCCAACTATCTACCCTGGGGCCTAATGATCAGATGATCTTTACCACCGATCTTATCCCTACCTCAGACGGGAATTTCTATGCAGCCGGTTTTACCAATATCAACGGTGCCCGCAACAGCTTTGGTTTGAAGTTCGCTCCCAACGGGGACAGCCTTTGGATGCGCTATTACTACCACGAAGATCAACCCGATCATTCCCAGGTGGAAATATTCTTTGAAACCCCGGACAGCGGTTTTATCCATGCGGGATATTATGTGGACCTTTTTCAATCAGCTGGTACAGGCGTATTTACCTGGCTGCTTAAAACCGACCAGTACGGGTGTGACAGTATCGGTTGCCACAAAGTGGGTTTATACGAAGCCCACATTCCCGGCCTTTTGGAAGTGTTTCCCAACCCTTCCACCGGTGACTTCCGTTTAAGCTGGACCTACGGTCCACCAGAAACTTTTGCACTCACTATTCAGGATGTTAGCGGTAAAGTTATTTACCGGGATGACACCGCTTTTCTCAGCGAACAGGACTATAATGTTGACCTGCGCCAGCACCCGCCAGGCGTGTATCTGCTGCATCTGACTCTGGACGGGAAGCACGTGGTGAGCCGGAAGTTGGTGGTTTTTTAGTTGGGAGTCTGTAGTTGGGAGTCTGTAGTTGGGAGTAGGGAGTGTGGAGTTGGGAGTTGGGAGTTAGGAGTTAGGAGTGTGGAGTAGGGAGTCTGGAGTTTTTTAGTTGGCTTTTGCGGTAAGGTGGCTGTGTATTTTGTTTGGTTCGGAATACAGGCAGCGGATATTGTATTGAGGTCTGTTTTTTGTGGAGGGTTTATGATGCCACACGGCTGTTCACTCTTTGATAGAACAGGGCATATTACATCTTTGGTCTGCCAGTGAGGAAGCCAGTCTTATAGGGGGTAAGGGCATAGGGAGAATAGCTCCTTCTCTGGTGGGTTTTGGTGAATGAAAAGGAAGGAAAGGCCGGAGATTATAATAAATGCTTTGATACTATTAAGGCATTTTATAAAATGTTATGGTTTCTTTTGGATAATTTCCATCCATCAATTGTATGAGATAGGTGCCGGGTGTTAGCTGATGTGTTTCTATTGTAAGAACCTGGTCTTTTACCTCTTCCTGATTTTCAAGAATCAAATTCCCATTTATACCTATTATTTTAAATAGAACCTGATCTTTATATGTTTCATTTAATTTGATGTGGATTTCATTATAGGAGGGATTGGGGAATAGGCTGCTTTTTGACTTATAATCCCTGTTTGAAGTTGAAAAGTATGGGACGGGGTCACAATCGCTTACTCCGTTAGGATATAGTATCACACCACCGGTTTTGAGGCAGGTTAACCAGGAATCCCATTCAAATAAACAATCAAGATCGGACATTAATCCAGTACTATTACCTACTCCTTCAATTATGAATCGATTTGATGAGCAATTATCCATATTGTATTTCTTATGATAAACCCCATTTAGAAGCACGGAATCAATGCTAGTGATTATGGTACCCCCGGGATAATTGAGAAATGAGGAAAAAGGCATAGTATCGCCAATTGATATATTGAAATCGTAGAGGATACTTTCGGTCTGGCCCCCTGAATTGATTATCCAAACTTTTTTTCCAGGAATATCATTTCTGAAAGCACCTGCATAACCTTTATAACCAATGGTTGGAAAGGGGTCGCACCCATTAGAGCCTACATGATAATAAATAGTGTTATAATTTAATTTATGATATATAGTTGAGTCTATAATGGTGTCACCGGTTATTATATAATGACCATCAAAGCAACATCCAAAGCAATCATGGCCTCCACCTTGCTCCCGCCAAATTGTACCTTGGGTAGTAGGGAACGGCTGATAGGCTTGTGCTGTGCATAGCATGCTCAGTAATGAGAAGGAAAGAATAGCACTTATTTTCATAGTAAAAGGTTTGATTATTGATTGAGTCGCAAGATAGCAAATTATCCGTTTTGGATAATTATTGGTTGGTGGTTTTTAGTCAGGAGTTTTTTAGTTGGTAGTCTGTAGTCTGTAGTCTGTAGTAGGGAGTAGGGAGTCTGGAGTAGGGAGTCTGGAGTTGGGAGTGTGGAGTAGGGAGTTTTTTAGTTGGTAGTCTGGAGTTGGGAGTAGGGAGTAGGGAGTCTGGAGTAGGGAGTTTTTTGGTTGGTAGTCTGGAGTTTTTAGTCTCTGGTTTTTAGTTGGTCAGGTAATGCTGGAATAATGAACAGTGGCCCCGGAACTACTGGTTATTAATTAATATTGAGAGGTAAGGTGAATAGAGGTATTGCCAAACTGCACGCAGTAGAGGCCATTATTCAAATCAACCGCAGACATTTTTACGGTGATCACGTCTCCACAGGAAGCCTGGAAGGAATAGGCTGGACCCACGGATCCGAGGGAACCACCGGTAACATAGGTTCCGTTTACATACACGGCTACCACAGCCTTGTGGCTGCCGCAAAGGTTATTGTTTACCACATTAATACAAAAGCCCTGGTAAACCGGGATAATGGGACCTGTACAGCTAACCGTGTACTGAAAGGCATCATCCATGGTAAAAGGACTGCAATCTCCTACACAGGCCTTACCCCTTACGTTGGAGTAACACCTTTGGGTAGAAAGCTGAGCGAAGCCCATTTCCGGTAAAAGGAGAAGGGCACTAAAGGCAAATAGAAAGATAAAATTTTTCATGACATAGCGAATTTAGAGTAGAGGGGGTCACCGTTCATTTTGTATAGCACCGAATTATAAAGGGATATACCCTTCTAAGCTACATAAAAAAATCACATAAAATGTAAATACCGATATAGAGGTTTACCCTGAAATAAAGTAATTTGTAAAAAGGAGAGTATCTATATAAAAGGCATTGTGGAATTTAAGCTAAGGGTAAGTTGAAATATATCTCCAGTGTTTTTAAAGGTTTACACTTTATTACGGTATTTGAGAGGAAGAGGGTGGTGCTGGCCCAAAATCTTTGATATTATGATGTGAAACCGGGCTTGCCATCAGCTCCTCCATCTTTATTTTTCAACACTTCAATTTTATAAAGGAAGGCTGTTGCGGGTAGTACTACCTGATTTTAGAATAAGGGTACAACTACGTTCAGCCAGGCCACGGTAATCTGTGAATTTTGAATTGTTCAATTCCCAAAAAACATATACCGTGTGGCGGGAGAGAACGGGCGGACGCTGAAAAGCCCGGACAGAGTAAGCATATCTTTTAAAACTATAAGCATGTCTTATTCCGGAACTATTGAAGCATCTTTTGACAATAAGTCAACCCACGCCACTTTTACCATTGGTGAAACAAGCACCAATGAAGGAGCCAAGTTTAGCACGGATGGAAGTCTTCCTCACACTTTAAGCCCTGGTGCTGAAACTTTTGACGCTATTGGGATACTGATTTTAGGAGTTGGTGGTTATGCCAATTCAGCTAAAATCACCATACCCTTTACCATTACCAATGTGCAGGATCCCTCCAAATCTTTCTCCGGATCCTTTTATGTGTATTGCAGCGGTGGTAATTATTATCCTGACTTTTTGAACGTAGAAACCGAGGGTGGCAACCTCTCCCAAACGGTTCAATTGGGCGAAAGTGCCACCGAGCAAGAACTTAACCCTAATCCTACCTATGATTTGGGAACGGTTAACTTTCAGTTGAACGATTCCGGCCTGGTCATAGGGATGGAGTCTAACTCGTACACTTTAAGTGACTTTGCGAGTGCCTTGCAGGATATTCTCTCTGATGGTGGCGAGTAATTAAAGCTCCCGGTCAGTTACCATAAGAAAGGTTTTGCCGACCAATAACCATAGAACTAAAGGTTAGGGGTTATAGCAGGTGAGCCTGCTGTGGTGGCCCTGGTAAATGAACCGGATATTGTTCCCCGAGCCCGGGCCACCCTGATCTCAATTCCATCCCCGGCCTGTACGGTAAGAATGGCAACCTCACAAACTACGTTTACGGCAAGGGCACAGATACCCGCCAGCTTAGACTCTGATAGGGAAAGTAGCTACGGATACCCATCCTTAATTCTACGGGGCCAGTATATCCAAAGGAGGCATGCTTTGCGCGTGCCTCTTTTTTTGCCGGTGATGAAACCCGCAGGGGCCGGCAATGGTTTATTGGAGATTTTCCCGTACTTCATCACTGTCCAGCCCCATGTATTCGGCAAATTCCGTTATGGATACTCTTTGCCAGGGCTTTTTATGGTTTTTCAGTTTTATTTCGCGAATAAGGTCTCTGCCATATCTTACGGAATTGCCGGTAATCAGTGCAATATCCTTGGCATTGATGACCAGTCTCTTCATTTTCTTCTCCATTGTTATCCGAGTTTGAGTTTTCTTAAGTTAAAACGAGTGTTTTTTTGAATGTATTGCGAGTTGGGGGAGGGGGAGTTTTTTAGTTTGTAGTCTCTAGTTTTTAGTTGGTAGTAGGGAGTAGGGAGTTTTTAGTTTCTAGTCTCCAGTTTTTAGTTGGTAGTTGGGAGTTTTTAGTTTGTAGTCTCTAGTTTTTAGTTGGTAGTTGGGAGGGGGGAGTTTTTTAGTTTCTAGTCTCTAGTTTTTAGTTGGTAGTTGGGAGTAGGTAGTTTTTTAGTTTCTAGTCTTTAGTTTTTAGTTGGGGTATCTATGATGCTTTAATCAGGGCTTATCTACGCTTTATCCATGCCTTATCCATGCTTTATCCTAAAAGGGTATAGTTGGACGGAAAAGGTTTCAAAACGGCCAGGAAGGGAAAAAGCATTCCAAGAGGGTAGGGCTGTGATTTTATGGAAAGTTTCAACTCTTTATTGTTTTAAGCGGAACGTTTGACGCATAGTACAGACTACAGGAGGGTTGCCGAGGGTTTTAGGTATATGTTTAATTTAAAATGAATGATTATGCCTAAGCAAATCGGAATCATAAAGCTGAAAGGTAAAATAGGAGACCTTTCTCTTTATAAGTCGAAAGACGGATATATGGCCCGCCAGAAAGGTGGGATTGACAAGGAGCGCATTCAGAAGGACCCGGCTTTTGAGCGTACACGTGAGAATGGCCGGGAGTTTGGACGTGCGGCCCGTAACGGGAAGCTGGTACGTGCTGCCTTAAAGAGTGTTTTGAGCCGTGCGCAGGACAGCCGTATTACCGCCCGCCTGCACCAGGTTATGATGCAGGTATTGCAAACGGACCCGGTAAATGGCCGTGGTGAGCGCAGCATCGTAAACGGGAATATGCAATTGTTGCATGGTTTTGAGTGTAATGCGGAGGCTCCGCTGGCGTCTACCTTATTTGTGCCTTATACACTGGAGGTAGATCGCAGTACGGGGATCTTTGAGGTGAAGCTGGAATCGTTCAGCCCAGTTGAGGCGATGAATGTTCCGGAGGGCACTACTCATTTCCGATTGCTGAGTGCGAGCGCGGAGGTGAATATCAACCAGAACACTTATAAGAGTGTGAAGGAGGATAGTGACTGGCTGAGCTGGGACGGTGCCATTTTACCGGAGATGAGCCTGCAGCACCAATTGAGTGCAGACAGCAAGCTCCCGGTATTTACACTGCTGGGAATTGAGTTTGGCCAGGAGGTAAATGGTGAGATCTACCTGCTACAGAGCGGGGCTTATAATGCTCTGCAGATTATATCGGTAGATACGCTGTAAGATGGAATTGCTGCTTATGCGCAGCTATGATCCATCAGGTTGCAATGGAAGGTTGTTCTGTAAGGGGCGGTTCACCTGTTTTACGATAGAGCTGCCCTGGAGGAACAACCTCCGCAACCACAGCTGCATACCGGAAGGAAGGTATCCTTTAAAAGCGGGACATAGCCTTAAATGGGGGTACCACATACGCCTGGAAGGCGTGCCTGGCAGGAAGGGGATCGTATTTCACCCGGCCCACTATGCCTTGCTGCAACTGCAGGGGAGCATTGCTCCGGTGCGTGCCTTGCAGGGTATGGGAGTGGGTTACCTTTCTACAGTGGCCTATGATCAAGTGAAGGCACTGGTATTACCGGTACTGGAACGTGAGGAGGAAGTTTATTTAACTATAAAAGCCGAGGATTATGAAAGATGTATGGAAGGAAGATGAGTAGTAGGGAGTTTTTAGTTGGTAGTAGGGAGTTTTTAGTTGGCAGTAGGGAGTCTGTAGTGTGGAGTAGAGAGTTTCTAGTCTCCAGTTTTTAGTTGGTAGCCGGGAGTTGGGAGTAGGGAGTTTCTAGTCTCTAGTTTTTAGTTGGTAGCCGGGAGTTTGGAGTAGGGAGTCTGGAGGTTAAAGCAGATCATAATCCTTTACGAGGCCTGTTTGAATGGCGTATCTGATAATACCAGCTACATTTTTTACTTCGAGTTTAGCTAGTATATGCTTGCGATGTGTATCTACGGTATGTTTACTGATAAATAATTGTTCTGCAATTTCTTCTGTGCTTTTTCCCCTTACAATCAAACGTATAACATCCTTTTCTCTTTCGGTTAATTCAACGTCTACATTAGTCCGGTAGGAGAGAGGTTTTTTAAAGGTACTCATGATGGTTCTGGTAATTTCTTTTTCATAATAGGGTTCGCCACCGGCTACGCAGTTGATGGCTTCCATGAGTACTTTTTTACCGGAATTTTTTAAGACGTATCCATCGGCCCCGGAGGCGATGAGGTTCTTCACGAATTCTTTTCTGTTATACATGGTTAATACGATAATCCCAATTTCAGGATAGTTTTCCTTTATTTTAAGAGTAGTATCAATACCATCCATTACGGGCATATTAATATCCATTAAGATAATATCTAATTCAGGAAGCTGCTTTATCTGTGCCAACACCTCTTCGCCATTGATAGCTTCCGCAATAATGGTAATAGAAGGCTCCGGTTCCAGTAAAGATTTTAAGCCTTCCCGAATAAGGTCATGGTCATCGGCTATAAGTATCTTAACGGTTTTCATTGGTTAGTATTGATGCTGATGGTTACCTCTGTGCCGGTATTGGGTATAGAGTTTATACTACATGCTCCGTTGAACTTTGCCACGCGTGATTTCATGTTCTTAAGCCCCATTCCCGGGCTGTAATCAACGATATTAAAACCAATGCCATTGTCACTAACTTTTAATATTACCAGGTTTTCAAGTCTTTCCAAGGTGATGTTGATATGGCTGGCATGGGCATGCTTTAGCGCATTAGTAATTAATTCCTGAATAATGCGATAAAGGTTGAGCTCAAGTTCGGTATTGAGGCGCTGATCAAGGCTACTACACTCAATTTCTATAGATAGGTCCGTGACCTCTTCAATAGTAGATCTCAAATCATTAAGGGCTGGCTCAAGTCCAAATTTATTGAGTACCCCGGAAAACATATCATGGGCTATCTCACTAACTTGATTTAGAGCTTTGTTTAACAACCGTTGTGCAGATTCTACCTTAGGGTTATCCTGATCTTCAGAAATACTTTCAAATGCCATACCAATAACGGAGAGGGTGCCACCTAATTTGTCATGTAAATCCTTTGAGATACGTTCCCTCTCTGCATGCCTTACTTCCAAAGCCGTTTCCATAGAACGTATTTCCTGGTCTTTCATAAGCTGATTGATGCGTTGAGTCATTAGTTCTTTATCCTTTTTAGCCATCAGGCGTTGAAAACGCTGGCGCCAAATCAATAACAGGATTACTATTAAAACAGTAAATACAATCACTCCGGAAATCACAATTATGCTTTCCTTGTTTCGTTCAGCCACGGCCAGGTCCAATTTATGACGAACGGCTTCAGTTTTAAGTCTTTCCGTTTCATATTTAGCATTGAGTTCTTCAATATCTTTTTTGGACTGCAGGGTAAACCTGGTTTCTTTTAAAGCTGCATAGTCCGTGAGATAAATGATGGCCTTGGCCGTATCTCCTAATGCCAAATGCTGATGGTACAATTCTTCTTTGATGTTGGTTTGAAGATTAAGGTCTTTTAATTGCCCAGCAAGAGAATCAGCTCTCAAAAGAAAGGTCAGTGCCGCTTGCGAATTGTTTTTTGTGTTTTTCTGGTCAGCAAGGTTAATGAGGTTGTGTATTTGCCTTCGGAGATCCTGATCCGCTGTGCCGAGGTTAGCGGCTAACTTATAATAATATCGGGCGCTGTCCGGTTTGTTTATAACATTATACACTCTGGCTATTCCTGTGTAACAATCCATAAGGTCGCGGCTGTTTCCTGATTTGGTATAAAAAACAGATGCAAGCCGGTAGTTTTCAAGTGCCTGATTATCCATTGCCATTTGGAAAAAAGCCCGTGCCTTGCAGTAGCAGGCCACCCCCTGCTGGTATTCATCATTGTTAGATACAAAGTACCCACTAGCTTTCTGATAATAGTCAATAGCACGTTGAAATCCCGCATTCCTGGCCGAATCATTGTCCCAACTGTCTGCTTCTGTATAGTATACATTTCCAATGTCGATCAGTGAACGTCCGATTTCAGAAGGCCAGTGATTTTCCTTTCGTATGGCGAGAGCCTTTTCCATGGAAGAGATCGCATCAGACCATTTACCCTTTTCGTGGAAAATAATACCTCTTCGATTGTAAGTCCGTGCCTCTAACCATTGATTGGGATTATTCCGCACAAGACCAAGGGCACTGTCTGTAAAAAGCAGAGCTGAATCACTATCTATACTGGTGTAGTTAAAGGCCAGGTCTAACCAAATGCATACCCTGGATGAATCCGATCTTACCGATCTTAATTTTTTAAATAAAACAGGGTTATTTGAAACGGGTTGTGAAGACCCGTAATAAAAAAAAGATGTACTAAGGATTAATAGTATAATCCACTTCATGCCTGGTTGCTAGACTATGAAGATAGTAAAACTAGCCGCCTCCATGGTGTACCGGAGGGCTTACTCTTCTTTTTCGGTGTGTTTTTTTATCATTACCATCCTTATCAACTTCAGTACACAAAATAAAAGCTTCTTTTTTTTCAGGTAACTTCTTAATTTCTGTTCTGGTGATAATATGTGGATTTTGGTGAACAGTACCACTGGTGTCCCTATAAAAACGGACCGTTACTGTGAAGTAATTATCTTGTGGACGAGGTATACATAAAACGTTCTCATCATCACAAGAATCTTTTTCTATTACATCAGCAGCTTTCTTCTCCCACCCCACTTTTACGCTACTAAATTCCAGCTGTCTGCTGGGGTTGTGGATTTCAATTTGCATTTCACCATTGCTGGCGAAGTAATAACTAAGAATATCAAAATCTGCCATTTTTTTAGATTTAAGTTAGAAAAGAGGTTTACGAACGGCTAATTCCGTATAATGATGTCCATGATAATAATGCCAACGAGGTACCTGACGAGTTCCCTGATTGCACTGAGAGGAACTTTCTACCCATTTCTTTATTTTTTCGTAAAAGCTAAAGAAGTTCTGATCATTGCCAACTTTGCCCTCTTCCCAGGCTTTTTGAAAGGCCCACGCAAATACAGTTAAACTATGTCCAACACAAGGTAAAGCCTCCGTATCTCTTGTTGATGAGGATAATATCAGCAAGGATGCGGGTACCTGATGTTGTAAGGGTCTGCTTTTTACGGAAAGAATAGGGTCATAAGTTTCCGGCCATCTTTCTATTAAGTTTTTCTTTGCGGCTAAAGGACCGATCATACCGGGTTCGGTATCCAGAGGACCAGCGTAGCAGCTATCGGCTATCACTATTATATCTACACCTGCTCTGAACAAACGTGCCCATTGCCACAGCTCAATGAAAAACAAAATCCGGTCATAAAAACGCCATCCTCTATCATTTTTATAATTAAGTGAGGTTTGAACCTCTTTATCCATTTTATACCCATGGCCTGTGAATGTAATAACCAACATATCCCCATGGTCTAATTCTTCAGCCCATTCAATAATCTGATTTTTGAACCTAAGGGTTGTTTTTTGCTGAGGGCGCCACCAGTAAATGGATTTATCAAAACCAATGTTACAGAAGAATTTCTCGTAAAACCCCGCAGTTGAATCAGCAGAAGAATAATGGCTTAGTTCTCCACCATAATGATTGTTTTCTAACTGATCTACACCTAAATGAAGTGCGTATTTTTTTGGCTTGCGCATGGTTGGATAAGTTTATTTAAAATATACAGGTATACTACTAGAAATTATACTGCAAACTAATATAAGCTTTTGGCGGCCAGGAGAATTCATATTTAAGATCCTTCTCGATGGCATCCTGATCGTTTACGGGGTCACCTACTTCCAGGTCATTTAACTGCGGAAGCCAGGTCATAGCCAGGCCTACAGAGATGGCCAGCCGGTTAGTGCCATTGATATGACTGCGTACTCCGATGCCGGTAAAGAGTATGGGAACGCCCTCGTTAAGACCGGCACCAATTTGATAAAGCGGATGGATGTCTGAATTTGGAAGGTATAGCGTGAAGTTTATCAAAGCGTTTACATTGAGTCTGCTGGCATAATTGATAGTTGGTTTGGCTACATATTGCTGGCCGGTAGAATCGGCAGTGGTATGAAAGCTCTTATACTCAAAAGAAGTGTAGGCTACTCCCACGGCTACTTCCGGTACAAAGAGGCGGTAGCGCTTCAGTAAAATGGTTTTGCCGCTTAATTTTTTTGACTCTGTGGCTACAATTTCATTCTGTTCTGAAAGACTGTAGCCGCTGTGGTAAATTTGCACGGTATATTGATAGATCTTACCTCTTTTAAGCTGAATATTGGCCAGGTTTACAAACCAGCGGTTGCCAAATACATTGATCTCCGCTTCGGCCACCACCTCGTTGATCATCTTAAAGGCACTATCCAGATTGTTTAGTCTCTTTTTCTGTTCGGTAAAAATGGTACTAAGATCATTCAGAAAAGCCTGGTAAATACTATTGTTATCCAGTTTTCCACACCTGGCCTTACATTTTTCTTCCTTAATCAGCTGTGCCGTTACGGTAAGCAGCTCCTGTATATTGTCAAAGTGCTTCTTAATGGCTGTTCTATTGGCTTCTGCTTTACTGATCTTTTGTTGAGTTACGGTTTTTTCACGAAAATCCAACTCTTTCAGGGTTTTAAAAACCTGGTTGATCTCTGTTTTGTGATTATTCTTAAGGCTGTCCTGAAGGGCCCTTATGTAATCTTCTATCGTATCACAATCAGCTGCGAGGTCTTCCGCTGGCGATATGAATTCAGCAGAGGGGTCAAACATCAGGGCTTTTTCTATTCCAGGTAATAACGCCCCCTTCTTTAAAATATCCAATAAAGAACTGAAGGTATTACTGGCCAGTTTATCCACGGGATCTTCCGCCTCAATTACCTGTTTGGTATAGGAATAAGTAAGCGGATTGAGCGGACTCAGGTAAATGTTGGCATTATCTCCCGAAAACAGGTAAAGAGCCGAGTCATCAGGGTTACTGAGAGTAAGGTATTGCCCGTCTACATTATGAGACAGGTAAAGAACATCCGGGCGATACTCGATAAATATCTTTTCGTCCTTATCCAGCTTTTCACTTCTTTCCAGGATGTCGGCAGCATTCTGACTATACATACAGAGTGGGAGTATGAATACACTGAAATGGATAAAGAGGTGGGAAGTTTTCATAATTAATAATTTGAATTGTGACCAAAATTTGTTGACCTTACTTTCAGTAAGTTATTAGTGGGTTGGAAATGATTTAACCGGAATCAGGAGAGTGCTAAAAAGTACCCGGAATTTCCGGGTACTTTGTGTTTAAGGCACCTTATGACCGGCCACAAAATGCATCCAAAGCCCGGCACAGCAGATCTACGGCTCTTTTAACCGGAGCAGGAATAAAGGGGATAAGTACAATACCTTTTAAGATAGGTTTAACCTTACCATACACCCGGCAAATAGTGTCTTTAACTCCGGAATCTGCCATGGTGTGTACGCCTCCGCTTTCCATACTTTTTACCTCGTTTTCCAACTCATCCAGGGAGGATATGGAAAGGCTTGCTTCCAGGTTTTCGTAGTTCAAGTTTTCATCAGACATTTCTTTAGTTTTTATGATTAATATGCTGACCAAAATTAGAGGGTATCAGATGTCACCAGGTCACTTATTGGGGTGGTCCTTTATCCCTATTTGTAGTGATTAAAGGGGTTAAGGGTAAGTTTTAAAAGCTTTAATGGTAAAAAACTTATTTTTAGCGAGTAGAAATGTGTCTGTACGCTGAAAGCCAATTTCCTTCCCTATGACATCCTCCAACTTTACCTACCTGGAAAATGAATTTCCCCTGTTGTATAACCTGGCCCAGGCAGCTGAATATAACCTGCACCGGGATGCGGTAACCAGCCTCTTTAAACTACGGCAGTTCGGGGAAAAGCTGAGTGAGCTTCTCTTTGAAGAGCACCACCTGGAATTCCCCAGGGAAAATACCTTTCACAACCGCTTGAGAACCCTGGGTTTTGAAGGCGTTTTACCCGCTGCGGTGCGCGACCTGCTCTTTGCCATTAAACAAAAAGGCAACCAGGCTGTGCACGGTAACCAGGGAGGACAAAAGGAAGCCCTTACCATGTTGCAGGCCGCCTATAAAGTGAGTATCTGGTTTTATGAAACCTATGCCGAAAAGGCGGAGGGAACTGAAGTTGGCGAGTTCCAAGAACCACAGGACCTGGATACCCGTCATGCCCTGCACGAGCTGGAAAAGCAGTACCAGCAGCTGGAAGAAAAATTCAATCGACTGCTGGAAAAGCGTAGTACGGAAGCGCTGAGTGAAGAAAAGAAAACCGAGATACGCCAGCGTTCTGAAACAGCCGTGAGCAAGATCCATATGAACGAAGCCGAAACGCGCGAGATCATAGATGGCCAGTTACGGGACGGAGGCTGGAAGGCTGATACCGCACAATACAATTACAAGCTGAACAAGACCCTTCCGGAGAAGGGACGTAACCTGGCCATAGCGGAATGGCCGGCCGGTAGTGGCTGGGCCGATTATGCCCTCTTTATAGGCACCGAACTCTATGCCCTGGTGGAAGCCAAGCGCTACGGTCAGGATATTTCCACAGACCTGCGACAGGCCAGGGTTTACGCTAAAGATATTGAGCAAAGAGATGAAGAGATAATCCTGGGGGAGTGGAACAGCTTTAAAGTACCCTTTCTGTTTTCCACCAACGGGCGTCCTTACCTGAAGCAGATTGAGCACAAAAGCGGTATCTGGTTCCTGGATGTGCGGAAAGAACGGAGCCGCTCGCGGGCCTTGCAGGGCTGGTATTCGCCTGAAGGTTTACAAAAACTGCTGGAGCAGGATACCGAAGCGGCCAATCAAAAACTGAAGGAAACAGCGGCCGATTTTCTACAAGACGAAACGGGCCTTGGCCTGCGGGATTACCAGATGCAGGCCATACAAGCGGTGGAGCAGAGGATCATCAACGATCCGGACAACCGCAGGGCTCTGCTGGCCATGGCTACCGGTACCGGAAAAACCCGTACCGTAATAGGCCTGTGTTACCGCCTTATCCAAACCAACCGCTTTAAGCGCATCCTCTTTCTGGTAGACCGCACTATGCTGGGTACCCAGGCCCTGAATAACTTTAACGATAATAAAGTAGCGGGCCTCAATACCTTTGCGGAGATCTACGAGGTAAAAGGCCTTTCCGAAGCCCTGCCGGATATGGATACCCGCCTGCACCTGGCTACCGTACAGAGCCTGGTAAAACGCTTGTTCTACAATGAAAATACCGAAACCAGACCTTCGGTTGATCAGTACGACTGCATCATTATTGACGAAGCCCACCGGGGTTACCTGCTGGATCGCGAAATGGATGAGGACGACATGGATTTTAAGGATCAGCAGGACTACGTAAGCAAATACCGCAGGGTACTGGAGTACTTTGACGCCTACGCCATAGGGTTGACCGCCACTCCGGCTTTGCACACCCGCGAGATATTCGGCAGCCCGGTATTTACCTATTCCTACCGAGAGGCGGTGATAGACGGCTTTCTTACCGATCACGAGCCACCCTACACCATAAAAACCCGGCTGAGCGAGGAGGGCATAGTGTGGGAGAAAGGTGCAAAGCCCAAGGCCTATGACCAGGAAACCAACTCCATAGTAGAACTGGAAGAACTGGAGGATGAATTGGCGCTGGAAGTAGCCCATTTCAACAAACTGGTGCTTACCGAAAACTTTAACCGCACCGTAATTAAATATCTGGTGCAGGAGCTGGATCCCGAAGGCGATGAAAAAACCCTGGTATTTGCGGTAACGGATGAACATGCGGATGAAGTGGTGAAGATCTTTAAAGAGGAGTTTGAAGCGATAGGAGTAGATCTGTCGGACAATGCTATTGAAAAGATTACCGGCAAGGCCTATAAGCCGCAGGAATTGCTCAATCGCTTCCGCAACGAGAAATTCCCCAATATAGCGGTTACGGTAGACCTGCTGACCACCGGGATAGATGTACCGGCCATTTGCAACCTGGTATTTTTGCGGAGGGTAAAGTCGCGGATACTGTACGAGCAGATGCTGGGGCGCGCCACGCGTAAATGTGACGAGATCGGCAAAGAGGTATTCCGCATATACGATGCGGTGCGGATATACGAAGCCCTGGAAGATTATACCCAAATGCGGCCGGTGGTGAAAAACCCGGATACGAGTTTTGCCGAGCTGGCGGCTGAGGGCGAGCGCATCAGTAATGAAGATAAAGCCCGCAAACAGGTGGAGCAGGTGGTGGCCAAACTGCAGCGCAAGGTGAGGAAGCTGAGCGATGCCGATGAGCAGCGCTTTAAATACCATACGGAGGATAGGGACCCCGGATCCTTCATTGATATGCTAAAGCATACACCGCCCCGGGAGAGCCTGGATAAAATTGTGGCCATGAGCGGGCTGTGGAAATTTTTGGATGAGCTGAAAACACCGCAGGGGCCAAGGCTATGGTCTGATCATGCGGATGAATTCCGCGAAGCGGAAAGAGGATACGGTAAAGGCAAAAAGCCGGAAGATTACCTGCAGAGTTTTGGGGAGTTTATAAAAACCCATCAAAATAAAATTGCCGCCCTCAACATCGTGTGCACGCGTCCCAAGGAGCTGGACCGCAAATCCCTGCGGGAACTGAAGATACTACTGGACGAAAAGGGCTACAGCGCCCGCAGCCTGAATGCCGCCTGGAAAGACACCAAAAATGTAGATATTGCGGCCGACATTATCTCCTACATCCGCACCATGGCCCTGGGTACGGCCCTGGAAAGCCATGAAGACCGTATTAAACGGGCTATGAACGGTATACGGGAGATGAAAAGCTGGAACAGAGTGCAGCAAAAGTGGCTGGACCGCTTTGAAAAGCAACTGCTGAAGGAAACCGTTTTGCGAAAGGACGATCTTGACGATGCACCCTTTAAGAAAGACGGTGGCTTTAGCCGCCTGAACAAGATCTTTGGGGAAGAGCTGGAGGAGGTGATGGAACGGCTGAACGAGGGACTGTATGGAAGTACGGGTTGATAGGTTTTGCTTTTGGCTTGATCCAAAAGCAAACAAAAGATCAAGGCTCCCAAAAAATAAAGCTCCTGCCGGTTGCCGAACCTAAGTTCGGCCGGGTGATTTCCGGAGCGGGTCCGGAACTTCCCGGTCTCCCTAAGTTCCGGCTTACGTCATGAATACTTTATTTTTTGAAGGCCGTTTCCCGCAACGGAATAAGTATTTTAAAGTGAAATTGAATTGAAAAAGCCTTAACCCATATTAAAATGAAACGAATTCTGATCGTACTATTAAGCACAACCCTCTTTACGGTTAACGCCCAAACGGAGCTGGACTCCCTCAGCTTTCGAAACCTGGTGAAGATCAGCGAAGCCTATTCCCAAAATCCGAATGCCCGGGGGAAAGACTTTGAAAATACAATAAATTCTTTGCGCACACCGGCCCTGAATCCTGTGGCTGATGCTTTAATAGCCATTGGTAAAGCGGATGAGGTATTGCTCAGCCACCGCTTTTTAGACCGGCCAAACACGGAAGAATTAAAATACTGGTACGTGTTGCGCGAGATCCATTACAACCGGGTGCGCGATAGTTTGAGCCGGAGCCCGGAAGAAGTGGCCGGGGAAGTGCTGGAGCAGGACATAGACGAGCGTTTTTTGCTGGATAATTACTATTACCGCATTCACAGTGGCATAGCCATGCTTTTTAACAAGGCTAACCTCAAGAAAATGGATATTGACCTGGATAGCTACGGGCTGAAGAATGATACCGAAAAAGCTATTCTCTACTTTAATATTTGCGGGGCACTCATCCAGCGGTTCCGGGTATTAAATATGATGAAGAACGATAAAAAGCTGTTGGCTTTCGCCAAAAAGCTCCCCACTTTTAACGGTGAGCCCTACTATGCCTATACGGACTTTGACTTTGAAGACTTTGAATTTATGGGTTATGATAAAACAGAGTGGTATAAAGAGCGGCATTTGGGTGAATTGTACCAAAGCCTTATGTCGCATTTTGGTGCCCTGGCCAATAGCGGGGATAAAAAGGAGGCGCGGGAACTATACGCATTATCCATTATGGCGAAGCCCGCTTATTTCAGGTATTCCGGGATGGAGGAGCAACTGAATAAGTGGTACGGGCAGTATAAATAGAGAAAGACTTGAGAGAAGTAAAGGAGCTCCTGAACGAAAGACTGTACGGCAACATGGGTTGATATATTTTGCTTTTGGCTTGATCCAAAAGCAAACAAAAAAGCAAGGCTCCCAAAAAATAAAGCTCCTGCCAGTTGCCGAACCTAAGTTCGGCCGGGTGATTTCCGGAACTTCCCGGTCTCCCTAAGTTCCGGCTTACGTTAGGAATACTTTATTTTTTGAAGGCCGTTTCCTGGTGATGGGTATTTTACAGGAGAATATTTAAACTGCAACAGCATTAAAACACTACATGAGCGCAGAAGAAATAGCGAATAAACTGTGGGGCCTGTGTAATGTGCTCCGCGATGACGGGGTAACTTACCACCAGTACCTCAATGAACTGACGTATATCCTGTTCTTAAAACTCTCGGAAGTGCGGGATTTTGAAGAGCAGATACCGGAAGAATACCGCTGGAGCAAGCTGAAGGCCATCAAGGATAATAAGGTGTTGTTTGACACCTATCGCGACCTGCTGGCCAACATCAGCCGTAAGGCGGATAATGCTACCATTACCGAGATCTACACCAACGCCTCCACCAACCTGCGCAAGCCGGTAAACCTGAAAACGCTGGTGAGCAGCATTGACCAGATCGAATGGTTTGAAGAGGGGGAGCAGGATAAGATTGCTACCATATACGAAGAGCTGCTGGAAAAGAATGCCGGAGAAAAGAAGAGCGGGGCCGGGCAGTACTTCACACCCCGCCCGTTGATCAACGTGATGGTAGACCTGCTGGTGCCCCGCCTGGGCGAGCGCTGGAACGACCCGGCTGCCGGAACCTTTGGCTTTATGATAGCCGTCAATGAGTACCTGAAGGCCAAATACGATGACTATTACGAGCTGGACAGCCGCGAAAGGGAATTTCAACTAACCAAAGCGTTTAGTGGGTGCGAACTGGTGCAGGACGCCCACCGCCTGGCCCTGATGAACGCCAAGCTGCACGGCCTGGACAGTAGCATAGTGATGGGCGATACCCTCTCTGACCTGGGCAAGAGCTTCAGCAATTTTGACGGGGTACTGGCCAATCCTCCTTTTGGTACCAAAAAAGGCGGGGAACGCCCCAGCCGCGATGATTTTACCTTCCCCACCAGCAACAAACAGCTCAACTTTCTGCAGCACATTTACCGCTCGCTGCACCGCAGGGGCGGAGCACGCGCAGCCGTGGTACTGCCGGATAACGTATTGTTTGAAGACGGGGACGGGCAGCGCATCAGGCGCGACCTGATGGATAAATGCCAGCTGCATACCATATTGCGGCTGCCTACCGGTATTTTTTACGCAGCGGGGGTAAAAACCAACGTGCTCTTTTTTACCCGCGCTACCACGGAAACCGGCAATACCCCGGGTGTATGGTTTTACGATATGCGTACCGATGTACCCAGCTGGGGTAAGCGCACGCCTTTTACGCGGGCGGCCTTTGCGGAATTTGTGGAAGCCTATACGGGCGGTATGGCCCTGGAGGAGGTAAGGGGTAAGTACGATGGGAGCATTGACGAAGCCAAACGCCAGGCCATTGACAATAAACGCTGGAGCTATTACAGCCGGGAAGAGATCCGCGCTAAGAACGACTCGCTGGACCTGGGGCTGCTGGGCAGCCGGGGCGGGGAGGAAGGCCCGGAGCTGGGCGAACCGCTGGAGATAGCCAAGGAAGCCCAGGCGGAGATCCAGGGTATTTTGAAGGAACTGGAACACATTATGAAAGAGCTGGGCTGATGGAGAAGGAATTACCGGAGGGGTGGGTTTTAACCAATCTTGAAATGCTATTTTCTCTGAAGTATGGAAAGGGATTGGCTACAAAGGAATTATTAGCAGAGGGATATCCAGTTTATGGAGCAAATGGGGTTATAGGGCGATATAGAGATTTCATGTACGATAATGCCAAGGTTATCATATCCTGTCGAGGTGCGGCTAGCGGTGCAATACATAAAACTGTTCCTAAGTCTTTTGTTACAAGTAACTCTATAATTTTAGATGAAAAAGATCAATCTGTAATTGATATCGAGTTCGCTAAGTACGCCATGATTAATGCAGACAAATCCAGCATAATAACGGGTACTGCCCAGCCTCAGATAACCATACAATTATTAAAATATTTGCCTTTTCCATTAGCACCTGTTTCTGAGCAAAAGATTATTGCAAATAAACTGGATACTCTTTTCGGGCATTTGGATGCGCTGCGTGAGAAGTTGGACCGTATTCCCCCACTGCTGCAAAACTTCCGCCAGCAGGTACTCACCCAGGCGGTTACGGGTAAGTTGACCGAGGAGTGGAGGGGGAGTGAGGAGTTAGTAGATTGGGAAGAGTTGCAAGTATCACAAATTGGAAAGGTTACTGGAGGTTTAACCAAGAATGCCAAGAGAAGAGATCATAAATTAAAACTTCCATATTTGCGCGTGGCGAACGTGTACGCGAACGAACTTCGTTTAGAGGAAATTTTGGAAATTGGTTTGACGGAAAAGGAGTTCGAAAGAACAGCCTTAAAAACTAATGATCTTCTGGTTGTTGAAGGAAATGGCAGTCCTGATCAGATTGGGAGAGTGGCTTTGTGGGACGGTACTATAAATCCTTGTGTTCATCAAAATCATTTGATTAAAATAAGGTTTACAGATGGTAGCATGGCTAAATATACTTTGCTTTACCTGCTTTCTCCTCTTGGACGTAATCAAATAAAAAATGTTAGTGTATCAACCTCAGGTCTATATACTCTCAGTATAGGTAAAGTTTCTAAACTAGCTGTTAATCTCCCTCCACAAGAAGAACAACAAGAGATCGTCCGCAGGGTAGAGGGCCTGTTTAGCGCAGCGGATGCGCTGGAAGCCCGTTACCAAAAGCTCAAAGCCCAAATAGATGCCCTGCCGCAGGCCATACTGGCCAAAGCTTTTAAAGGGGAGCTGCTGCCCCAAAACCGGGAGGATGAACCGGCAGGGGTGTTGCTGGAGCGGATCAAGGGGGAGAGGGGTGTAAAGTTGTAAGGTTTTAAAGTTGTAAGGGTGTAAAGTTGTAAGGTTTTAAAGTTGAAAGTTCAAGGTTGAGGGTTGAAGGTTTTGGTGGGTTTCCGGTTGTATGGATGAGTGACAAGACCTACCAGGTGATCAAAGAGACCGATCACGACATGTTACTGGAAGAAGAGCGCAGGCTGTTTTATGTAGCTGTAACCCGGGCGCGGGATACTTTATATCTGATGACCGTTAAGGGCAATGAATCGCAGTTCTTGGAAGAGATACCCAAACATCTTTTTAATCCGGGTGATCCACCTCTTGGAGCTATTTTAGAGGAACTAAAAACCTGCCCCGAATGTGACACTCAGATCAATGAAAGTTATACGTTTTGCCCCTCCTGTGGTTTTAAATTAAAATTCACTGAGAAGGAAAAGCAAGTTGTTTTGGATGCCCTGGAAGAGATCCCATTTACACCTGGCCGAAACTGGCTAAGCAAATATCTGTGCGGTAAAAATGGGGATGATGTTCAGGAAAAGCATATACATGGAGAGCTTTTCGGATATTTTGAGCACTTCAGTAAAAATACGGTTATCGCACTTATCGACCAGCTTATAGAGGAGGAGAAGATCGAAAAATTTGAGCGGAACAGTTATCCTGTTTTAAAGCTTAGGGATAGGGGGTGAGTGTTAAACCGCCATTCTCCAATGAAGCCAGTCAATTGATCAAGCCAGGTGTTAACGAATGGGCTTTTAATTAAGCTCTGGCGTGCCTGGAGATAATCACGTTGGTTATCCAGCCCAGTACTGCCTCCTTAGCAGAGCCGGTTTCTGTTATAAACACATCCTGACACTTGGGTATAGCCTCCATAGCTTTTTTGGCATCGGCCAGGGTAGCATTTTTGTTTACGTAGGCAATGGTTTTGGAGGCAAAGTCGCTCAATTGCTGATTGTTCAATATATCGGCCAGGGTAAGGTTGTTTTTATCAGGGGTATTACCTTCTGAACTGTGAAAAAACCGGTATAAGGCACTTTCATGAAAAATGTATTTTCCAATATTGTTATGGTCCAGTACGGGTATACGCGTGATACGCTCATCCAATAAAGACAGCATGTTTTTTTCAAGATTAAGGGTTGATCCCTTAGGATCCGCCTGTGTCAGAGTTACCTTTACCATACTGGAAAAGGGGATCATTACTTCTTCAACCTTGATATTTTTCAGTTTTTCATCCACCACCTGACCGATTAGTTTGCTTACGGACTCGTTGGCCTTTTTAAAGTTTTCACCGGAAAAGTAAAAGGCCAATACCGTGCCCACCCAGGTGCTGACAACGGGAATCATGGTGGTGAAGATTTTTTCGGCCGTATCACCTGTAGGCTTTATAAACAAAAAAGACAAACTATACAGGGCCAGTAATCCCGTGGAACCGATCAATACATATTTGGCAATCTGACTGCGATCTTCCCCGGGATTTTTATCCTCATTTGAAGTTTCCATGAACGAATGGTTTGGTTGAACTTTTTAAAAATAAAAAGTTCTGCTTAAATGAACAGATCATTTTGTTGAAAACATCTAAAAATAGAAATATATCCTTATTTGTATGGATTAATTTATAGATTTTTTGAAGGATAGAGATCATATATTTCCCCTTCATATTTGCTCATAATCTTTTCTAAAATGAGCACTTACCCTTACGATATAGCTATATCCTTTGCGGAAGAAGACCGCAACATTGCGGTGGCCCTGCAATGTGCCTTTAAGCTGAAGAATATCAGCACTTATTACTATGCGGAAGCCTTTACTGAAACACTCGGTTATAAGTAGGAAGAGCGGTTGGAAGGGTTATATCGTAAGGAGGCTCGGTATGCGCTTATAGTATTATCCCAACCCGCTTCAGTAAGCTGAAGGTCTATGGTTTGGGCTTCGTGCATGCTCAGGTTACAAGATGGCTGAAAATAGGAATATTCTTATTTCATTTTTTTGGTTAATTACTTTATATTTCTTTAACTGAAATTTTTGATTAGCCCTTTTGGCTTGATCCAAAAGGGCGAAAAGATCAAGGCTTACAGCCTAAAAAGAACAGTGTTCTTCCTAAAGTCTAAGTTCGGACGGGTGATCTCCGAAGCAAGTTCGGAGCTACCCGGGCTCTCTAAGCTTTCATTTTGATCAGAACCCTTTTATTACAGATGGAAAAACCTGGTGTTTGTTTCTCTTTTAATTAAAAACCAGGGAAGCGGATCTTTTCAAACTCTTTCCGTCAGGCAACTCTATTTCAAGGGTACATAGGTCTTCAATTCCTGATTCTGCCCCGGGTACGGTCAATACAAACTTTCCAAATTTTTCCGGTTGCGAAACAAAATAGGTAACGGAGTCATCATACCCGTCTGTACCACTTATGGATATAGTAACCTTTGAAGCCAGGGGAAGGCAAAAAGCTTCCGATAAAGCCTGGTAACTCTGCCCTGCTACGGGTGCTGATGGTTCCAAAACAAACCCGCTGATACGAGGTGTTGATCCCATATTCATGTGAATATCTGGATACGGACCATCCGGATCTACGGTATATATCGTGCTGTACAGGTTATTGGGAAGTCCGGCTATTACACCTCTCAGTTCTATGTCTTCTGTAAAGTCTTTATTGAGAAGGTTGGCATTGCAGAGTTGGGAGGCCAGGCTGGGGGATCCGGGAGTGGCAGAACTACCCAGGGTGTTACAATAGAGAGCAAGTCCTACTGCCAGTGCTTCACAGGCAGCCATTACCGGGGCCGCTGCGGTTCCGACACTTACAGTACCTGCTGCTCCTGAAAGTCGTACACACATGGCTGTGGCCATAGCGATTCCTCCGGAGCCCATCTGGGTAATATCACATAGCAGGTCGGCCATAGAGGCTATTTTACCACATATTTCAGATGGATTAACAGAGCCGGCAATATTGTTGGGTATGCCAGCCTGGTAGTGGCCCGTGTTTATTTTCTTAGCCGGAATGTTACGGTTAAAATTACCCAGGTCTGCCCTTACATTAATCCAGGCGTGGGCATCAGACGCTATATCACATTGCGTTACGTATAAATTGCATTTTCCTGTGGTAAAGGTTTTATTGACTGTAGAGGGTTGGGTTTTGAATTCCAGTTTTAGCTTTCCAGTACGTTTCTTCAGGGATGTTGGCGTAGATTTTTTCCCTGGTGATTGTTGCAGATCTACCAAGGTATTTATCTGGGTTTCTCCGTCATTACTATAAGCAGTAAGTGCAAATTCATAACTGGAAAGCCAGTTTAAATGAAATCTAACTCCGTTATTGGCGAAAATGTCAGTCGGTCTTAATAAGTCGTCCAGCAGGAAGGTTTGCTCCCCGTTGGTATTACTTTTTATAATAACCTGGTTAATATTAAGGGGAATGCCGTTCTCATCACGTTCGCCATACAGGTCAATTATATCGCCTTCAGGAGTGATTGCTGAAAGTAGTTGAGGGTCGCTGGCATTGGTCATAACCGTAAACTGCGCTTGCGTATCTCCGGTGTTGTTTTCTTTCTTTTTGCATTGAAGGACAATGACGCAAAGGGAAAATGCCAATAAAAGTCTGAGGGTAATATTTAATCGTTTCATGATGTTTTTTAACAAAATATTTATAACAAATTTATGATTGATTAGTATCTTTTTTATCCCTGAATATGGGGATTTTGTCTGCCTGTAAGAGGTAGCTAAGGAAATCCTTACCGGTATTTTATACTATCCAAGAGTTATGTGTGAAGTACCAAGCTCTTTTGTTAGGGGAGGACGTAGGTTATTCCGATCTTCGCCACTGCTATATATTCTCCGAGTAAGGCAAATTCCAGTAATGTACCGAACTGATCACTGAAAAAGTAACGCACACCGCTCCTAAGGCAAAAACGCAGTTTTTCGTCACCCGCGGTTATGATCTCATCTCCATCACTTGCGCTTAAGAGATAATAATTTGCCGAAATACCTGAATACAAATCCCAGGGTTCGGAAATGCCCA
This sequence comes from Owenweeksia sp., assembly GCA_002695025.1. Classification (GTDB taxonomy): domain Bacteria; phylum Bacteroidota; class Bacteroidia; order Flavobacteriales; family Schleiferiaceae; genus CAKZNE01. Next base: position 141,499 of record NZNV01000001.1, read on the forward strand.
ACAGCTCATTCCAGTGTAAATCGGCCACGGCCCCTAACTCAAATGCGGATATTGTGAAATAGGTGAAATCAATGGGTAAATAAGTAACCCGGCCACCTACGGTGATTAAGTCGGTGGTACCAATGGGGAAATCTGCATGAATAAAATAAGAAGTGCCAGGGGTCCAAAAACCGATACCCCCACTTAAAGCCAGTTTGGTACCTCCTCCTGGATTGTTAAACTGAGCTTTAACTGTAAATAAGGTTAGAGTAAGGATAGTCAAGGAATAAATGTACTTTTTCATATCGGTTTGGATTTAATTAAAATGATTAGTTCAAATTTCCAATGGAAGGAATGTTTTTTGATCGATAGTATTATGGATATTTAATCCTTTGATCAATGAATTTTTATGAGTTTCCGAAAGTGCTCCTCAAAAACTTAAAAGTTGTAGCACTGTAAACCAGTGAAGCTATAATCAGCAGGTAAAGTCCCGCCTGTGGTGCCAGGCTAAGCTCTACATCTACTCCAAAAGCTCCGTAATTACCAGTTCCACCTGCTCCTCGTCCCAGCCACCCGGCCAGGTAGGCTATGCCAATTAGCAAGACAAGAAGACCTACGGTAAAGGCAAACTTCACCTTTTTAAAGGCCAGAAAAGCAGCGGCCAGGGCAATCACAATCAATAGCGTTGGCACTATACTGTCGTCATAATCAAATAGCCCAATGGCAGGTGATTTTTGTGTTTTGCCCATGATGGAAGCTTTAGCAGCCATCCAGGGCAGAAATAAGGAAACGAGCAGGAGGAAGCTGGCTATTAAGGGGATAAGAGGAAGCTGGGAAAAGAGATCTCTGTTATCTTGCACCCCCAGGGAGCCCTGTAAAGAAGTAAGTTTTTTGGAATGAAGAATAGCTTTAAACTTAGGCTCTGTCTGATATAGAAGATATAAGCCAAGGCCCAATAAGAATAGTGATCCTAGAATTAAAGGAATACCGTTTTCATTAACGGTGAAGATAAAACTCAGGATACCGTACGAGATCAGGATGTAGGCAATGTTTTTTGGATTCATGATGAATTGGTTTTTTAAAGATTGTAGTTAAGAATGTGGTTATAGCAGCAGGCTTGTAGTTATTAACATCGCTGAAAGCACTATAATGACCAATGGCACGTACCCCTCCACCTTACTCAACTGCCGGTATAGTTTGCCATTTTTGCCCCGGCCCAGGTAATCCCACTCCCGGTCATAGCAGGCAAAGGGGAGTTGCTGCTCCATTTCGTGGATCACTTTGAATTTACCGCTGTTGAGCTGGCGGTACGAGTTGATAGTGAGCCACCACAGCAGGGAAATGATAATGATGAGGATGGCCCAGATGATGATGTTGGGCTGTGTGTTCAGGATTTCTTTCAGGAGTAAGTACAGTCCACCTAAACCCGAAAGCAGGGAAATGTAAAAGCGGTTGGCGGTCTGCCTGCGCTGGCTTACCCGGTCGGCCATTTCCACGTAAAGCTTGTATTGTTCCAGGAGTTTGTGGCTCATACTATTCCTGGTAACGTAAATGTCCTTTATCAATGAGCTTCCAGTAGGATTTTCCGGTGGGTGTTAAGACACAGGTTTTGCTGTTAATGGCTGCATAGTACATGAACTTTTCTTCTACGGGATGCACAAGTCCCACGCTGGTCATTTTCTGAAGCAACTTGAAAATTTGCACATTTTCCTCGGTGGAGCATGGTTCCGTGTCTTCATAGGATGGATCAAGCTGGTGAGGTTCCGTGGGACTGGTAAAGAACTCCGTAATCCTGGATAGTTCTTCAATGGTAATGCGGGGCGTAGTCTTGCGTAGGCGCGTCATACGTGAGACATTGGTTTTGAAAATAGGCCTTTGCTCAAAAGCACCCAGCATATTGTCTACGTAGTTGTATACAGCAGCTACATCGATGTTACCCAGAATATCGGCTGCCTCACCTTTCAAGGCATCATACAGCAGGGAAGTAAAAAGTCCGGCTCCATTTTCTTCAAGCGAACGCTGTTCGGCACCGCTGGATGTTAAAATGGATACCCCGGATGGAAGCTGCGACAATCTTTTATTGCCGATTATGCTGCCAAATTCCCCGGAGTAACAACAATCCAGCACAATAATAATTTCCGGAATGCGGGATTGCGAGCAAATGTGTAGCAGGTCGCTCATTTCAACCCCCTGTGCATATTTTGAGGCATTCTGGCTGACCAGGTAGCCATCCAGTCCATCCACATAACCATGGCCGGCAAAATATAAGAGTGCGGTGCGAATGGCTCCGGTATCGTCATCCAGATACTGTTGTATTTTTTCGTACATCAGCTCGGTGGTGATCTCTTCCTGATCTGAAGTGAAAACTTCACATTGAAAGTTTCCGGTGGGAGGAATATCATTCACTGATAGAACTTCTTGCATTTTAAGTGCATCGGCCACACAACCTCTAAGGGGTGCAAAAGGGTAGTTGTCAATACCAAACAGTAAAGCTCTTTTCATAAGGTGATTTCTTTTTCTCAAAAATCACGCGAAACAAAAGAAAGAGGTAGGGTAGTTGTGTGGAAAATGGATCCTTAAAAGTGTGGATTATTCTATATCATCCACATAGCCATTTTCACGGGCAAAAATGATGATCTCCTTTACGTTCTTGAGGTCCAGCTTCTCACGAATGTGGTTCTTATGCGTTTCTACCGTTGACTTTTCAATGAACAGTTTTTCGGCTACTTCCCTGGAGGAGTGCCCTTTGCCAAGTAGTTTCAGTACATCCACTTCGCGGCTGGTGAGTTTTACCACTCCGTGGTCGGCTTCCACCCGGTTGGCGATAGTGTCCATCACGGTTTTAACAATGGCCTTGCCGTAGTACTCCTCACCCTTGGCCAGGGTTTGAATAGCTTCCAAAAGCTCATCCTGGCCTTTTTCCTTTAGGATATAACCATTGGCTCCGGCTTTTACCAAAGGGGTAATGTATTTGGACTGATCGTGCATGGTCATGATCAAAACCCGGATATGTGGAAAGTTTTCGCGTATTTCCTGGCACAACCGCAGCCCGGCCAGTGGTTCTTTATTCATGCTGATATCCAGCACCGCCACGTCTATCTCCTGGTTTTTATCACGGATGGTTTTAAGGGCTTCATCCTGGTTGTCAAAACAGGCGAGGAGCTTTATGCCCGGATTTTTTTCTATCAGGTTGGCGATACCATCAAGTAATATTTTATGGTCATCTACAAGAATGACACGGATAGGGTTAGTTTGGATTGTCATTTTACTTTAATTTGATCATAAAGGTAAATGGGTATGTTGACTAGGTTTTCCTCACTACTGTTTATTTTCATCCCCATAGTTTTCAGTGGGTTGTAATTTGAAATCCATCATAATGATGGTACCGCGGTTTTTCTTGCTGTCAATCTCAAAAGAACCGTTATACTTTCGGGTACGGGCTTTCATGCCCTTTAAACCCAGGCTTTGGCGATTTTCACTTTCTTTTAGCTGTTTAGGGTCAAAGCCTACTCCATTATCTTCAATGGTTACTGAAATATGATCTTTACCTTGAAAGATCTGTACGATCACTTTATTGGCCTGGGCGTGTTTGAGAATATTATTGAGTGCTTCTTCGGTATTGCGGTAAATGGTCCACTCCAGATTGGGGTTTAATTGTCCCTTCACACTTTCGGTGTGCACTTCCACTTCAATTTTACCGGTGTCCTGCGCTCGTTGGCAAATATCCTCAATAGCGGGTATCAGGCCCATTTCATCCAGTACGCCCGAACGTAAATTCTGGGATATTTCGCGGATGGCCTGGGCGGCCTGGTCAATCAAAGTGTTTACTTCACTTACTTTACTCTCTGTTTTTTGTTGTATGGATTTAAACTGTTGGGTAACTTCTCCGAAGTGGATCTTAAGAACGGAAAGCAGAGAGCCCAGTCGGTCGTGAATATCCTGGGCTATCCGTATACGCTCGCTCTGTTGTCCTTCAATTAAAGCATCCATTTTATGTACCTTCTGGTCCTGCATCAATTGATTGATCTCCTGCTGGCGCTGTTGCTCTTTTTCTTTAGCCTTTTGAAGTCTTGCTTTTTGCTTGAAATTTACCCACGAGATAAAAAATAATAGAAGCATAGCCCCGCCCACCAGATACAGGATGTAAAGCTGCAGAGTCTGACTGCGGGTTATAGCCTTTTCTTTATTCAGCTTTTCACTTAGTATTTGCTGTTTCTGTTCAGCTAGTTCCCTCTGGTATCTTTCGTTTACCAGTTGTTGGAGGTCAAGCGCATGTTTTTTATACACTTTTTCACTTTTCATCTTATAGGCAAAGGCTTGCCGGTAATTTTGCTGCTGACCGTAAGCCTTGGCAAGCCCATCATATACATTGGTTAATAAATAGGCTGAGGAGAGTTGTTGAGCCAAACCCTCCGCTTTGGTAAGATATTCAATGGCTTGGGTAAGGTCATTTTGCTTTATAGCCAGTTGCCCCAGGTGGTTATAAGATTCAGTCATTCCATCACGGTCGTCAATCTTGCTGTAAATAGAAAGAGCCGTTTGCTGATCCTGAAAGGCTTCTTCAAAATTGCCAGTGGCTTCTTCCAGATAGCCTAAACTGGAATAGGTTCCGGCTACTTCTTGTTTATCATCTTCCTGTAGAAAGATATTTTTAGCCCGGTTATAATACTGACGAGCCTGGCTGTAATTAGCTTCAGCCATATAAATGTCGGCCAGGCTTTTATAACATTTAGCTGCCTTAAAAGTATAACCATAGTCATTATAAGTGTGGAGAGCGAATTGGTATAACTTCCGCGCTGTTTTATAATCATGGATCAATTCATGAAGATGACCAAAATTGAGAGCAGATTTTGCCAGGTCCAGATCGCTGCCGTTATGAGTGCGGAGTTGATAGGATTTGGAGAGTGCTTCAAAAGCTTCTGAAAGCCGCCCTGTCTCCATGTAGATCACCCCCAGCATATTAAGGACTGATGATTTTATTGTCAGAGAGTCACCTTGATAAGGTTGAGTGTTAAGCAAGATCACAGCTTTTTCCAGGGTATCAATAGCTTGTATAGGATTGCCCTGATCATAATATAAACTTCCCAGGTTAAGATATACATTGATGAGGGGAATAGTGTCAGCTAACCTTTTACGTATCTCTAAACTTTTGCTAAAATGATAGGTTGCGGAGTCGTATTTGCTGGTTCGCTGGAAATAGGTGCCCAATGCGTTGTGAGCTATTGAAATTTGGTAGGGTGTTTTGGGAATGTTGCTTAGAAGGCCCTTTTTGGCAAAATATTGGGCTGAATCAAGATCTATATCCAGATAATGCCAGGCCGAATCATTCAGTCTTTTCATATCCTGCCCCTCCTTAGGGTTTTGTGCGTAAAGGACTGTATTTAATACGATGATTAATACCAGCAAAAAGCCAAGGCATAGGGTTTTAAAAAAAGAACTATAGAAAAACATTGTTTTATATATGAGTAGAGTGCTGGTAAATGTAAAAAATTAAAAGCCTGGATTGGATCCAATCCAGGCTTTAGGCAGACCTACATTATGGCAAAAAGAATGTTAAACAGGTCTGGCGTTTTCATCGGCTACGGATTTATGTAGTTTTCTTTTCTTGCCCATTAACTGCCCGTTTTTCTTTACACTGAGTTCAATGGTGGGATTGGTTTCGGAGAGCTGTATCCCATCCAGTTCAGCTATGTGTACTACTGGTTTCAGATACTCCATATCTATAGGAATGGAGGTATCCTGGCTTATTTCCAGGGTTACGTCATAGTGGCCGTCATCATTCAGGGTATACACCGTTTGGTCATATTCCTCTGCGATATACTGGCTATGATCGGTCATGGTGACGGAGTAGATCATATATTTCCACTCCTCCGGGTCATCGGAAATCTTTTCTTTTACGAGTACGGCATTAGATTGGTACAATTCCATAGTTTAGTTTTTAATTATTAATTGATTTGAAAAGGTTTCTGAAGGTTAAAGTCATTGTTGATGATTCCTATATCCATGCAAGCCGGTGAATTATGACGAGGCATTTCCAGACGGATAGCTTTAAAAAAAGCGGTATAATCTCCCTCAAAATTTCCGTGGTTCCATGCTTTTAAAAGTGCTTTGGTAAAAGTGCCATGCCTTCCGGAATTCTGGGCGTAGCGATTTTCTTTGGCCGCTGCCAGTAATTTCACATGGGCCTTTACTGAAGAAGTAAAGGGATCGGTTTCCAGGCCACGGGAAGATGATCCATATGAAGGTGAGGAGACTTTGGCAGCAAAGGGGTCGTGGTTAAAAATATCCCGCAGTATAGTACCGCTGTGGCAGCTATCCGAAATAACCAGTATGCGCACGCCCGACTTGAAATTATGCCACAATTGGAACAATTGGTCGTCCAGTACCTGATCATCGTAAAAACACCAGGTTTCATCCTGCCCATCCGGCTCGGTGGCTGAAGGTCTTTTGCTACCATGACCGGAAAAGGTAAGCAAGAAGAGGTCCCCCGGCTGTATTTGACGGCTGATCTGTTTTACCTCCGCATAAAAGTTGGAGGAAGAGGCACGGTCATCCAGCAGCATTTTAGAGTGATAGAACCCCTGATCAGAAGCTATCTTTAAATAGCTGACCGCATCATTATGGCAGGAGTTTAAAAGTTTTACCTGTTTTTGATAACTCAGGTTATCCACTTTGTTGAGTCCGATATGTAAAGAGTATCCGGTTGGTATCATGAAAGTCAAAACTAGGAGAGTGGAGGTGGGTGCAGGTACCCAATTATAACGCATTCGCATCCTGATAATTGACTAATTCATAAATCCATAGAAGTAAGGAGAAGGACTCCCTTACTGCGTGCAATATTTGCTGGTAGCAAATACTAATGATCACCAAGCAGAAATATAAATACGATATCGCTATATCCTTTGCGGAGGAAGATCGGGATATTGCAATTGCTGTACGAACGGCTTTCAAGTTGGAAAAGCTTAAAGAGCTTCATTTTTACTACTATCCCGACCAACCTCATGAAGTGGCCGGTTATAAAAGCCTTAATCAAAGGTTGCATGCTATTTATAATAATGAATCTCAGTATGCCATAATTATACTTACCAAGACCTACAGTAAAAATGATGGTTATCGCCAGATTGAACTGAAAGCAATAAAAAAAAGACTTGCTACTGAGGAAGGTCGTTACCTATTTGTATTGGCCAAGGCAGGTACTTCACCTAAGGACATCGGTCTGGCTGATGATTTTCCGGTAATATGGTGGGATCATAATCCGGAATTTTTGGCCAACATTTTTCTTAAGATACAGAATGGCGAGGAAATACCTGAAGAGATACCGAAAGACAAGAGATGGGGGATTTCAATTAATAAAACGATCATTTTCAGTATTCTGACTCTACTATTATTTGTTTTATACAGGGTGGACTTTTATGCTGATATAGGAGATTGGCTTATTCAAGACACTACAACCTCTCCTGATTCTGGTGAGGTTGAAACAGATTCAATAACTAACCGTCCTTTTCCTTCCTCAAATGAGGATATTAAAGAAACCACTTCGGGACAGGAAGTGGAAGACGAAGTAAAGAAAGACCAAGAAGAATACCATTATGATCAGGTAACTAAAGATCCTTTGTTTGATTCGAGCCTGTTTACCGACAAGAACTTGCGACAAAGCAATCAAAAAGACATTGCCATTCTTATACTGGATGATCAGTACCTTACTCCACAAAACCTTCTGGCTTCGGATATTTCGGAATTGTTACAAGCAGAAGATCGGAAGATCTACACCGGACTTCTTGCATCCGAGGCCGTCAATGATGATGGTTGGCAAGAATTACTGTCACTAAATACCCGCTTGTTATCCGCGTTTCAGCCGGAGAAGGTATTGGACTATATTATGGTAGGCCGTTTAAAAAAGGACTTGCATAAAAATATCCATGATGCCTATACACTGAATTTGTACCTGCAATTGTCAGTTATCGACCTGAGGGATAAATCCCATTCTACGAGTAAATCATTCACGGGCTCCGGCATTCATTTCCAAAAAGAAGCGGTGGAAACGGAAGCTCTTACCGACCTCACTAAAAACATCGCTAAAGAACTACACTATGTATTTTAAAACCCTGTTGCTGGTGGTGGGGTTGGCTATGGCCGGCACTACCATTAAAGGCCAATCAGATTATGATGTGCGGATCAAGGAACTGGCCGATGAAATGGCTCAACAGATCAAAGCTTCTGGCCTGAAGAACATCGGGGTACTCGGATTTTTCACGGATGCTGGGGAAGAAGGTCGGCTGGGGCAGTTATTGGCCGAGGATTTCAGTGTTCATCTCACCAAGCCGGATTACGGTTACTCGCTGTACAACCGGGATTATATTGAGGCACTTATCGAAGAAAACAAACTGGGTACGGTGCAAGGCCTGGTGGAACGGGAAACTATAACGGAACTGGGTAAATTAAAGGGCCTGGAAGGCTTTGTGGTTGGGACATATAGCCATATTGGAGACGTGGTGCGAGTACGCATAAAATTATTGGACGCCAAAACCGCTCTTCAGATAGGGGCTACTATGCAAAACCTGGAGTTTGACGATAATTTGAAGCAGTACCTGGGTTTGAATTACGGTAAATCCGAGAACAATAGCAACCGTGGGTTTAACGGGCCGCTGAGTTCCAATGAACAATACAATAACCCTGAAAAGGTAGCGGATGGGTGTAAGGAGTATAAGTTTGGGGATATCTGCTTTTATAATTCTACAGGAGAGGCCTTGGAGTTGAGGTTTATTGAAAACTTCAATCCATACGGTAGAGGGCGCCCGCGACAGGCTACTGATAAGGATGGCAAAAACATAAGTATCTACTACGAAATTTACACCCTTACATTACAGCCCGGTGAAACGCAGTGTATTTATGCCGTAGGAGTTGGACCGGGAGAGTACCAGATAAATAGAAAAGACCAATTGCGTATTGTAGGCCAATCTGCACTAAGAACAGGCCAGATCCTTATCGAGCAGTGCAAATCCAAAACTTTTACCATCAAATAATTCTCCGATACATCTTCAACCCGCTCCTGAACCGAAATACTCTCAACAAGACTTATGGCTGATAAAAAGAAATACAAGTACGACATCGCCATTTCCTTTGCGGAAGAGGAGCATGATATCGCCAAAATGCTGGATTTCGTTTTCCGCTCCAGAAGATTCCGGAAGATCAAGGCTTTTTACTATCCCAGGTTTAAGAGCAGGCTAATGGGCGAGGATCTGCATGAAATCCTGCCAAAAATCTATGAGAGTGAGGCACGGTATGCCTTGATCATACTCTCTGGAAAATATTTAACAAAAGAATATTGCCAAATTGAACTAGAGGCGATCAGAAAAAGAAGACATATTCAGGAAGATCGCTACGCTTTTGTGGTAAAAAAGGATTTGACAAAATTGACAGATATAGGTTTCCCGGAAGGCTTTGTGTATTATCAATGGAATCATGATCCTGAGCAATTGACGGAGATCCTAAGCCAGATCCTTAAGCCAAGAAAGGCTTTCTGGCCAATCGCGGTCATGGTTATTTTAATTGTGGCTTGTATTGGAGGCGTGAATATGTACCATAGCAAGGATGGAAATTCCGAACCACTGGTAGGGGATGAGGCGGAAAGTGTTGAAAATATTGATGAATCTGCAGACAAGCAAAATGGTATATACCGGAATAATACGATTACAAATACTGATTCTAACGAGACTTCAAGTCTGGATGACGCTATGCTGGATAAAAGCCTGCAAGAGAAAATGAATCCAGGTAGTCAAAATATTAAATCGCCAGAAGGGCTTAAAAAAGTTGTTAATGAAGGAGCCGGAACAAGCAGTAATGCAGATGTGGGAGACAATATGTATGATGCAGGTGAAACATATCCATACTGGGATATTGATAGCAAAAATCGAGACACAGGGCAACAGTTTGAAAAAGAACTAATAGAACAAGCTCTTTTTACCCAGGATATTGAAGCTACCTCAAAAGCGGATATCGCCATCCTGATTGTGGATTCAGTTCATAATCAACAAACTGAATTAGCGCGGGCTATGGATAAAAAACTTAGAGAGGAAGGATATAATGCTTATTGGGGCTTACTAAACACGGAGATTGTAAACCCATTCGTTTTCAGGAAGCTTGCTTCCAATAATATTTGGTTCCTCAAAAAATATAGCCCTGAACAAAAACTGGATCATATTATTTTAGGCGAGCTTACCTGGTTTTCAAGCATCAATGATTTGGGGTCTCCTTCGTTAATAGCAACTTTAAAATTGACGGTGCTCAACCTAAAAGGTATTTCAAGTTGTGATCCGGTCTCTTTCACAGCAGAAGGAAGTGACAGAGATAAGAAGGAGATTTTAAAAGGATTGGCTAATAAAATAGCGCTCGAATTGTCATGTAACTTCAGCGAAGACTGACCTCTTAAATGTGTAATTGTGATGGACTCTTTTCCGCTAAATGGTACCTATTTATTTCAGAATCCCCTTTAATTTAAACAAGGCCTGTTGTCCCACCAGATTTGAGGTCATGTCTAATTTCTTTTCTCTTAAAGTCCGGATTACTCCGTTACAAATGGTGGCACAGGGTTGTACATAATAGCCGTTTTTGTCAATGATCGGTTCCTGGCTAAACCCCTGGAGGAACGAGGAGCTCTCCCCGATAATTCGGTAGAAGCCGTTAAGAGCATTTTGTTGCAGCGCTTGCTTGATCCAGTCTTTGATCATCTTTCCTTCAATATAATACTGGTAATCTACCGGGCTGGCTATGGCCAGGTCAAAGCGAAAAGGTAATTGTCTCCCTCTTTTCAAAGATTGCTCCATTAAGGTCAGGAAATCGTCAAACTCCTTTTTTCCATCACGGACAAGTGCTGTTTCTGCGGCCTCACTCAAGTCCCGATATGCCCGGGGAGAAGATCTGATACGCGCACTGCTGGCGTACAGAGAAGAAGTGTGTTTGTCCTTGGCTTTCAGAAGGATCTGTACTTCCCGGTCTTGCGGTCTGCCCGGAGGATCGGTCCATATTAATTCCGCTTCAATAACTATATCAGCCGGAACTTCTTCTATAAGTTTTTTGAGTTGATCGCGCTGTGTACCTTTCTCCGTTGCTGCTCTTACGCGTTCAATAAGTTCCTGGTTTTCCCGTAGATCGCGGGTATTACTATATCCTTTATGTAACAGGGCATTATTAATCTCTGCAATAGCGGTACGGTAGGCCACATCATTTTCAAATTTGGCGAGTACATCCTCGTCTTTACTGGTATAGGGTAGCACCATTACGGTGAGGTAGGAGCGGTTAATTTCCTGTGCCGGCAAAACCAGAGTAACCAGTACAAGGCAGGTGGTCCATACTAATCTAGACATATCAGTTCAAGTTAAGAGCAAAAATGATACGCAGGTTTTCATCCTCCAGGTACTTATCAATATCCTTATCTTCCTTTACTACTCGGCAAACCGAGGTTTCTGCCCGTACTTCTATGATCTTAAGGGTTGCTATCGGCTGTTCATTGAGAATTCTATTGCCACGGATACCGGTAAATTCCTGATCCAGGATCATTTTCAGTTTCAGCCCTTTCTCCAGACCTACATTACGGCCTCCTTCTATTAATATGTTTTTCACCTTTCTGGAGTTTCCCTCATTGGCAACTTTAAGAAAATAGAAACTGGAGAGGGAGGTGTTCAGTACCCATTTGAAGACTTCATCTGCAGAGTTATCTACGGCATCAATCATTTTACCGCTTACCGAAGCCTCCAGCCTTTTGTCCATATTGTTTATCAGGTCTTGGCCATCATTCAAAAGTTTTTTACCAATATCTATCCCTAGATCTACTCCAACATCAAGGTTGGAATAACTACTTCCGGTAAAACTCTGAGCGTGTAGTGTTTCTCCAGATTTTACATCGATATACTTTACCTCAAAATCAACCCGAACCTGAGCATTATTGCTATCGATATAAAAGACTTCCGTATTGCGAATAAAACCGATCAATAGGAATTCAGCAGGGGTGCTATTACCAGCATGGATAATCTCCTGTTCGATAAATTCTCTGCGTTTCATGGTTTCTATTTCGGCCTCCGCATTTTCCCTTTTAGGAATATCGATTATCCGGAACTGTTTACTCTGCACTAATCTGCGGGTCACGGCTTCGTATAAATCCTTAGAGAGCTTAAGGTTGTCCTTGTCCCCACTGTAGAACGGGCTAATACCAAGTGCGGGGGGAATAATAATCTCCTGACCTTTTAAAGAGGCGTTCCATACAGTTGTTGTAATTAATAAGAGGATAGCTAATTGTCTCATAAGCAATAAACTTAGTTGATAAGGATTCAAAAATGTGTGAATTCTATTTTCAGGCAAACATTAGTAGTGTGGCTATTGAATCCATAAAAATGTGGATAATACTGAATTAGGATACAACTAATTTATAACTAGTAAATGGGCTTTATTAAAATCCATTTTTTATCCATAGATCTATGGATAAATGTGTAATACCAGCTATTTAGATTTGATGTGAAAATTTCAACTTTACCAGGTTACAACCTATCGCTCACCTTTAAAACCGGATAACAGCTGCGGACTTCACTTTCCTTATCAAATTTTATTTGGAGTAAAGCCGGTGACCGTAAGAGTATTATTCAATAAATGGAGCAATTATTAAATAAACCCTGCCTCAGGGAGTGCAATAAAACCCTAAAACCAATCTCTTTGGTAGGCATTTGCTGCAGGAGGGGCCGCTAGATCGGATAATCCCATGAGAGGGCTATCCAGCTCTGAGGTAGCTATTCCAATAGATCTGAAAAATGAATAATATAAATGCAATGAATCCAATTGGTCTCAATTGACCTGGAAGTAAGGAAGTGAGTATGAATGTGGGAGGTTTTTTAATGGAAAAAAGTGTAGCTAAACGTAATAAAAGGATCATGTATTTTAAGCTTTTTTGGATTTGTATTGCTGCATTGTACGTGGCAGAGGCAGAAGCCAGAGTATTGCGCGGGACGGTAAAAAGTGCTTATGGATCGGTAGTACCGGATATTTGGGTATCTGTTTTAGGAAGTGGTAAGGCCAAGACCGATGCTACCGGTGAGTTTGAGATCGATATATCCAGTTGTATCAACTGTTTGCCTGGCAAAACAATTACGTTGATGGTTTTTAATGAAGAATTTGGTTTCCATAAGTTGTCCGAAACCTTGAATGAAGATTATTCTCTTTTACTGGAGATTACCCGGCAACCCGGAAAAATGGGCATAGTAGGTACTCTAAAAGATTCCAAAAGTCAAAAATTATTGGAAGGGATCAGCGTAAAAATACTCTCCGCTCCTTATGCCGATAAAATCCCGGTGGTTAAAACCGATCAATACGGAACGTTTATTATTTACCTGAAAAAGGACCTACTGGGTGCCAATCAATACCTGGAAATGATCTTTTCAGATGCGGAGGGCCGGTACATGGACAAAAAGGAAACCAAAAATATCCTGGCGCCCTTTGATGTGTATATGGACAAAACCAGTGAGGTGCATAACCTTCAGGTCAACAGTCTTACAAAAACCGATATACATGTAAACCCGGGTGATGTAATATTTATTAAAGCCACCGGTAGTATTAAAGTAGGGCCTTGGGTGGGTCATTCCGGACCTAACGGAAGAATGTCGGGTGTAGGCGGTGCGGACCTTAGTTTTTACAATATCATTGAGGACATGAATCATGCTGCATTAATGTGCAGGATAAGTGGGGATAATACCTGGCGTTTTGCCGGAGAAGAACTGGAGTTTTATGCTCAGAGCAGCGGTTTTCTGGAGTTTGAGGTAAATGATCGGGATCAGGCGAATAACTCAGGGGCTTACCAGGTAAAGATTATTTTAAAGTGAAATTACTACTTCAAGCAGCCTGTATCGTAATAATTATGGGAAGGTGCTCCAGTAATCATATAAATGATAGTGATCAGCGGCAGTTAAGTCCTGAACTTATTATAACCGGCCATCGTGGAGCAGCGGGGATAAGTCCTGAAAATAGCTTGGAAGGGATTAATATAGCATTGAGTCTTAAAGCGGATCGTATAGAGGTAGATGTACATCAAACCAGGGATAGAGTAGTGGTGCTGATGCACGATAAAACAATTGATCGGACTACGGCTGGCAGCGGAGAGGTTAAAACGTATTCTTTTGAAGAATTATCAGCTTTCGGACTAAAGGAAAATCAGCAGATACCTAGCCTGGAACAAGCAATCCAAAAAGTTAATGGCCGGTCCGTTTTACTGATTGAAATTAAAGAAGGAGGGGACTATTATCCGGGTATTGAAGCCAGTGTAGTGGAATTGATTCGAAAATATGAGGCCTCGGATTGGTGCATTATACAATCCTTTAAAGATGAGATTCTTCAGAAAGTGCATGAGTTAGATGCTTCCATACCTCTACATAAGTTAATGGTTACGGCTTGGTTTTATGATTTGGAAGAGCGGCCCTATATAAAGGAATTTTCTGTTCACCATTCCTTTATTTCCAGTCGATTAATCCGTAAGGTTCATGCTCTCGGTAAAAAGATCAATGCCTGGACGGTGAATGATCGTGAGAAGATGGAAGATCTTGCCCGGAAAGGCGTGGATGGTATTATTACGGATTTCCCCTCTTTAAAAAATAAAGTGCGACAATAACCGTAAGTATTGTCCTCAATGGTTTAAGTCACTTCCTCCTTTATAAAAAAGCTCCTACCTGCTATAAACCAGGTCGCCAGGACTCATCCTACGTATTTTCAAAAAGAGGTAAGCAGCGACTCCTGTGATGGGGACTACAACAAACCAAATCACATGATCAATACTGAGGGATAAGCGAAATATACTTTCATCCTGATGCATAGAATTGCCAAAACGTTCCAGTATAAGACGGTTAGTGTATATACCCAATAACTCGGCCATACTGAAACCAATAACAAAAAGAGGTATAATAATGGCCGTGGCAATGAGGGAGTATAATATCGCTATGAGCAAGTTAGACATCCCCAGGGCTTTCAGAGTGCCTAAGGCCACCGAATTACGATCGATATGCACCACGATTAGGTTGGATATAACATAGATCATCAATACAATGGAAAGCAGGGTTAAAGCCTGAGACAGAAGGCTCATGAGCTTACTGAAAAGACCAAAATTCTTCATGCTTTCCAGTGCGCTCAATTCAGCTTCCAGTTCAAAACCATCTTGCAAAAATTCTGCACTTATTGCGTTGACAAAGGCTTGTATGGAGTCCAGTTCATTAAAATGTACTTCCAGGAAAGTGGCTGAATAGAGCCCATCAGACATGGTGCGGTGAAGACGGTGATAGTCATTAAACACATGAAAATAGGTGGCGCGTAAGCATTTTTCCAGGGATTCCAGACATTTTTTCTTACCGTTTTCCTCGGAAAAAGTCTTGTAGATAGATGAGCCGCTTTTAATATTGTCATAACGTGTGGCCGGAGGGCCGGAAGAACCTTGCCTGCAAGGAGGGCACTTGTTTAAAACAGTTTTCAGACTATCCTGATCCACCCCCTCTGCAAAAATAATCGCGGAACTTTGAAAGCGCGGATTATCCGGGTCTAATACATCTTTTTCAAATTTGCGCAGCATGGCATAAAAAGCAAGGGGAGGGGCAAAGAGATCGTTACCCCGGGGAAGGGTCTTTACAATTGCGGCAATCGGAAGGCTTACCGATTGCGAATCACTGTGCCAGTATTGTAAAAATCCTGGCCAGCTCGATTCATCATATCCTAGTTTTTTCAGGAAGCCTGAAGTCACCACCACAGACCAGGGCGAGGCCTGAAGATCTACTTCCTTGGTCGTAAGTAATAAATCACTTCCGTTTTCCCGCAATAGAAAGTCGTATAGATAACTGGAGGTATCAATTAAGCGAATATGCGCTCTTACTGCTTCACCACTCTGGGATTTAAAGTCATCAAAAACCTCAGAAACCAGTCCATGAGTTTTAAAATCGAAACGGGATTTGGCCGTGCTGTCGTTCAAAAATTCTGCAACTTTGTTGTGAAATTTTGCCGAGATATTATGGCTGGGGATATTGAGTTCCAGGAATTTTATGAATGGACTGTTCATCCGCTTGTATAAGAGCTCAGAACTTCCGGTATTGAGGCCTATGGAGCAAAAAGCTACGATAACCGTTACCAGCAGGATAATAAGTTGTGGCTTTTTGATCATAGCCATTAGCTCCGGAAAGAAAAAGGTGGATAAGAGAGACCGTATTTTCACAAGGTTTGTTTTACAGATTATTTCAGGACAGCTCTTTGTTGGTGGCTGCATTAAACCAGCCTGATGCGGTTTTATGAAACACACTGTTTTCATCAATGAAACCGTAGCTATGCATTTTTCCGTTCCACTCCTTTTCTCTTTTTTGCAATACCACAATCCGGTCACCGTATTCCCTTGCCAGGGCAAGATCATGCGAAACTATAATGGCCGTACCTTCTTTGGCTTTGATGTGATCTTTCAGTTGGGTCATAAGGTTTACGGCATTGGCATGATCCAGGTTACCGGTGGGTTCGTCCGCAAAGAGAATATCGTAGTCTATGATCATGGCCCGCACAAAAGCAAGCCGTTGCCTTTGTCCGCCTGAAAGACTACTGGCCGAGATCTTATTTTTAGTGATGCGGTTTACCGTGGCTTCCAGCTCCTTTTTTTCTTTACCGATGGCTTGTTTTCTAATGAAAATTTTTCGGAGCATATCCGTGGCCGATTTTTTAGCCGTGTTCAGATCATCGGCTTGCAGTACTCGACCGATGTAGGCATTCTGGTAGGCACTGAGCGTATTCAACATATTGGTGTTTTGGAAAATAAAGCTCAGGTGTTTTCTGCGAAAACCGGCCACCCCATTGCGAAAGGATTTCCATAATCGAAAGGCATCGTAAGTATGACCATCAATGAAGTAGTTAAATTCAGAATCTCCGTTGTTCTTAATAATATTATTCATCAGGCCAAGAGCTTCAAGGGCTGTACTTTTCCCCACTCCGGATTCTCCGATAAAGAAGTAAATGTTACCTTTTTCAATGTCTAAACTCAGTATCTCCAAAGCCGGTGCTTCCTCTTTGGGGTAGTGGCAATAGATGTTCCTGATTTTTACTATGAGTTCCTTAGTTTGCATTACCCGGGAATTTATCCAGTTGAACCCAGTAGTAAATAGAGTTATGCATTTTAAACTGGTCTTCCATGAGGTTATTCATGGAAAATCGTGGAATGGATTTGTTGAATTGGGAAATGAAATCATCGAGCTTGCTGTGTTTGGATTTTTCAATATTCCCTAGTTTTTCAGCGTGCAGGTCTCCGTAATGCCGGTCCAGGTCAAAAGGGAATCCAAAAACTACGGTCCACAGCTCATCCAGGGTTTTGGTATTGACCACTTCCTCATTTTGTTCACCCAGGGCATTCATGGTCATTGTTTTCAGGTTATCGTAGAACTGCTTGCGGGCCTTCAAGTCTGTAGCATCAGGGTCAAACTTCCTGAACTGCCGCATGATATTGGAAACTTCGGTATGGGTTAAAAAAATCACGGGGGTAAAACATTCCTTTTTACCGTAAAAGCTCTTGCTGGTATAGCCGATCATGGCGTATTCCTTCACTTTATTGAAGAACTGTTCTATTTTATCACTGGAAAAGCCGTATTCCTCAAGCATGAGTTTCATGGCGTTTACTTCAGCCTGTACAAAGTGATCCGGGACTTCCACCTTTCCTTCCTTTACCACGGTTTGCCTTACGGTAGTCTGCTGTTCCATAGCACGGAAATAATCATCCATGGCTTCCACGAGGTTAGATTCTAACTCAGTGAAGGGCATTTCACTGTTAGAGTCCGCAAAAATGTAACGCCCAAAGCCGGAGGTGACAAAATCCTGTTGAATTCCGGTTTGCTCATCCTGAAACTGAATAACCCAGGCATTTTTCCTGTCTTGCAGTTCCTTAAAGAGTGGTTTGAGCTTATCCTTTTCCTTGCGGCTGTTGGCCATAGAGCGTATATATTGATTGGCATCGCGATTAAAGTAGAGATAGGAGGGATCATCACCGTAATACACCTGGAACGCAATTAAACTGGCATGATGTTGATTTAGGGCATTAACAACATCCTTCATTTGTAATCCCCTGGGATCTTGGCGGTAATTGGCCGCATCACCTATCAGAATTACAATGTTGCTTTCTTCTTTGCTAAAGTTGCAGTCTTCCATTCCTCTAATTAGTCCGTAGTATTGCGATTCGAACCTGGTTTTACCTTTACTGTCAAATTCACTGTTTTCCACAAACCCACTCACTTTGGCAATATCCTGGGGGCCATTGATAGCCAGAGGTTGGAAAATCTCATATTCTCCTTCATTATCCTCCTTATCCCGATAAAGAACTACGCCATAGTTTATCTTTTTATCCTTATAAAACTTATTTCTAAGCTCCATGATTTGTTCCAAGCCTTTGATAACCGATTGTTTGTAAGGTTCCATGCTGTGGGTGGCATCTACTACAAAAAGGATGTTTACGTTTTGCTTCAGTTTGCTATTTTCATCAAGTGTCTCCTCGATCTTAACGATTTCGGTTTCCCCGGTCATTACACCCTGGCTACCCATTACGGCCACTTTTACATTGGGTAACTCTCGGTTATATTGGAGTACCGGCATGCGCATTTGCAGTATGGGAGGCCGCTCTTTTTTTATCGTGTATTTGGCCACGGCTTTTTGCAATACATCGGTATGACCCCGGGTGTATTCATTCAGGTAATTTTGATTCATAAAAACCGGGATGGGTTCCTCTGATTTGTAGCCGTCAGGATTCCGTTTCTGGTCGTAGATATTGAAATCATCATGTACAATTTCATAGCAATATCTCGTATCCCAGGGCGTTAATTTGGTGTTGGGCATCCACCCACTTACATCCTGGTTTATTTGGCGGATAGAAATGGTATTGTCCAGAATATCGGACTTGGAAAGCAGTTGCATGCCATCTTGTTCCTTTAACACAAAGCGTATTTCCAAAGCGGTTTCAACCTCTCTTTTGTAGTGTTTATCCACTCGCGGGACAGCATAGAATTGATAGGTCTCCAGCTCTTTACCATCATTTCTGTCCAGTGCACTTTCCAAAGCTTTGAGTTGCGAATTGGTTTCTACCTTGATGAGTACCAGGGCTTTTTTAGTGGTGGAAAAAGAATTGAGCTGTGCATGACTGTTGAGAATGAGATTCCTGGCGTGGATAAACCCCAGCTCCGTACATTCTTCCCGGTTACCAATTCTTTTCACGGAACTTACTTTCAGCCAATTGTTACTGTTTTCTACGATTCCCGTCACATAAAGCTTCTGCATGAAATCAAGCGTGGACTTGTTGATGGAGGTGGTGTCCGGCTTTGAGTAGATGGGATTATTAGCCCGGTCGCTGTAAACGATCCATTTGTTTTCGTCTTTTTTGGAATCTTTATACTGTAAAGTAAGCTCGGCCAGTTTATGAGTGCCTTCATATAAGCCTTCCATGGTTTCAGCCCTTACATACGATCGTAACTCGTCCGGGATGGCCAGGCAATCACAGTCCCCTGCTTTTGTACTTATAGTACTAACCAAAAGTAAAAGTGTGCCGATGCAGGCAGCGGAAGAGCGTTTAATATAAGGTAAATTGATATTGGTCATACAGTTTGATTTTATCTCTTAAGGGGTGATTTAGTGACGTTTTTTTGTTAGACTCTTCCAGGGCATCGATGAACACTTTTACCGATACACCTTTTTTTAGCTTACCGCCTTCCATAAGAAGCCCGTGAGTCAGTAATATCCTTTCCAGGATGGTTTCGATATGATTTTCGTAACCGGTCACTTGTTCTGCGCCAAAAAAGAAATACAGTTCAACATCACCGTCCATCTTCAGGAACTTATCGCTTAACTTCAGTATTGTGTCCAGGTCTGCATTGGGGTTGGGGAGGCTTATGTTTTGGGCGGTACGTATCACTCTCTTGATTTCACTGGAGTATTCACCGGTTACATCTACCACGGGTGGAGTTCCACCCCTGCTCAGGAAAACCAGGAACTTCTGCTGTTTATCTGACCAATTATTATAAAGAGAATCGAGGTAGACATTAACAGAGGTACGATTTCCTTCACCGGCTATGTCCAGGTAAACTAGAGTCTCCTTCTGCCCTGATAGATTTCCGGCAATCAATTGTGTTAAGAGGATGCAGAACCCTATTTTTTTGAATAGACCAGTTTCCATCTTTTGCTATTTGCTTCTTCCAGTATTTCGGGTCTTCCGATAAGCTTATACGTGGTGTTGTGGTCCAGGTGCTGATTGTAAAAGCGATTCTCCCAAACCGTTATTTCCTCTATTGGATTACCATCCACCACGATCAGAGGGTTGGTGCCGACAAAGGAATTTCGAATAATGTCCTTGATGGCCAGCAAAGCTTCCAGGTCTTCCGGATTATCTCCAAAATCGCTAGCGTATTTGGCTAGAGCGGTTCTTAGCTCTTCTATATCATGTTCCGGCATATCACAAAAGGGTATTTTGGATTGCTTATTCATTTTAGAGCCTATGGTGTCCTGCCCTTCAATAGCTACCCACACATCCACCATTTTACCAGCCCTATCTTTGATATCCCACTGCAACTTCCTGTCTCTGTAGTCGTTTGATGCTTTGCCATTAATGGATACCTGGTACTTTTTTTGGCCATTCCGCAAAAAGGAGGGAAGCTCAATAATCATCTGACAGCCGGAAAATCTCACCTTTATGTGGTGTGGCATTATGGTGCAATCTTCTGACAATGAGTTTTTATGGTCTTGTAAACTAAAGAGGAAAGGTTCGGTTAGCGTATCCTTTAAAGGAGTATTCTTCCTATACGTTATTTTAAGCCGTACTTCACTGGCCGAAACGTCTTCCTCACAAAAAAAGAGCTGGCCGTTTTTGGAGTCCCACGCAAAGTTTTTTTTGCCGGAAGCATTTTTGATATCTTTTATATTGGACAGGTCGATAGCTCTTTCCTCGGCAGAGTCCAGTAATTCAAAGGCTTTTATATACAAGGCGTTATCACGTGTTTGTACTTCTACACGGGTGGCTATGTTTTTTTCACCACTTTCTCCTTTATCACAGCGGATGGCGATAAAAAGGATAAAAGTGAACAAGAGGTATGGTTTGAGTTTATTCATGGAAGTTGAACAGGTTTATAGTCCTACATAAATCTTTAGTCCTAAAGCATAAGATGCTAAAGTGAAGCGGGTATCGGTGCTGAGGCTGTAGATATCGGTAAAATCATTTCGTGTGGTGGTCAGGGCGGTGGGCGAAAACTCGGAATAGGCTTTCATGCTTTCATACCGGTAGGCAGCGGTGGCAAACAACCATTTGTTTAGTCTTAACTCAAGGGATACACCCGCCTGAAAAGAGTTAAACCCATCGATACTTAGTTCACTGTTGCGTGAAACCCGTTCATCGTTATACACATCATAGGCCTGTTCATACGCTTCACTGGTTCCGGTAATTTCGATGTTGAAATTTTCAGGCCCGTACAGGGCAGCATAGGTAGCTATGCCACTGGCCTCATAGTAACTTTTGGTAATGGAACTCCTTTGATAAGCTATGCTTAAACCCACTTTCAAATATTTAGAAGCCTGATAATTGGTCAGCAGGCCCAATCCGTAAGAGCTCATCGAAAAATTATGCGCTTCATGGAAATCCACCACTTTGATTTTGCGCTGATATTCATCACCGTCATTGTCGGTAGCGGTAAGGGTAGTCTTGTATTGATCAAAATGGTAGTTTCCGGTGTAATTCCTATTGGAAAGGGCCAGATAGGGGGAAATATAAAACCTGCCGAAGCGGTAAAGGTCATAGCCTAATCTCAAGCCGGTTCCACTGTAACTTAGCTCTCCGGTTATGGTATTGCCACTCTCATCGGTATTGATGGTGAAGCTCATCATGGGTGAAGTACCGTTCCCGTAACAGGGTTCAATAAAAAGGCGTTTTGATTTTATATTGATGGTGGGCTTGGCATAGTTTACAGTACCGTTTTCGGTGAGTTCGCGGGGATTGATAGCGAAGGTGGTACGGCCCAGGTAATCTTCGGAATACACGGTAACCTTGAGAATGCTATCTCTTTGTAAACCGCTTAGAACACCATATCCTCCCCTTTGTAATGTGATTTTTTTACCGTTAATCAGCAACGCTTGCGGTGGATTTTCACTTTGCATGAGTTGCTTACGGTTAAGATGTATGACCAAATATTTTCCAGGCTCTTTTTTGTAATCCACAGACCGGATGGTATAGCTTTCATTGCGTGGATCATGAACGATGGTATAGCGTAAATCCAGGGTGTCTTTGAATTGTATGCCTTCCGCATTGGTTACGGTTAAGGTTTTATGGGCATCGAGAAAAATTACCTGGCCTTTGGAGTCCCGTTCTCCCAGGCTTATATAATAGGGTCTGATGTTATCAACCGTAAGGGCTAGGGTTTTAGCTCCGTAACGGTTAAAAAGTTCAAGGTATTCGTCCAAACTTACCGGGGCTTTTAGCTTATTGGAGGGTAAGAATTCGTTGGCTATGGCTACATCCCGGTCTTCAAAAAGATTCAGGAAACGGTATTTTTGGTTTTCATCGTGCAGACGATCCCTGACACTGAGTTCCTGGATCAATCTTAAGGACTCCAGCTTCATGACCTTTAGCTCATAAGAGGAATGTCCCTGACCTTGAGCCAAAAAGCTCACTATTAAACCAATGATTATGGATAGCGGTCTGACCATAGTTATTCGATTATGATCTTTTGCGTGTGATAATGTCCTTTGGCCTTGATCATCAATAGGTAGTAGCCCGGGATGGCTTGCTGTAAGTGAATCTTCTGTTCGTTTTTGTCAAAAGTGATCGGTATAGTAATGCCTATTGAGTTAAACAGCCGGATTGCGGAAATAGCATCCATATCTCCTTTTAAGTTGAACACATCGGTGCCCGGGTTGGGGTAAACCTCGTATAACGGAGTCTCAGGAGCAGGAGGCAATTCACGTGTATTTATCAACCTTTGGGGCAGGGAAGGCCAAAAGCTGAAGGTGTAACATTCTGTTGTATCGGTTGCTTTTATGACGTAATACACGTATCTCGAAGTATCAATAGTCGGATAAAAGTGGTATCGAATGGTGTCCCATAAGGACACGTTTTCCAGGTTTCCGTACCAACGATCCAAGCGGCCCCAGCGGTAGTAAACCGTTTTGTTGGTAATACCCGCTGTCCTGTCGATATCACATAACAGTATCGAAGTTCCTTTTTTCCGGATTTCCGTGGTGTCCGGAGCGATGGTATTGATCACCGTTACTTCGCGGCTAACATCAATATTACACTGCTCTGCATGGGTGTTGTCAGTTATACGGAGGACCAGATTGCCGGTTCCGGTCTGTGAAGCCTTTG
Source organism: Owenweeksia sp. (assembly GCA_002695025.1). Lineage (GTDB taxonomy): Bacteria > Bacteroidota > Bacteroidia > Flavobacteriales > Schleiferiaceae > CAKZNE01. Next base: position 164,846 of record NZNV01000001.1, read on the forward strand.
GAATAAAGGCAAAGGTTGAGTCTCCCAGGGGCTTGATGGTAATTCCCGACAGTGGTGAGGCTGTTTCCCAATACCATACGTAAGAGTAACTCTCTTTGTCCGTTTTATTGAGTTTAAAAATCACATTTCGCTGATTGCGGCATAGTTTTACCGTGCTTCCAGCCTGATAGAGATTTGGGTCAGTTACTTGCAGTTCCACCGTTTCATCCTGGTAAGGAGCGGGTAAAACGGTAACGGCTATTCTTTTGGTTAGCACAGTATCCCCGCAAAGGGAATCTACCACTCCGAGCCGATAATAGTTATTACCCGGTTTTTGATTTGCGGGAATATTCAACGTTAATGAGTCGGATGAGGGAATAGTTATGAAGCCACTTGGTAAAGAAGTTGAATCTACCTGCCAGAATCTTTGGTAATCCAAGTTTTGATGAGCTTCGGGGTAGCCGCCTGCGGGTAAGGTATCGGTTTCCAGGACCAGGCCCTGACCGTAACAGATGGCAATACTATCGCTATTGGGGCTGCTACGTCTGGCCTTTACAGAACCAGGGCTTAGCTCATCATACACATAGATGTTAAATATACCGGAGCTATCCTTATTGCCGCATTTATCTTCCAAAACGGCCTGGAAGTAATACGTTGAACCACCGAGCAATTTGCCAATAGAACTACCCGGAAGAATGTTTGTAGAACCCGAAGAATTGAATAATACGGAATCTTTTATGGTTGAAAAGCTGCTGTCGGCAGAATAGAACCAAGCAACCCGGTAGTCGTTATCAAAATTACCTCCGGCCGCTTCTATCCAAAGCTTGTCAAAGTTGGTATTATGACAAATAGAATCAGAACGTTTGCCGTTTATTCCTGATATGCCGGAATTATAAATGGTAGGCAAAGAATACGTTTCGATCTTCAGGCTGTCACTGTAAAGCGCGGTCCCACATCGCAAAGAGTTGGATCTTAAGCGATAGTAAATAGCGGTATCGGGTAAGAGGTTAGTATTAAAAACATAAGCCTGAGGTGCTGTGCCACTGCTGAGATCCATCCAGGTGTTGGTTCCGGCAAACTTTCTTTGCCAAGTATAATTAAATTGACCGTTCCCTCCACTAGCTATTGTGGTTATCGGGATTGTTTGAGGAAGACTATTGCTGCAGATCAGGCGAGAGGCAGTGTCTATTTCGGCCCGGTTCACCGGTGGGTAAAGGGTTAGCTTAATGCTATCCGTTTCCACTACCGCGCAATCGTCAATCACCTGCAATTTGTAATAATAGGTGCCGGGTTGCAGCACTCCGTTATGATCAATAAACAAAGAGGCGTTGTGCGCACCAGTTCCCGTTAAGGGCTGAAAACTACCCGTGGCGGTTCTTCTCAACCATTGGTACTGATAGGCGGTAAAATCATAACCCGATTTACCCCCAGCGGGTAACTGGTCAAAAGTGAGGCTAAGGCTTTCGCCCGTACAAAGGGCAGTGTCTTTAGCGGAAGTAGAACCATATACTTGCAATGTGCCGCCCTGTAGTGAATCATAAACAATGGCCAGGAAAGTATCCGAGATGGCAGATTGGCTACAATCATCGGTTACCACCACCCGGTAGTAATTTTCAGGATCTTTAAGATTGCTAAGTCCGGCCAGTAGCACGGATGAATCCAATGCTCCGTGGATGGTATTAAAGGACAGGCCATCCGAAGAATACTGCCAGTTATAGTGAAAATTGCCATCACCCTCACTTGCCAAAACCGTAAGTGAATCCAGACTTTGGCCATAGCAGATAATCAGGCTATCCTGGAAGGGTTGGCTTTTAACTCCGGTGACAGAACCTAATTGAATCTGCGGAAAAGTATATAGCGTTACCGGATCACTTAATACGCTATCCTTGCAACGGGGACAGTAAACCTTTAGGCGGTAATGCAGCGTAGTATCAGGGCTGAATTCCGATATACTGGAATTGGACGAATTAAAGCTGAAAGTGTCTGGATTGGTTGAAGTATTTCCTGCTGCTATCCAGTTAATAAGGTCCGGGGATTTTTCCCATTGGTAAACAAATTGACCACTTCCTCCGCTGGGGAGCTGGCTTATGGTGATAGATGCAGTTGGAAAATTTCCGGGGCAAAAGATCGTATCGGTAAGGTTGATGGAAGGTCTTCGCAATGTATCATAGGCCATCACCTTAACACTATCTGTTAAAGCAATTCCGCAACTGTCTTGTACTTCCAGCCTGTAATAATAAGTGCCCGCAGAAAGGCTGCTATCGTTGATGATTTGCAGAGAGTCCGAGTTAGCCTGTAAACCCTGGACAGGGGAATAGTTGCCGGAAATGGTTTTTCTGAGCCATTGAAATTTATAGTTTCGGGAAGGAGAATCGCCCCCATAGCCCCCTGGTGCAGAAACCTGAGGCACCAGAGCAATGCTTTCACCAATACAGATGTTGGTATCTTTTCTCGATGTTGTATTCTGCACTTTTATAGTGCCGGCTTCCAGTGAATCGTAAACCAAAACGGTTAACGGAGCAGAAGTAAAAGTTTGTCCGCACCCATCGGAAGCGATCACGCGGAAGAAGTTCTGCGGGTTTTTAAGGTTGTCCAGACCACTGCTTAAAATAAGGCTATCAGCGCAGCCATTGATATCCGCATAAAGGCTTCCATTAGTTGAGTATTGCCATTGGTAATGGTAATTACTATCCCCTCCGCTGGCATTTATCCTCAAGGGAGGAAGGGAACTGCCAAAGCAAAGGGATAAAGTATCATTAATACTAAGTCCGTTGGTATCGGTAAGTGAACCGGATGTTAGGCTATCATAAGCATGCAGGACTACGGGTTTACTGAAAAGTTCGCTTCCGCATAGATTGGAGGTTGCTTTAAGGCGATAATATTTTACAAGTCCGGCAACAAGACCATCGGTAAAAATATATGGTGAAGGGGTGTTGTGTGATGAGCCTATATCCTGCCAATTCTGGTTGGTAACTGAATCTTGCCACTGATAAATAAAGTCATTAAATGCACCTTGAGCTGCCTGGCTAATAAAGAGATTCTCTGGAATTTGAGCCGGACATATAAAGGATGTTGGAGTATTTAGTACAGGGGGGCTGAGACTATCGGAGGTAGTAAGATAAATTGTTATTGCCGCCACAAGGTTTTGAGAAGCCGTACCCACGGAATCGTATAACTTTAAGGTGAGACTTTCTGTACCGGGCCATTTAAAGGATATTTTGATTTCCTTAGTAGAATCTTGTTGTAAGGAATCTGTTGGGGTGAATAGCCAATAACCAGTAAGGTCGGAATTATGACTTGTAGAGTCTGACAACGTCAATAAATCACCCGGGCAACTAAAAAGAGTGTCCATGGTATTTATGATTTCACCATTAGCATACAAGGATATCTGAAGTGATTGAGCCTGCATACATGTAAAGGAGTAAATACTGAGGAATATTATTTTGGATAATAGTAGTTTCAAGACTCTTCTTTTGAATTTCCAGATCAGTTTTCAGTATATGAATGGCTTTTCCATCCCGGCAAGGGACATGGTATTTGCCTTTCCCATTACTTATGTTGATTTTTAATAGATATAAACAAATTTATATTGAGTCCAATCGGTGTATATAGAGAGTGATGTGGATTTTATATCCTTAATAATGTGGACGTTTGGAATTCTGTAGAAATACCTACTTATTTTTTAATCAAAAAAATATTTTAGACAATTTAAATGTTATTCATGATGCCATTTAGTTAATAATCAGGACCAACCTGTTCTGGATTTTGCCTATGCGCTGGAAGGCGGTACAGGTGGTGGTGAAACGGGTTATGCCCTAGCCACTGATAATAACGGAAATATAGCGGTGGGTGGCAGCTTTACCAATTACCTGGATTTTGACCCGGATCCCACTAATAGTGTCCCGGTTTTTGCCCCCAATACTTCCAATAGTTTTGTTGCCAAATACGATTCTACTGGGCAGGCACTTTGGGCGGTAAGCCTTACGGCCAATGTATAGAATCGTGTTTATTCGCTTGATCTGACAGGCGGGATTTACTTTTTGAGGATAGATACGAAATAGGGTAACCAATTTCGAAAGCTGAATAAAGTAAACTAAGGCAATGTGATTGTAAAGTTTCTTCTGAAGGTTGGTAAATGTTACAACAGGAAGTTTATTTGACGTTGACGCACACAATCACTAGTTAGTTCAGGATTATGGAGGAGTTGAAATGTATAGTAGCGCTATGATTGTGAAAGGCTTTTGCCGTAGTTTTTTTCTTTATGACCAAGAATTCTTTGGCGGGTGCCTGTATAGTTTCTACGTGGTTTTATACTAATTACCTGGCCCGGAACGTTTTAAGGCCATTGAATTACTAAACCCGGCTGTGATAATTTTATTTAGTATCATTGGCCCCTTCTAAAAAGCCTTAACTAAAAATGAAGAAATCGTTATTGTTTCTCCCTCTGGGATTATTATTCTTTGGATGTAAGAAAGACCTTAAAGAGTCGGATAAACCGGCCGTTCAAAACCTGAATATCGTAACCACGCCTATTGCGTTTGATTCATCCGATATTGCTCCCCTTACTACCCAATTGACTTTCAGTACTTCGGAAGCGGTATATATGGAGGTAAGCGTTTTGGGGAAGCATGGGACTGATACGGATATCTCGTATCGGTTTGATACGCAAGATCGTGATCATGAACTCACGGTATTGGGACTTTACCCGGATTACCTCAATACCATTGCATTGGCCATGATTAATAGCGAAGGCAACATTATTGATTTGGATACCGTGCAGGTACAAACCAAATCTGAATTACCAGAAAATCTGCCTGAAATTACTATTAAAACGGCCCAGAAAACTGCTATGGCGGATGGTCTTACCCTGATAAGTAATTATGGCAAAGGTATGCACGTACCTTTTATGATAGACCACCACGGTGATATCCGTTGGTACCTGGATTATTCGGGGCACCCGGAATTAAATAACCTGTTCTACGATTGTGGTATAGAGCGCCTGCAGAATGGCAATATGTACTTTGGGAACAACAATAGCAGCCATATATACGAAGTGGATATGCGTGGTGAAATAGTTAACTCCTGGCCTTTGAGTGGCTACTTTTTTCATCATAATGTACAGGACAAGCCCAATGGTAATTTGCTTGTTACCGCAAGTAAGTCGGGTAGTTTACACGATAATGGCAATGGTACAATAGAAGATTATGTGGTGGAACTGGATCGTAATGGCGGGGGAATCATTCAGGAATGGGATCTTAAAGAATCATTGGATGAATACAGGACGGTAATGCGGGACGAACTCAATGAAAGTACGATTGATTGGTTTCACGGAAATGCTGTGATCTATGATGCCCGGGACAATACTATCATTGTATCGGGCCGGACCCAGGGATTGGTAAAGCTGGATTACAATAATAACGTGAAGTGGATACTGGGTCCGCATAAAGCCTGGGGAACCGATCGCGCAGGCAATGACCTGAATCAATATCTGCTTACTCCTTTGGATGCTTCAGGAAACCGGATTACTGATGTGGAGGTATTGGACGGTAATATTCCCCATGCCGATTTTGAGTGGAACTGGTTTCAACATGCTCCTGAACTGATGCCCAACGGCCATATTATACTGTTTGACAATGGTGACAGGCGTGAATGGGACAATGGAGGTAAATACAGCCGTGCCGTAGAATTTAATATAGATGAAGAAGCTATGACGGTACAACAGATCTGGTCGTATGGTCAAAACAGAGGTACCGAGACTTTTTCATTTATTGTTTCAGACGTGGATTACCTGCCAAAAGAGAATCATGTGTTATTTGCCCCGGGTTGTATACGGGATAATACCTCGCAGGGAAGGAATGAGGGGCGTGTTATTGAAGTGGACTATGATACACAGCAAGTACTTTTTGAAGCACAGTTTATAACTCCACCCGGAGGCTTTGTTGCACTGCACAGGGCTGAAAGGATGACGATATATGCCGATTAAAGAATAAGTAAAGCAATAAAAAAGCCGGGGATCCCCGGCTTTTTTAGTTTTGATGATCTTCGCTCAAATCCGATACCGGCCTTGCATCATGTTCTGATTGATCCTTTACAGGTACTGCCTTAATGGGTATTTAATAGTATTTACGCGGCATACAGGGTGTTTTAAAGGTTAATGCAAACCACTCAACCAAATCATCCAATTGCTAAATTATACTGATCCTCCTTAAATAGATGAGCCAGTTTTGAAGCCTTAACTCCTCCGGAAGCTTTTCCGGGACGGCAAAACTAAACTTCGCTCTGATGGAATATCAACCGTTACTCCGCAGTATTTCCTGCTTTTTCCTTGTTTTATATTCATTTCTGGGTCATGCTCAAACTCTGCAATTAGGTAGTGGTACCTCTATAACGGGTACCCAGGAGGCCTCTCCCGTTAATATTTACTACCGCAGCATGCACATGCAGATCGTATACCGTGCTGCAGAGCTGAATGCCGCAGGTGTTTTTTCGGGGAAACTGACTGAGCTGGGCTTTTACATTGAAAACGCTCCAATCCATAACTTGCCGGATTTTACCATCTCCGTAGGGCATACTTCGGCCAATGATGCTTCTTCGCACATTGCTGCCCCTTTGAAGCAGGTTTATAAGCGTTCCGCTTATTCGCCTTTAGCGGGCGGCTTTGATATGCTGAGCCTGGACAGCGTGTTTGATTGGAACGGCACGGATAATATTGTTGTGGACGTTTGCTTTGATCGCGTATTCGACTATACTTCCACCGGAAGGGTAAGGTATTACAATGATGGAAGTAATAATGCAGGCTTTACCCGGAGCGATGGTTCTGACCAATGCGGAATACCGGTCTCTTCAACCACCAACAACAAACCACAGGTACAGATGACCTTTTTACCGGACGTGGCCAATAATGCCGGTGTGGTTTCCACCAACATCACAGATATTACCTGTGCCGGATCATCAGCTGTTAAAGCTACTGTAGGTAACTTCGGTAATAACCAGATTGATAGCCTGATGATAGGCTGGGAAGTGAATGGTGTGGCTCAAAACCCGGTAAAATACACCAGTATGCTGGATACCTTATTGGGCAGTGGCTCTCACACCGCTGAGGTAAGTCTGGGTAACTATAATTTTATTTCCGGGGTAGCCTATAACCTTACCGTTTATACCTATCAGCCCAATGGCCTGGCTGATGCCCAGACTTCCAATGACAGCGTGGAGGTGAGTACTACCGTAGGTTTGGGTGGTAATTACACCATTGGTGGAGTAGGCGCAGACTACGGGAGCTTTACCGCAGCCGTTAATGACCTGATCGCTAAAGGAATTTGTGGTACCACCACTTTCCAGGTGGCAGCAGGAACCTATTTTGAGCAAATTTCATTACCACAGATTGAGGGTGCCGGTCCTGGTTCAGAGATCATTTTTGAAAGTGTTGCCCTGGACAGTAGCACAGTTACTTTATCCAACAATTCCGCTACGTTCTCCAGCAATTACACCCTCCGTTTTAACGGGGCGGGTTATGTAAGCTTCCGTCACATGGGCATTGCCTCCAATAATGCTACTTATGACCGGGTAGTTTATTTTGAAGGTGGTTCCAACCACATCACTTTCCACAACAGCGTCATTAAAAACGTAGATGTTGCCAGTCCTTATAATTATCAGTTGGTGGAGGTTAATAGTGCAGCAGAATGTGATTACCTGGAATTCAGCCACAGCTATTTCCTGAATGGTTACTCCGGAATTTATAACAACGGTAGTGATGCCGATCATTTTACCATTACCCATAACCAGTTCATCAACCAGCGCTACGATGGTGTCTATCTTTATGGAGCCAATTTTGTGACCATAGATGATAACCTGATCAATACCAACTCAACCAGCTCTTTCATTGCTATTGAGCTGAGGTATTGTGACAGTACCCTTTCCGTGCAGCGCAACCACATTATGAACGTAGAAGGCGGGCAGGGTATTAACCTGGATTATTGCGATGCCACCGCAGCGCAGCCTGCACGGGTGGCCAATAACTTTATCCATCTCAACAGTGCCAGCAGTTCCGCGGAAGGTATTTATATATTGGGCTCGCTGAATGTGAATGTGGTCTTCAATACTGTGAACCTGGTCAGCACCAACACTAATAACATTGGTTTGCATTTGAGTGGAGGCGGTGCGATACACCTTCTCAATAACAACATTGCGGTTAAGGGTGGTGATGCGCTGTACGTGCATTCCGGACTAAGTATTGATCAATCGGACTTCAATAACTTCTACAATGCCAATGGCGATGTAGGGTACTGGGAAGACGAAGTAAAAACCCTGTCCGATCTTATAGCCGCTTCCGGGAAGGATAGCAACTCCATCTCCGAGCCACCTTATTTTTACAACGATACTTCCTACCAGAGTGCCCAGGTGGCACTTAACAACAATGGAAGCCCGGTAAGCGGAATTACCACCGATATTGAAGGTGAAACGCGCGATGCTTCCAATCCGGATATCGGAGCCGATGAATTTTCTCCTACTTCCCAGGATGCCGGGGTGTATGCGCTTGTGGTACCCGAAATGCCTTTTGCAGCGGGTAGCCTGCCGGTAAAAGCGGTGATCCGTAATTTTGGCGGGGTCACTCTCACCAGTGCTACCATTAACTGGAGTGTGAATGGTGTGGCGCAAAGTGCCGTAAACTACAATGGTTCATTAAATACCGGAGATACGGCCTGGGTTTTATTGGGTAACGTAAACTTTGCCGAGACCACGGTTTACAATCTTGAGGCTTATACCTCCATGCCCAATGGTGGTGCCGATGCCCTGGCAGTCAATGATACGGCTTTTGTTGGTCCCATAACTCCTGCATTAGCTGGCACCTACACCATAGGTGGTACTACTCCTGATTTTACCAGCTTTACCGCTGCTGCGGATATCCTGAACCTGGGTGGTATCCGCGATCATGTATTCTTTGATGTGCGTAGCGGTACCTATTCCGAACGCCTCGAGTTTACCCGTTTCCCCACGCTCAACGTTTCCGATACGGTTACCTTCCGCTCTGAAGCAATGGATAGCGCAGCGGTAACACTCAATGCCGGCTATACCAATTCTTCCGAGAATTACGTGATCCGTATCAACGGTAGCCAGCGTATGAGCTTTGAACATCTTACCATCGAGAACACCAGCGCCAATTCCTATAGCCGCGTGCTGTACCTGGATTCCAGTGCGGCTTATATTACCCTGGATAATTGTGCATTGATATCCGGTTCTACCAGCAGCTCATTAACCAGTGTGGTATACGTCTACAACAGTTCGAATATGGCCGAACCTCACCACATCAGCATTAATGCATCTACCTTACTAAACGGTTATTATGGTCTTTACACCAGCGGGCGATCCGGGCGAAGCAGTCACCTGAATGTTACCAATTCCAATATACTGGGTGGTTATAACTTTGGATTATACCTCTCCGCCCAGGATAGTATTACCGTCCGTAACAACCTCATTATACCGCGCTCCGGTGCCAGTGCCTCGTATCAAGGACTTTACGTATACTATTCCACTGGGGGTAGCATAATCAAGAACCGTATTTATGCCGTTAACGCCAATGATGGTATGTATGGCTTTAGCTTGCAAGGTCATCCTTCAGACCCTTATCTCATTGCTAATAACTTCATCTCCACCGGAGGCAATAACAGCGGTGGCTACACCATGGAACTTCAATCCCTGGATTATGTAAAAGTGGTGCACAACAACCTGTTGACCACTAATACTGATCCAGATGGTGCTGCCTTTAATGACGACTATAGTTACTACAACGGTAGCAATGGGGTAGAGGTGTTGAACAACGTTTTCCAGAATGAAGGAGGAGGCTATGCTGTAAAAGTAGATCATAGCAATACCACCACTTCTTTTAATTACAACAACCTGTACACTACCGGTAGCAAATTGGCGCGTTGGTCTACCACTGATGCAGCAGACCTTGCCGACTGGCAGAGTGTGAGCAGCCAGGCCGCTAATTCCGTGTCAGCAGATGCGCAATTTTTGAATGATACCAATCTACACGTAAACGCCAGTATTTTAAACAAAGCTGCTACACCTTTGGCGTATGTAAGCGATGATATTGATGGTGAAAGTCGGGATGCTTCCACACCCGACATTGGAGCCGATGAATTTGAACCGCTAGGCGATGATGCCGGCCTTCTGGCCATCCAGGGACCGCAAATACCCTTTGAGCCTGGCAACCAGAACGTATACGTAGAACTGCTCAATAATGGAGCCGACACTCTTACGGCTGTTACTATTAACTGGGAAGTAAACGGTGTGGCTCAAACGGCTTATAACTATTCCGGGAATTTACCCACCGGACAAAGCCAGGACTCCGTAAACATCGGGACCTATAATTTCCTGACAGATACGGTATACACCATTAAGGCTTACACCTCTTTACCTAATGGTAATGCCGATGTGCTGGCTACTAATGATACCATTGAGCAAGATGGCCTGATTACGGCTCTCTCCGGTTTGTATACCCTGGGAGGTGCCAATCCTGATTTTGCCGATTTCACCGCGGCCAATACTGCTCTTAGCGAAAGAGGTGTTTCCGGTTGGGTAACCTTTAGTGTTAGGGACGGAGAATACAACGAAACATTGTTGATGCGGCCGGTTCGCGGTGCCAGTGCTACGGATTCCATTCTGTTTGTCTCCGAAAGTAACAACCCAGAGTTGGTAAAACTGAGAACCAACACCTACAGTCCTGTGCAGTTAGAGCTTAGAGGTGCCAATCATTTCAGTTTTAAGGATATCACCTTCCGTAGTGATTACATCTATACTGGTTTGGGCCTGGTTTTACTGGACAGTAACGCCAGTCACATCAATTTCATGAATTGTGTATTCAGTGATACCATCTTCGGAACTAACGGTGAAGTATTGCTGGCAAGTGAGTACGGCAGCCGGAGCGATTCTTTAAGCGTGATGAACTGCACCTTTAAAGGCGGTCGTTACGGTATCAATGCCTACGGTGGTGTGAGTGGCACCGTGACCGGACTTCGGGTTATCAACAGCAATTTCGTGGATCAGTATTACCGGGGTATTTACTTTGAAGACCAATCCGATTTTACCGTAAGCGGAGACTCGGTGTATACCAATCGTGGTAATACCAGCTATACCGGAATATACGGCTATTTTTCCCGCGAGGGTGGCCGGGTAAGCGGCAATTACATTTTGGCTACCGATGATGGCATTTATCTCTCGGACGTAGATGGAACCAACGGTGATGAAGTCTTATTGACCAATAACTACGTTGGTTTGTCCGGTAGCAATTCCGGTTCAGGGATCTATGCAAGCTCCTGTGACTATTTGAACGTGGCCTATAATTCCGTGCGGTCTTTCAACAGTTCTACGTCCACCGAAGCTTTTTACGAAAGCAGTTGTAGCAATATGAAGGTCTACAATAACATCTTCCAGAACGAAGGGCAGGGTTACGCCATTGATATGGATGGTTATTCATCGTATGAGCAGGATCATAACAACCTGTACAGCAGTGGAGCTACGCTGGCCCGCTATCGCAACTCAGCCTATAGTGACTTGTCTGCTTTCCAGGCCGTCAGTAATCTGGATACCAACGGTGTTTCGCAACTGGCCCAGTTTTCCGATACCAATGATGTACATGTAGAGTCTGTAGGGCTTAATGCCGCAGGAACACCGCTGCCTTATGTGAATACTGATTTTGACGGTGATACCCGTGATCCTTCTCGTCCTGATATTGGTGCCGATGAATTTACCGTGAATACCGATGATGCCGCTCTTACCGCACTAACCGGTCCGGTGATACCTTTTGCCTCCGGCAACAATACGGTATACGTGAGTATGCTTAACAACGGTTTGGATACGCTCAAAACTGCGCAGATAACCTGGAAGGTGAATGGTGTAGCCCAAACCACCTACAACTGGGTAGGTAGCCTTGCCACCGGTGCGCAGGATGATTCCGTGGCTATAGGAACTTACAACTTTAGCCCGGGTACCTCGCACAATATTGTAGCCTGGGTATCGCTGCCCAACGGCAACCCGGACATCCTGAATGCCAATGATACTGCCGGTGCGCCAGATCTGTATCCTGCTCTTTCCGGTTACTACAGTTTGGGAGGTGGTTCAGCCGATTTTCCCACTTTTGTATCAGCCGTTGATGCCTTGCATGCCGGAGGGGTACTCAGTTGGGTTACGTTCCGAGTAAATAACGGCACCTATACCGAGCAGATCACGCTACACGAAGTAGCCGGTGCCTCACCTACAGATAGCATTGTTTTCCAGTCGCTGAGCGGAGATTCATCCCTGGTGAAACTCACTTTTAACGGCAATAGTACCAACCGTACTACGGTTAAACTGAATGGTGCGGACTACTTCAGTTTTAAAGACATGACCCTGGAAGGACAAAGTTCCACCTATGCCTTGCTGGCCGAACTCTCCAATGATACCCGCGGAATTCAGTTCTTGAACTGCGTATTCAATATGCCGGCTACTACCAACTTTAATGTACAGGGTGTTTCGGGAATCGGGGACATAGAAGACCTGCACATCCGGAATTCTCTTTTTGTGAATGGTAATGCCGGTATTTACATTGATGCTACCAACTCCACCGGGCTGAAAATTATAGACAACCGCTTCAGCGAACAGTATCGTTATGGCGTGTATGCCTATGATTTTGTAGCTCCACAGATCAGCAGAAACTACATAGAAGTTACCAACTCAAATAGCTCCTACAACGGTTTTTACCTGGTCAATTTTTCAGATGGTTTCAGGATCAACGCTAACCAGGTACTTATTGATAAGATGGGTGTAGGATACTACCTCTACAATATGGATGGTGCTGCACAAGACAGGGGCGTGGTAGCCAACAACTTTGCCAGTATCGGTGCACAGTATAATGGTACCAACAGCATGGATGCTTTCTATATCCTTTACAGCGGTTATACCGATGTGGTGTACAATAGCGCCAACCATCTTTCCAGCAACGGTAGAGCATTTTACATGGTCAATAACACCAATAGCCTTCAATTCAAGAATAATATTGCCATGGCTGGAGGTGGTGGTTACGCCTACTACAGTGTCAATAGCACGGCTATATCCGATTACAATAACTTCATCAGCAACGGCACGTATACTTTTTACAACTTTTCCGGGGGTGGTGATCTGGCTGATCTTGCGGCCTGGCAAGCGGCTACCGGAATGGATGCCCATTCTGTTTCCGTAGACCCACTCTTTGTTTCAGACAAGGATCTGCACATCACCCAATCCGCTTTGGATAGCACCGGAACCCCTATAACGCTTGTCACCACTGATATTGATGGTGAAAACCGTAATGCCAGTAAACCTGATATCGGTGCGGATGAGGTAAATTATTTCCCCGGAGATGTAAGCCCCATAACGGTATTGAGTCCAACCTCAGGCTGTCTTTTGGGCGCCAATGAACAGTTTACCGTGCGGGTAGCCAATACCGGTTCGCAGGCTCAGGGTAATTTTGATGTGAGTCTGGTGGTAAATAGTGATACCCTGACCGAAACCATTACTTCCAACATTGACGGGGGTAACACCCTGGATTTTACCTTCTCAACCGGTGTTGATCTTAGTGCCGTAGGTAGCTATGCCATTGAAGTATACACCAGTTTGCCTTCGGACAATAACCTGGCAAACGATACTATTAAGAATACGATCATCAATAACCCGGCTCCGGCTATCAGTATTACCAATGATACGGCCATTTGTGAAGGCAGTGCTATAACCTTAACGGCTTCAGGAGGTAATAGCTACAACTGGAGCAACGGACTTTCCGGCTCTTCCATTACCGTGGGGCCAACGGTTACCACTACCTATGTGGTTACCATAGATAACGGAAATAACTGCATAACCCAGGATTCAGTAACTGTAAGCGTGAATAATATCACCGATACAGTAGAAGTAAATTTAACCACTTGTGATCCCGGTCAGGCAGGGAGTTCTACCCAAGCTTTTACCAACCAGTACGGCTGCGACAGTGTGGTAACTACCATCGTTAACCTGTTACCCACCAGCGATTCCACCCTCATACCGGTAACCATTTGTGAAGGCGAAACCGCCAGTATTTTTGGTTCGCTGCGGTCTATGGCCGGTTCGTATTACGATACACTTACGGCCGTCAACGGCTGTGACAGCATACTTACCCAGGATCTGGTTGTTCTGCCGGTAGATTCAATCATGCTGTCTGCTGTAACGATATGCCAGGGAGAAAGCGCCAATATCTTTGACACCTTACGAACTTCAGCAGGGACTTATTACGCCACTTATACTGCCCAAACCGGTTGCGATAGTATTACCGCCATAGAGCTGGTAGTAAACCCGGTAGACACCTTTAGGCTGGGAAGTCCGGAAATATGCCAGGGAGATAGTGCGCTTTTGTTTGGTGCTTACCGCCAAACGGCTGGTGCCTACTACAATGTATTGCAGGCTGTTACAGGCTGTGATAGTGTGGTTTATTACGATCTGGTGGTAAATCCGGTGTATAACCACAATGTGTCGCTGGACATTTGCAAAGGGCAGTCCGTAATTCTGGAGGGAGCACCACGCAGTACTTCCGGTGTATATACAGATCTTCTCACCAGCATAAGCGGTTGCGACAGCACCGTGGTAACCACACTCACCGTATACCCGGTAGATACATCTTCTTCCGCGCAAACCGTGGCTATTGGCGATAGCGTAATGGTGGGCGGAAGCTATCAAACTACTTCTGGTGTGTATACCGATGTGTTCACCAGCATAAATAATTGCGATAGTGTGCATATCACCACGCTGGATTTTGTGCCACCCCAACGCTATTTCACCTTTACCGGCAATGCCAACTATTCCAGCTCCCTGGTATACCCGGAAACCGGTGATGAGTACACCACTTTTAATTTTGAAGTCACCTATTACGATACTACCGGTGCTTTGCCACCCTACGGCTTCCCACGAACTATATTGGATTACGAAGGTAACGGTCAATACAACAATGCTAAAGACCGCACCATCGTAATGTCCCAGGCAGATCCCACTGATCAGGACCCCAGGGACGGTAAGGTGTATCTGGCTTCCATTAATTCCCTGGAAGTAGGTATGAACTACCATATACTCACCCAGGTAGTGGAGAACAATAAGGAAGTGATCTTCGGACCGTTTGATAACCTGGATGTACTGGCCCAGCCCGACCTGGAGATCTTTGCCAACAACATCACCTTCAGTAATCCCAACCCACCGGTAAGTTCACCTTTAACCGTGTCGGCCACCATTACCAATACTTCGGATTATACCGCCCAGAATTTTGTGGTACACCTGGTGAATCAATACGATACCACCCTGGTATATCCTGATATTACGGTGCCCAGCCTTTCACCAAGGAGTTCTACCACCGTTAGCTGGAACATTACCACTCCTGCAGTAGATGCCTGGTGCCCCATGGAAGTTACGGTAGACTATACCAACGTAATAGCTGAATCCAACGAATTGGATAATGTAGCCAGGCGTCCGTTCATTAACGGAGATTACAACCTGCCGGGTGCTATTGTGGTGTATCCTACAGCCAGCCCATCATCACGATGTTCAACTCCCGGTAGTTATACACGGATATCCGGTTACGCCTACTACACACAAACAGCCGTTCCTCTGCAGGATAGCAGCGTGGCCGGGGCTACCGTAACCATGAACAGGGGAGGAGCTACCTATACCGGTTTAACTAACTCCCGGGGATACTTCTCCATCAGTATTCCTGCACCGGTGATACCCGGCACTTATTCTACCAATGTAGAAGTAACGGACTTTACCCTTACCGGGGATTCTACCACTACTTTTGACATACTGAGTTGCCCATGTACCACGCCCGATCTGGCGGCCTACCTCTCGCTTTCGGATTATTCCATTATTGTAGGGCAATCCATTGATGGTACCGCTACCATCCGCAACATAGGTTGTGATACCGCTATTGCACACATCATGAGCTTTACCCAAACCGGAGGTGTGCCGGTACTGATGGATCAGAATATGCCACAGATGGGCCCCGGTGAAAGCACATCTTACAGCTTTAACAATATTACATTTAACAGTCCGGGAACCTATACAATATGTGTTATTGCCGATGATGCCCGCACCGTAGGTGAAACCAACTTCAGCAACAACCGTTATTGCCGCACGATACGCGTATATCCTGCGCTGCCGGATATTGTACCCACCAACGGACCCTATACCAGTCAGTACCTGTGTA
Organism: Owenweeksia sp.; assembly: GCA_002695025.1. Lineage (GTDB taxonomy): Bacteria > Bacteroidota > Bacteroidia > Flavobacteriales > Schleiferiaceae > CAKZNE01. The sequence goes on from NZNV01000001.1 coordinate 181,056, forward strand.
ACGCATCCGGGGCCGGGTTCCGGGTTTCCAACCGTGGAGCAGTAGCTACCGGAGCTTTTGACTGTGACATTTATGTAAGCTTCAACGGAACTCCCATTGATACCTTACATCATAGCATTGCCAACATCAACGCATTCAGCAGTGTGAGCTTTAACAAAGCCTTTACCTACACCGCAGCGGGAGTGTACACCTTCAACATTCATTGCGATACTACCGTAGCTACCGGAGGTGTAGTTACCGAAACCGATGAAACCAACAATACAGCCACCTACTCACGAACCATTCTGGAGTGTAAGCCTGATCTGACCATCAGTGGTTGTGGCAATGTTCAGGTAGACCCCTTTAGTCCAACGGCTCCCGGAGGAGCGGTGGTCTTTGAAGCTACCGTGCGCAATACCGGTAATGCCGTTGCCACCGGTCCTATGGATGTGGACTTTGTGGTGAGCACCGGAGCTACTTATACCGTAACCATTGGCGATATCCAACCCGGTCAAAGTCTGTTGGTGCAAACCAATGCCGTGGCTACTGCTTCGGGAGCAGCCCAGCTCACCGTTACAGCGGATGCCCGCAATACGGTAACCAATGAGTTTAACGAAAACAACAATAGCCAGACCGATAACCTGTGCTGGGAGTTTCAGCCGGTGCCACGCTGTGGCGGAGCTGACTTCTGGAATCGTACTTACAACGTAAATGAAACGGCCTTCCTGGCGGTGGCGGTAGATGTAGATCACCTCTACAAAGCCGATAGCCTGGAAGTGCAGTTTGAAGTAAGCGGTCCCGGGATAGCAGGTACCCAAAACCTGGGGAATGCCCTGCTCACGCAGGTGCAGAAAACTTGCGCCTGTCCGCGTTTGGCCGTATTGCCCACTAACTTCGTATTCAATCAGGTGGGTACCTATACCTTCACCATGACGGTAGACCCGGATAATGCGTATCCTGAGTGTGATGAAACCGATAATGTGCTGGTAAGGCAGGTAACGGTGAATAACCGTCCGGATATGCGTATCCTTTCGCAATTCATCAACCCCAGCGTGATCAACCCTGATCTCAATGATACCGTAGACTTTGTGATCTCCTACGAGAACATCGGTAAGTCCAATATCAATGACCTGATGGAACTCAAGGTGTTGATTGACGGAATGCCCTTTGACTCCATTAAGCCTGTTGTTGGCCTTGTTAACGGAGACAACACCAGCTACAGCCTCAATGAGCGTTGGTCATCCAACATACCGGGCGTTCACGTTATACGCGCTATTATTGATAGTGATAATGAGATCCCTGAAAATGACGAACTCAATAACGAAGCTACCCGTGCCGTAGTAGTAGGGGAGGCTGCGAACCTCATGTGGGTGAATTTTAAGAGTAGTGATATTGCTCCGGCCCTGGGCGATACCATCCAGGTATTCGGTTACGTGAAAAATAACGGAGATCTGGCTACGGAAGCAGATGCTACTATATCCTACGTGAATAACGTGCTGGATACCATCAATATCAGTACGGTGCCCCTGGGCAACATAAACCCCGGAGATAGCGTGCTGGTCAATGTAGATTGGCCCGTGGTGGATAACCAGACTACCCTGGTGGGTGAGATCGTGAACTCCACGCAACTCGAATTCACCTATAATGATAATGTAGACTCCACTCAGATCGGTAAGTTCAACCTTAGCTTTACCACCACTGCCGCCTGTTATGGTGATACCGGTTCGGCTAAAGTAACGGTAAGCGGGAACGGTATAGCGCCCTATACCTACCAGTGGAGCAATGGTGCCGGAACTGATTCCATAGCCGCGCGGCCCGGTATCTATACGGTAAATGTGACGGATGCCAGTGGCTTTACAGTTACGGGAACCGCTACCATCAATGTATTATCCGGTGGTATTTACACCACGGCTGATGCAGAAGTTTGTGCCGGAGACAGTGCCCTGATCTTTGGTACCTATCGCAATACAGCCGGATATTATTACGATACCCTGCAAAGCTCGGGTGGTTGCGATTCTATTATACGCCAGGCGCTGAGCGTGAATCCGGGTAAGCAGTATGTTTTCTCACCACTAAACCTTTGTGGCGTGGATAGTGCCTTAATATTCGGAGAGTACCATCATCAGAGCGGATTATATTACGATACTCTTATGGCAGCAAGTGGCTGTGATTCCGTGCTTTCCCGTCAATTGACGTTGAACCCGGTGTATGAGATCACTCTTCCCGATGCGGTAGGATGTGACAGTGCCCAGGCCTTTGGCAATTACGTATACACCAGTGGAATATACCGGGATACCTTACAAGCTACTACTGGTTGCGATAGTATACTGGTGGTGAATGTGAGCATACTGGAAGGTGATACGGTGAACGTTTCCGAAACGGCCTGCGATTCTTATACCTGGCCGGTGAATGGAATAACCTATGATGACGGAGGTATCTACTACGCCAATCTCACCAATGGTGATGGTTGCGATTCAATAGTGATACTGGATCTAACCGTTAACTATAGCGATACCGTAGCGGATACCATTACAGCCTGTGATAGCTATACCTGGCCAGCCAATGGAGTTACCTATATGACCAGTGGTAATTATAGTGCTACGCTAACCAATGTAACAGGTTGCGATTCGGTGATCAACCTGGCTCTCACCATTAATAACAGCAGTGATACCAATGCCGTAAGCTTAACTGCATGCGACAGCTACCGATGGGCGGATGCCGGCTACGATACCTCTTTCACAGCCAGCGGAACGTACTTTAAGACGCTGACTAATGCGGTGGGCTGTGATTCTGTATTGCGATTAGATTTGACGATTAATCATAGTGATACAGTGAATATTAGCGATACGGCCTGCGACAGTTACTTCTGGGCAGCCACTGGCCTCACTTATGATGACCGCGGAATTTACACGGCCACTCTTACGAATGTTGCCGGTTGTGATTCCATAGTGATCCTGGATCTGATGATCCATTACAGTGATACCGTAGCAGATACCATTACCGCTTGCGACAGTTACACCTGGCCGGTCAATGGAATGACGTACACCAGCAGTGGTGATTACAGTACTACCCTAAGTACCGTGAACGGTTGTGATTCCGTATTGAACCTGGCTCTTACCATTAATAACAGCAGTGATACCAATGCCGTAAGCCTCACCGCTTGTGATAGCTACCGTTGGGCGGATGCCGGCTACGATACCTCTTTCACGGCTAGCGGAACGTACTTTAAGACGCTGACCAATGCAGTAGGCTGTGACTCGGTGCTGAGATTGGATCTCACCATTAATAGCAGTGATACCGTAAATATTACAGACACGGCCTGCGATAGTTACTTCTGGGCGGCCACCGGCCTCACTTACGATGATCGTGGTATTTATACCGCAACTCTAACCAATGTGGCTGGTTGCGATTCTGTGGTAATCCTGGACCTGATGATCAACTCCAGCGATACGATCAATGATACCATCACGACCTGTGATAGTTACACTTGGCCGGTCAATGGCATGACCTATACCAGCAGTGGTGACTATTCCACCACATTGACTAATGCGGTAGGCTGTGACTCGGTGTTAAATCTGGCATTGACCATTAATAATAGTAGTGATACTAATGCAGTAAGCTTAACCGCTTGTGATAGTTACCGTTGGGCGGATGCTGGTTACGATACCTCTTTCACGGCCAGTGGCACCTACTTTAAAACGCTGACCAACTCCGCAGGTTGCGATTCTGTGCTCAGGCTGGACCTGACCATCAACACTAGTGATACGGTGAATACTGCAGCCACGGCTTGTGATACCTATTTCTGGCCGGTTAATGGTAACACGCTGAATGACGGAGGTATCTATCAGGTGACGCTGACCACCATCAGCGGTTGTGATTCAGTAGTGATCCTGGATCTTACTCTGAATCATAGCGATACTATCAAAGATACGATCACCGCTTGCGATAGTTATACCTGGCCGGTAACCGGAATGACCTATACCAGCAGTGGTAATTACAGCACCACGCTGACCAATACTGCCGGTTGTGATTCGGTACTAAATCTCGCCTTGACCATTAACCACAGTGACTCCACCGGTACCAGTGTAACCGCCTGCGATAGCTACGATTGGTACGTAGGCAATGCTACTTCACCCATTACCTATACCAGTAGCGGGGTGTACACGGTTACTTTGACCAATAGTAATGGTTGCGATTCGCTGGTAAGCCTGGATCTGACTATCAATAATAGTGATACGGTGAATACATCGGCTACCGCCTGCGATAGCTACTTCTGGCCGGCTAATGGTACTACTTTGAATGATGGAGGTATATACCAGGTTACGCTGACGAATTCGGTAGGTTGCGACTCGGTGGTGATCTTAGACCTTACACTCAACCTCAGTGATACCATAAATGATACGATTACTGCCTGTGATAGTTATACCTGGGCGGTGAATAGTATGACGTATACCAGCAGTGGTAATTATAGTCATACATTGACTAATGCCAGCGGTTGCGATTCAGTGATCAATCTGAACTTAACCATTAACAACAGCTTCCATGATGTGGATTCTGTCAATGGATGTGAGGGTTACCTATGGTCGTTCAACAGTCAACTGTATACCCAGAGCGGAACCTATTATGACACCCTGACTACGGTTAACGGCTGCGATTCATCCATGACGCTGCATTTAACCCTGGATTCCATCAATACGAGTGTAAGTCAGAGCGGAGCTACACTAACCGCTTTAAACACTTCATCTACCGCTACCTTCCAGTGGTTGGATTGTGATAATTCATTCACACCCATAACGGGAGCTGATAGTTCATCTTTTACGCCAGCGGTAAACGGAAACTATGCTGTGCTCATCCTGGATAATGGTTGTGCGGATACATCCGCCTGTTACGAAGTGAATAACGTAGGTCTGGAAGGTGGTTTTGCTCTTAGCTCAATCAGTGTATTCCCCAACCCCACCACCGGTGATTACCAGGTAGATTTCGGAAGGGCTTACAATAAGGTAAGGATCACCGTTACAGACCTGGCCGGTAAAGTCTTGGAAAAACATCATTTGGAGAACAGTCAAAGCTTTAATAGCACTCTGGATGGTCCTAAAGGTATGTACATGATATGGATACAAACGGAATACCGTAAACAGCAGGTATTCAGGATCGTGAAGGATTAATAAACACATCAGCGGACATGGCCGGAAACTTCCGGCTGTGTCCCTTGGTATGGGGAGAAAACCGGAGTTCCGATCTTTTGCAACGAAAGAGAAATGATTTCGGCATTTAGATATAACTTGCCTTACCTGATCAGGAAATTTGAATCGGACTATTAAACATATTGGTCTTTTAATAGGTGTACTCTGCAGCTTTTTGACTTTGGCCAAAAGTGGTGATACTCTTTTGATAAGCCAGTTGAATAGCGAAGGGTACTATGACCTGAGGGCTCACCAGGAGGTATACCAGACAGATACCGTCTTAAGCCCCATGGCTTTTCTGCAAAACCGAGGAGTACTTTCGCAGGCCAAAGAAGGCTATTCTCAACAATACTGGTATGAATTACGGTTATTAAATGATTTACCGGATACGCAATACTGCTATGTGTCGTTAAGCTGGAGTTTACAGATACATGCTTTGTACCAATACAATGGTAACTACATAATGGATACTTTGCAGGCCGGCTATCTTACTTCGATGGATGACCGCAGCCTGGAGGCTTCACCTGATTTTATAAAGCTTACTCTACCTCCGGGAGAGTACCACCGCTATCTGGGGCTTAGTTACAGCCGTACTAACCACCAGGCTAGCCTGTACTTTAGTGTTTATTCTCACATTACTTTTCTGGAGTTCATGCAACAGAGAAGGCAGCGCGGTTTAATCCATGTAAGCCTCAGTATTTTTTTTCAGGGAGCCGTGTGGATCATGATGCTCTACATGCTGTTCCTGTACTTTCAGAATAACCGGGATAAAGTATATCTCAGTTATGCAGCTTATCTCTTCTTTGCTATGTTGTACCTGGGGCTTAAACTGGAAAGTTACCTGCCATTACGCAGTGTTTTCGGGGATGCGCAGTACTTGAAGTTAACCCTCAATGAGCCTTTGCAATTTGCTATGGCTTTGTCTTATAACGTTTTTGCTCTTCACTTTTTACGCATTCGCAAGCTCAAACCCTGGCTTTATCGTCTGGTATTTTGGGTTAATGTGGGTTATGCTGTGTATGGAACCCTGGTTTTTGCGTATCTCTACACTACCTCTGATATGGCCACTATTCAGGCACTTTTTGCTCCCACTCGTGGAGTTATGCTGCTCATGGGGTTGGTGCTTATATGCGTGGCTGGTCTTACCTTAAAAAGTCCCGTGGTTCCCTATTTCATAGCTGGTAGCCTATCTTTTTTGATCGGGAATCTTTTGGCAATAGTCTCCACGGTAGGCTATGATTTTTTTCCAGGACTGGACCTTGTAGGGGTTAGTTTTACCCAGATCGGCATTTTTGTGGAGATCCTTTTCTTCAGTTTAGGTATTGGGAAGCTTATCCAGATCAGTAATCGCGAAAAGGAAGATATCAATGACGCTTATATAGAGCAGCTTCTTGAAAATGAAAAGTTGAACCAACAAATCAATCAAGAACTGGAACAACAGGTAGAAGCGCGCACCAATGAAGTGCTCAGAGCACATAGGGAACTGGAAGAATCTAAAGCCAGCCAGATACGGTCCGAATATGAAAAGCAACTGATGGAGAGCGAAATGAACAGTCTGAGGCTTCAAATGAACCCGCATTTCATATTTAATTCGCTTAATTCCATTCGGTATTTTATCCTTAAGGAAGATGGCGATAAGGCGGCAGACTACATTACTTCCTTTGCTAAGCTGCTACGCATGATACTACATCACAGCAAGCAAAAGGAAATTGCCCTGGAAGATGAATTGGAAGCCCTGGAACTCTACATGATGTTTGAGGCTGAAAGATTTAGTGAAAAGTTCAACTATGAAGTAATAGTTGAACCGGATGTGGACACCAGAACTATTATGGTGCAACCACTCATCATCCAGCCCTTTGTAGAAAATGCGATTTGGCACGGTTTGATGCATCGTAAAGAAGCAGGCCGGTTAATCATAAAGGTAAGCAAGCTTAATTCCGGAGAGATAAGGTTTATTATAGAAGATAATGGTGTAGGACGAGCAAAGGCGGCTGAGTTAAAAAGCAAAAAACACGGAGGTAATAAAAGTTATGGCCTGCAGATCACCCGTTCAAGGCTGGAGGCCGCTAACCGCGTAAATAAGGGCCAGGCAGGTTTTACCGTAGAAGATCTTTATGATAGCGAGGGTAAACCAGTTGGTACCCGGGTTATTCTTATAGTAAACATAAGGCAACATGAAAGCACTTATAATTGATGATGAAAAGCACTGCAGCGATTCGCTGCTGATGATGTTGGAGAAGAACTGTCCACAAGTTGAAGTAGTGGATGCCACCAACGATCCCATTAAAGGGATTGGTTTGATTACGGCTCACAAACCTGATGTGGTATTCCTGGATATTGAAATGCCACACATGAGCGGCTTTGAGTTGCTTTCCAAGCTGGAGCATATTGACTTTGAAATTGTTTTCACCACGGCTTATGATGAATTTGCGTTGCGCGCCTTTAAAGTTAATGCGCTGGATTACCTTCTAAAACCAATAGGAGTTAGCGAATTGCGTAATGCTGTGGAAAAGGTAAAGGTGCGGATGTCTCATAGCCTGCCCAATCTGGAAGTAAGGGCTATGCTGAATAATATTTCTCCACCACCCATAGAAAATACCAGGGTGGCGCTACCCACTATGGAAGGCTTGGAGTTTGTACCGGTAGAATCCATCATCCGCTGTGAAAGCGACAGTAACTATACCGATGTGCACCTGGCCGATGGAAAACGTTTGACTATTAGCAAAACATTAAAGGAGATCCAGCAAATGCTGGAGGGAAAAGGTTTTTACCGCGTGCATAACTCCCATTTGATCAATCTGCAGCACATCCAGAAATACCAGCGCGGAGCAGGTGGGTTACTTATAATGGATAATGGCGATCATGTGCAGGTAAGCCGTAGTAAAAAATCTGATTTCCTGGGAAGGGTATAGCAACGTAAAGAAGGTAAAGGCCGCCATCATAAGATATCTTTTGTTTGACCTATGTTGGACCCAACAAAAAAGCCCCGATACATCGGGGCTTTAACCATCTGGTTTTGAAGTGGTGCCAGCTGGAATCGAACCAGCGACACAAGGATTTTCAGTCCTTTGCTCTACCAACTGAGCTATGGCACCTTATTTAAAACAAGGTTTCAAGACTATCCCTTTCTTCCGGGCCTGAACTTTCCACCTTATCACCACACACTTATTCGTTTGCGGGGCGCAAATGTAAAGATTTTTTCATATTCCAAAAGAAATTTTTGCCACCTCCTTACATTTGTTTTCCAATTACCACATTATCAGTGAATCTAATTATCGATATAGGCAACAGCCGTGTAAAGTCCGCGCTCTTCCAAAAGGGACAACTGATCAGGCAACAAATGCATGAATGTTTTGACCCTGCACGTATTGCTGCCCTTTGGGAAAGAGAAGAGCCGGAAAAAGCTATTATATCCAATGTAGGTAAGGAGGTGGAATGGCCTAATGGCTGGGATTTTCCCTTTATTGAACTGGGCGCTTCCACACCTTTACCTTTTAGCAATAAGTATAAAAGCCCCGCTACATTGGGCAGGGATCGCCTGGCACTTACCGCTGCAGCAGTCCTGAAGTTCCCCGGGCAAAATTGCCTGGTGATTGATACCGGCACTTGTATTACCTATGACTTCGTGGATCGCCATGCTGTTTACCACGGAGGCGGTATTAGTCCCGGTTTGCAAATGCGCCTTCGCTCGTTAAACCACTATACATCCCGTCTTCCCCTGGTAAACTACCAGCAGAACTTTGATCCTATTATAGGAGATACAACCGATAATTCCATCCTTAGTGGAACAGTCGGAGGTTTTAAAAGAGAAGTCTATGCTACAATAGTTGCTTACCAGGAGCGTTATCCTGATATCCTGACCATGATTACCGGTGGTGATGCCTATATGTTTGATGACTTGCTAAAAAATAGCATCTTTGCAGCGCCTGATTTTTTGATGACGGGCCTAAACCATATTCTGGACTATAATGCAGAAAGGCTTTAACGGGATTTTTTTGGTCCCTTTTTTTGTTTTATCCCTTCACCTTGGTGCCCAAGTGAACTCGGTATCACCATATTCCAGGCTGGGAATAGGAGATATTTATCCTGAAACCTATACCCGCACTTTGAGTCTGGGGGGTGCCAGCCTGGGTATGCATGACGCGCTGAATATAAACCTTACCAATCCTGCCAGCTATTCTGCTTTGGAACTATCAACTTTTGAAGTGGGTTTTCAGGCCGGTAAAGTAGAGCAAAGGCAAGCCAATCCTGACATTACCCGAACCAATGGAAATGCTGGTCTGCGTTACCTGGCCTTTGGAGTGCCGCTTACAGAATGGTGGGGAAGTGCCATAGGCATACAACCTTACAGTTTCAAAGGTTACGATATAGCCACCAGCCGTACCTATAATGATAGCCTGGATATCGATTATCGTTTTGGTGGAACGGGAGGGCTCAACCAGTTTTATTGGGGAAACTCTTTTGAAGTAGCTAAAGGGCTTTCTCTGGGCTTTAATACCCGTTTTATTTTCGGTAAACTTGAGGAGGTAAGTTACGTTTTGTGGAATACCAACCGCTTTTTCAATACCAAATCAGAGGAGGAAATTTCTGTAAAAGGAGTGGCGTTTGACTATGGTCTCCAATACCGTTATGACTTTGAGAATAATAAGAGTCTGGGCATTGGTTTAACCTACAGCAACAGCATGTCTTTAAACGCACAGGTAGGTAACTTCGCCTATAACTTTACCGGATCCGTAGGTCGCGAAACACCTTTTGACAGCCTTGCCACCAGCGGTACACGGGAGTCTTCCATCCAGCTACCCAGCGAATTTGGTATTGGACTGACTTATGGAGGCATAGATCCCCAGATATTGAATTACAGCTGGGCCATTAATATGGACTTTGAGTTTTTCAACGGGTCGGAATTTCAGAATTACGATGACAGCAAGCCCCTCAGCAACTCATACCGTGCCCAGCTTGGAGGCTATCTGATCCCACGTTTTGCGTTTAAAAATCTCAATCGTAGTAGTTCCTATTTAACAGCCGTAGAATATCGCTTGGGAGGGTTTTATGAAAAAACCCCTTACACCCTTGGAGGCACTGATATCATGAACTATGGCATAACATTTGGGTTAGGATTACCGGTTCGCCAAAAAAGCCTGGGACCCGGTGAGGTAAAGGTAAGTACCATCAATACCGGAATAGTTCTGGGACGAAGGGGAACCACCGCAAACGGACTTATTGAAGAAAATTATCTCAACGTTTACATCGGTATTACACTGAATGATAAGTGGTTTATTAAATACAAATACCGGTAATTCAGTACGCAATAATTAGAATCAAGTAAAAGATAAACATCAGAAAAATGAGAAAACTAGTTTGGATTTTAATAGCTGTGATAGGAGTGGGTACCACTACCAGGGCTCAATCCAAATGGGGAGAAGACAGTGTTAAATGTCATGAGAACCTCTATATCTATTACGAACTGGCCAAGAATAAAAACTATACCGATGCTTTCGATAGCTGGAAGTATGTTTTTAACAATTGCCCGGCTTCCAGTAAGAATAACGTCATCTTTGGCCCTTATATAGTAGAAGCCAAAGTAAAAGCTACTACGGATGCTGCTAAAAAGGAGGAATATAAAAAACTCCTGATGCAGGTTTATGACAAAAGGGTAGAACTATATCCCGAGGATGAGGCGTATGTATTGGAGCGCAAAGGTTTGGATATGTTACAACACTATCCGGATAGCACACAAAAAACCTACAATACCTTTAAGCGTGCGCTGGAGTTAAGTAATGAACACAGTGCTGCCTTCTACAATGCTTATTTCATTGCAGCTGCACGTCTTTTCAATGATGATGTTTTTGAGATCAAGGATGTTTTCCAGGCATACAACGTAGTACAGGAAGGCCTGGAGTACAATAACAACGTTCTGAATCGTCAGATCAAACAACTGAAGGATAAGGAAGAGTCCGGAACCATTACGGATAAGGAAAAAACCGAACTGGAAAAGGCCGAGCGCGAATTGGAGCGTTTTGATGATGTAGCCTCCAACAACGAAAAGGTATTGGGACCGATCGCCACTTGCGAGAAACTTAGCCTTATCTACAATAAAGAAGCGTTTGAAGCGAATAAGACGGATGCCGTTTGGTTGCGCAGGGCTTCTAAAATGCTGGCCAAAGAACGCAAGAATGACGAAGGAGAATATGAGGATTGTACCGATAACCCCATCTTCTTTTCAGTAGCGGATGCTCTTTATCAACTGGAGCCTTCCGCCAGTGCTGCACGCTCTATGGCGATCATGCAATACAAGAATGGGAACTACAGTAAAGCCGCTGACTATTTTAAGGAAGCAGCTAATCAGGAAGTGGACCCTAAGAAAAGCTCTGCGGATTACCTGAGAATTGCCGCTTCCTATCAAAAAACCGGCCGGTTGTCTGATGCAAAGAATGCAGCACTAAAGGCAGCATCACTGCGAAAAGGCTGGGGAGATCCCTATATTTTGATAGCAGGTCTGTATGCTCAGGCAGATGGTAGCTGCGGCTCCAACGTATTTGAGAAAAAAGCAGTTTACTGGGCTGCCATTGATAAGCTACAGTATGCCCGTAGTATTGACCCCGAAGTAAGTGGTAAAGCCAACCGGTTGATAGGTGTGTACAAACAACAACTACCCGATAAAAGCATCAGCTTTCAGTTGAACCATACCGAAGGTGAAAAATATACCATTGGCTGCTGGATAGGTGAGACTGTCACGGCAGACTGGGGTATATGATCTTCAAAAAGATAATTTTCAAAAGAAGCATTGTGGCTCTGGCCCCGATGCTTTTTTTGTATTCCTGTGAAAACAATATCAGTGAAGTAAAGAATATTACACAGGAAGAGAAAATTCCCCTGGAGGTACAAGAGAACCTGGAACTCATCTACTCGGATAGCAGCTACACCAAAATGGAACTCAAGGCCCCGTTGGCGGAGAACTATCCGCAGTTGGAAGAGCCTGAAATGGTATTCCGTAAAGGTATTAAGGTGCGCTTCTTTGATGCATACGGGCAGGAAGATTCAAGATTGAAAGCCAATTATGCTATTCATTATTCCAACAAGCGGCTCTGGCATGCTACCGGAGATGTGGTGGTGGTGAATAAAAAAGGGGAACAATTGAATACAGAAGAGCTGTACTGGGACGAAAAAAAAGAGACCATTTACTCCGAGGTATTTGTTAAAATAACCACGGACGAGGAGATAATAATGGGCGAAGGCTTTGAAGCTGACCAAAATTTTACTAACTATACTTTATCAAAAGTAACCGGACAAATTACTATTGAGGATGATGAGGATGTTCAAGATCGTTGAGGTTGCCTGGATTGTGGTAGCCGTAGTCTCCGCTTTGGAGTTGATCAAACTATGGGGAAGCGGGGATACCAAATTCTGGCTTTTTGCCGGGGCTATGGCAGTGGCCATATTCATGTTCTTTTTCCGAAGAAAACAGCGACAGCGCTATGAGCGCTACCAGCAGGAGCAGCCCGAAGATAAATGAGTATAGTAGGCTACATTATTCTGTCCATACTATTCTCGGCTTTCTTTTCGGGAGTGGAGATAGCGTTTATTTCCTCTAACCGCTTTCATATAGAAATCGAAAATAAGAAGGGGAATTTTGCTTACCAAGTCATCAGTTTTCTGGTAAAGAACCCTTCCCGCTTTATTGCTGCAATGCTGGTTGGCAATAATATTGCCCTGGTACTGTACGGTATTTTTATGCCCAGACTTCTGAATCCGGTTCTTGGAGGCCTGGAAAACGAGTATGTACTCTTATTGATTCAAACCATCCTTTCCACGGTTATCATATTGGTTATAGCCGAGTTTTTGCCCAAGGCGGTCTTTAATACACATTCTACACGTCTTCTGGAGATTTTTGCATTGCCCAGCTCATTTTTTTACTTTTTATTTTACCCCATTGTGAGTTTCATGATGGGTATCAGCAACTTTGTGATGCGTTACATCCTCAGGGCTAAGGAAACTGAATCGAGACTGGTTTTTGACCGGGTAGACCTGGATAATTACATCCGCGAAAGAACGGACAATTCTAGTAGTGGCGAAGTGGAAGAAGACCCGGAGATACAGATATTCCGTAACGCTTTGGATTTTAGTAATCGTAAAGCGCGTGAATTCATGATACCCCGTACGGAGATCATTGCCATGGATGTAGTTCAGGATATAAAGGTGCTCCGGGATAAATTTGTGGAGTCCAACCTTTCTAAAATACTCATCTACAAAGACTCCATTGACAATATTATAGGCTACACCCACAGTTTTGAATTATTTAAGAAACCCCGGAATATCCGGTCTATCCTTCGGCCGGTGAGCTTTATCCCGGAAAGTATGCCAGCCAATGAGATATTGAACCTCTTGATCCGGGAAAGACGTAGTATTGCGGTGGTATTGGATGAGTTTGGCGGAACATCCGGGCTGGTGACCGTAGAGGATATTGTAGAAGAGCTTTTCGGGGAGATAGACGATGAGCACGATGTGGAAGAGCTTATCGAGACCAAATTGAGTGAGAATGAATACCGTTTCTCCGCCCGCCAGGAAATAGATTATCTCAATGAAAAATACGATCTGGGTTTACCGGAATCTGAGAATTATTCAACCCTTGGCGGGCTCATCCTGGATCACCTGGAAAGTATCCCACAACCCGGAGAAAAATTCCACATCAATCCTTTTGTATTTTCCATTGATAAAGTCTCCAATTCCAGGATTGAGGAAATACGCCTTAAAATCCTGGAAGATTAAAATTGCAAAACCTCCTCATTCAGGCACTTTTGTAGCAAATTATCACTGGATGGCAGTGTCTTCTTTTCACTGACAATTGTATATTCGCAACCTTAAAAATTTAAAGAATAAGATAGATGGCGACTTTAGAGCGTATCAGACAACGTTCAGGATTATTGATCATCATTATTGGTTTAGCCATGGCTGCCTTTATCCTGACTGACCTTTTGGGATCCGGAAATTCCATTTTTCGTGGAGATGCCACCGTAGTAGGGAAAATCAACGGACGCAATATCCAGGTCCAGGATTTTAGTCAACGTATGGACACGTATGAAAAAGCCGTTCGGGCACAATCTCAGGGACAACAAAACCTTACCCGTAAGCAAGTGGCAGATGGTGCCTGGAATGAACTCCTGCAAGAAGAGATCATGGGAGAGCAATATGAAGAGATGGGTTTTGCCGTTTCCTCAGCTGAATTATACGATCGCCTGAAGTCAAACCCCAACGTTCAGTCCGCCCAGGCTTTTAAAGATCAGGTAAACGGTCAGTTCAGTGAAGCTTTATTCCAGCAGTACCTTACTAATCTGCAGGATCAGAGCGGAAGTGATCAGCGTGCAGCAGAGGCCTATGTACAATGGCTGGAGTTTGAAGAGGGCACAGAAAAAGCTGCCCTGAGCCAGAAGTATATTACAGCCGTACAAAAAGGTTTGTATATGCCTCTCAAAATGACTGAGATGGAGTATGAGCGTAACAACGCTTCCATTACCGCCAAATTCCTGGCTATGGAGTACAGCACTGTTTCTGATTCAGCGGTTCAGGTTACGGATGCTGACTATCAAGCCTACTATAAAGAGCATAAGGAAGATTATAAAACTGAGGATACCCGCAGTATCGAGTTCGTGAATTTTCGTGTAGACCCTTCACAGGCAGACCGTGAAGCGGTGACAGAAGAGCTTAGCGGATACCTCAAGACAGAGGTAAACGGAACGGATACTATAGAATCCTTTGCCACTACTCAAAAGGATTCCCTGTATGCCGCCAATCGCTCTGATTTTCCGGTTGCCGGTATATATTACAGGCAAGATGATCTGCCAGCAGGCATTGACTCCACTATTTTTGATCATGACAAAGGCTATGTAGTAGGACCTTACGAAAGTGGTAACTATTATAAACTTACCCGTGTTTCGGATTTCAAAAACCTTCCGGATTCGGTAAGCGCCCGTCATATCCTTATTTCCTTTAACAACGGTCAGAACAATGTAGAGCGTTCCTACCAGGAAGCTCAAAAGCTTTCGGATAGCCTTTTGACGCTGGTTAAGAAAGACTCTACCCAATTTACTGCCCTGGCCAGGGAATATTCAGATGATCCGGGATCAAAGATCAAGGGCGGTAGCCTGGGCTGGTTTAATGACCGTGCCATGGTAAGACCTTTCTCTGAGTTCTGTTTCCACAATGATGAAGGGGAAATAGGCAAAGTGGTTTCTCAATTCGGTTTCCACATCATCCAGATCATGGATCAGAAAGGAAGCTCACGTGCGGTAAAGCTGATTAACATTTCCCGCGAACTGGCTCCGAGTGAAAGAACGTATGATGATATATATAACGAAGCCAGTGCTTTTGCTGCTGAAGTTAATGGTGTAGAATCCTTCAGCAAGATTGCGGAAGAAAAAGGCTATAGCCCCAGACCCATAACCAGGCTTAAGGCTTTTGATGAAAGCATTCCCGGACTGGGCCCTAACCGTGAAATTGTAAAGTGGGCGCACGATGAAGAAACCAAAGTGGGCGATATCCAGCTTTTCAATAACAACAATAGCTCCTTTGTGGTGGTGATTGTAACGGATAAGCAAGAGGAGGGTTATGCCAGCCTGGAGAGTATTAAAGAGGATATCAAGCCGGTTGTGATCCGCAGAAAGAAAGCGGAACAATTCAAGGAAAAAATCAATAAAGCCCGTGGAGAAGGCAAGGATATAGCAGCTATAGGCAGCGAGTTGGGTCTGCAGGTAAAAGATCAGGTGACTAATTTCAATGGATCAGCTATCAGTGGTTACGGACGCGAGCCTAAAGTTATCGGTGTAATGTGCGCATTGGAACCCAATAAAGTATCAGAGCCTATTGAAGGTGAAAGAGGGGTGTACGTGGTTCAGGTAGTCAACCGGACTGAGGCTTCGGAGTTGCCGGATTATACTTCCCAGCAAAACCAGCAAAACAGCCAGGTGCGTTCATCAGTTCCCGGTGCCATGTTCAACTCCCTGAAGGAGGGTGCCAAGATAAAAGACCGCAGGGCTAAATTCTACTAGAATTTTTAAGCACTATCGTATTCAGAAACCCTTTCCCCAACCGGAAAGGGTTTTTTCATTTAAAGGATTTGCAGACGGTAGGCATCCAGCTTGATGAAGACGAATAGCAGGATGGTAAATCCCCATAGCGATGAGCCTCCGTAGCTAA
Source organism: Owenweeksia sp. (assembly GCA_002695025.1). Lineage (GTDB taxonomy): Bacteria > Bacteroidota > Bacteroidia > Flavobacteriales > Schleiferiaceae > CAKZNE01. Next base: position 197,408 of record NZNV01000001.1, read on the forward strand.
AGAAGGGCAGGGGAATACCTATTACCGGTGCCAGCCCGATGGTCATGGCTATATTAATGGCAAAGTGAAAGAACAGTATGGATACCACACAATAACCATATACTCTGCTGAATAGGGATTTCTGCCGTTCCGCAACCTGCACCAACCGGAAGAAAAGCACCATAAAAAGAGTAATAAGCACGGTGCTTCCTATAAAGCCCCATTCTTCTCCCACCGTGCAGAAGATAAAGTCTGTGCTTTGTTCCGGTACAAAATCGAATTTGGTTTGGGTACCTTGTAAGAAGCCCTTCCCCTGTAATCCTCCGGAGCCTATTGCTATCATGGATTGATTGGTATTGTAGCCAATGCCCTTCGGATCATGCGCTTTACCCAGAAGTATATTGATACGGTTCCGGTGGCGGTCTTCCAGAACATGGTTAAAAGCATAGTCCACGGTATAGGTAAACATAATAGCCACGGAGAGTACTCCCAGCACACGCCAGTAAAAGCCCCTGACCTTCCGTGTAAGCAGAACTACTATCAAGGCTATAACCACCAGGCCTATGATAATAGAAAGCTGATCGAAGAGCAGGCTGAGAATGAACAGCACGGCCAGGCTAAGTCCGAAGAAGATATAATCTCCCGGCAAGCCTTCGCGATAAAGCACCAGGAGTAATGCGGAATACACGAGAGCAGAACCCGGGTCGGGTTGGGGAATGATCAGTACAGCCGGCATAAAAATAAATCCCAGAGCTATCAACCGGTCGCGCCATCGTTTGATGGATATCCCATCGGTGCTGGCAAAGCGGGCCAGGGCCAGGGCAGTGGCAAACTTGGCAAATTCTGAAGGTTGCAGGCTAAAACTGCCAATGGCAAACCATGAACGGGCCCCTGCCACTTCCTTGCCGAACAGGAGAACGCCTAAAAGAGTGAGCAAACTCACAAAATATATAGGATATGCCAGGGCCTGAAAGATCTTTCCATCCGTAAAGAGTATGAGTATCGCCAGAAAAAGGGAAGTGAGTATCCATATCAGCTGGCGGCCATATTCCTGGCTCATATCCATTATGCTACTGTTCTCTTCGTTGAATACTGCCGCATAGATGTTGCCCCATCCCATGAGGATAAGCAGCAGGTACAGCAGTACCAGGAACCAGTCTATATTGGCAAATACACTCCGGTTCTCTCTCATTCGTTGTTAAGAGTGAGTAGGTTTTTCACGTATTTTCCTTCCAGCTGCTTTTGGTATTCATCTTCCAGAGAGCCTTCTATCATCCTTTTTTCCATGTCCTTACGGTTTACCTCACCGGTGATGTACTTTTCTATCATAAGGCTGGCAATAGGCGCGGCCCAGCGGCTTCCCCAGTAGCCATTTTCTACGATAATGGCCATCGCTATTTTAGGATTCTTGCGGGGCGCAAAGGCAATAAAAATAGAATGATCCTGACCATGGGGGTTTTCAGCCGTTCCGGTTTTTCCACACATCTCAATGCTATCATGCCGGCTATAGCGTGCGGTTCCCTGTTCAAATACGTCAAACATTCCGTTGATCACTTCCTCAAAGTGGATACTGTCAATGGTAGTATGCTTAGGCTCCGTATAATTAGGATCGTCCAACTTTTCACCATTTACCCTTTTGATGATGTGAGGAGTGTAATAGTAACCCCGGTTGGCAATAGCAGCGCTCATATTAGCCATCTGTATGGGGGTAACCAGTAGTTCTCCCTGTCCAATGCCCAGTGAGATAGTGCTTACTGCTTTCCAGCGGGTATAGCCAAAGGCCTTGTCGAAATAGTCTGCATCCGGCACAAATCCTTTGCGCCCGGTAGGCAGATCGTTATTAAGGAATTTTCCCAGGCCAAAACTCTTTACGTGATGGGCCCATGCATTCATACCTTCCTGGGAGGTAGGGTATTTTTCAATGATGGATTTAAAAACGTTGCAGTAGTAGTTGTTACAGGATTTACTAATACTGGTGCGGAGGGCAATGGGATAACCCGTTCCACAGTGACAGGCTACATGCAAACGGCCATAATGGAAGCCGTGATGACAGGTATAGGTGGTAGAAGGAGTTAGTGTGCCTTCCTGGAGACCTACCAGGGCATCAATAACCTTGAACGGAGAGCCGGGAGGATATTCAGCCAGCAAACCACGGTCGTAAAGAGGCTTGTTTATACTGTCCACATAAAGCTGGCTGTAATTCCTGGTACGGTCTCTTCCCACCATCAGTTCAGGGTCATAACTGGGGCTGGTAATCAAAGCCAGGATCTCTCCGCTGGAAGGCTCAATAGCCACGATGCTTCCCCTTTTACCGCTCATCAGCAGCTCTCCGTATTTCTGTAGGTCAATGTCAATGGTACTGGTAATGTCCCTGCCAGGAGTGGGCAACGTATCGTATTCACCTTCCAGGAATGAACCCTTTACACGGTTGTGTACATCCACCATTTTGTATTGTACTCCCGCCTTTCCGCGCAGTACACTTTCATAGGATTTCTCAATACCGGTAATTCCAACCAGGTCTCCCTTTTGGTAACCGGGGTTGCCGGCCAGGAAATTATCCGATGCCTCCCCGATAAATCCCAATACATTGGCAGCCGATTTATAGGGATATTCTCGTAGGATCCTTTTTTGCGGGTAAAAGCCACTGAACTCATGCAGTTTTTCCTGGAAGTAAGCATATTGCTCCTTGCTGATCTGTTTGATGAAAATAGAGGGCTTGTACCGGGAATAATTACGTGCCTTCTCAAATCTTTCCTGGAAATCGGTCACGGAAATGTTTACCAGTTTACAGAAAAGGGCCGTATCCAGTTCCTTTACCTTGATAGGCGTTACCATCAAGTCATAGGCAGACTGGTTACCTACCAATAGTTTTTGGTTACGGTCATAAATAAATCCGCGGCCAGGGTATACCTTTTCAATACGGATAACATTGTTCTCGGCAGACAATTTATAGTCATCCCTTACTACCTGAATGTAGAAAAGGCGGGCCAGGAAAATTACGGCCAGCGTAATAAAGAAAAAGAAAAAAAGGTATTTACGTTCCATTGATCAACTCCGTCTCCTATAATTCCACAACTGTACGATCAATACAAAAGTAAGTGTAAAAATAGAGCTATAAAGAGTCCGCACTAAAACCGTTCCAACATCACTCCATCGAAAGGCTTCCAGCATAAAAAGAATAAAGTGGTGAAGGAATACCGCGAAAATGGAGTAGACCAACATACTGGGTAAGCCAAAGTTGGTGATTTTAAGATCCTCCAGGTCGGCACCCTGCCTGCGGCTGACCAATCTCAGGAAAGCGGGCCGGAGGTAGGCCAGTACCAGAGAGGCTGAAGCATGAATACCCCCGCTATTCTCAAAAATATCCACGCTCAGCCCCAGAAGGAAAGCTGTGATAAGTAATAAACCCCTTGAGGTGGCAATAGGCAGGTAGAGGAGGAAGATGATATAGATATACGGATTCATATATCCCCGGAAGAAAATATGGTTGAACACCAGTACCTGCAGCAGCACTACGATGATGAAATACACTATGTACTTGAGTCCTGCCATTAGGGGTCAACGGTAGTATTAAGATCCTCCAACTGTTGCCGTTCCAGCTTCATTTTATCCTGGATTATATACACCTGCTCCAGGGATGAAAAATCCGTAGAGAGCTTTATTTCAACGCTGTAAAAGTTCTGGTCTTCCTGCAGGCTAGTGGTATCTACTGTTCCTATGAGTATGCCGGCAGGAAAAGTAAGGGAACGTGCATCCGTAATAATGGTATCGTTCTTATGAACCTGGGCATGGCGCGGTATGTCTGAAAGGGTGATATACCGGTAATCATTTAGTTTCCAGTTTACCGGACCAAAAAAACCTTTATCCTTGAATTTACCGCTAACCGAAATACCAGGATTGATAAGGGGTATAACGGTGCAAAAGTGCTCACTTACATTTTGTACTATGCCCACCGCTCCGCGTGGTCCGATAACACCCATTTCTGATTGTACACCGTGCAGGCGGCCCCGGTTGAGGGTGATGAAATTCCGGGATTTACGAAAGCTCGAATTAAGCACGTCAGCCTTAATAAAGGTATACTGAACCTTATAAATGGTGTCTTCCCGGCTTTCCGTGTTTTGGGTAAGGGGAAGAAAAGCGTTGGGGAGCAGAGAGCGCAATTCGGCATTTTCTTCTGAAAGTCGTTCATTCTGATGCTCCAGGTCCAGGTATTGGGTATAATCGTTATAGGCGCTGAGTATTTCACCGCTTACCACGGCTGAGGAGTTGAGAAAAGAGGCTCTTTGAAAGCTACGGCTTCTGAAGATCAGCGCAAAAGATACCAGCTGTAATGCCAGAAAAAGCAGAAAGATGCGTTTCCTATAGAGGAAGGCCAGCAGGTAGCGCATGCAGGTTTTTTTACTTCATTAAAAAGTTGAATTTACCGATATTTTTCAAGGCAATACCTGTGCCTCTTACCACCGCCCGCAAGGGATCTTCAGCTACATAAACGGGAAGATCTGTTTTCATGGATACCCGTTTATCCAGGCCGCGCAGCATAGAGCCGCCACCTGCCATATAAATTCCGCTGTTGTAGATATCGGCAGCCAGCTCTGGTGGTGTCATGGACAGGGCCTCCATAATAGCATCCTCAATACGCATGATGGATTTATCCAGGGCTTTACTGATCTCCTTATAGGTTACAATGATCTGTTTGGGCTTACCGGTGAGCAGGTCGCGACCCTGAACCGGCATATCCTCGGGTGGATTATCCAGTTCGTCAAGTGCTGAGCCGATCTGGATCTTGATCTCTTCCGCGGTACGCTCTCCCACGTAGAGGTTATGCTGGGTGCGCATATAATAGCTGATGTCGTTGGTAAACACGTCACCGGCTACCTTAATGGATTTATCAGCCACAATACCACCCAGGGCAAGTACTGCAATTTCTGTAGTACCTCCGCCTATATCAATGATCATATTGCCTTTAGGTTCCTGTACATCCACACCGGTTCCGATGGCCGCGGCCATGGGCTCGTGGATCAGGTATACTTCACGGGCACCCGCATGTTCAGCTGAATCACGTACCGCCCGTTTTTCCACTTCGGTGATACCGGAAGGGATACAGATCACCATGCGCAGAACGGGAGGGATCATACGGCCCTTAAGGTTGGGAATACTTTTGATCATTTCACGGATCATAGCTTCTGAAGCCTCAAAATCAGCGATAACGCCATCCTTGAGTGGACGTATGGTCTTAATGTCCTCGTGGGTCTTGCCGTGCATCTGGCGAGCCTGATGCCCTACGGCAATGATCTTATTGGTATTACGGTCCTTCGCTACTATAGATGGGGCATCTACCACCACCTTGTCATTATGTATAATCAGCGTATTGGCCGTGCCGAGGTCAATGGCGATATCCTCCCTGAAAAAATCAAATAATCCCATTCCTTAATCAGTGTTTAAAATGACGGGTTCCGGTAAATACCATGGCCATATTATTATCATTACAGTAGTCAATGGATAGCTGGTCTTTCACCGAACCTCCGGGTTGTATTACTGTGTTTATACCTTCTTTATGAGCAATCTCCACGCAGTCCGGGAAAGGGAAGAAAGCATCGGAAGCCATTACCGCACCGTTCAGGTCAAAATTAAATGATTTGGCCTTCACTATTGCCTGCTTCAGTGCATCCACCCGTGAGGTTTGTCCTGTTCCGCTGGAAACCAGTTGTTTGCCTTTGGCTAGTACAATAGTATTGGATTTGGTGTTCTTGCAGATCTTGGAGGCAAAAGCAAGGTCGCTGAGCTCTTCAGCAGACGGGGCTCTTTGGGTGCGCGTTTCCATATCCTCTATGCGGTCCGTTACAAAATCGCGATCCTGGACCAATGCACCATTCAACAAACTCCTGAACTGTTGGGCGGGAGCTTCAAAATCCTTTAAGATAAGGATAATACGGTTTTTCTTTTGCTGGAGGATCGTCAGTGCCTCTTTGGAGTAGGAGGGGGCAATAACGATCTCAAAGAAGAGGCTGTTCATTTCTTCTGCGGTGGCACCATCCACTTCCACATTGGTAATAATAATACCTCCGAAAGCAGAAACAGGGTCACCGGCAAGAGCATCTTTCCAGGCCTGGGTAAGGTTTTCTCTGCTGGCTACGCCACAGGCGTTGTTATGTTTGAGAATGGCCAGGGTAGTTTCATCAAACTCCTTGATAAGGCTTACAGCGGCATCGGCATCCAAGAGGTTGTTATAGGAAAGTTCCTTGCCGTGTAACTGTTCAAAAACCTCTTCAAGGTGACCAAAGAAAGCACCTTTTTGGTGTGGGTTTTCCCCGTAGCGCAAAACTTTCTCCGGGCCGAAGTTCAGGTTAAAGGAATGATCGCCTACCAGGTAGTTTTCAATGGCCCGGTCATAGGCTGATGAAATAGCAAAGGCCCGTGCGGCAAATTGCCTGCGTTCTTCCTGTGATGGTGTTCCCTTCTCCAGTATAGAGATAGCATTCTGGTAATCGTTCCTGGAAGGAATGATCCAGGTATCCTTATAGTTTTTGGCGGCTGCACGGATCAGCGAGATGCCACCGATATCGATCTTTTCAATTATGGAATCATGGTCTGCGCCACTGGCCAGGGTTTCTTCAAAAGGGTAAAGGTCTACCACAATTACATCAATGGAGGGGATTTCGTACTCCTGCATCTCTTCCTGGTCATGTTTCAGGTCCCTGCGGCCCAGTATACCTCCAAAAACTTTGGGGTGAAGAGTTTTTACACGACCTCCCAGTATGCTGGGATAGCCGGTAAGGTCTTCCACTGCTTCTACTGGGTAACCCAGTTCTTCAATAAAGGCTCGTGTACCTCCGGTAGATAACAGGCGGTACCCCCTTTGTGAAAGGGATTTAACCAGTTTATCCAGGCCATCTTTATAAAATACAGAAATAAGTGCGTAAGATTGATCGGCTTGTTGTGGCATTGAAAAAAATTAAGCCGCGAATTTAGTGATTTTATGAGGGATATGCCCAGCTCAGGGCGGCTTTTTAAGTTATATTTACCTCGGTAAAAAAGGCAGATGATATTCTTTCGCATTTTCAGGGAAAGCCTGCAGTTTGCAATTCATGCACTTTCGGTCAATAAACTCCGAACTATATTGAGTTTGCTGGGGGTTACCATAGGTATATTTACCATCATTACGGTATTTACCGTGGTGGATTCGCTGGAGCGTAATATCCGCGATAGTGTAGCCGACCTGGGCAGTAATGTGGTGTACATCCAGAAAATGCCCTGGGGAGCGGAAGGAGGTGAGTACAAATGGTGGAAATATTTCCAGAGGCCGGAACCTTCCTATCGTGAACTGCAGCAACTGCAGAAAAGAGTGCATTCTGCGCAGGCCATCGCCTTCGCTTTTCCGTTACGGTCTACCCTTAAATATCATGGCAATAGCATCGAAAATGCCACCATAATACCGGCTTCGCATGACTACTATGATATATGGGCTTATGATTTCCAGGAGGGGCGATATTTCAGTGAGTTGGAATCCAAATCAGGTTCTCCTGTGGCCGTAATAGGGGCTGATATTGCGGAAGGTCTTTTCGGAGTTCAGTCTGCTGAAGGTAAAGAGATCAAAATGCTGGGCCGCAAAGTCAAGGTTTTAGGAGTATTTGAAAAACAAGGTAAAAGCCTGGTGGGCCAGGATGTGGACGCCACGGTACTGGTTCCCATCAACTTTGCCCGAACCTTAATGAATGTTAATAATCAGGATAATGCCTTTATTATGGCTGCCGCCAGGCCTGGTGTGGAAATGGAGGAGCTGAAAGATGATATCCGGGGTGCCATGCGATCTTTACGAAGACTTAAACCCAAGGCAGATGACGATTTTGCACTCAACGAGATATCCGTTATTTCCAACGGACTGGATATGATGTTTTCTATTATTGGTGGTGCGGGGCTGGTTATAGGTATGTTCAGCATACTGGTAGGAGGTTTTGGTATTGCCAATATCATGTTTGTAAGTGTACGGGAAAGGACCAACCAGATCGGTATCCAAAAGAGCCTGGGGGCCAAGAATTATTTTATCCTGTTACAGTTCCTCCTGGAGTCTGTATTGCTATGCTTTATGGGAGGGATACTGGGGCTTATTGCCGTTTTCGCGCTGGTATCCATTGCGGATAGTCGTTTGGAGGATTTTGATCTGAGCCTTTCCCTGGGCAATATCTTTCAGGGTATTATGATCTCGGTGATCATTGGGATTATTTCCGGGTTTATTCCTGCCTGGATCGCATCGCGCCTCAATCCGGTAGACGCCATCCGTACCGGTCAGTAATGGCCGAAAAAATTCTCAAAGCGCAACTGACTGCCGTACGTTTTTCCAATGCGTGTACATATCTCCTGTAAAAAAGCTTCATCCTCAGGGCTGAAGGCATTCAGGGTATTGCTGTCAATATCCAGTTGGGCCACCAGTTCAGCACCGTGGTAAACGGGTAAAACGATTTCGGACCGGACATCCATGCTGCAGGCTATATAGTTGGATTCCTCACTTACATCCTCCGCGAGGTAGGTGGTGCCGGATACGGCAACCTGGCCACAAATACCCTTGCCAAATGGAATAATGGTATGATCTGTGGGCGCACCTGTATAAGGTCCCAGGTGAAGTTGGCGTGTGCGGTGGTTCATGAAATAGAACCCCACCCAGGTGTAATGTTCTGTTTTATCTTCAAGCAGCTTGCAACATTCCTGCAGTGCTTCTTTTACAGGCTTGGAAAGGAGTTTGTTGATCTGATTGAGAAGTTCTGTATACATAATATTATAAAATGCGTTCCCAAATGTAGGAACGGTTTTCAGATTATTTGAACCGAGCGTTTACCGGATAAATTTTAGAAGGTAGGGGGAGAATATCACTATTCCAATAATTGCGACAACTAAGCAAACCATTAATACGGCTCCCGCAGCTACATCTTTAACTAATCCAGCTTGTTTATTCCATTGCGGTGAAACCAGGTCGGTGAGGTGCTCTATGGATGAATTGATAGCTTCCATACCCAATACCAGTGCGCAGCACAGGAGAAGTACGCACCACTCCATAGCAGATACTCCCAGCATCCAGGCTGAAAGGTTTACTAAAAATGTGAAAATCAAATGAATACGTGCGTGCTGACCACGGCTGAAAAAATGCACGCCCCGGCTGGCATCCCGAAACGCCTTGATTCGTAGTTTCAAGTAAGACATATTGTAACTTTGTGAGACTTGTACAGAAAATTAAAAATAGTTTAACCAAAATTATATTGGTACTTTAACTAAACGATGTTCATAAATCGTAATAGTTGTGAATATCTTACTTGTAAGAATGTTTAAATTGCGGGCAGCAAAGATTACCCTACAAACTAAATTCTATGATGAAGAAACTACACCTTATTGGCCTGATGTGCTTACTGGGATTGGGTTTTAATGAATTATGGGGACAAACCATTTCCATAACAAACTGGTCCACGGATCCTACCAAACCTCGTACCATATGCCAATGTGATACATTTGATCTTCCCGTGAATAAAACTCCCGGCCCGGGCAATCACAAGGAAGCTATACGATATTTCTTAAGCGGTAACTTCAATCCTACTACTGAATTTGCTTTTGAATTTGCCAATCCCGTGAATGCCTTCGCAACTGCGGATTCGCTGGATATACTGGATATATCCATTCGAACAGCTGTAGGACCACCTCCCACTTTCGCGAGTGATACTTTTTCTGGTCCGGCAGAACACTATGCCAGCGTTGTTATTCCGTGCAATGCACCGTTGGGTCCCGCCAGTCTGCGTATAAGTAACTCCAGTGGCGTTAAAAGTGATACAATCTATTTTATAGTGAATCGTATTCCAGATCCCGCTGTTATTAAAAGTGTGACCAATGCGGTAGACAATCCTTATACACCAACCGTCCCTGACCTGGGCTTTTGCCAGGGTGATACGGTAGTGCTGGAAGCAGAGCAACAGCCTGGAGCCAATTATCAATGGTTTCGCAACGGTAGTGCTATTGCAGGAGAAACGGATACCATTCACAAGGCAATTATCCCGGGAACCTACAGCCTTAGGATAGACCTTGGAGCCTGCCCGCGCATGTCAAAAGATACGATCCTGAATGTTTTTCCACGAGCAACCCTGGGTAACTTAGAGTTTGTTCCCAGTCCGATGGCTTTCCAAATGGATAATCCTATCATCCCTAATGTGTCTCCGGATGACTCGGTTATGTTCTGCGAGAGCGTGACAGCCACTCTGAATGCTCCGCGTACCCCGCCAGCAGGAGTGACTTTTGAATATCAGTGGATCACGGACACCATAGATCCGAATAGTGGTCAACCGATCTACTTTCCTATTGACACTGTTTCAGCCGGTAAGCCTCGTATGGATACCAGCCAGTCGCTTACTATAGACAGTAGCCTGATCTCATTTGTAAACGGGGAAGCCAGGGTTTACTTAACCATCTATGACGGTTTCTGTAACGATACTTCACGCACCATTTTTCTTTTCATGGATTCAATTCCGGCCACGGTGGTAAGGAATCGGACCTGGGATAAGGGTGTTTTATTGCCAATAAATGTCAACTCTGATATTTGTATGAAGGATGATTCACTGATACTCAGTTCGTCCTACACCGCCTCCAATATTAAATACCAGTGGCAGCGATCTTTGAACGGAAGTTCCTGGGCCAACCTCCCCAGTGCCAACAATCCTACGGTTAATGGAACCATGCGTACCCTGAACGTAGATACCAGTTATAAACCTAAACCTACGCCCACCATTACGTATTACAGGCTTGTAACCAGTACTGTAACACCCTTTACCAATGATGTAGTGTGCAGTTTTACTTCGGATAGTGTGCGTATACGCTGGTTACCTGATTACAGGGTGGAAGTGGCCCCCGGCCAGCCCCAGGTAACCTTTATTGCCCCGGATACCGTAAACTTCTGTGAAACAGACTCTGCAATCGTGAGGGGACCTGCCAGTCCGGATCCGTTTGTATTGCCTTATAAATACGGGTGGTTAAAGGATACGGTGAATGCTCTCAACCAAACGGTGCAAATACCTACTGGCCCGAATGATACTCTCCGGAATGTAACCGTAAGAAAAAGTGGTAAATACTATGTCACCTTTGATGATGGTATATGTATAGATACCTCCAGGGCAGTATATGTATATGTAGATACTATACCGCAAACCAACCTGGTATCAGTGCCATTTGCTGGTATTCCTCCAAAAGTGGATCCCTTTGACCGTTGTTTATATGATTCAGTTCAGATATCCGTTACGGATACCGTAAGGCCGGGCTGGGATTACCAATGGCAACGTTTTGTTGAAACTGTAGGCTGGATAGACCTGGTGAATGATACCAACCCGGCCATTGTAGTGGATACTTCCTATACACCCCTTGAGGATACTACTCTTTACCGGGTAGTAATCAATTATACCAATCGCTTTGGCATACCGGGATGTGAATATATATCTGATGCGGTGGAAGTACGTTGGTATGATCTGCCCCAAATTACCTTCTTCCCCTCTGATTCCGTTGGTTTGTGTTTTGGCGAAACAGTAAGGGTTGTAGCAGAGGGTAATGCCCTGAGCTATCGCTGGGCGGATGGTCCGCTTGGAGCTTCAAGGGTGTTTGACAATGTTGGGACCTATACACTTATTGCCAAAGGGGTGAATGATTGTGAGAAGGAGTACGAAGTTGATATTTACGATATCACTATTAACGCCAATGCCGGTCCTGACCAGACCATCAACTCCAATCAATCCGCAACGCTTACGGCTTCCGGTGGTGTAACCTACCGTTGGTATGCCAGTGAACCGTTGGATTTCAACGACTTCCTGTCGCAATCCATCCAGGTGAGCAAAATACTGCCCGACTCAGTAGCATCGGATACCATTACTATTTATGTAGAAGCTACCGGGGCGGATGGTTGCCAAGATACGGATTCCCTGCTGCTTATTATCCTCAACCCCCGTAATAAGGACAATCTCCTGAACCTTGAGAATGCTTACAACCTGTTTACTCCTAATGCTGACGGTGTTAATGACAGATGGGATATCAGAAGGATTGTAGATGACTACGGAGGCTGCGACATTATGGTCCTCAACCGTTGGGGTTCCGTTCGTTACGAAGAAGAGAACTTTAGTGGCCTCTGGGATGGAAATGACCAGGGAGGTAATCCCTTACCAGATGGTACCTACTATTACATTTTAAGTTGTGACGATCAGGTAATACTGAAGAGCGCTGTAACTATAATACGTAACGAATAAGACCTTAACGATGAAAAAGCTTTTATTATCTACCGCAATAGTAATAATGGGCCTGCAACAGGTTAAGGCTCAACAAATACCTTTATACAGTAATTACTTCTTTACGCCCTATATGTACAATCCCGCTCAAAGCGGAACAGAAGGGTTCACAGAACTTACATTGCTGCACCGTAGACAGTGGGTGGATGTTCAGGGCTCTCCTGAAACTTCAGCTCTGGGTATTAATGGTTCGCTCAACGAGGAGAAAGTAGGGTGGAGCGTATATGGTTTCCGGGATATTACGGACATTGTTAGCCGTATCGGGGTATATGGTAATTATGCCTACCGTGTAAACCTGGCTGATAATACGGTACTGGCCTTCGGTTTGGGTGCCGGATACCTGAATAACCAGATAGATCAAAGTGCCATACGCTCCCAGCAGACGGAAGCTATCGTTACTGTGGCTACGGACAACCGTGGTAATTTTGACCTCAATGCCGGAGTAAACCTTGAAATATCTGATTTTACCCTGGGCTTTTCAGCTCCTCAGCTTCTGGGGCAGTCCATTAAGTATACCGAGAATACCCAGGTACCTGTAAACTACACCCTTCTCAGGCATTATGTAGTGAGTGCTCAATATGATTTCCGCTTTCGCGGGGATGACAATGTACTCTCACCCATCGTAATGGTTAAGGCTGCCAAGAACGTACCCGTTCAGGTAGACGCGGGGCTTTTATTCAACCTGAAGGATTATGGTTATGTAGGAGCCATGTACCGTTCTGAGTATGCTGTAACAGGAAACATCGGTGTTAACCTTACTGAGCAGCTTACCCTTGGTTACGCTTATGATTTTTCACTGAATGATTTCGGGCCTGAACTGGGTACTTCCCATGAGTTTATGCTCACCTATCGCTTTGGAAACAACAAGCGTAACGATCGTCTTGAGAACGAGATCAAGCGTTTGAAACAACAACAACGGAGTCAGAAAGACGAAGTAGAGGAGATCGTGAATGAGCGCCTGGAAGAGTTCAAGGATGAATACAAGCGTGAAATAAAGAAAGAAGTTGAGGACGCTGCGGCCAAGGAAGCCGAAAAGAACCAGAATAATCAACAACCTTCCAACAGCCAGGGAACTGCCGGTCAGCCAAGTGGAAATAACAATAATACGAACAACAATAACCCGGCTAATACTCAGCAACCCGGGAACAATAATGCGCCTTCTACACAACCCGGAGATGTGCCCGGATTCAATGCGGCAAACCAGGCCAATAATGTACAACCTGGTGCCAAGGGATATTATGTTACGGCCGGGGTATTCAGCAGTCAGCAGAATGCTGAAAAGATGGTCCGCAAACTGGGTAGCCAGGGGTTAAACGCCCGTTATTTCCAGGATAAGAGTAATTATTATTATTATGTATATCTGCTGCACTTTGACAGTTACCAGCAGGCAGATGCTGCCAAAAGCAGCGGCCTGAATGGTTCGTACAGCGGAGATCTTTGGATCAAGATAGTAGAATAGAAAAGATCAGCTCAGATAAAAGAAAAAGGCCGCGAAAGCGGCCTTTTTTAATGGGATCCTCTTTGGCGGGCCAGCCGGTAGGCCTGTTCGATATGTCTTTGGGTGTGGGCGGTAATAAAGCCCAGTGCATCCCCTAACGGAAGTCTTATGAGTGGCAATAGGGTTTTTACAGATACCTTGTCAATGGCTACAGATTCCATGTTTTCCGTCAATTCGATCAGTTGCTCCATGCCGTCAATAAAATCCCGGAATACTATTTTTTCGACCAGAACTTTTCCTTTTTTCTGCAAGTGAAGTGGATCAATCTTCTTGAGCGTAGGCACTTTAATGATCTTTCCATCTTCACCGGGACGCATTATGTTGATACATTTTTCACCAAACCAACTGAGGGAAAATGTATCGGTTGTGGCCGGAGGAGCTTTTTCAACGGCTTCGGATAGCGTCTTTATGTAATATTCATTGGTAAGGTTCATATGTTCAAACACCTCAATAATGTTCCATTGCCCGGTAGTGGCTTTATACCGTAGATCCTCTGCTTCCAGGTAATAAAACTCCCGGAGCGCATCTCCTTTATAATGAAGTAGTTCGTGTCTTAATTCGCGTAGGTATGTGATCCTGGAAATCATATTCCTAATAAAAGTATTTAAATATTGAATAGTCTGAATAATTAAAAGTATATTTGTCTAAGCCATACTACGAGATAGATACTAAGTAATTTGATTTTCAAGGATTTATACCTTAGTCAAAAAGCTTATAAATTAAATACCATTGGCTAAATTATGACTTTTACTGGCAGTGTTCAGGACTTTTGTGATGAAGAATGGAGAGCAGTAAAGTTTAAGGATATTCATCCCGATGAACAATACGAAGTTTCCAATTACGGAAGAATCCGTTTATACAAACCCGATACTCAAAACTGGCGGATATTAAAAACCGCCAATGTAGGTGGGTACCGCTATTTCTCTTTTAAATCCAGCATCAACTGGAAAGTGCGTAAAACCAAGGCTGTGCACCGTCTGGTGGCTCAGGAATTCTGTAAAAAACCGGATGTCGCCCGCTTTGTGATACACCTGGATTTTGATAAAGCCCACAATTACTTTAAAAACCTACGCTGGGTAACTCAAAAGGAGTTGACCGAGCACAATAAGGCTAACCCTAAGGTAAAGAATGCGGTACGTAAAAATGTGATCACCAACCAAAAGCTTACCGAAACGGATGTGATCCGTTTAAAAAAGAAACTTCTTAGGGGGAATAATAAACTTTATAAGCTGGCCAAGGAGTTTGGTATTACCCATACCCAGCTCAACCGGATTCGCAAAGGAGAGAACTGGGGGCATGTTAAAGTTTCATAGATAAGTTCAGGCAAGCATTATTTTTTTCTGATTAGCCAAAACCTTTCTTTTGTCTATTGATTAAAAGATTGTCAATTCGGTTAAAGCTTATCCATGAATCCCTTACTTCGAGCGTTTGATACGCCTTTTGAGACACCTCCATTCCACAGCATAAAAGAAGAACACTTCCTCCCGGCACTAAAAGAAAGTATTGCGGAGGCAAGGTCTGAAATAGCTGCCATAACGGGGTCTGCCGAGGCGGCTAACTTTTCCAATACCATAGAAAGCCTTGAGCAGGCCGGTGAAAAGGTAGGGCGTACCGCAGAAATATTCTTTAACCTGCTGTCGGCTGAGACAAACGATACCTTACAGGAAATATCCCGCGATTTTTCTACTCTGCTTACAGAGTATAGTAATGATATTATGCTCAATGAAGCACTTTTTGAGCGTATCAATACCGTATACAGAAACCGGGAGGCGGAAAATTTATCCGAAGAACAGGCGATGCTTTTGCATAAAACCTATCGCAGCTTTATGCGTAACGGTGCTATGCTTAAAGGCGATGATCGTGAGCGCTTGCGTGAGATAGACCGTGAATTAGCGGGTTTATCCCTGCATTTTGGTGAAAACGTACTCGGGGAAACCAATGCTTTTGAATTGGTATTGGATGAGGCGGACCTAGAAGGTTTGCCGGAAAGTGTAAAAGAAGCTGCGGAAGAAACGGCTCATGAAAAAGGCCTTGAAAATAAATGGGTCTTCACTTTGCAATATCCGAGCTACGTGCCCTTTATCACTTACTCCAGGCGCAGGGACCTGCGGGAGAAAATGGTCAAGGCTTTTGGTAGCCGGGCCTTTAATTCCGGGGAGCGTGACAATCAGGAGATTGTTGTAAAGATTGCCCGTTTGCGTTACGAGCGTGCACGTTTGCTGGGCTTTGAGAATCACGCAGAGTATGTACTGCAGGAGCGCATGGCCGAGAAACCCCAAAAAGTACAGGAATTCCTGAAGGAACTGCTGGAAGCTGCCAAACCTGCTGCACAGCGTGAGGTGGAAGAGCTTACCCGTTTTGCCGGAGAGGAAGACGGTATCCACGAGCTGATGAAATGGGATTTTTCCTATTACAGCGAAAAGCTTAAACAAAGGCGCTTTGGCATTGACGATGAAACCCTGAAACCTTATTTCAAGCTGGAAGAAGTGATCCGGGGAGCTTTTGAAGTGGCCAATAAATTATACGGCATCAGCTTTAGAGAACGCGATGATATTGAAAAGTATCACCCGGACGTGATCACCTACGAAGTGGTGGATGCTAAAGGGGATCACCTGGCGGTTTTCTACGCGGATTTCTTTCCCCGTGCAGGAAAGCGTAATGGAGCCTGGATGACGTCCTATCGGGGCCAGAAGAAACTGAATGGGGTAGATATCCGTCCCCATATCAGTATTGTATGTAATTTTTCAAAGCCTACCCGTACCAAGCCTTCTCTGCTTACCTTCAATGAGGTACTCACCCTTTTCCACGAATTTGGTCATAGTCTCCACGGCATTTTGGCCAATGGGACCTATGCCAGTTTAAGCGGTACCAACGTTTACTGGGATTTTGTAGAACTGCCTTCTCAGGTAATGGAAAACTGGTGCTACCAAAAGGAGTGCCTGGACATATTTGCTCATCATTATCAAAGTGGAGAAGCTATTCCGGCCACTATGGTGGAAAAACTGCGTGAAAGCTCCACCTTTATGGAGGGCTATGCTACCGTACGGCAGATCGGTCTGGCTACCCTGGATATGGCCTGGCATGCCATTAACCCTGAAAATGTGAAGGAGGTAGGCCCGTATGAAAAAGAAGTGATGGAGGGCACTGAACTGCTTCCCTGGATAGATACCAGTAATACCTCCTGCAGTTTTTCCCACATTTTCCAGGGTGGCTATTCAGCCGGGTACTACAGCTATAAATGGGCTGAAGTACTGGACGCGGACGCGTTTGAGTATTTCTACGAGAAAGGCATTTTTAATCCAGAGGTAGCCGGTAAGTTTCATGGCTTGCTGGCGGCCGGTGGAACACGTCACCCCAAGGAGTTGTACCGGGAGTTCAGAGGCAAGGATCCAGATCCTAAAGCCCTGTTGCGCAGAGCCGGACTTATAGAAGCCTGAAAAAAGACAAGGGCCAGTTCGTGATTTACGATACTGGCCCTGCCTTAACACCATTTACCAACATCAGTGCAATTGCATGCGCTTTGGAGAAGGGAGTTCCTCCACGTTGGATAGTTGTAAAAATAGAGGGCCCACCACCTTAAGGCCATCCGCAACGTTATCTATTTTGTATCCGTATTGCTATCATGCCGGGAAGCAAGCCTGCCTTTCAATTAACGGCAGGCACCTTTAAATCTACGGTGGTACCCTGGTCCGGTATACTTTCAATACGTAGATCGAATCCTTTGTCGGAAGCCCGGTGTTCCATATTCATTAAACCGTTACCGGGAATGCTTTCATCGCGTTTAAAACCAATGCCATTATCCTGTATGGATATACGCCAGAATGCGTCCAGCTGTATAAATGTCACTTTTAATACGCTGGCCCGGGCGTGCTTCATGGCGTTTTGCAGGGCTTCCTGAACAATCCTGTATATATCCAGGGCCCGGCTGGTTTCCAGCTTTTCGTGAGTTTGGCCATCGTACTCAAATTCCACTTTAAGATGGGTTAATTCCTCAATTTTGGAGCAGTGGGATCTCAGGCGTGAGATCAGGTCTTCCATAGAAATGGTTTCCTGCTTCATAGCCCAAACCGTATCCCTCAGCTGATCCATCGTTTCGCGGGCAAATTCACCCAGGGCAGCCAGTATTTGTGCGTCTACAGGATTGCCCTTTTTCTGTTGCCACTCCATTTTATCCAGGGATGAAATAATATAGGTCATCTGGGCCCCGATGTTATCGTGTAGATCGCGGGAAATACGCAACCTTTCATTCTGCATCCTGATGATGGCATCCTGTTCTGACTGCTGTTTCCTAAGGCGCTGTTGTTTTAAGAGGTTAAGCCCAATAACCAACAAGGCCAGGGTAAGAAGTACCAGGCTTGCAATGATAACGTTGCGGGTACGTGTGCGGGCATGGGCCGCATCCAGGTCGGCTTGTTTAGTGAGGTTTTCCTGCCGCAGCCTTTCCGTTTCAAAACGGGTTTCCATTTCGGAAATACGGCCTACGAGGTCTTTCTGGTATACGGATACCTGCAAGGCCAGTACACTATCCGAAATGTTGAGTGCCTGAGCAAAATCACCGGTGGCCCGGTAGGCATTCTTAAGATGCACAAAAGTTTCCATGCGGATGTCCGGGCTGTCTGAGTTTTTGGCCAGTTTGCGGGCCTTTTGGTATTGTACCAAAGCCTGATCTTGTTTTCCGCTTTTCAGTAGGGCATCACCGTAAAAAAGCAAAGCCCCTATAATTTGTACTGTATCTCCGGTCGGATAGGATAGTTCAAGAGCCTGTGAAAGGTAGGGTAGTGCATTCTCAAAATCCTCTTGTGTTTCGTATAAGGTGCCTAATAGACGATAGGCAAAGGTAGGTTCGGCCTCTTCCCGTCTGGAGCTGTAATAGGCATGCCCAGCTTGTATGGAGGTCTTTAAAGCTTTTTTAGCGTCTTCTATCTTTCCTAATTCAATATACACCGCACCGAGGTTACTCCACAGGGTAGAAGTGAGCATGGTGTCTTTCTGGCCGCTTTCATCAGCCAGCAAGAGTGCCTGCCTGAAGGTTTCCATGGCTTTTTCCCTTTGTTTGAGGTAGTAGTATATGATACCTGCCTGTTTCTGGTAATGCGCTTTTTTAAGGAATTGGTCCGGGCCCAGGCTCTTAAGTCCGTTAAAACAATAGGTCAGGGCCGTGTCGTATTTCCCCAAGGCGATGAAAACCCTGGAGCGCAGGAGGTTCCAGCGGAAAAGTTGTTCAGGGTCATCCTTTATGTAATTAAACAATGAGTCCAGCTGAACACCAGCTTCAGCCGGCTGATTGGAACTCAGGCTAGTGAGAGGTACATACCACTCAGGGGCCGGAGTCAGTTGTGCCTTAACCCAAGTAGTAAACCCTAAAACCAATCCTAAAAAAAGCCACCTGAACATCCGGTAACAATCAGAAATTTAAGGTCCAATATACATTTTTCTTCTATGGTAATAGGGGATGTCGGTTCGCAGGAATAGCTCGTAAAACTTAGCCGCTTCTCCGCACTATCCCAACGGAAATACGTTATTTTGCCGGTAACACAAGGGTTATGGTAAGACCAAAGAAGCATCTGGGGCAACATTTTCTCAAAGACCTCTCTATTGCGGAGCAAATTGCCGGAATACTATCCGGTGAGGGTTACGATAGGATAGTGGAGATCGGCCCTGGTATGGGTGTACTTACCCAGTTTCTTTTGAAGAGCGATAAAGAGGTTTTTGTGGTGGAGATAGATGGTGAATCTGTTCGTTACCTGGAGCAGAGTTTCCCGGAACTTCACAAGCACATTATACCCGGTGACTTCCTGAGGTTACCCCTGCAGGAAACGATACAGCCACCCTTTGCCGTAATAGGTAACTTTCCGTATAATATTTCCAGCCAGATCGTTTTTAAGATACTCGAAAACAAGGAGATGGTGCCGGAGTTTGGGGGGATGTTCCAAAAGGAAGTGGCGGAGCGGATAACCGCAGAGCCAGGTTCCAAAACCTACGGCATATTGAGCGTGCTTACGGCCGCTTATTACGAAAGAGAATACCTTTTTACCGTAGAACCTGAGGTATTCAATCCACCACCTAAAGTCCGCTCCGGGGTTATCCGTCTTAAGCGTAAGGAAAACTATCGGCTGGACTGTGATGAAAACCTTTTTTACCGTGTGGTGAAAGCCACTTTTAACCAGAGGCGTAAGACTTTGAGGAATGGCCTCAAATCGCTTAATTTGAGCCTCGAAAAAGTAGATGAAGAGCTACTTAAGCTTCGGCCTGAACAACTGGACCTCCAGGGTTTTATTAATATTACCAACAGCATTACACAGCCATGAGCTTTGAACTGAAACCGGAATACCTCGAAAACCTGGAGGAAGATATCCAGAATGGAAAGCTGGAAGCTCACCTGGAAACCATTGAGGATCTCCACCCGGCTGATATTGCTGAGATTGTGGATCAGCTCTCCCTGGATTCCGGTAAAACCCTGGTGCAGGAGATCAATGAAGAAAAGGCAGCCGAAGTGCTGGTGGAGCTGGATGAAGACCTGCGCGCCAAGATTCTCACCGAATACTCCGGTCAGGAGATTGCCCATGAGTTGGTTGAGAACCTGGATTCCGATGATGCTGCCGACCTTATAAATGAACTTTCAGACGAAAAAAGGCGCGAAGTACTCAATAATATTGAAGACCCGGGCCAGGCCAAAGATATTGCCGAACTGCTTATTTACCCGGAGAATACGGCCGGTGCCCTGATGGGTAAGGAGTTGATCAAGGTCAATAAGAACTGGAAGGTTATGCAGTGCGTGAAGGAAATGCGCCAGCAAGCCGAGAATGTAGAGCATGTTCACGCTATTTATGTGGTGGACGATCATAATATCCTGTTGGGCACCTTATCCCTTAAAAAGCTGCTCACCACTTCCCTTAAAACACCCATTGAAGAGGTCTATAACCATAAGCTTCAAAGTGTGGAGGCTTCTGCTGATGCGGAAGACGTGGCCAATACCATGCAGAAGTATGACTTGGTGGTCATGCCGGTAGTGGATGCTATAGGTCACCTTTTGGGCCGTATAACCATTGATGATGTGGTGGACGTGATCCGGGAGGAGGCCAAGGAAGACTATAACCTGGCGTCCGGTCTAACCGATGAAGTGGAATCCGATGACAGCATATGGGTAATTACCAAAGCACGGCTTCCCTGGCTTTTGATTGGTCTTTTTGGAGGTATTATGGCAGCCCGGGTGATCGGTCACTTTGAAGGAGCCCTGAGCGCCTTGCCGAAAATGGCGTTTTTTATTCCTTTGATAGCGGCCATGGGGGGTAATGTAGGAGTACAGTCTTCGGCTATCGTAGTACAGGCGTTGGCCAGTAAATCAGTTATGGGGAATGTGGCCAACCGCTTGCTAAAAGAAATAGGAGTGGCCTTATTGAACGGAGTTATTTGCGGAGTGTTGATCATAGGGGCAGGCTTGTTTCTGGGCTATGAAGTAAAATTATGCCTTACTGTGGCCATTGCCCTGGTGGCCGTTATTATGGTGGCAGCGCTGATCGGTACGTTTGTTCCCATCATACTGGACCGCTATAAAATAGACCCGGCATTGGCCACCGGTCCGTTTATTACCACCATGAATGATATTCTGGGGTTGTTCATTTACTTTACCATTGGCTACGCTCTGCTGGACATTTAAGGAATAATTTTATCTTGCTTTCATAAAGCCTGGCGGGCGCTCACACCGATACAATGAAGCAGATTTTACCACTTGCTGTTCTTTTAGGAATCTCGCTGACCCTACGGGGGCAGTTCAGTGAAACCATCAGTACCGACCGCCCCTGCCAAAGTATCGGGGCTCTTACCGTGGGCAAGCATGTTTTGCAATTGCAGCAGGGAGTGGACTTTGCCAATGAGCGGGATCATGCGGGAGATAGGACCTCTCTGGAAACCAATTCATGGATCTTTAATAATGTTATCCGGTATGGACTGGGGCGGAAATTTGAGATCAATGCAGCCATAGATTACCAATGGCTCAACACCAGGTTGAAATTAGAACAGGACTCTCTTAATTATAATTCCAACGCTATAAGTGCCTTTGATTTTGGCGCGCGTTACAATATCCTGGAAGGTAAGAATGGAGGCCCGGCCTGGTGTGTACAGGCACGATTGGGTTTTGCGGATTATGTGCAAAAAAACGTACTGCCAGATGACGAAGTTGGTCTGGTCATTACTACCTCCCTGGCACAGAATATCAATGAATACCAGTCAGTAACGGTGAACCTGGGAAGCAATTCCTTCGATAATATCTTTTATACTCTCAATTTTGCCTTATCCATTACTCCAAAGTTTGGGTGGGCCATTGAGAATTACGGAAATTATGCTTTCAGCCAGTTCTTGGACAATGAGTTCCGGACCTATTTTGATACCGGATTCTGGTATGTTTTGAATAATGACGTTTTGATTGACGTTCAGGGTGGTTACGGGCGTAATAAAGGATACTATTATTTTAATAATGAACCAGAACCGGTGCTCAGTACCTTCTTTATAGGAGCCGGTATTTCATGGCGAGTAGGTGGAAATGGATAAACTCAAATACATAGTAACGGTTTTTTGCACGGCTATCCTGGCGTTAAACGGCTTGGTAGCGCAGGATAATGGTCAGTCTGACCAGGCCAAACAAGCCGAGGAGTTCAGCGAAGAACCGTTGGATTCCAGCCAATACCTCAATCGCAGAGGGGTGGTGCTGGATGGTGATACATTGTTTTACCTCTATGACCGTATTGATGGTTATACGCCCACGGTGCGGGCACGTCTGGCTTCACAGAAAATAGATGAGCTGATACACTTGCACGATTTTGAATCCGATAGCCTGCGGATAGAGGTGAATGAACCGTATTACCAGATCTTCTACAAGGGTGAGTTTGTAATGAATATCAGCCTGACGGATGCCCGCTGGTTTGGCAAATCACAGGAGCAAACAGCCCGTGAATATCTCAACACCCTCACCAACAAGTGCCGGGTAGTAGTATCAGGATTGGATATTAAACGCCTGCTGATACAAATAGGCCTGGCCCTGGTGGTTATCCTTCTAAGCGGTTTTATCATCCGTTATGTAAACCGCTTGTTCAAATTCCTGGCGCTACGTATTCAGCGTTTAAAGGGAACCTACCTCAAAGGACTCACTTTCAGGAATTACGAGTTTATTACGGAAGAGCGTTTAACCAGCATTGTTTTGTTGGCCAACAATATTTTACGGGTGCTTTTCCTTATCTTCCTCTTTTACCTCACCTTACCCATTATCTTCAGTATTTTCCCCTGGACGGAAGGTATAGCGAACACCCTGTTTGCCTATATCCTGGATCCGCTTAAGCACTTTGTAACGGCTATTATCCGTTATATCCCCAACCTTTTCACCATTGCCATCATCGTATTTGTGGTGCGCTATATTACCCGGGGCATCAAGTTCCTGGCCCGTGAGGTGGAAGAAGGAAAGCTTACCCTCAACAACTTTTACCCGGATTGGGCTATTCCTACGGCCCGTGTGATCAACTTCCTGTTGTACATTTTTATGCTGGTGCTGATCTGGCCTTATATCCCGGGTTCGGACAGTGAAATATTCAAGGGGGTTTCCGTATTCCTGGGACTGCTGATCTCCCTGGGATCGTCATCCGCAATTTCCAATATCATTGCCGGGCTGGTCATAACCTATATGCGGCCCTATAAGATAGGAGACCGGGTGAAGATCGGTGAGAATTCTGGCGATGTGGTGGAGAAAAACCTTTTGGTAACCCGGGTACGGACCATCAAGAATGAAATGATCACCGTTCCCAACAGTACGGTACTCAACAATAGCAGTATCAATTACAGCCTTTCCGGTAAAATGGAAGGCCTCATCATACACAGTACGGTCACTATCGGCTACGATGTACCCTGGCGCAAGGTTCATGAAATGCTCATTGAGGCGGCCTCCTGTACGCCATTTATAGAAAAGAATCCCAAGCCCTTTGTATTACAGACCAGCCTGGACGATTTTTACGTATCCTACCAAGTAAACGCCTATACCAAGGAACCTGCCAAGCAAGCCATGATCTATTCAGATCTCCATGCCCTGATACAGGATATTTTTGCCCGTAACGATGTGGAGATCATGTCGCCTCATTACCGTGCGGAACGCGAAGGACCCAGCACTATACCTCCAAAGAACGGGGAATGAAAGTACTCCTGGCAGATACTGTTCATCCTGAATTGCCCCAAGGTCTGCAATCCCTGGGTTTTACTGTTGAGGAAGACTATCAGAGTAGTGCGCAAGAGCTGGCTCCCAAAATGGACAGGTATACCGGGCTCATCATTCGTAGTCGCTTCCCGGTTGATCTTGATTTTATACAAAATTGTACCCGTCTCCAATTCATCGGCAGGGTAGGTGCGGGCATGGAAAATATTGATTTGGAAGCAGCCAGGAGTAGAGGCATAGCTGTACTCAATGCCCCGGAAGGCAACCGTAACGCGGTAGGAGAACACGCCCTGGGAATGCTGCTGATGTTGATGAATAACTTGAGAATAGCTGATGCGGAGGTCCGAAGCGGCATCTGGAAACGGGAAGCCAACCGGGGTTATGAGCTGGAAGGAAAAACGGTGGGGATCATCGGTTATGGGCAGATGGGTTCTTCATTTGCAGAAAAACTTCGTGGTTTTGATGTTCGTATTCTCGCCTATGATAAATACCATCAGGGCTTTGAAAATGAACAGGTGAAAGAGTGTTCATTGGAACAACTGCAACGGGAAGCGGATGTTATCAGTTTTCACGTCCCGCAAACTCCCGAAACCATACATTATTTTGATGATGATTTCCTGGATCGCCTGTTAAGGCCGGTTTACCTCATTAACACCGCAAGGGGCAAAGTGGTACGGACATCTACGGTGGTGAAAGGCTTAAAAGAAGAAAAAATACGTGGAGCCTGCCTGGATGTACTGGAATATGAAAAGAGTTCTTTTGAAGAGTTCTTTACCGGTGACATGCCTCTAGACCTCCAATACCTGCTAGCCTCCGATAAAGTTATTCTCAGTCCGCACATCGCAGGATGGTCGCATGAATCCAATGAAAAAATGGCTAGGACGATCGTAAACAAAGTTGCTTCCCTCAACTTATGGTAAATATGGAAATAAAACATGTTCCGCAGGATCATACCAAAGGCGATTTTCTGGCAGAGCAGGAGGGTAAAGTTACCGGCCGTTTACATTATATCCTCTTTGGTTCCGGCCGCCTGGTTATTCAGCATACTGAAGTAGACAGGAGGCTACAGGGAACAGGAACGGGTCGTCAGCTGGTGGATGCTGCCGTTGCGTATGCCCGTGAAGAGGGATTAAAGATAGTGCCGGTATGTCCTTACGCCAAAGCAGTTTTAAACCGGAACCCGGATCCGTATAAGGACGTTCTTGCCTGAACGTTTTTCTGGTTAAGTTTGCCCATGCGTTACGCTTTATTCATTTTAGGAATGTGCTGGCTGCTGGCCTGTTCAGGCCCGGCAGAGTATGATAATTCCCTGATCTTTCGCTATAATGAGTCGGCCGGCATTACTTCCCTGGACCCGGCTTTTTCACGAAACCAGGCCAATATCTGGGCCGTAAACCAACTATTCAACGGGCTGGTGCAAATGGATAATGATCTTCGTGTACAAGCCTGCATAGCTCGTTCCTGGTCTGTGAGTGACAGTGGAACTACCTATACCTTTAATTTGCGCAAGGATGTACGGTTCCATGATGATGCATGTTTTTCAGATCAGGGGCAGCGCCAGGTCCGGTCCGGTGATTTCCTCTACAGCTTTGAGCGTTTACGTTCGGCAGAACTGGCGGCTCCCGGAAGCTGGGTATTTCAGAAAGTAAAAGCATTTTCAGCGCCCGATGATACCACATTTGTTATTCACCTGAGTGAACCCTTTCCTCCCTTTCTCAGTCTGCTGTCTATGAAATACTGTTCCGTAATACCGGAAGAAGCGGTGGCGTATTATGGTACAAACTTCAGGGAGCACCCGGTGGGTACCGGCCCTTTTTATTTTAAGATATGGGTGGAGAATGAAAAACTGGTAATGCGCAGGAATGAGGACTATTTTGAAACCGATAGTGCCGGGAAACGCTTACCATACCTGGAGTCTGTTGCGGTTACCTTTATTCCCGATAAACAATCAGCCTTTCTGGAATTTGTAAAGGGCCGCCTGGACCTGGTTTCAGGTATTGACGCCTCCTACAAGGATGAGTTGCTTACCTTCAGTGGTGAGTTGCAGCCTAAATACCAGGATCGTTTTAAAGTGTACCGTCAACCTTATCTTAACACGGAATACCTGGCCTTCCTGGTGGATTCCTCAGAGGGAAGTTCCGCACAAAAAATCCTTTTAAACCCCAAGGTCCGGCAGGCTATCAATTATGGATTTGATCGCAGAAAAATGATGCGGTACCTCAGGAATAATATCGGAACTCCCGCAGAGGCAGGGATGATACCCAAAGGACTGATGGCGTATGATACCAGTCGTATACCGGGCTATTCCTATCAGCCGGAAAAGGCGGCCAGGCTCCTGGAGGAGGCTGGACTTCCCCGGGGCAATGGTTTACCAGAGATTACCTTGCAGACTAACCCTTCCTACCTGGATATTTGTGAATACATTCAGGGAGAAGTAGCCGCTTTAGGGATACGGCTCAACGTGGAGGTTATCCCCCCATCTACTTTGAGGCAGGCCATTGCCACTTCCAAAGTGCCTTTTTTCCGGGCTAGCTGGATAGGCGATTATCCTGATGCGGAGAATTATCTTTCATTGTTCTATTCCGAGAACTGGACCCCCAACGGGCCCAACTACAGCCATTTTAAAAATGCCACTTTTGATACCTGGTACCGCAAAGCAGCTTCGGAAACCAACGATAGTCTACGCATAAGACTGTATCAGAAGATGGATAGCCTGGTTATGGCCGAGGCACCGGTTGTGCCATTGTATTACGACCAGGTACTTCGGTTTTATCCCTTGAATATCCATGGGCTGCAGGGCAATGCTATGAACTTGCTCGATTTGAAAGGGGTAAGGAAATCAGGTACTCTTTGAAATATCAAAACCCCTGAAAGAATCATGATCTTTCTAGAGGTTTTGACAGAGTAGAGAGTAGAGTGAACTTTAATACTTTAAAAACAGGTCAGCCCAACCTTTTAAGCAGAACTGACCCGGATGTAAACAGACTCTTAGCAACGAGTTTTGCTTGGAATCCCTGCTATAAGAGATCTGGTTAATTGGCTGCATGAAGATAAGAATACGCCTTCAATTAATTGATTTTCTGAAAGTTGTATATAGGCGGTTTTTAGTGAAACGACCAAAATCTTTAGTTATCCGCCTTTAATTTTTAGTGTATGGAATTAACGGTAAGCCTGGACCAACCTGCGTATCTTGATGTTGAATATGGCAAAGATGAGGGTCATCAGGGGGCTTAACAGGTTGAAAAAAGCAAAGGGTAAATAAGCCAAAGTGTTTACACCTAAAACCCCGCTTTGGTAGGCCCCGCAGGTATTCCACGGCACCAGCACCGAAGTAACGGTGCCACTGTCTTCCAGTGTACGGCTGAGGTTTTCCGGAGCAAGCCCTCTTTTGCGGTAGGCATCGGCATACATCCGCCCGGGAACCACAATGGCCAGATACTGGTCGGAAGCCGTAACGTTAATCATCAAACAAGTGCCCATGGTAGTGGCAATAAGGGAAGCCGTTTTGTGTGCCATTTTCAGCAATGATCTGCTGATTACTTCCAAAAAGCCGCAGGCTTCCATAACTCCACCAAACACCATGGCCGAAATGATCAGCCAGATGGTACCCAACATTCCCGCCATTCCGCTGGAGTTAAGCAGTTCCACCAAAATGGGGTGTTCAGCATGAATGGTCATATCAACTGTAAGGGAGTTCATAATGAGGCGATACGCTGTTTCCATGTCCAGGTAGCCGGTTTCACTCATGGAAGCTAAAAGATCACCCTGGAAGATCAAGGCGCACAAAGCCCCGGCCAGCGTGCCGATCAGAATAGCCGGCAATGCGGGCATCTTACGGATAATAAGTAGGATTACCAGGGCCGGTACCGTAAAGAGCCAGGGTGTTAAATTGAAAGTGCTGCGCAACTCACTCAGCAAAGGTTCTATATCGTTAACGGAACCTGAAGAGCTGAGGCTCAAGCTCAGGATCACAAAAATAATAATGGTGATGGTAAAGGACGGAATAGTGGTGAGTAGCATATAACGTATATGCGTAAAAAGATCAGTCCCTGCCATAGCCGGAGCCAGGTTGGTGGTATCCGAAAGAGGGGAGATCTTATCCCCGAAATAAGCCCCGGAGATCACGGCTCCTGCTACCATTGCTTCCGAGATACCAATGGCTTTCCCAATGCCGATAAGGGCAATACCTACTGTAGCTGAAGTACTCCAGCTGCTTCCGGTAGCCAGGCTTACCAAGGCGCAGATGATAGCTGCTGCCGGCAAAAAGATCTCAGGGTTCAATATCTGAAGTCCATAGTAAATCATGGCCGGCACAATACCGCTGATCATCCAGGAACCCGCCAGGGCTCCTATCATAAGGAGGATGAGGATTGCGTTGGTGGTGCTGGTAACACTTTTCTCTATTCCGGCCAGTATCTCCTCCCAGGAAAAGCCCTGGGAAATACCGAGTACGGCCGCCACGGCTCCGGATAAAAGCAATATGAACTGGTTGGAACCGGAAAGAGCATCGTCCCCGAATACCAGTATCACGTTAATACTCAGCAGGGCTACCAGGAAAATAACGGGAATAAGCGCGATCCATAACCGCGGTTCTTTCTTCATAAGGCCGGATTTACGGCCTAAGTTTACGAAGATTTAGCGACTTCCGAAGAGGGGAAGCCTTTCATAAATAAGATGAGTGGGCAGGCCCATTACTGTAAAAAAGGAACCTTCAATGGCGGTAATACCTGTCATACCGATCCATCCCTGTATGCCGTAGGCTCCGGCCTTGTCAAAGGGTTTGCAGGTTTGTATGTAATAACGGATGTCTTCATCGCTGAGCTCCCGGAAATGAACTCTCACAGTATCGCTGAAGATTTCCCTATGCCCGGTAGACTGCAGACAAACAGCCGTAATAACCTCGTGTTTCTTCCCCGATAATTGTTTCAGCATACGGTAAGCCTCTGCCTCGTCTGCGGCTTTTTCGAGCGACTTTCCGTTACACCATACCACGGTATCCGAGGTCAGAAGTATTTCGTCCGGGCGAAGGGTGGCAGATAGGGCATCTGCTTTTTGTCCAGCCAGGTATTCGGCTATGGCAGAACCTTCCAGACCTTCTGGATAGGTTTCTTCAATAGATTGTATGCGTACAATGAATTCCAATCCCATTTGCTTCAGTAGCTCCTGCCTGCGTGGGGATTTGGAGGCGAGTACCAGTTTTTTACCGGCCGGAATGATCTGCATTACCAGTTGAATTTTAGAACGAGGGTGAATATTACCATGGAAAGTATGCCCGTTAGCATGATGATCTTGGTAAGAGTACTTGCCTTTTTAAAGTCTGCCGGGGTTTTGGATTTAATAACCAGGTAGATCAGGTAAAGAAGCGGAAGGTTTACAAAAAGCATAATATAAATGGCCGAAACGTGATCACTCGCAAAGAGGTATACATCGTAAAAGCCTGTAAAACTAAGCATGACCAATATCAAAATGATGATCACGTAACGCACTTGCCGGGGCCCCAGGATCACAGCGAGGGTGCGGTACCCATGCCTGGCATCCCCCTGGTAATCTTCGGCATCCTTAATCATCTCCCGGATAAAATTGCTCCAGAAGGCAAATAATGCGTAAGCCGATACTACCTCCACGGCAGCGCGTACTATATCCCGGTTTTCATCCGTAACCGCAGGAACAAGGTCAAACAAGGCTACCAGGGCTACAGGAAGAGCTGTTAACAAAGATACCAGCACATTTCCTATTATGGCTCTTTTTTTAAGGTCAACCGAGTAGAAATACAACAAAGCAATGGCAATAAGCGGTAGCATCCACAGTCCGGGCATACCCGCTGCTTTAGCCACTAGGTACCCGGTAAACAAGGCCAGTATATTCAGCCCGAAATAGATCTGCCAGGCTACTGAATCGGGAAAAGCCTTGCCCACCGTAACGCGCTGGGGCTTATTGTGCTCATCCACTGAAACATCCAGTATATCGTTGATCACATAGCCCGCAGCAGCCAGGCTGATACTGCATAGTACCCCGTAAAAGTATTGCAAGTGGTTCAGTACATGGGGAATGTCCAGACTTTCGGTGATCATAAACCGGATGAGGTATTGTACAAAAACGATCATCAAAAGGTTGGGCCAGCGTATGAGTTTCAGTAGCGCCATCTTACCATTTAAAATCTTCGTTCAACATCCAGTTATCCTGTAGCTTTAAAGTTTGCTCTATCACATCGCGCACGCAGCCTTCACCGCCTTTTTTAGACGAGACATAATGAGCAATGGATTTTACTTCCGGAGCGGCATCAGCCGGAGCGGCAGCAATACCCGCTTTCTGCATCACCGGGTAGTCAGGGATGTCGTCTCCCATATACAGGATGTTCTCGGGTTGGAGGTTATCATACTCATATACGGCCAGCAGGTCTTTCCATGCTTCCATCTTATCGCTGGCATTCATATAAATGTCAGTGAGGCCCATACGCTGGAAGCCCGTTTTGGCATTATTGCAATACCCCCCGGAAATAATAGCAACGATATATCCCTTTTTTCGGGCCAGTTGGAGGGCATAACTGTCTTTACTGTTGAAATGACGAATGGGTTGTCCGCCATCACCCAATTGGAAAACCCCGTTGGTGAGAACTCCGTCCATGTCAAAAACAAAAGCGCGGATGTGGTGAAGTAATTCCTTATAATTCTTTGTCATGCCTCTTTTGAATGCTTTGCGTCATTATGTTATAGATCTCCAGGGTATCCTGGTTGCTGATCATTTTCTGGTGTTGGTGTATTGTATTCTGGTCTTTTCGTACGGCCGGACCAGTTTGCATTTTAGCAGGATG
Organism: Owenweeksia sp.; assembly: GCA_002695025.1. Taxonomy (GTDB): domain Bacteria; phylum Bacteroidota; class Bacteroidia; order Flavobacteriales; family Schleiferiaceae; genus CAKZNE01. Next base: position 228,184 of record NZNV01000001.1, read on the forward strand.
GTCTTTTCCCAGGCGACTTACACTTTGCAGTAGTAATGGTTTCAACAATTCAAAGTCAAGACCCGCTTTTGCCATTTCCAGGTAGGCCAGTTCATATAGGTGGTTGGAAAAATTCTGGGCCAGCACAGCCGCCAAATGTAAGACTTTGCGTTGTTCAGAGTCCACTTCGTAAGCTGTGGCGCCCATCGCTCGTGTAAGCTGTTTTAATAATTGCATGGTAAACTCATCTGTGGCCTCCAGGCAAAAGGGTATGCTGGTGAATGTGGGGTTTGTCCCCGCAGCCAGACTCATTAAAGGATACCAGATACCGCGGTGGGCGTGTTTATCAGAAAGATGGTGCAAAGGTGTGGCTCCCGAAACGTGTACTACCGGGGCATTTCCGACCCCAATAAACGTGCTGACTTCAGCAATAGCCTGGTCACTGACACAAATCACGATAAGGTCTGTAGTACCTTTGAGCGAGGCCAGTTTTTCCTGAAAAGATTTTGACGGACCCCTGTCCCTCGTCACGACTTTAATATCGTAGTTATGTAGAGATAGGTTACGCTGCAGGTATTGCCCTACGCTGCCGTTTCCGATTATGGTGATATTTTGCAGAGCAATCATAGGCCAAAAATAGAAAAGCTGTGATGAAACGTTGCCTAATTGCTTGTACCTTGCCTCGTAAAATTTTAATTTATTGCTTAGATTGCTACCCCTAGTACCCTGGCCATACTTAAAATGAATATGAAAACTCTGTACATCAGGTTGTTGATGTTCCTTGCGGTGAGTATAACTGTAACCTCTTCGGTATACGGTGCACACTTGGTAGGGGGTGATATTTCCTATGAATGTATGGGGAATAATAAATACCAGGTACGTCTTAGGGTCTATCGCGACTGCGCCAGCGGAGGAGCAGATTTTGACGAATTCGCTTTTATAGCGGTGTATGATGACGCCAGTAACCTTATAACTGAGTTACGAGTAAGTGGCCGGGGCCGTACACGGGTGCCGGATTCTACCGGTAATCCCTGTGTTATTCCTCCTCCCGGCCTTTGTACCGAGTATTTTGATTATACAGATACCGTTACGCTGCCTCCCCGTCCGGGTGGCTACGTACTTACCTGGCAGCGCTGTTGCCGCAATGGTATTGTCAAAAATGTAGCATCTCCCAACTCGCTGGGCAGTACCTATACCGTTCAGATACCCAGCAATGATACCTTATGCAACAGCTCACCTTTTATAGAGAATGTACCCCCTATTGTATTGTGTAACAACCAGACTCTATCTATTCCCGTTAAGGTAAGAGATCGGGATGGGGACTCTCTTTATTATGAATTATGCAACATATATCGGGGTGGGAATGTACCCGGAAGCCCTACTCCCTGTGTAGGAGACCCCGTGATCCCAAGGCCTCCTTGTCCACCACCGTACCGTGAAATTCCTTTCATCCCTCCTTACACAGCTAGTGACCCCATACCTTCTTCACCAGCCTTTACTATTGATCGACAAACCGGTATACTATCCGGTGTACCTAATGAACCTGGAACGTATGTGGTGGGTATTTGTGTCAGCGACTATCACCAGGGACGATTGAAGAGTACGGTACGGCTGGATTACCAGTTTACCGTTACGGACTGTATAAAAGCTACGGTAAGTGACATGCTTACACCCTTAGAAGATCCTACTATTCTCTGCGATGGCCTTACGGTTGACTTTACCTCGCAAAGTAATTCAGCGGATGTGTTCTGGGATTTTGGTGTACCGGGTGTTAACACCGATACTTCATCCCTGTTAAAGCCTACCTTTACCTTTCCTGGGCCAGGCGCTTACAAAGTCACCCTATACGCAGGAACCAAAAGCCCTTGCGGAGATACCACCGAATTTATTTTCAACGTAAGTAATCCTGTGCTCCCGGAGTTTTTCTGGACAGGACAAACTTGTTTTGAGGCGCAGGCGGTGGATTTTAGACCGATAACCGGTTTCCCGGCCGGTACCACCTATCTCTGGGAGTTTGACAGTACGGCTGCTTTCCCCACCTTTACACAACCAAATCCCCCTATACAAAGCTGGTCGGTTCCGGGAAAGCATTATATAAGCCTTTCTGTAAAAGTTGGTTTTTGTACCTATACCAAGCGAGACTCCATTGAAATAAGCTACCTCAGTGCTAATGTAGATGCTGGACCGAACCAGACTGTAAGCCTCGGTGAGTGGGCACGCTTAAGGGCCACTGGGGGCTCCGATTATTATTGGTATGCGGATGATGAGGTGGAGATGAGCAGCCGTATAACGGCTAATACACTGGCGCGTATGGAAGAGGTGGATACCGTAAAGTTCTATGTTCGGGCACGGGACGAGTTTGGCTGCGAAGGTTTGGACTCTACCCTGGTATTTGTACTGAATGGTGATGCCCCTGGGCCTATCAACTTCTTTTCACCCAACGGGGATGGTGTTAATGATGAGTTTGACCTGAAGAGTATTAACCCGGATAATGCTTATTCCCTGGTTATTTTTAACCGCTGGGGTAGTGAGGTATGGTCCGTAAAAGAGTACCAGAATGATTGGTCCGGGGTGGATTATGGTTATAATGAATTGCCGGATGGCACTTATTACTACATTCTACATGATCAGGGAGAAGTGATCTACAAATCGGCCATTACTCTGATGCGCGATACCGATGGACGCCCCTGATATGGATCTACCACGTATATTTGCAGGCGCATTTTTTTAAACTTTAACCCAAAATCTTCATGCGATATTTTTCCTTTAGCCTGTTAATGGCCAGCCTTTTAATGCTTTTACCTCTAACTTCCTGGTCTTTTATTCCCAATCCAGGTGATTCCATTGATGAAGATTTGGTGAATTGGTACAATCTTGATCCCAAAGAAGATAAGGTCTTGGGAACAGGGGTTAATCGTGCTTACAAGGAGTTGTTGAAAGATCGCTCACCTAAAAGGAAAATAGTAGTCGCGGTGATTGATGCCGGTGTGGATATTGACCACGAAGACCTTCAGGGAAAGATCTGGGTGAATCAGGATGAGATTCCGGGTAATGGAGTGGATGACGATAATAACGGGTTTATTGACGATATCCACGGCTGGAATTTCCTAGGCAACGCTGATGGTGAAAATATCGAATTCTGTAATTATGAATTCGTACGGGTGGTTAGGGATCGTCAATCTCTTTTTGAAGGTGTAACCGATGCCTCGCAGGTGCCGGATTCCCTGAAAGCCTCTTATGAGGAATATCAACAATGCCTGGCAATGTACGAGGAAGAAAGGGGTGAAATGGAAGAAATGGAAAAGAGCTTTTCCGCTTTTGAGACCCAGTTTAACTGGTATGAAGATATACTTAAAAGACACCTCGATCAGAAAAGGGATCTTTCCCCAAAGGATATTTACGGGGTAAGGAGTGAAGACCGGGAGATCCTGCAAGCCAAGGGTTTTTTCCTGTACCTCTTTGATAATGGTTTTAGCTATGATGACATGCGGGATGAGAAGAACCACATGACCACGGCTCTTACCAAGCATCTTAGCCTGGAATTCAACCCGCGTACTATAATCAATGATGATCTGGAAAGCCTGGAAAATCCACATGGTAATCCTGATGTAAAAGGCGTGCGCCCCTCTCACGGTACCCTGGTAGCCGGTATTATAGCTGCTAACCGTGATAATGAACTGGGAATTGACGGGATAGCCTCTAATGTGGAAATCATGGCCCTGCGCGCAGTACCCGATGGAGATGAATACGATCGAGATGTGGCTCTCTCTATTTATTATGCTGTAGACAACGGGGCGGATATCATCAATCTCAGTTTCGGAAAAGACTTTTCTCCACAAAAGCATTTGGTGGATCAAGCATTGGAATATGCTTCTTCCAGGAGGGTACTGATCATACACGCGGCCGGTAATAGCGGTGATAACCTGGATACGGTTCATCACTTTCCCATTAAATATTTCGGAGAGGCGGATTCTGTTTCCAACTGGATAGTGGTAGGAGCTAACGATCAGAAAAAAGGGAAGAACATGGCCGGATCATTCTCCTGCTATGGTCAACATTCGGTAGATCTTTTTGCGCCAGGGGTTAGCGTGGTTTCCACGCAGCCCGGAAACCGTTATAGTGTAACCAGTGGTACCAGTTTTTCCTGCCCGGTGGTTTCGGGCGTGGCTGCACTGGTATGGTCGTATTACCCTGAACTTACACCTGTCGAATTAAAGGAGGTGCTGCTTTCATCCGTAACCGATATGGGGAGGAAAAAGGTATATCGACCCGCTAATGGTGATGATAAGGAAAAGGTACGCTTTGAAGAGCTGTCCGTTACCGGGGGTATTATAAATGCCTACAATGCCTTGCAATTGGCAGAGCAGTACGCTTCAGCAAAAAGGGAAACGGCCGGAACTGCTGACTAACGGTTTTTCACCCGCTGCCATACGGCTATACCGGAACCAATGGCCATTAGTATACATCCTATCCACAAAAGGTTGATCATAGGGAATACGATGGCTTTCATTACTATGAATGGCTTTTCGTCCTTCTTAGCCTGAGTCCACGCTTTAAGAACAATCTTGTTAGTAGTGGTATTGATATCCTCAAGTCTGAATTTGAACTTCTGATCATCCAGGAAAGCATCTTCAAAACTGAGGGTGTTCCCTTCCAGTACATAAACCGGCTCAGCCCAGAATTCTTCGCCAAAAACATTCACTACCCGGAGTTTTGCGGTGAGACGTAATTTGGCTAGCTCACGGGTATCTTCGGTATAGGAAGCTTTGATGCGGAGGCTGTCCATGATCACAAAATGGTCCTGGTAAATGGCGGTGTCGCCACGGGATAGATCTACTTCCATTTCACTGCGATAGCCATCATCAGTTTCAGGCTCCAGGTAAGAAGAGTAGGTAACGTGGGTGTAAATATCGCGGTTCCAGAAATGCGCAGTAGACGGGTTGGGGGTTGGCCCCATATTGTCTGACATCTGCAGGAAAGGACTCAGCCGGAATTCTTCCTTTAAAGTGCTATTGCTATCCTGGCGGCTGTAATAGGTTACATCGTAAAACTGTTTACCTCCCTCATCCCGCATGCCGTTAAATACGGCCACGTAATTACCCAGGCGTGTGGAATCCGAAAGTTCCATCAGGGCGTGCTCATTGGAGGGCATATCTTCGGAAAGAAATACATCCGAACGGCTGATTATTTTTTGTTTGGCATTGGAAATAAGTGCCCCGGCAATGATAAGCCCAAAGCCGATGTGGGCAATAGAGCTTCCGGTAAAAGACATTTTACCTTTACCGAGTATCAACCAGTAATCTATATTGGTGATTATGGCGAAGAGGGATGCAAACAAAAGGATGAGGTAAAGCGGCTCTTGCCAGAATTCAAACCAATAACTTACCCCTAGGGTGAGTAGCAGTGAAATGACCAGGGAGCGCAGCATACGTTTAAAAAAGGTTTTGCCTTTGGTGTGCTTGTAATTTAACCATTGGGCTATACCTATGAGTAGTGCAATTACAATGGCAAATGGGATCTGGAAGCTGTTGTAGTGCTTGATAGGTTCAAGTGGTGGTGCCAGTTTCTTGTCAGAAAGCGATAAAATCCCTTCAGGCCCGAATACTTTGTTGATCACCGGGATAGAGGTGCTGAAGATGATCTGGAAGGCAGAGATAAGGAGTACCAGGCTCCCAATGAACATCCAGAATTCCTTGGAACTTAGTTCATCGTCTTTTGGGGCCGATGGAATTTTTCGGAAGTGGTAGATAAAGATCCCGAGGGCCAGTATTACAAAGAATAACAGGTAAATAAGTAGCTGTCCGCTAAGCCCCAGGTCTACAAATGCGTGTACCGAAGAGTCCCCAAGTACACCACTCCGTGTAAGAAACGTAGAGTAGAGGATAAGCAGAAAGGTAACGATCACCATAAAGAAGGACCAGTGTAAACCGGTTTTGCGGTTTCGGTATACCAGGAGCAGGTGTGCACCACCCGTCATGGTTATCCAGGGCACCAATGAAGAATTCTCAACCGGGTCCCAGGCCCAGAAGCCGCCAAAGCTCAATGCTTCATACGCCCAGGCACCTCCCATAAGGATACCAGTTCCCAATATCATCACACTGAAAAAACTCCAGGGAAGGGCCGTTTTTACCCAGCCTCCGTAATCACGGGTAAACAAGCCAGCCATGGCCAGCGCAAAAGGTGCCAGGGTTGAGGCAAAACCGAGGAAAAGTACCGGAGGGTGAATGGTCATCCAATAATTCTGCAGCAGTGGATTTAGCCCGCTACCGTCCATAAAAGCCGGGAATTTTTCCAGGTAATCACTTACCTGTGTCCAGGGCAAACCGATATTTTCCGGTGTATTGCGCATCAGCACAAAAGGGCTGCTGCCTATTTTCAGGTCTCCCAGGTATACGCCCAGGATCATACTGGCCAAAAAGGCTTGCACCAGCGCAAACACGATCATGGCCGGAGCTTCCCACTTCCGCGCAGTATACATAAGCAGGGTACCGAGTATCACATGCCAGAACATCCAGAGGATGAAACTGCCTTCCTGACCTTCCCAAAAAGCACTGAAAATATATTTACCGGGTAGATCCAGTGAGGAGTGTTTCCACACATAATCATACTCAAAGTAATGCGAAGTCATCAGGTAAAAAAGGCAGGCCACCACACCAATGATGCTACCGGTATGGATCAGGAAAGAGGTCCTGGCCAGTTTTTGATAAGACTTATCTTTTTTGGTGTAGGAAAAATAATAGGCCAGCGCACTGATGAGGGCCGATACGAGGGCCAGGCTGACAAAAAAACGCCCGGCCAGGCCGGGTAGGGTATGTTCTCCAATATATTCCATTAATCGTAGGTTTGGTAACCTTCCAACTCATTGGTTTCGTTGTATTTGGAAGGGCACTTCATAAGGATTTCCTTGGCTACAAAAGCACTGTCCGTGCTATAGCCTTTCATGGTGATCTCCTCGCTGCGTTCAAAATCCTGGGGCTTGGGCTGATGATAAACCACTTTTTTGCGGATGCCTTCTTTATCCACCGCGCCAAACTCAAACTGGTTGGAACGGGCATCGTAATTCATGGAAGCATCTTTATCCAGGTAGCCAATAACCGTGTAAGTGGTATTAGGATTAGCATTAGCTTCTGAAAAACCTACGTAGGTAGAAGCGTCATTAATGGTAGCTATGATAGCACCGATAGCTACCGCAATGATCAGGATGATAACAATATGGGTCCGTTTCATGCTTTTTGCTCTTTTTCGAGTTTTCTCAATTTTCGGTCAATGCTGATGAGGTAAATAACTATACCAATAAAAATTACCGAGAGGATAGCTACCACCACATATATCTTGCCGTTTTCCCGCATCATATTCGCCATCTCCACATCACCGGCTTGTGCGTGCAGCGAGGCAGCCGTAAGGGTAGTAATGATGGTGAAAAACAGTGTTTTGATCTTAATCCAGTTGTTCATTTAGTTTCCAGGTGAGTTTTGTGTAGCGGACCTTGATGTTCATGATCCACACGCCCATGAGAGTCCAGCCGATAACGGCCGGGTAAAATACCATGCGCATATCGCTATTCAGGTCGTAACCTGAAAAGCCTGGGTTGCCTCCGTTACCGGGATGCAGGCTGTCCGTCATCCGGGGAAGTATACCGATGAATACGATCATCATCACAAAGGCAAAAATGTTGTACACAGCGGCCAGGCGGGCTTTTTTCTGTGGATCTTCCACGGATCCCCTTAAAATAAAGTAGGCCAGGTAGATAAGCATGGTAACCGCAGTACCGTTAAGTTTAGGATCATTCACCCAAAAGGCACCCCAGGTAAAACGTGCCCAAAGACTTCCGGTTACCAGTCCCAAGGTGGCCAGGAACATTCCTGTAAGGGCCGCTTCTTTAGCTTTAAGATCACGAAAAGGAGAATTATCACGTAAATACCCAATACTGTACGAGAGCGAAGCTATCATGAGGATGATCATGGCAAACCACATGGTTACATGGAAATAAAGTACACGGATGGTTTCGTTCAATATAGGTAAACGGGGCACGGATCCCAGGAATCCGAAAATGATCGTGTAGAGAACAAGGACAACACCCAAAGCCTTCCACCAATGTGCTTTCATAGCTTCATTTTAGTCGCGCCAAAGGTACGCAAATAAGAGATAAGACAATAGTAAAGAAACTAATGCCAATAACAGCAAAACCAATAAAACCGGCCCGTTTACTGACCATGAGAAACCCGTAAGGGCCCGTATACTGGTGCGGCTTAAGGCCAGTACCTGCGGATAAAGCAAGGGAATACTCAGTATGGCCGGAAGAGCAGGGTTGTCTCCTGCCTTGGCGGCAATGCCCGAAACAAAAGTGAGTATACATGCAAAACCGGCACTGGCCAGTACCACCAAAACAACAAACGCCAGCGGATCCGCCACAATATTGCCCAGAAGGAAGAGGAACAAGGCAAAGGTTACCAGGCCTATCACCAGCAGGTAAAAAAAGTTATAAATGGTTTTACCAATAACGAGCACCCTGGGCGGGACCAGGCTATAATACAAGAGGAACCTGCGGTCCGCTTCATTTTGAAAACTGCGGAAAGCGGCCTGTACGGCAGCAAATATGAGGATGATCCAGTAAAGGGCATTCCAGGTTTCGGAAGAGATAATGCCGTTGAATACCAGGTAACTGAGGTAGGTGGTGGTTAGTACATACAGCAATACCGCCAGTATGCTTTGGCGTTGCCGCCATTCAAGGGTAATGTTGAGTTTTACTATCTCCAGGATCTGTGACACCACAGCACAAAAATAAGAAGGACGGCCTTTAAGAGTGCAGATATATATTTAAACTTTCTTACGAAATTTGGCGTATCTATTAAAATACACCAAAAATGATCCGTACAATTTCTTCAATACTCTTTCTGATTGTAGCCATGTCTTGCCAGGAAACAGGACAACAGCAGACACAATTAGCTTCAAAATCAAGTGTTAATACTGAAACTTCTGAAACGCCTATGTCAACTTTACATGATTTTAAATCTCAAACCCTGGATGGACAATCCTTTGATTTTGCCAGCCTTAAGGGAAAACGCGTGCTTATTGTGAATACCGCCAGTGAATGTGGTTATACCCCACAATATGAGCAGTTGCAGGAGCTATACGCTACTTATGGCGGTGAAAATTTCACGGTCATTGGCTTTCCATCCAACGACTTTGGAGGTCAGGAACCTGGATCCAATGAGGAGATTGCCAGCTTCTGCCAGAAGAATTACGGAGTAAGCTTTCCAATGATGGCTAAAACACCGGTTAAGGGAGCGCAGCAGCACCCGGTATATCAATGGCTTACCCATAAAGATAGAAATGGTAAGGAGGATGTAGAGGTGCAATGGAACTTCAATAAGTTCCTGGTGAATGAAAAGGGAGAATGGGTAGCATATTATCCTTCCTCAACTTCTCCGTTGGATGAAAAGATCGTGTCCTTCGCAGAAGGCAAATAAACCTGAGTACATAAACTAAAATACAAAGGGCTGCCATTGGCAGCCCTTTTGTGTGGAACTATTCCACTAATTTATATCCAATGTGGTCGTGGATGAGAAATCAACCGTGAAAGGCCCGCATCCGGCACAGTGCCTTCTGGAACTTACTGGGTTAGGTAAACCCAGGCAATTGGTAGGGTTCGGGGCTGCTACACCAATGGGAGCACTGCATGGATCACAGGAATCAATAGACGGATACACGATTGCCCGATCCCAGTACCAATTGGGATTGCACGGGTTAACAGGAACGGTAACCCCCGGACCGGAAGGTACGCATACCTTTACAGCGCAGGATAGGTTGCAGTCGTCCTGTTCATTGTAAAGGACTACCACATAAGCACAGTTGGTGTTGTTGGTAATGGTAAGGGTACTGGATTGTGCTACGGCACTTACTGCTCCTGCTACCAGCAGGAGACAGCTGAGAATCATTTTTTTCATGTAGAGTAGAGTTTTAATTCACTCAATATTAGTGAAAAAACTCCAATTACCGGGTAAGCCACGCCCCTTAATCCACCGTTATACAATCGGCAATTTCCCGGCCTTTTTTCCGCAGGGCATCTACATTTGCTCCCGGTTCATCGTAGGTAAGGGCCACCCCCATCCTCCGGTAGGGGCGGGTAGTGGGTTTGCCAAAGAGGCGTACATCGGAACGAGGGTATTCCAACGCTTTAGCCAATCCAGAAAAGCGAGGTGCCTCCTTGCTTTCCCTGCTGGCCAGTATCACCGCTGAAACTCCGGCCCTTTCCAAGGTGATCTCCGGGATCGGTAGACCAAGAATGGTGCGGGCGTGCAATTCAAACTCGCTCAGGTTCTGGGTGCCGGCCAGGGTTACCATACCGGTATCATGCGGGCGGGGCGAGAGTTCTGAGAAATAAACCCCATCCTTACCCAAAAAGAATTCTATTCCCCATATTCCGGCTCCCCCCAGCGCAGCCGTTACTTTATCGGCCATATCACGTGCATCGTTCAGGTCATCATCTGAAACCGCACAAGGCTGCCAGCTTTCCTGGTAATCACCACGTTCCTGGCGGTGTCCTATGGGAGGACAAAAAAGTGTGGGTCCGTTATTCTGGGTTACGGTGAGCAGGGTGATCTCGGTATGAAAATCCACAAATTCCTCGATGATCACTTCCTGCAGATCGCCCCGGCTGCCACTTAAGGCATATTGCCAGCTTTTTTCGATATCCTCTTTGCTCTTAATTACCGATTGTCCTTTACCGGAAGAAGACATCAGTGGTTTGATCACGCAGGGTATACCAATGCGATGGACCGCACTTCTGAAATCTTCCGCATTGTCAGCATATTCATATTTGGCGGTACGCAGCCCAAGCTCCTTTGCGGCCAGGTCTCGGATAAGCTTGCGATTCATAGTATAATTGGCAGCTTTCGCACTCGGAACTACGGTAATGCCTTGTTTTTCGTAATCGTAAAAACGTTCCGTACGAATGCTTTCCACCTCCGGCACCACTAGTTTGGGCTGGTATTTTTGAATGACGGCATCCAGTTGTGCGCCATCCAGCATATTGATTACCTCGTATTCATCCGCTACCTGCATAGCGGGGGCACCTTCATAGCTGTCACAGGCCACTACATATTCGCCCAGTCTTTTAAGCGCTATGACCAGTTCCTTACCCAGTTCACCGGAGCCCAGAAGTACAATTTTTTGCTGCATGAGGATCAATTTTTTGGAAAGGCGAATTTAGGAATAGATTTAGAGGTAGGGCGCCACCGGTATTTAATTAAGCGTATAGTAGTTTTGTACCCCAAACAAGAACTCATGAAAGAAGATATCCATTTTCCCGAAGTAACCGATGTAAAAGTGGCCGTTGGCAAGCGGATAGATGAAAAGGGAGAAAGCGATTTCTACGTTTACCTGATCAACAATAAACCTACGGACCTCAATAACCTGATGGTGGTTTCCAATGCCTCCGAGAAAGAAGATGGCACGGGACGTAAAACCTCCACCTTACGACATTTCATTGAACACCTGGATAAGCATAGCTCGGCCCGTGTGGAGCGTATTGATCCCCAGGTGTTCGGGTTTTACAATACTTTCTGGGTAAGTTTTTATATTGGTAGAGAATTATTCGATCGCAAGTTTATACTAGCCCCGTTTTCGGAATGGGAATTAGAGGAAATTGACGAGTTGGAAATGAAAGGAAAGATCGCAGACTGATGAAAAAGCTTTTTTATATGCTCCTGGCGGGAATGTTCGCAACCGCTGTTTATGCGCAAAGTGAGGCCGGTGATACATCTTATACCGCGAATTACTTTATCGGAATGGAAGATGCTTCCAAGGGTAAAATTTGTAAGGATATAGAGGTAAAGGTAGATATCCGCAAAGAGATACCGCGTTGGTCCCGTGATGCTATTCTTAAGGAACTCAGTGATAAATTGAAACCGGCCGGAAGATTGCCATATCCTCCGGAGGATTCGCTCTTTAAAACCTGTGAAAGCTGGGAGACCGAGAAGATGAGCCTTATTGCGGATATTATGTTCTGGGAGCCCGGTGATCAGATGTGTGTGGTCTATTACCTGGATGAAGAGGATTGTTGTGCCCCCCGGAAAAATAAGCGAAGCGCTTACGTGCATAACCTGGACCTGAAGAATAAAGACTTTTACCAGTTGGAGCCGCTCTACAAAAAATACAAGACGCAAATTGACCAGGATGTAATGAGCAATGTGCGCAGGAAGTATCGCTCCAACCGCGACAGGCGTTTTATTAACATGATCACCATTGAGGAGCTACCACCCCTGGGTTTTAATAAAGGTGGATTGGTGGTTTTTACTCGCTCTGCAATTGGTGGTAAAAATCAGCACGTACCCTGGGTGGTATCGCAAGCCCGTTTACCGGAAACTTTGCCCACCACCCGATGATCTCCTGGGACGATTTTACAAAGGTGGATATCCGGGTAGGAACGGTTATAAAAGCAGAAGCATTTCCGGAAGCCCGTAAACCAGCTTATAAGCTTGTAATTGACTTTGGGGAATTAGGTACCCGTAAAACATCGGCCCAGATCACTAAACTGTATACACCTGATACGATTACCGGAAAGCAGGTGGTGGCGGTGATTAACTTCCCACCTAAACAAATTGCTAATTTTGTGAGTGAGTGCCTGGTGCTTGGGGCCGTAAATAGCAATGGGGAGGTAACTTTACTTACTACCCTGGGTAGCGCTCCAAACGGTCTTCGCATTTCCTGAACACCGGATTTTTTTTAAATTCCGGTTTTAATCCTGTACCATGCAACATGCCTTAAAGTGGTTTGAGATACCGGTAGCCGATATGGAGCGCGCCAGGAAATTCTACAGCAACCTTTTGAATATTCAATTGGAGGATCTTGAGTTGGCTAATCAGTTAAAAATGGCTTTGTTTCCCGCTGAAGAAGGAAAAGTAAGCGGAGCTCTGTGCTATTATCCCGGGTTTTACAAGCCCTCTGCAGAAGGAGTCACGATCTATTTAAATGCAGATCCGGACCTGGCTATAGCCCTGGAAAAACTGGAAGGCCTGGGTGGAAAGTTAATCGTTCCCAAAAATCAGATCAGTGAAGAGAGAGGCTATATGAGTATCATAATGGATACGGAAGGAAACCGCATCGGGTTGATGTCACGCAATTAGGAACACTATTTGATCGTTTATTCTCCGTGAAAAAACCGGTATTGCAAAACGAATTATTGGTTCAGCGCCTGTTTGAAGTACTGACGGATATTCCTGAGCCTAAACTGAACGGAAAGCCCTCTGATGAGATCTTTGTAAAAGGGCTGATCCGGCAATCAGCGGTAAAAAGCAGCTCGGTTTCCGCAGCATTGTCCATTCCCGGAGGTGTAGCGGGACTATTGTCTGTGGTTCCCGATGTAATGACGGTTTGGCGTATACAGGCCCAGATGATCAGTAATATTGCTGCAGCCTATGGTAAGAACAGCCTGCTTACCCGTGAACAGATGCTTTGGTGCATGTTCCGGCAAGTAGGGGTGGGACTGGTAAAAGAGCTTGTAATACAGCAAGGCGGTCGCTTTCTGGTGCAACATTACGGAAAAAAGAACCTGGCTGAATTGATCCGCAAACTGGGGTTAAAACTTGCTCATCAACAGGCTTTGCGCATGGCGGGGCGCGTGCTGCCGGTAGTAGGTTCATTATCGGCCGGAGCATTGACTTACTACGATACCCATCGGGTGGGTAAAAACGCCATTCGGCTCTATTCCAGGGAAGTGATCCTGCTTCCCCCTGCTCATTAAATTTTTTGTGATCCTTTTTCCCGGTAGAACGTTGGGGCCTTAGTGAATATAGAATAGGAACTATACTCATTGAACTAAAAGTTTTAAGTTCAACCATGAATTTTAAAATTCGGCATGGCAGAGGATAAAAGTAAATTGGGTCCTGTACAGGTATGGGCGCTTGCAGCCGGTGGTATGGTAGGAGGAGGCATTTACACCGTTTTGGGAGTAATAGTAGCTATCTCTGCTCAATGGACATGGTTGTCATTTCTGATCACGGGTATAATTGCCCTTACATCCGCCTACAGCTATGTTTTTCTTTCCAATAAATTCAAGGAAAAAGGAGGGGCCTTTGCTTTTCTGGAAGAAGTAAATGACCATAAAATTGCCGGTAGTCTTAGTTGGCTTTTGATTATCGGGTACGTACTTACCATTTCGGTATATGCTTATGCTTTCGGTCATTATGTAGCTTTTGCATTTCATGGCAGTGCGCTGTGGATAAGATTGCTGGCTGCCGGGGTGGTGGCCATACTTATTGCATTAAACCTGGCAGGGGTGGGAAAACTCACTACCGTGGAAATCATTATCGTCTCTGCGAACCTCCTTGCATTAGTAGTATTAGCCGCCTATGGACTCAGCCAATGGGATACTACCCAGTTGGTAGCCGGAATAGAGCCCCGGCCGCTTTGGTCAGGCATGATTGGCGGAGCAGCTATTTTTATGGCGTATGAAGGCTTCCAGTTATTGAGTTATGAATACGACCGTATACGTAAACCCGAGAAATATTTTATGCCGGTTTTATTGGTTGCGGTGGCCTTTGTGGTAATCCTCTATATGTTGGTAGCTGTGGGAGCTACTATGCTGGGCGGAGCGGCTTCTATAATCAGTTTTAAGCAGATAGCCTTATCCGTAGTGGCTCAAAAAGCCTTTGGTAGTGTGGGAATGATCATCATGACATTGGCTGCAGGCTTTGCCACCTCTGCGGCTATCAATTCTACGCTTTTCTCCACGGCTAACCTGACCAGGAGCATTGCTGAAAAAAATGAATTACCAGCCTGGTTCAGTCATACAAATGGTAATGATGTACCAGACCGGTCCATCATTCTTTTGGGAGTACTTGCCGCTGTGCTGGCTGTTACCGGTTCACTTAGTTCACTGGTAGAGGCGGCAAGCCTTATTTTCCTATGCACCTTCGGAGTAGTCAACTGGCTGGCCTACCGAGAGTCACATAAGCGAAAATGGATTCCTTTACTAGGCATAGCGGTGGGGGCAGCAACTGGGATATCACTCTTATTTCGCCTGGCCATATCCAAACCCATTGCACTGGGAGGTATGCTTCTCCTGGTATTGTTGATCTTATTGGGAAGGCCGTACTTAATCCGTAAAAATGGATCCTCATGAGGTACGTGATTTGTTTTTTAACTGTATGGGTTTGCTTTAGCGCTTGCAAAAACAAGCCTTCTGATGAAAATGCCCGTTTACGGATAGGGCAATTTTTGGGATACAATAATCCGGCTATTATTATTATATCCAAAGATGGCAAAGATGTACTCAGGGAAGAGTATCGTGCTGGCCTTCTCACCCACTATCATAGCTTTTCACCTGGTATCTACCGGATTAGGGTTTTACGGAAGGCACAACCGCTCCTTGAAAAGAAAGTAGGTTTGGGCCCAGGAGGTATATATACACTATGCCTTACAGGCACTCCTTTACCGGCCCAGGATATTAATAAGCAAACTGTGAGGGACCAACTTATGCATTTGGTGGAAGGTGCGGCAGGAATTACTAAAAACGGGTATCTGCCTCAATTGCTGGTTCTGAATGACTATTTCTCTCTTACTGGGAAAAATACCGGGATACGCTTTCTTAATATGGCAGAGGGCATGGAACCTGTAGATGTGGAAATAAAGGACTCCAACGCTGATTCCAAAATGGAGATCTCCCATAATTCGTACCCATTGATTTCAAATGTGGAAACCCTACAGGCCGGGAAATACAGCTTTACACTGACCTACTCCGGGGGCCCTGGGATTATATTGGAGCAACCGGTACATCTGGAGCCCCGTAAACTATATACCTTTTTTATTACCGGAGCGTGTGATAATGAAAAGCAAGTTTTGAAACTTGTATCAGGCAGCAGTAAAAACTAAAAGGTGCATCCTAATTCTTGGCTTCCTGCTTTTCGCTATCGGGTTTAGATCCTGTATTACGGACGTTTACCACTTTTTTAAGTATGTCAAACCAAAAAGGAGCGCCCAGCGTAATGGCCAACGCGGTAATCAGCCAGCCTATGAATTTCTGGATGGATATCTGGCCTATTACCGCATGAAACAAATCATCACTATACTTTTGTACAGCCGCCCAGGTTTGGTTCTTACCCGGTTTATCCTTCTTTAACTTTGCTGAAATATCCTTGTACTTGGGAATTTCCCATCCCATGCCCAGGATTTCACGAGCCTCGTACAACTCATCCGTTACCAGGTCATTAATAGCTCCGTTTATAGAGTCTATCCGCGATTTAGGAAGCGTACTCACGGTTTGGGTCACTGTGTTGGAAGGAGCCTGCGCGTTGGTTACCGGAGGGGCAGCAGCGGTAGAGCTTCCGGTATCAGCCTGAGTCGTGCCGGCCGCTGGAATTCCCTGAACAACGGTATCCTTTTTGGTTTGGGAGCTGATGTAGGTATTGGCCAGTTGCACAATCTTTTCCCGTGCCTCGGGGTCATTGGCCAGCTTGTCAGCAATACTGAAAGTATCTGCATCAATAGCTACACTGGTCACAAAACCCAAAATAAGCAATACCTTTTGCACATGGCGCTTATACCACCCGGAAGCCCGTTCCATCATATCATCGTACCACTGCTGTAGCAGCTTATCCAGCTTATCCACATCTCCCTGGGCTTCACGCACAAAGGTGAGTAAGGAAGTGCGTGTAGGGCCTTCAGGAACCTGAGCTTTAATGCGCTCTGCCAGTTGGGTAAAATCCCGGTTAATGGCTTCAGGGTCGTCCAGTATATCAATAAGTATCTTGGAAAAATTGGCTTTATTGAGGTATGAAGGGCGGTTGTGTTTTTCGTCTTCGGAGGAGTTTTGCTTATTCCTGGCAAACTTTACGATGAGCGGGTGCTGGTAGAATTGTACACCGAGGTCTGCTTTGTCAGGGTCCACCGTTTTGGCTGACTTATCCTGTTTATCCTGCTTTTTTTTGGACTGTTTTGGGTTAAAGTCATCGCTCAGCATGGTGCGGATGGCTGTGTATAGCACTTCGCCACGTTTGGAAGTGAAAACGGACATGATGAGCTCGTTCAGACTGGAGACCAGCAAGCTCAAAAGAAGGTACACCATGATCAGACCGATCACAATGTCCAGGAATTCGGATCCGAAGAACATACGATAAAGGTTTGGTTACTATTTGTTTGGCAATTTAAAAGTAGTAAAATCTGCATTTGGAGGGGATGACGTTCACTCAAAATCCCGGCCGCCTGACTCAAAAAATGGGGAATTTGTACAAAAGCCGTCTTTTTAGGCTGAATAACAGCTTATTCATTATCACATTTGCGATGGGTGTTATACCTTTGGGCTCCCAAATGATTTCAACAATTAAAATCTCTATAATAGAATGAAGATCACCGTAGTAGGTGCCGGTAACGTAGGCGCCACCTGTGCCGATGCCTGTGCACGCCTGGAATTAGCCAATGAAGTAGTTCTAGTGGATATCAAGGAAGGTCTGGCTGAGGGTAAATCCCTGGATATATGGGAAACCTCACCGATCAGCCTTTACGATACCCGCGTAACCGGTTCCACCAATGACTACTCCAAAACAGCGGGCTCTGATGTGGTTGTGATCACTTCAGGACTGCCCCGTAAACCCGGAATGAGCCGTGACGACCTTATCAATACCAACGCCAAGATCGTTAAGTCGGTAACCGAAAACGTGATCGAGCATTCGCCCGAGGCTATCATCATTGTGGTTTCCAACCCACTGGATGTAATGTGTTATACGGCTTACCTCACTACCGGTAAAAAGAATAAGAACAAAGTGATCGGTATGGCCGGTATCCTGGATACAGCCCGCTACCGTTCTTTCCTGGCTATGGAGCTGGATTGCTCTCCAAAGGATATCCAGGCTGTATTAATGGGTGGCCATGGTGATACCATGGTTCCGCTTCCCCGCTATACTACTGTTGGTGGTATCCCGGTTACTGAACTGGTGGCCAAGGATAAACTGGATGCTATCATTGAGCGCACCAAAAAAGGTGGTGGCGAACTGGTAAACCTGATGGGAACTTCCGCATGGTATGCTCCCGGTACCGCTGCTGCCCAGATGGTGGAGGCTATTGTACGCGATCAGAAACGCATTTTCCCATGTTGTGCATGGTTGGAAGGTGAGTATGGCCTTAATGATATTTACCTGGGTGTACCTGTAAAACTGGGTAAAGGTGGTATTGAGCAGGTTATTGAGCTTGACCTGAATGATGACGAGAAGGCTCTGCTTAACGAGTCGGCTGGCCATGTACGTGAAGTAATGAACGTACTGGACGATATGAAGATGTTCTAAGCTCACTTTCATAGTTTAAAGAAGGCCCTTCCATTGGAAGGGCTTTTTTATTTCTTTAAAATGCTGCGGGTTAGGACTTTGAACCTGAAGTGCTATTTAGGGTTATTATGGTGATGGGTAAAAAAATCATTAAAAAAGGTTTTAGCCGCTTGCGGAGTACCCGCATTGTAAGGCCCTTTGAAACCAAGGAGAATATCATTCTACGTGATTTCCTGGCTTTGGAGCGTACTACACTGGCCAATGAACGCACTCTATTCGCCTACATACGCACCAGTCTCTATCTCATCCTTGGAGGTATTGCGCTTTTGCAACTGGAGAAGTTTAACCACCTGATATGGCTGGGATATATCTCTTTTGGTATCAGCGTGGTACTTATCATTTACGGGGTGGTTCGCTATGTGGTGCTGAAGAGGAAGCTGCAGAAATTTTATAATACCATTGATCTGCAGCACGTTTCAACAACAGGGAAAAAATCAGGGGAGGAAGCTTAAGATTACAAACTTTAAGCCCTGAATCTCAATCTTCAACTTTGAACCTTTAACTCTGCACTACTGTAACGGATAAAAAACTGGTATCAGAAAGGTAGCCATGATCCACAAGAGCAGGTTAAGCGGTGCTCCTACCAATGTAAAATCCCGGAACTTATAGTTACCTGCACTATAAACCATCGTATTGGTTTGATAGCCGATGGGTGTCATAAAGCTGGCGCTTCCGGCAAAGGCAATACTCAGCAGGAAGGGAATAGGGTCTACTCCCATAGCCGTGGCAATGGAAATGGCAATAGGGGCCAATAGAGCTGCGGCTGCATTATTGGACATGATTTCCGTAAGCAGGGACGTGGTAAGGTACAGGGCAGAGATCACCGCTACAGGCCCAAACTGAGAGCCGATATTATTGATCAACAGTTCCGCTATTTGCTTGGAAACACCACTTTTATTCATAGCCTCCCCCAGGGCTAATGCACCGGCCAGCAAGATGATCACTTTCCAGTCTATGGCCTTATAAGCTTCGGCCATGGTGGTTACCCGGAAAAAGAGCAATACTGCTATGGCACAGATAGATCCAACCATAATAGGTACAATGTCAAAAGTAGCTAGAGCAATAGCCAGAGCAATAACACCACTGACCAGTGCCAGTCGGCCTTTCTGGACTTTTTTAAGGCCACTTTCCCGCATGGAAAGAAAGGGAGCCTGCCAAGAACCCATTATTTCGGCCAGAGTTTCGTAACCTTTTTCGTTGGTCTGCAGTAAAAGTACATCCCCGGCCCGCAGGTAAATGCGATCCAGGTTTTCAAAGCGTTGCTTACCCCTTTGGCGGATGGCCAGCACTTTAGAATTGTATTTCTGAAAGAATTCCTTTGAACTCAAAAGCTTATCCGATAATTCGGAGTTGGGAAGTATAACAACTTCCATGAGGGTGGTTTCCTCTTCCGGGAAATGTTTATCACTTAAGGCTTCGGTAAGGCGAAGGGCTTCATTCTGAAGGATGCTTTTCATTTTATCCATATCACCTTGCACCAGCAGGATATCATCTTTCTTAAGCAGGAACTCCCTGGTAGGACTCTTATAAATACGGTCTTCACGCAACACCTGTGAAACGGATACTTCCAATCCATCCTGGCGGAAAATATTGCTGATGGTCAGGTCTTCCTCCTTATCGTTCTTGTCTTTGGTTACAATGATCTCGGTAGTATAGTTCTTGATCTGCCCTTCGTTGCGGAGCTCCCGCACTTCTTTGTTAGAAGGCAATAGCTTCCTACTCACAATTACCATATAACCGATGCCGGCCAGGAAGAAAATAAGACCCAGGGGGGCCATCTGGAACATAGAGAAGGGTTTCAGTCCGTTTTCCTCGGCAATGCCACTTACCAGCAGGTTGGTACTTGTACCAATCAACGTACAGGTACCTCCCAGTATGGCTCCGAATGAAAGGGGGATAAGGTATTTGGAGGATGGGGTTTTGGTTTTGAGTGAAGCGTTGGAGATAATGGGAATAAAAGTAGCTACTACAGGAGTGTTGTTGATAAACGCGGAGATACTACCCACAATAGCCATAATACCAAATACCGCAAAGTGGTAGCCGGCCTTCATCATTCGTATCATCAGTGGCGCAATACTTTCCACAATGCCTGTTTGTATGAGGCAATTACTGAGAATGAACATGGCGGCCACCGTTATGGTGGCCATATTGGCAAAACCATCCACACCCTCTTCAGGCGTTAATACTCCGCTTATCACCAGAACAGCGATAATGCTGATGGCGATATGATCTACCGTAAAGTATTCGGTAGCAAATAGCACAAAGGCTATTACTACCACAGCAATGGTTACATAGGCATCAAATCCCATAATTTCATAAAGCTAAGAGTTCTCATAAAGTTCAGAGCACATTTAATCTTCCTGTAGGTATTCACCGCGCTTGCGAAGTAAAAAACCCACTAGGTAAGAGGTAATAAAGGAAGTAGCACTGTATAATACCCCAACCAATGCCATTTTTGGCTGTTCCAGTATACTGGTGGCTATAAATATGGCCAGGGCCACGTTTTGCAGGCCCATTTCTATGGCTATGGTGTAGGAACCACGGTGAGTAATTCCGGCCCTCCGGGAAATCAGGTAACCGGTGATCATGGTACTTATATTCAATAGCAGGCCGGGAAAGACCAGTATATAATCCGTGCTCAGGTTAAAATCACGCCCTCCCTCCTCGGAAAGGGATACCAATATGAAGATGGCCAGCATAATGCCCAGCAGGATATACCTCAAAGGCCCTTTTACCGGTTCCACCCATTTTTCCGGACCCTTTTCATTCACCAGCACACCCAGTAAAACGGGGGCAATCACCGTGATCAGCATATTGCTGAATATTTCCCAGAAGGAAAGACTGATGCCTTGGTGGCTGCCCAGGAAAATATCAGTAGCTATACTTACGATAAACGGTATGGTAAAGAGAATGAGAAAGCTGTTGAAGGCCGTGAGCGATACGGAAAGGGCAATGCGTCCGCGTAAAAGGAAAGTAAGCAGGTTAGAGGCCGTTCCTCCCGGGCAGGCAGCAATTAATATAAAACCAGCCTTGTAAATGGGCTCCATGGGCCAGAACCATACAATGGCAAAAGCCATGATCGGTAAAAGGACCATTTGCAGGCTCAGTCCGGTGATAATAGCTTTAGGATGCCTGAAAACACGGGTGAAATTAGACGCTTTGATATTGATCCCGATGCCAAACATGATCAGCGCGATGCCGGCAGGAACCATAAAATCCAAAAGCTCTGACATAGGGGAGTTAGCGATTAAACGGGAATTTAACCGCTGAAGCGAATTCTTGTTTGAGAATTAGCTTAAAATAGATCTATATAGCTGTAAATAAGCATGTATACAATTTTCCCAACTGAATTGGCGGGTATATTCCTGCAAAGCCCGCGAGGCAGCTTGACGATCCTCTTCAAAACTGGCCAGCCCTCTTTCAAGGGTTTCAGCCATAAGCTCCGGATCAAAAGAATCCCAGTAAAAAGCCTGATCACCACCAATTTCCGGCAAGCTTGCATAGCGACTTAAAAAAACGGGCGTGCCAGCCATCATCGCTTCAATTACCGGCAGTCCAAATCCTTCTGCGGTGGAAGGGAATAGTAAAGCCCGCGCATTTTTGTACAAGGTATACTTCTCTTCGTTCGAAATCTGTCCTGGTAATAATACCTGTTTGTTGAGCCCAAGCCTGCCTATGGTCTCCCTGACCTCTCTTCCATAGGCCGTACCGTTATTACCCGCCAACACCAGTTTGTGATCCGGAAAATGGTTCATTAAAGGGAGCAGCGCCTTAAAATTCTTTTTCTCTGAGAAAATGCCGATGCTGAAGAAAAAGGGTGCATTGCCCAGGTAGGAAGGCAGCGGGGCGTCCGGGTATTCCTGCAGGTATACGCCATTATGAATAACCACGGGTTCTTTACCTCGTAATTGCAGGTGCTCTTTTATTTGTCCGGCTGTATAATGGGATATAGTACTGATATGATCTGCCTGGTTCACGTGTTTTTGCAGGCGTTGGAGGTAGCGCGCGGCCTTTCGGGTATTCTTTTCCGTAAGAAAATTGAGGTCATGGATAGTTAGCAGCCAGGGTGTTTTGCGATTGGGTCGGTGGGAGGGAAACTGCTGCAGGCTGTGCCATAGCCTGAAGCTAGGATTAAAACGTGGTACGTAGCGCTTTTGCAGGGACACCGGCCGGTAACGGTGGCCATGTGCGGTTTCCAGCTCCATTTTACGGGGATGGAGAAAGGTAAAGTCCAGGTCATGTGGATGGGCCTGAATAAGGTGCTCATGGAACTGATGACTGAATTCCCCTAAGCCGGAATGGCGGTTCTTCAGTTTATAAAGGTCTACTAAAACGGAACTCATGAGCGTAATTCAGAGGGCCAAAATAGCTAATATCAGGTATAGCTCACCCGTTCGATCCAATCTTCCGCAGCTCTGAAGATCTTCTTTTTGCGTTCCGGGTCCATTTTTTCAAGGGTACGGATCATCATGCTCATCCGCTGGTTCTTTTCAAAGGTCTTTTGCTTGTGATCAATGAATCTCCAGTACAGGCCATCCACAATATCGCACCACTCACCTTTGGTGTAATTGCTCATCTTCAGGATGTAGTTGCTCCCGGATATGTAAGGCTTGGTGGCAAAAATACCACCTTCAGCAAACTGGCTCATACCGAAGACATTGGGAGCCATTACCCAGTCCGCACTGTCTACATACATTTCCATGAACCATTTATAGACTTCCCGGGGGTGGAGGCCGGTGGTCAGCATTATATTACCCAGTATCATCAAACGCTCTATGTGGTGCGTGTACCCGTGCTTTTGTGCTTTCCGGATACTGTCGTCCAAAGGAGGGATACCGGTAGTGCCTTCGTACCAGCAATCCTTCATTTTTCGCTCATGGTGAAAGTAATTTTTATCCAGGTCAAAATTGTGGTAAATGCCCCGCATGAACTCCCGCCATCCGATTACCTGGCGCACAAAACCTTCCACACTCGGATAATGAGTCTCTTCATCGCGGTAAAACTCCATTACACGGTCCATCAGTTCAGCAGGAGTAATAAGTCCCATGTTGAGATAGGGAGAGAGCACGGAGTGAAAAAGAAAAGTCTCTTCCGCATCAATTGCGTCTTCATACGGTCCGAAATCCTTAAAGCGTTCTTTCAGGAAACTGTTTACCCGGTAAAGGGCAGACCTCCGGGTGGTGCTCCAGTGAAAATGATGTGTTTTACCGGGATGATCCTTAAAAAGCTGGTCCACCAGCTCGATCACCTCTTTGTCATGATCCGTAAACGAATAGTACGGTTGGTCCGGAATGGATATTCCTTTGGGGAGCTTTTTCCGGTTTTCTTCGTCCAAGCTCCATTTACCGTTCAGCGGTTCACCGGCCGAATTGAGTAATATCCCCATCTCTTTGCGTTGTGCCTTGTAAAAGGTTTGCATGAAGGGTGTTTTATGTTCGTCCAGGTATTTTTTGAAGCGTTTCCGGGAAGTAATAAAAGCGGGAGAATCCACAATTTCCAGTTCCAGCTTATGGGCATGGCAAAACTCCCGTATGCGCTTATCCATAAAGGCGTCCTCAATATCGTAGGTCACCAGCTTCTCCACCTCCGAATATTTTTCAAGGGTTCTGGCGAGCTTTTCTTCGTAGGATACCTCCATGTTTTGTGAATTCAGCCTGAAGTATTCCAGTGGATATTTTTCCTTCAATTCATCGGCATGGCTGCGCATGGCGCTCAGGAAGAGGACCAGCTTATGCTTGTGATACCTGTAATGGGTGCAAAGCCCGGCATCCTCGGCCATAAAGAAAAGGGTACGTTCATCCGGTTGCAGCCGTTCATGATCTGGGAAAAGGCAGTGCCCCAGCACCAGTGCAATTTTACGATAAACCATATCCCAAATAAACCCAGGCCCCATTGTTGTGTTTACAGGTGTTTGAAAAGTCGGCTGGCTTTTTAAAGGTTCAGTTTAGGCCTTAACCGGAGGCGGATAAATCTTATTTTTGTGCTTTAAGCCTTTATGAGCAAGGAAAATTCGGGGAATACCATTACCAAGGTTATTGTAATTCTCATCATCACATTGGGTGTATTGGGAGCAATCAGCTTCTATAGCTTTAAGAGCTATAGTGAGTTTACCGCTGCGGTGGATTCCCTTTCCGGAAAATCTAGTGATGAAGGACTTTCTGAGAAGATCCTGGCCGATCTTAGTGAACTGGAAGGCCATTCCCGGGCGTATTCCCTCACGGATAACCAGGAAGATCTTTCACTGTACCTGGAGAAGGCCGAAGAAATGATGCAGGACATTGACCGCCTGTACGTGCGTAGTGCTGGTACCAATTACCGCAGGGAGGTAGATACACTCAGGGGCCTTTTTAAGCTGAAGATCCGCAGTTTTGAAGAGCTGATCAACGTAAGGAACCGGGGTCGTTATGATGAACCTACCCGTGACGCTATTCGCCTGCTGGCTGAGACGGATAGTACTATTTTGGCCGATAGCCTGCTGATGCCCCGCCATGAGGTGGTTACCACCACGGTCACCAAACCGCTCTCTAAAAAATCAAGAAAAGAAGAAAAGAAAACTTGGCTGGGGCGTTTGTTCAGCAAGGATGATAAAGCGCGTAAGGATTCTGTACAAAACCAGGTAACCAAGCAAACCGTGGTAAGTTATGACAGTTCCTATATAGAGAAGGTGGATACCATGCTGAACTCTGTGAAGACAGCCCTTGCAGAAGCCGAAATGATACGGCAACAACAGGTGGAGCGCCTCAATCGCCAGGAAATGGACCTGCTGGCCAATGATTTCAGGGTAATCGATAAATTGAGGACCATCATTCTTAAGATCAATCAACTGGAGCGTTTTAATGCCAACCAGAAAAAAAGTGAGGCCCTGGATATTGCCCGATCATCCTTTAGCAGTGTAATTGTATTTGCCTTATGTGGTGGGTTATTGGCCATGCTGCTCGTGTATTTTGTGATCCATGATATACTGAGAGAGCGAAACCTGAAAGAACGTCTGGCCGCAGCCAAGGGAGAGGCGGAGAGGCTGGCAAACGTAAAAGAAGAATTTTTGGCTAATATGAGCCACGAGATCCGAACTCCGCTTAATTCCATTATAGGTTTCTCAGAACAGCTCAACGAAACGGAACTTGACGCGGAACAGCAGGAAAAACTGCATAATGTGAGGCGCAGCAGCGACCATTTGCTGACGTTGGTCAACGATATCCTTGACTTTTCCAAAATAGAATCCGGAAAGCTGAGGTTTGAGAGCATAGGCTTTAAACTCAGGGATGTGATCAACGACAGCTTGTATACCCTGAGCCACCAGGCCAGGAACAAGGGCATTGAACTAAGGAGTTACATAGATCCTCATTTAAAGGAAACTATCCTCAGAGGAGATCCGGCAAGACTCAAGCAGATCCTTATCAACCTGGCTGGTAATGGGGTGAAATTCACCGATACCGGCTACGTAAAGATCAGTGCTTATAAAGAACCCCTTTCTACAGAAAATTACCGCATACGTTTTGAAGTGGAAGATACAGGTAAGGGAATTGAAAAGAGTAAGCAGGAAGCTATATTTGAGGACTTTAGCCAGGAAGATAGTACTATTGCCCGTAAATTCGGGGGGACAGGGCTCGGGCTGGCTATAAGCCGCAAGTTGGTAGAACTGCAGGGCGGGAGAATCTTTGTGCAGAGTGAGCCGGGTGAAGGAGCTCTTTTCTCCTTTGTTTTGGAGTACGAACCTGCTGATAAAGATGAATACAACGGCAAATTTAATCCTGAAGCTGTGGACATAAATCTGAGCGGTAAATCGTTATTGCTGATCGATGACGATACCATGAACCATATCCTGCTGAAGCCGGCTTTTGAGCGCTGGAACCTAAGCCTCAGTTCTGCCTACAATGGTGAGGAAGGCCTGAGGCAAGCGTCTCAAAAAGACTACGATTACATATTGGTGGATCTGCAAATGCCGGGTATGGGTGGCTGGGACGTGGTGAGAAAGCTACGCACCGAGGATGGCCCTAATAAAGATTCGAAAATAGTATTGTGTACGGCCAATGCTATGGTGCAAAAGGCACCGCCAGAATTGGTGGAATTGCTGGATGCCACCTTGCTGAAACCCTTCAAGGAATTTGAAATTGCCACCTTGCTGGCAGGCTTTGCCGGTCCGGCTGAAGATAAACTGACCGGTGAAGGATCCTATCCCAATCACTACACCCTGGACAACTTCAGGACCTTTGCCAACCAGGATGAAGGCTTGCTGGTACAATTCCTGGAATCCTTCATTGAAAGCAATGAAGAAAGCCTGCAGTTGCTGGAGAATTACTTTAAGAAAGGTGATTATTCAAGGGTGGGGGACACGGCCCATAAAATGAAGAATACCTTTGGCCAGTTGGAAGCCAAGGCAGTTATGAAACATCTTGTGGAGTTGGAAAAACTGGTGGACGCCAACCAAGCTGTAAAGCTCGTGCAGGAACATATTCTTGAGACCCGCCAGCTTTCAGAGGAAATATTTGAAGCCCTGAGGCGCGATATCAGCGCCATCCGCAATGCCGATTAAACGTTGAGGTCGTACACCTTGATCTTGTTGTACAGGGTTTTACGGTCAATATTCAAGAGTTTGGCCGCCTTGGTCTTATTGTAGCGCACCTGCTCCAGTGCTTCCATGATCTTTTGCCTTTCCAAAGCTCCTTCCAGTTGTTTCAGGTCTTTGGAGTCCTTCAGGCTTTTGAAGTTCTTTTCACCGTGCTGGTAATTGATCACTTCCCCAGGCAGGGCTTCACTGGATACCAGTTCACCCCTGGAGAGCAGTACGGAACGTTTAACCACGTTCTTCAATTCACGGAGGTTACCGGGCCAGGGGTAAGCACTTAGTAATTCCATGGTCCGTTCCTCAAAACCCTGAACTTCCTTTTCCAGCTCAGCATTGGCCTGGTTCAGAAAATGATGGGCAAACTGAGGGATCTCTTCGGTACGCACCCGCAACGGACTGATCTCTATCTTGAATTCATTCAAACGGTGGTACAGGTCCTCACGGAAATCACGCTCTTCAATGGCATCCAACAGGTTTTCGTTGGTTGCAGCTACCAGGCGCACATCTACCGGAATATCCTCGCGCCCACCAATCCTGCGCACTACTTTTTCCTGCAGGGCACGCAGCAGTTGTACCTGTATCTCGTAACCCAGGTTCCCGATCTCATCCAGGAATAAGGTGCCTCCATCGGCATATTCAAATTGCCCCGGTTTATCATTGCTGGCTCCGGTAAAACTACCCTTTACGTGGCCAAATAATTCACTGGCGGCCAGTTCTTTGGATAAAGCTCCGCAATCTATAGCTACAAAGGGCTTTCCTTTGCGTTTACTGTGTTCATGGATTTGCCGGGCCACGTATTCCTTTCCTGTGCCGCTTTCACCTTGTATGAGCACGCTCATACCGGTAGGTCCTACCAGTTCAACGTATTCATTTACTTTGCGGGTGGCTGCGCTTTTACCGGCTACAAAGTCATTTTTACCGGCTGATTTTCGTGTAGCCGGCTGCCCCGGGGCTTCTTTTGAGTTGGAGATAGCAGGAGACGAAGAAGAGGCATTTTCCCGAGTGGGGTTTTTAAGTACAGATTTAACCAGTTCCAACAGTTCCTCCGGGTTAACCGGCTTGGTCAGGTAATCCGATGCCCCCAGTTTCATAGCTTTAACCGCCAGTTTAATGTCTCCGTAGCTGGTCAGCAATATCAAGGGAGTAAAAATACCTTCTGCGTGAATGTGGCTGAGCATTTCAATACCGTCCATTCCAGGCATCCGGTAATCGGAGAGGATGAGGTCAAAATTTTGCTTTTGCAGAACGGAGATGCCTTTTTCAGCAGTGGATTCGGTTTGAACCTCAAAGCCTTTCTTCTCCAGGAAAGATTTTAACATCAGTAGAAAAGTGGTGTCATCATCCACCACTAAAATTTTCTTGGTGCCGGTAATTGTGCTCATTTTAAATGGTATTTCCTGAAACCTTTAGTAAATCAAAATTAGCTTTTTTAGTTCGTGTGCCCGTTTCTAAAGAATGAAGCCATTGCGCTACTAACACAATGGCTTCTACTCAACTCGAACAACTAAAAACTAAACTGCTATGTATGTAGAATTTTTATTCTTTATCCTTTTCCAGGGTTAGCGCCTTTCCCTTCTTGTCGTATTCCAGGCGCATATCAAGACCCTGTTTATTGAGATGGACCTCATATTTTTCTATAAAGCCTTCATCATTTACCCATTTCCAGGCTTTAATGATCTCAGCATCGCTGTAATTAGCAAGGAGATCTTCTGAAATTTCGTTGGGTAAAGTTTCCGAAGGTATCTCTACTCTACGGTCCTTTTCCTGATCCACATCCATTGAAACCGGGTTAGAAGTTTCTTCTTTTGGAGTATCCTGTGCCCTTAGAGTAGTTACATTACACATCATGAATGCAACTACCATCAGAGCAGTGAGGGTGTTAAATGCTATTTTGTTAGTAATAATCATGTTTTGTGTAATGAGAATAGTGTGCCGTTGGACATTCATAATGTTAATGTTTTAAAAATCAATTATTTAAATTTTATTTGATTGAACTAAAGCGTAGAAAAATTCCTCAAAATGTTGGGCTTGGCTTCAGTTTAAATAGGATTGATCTTGTTTTCGGGGTTACCATCCTTATCATAGGTCACGGTCCATTCTTTAGGTCCCTTCTTAATCTCCACCACATAACCGGTGAGTTTGCCACCGTTGGTGGTTTTATAGGCCTTTACAATCTCAGCTGCGTGGTAATTATCGAGAATATCCATTTTAACCTCTTTGGGAAGCTCCTTCGCATTGATCTCAACCTTATCGTCATCCTTCTGCTCATAGGTGGCAGGAGTTTCACTGAGGGCAAACCCCAGGGTGGTAATGGTAGCCATACCCAGGGTAAGCATAAATAGGATACTGAATGAAAATGATAGAATTGAAGATTTCATGGGTTTGTAATTTTTTGTGTGCGACATTTCTTATGTAACACAAAAGATCCCAAATAGTTGAGTTATTTAACAAGCTTTTAAGAAACACAACAACTGCTTTTGACGTTATCCTAATCAACTTAATAGTAATAAGTATGGACCCCAACACCACTCAACAAAACTCAGATACCAGGGATGTGACACAGAAGATTGTGAATGCCTATAAAGAATACGTTCTTTTAAATGGTACAGAACCACCCAGCATTTATGCTTTTTGCCATGAGCTGGGCATTTCGGAAGATGAGTTCTATACCCATTTCAATACGTTTGACCAAGTGGCTTCGGCCTTCTGGAGCCAGCTCTTTAAAGAAGTGCTCCGGGAGCTACGCTCAGACCAGGCGTATGTGGAATACAATACCCGTGAAAAATTGCTTGGCTTTTATTACGCCTTTTTTGAAGCCTTGAAGCCGCATCGCAGCTTTGCACTCCTGAGCTTCCGTGATTCGGTATCTCTGCTTAAGCGGGAATCACAACATCTTACGGACTTGAAAAAGGAATTTCGTTTGTGGGTATCAGAATTAGTGAATGAAGGTGTGCGACAGGGAGAAATAGCCCAACGCTCCAGGATCACCGGTGCTTATGACAATATAATATGGATGCAATTCCTCTTTCTCCTTAATTTCTGGCGAAAGGATGGCAGTCGTGGTTTTGAACGCACTGATGCTGCCATTGAAAAATCCGTACGCTTTGGCTTTGACCTCATCGAAAAGAACGCTCTGGACAGTGCCTTTGATTTTGGTAAATTTTTGTTCCAGGGCAAATGAAAGAACAGGATCATATTCCCACTTCACGTTTTAGCCGTACCGGTAATTTTTTAAAGACCGGGGCCAAAGTAGGAGGGAACTACCTCAAATACTACAGTAAGAAGTTATTGGGTACCGATGATACAGACGCGTTGCAACGTGAAAATGCTGAGGATATTTACGATGCCCTTAGCAAGCTTAAAGGTAGCGCACTTAAAATAGCTCAGATGATGAGCATGGATGAAGGAGTGCTGCCCAAGGCTTTTACCGATAAATTTACGCAGGCACAATATTCGGCTCCTCCACTTTCCTATCCTTTGGTAGTGAAGACCTTTAAAAGCCAACTCGGTAAGTCACCATCGGAGGTTTTTGATTCCTTTTCTAAAAATGCAGTGGCTGCTGCCTCTATAGGGCAGGTACATCTCGCGGAACGGGATGGCCATAAGCTGGCGGTAAAAGTGCAGTATCCAGGGGTGGCGGACAGTATAAATTCAGATTTACGGATTGTGAAACCACTGGTCAGCACTATGCTGAACATCAGTTCTTCAGAAATAGATCATTATCTGCAGGAAGTTCAGGCGCGGCTCATGGAGGAGACAGATTATGAACTTGAACTGAAGCGTTCCATGGTTATTGCCAAAGCCTGTGCGCCTATACAGGGCCTGGAATTTCCTTCTTATTACCCGGAATTCTCTTCCGGCCGTATCCTTACCATGGATTGGCTGGCAGGAAAACATCTTTCAGAGTTCCTTAAAACAGATCCGTCCCAGGAAACCCGCAATCAACTGGGGCAATTGCTATGGGATTTTTATGATTTCCAGATTCACGAGTTACGACAGGTACACGCTGACCCGCACCCGGGTAATTTCCTATTCCGCGAAGACGGTACCATCGGAGTGATCGATTTTGGATGTATAAAGGAGTTTTCGGATCAATTTTATAACGATTATTTCCAATTGATGATCCCCGAGATCACCAATAATGATAAGAATTTTGAAGAGCTTCTCTTCAAGCTGGACTTTCTTTTACCCACCGATAAGCCCGAAGAAGTGGCACACTTTAAAAGAGTATACTTTGAAGTCCATCACTTGCTTTCCGAACCCTTTTTTAACGATGAATTTGACTTTGCGGACCCAGGATATTTTGCCCGTATTTATGCTTTAAGTGAAGTTTATCAGAACGATAAAATGCTCAGAAAAGCCAAGGCAGCACGTGGTCCAAGAGACAGTATTTATCTGAACCGCACGTATTTTGGGCTGTATTCATTATTACATAAGCTGGAGGCAAATATCATCACCCGGTCAAAGGTGGGCACGTTAGCTGAACATTCGTAGTTAGGCCAAGGTTATAGTCTTGTAAACAAATAACACTATTACCATGAAAAAATCAATTATTGTGGCGCTGCTTGCTCTGGCGGTAGGCGTGCCATCGGCTTTTGCTCAGAGTATTTCACCTAACGCTATTGGAGTTCGTCTGGAAGGTAACGATGGCCTGGGTCCGGAAATTTCCTATCAGCGTGCCCTGGGAGACAACAATCGTTTGGAGTTGGACCTTGGCTTTCATGACAGTCGTTACATTGATGCTTTTAAGTTCACTGGATTATACCATTGGGTTTTTAACATCCAGGGTGGATTTAACTGGTACGCAGGACTGGGAGCAGGAGTTGGTTTTATAGATTATGATGATAAGTGGCCAGGAAGGGATCCTGATGATGATTACGAGACCGTATTTTTAACTTTCGAAGGTGATTTTGGTCTTGAGTATTCTTTTTTGGAGATGGGCGTACCTATTCAACTGGCCTTGGATCTTAATCCTGAAATACAACTGATCAATGATGATTATGATCGGTATTACGATGATGATTTTGACCTGGACGTAGCATTTGCCATACGTTACCAGTTCTAAGATCAACGAAGACTAAAATTTGAAGGTTTACTTCCTGTGGAGGTAAACCTTTTTTAGTTTTGTAGGATACCTGAAAATCATTACCCCGGTGAAGTATTGCAGCGAATGCGGACATGACATATTGGATTATCGTATCCCTAAGGGAGACCATACTCCGCGTTACGTTTGTACCTCCTGTCATATTATCCATTACCAGAACCCCAATATGGTAGTAGGCTGTTTGATCGTTAACGATGGAAGGATCATGCTGGCCCGCAGGGGAATTGAACCGCGTAAAGGCTACTGGAATTTACCGTGTGGATTTCTGGAAAACGAAGAAACCGTGCAACAGGGCGCCAAACGTGAGGTGTTTGAGGAAACAGGTGCCAGTGTAGAACTTGGACCATTACATACCGTTTACAACCTTCCACATGCCAATCAGGTGTACCTCATTTTCCTGGCTACAATGACCGACCCGCATTACCACTTAACGGATGAGAGTACGGAAATCGGTTTTTTTGCTCCGGATGAGATACCCTGGGATGAAATAGCTTTTTCCAGTAATGCCTTTGCCCTTAAAAAATACCTTGAGAACGGGGAGGGTAAACCGCACCCTACCTACCTCGGGAGTTACTTTAAAGATAAGATCCGCTGATGCAGAAAAAGAACCTGAGCCTGGTACATGAAGTTATGGCACCGGAACAAGCTTCTGAAAAACCACCCTTACTGATCATGTTGCATGGCTTTGGCAGCCATGAGCAAGACCTGTTTTCCATGGCCCCCATGCTGAATACAAAATTCATGATTGTTAGCGCACGGGCTCCCTTGACTTTACCCTGGGGAGGCTTTGCCTGGTACGAGATCAATTTTGAAGAGTTGGGAGGAGGAAAGATGAGTAATATTCCACAGGCCAGGGATAGTGTGGGACGCATAGAAACTTTTGTGAAGGAAGCCCAGGAGGCCTACGGTGCCGATCCTGACAATACCTGGCTTATGGGTTTTAGCCAGGGATGCATTCTCAGTTATGCGGTTGCATTGCGGTCCCCACAAAATTTTAAGGGTGTACTGGCTTTAAGCGGATACATTCTGAAGGACATTACTCCAGATCATTTTAATCCTTCCGATCTTCAAAACCTGGATTTTTTTGTGAGCCACGGAATCCAGGATGAAGTTTTACCGGTAGAGTGGGCGCGGGAATCGGTAAAAGTGTTGGAGCAATTACATATACGGCACCAGTACAATGAATATCCCATGGGCCACGGTGTGAATCCGCAGTGTTTTGATGACCTTAAAGACTGGTTGAGTGATAAAGGTATGCTCTAATCCTCTTCAGGCGCTGGAGGGTGTTCGGATTCAGGCTCCGCTTCAGGATCAATAATAAGTCCGGTAACTATAGGTTCAAGTTGAATAGGAATGTCTCCCCTTAGTTCGTTGGTTTTGGGCTCTATTTTCACATTAATCACCATTTCTACCCGAGCATGGTTGAGATCAAGGTCCTCAATTATTGCTTTTTCATAGCCAAAAGAGGTAATCTCTACCACCAGTTTTTCCATATCCAATCCCTCTTCGCTGAATTCCAGCTTAAAAGTCCCGTCCATAACTGTGGTTACTCCCAAAATAATAGCACCGTCAGGCTCTCGTAGTATCACATTGGCATAAGGAATTGCTTCACCGGTTTTTTGGTCAGTTACCAAACCTGTTAAGCGGTAGGTCATGGGCGAAATATAGTGTTCAGTTTTTTCACCCTCGGTTTGTGCCTGCGCGTTGTGAGGAGCCAGTCCCAAAATAGCGGCTAACGAAAAAGTAGCGATAAGACCAGGGCCCGGACGGAATTGCCGGGAAATACTGCCTACCTGGCTGAGTGAAAAACGTCCACATTCTACACCGGATACATGAGGAGACATATCTTTACTGAAGTCACGGATTTTTTTCTGACAGTGGGTACAGAAACGTTCTTTATCTCCGGTAGAAAGCATATCGTCCCAGGGTATAGGACACGCATAGCCGAGGTGTACTTTTTTCTTCATATAATTTAGAACGCTAAACAATAGAAGGTTGTATGATCAATTACGGGAATTGTCAATAGCCTTGCGAACGCTGCCGTATTTTTCCAGCAGGGCCTGGGCTTCTTCTGCTTTGATCTTCAGTTCATTCATGATCATCCGGGTGCCGCGTTCCACCAGCTTGGTATTGGTCAGCTGCATGTCCACCATTTTATTGCCTTTTACGCGGCCCAGTTGGATCATGACGGACGTAGATATCATGTTGAGGACCAGCTTTTGTGCCGTACCGGCTTTCATACGTGTACTTCCGGTCACAAACTCAGGCCCTACCACTACAACTACCGGAAAATCAGAAACGGAAATAACATCTGCCCCGGCATTACAGGTAATGCAAGCGGTGGTAATGCCGTTTTTCTGACAATCATCCAGGCCACCCACTACGTACGGAGTGCTGCCCGAAGCGGCTATACCGATCACAGTATCTTTATCATTAATAGCATGTTGCTGAAGGTCTTTCCAGGCCTGGTTACGATCATCTTCGGCAAATTCTACCGCCTTACGGATGGCGGTATCGCCACCGGCAATCAGCCCGATTACCCAGTTGGGGTCCGCGCCAAAAGTAGGAGGGAGTTCAGAAGCATCCACAATACCAAGGCGACCGCTGGTGCCAGCCCCTATGTAGAATACCCGTCCGCCATTTTTCATTTTAGGAACAATAGCTTCAACCAATGCTTTAATGGCCGGGATCTGTTTTTCAATGGCCAGCGGTACCTTTCGATCCTCTTCATTGATATGACGGAGAAGATCTTCCACCGGCATCTTTTCCAGGTCGTGGTGAAGGCTGTCGCTTTCGGTAGTCTTCATACTTAAGCTTTTTTCTCCAACAAGGCCATGAAGAAGCCATCCGTTTCAGCGGATGGGTTGATCCTTTGCTGTTCGATGAGTTCAAATTCTGGGTGGCTTTCCAGGAAACGCTCTACCTGAGCTTCATTTTCCGAACGGAGTATGGAGCAGGTGGCGTATACCATCAGGCCACCCGTTTTCAGCATTTTAGAGTAATCATTAATGATATCCCGTTGCATGCCCTGTACCCTCTCGATATGGTCGGGCTGCAGTTTCCACTTGGTGTCGGGATTCCTCTTGATGACTCCCGTGCCGGAACAAGGTACGTCAAGTAAAAGCCGGTCAGCCGCACCATGAAGCCGCTTGATCACTTTAGTGGAATCAATAAGCCTGGTTTCAATATTATGGGCGCCATTTCGTTTAGCCCGTTTTTTCAGTTCGTTGAGTTTCCAGCTTTCCACATCCATGGAAATGATGGAACCTTTGTTTTCCATCAGGGCAGAGAGGTGTAATGATTTACCTCCCGCTCCTGCACAGGCATCGATCACGCGCATGCCGGGCTTTACCCTCAGATAGGGAGCAATGAGTTGTGAACCGCCATCCTGTACTTCAAAAAGACCTTGCTGAAAGCTGGGGTTGCGAAAGGTGTTCTGGCGCTCTTCAATAACGAGGCCTACATCATTCTTGCCGAAGGCGTGGGTTTTCACACCTTCCTCCTTCAAAACAGACTTTAAGGTGTCGCGGTTGGTTTTAAGCGTATTGGCGCGTATGATGAGCTCTGCCGGCCGGTTCAGTTCTGTGGCAATTTTGGGCCATTGGTCACCCAGCTCTTTGTGAGCCAGTTCATCAAACCAGATGGGAAACGACTGAAGGACGCCCACATCTTTGGGTAAATGTTGCTTGGCGCGCTCCACGTCAAAATCTTCTACAGACTCCATGCTCTTCCAGTCTTCCGGCAATTCGTAACCTTCATTCAGCCACCATATACCGAAAAGGCGGTAGAGTTCCCTTCGCTTAAGCGTTGGTTCCTTGCCGTAGAGCTCCCACAGGTAACGCCACCAGCGTACCATTTCATAGGTGGTTTCCGCAATAAAGGCACGGTCACGGGCTCCCCATTTACGGTTGGATTTGAGCAGGCGTTCAAGGACTTTATCCACGTACTGGTTCTTTCCGAAGGAAGTTTCCAAAGCCTCCATCACGGCTGCTACCAGGTTCTTGTGAAGCCTTGGGCTGGTTTTCTTTTGTGCTTTAATAGCTAAGGGGCTTTTTTAGTACAGTGCCGGGTATTGTTCCGGGTTTGCTTCGTTCATGATGCTATATATGACCTCAAAAATATCGTCAACGGAAGGTTTACTGAAGTAGTCACCGTCCGTGCCATAAGCCGGCCTGTGCGCTTTGGCGGTAAGCGTTACCGGTTTACTGTCCAGGTAGCGGTAGGCACTTTGTTCTTCCAGGATCTGTTGGAGGATAAAAGCACTGGCTCCTCCTGGGACGTCTTCATCCAGCACCAGCAGTCGGTTGGTGTTTTGTACACTTTCCACAATGTGATGGTTCACATCAAAAGGGAGCAGGGATTGCACATCGATCACTTCTACGGAGATACCGAAGTCCATCAATTGTTCCGCGGCTTCCATGGCCAAGCGGCAATTGCTTCCGTAGGTTACCAGGGTAATATCGGTACCGGTACGGATGGTTTCCGGAATACCCAGTGGGGTGCGTAATTCTCCCAGGTTGGAAGGCATTTTTTCCTTGAGGCGATAACCATTCAGGCATTCAATGATAAGAGCGGGATCATCAGAATCCAGCATAGTATTGTAAAAGCCGGCTGCCTTCGTCATGTTGCGTGGCACCAGGATATGAATACCGCGTAAAGCGTTGATAATGGTACCCATGGGTGAACCACTGTGCCAGATACCTTCCAGGCGGTGGCCGCGCGTACGTACGATCAACGGTGCCTTTTGCCCTCCTTTGGTACGGTATTGTACGGTAGCCAGGTCATCACTCATGATCTGCATGGCGTACAGGAGGTAATCCAGGTACTGGATCTCTGCAATAGGGCGTAAGCCACGCATGGCCATGCCAATTCCCTGACCGAGAATGGTAGCCTCCCGGATTCCGGTGTCTGAAACACGGGATTCCCCGTGCTTGGCCTGCAGGCCTTCCAGTCCCTGGTTTACATCACCAATCTTACCGCTGTCTTCACCAAAAATGAGAACGTTGCTATGCTCCGCCAGGAGGCGGTCAAAATTCTCACGGAGAATAATACGGGCGTCTACTTCTTCAGCATCCTCATCGTAAGAAGCCTCTACAGCATTAATGTGCATAGGGCTGCTTTCAGACTGGCTGGTGAGGTAATCATTATAGCGATCCTGGTTGATAGACTTAGCATTTTCCAACCAGGCTTTAAGCTCATCTTTTTTGGAATGATCCGTTTGGATCAGGTAACGTAAGGCTTCACGGGCTGCGGAAACAGCATCCTTATGCAGCGGGTCTGTAGAAGAGCGCATTGCGGAAGCCAGTTCTTTCAACCTGTCCGGCCTGGAACTAGCTTCAGCCAGGTCTTCCAATAGGGAAGCTACTTCATTCACTTCTTCCTTTATAGGCGCCAGGAACTCTTTCCAGGCGTTGGCCTTAGCCGTACGTGCGGCTTGTTTGGCTTCTTTTTCAATATCATCCAGTTCCTCTTCTGTAAAGAGGTCATGCTGGATGATCCATTCACGCATCTTACGGATGCAGTCAAAGTCTTTTTCCCAACTCAGGCGGGCTTCATTCTTATAGCGTTCATGCGAACCGGAGGTAGAGTGCCCCTGGGGTTGGGTCATTTCACGGACGTGGATCATTACCGGCACATGCTCCTCCCGGGCTATACGTTCCGCCTTTTCATACGCCTCAATAAGGCCGCTGTAATCCCAGCCTTTAACGCGGATGATCTCAAATCCGTTCTGATCGTCTGAACGTTGGAAACCCTTAAGGATCTCCGAAATATTTTCTTTGGTAGTCTGGTATTTACTGTGCACCGAAATACCATAGTCATCATCCCAGATGGAGATCACCATAGGTACTTGCAGCACTCCGGCAGCATTAAAGGTTTCAAAGAAAAGGCCTTCACTGGTGGAAGCATTTCCGATGGTACCCCAGGCAATTTCATTGCCTTTTCTTGAAAACCGGGTTTGATCGTGCAGTTCCTTAACATCCCGGTAAATCTTGGAGGCCTGTGCCAAACCCAGCAGGCGGGGCATTTGTCCGGCTGTAGGCGAGATGTCGGCCGAAGAGTTCTTTTGTGCTGTAAGGTCTTTCCAGTTACCGTTTTCGTCCAGGCTACGCGTAGCAAAGTGCCCGTTCATCTGGCGGCCCCCGGAAGCAGGTTCACGCTCCAGGTTGGTATCGGCATACAAGCTGGCAAAAAACTGTTGGGTAGTCAGTTCACCAATGGCCATCATAAAAGTCTGATCCCGGTAATAGCCGGAACGGAAATCACCATCTTTGAAAACACGGGCCCAGGCGATCTGTGCAACCTCCTTACCGTCACCGAATATTCCGAATTTGGCTTTGCCGGTTAATACTTCTCTGCGACCTATAAGACTGGCCTCACGGCTTTCCACAGCAAGGGAATAATCCTTCTGTACGTCCGCTTTAAACTTCTCCAATGTCAGTTTTTCTTCCTGTGTGCTGGTTTCACTCATATTCTAAAGGATAATGTAAAAAAGAAGGATTGCAAATGTAGCCAAAAATTAGCGGAGAAGGCTTTAGGCAAGGCGACTCCGTAAACGGATCCAATGAAAATTAAAACTATTGAAAAAGAGCGATTTAGGTGAATTATTGAACCGACCTTATTTTCTTCTTAATAATAACCTCTTCGGATGCGTTCCATGATCTTGCCAAAATCGGCATTGAGTACAAAACGGATGGAGTTGTAATAAGCGGATTGGGTAAGGAAATTACTATCCTGGTTAGCAAAGGGAAAGTAAAACTCGAGGAAATCGGTAAAAACAGCTACCCGCACTCCGTAATCCCAGTAAGGTCCTTTGCCATCCACCAGGCCAATATCTCCGAACACACCAAAGGCTGTCCAGATGGGAACGGATAATCCGGAGGTGAGGATATACTGATCTGAGAATACGTTGGTTCCACTTTTGAAGCCTCCATCGGTAACAAAGAACTGCTGGCTCCAAATTCCACTTTGTTCGGAACGCCCTATGAAGGTATAGTCAAACAAATAATCCTGGGTGCCACTCAGGCCAAAGCTGTAATAATTACCGTTGATCCCTTTTTGTGAATATTCATTGTTCAGGAAGACGCCTGCAAACTGGCGCCAGATCAGCCAGCGTTTGTTCGGCAGCATCCAGCGCAGATCAGCTTCAGCAGAAAGCCGGCTGAACTGGTCCCCGTATTGGAAATCTACGTTGAGAGTAACGGGATTAAGAACGTTGATATCCTCATAGGTATAGTTGGTGGTAAGTACTGTATAGCTGGCGTTGCTGATCTCGTTCTGTATACCTTCAAACAGAAGTGGGAGCTCGCGCTCTACACTAACTCCCCGCAGGCGCATCTTTTGCAGTACCGTGCTCTCTGCGTACTTTCTGCGGAAGTAAAAGCTTACGGAAGGCGATAAGCGTGTATAGGCAAGGTCTTCATCGTAGTGGTAATACCGGCCAAATATACCGGTGGAAATACGGTGGAAGGGGCCACCCTCCGGGATGAAATTATACAGGGCGCTGGCATAGCCTGTGATGGACCCGGTTCCGGTAGAATACTCCGGCCCGATCACGTACTCAAAAGGCTTATTTACAAAGGTGTTGCTGTTATACAAAGAGATGCCCATTAGCAACTGATCGTAGGCATTATAGTTGGCCGTAGGCATCCAATACAACTGGGTTTTGCGGGGATTTTCAAAACTGGTGAAGAACTGCAACCTAAGGGGTTCGGCTTTTTTAAAGAGCCCATGGGTGCGCATGCTGTTATTCTTCTGGCTAAACTCAGGGGTAGTCTGGTGGTAATTGATGATCACTTTATCGTAATCCTCATGGTACATCTGCACCGTTTTTTTACCCTGATGTCCGGGAAACCACTCGGTGATCACTACTTTATCATCCTTGATACCCGTGAGGGAATAAGGCGTAGGGGCAGAACCTTTATTTTCAACGGTTACAGTGGTCACCGTAGGGCAATGGTCAACATCCAGCAGGGCATAGTCATTTTTAGGAGCCTGCTCCACCAGGGCGTCAAAAAACCAGGAAACATCCTGGTAGAAATAGTAAGAAATGCTCTTCCGGAGATCCTGAGGTTTAGATTGGGTCCCCCGGTTTTCCAGGTAATACTTCCGCATGGCGCGGTTAAAAGCACGTTCACCGGCATATTCTTTAAGATGGCTCAGAGCCAGGTAGGTCTTCCCTTGGGCGGAGGCTTCATAATTGAGGCGGCTGAGTGAGTCTGCCGGAGTTCCCATTGGCTGATCCAGCCCCTGGCGGGCGAGGAAAAGAAAGAGTAGCTGGTTTTGAAAGGCATAATCAAACTCATCCAGCTCAAAAAAACGACCTACAAAAGAATTGCTGAAGGGAAGCCATTTCTTTTCCGGGTATTGGGTTTTGATGAACTCATATTTGTAGAAATAGGGGATACCACGAGCCAGCCACACATTTTTGAATCCATCAGGTGCCATTTGATAGCGGAATAGCTGCTCAGCCCGCGCATGGGCAAGATTGGAGGCCAGTTCAAAAGTGGAAGATGGATATTCCAGGCTTAAGACGTGGTCACTCTGGAATTCTCCTTCTTTTTCATCGAGTATCACCAGGTCATAGGATCGTGAAAAATCATCCCCGATCTGTCCGGCCAGGAAATCATTCACATTTTGATCCAGTCCTTTAAGGATAGAAGGAATATAGGGGTCACTATCGGTAATATAAAGGTCTACACTATCCCGCACCGGGAATAGATAGAACTGATCCGAAATGTAGAATTGCAATGAGGTGGTGCCAGGATGATGGAAGCTAAGGGTTTTGCGCTTTACAGGCGAGGTACTCCGTTCCTGAAAAGGACTGCTACGCATTTGCTCCAGCCTGGACAGTTCCCCGGGTGTTTGCAGGGTAGCATTGCTTACTACCACCATATCATCATCCAGAGAAAGCGTTACATGGTATTCATCAAAACTTTGGTAGAGATCATTTTGGTAAGTAACGGGATTCAGGTGCCAGCCGGCCGAGTCCAACATAGCAATACGTGGCAACCAGTTAATAATGCGGTACACTTTACCGTCATAGCCGGTACCATTGAAATGGGCTTCAGGCAACAGGATCTGAAAATCCAGTTGAAGGGTAGCGGAATCTCCGGGCAATAAAGGATTGGCCAGAGGTATCCGTACAAATTCACAATCGTCACAAACTTCAAATGGGCGGCCGTTAATTTCTGATCCTGAAATGGATATAGCTCCTTTCTCATTTTCATTCGCATAGTAAAGGTCTACATCCTGAAAGGCGGTGAACTGTTCCTGTAAAAGGGAACCACGCCACTCCATAGAGCGCGGAGGGAGGTGCAGGTATATATCACTTACTGCTTCGGAACTATAGTTGTGGAACAGAATATCTTGAGAGCCGCTAAGTGTTTTAAGACTATCGTTAAGGTTTAGGTTGATCTGGTAGGAGTGAGGCTGTGCGTATAATGCCAGTAAGAACCCCGAGAGGAAGAAAGAAAAGAAATAGCGCAAAGTCTCTGTTTTGCCACAAATATAAAAACAGCCTATCGCGAAACGACAGGCTGTTTTAAAAAAACAAGCAATGAAAGAAACGTTTAAAGGATTGAGTAAAACCGGTGTCCGGTTAAAGTGCTTTGATACATAGTTTTCGTTGGGGCCGCTAAAGCTTGCATTTGCTCAATTTCCGTGGTATCCGGTTCATGGCTTGGATCCGGAGCCTGAGTAGGATTTGCCGGTTCCTCAGGTTCCAGGGTTTTACGGCAATCCATACACTCCAGGCCTTCATCCGTCATTTTCCAGGTGTGGTCAATCATATCAAAATCCCACATATTACCTACGTTCTGGATATCGTAAATAATGTCTACCATATCCTGGCCCAGGTATACCGACTTACCCACCGGCAGGTAAAGCACCATAAATACTTCCTGATCACGGAAGGGTACCTCATCCGGCAGGAGATAATACGATGAGAAGCGGAGTTCATTAGACTGAGGTTGTTCTACTTCGTAAACTATGGACTCAGCATTATTACGGGCTATCCTGCGATTACCACCACGGGCCATAACCTTGGTTTTCAGGCGCATGATGCTATCGGATGACGGTTCAATATCAAAATACACTTTGGAAAAGGCATTGCCATTCTCAACCTGCATCCAGCCGGCAGCAAAACCATCTTCCTCAAAAAGGTGGTATACTTGGTCCTTCTGGATATGAAGGTTCATGAGATCATCAGGGTTTTCAATGATCTTTTCAGTAGTATAGAAAGAGCGGTCATCAAACTCAACCCCAATGCGGATACCCGCTATAAGGACCATAATAAATCCCACTATTGCGGCAAGTATCAATCCATTACGAACGGGGCTTCCCAGCCTGTCCAGCTTGAAGATGATCCTTACGCCCAGGTAAATGATGAGGGTAAGCGGTGCCAGTATAAGCAAGGCGGTACCGATCAGCACCAGGTTGAAATGAGCACTGCTCACCGTTACCAGGGAGATAAATTCAAACAGGTCACTGAAACCGTAGTTACTACCCATAAGATGGAAGCTGCCGGTAAAGAGCGCGGCTACCAGGGCAAACAGAACAATAAAGCCAATAAAGATGAAGAAGAAGCCAATGAGTTTAAGGATGAAGCGCAATATGAGCTTCAGGGCCCTGATCACAAAATCAGCTACCTCACGAAGGAAGTCACCAGCCTGACGGGTGGGCCTTTTATAGTCGTATTCAGACGCTCTACGGGTGAAATCCTTTACGTTCTTTCCCAGGCCGCTCATTTCATCGCGTATGGACTTTTCAATATTGGATATATTGACGGTTTCACCACGCATCTGGAGCTTTTCGGCTGTAGTGTTAGCCTTGGGAACCACCAGCCAGAGTACCAGGTAAAAAAGTACTCCAAAGCCGCTGAAAACCAAAACTATGATCAATAAGCGCATCCAGAGCGGATCGATGTTGAAATAGGCCGCCAGACCAGAAGCCACACCACCCAGTATGCGATCATCCGGATCGCGGAAAATACGTTTCTTGGGTGTGTAAAAAGTGTCTTCGTAGGACTTACTTCCGGTATCTTCTTCAGGATCCAGGTAGTCTTCAGGTTTACCCATTATGGCAATCACCTCTTCTACATCCGCTGATGAAATAACTTCCTTAACCTTTCCGGTACGTTCACGAAAAAGTTCGGCAATGCGTACTTCGATGTCCCGAATGATCTCTTCTCCGCCTTCGGCTTTGGAGAATTGCCGCTTCAGGGTAGTAAGGTACCGCTCAAGGGTGTGATAGGCATCCTCATCTATATGAAAGATGAGTCCTCCCAGATTGATGTTCAATGTCTTATTCATTGCTATTTGGTTTTTGTGGTTTTTTCTACTGCCTGTACAAGGTCGTTCCAGGTAGTATGTAATTCGTTTAGAACAGATCCGCCCTTATCAGTGAGCGAATAATATTTTCGGGGTGGGCCGGATTTGGATTCTTCCCATCGGTAGGAGAGGAGGTCGGCATTTTTAAGACGGGTGAGGAGGGGGTATAAGGTGCCTTCCACCACTATCATTTTGGCTTGCTTCAGATGCTCGATAATATCTGAAGCATAGGCATCCTCCCTCTCTAGCAGGGCCAGGATGCAAAGCTCCAACACACCTTTGCGCATCTGGGCTTTTGTATTTTCTATATTCATAATTGTTTTCGTTAGATAATTAGAGGTCAGGGCTTAGGCCTCATTTACAACTTTGAGCTTACCATCCAATGAAATCAGGTAAACACCACCTTCATCATCCCGCACGAGCAGGTGTACCT
This sequence comes from Owenweeksia sp., assembly GCA_002695025.1. Taxonomy (GTDB): domain Bacteria; phylum Bacteroidota; class Bacteroidia; order Flavobacteriales; family Schleiferiaceae; genus CAKZNE01. The sequence continues at coordinate 271,910 of NZNV01000001.1, forward strand.
GACGGTAATACTGGTTTTCCTTTTTTCCGTAAAGTTTAAACTGCTCCGCATTCTTGACTTCTCCCGGTTGGTAGGGGATAAGAGGGTATCCAAGGCTCCGTATCTCCTGGTCCAGGCGCTTCAAGATCTTATCGCCTTCATCCTCACGGTCAAAAGCAATGAAGCGTACCTGGTGGACGTCTCCCTTAACGCTCTTTACCTTGTTTTTCCAGTCAAAGTCCATATCTACAGCGTCCAGCAAGGTTTTATTGAAGGTAAAGGACAAGGCATCTTTGCGGTGGGCATATTTTTCGAATACTTCGGTAAAGCCGGTTTTATTCTGGGCGTAAACATGGGTGCTTCCTATAAGCAGGGCAGCCATGGTAAGTGTTAAAAATCCACATTTTTTCATCGTATCATTTTTGTTTCGGTTCGTATTACTTCCACACCTTTTTCGGTGAGTCTCCGGGTGGTACGTTCCAGCTCAAGTCTTTTTCCGGAGAGGTTCAGGATAGCGTATCCTTCGCTGCCAATAAAAAGTGAGTCTGCCTTAACTCTCCAGGATAGCGTTGAAGTGGTTTTACCAGGTTCCAGGATATTTACAGTATTGCCCTCGCTGAACTCTATACGGCCCCAGGCAGGACCGTCATATTCATCCACAATCTTATCGCGAAGGGTCTTAACCCTGGTCAGGTGGTCATAATTCCATGTTTCCAGACACAACAAGCTTTCCCTTGTATGGGTAACCGCTGCTTGATGATCCTCTTTTTTAGAGCAGGATGCCAATCCGGTTATCAGGATAATGGCAGCTATAAATTTTGGTGTCATACTAGGTTTCTTCCTTTTGGTTATACAAAGATATAAACAAAAGATAGTACTATGCAATACAAAGTACCTTAATAAATTTTAAAACTATGATTATTAGACAGATAAAATTTAATCCAGATCGGTCATGGTGTGATTATACCGCTTCAAAAGCTGTTTGGCTTGCCTGATTAAAATGGGTTTTTCACCCGTTTGAATCCTTTTTGCGGCCAGTTTATGCTGTAGTGCAAAGTGGTGAAGAAGTGACTTCCAGGCGTAGAAGAGCGAATGCCCGGGATCGTAAATATGTGCGGGTTCTGAGTTGGCCCCGTTTACCTCAATGAGTGCCCAGTTCTGTAATTTTAAAAAGGTATCCCAACTGTCAAAGCGAATATCCATCCGGCCGTATTCAAAACCGGGTAATTGGTTTGCAATTTGACTAAGGGTTGTACAGAGTTGAGTATCCCCTAAATGTGAAATGTCCCTGAAGCAGGTACCCAAACGGTGGTTGCCAATATCTTCCAGTTTAAGATATTTCCCGGCAGGGAGCACTGTTTTTAGATTGTATCGGTTGTTCTTTCGCCAGCGCTCCAATTGCAGGAATGCCCGGTCATTGGCCCGTATAAGTTGTTCGAGGTCCGAGCTTCCATCACCGGTAACTCCCAGAAATTCACGTTGCATAAGAGAACTTACTCTCCATTCCCTGTTTCCCGGGTCCCGTATTACAAAGGCCCCGATCTCCAAAGGATAGTCCAGGTAGGTTTGCAGGATAAAATCAAAATCAGGATGGGGATTCCAGTGCCTCAGATCCTTTTCGGAGGCAATGATCTCAATACCCTTTCCCCGCATACCACGATCCGGCTTGGCTATCAAAGGGTAGGACATCCGTAGTTCCCTTATCCGCCTGGCCGTAAAGGAAGGATCGCTACCGGCCGGGTGAAACAAAGTAGCAGGCATAAAACCTTCCGGGGTTTTGGTATACATCTGCCACTTGGATTCTTCAATAATACCCCCGTATTCCATATAAGGGCGGTTGAGTACGGTTGGAAAGCTGAATCCTGAGCGCAGGCCATGCCAGAAATACTGGATAAAAAGTGGAATGTAAACGATGCGCCAGGGCCAGTATTCCCAATTTAATGCCCGGATACGTAATGTACGCCAGCGGTCCCTGGCCCTCATCTGGGCTTTATCTGTACTTGGTCACGGGAATCACTTACGAAGTTGAGATAGGTCATCTCTGTATTTTCGGTAAAACCGGAAATCTGGGTAAGGCTTACAGTTTTCAGGATCCCCCAGCGACTCATGACCAGGTCGTTTTCATGGTCACCATCCCCTGCACTCAGGTGGAAACGGGTAATGTTTTCGGGGCTTAATTCCGGTTTCTTTTTCAGCCAGTTGGCAAACCATACTTCTCTTTTATGACGTACTTCTTCTGTGTATAGAGTAGTGCTGGACCAGATATGTGGTTGATGAGGATCTTGTTTTTCCAGAAGCGTTTCTTCCTCGTTATGAATCACCTTGAAAAGTCCTGATTTATGCTTGATGATCAGGGTGAAAGGTTCTATGTTCCTGAAATCATATTCCTGCTGGAAATCTATGGGATCACGGAAGTTAAAACTGTCCAGCACAACCAGCCCCCGGCTTTTACGGTAAGGGGGAAGGTGCTGATGTGGGAGGCTACCTCCGTTTAATATACAGGCAGAAGTACCAGCGTCCGAATAAGCTATCCAGGTACCTTTAGCTTCAAGATCCTGTGGAAAGTAAAGGGTTTGTCCCTGGATTGTATTACGTATTATTTTTTCCGAAGAGGGGCGATCCTGGCGTTCATCCCGGTTATGGGTTAAAATATATCCCTCTTCAACGGGAATGTAGGTTAGCGTACACATTTTCAGGAAACTTTCTGTGCCGTACGTGCTTTCTGCAGGTTTCGCCAGGTACTGCGCGCAATACCGAATTGCGCGGGCAATTCAACTGACGGAATAAAGCTTTCCACACCTATGCGTATGATGGCCATGTGATGCACACTGTGTTCCAGGTTATAAGCCAGTTCGCGGCTTATGGAAGATGGCGAGCATGTTATAGAGGTCTCGCTTTCACCGTAATCACCCTCTATATAAACCACACGATCATTATGCAGGGAATTTATAAGCTTACAAAGCTCATCCAGACGGTCAAGGGCAGTGGTCCGTTTATTTTCCAATAAAAGGCTGCGATTACGGAGATCATAGTTTAAAGAATCACCGCTGCAAAGCAAAAGGGAATCGTAGAACTCTATAATGTGGCGTATATGTTTACCAATACTGTTATGATGCAGGATGGGTATTTCACTCTTGTAATCCTTATCACTGACCAGTGTTAAAAAATGCCTGAGCTGTGCCAAGGTATGGACTGTTTCGTCCTGCAAGTGCTTCATATAGTTCCAATGTTTCTTATAAAGTAATGGGGTGCCGGCCCACGCCTGCTTTCTGCAAATAACAAATTTTTAATGGTTTGTAAATGTCGGCTACTTGCCTTATTCCAGGTTTTTGGCCGATATGGCTTCTTTATTGTCGGTGGTTATCTCCTTCAGATCTTTATTGGATCGCCTCTTAACCGGCCTGATAATAAGGCGGATCTTCTTGTCATAACTGAAATAGTTGATTACCCAGTTCATGAGTACTACCATGCGATTTCGATAACCTACCAGTCCTCGCAGGTGAACCACCATCCATAACAGCCAGCCCATAAATCCCCCAAAACGCATGTGGTTAAGATCGGCCACCGCTTTGTTGCGGCCGATGGTGGCCATAGTGCCCAAATCATTATAGGAAAAGGCCTTAGGTTCTTTTTGTTGCTCCCATCGTACAAAATTACGGGCCAGGTTTACGCCCTGTTGTATAGCTACCTGGGCCAGCATGGGGTGACCTTTTGGGTTTTCCTCGCTTATCATAGCCGCCACATCACCCAGTGCAAAAACGTTTTCATAACCTTTTACCTGGTTGAACTCATTTACTATGTAACGACCTTTTTCCATCGCATCATCGGACAGGCCTTTGATGATGGTACCCTTAACACCGGCTGCCCATATCAGGGTAGAGGCCGGCAGGGCCTTTTTATTGGTGGTTACGGTGTCCCCGTCATAGGCTTTTACCATCGTGCCAAGCCAAACATGTACGCCAAGTTCTTCCAGGTACGCTTTAGCTTTTTTGGATGCATTAGTACTCATTGGGGGCAAGAGCTCACTTTCTGCTTCCACCAGGTGAATGCTCATACGCCTGAAATCCAGGTCGGGGTAATCATTGGGTAGCACGTGGGTTTTGAGTTCGGCCAGCGATCCGGCCAGTTCTACACCCGTAGGTCCACCGCCTACAATCACAAAGTTCATCAGCCGTTCTCTTTCCTGTAAGTCATTGGTAAGTGACGCAGCTTCAAAATTCTGCAGCATAATACTACGAAGGTTCAGTGCTTCCGGAACACTTTTCATGGGAACACTGCCTTCCTCCAGGTCTTTCATACCAAAGAAGTTGGTACTGCTTCCGGTGGCAATTACCAGGTAATCATAACTGATATTGCCTATGTTGGTAACCAGTATATTTTCCTCGGTGTTAATATCCTCGGCCAGTGCCATACGGTAAAAGAAGTTCTGCTGGCCCCTGAAAATATTGCGGATGGGATATGCAATGGAGTCTGGCTCCAGGCCGGCCGTAGCTACCTGGTAGAGAAGAGGTTGAAAAGTATGGTAGTTGTGCTTGTCTATCATGACCACCTGGAAGGGTTTGTTGCTAAGTTTCTTAACGAGATTCAATCCCGCAAAACCACAACCAACTACCAAAATGCGGGGCAAATTGGAGGCGGGTACATTTAAGCTATTCATGGTAAGTTGATTTGTTATATAACTATCTGATGCGTGTGAAGTTCTTGAACTCCCCGATGCGTTTTCCACCTAAAAGGTGGTTTTCCACCCAGCTCAGCCATCGGTATTTCCATTTTTCATGTTTGGAAGGTTGCTTTTTCCGGTTTCGTTTTCCGGAATATTGCAGCTGGTCTTTCCAGTTGATCTTCTTGATCCACTCCTGCATGGTAGCGGGATGCGAACCTTTGAATGGGGCTACTTTATTCAAGGGACCGTAATCAAAAAGAGTTTCCTGTTTTGCAAACAATGCTTCCGTAGCCTCTTTACCGCGATAGGTGGAGCTGGAAATTTTCCTTTTGCGGCCCATGAGCTCCGGGGGCCGTACCCAGCCATAATGATAGATCTCCGCTTTTACCTGCGCTACATTGAGCTTTCGGGTGCCTTCCTTTTTTTGGTAATCCTCAAAGGAGTAGTGGAAGGGCTGCGTGTGGTATCGAAAGGATTGTGCATCCTTCCAGCTGTGGATTTCCGGCAGGTTCCGTATTACGCGTATCTCCCTGGAGTAAAAGGCATGGGAGGGGTTGTAATGATCAAAATCCCCCCAAAAGTGGCGGTAGCTGAAAAGGAGCCCTTCTACTTCGGTATCGTGCAGGTAATCCTTAAAGGCTTTTTTTACAACCGGATGATATTTTTCATGAAGAGCTTCGTCACCTTGCAGGTAAAAAAGCCAATCACCTTTACAGGCTTCTTTGGCAAGGTCTGTTTGCTGCGCAAAGATGGTGTTTCGGGGAAATCTATCACTTTCCCACTCAGTGTGTAGAATACGGATCTTGGGTGAGTTGAGCGACCGTATCTCCTGTTCGGTTGTATCATCAGGGTCGCCTTTTCCCAGGGCAATTACAAATTCATCCACCAACGGTAGTATAGAGGCTACCGATTCCTTCACTGGTATAAACAGTTTAGGAGCGTTCCGAACAAATGTAAATCCGCTTATGGTCATGTTAACTGGAATGGTCGGCAATAATTTTCCACTCTCCATTTATCCTTTTCCAAACTAGAAGATAGCTTCCTGAAAGTGTGTCTGCCGATCGGAAAAGGTTCCAACGACCTGTTACCATGGCTGAACTGTCCTGGAGTATTTCTATGCGGTCATTATCAAATTGAAGGGTACCCATAAGCTCAGCGTTGCCGTAACTTTTACGGTAGTTTTCCAGGGTGGTCTGCCATCCGTAGGTGATGCCCCTGCTACCTATAAAGGTAAGGCTATCCGATTTCCAGTAAGCCTGCATGAAGCCTTCTAAGCTGTGCTGGTTCCAGGCTTCCTGCTGCTCTTCCATCAAGGAAGCAATGGTTTTTTCCTGCTCAACTGCTGAAAAAGCAACGGTATCCGGGCATGGTGTGGAGCAGGCGGCAAGGAGGAACCCCATACAAACAATTCCCTTTTTCATAGGTAGCGTTGTTTCAAAATCATGGTATGATGGTAGGTGTGCCCTGCGGTTATAAAACCTTGCGCCAAAACGCTTACAGGCAAATTGTTGGCTGTTCCTTTGAAGTTTAGCGAATCCGCTGAGAAAGTGCGGTAGGTGTTGATCGTGAAGATTCGCAATAAGCGAAAATCCTCCATTAAACCTTCCAGGCTCTGGTTTTGCATGGGGGTATTTTGCGCCCAGGCATTTTCATCAAAGCCCGGCAGATTTTCCTCTCCGCCTCGTGCTACGTATAAGGCCCTGAACAAGAATACAGTATCCGTGTCAATAACATGCCGGAGCATTTGCTTAACGGTCCATTTACCTTCTGCATAAGCGTAATCACTTTTAGAAGGAGCCAGGTCTTGCAAGGTGTGTAAGAGAGAATCTCCGCTATCCTGTAAATTCTGAAGCAGGTCAGTTCCCCGGGTAAGCTCTACATAACCCTGATAAAAACTACCGTATTCTCCAGGCTCAGGTCTTCGCATCAAAGCTGTTCCAGTCTGCGGTTATATTCTTCCTCGCTCATATCCCTCTCTACGGCCTCGCGGTTAAGTTGGGCTAGTGGGGCCATGTCTTTGAAATCCTCGCGGATCAGCTCTTCACGAAAATTACACACCGGGCAACTCACAAAATACTCCTGTCGGGTGGGGATCAGCGGAATAAAAAAAACGCTTATAAAATAGGTGCGCTTGTGTAGCAACCAATGCTTGCTGTTGTGACAATTGGCACACTCCCTTTCCTCCGTTGGGCCGATGCGTTTGGTTATCGGGTGGTATCCGAAAATAAAAATCATGGGGCAAAGTTACATATTGCGGTAATGCAACCATGCCTTCCGGCATTTTTCTACCTTTGTTGGTATGGCAACTAATCGTGATAAGCTCATGAGCGGATTCCGCTTTTTGGCGGTCGGCTTTCCTTTTATTTTTATGGGTCCTGCTTTGCTTACCTGGCAGGGAATTCCCAAGTACCAACAGGGAAATTATATTTGGCTGATCGTGAGTATTTTATTCATGATCATAGCTGCTTATTTTTCCGTGCGTGGTCTGCGTACTATACTGTCTGCCTTTTTTGATAAGTAGAGTTATCGCTGATTTCAGGATGTAACCGGTAGTTTGTCCTTGAGATAGTGGGCGGTATAGCTTTCCTTCACTTTGACAAGATCTTCCGGGCTCCCTTCAAATACCAGGTGCCCGCCATCTTCACCGGCATCAGGCCCCAGGTCAATGATCCAGTCGGCACATTTCATTACGTCCGGGTGGTGTTCAATAATAAGGATGGAATGGCCACGCTTGATAAGCGCGTAAAAGGACTGAAGCAGTTTCTTGATATCATGGAAATGCAGTCCGGTAGTAGGCTCATCAAAGATGAAAAGGTGGTGGTCATCCGAATTTCCTTTTCCCAGGAAAGTGGCGAGCTTTATACGTTGTGCTTCACCACCGGAAAGAGTGCTGCTGGATTGTCCCAAGGTAACATAGCCCAGCCCTACATCTTGCAAGGGCTGTAATTTGGACGAAATTTTAGCTTCCTCCTGGGAATTGAAGAACTCAATGGCATCGTCTACCGTGAGCTCAAGGATATCATGGATATTTTTATCCCCGAAACGTACATCCAGCACTTCCTGCTTAAAACGCTGTCCGTTGCATTCATCGCATTTCAGGTGTACATCCGCCATAAACTGCATTTCAATGGTAATCTCGCCTTCACCCTGACATTTGTCGCAACGTCCTCCGTCAATATTGAAGGAAAAATGACCGGCTTTCAGACTACGGGCCTTGGCCAATGGTTGCGAGGCATACAGGTTACGGATATCATCGTAGGCCTTAATATAGGTTACCGGGTTGCTACGGCTGCTTTTTCCAATAGGGTTCTGGTCTACAAACTCCACATCGGTAAGGCGTTTCCACTCACCTTCAAGGGCAGTATGCTTACCGGTTTTTTCCCCGTAGCCTCCCAGACGCTTCTTGAGGGCAGGGTAGAGAACCTTTTTGATCAGGGAACTTTTACCGGAACCACTTACCCCTGTTACCACAGTAAAGCAATGTAGGGGAATGTTAATATCAATATTCTTGAGGTTATTTTCCCGCGCACCCTTTATTTCGATGAACTTACGGGCTTCCTTGCGCTTGGCAGGCACTTCAATTTCATCCTTGCCGGATAGGTAACGCGCAGTATGCGTTTGATCATGGTCTTGGATTTCAGCCGGGGTCCCCGAAAAGATGACCTCACCACCGTGTGACCCTGCATCCGGGCCTATATCAATGATATAATCACTGGCCAGCATCATTTCTTCATCGTGTTCAACTACCACAACGGTATTTCCAAGGTCACGGAGGTCCTGTACTACTTTGATCAGACGGCTGGTATCCCGGGGATGCAGGCCTATGCTCGGTTCATCCAGTATATAGGTGGAGCCTACCAGGGCACTACCCAAGGATGTGGCCAGGTTGATACGCTGTGATTCTCCACCCGAAAGAGTGTTGCTTACGCGGTTAAGAGTAAGGTAACCTAAACCTACATTTCTAAGGTATTGCAGGCGGTTGTTGATTTCCAGTAAAAGGCGTTTGGCAATGGTGTTTTCGTATTCCGATAATTCAAGTTCACTGAAAAAACCGGCTAGCCGGTCAATGGGCATCAGGACCAACTCAGTGATAGCTTTACCCTGAATTTTCACATAAGTTGCTTCTTTGCGCAACCGGGCCCCTTTGCAAACGTGGCAACGCGTTTTGCCGCGATAGCGAGATAGCATAACGCGGTATTGTATTTTATAACTTTTAGACTCAATATATTTAAAGAACTCATCCAGTCCCCGGAAATGTTTGGATCCTGACCAAAGCATATCCTTTTCTTTATCCGTAAGTTCAAAGTATGGCCGGTGAATGGGGAAATTGGCTTTTGATGCTCCCCTGATAAACTGGTCTTTCCATTCCTGCATCTTTTCACCCCGCCAGGGAGCAATAGCTTCCTCGTATACGGAAAGACTCATGTCCGGTACTACGAGATCTTCATCAATGCCAATAATACTTCCAAAGCCCTCGCATTTAGGACAAGCCCCAAAAGGGTTATTAAAGCTGAAGAGATGTACGGAGGGTTCTTCAAATTCGATCCCATCCTCCTCAAAACGGTTGGAGAAAATTGTTTCTTCTCCGGTGTCGGCATTCTCGATAACACAAATGCCGCGGCCTTCAAAAAAAGCGGTTTGTACGGAATCGGCCAGGCGATTCTGATTTTCTTCACTATTGGTATTTGCCGTAAGCCGGTCTATTACTATCTGGAGATGGTCCTTTTGCGGATCGGTTTTGTCAAGATTTACCTGATCCATGCGCACCACCTTGTTATTGATGGCCACCCGCGAATAACCCTGTTGCTCCAGTATCCCCAACTGATCCTTCAGGGAACGATCATGAAGGAGTAAAGGGCACTTGACCATAATCCTGGTGGAAGGGTCCAGGCTTTCTACAAAGGAAATTACATCCTTGAGTTCGTTGCGTTTTATCTCTTTTCCGCTTACAGGGCTGTATGTATGGCCTATACGGGCATACAAAACCTTCAGGTAGTCATAAATTTCCGTAGTGGTTCCTACGGTAGAACGAGGATTCCTGGAAATCACCTTTTGCTCAATGGCAACGGCCGGTGACACACCGCGTATATAATCAACCTCCGGTTTATCCAACCTGCCCAGGAACTGTCGGGCGTAAGAGGAAAGGCTTTCAACATAGCGCCTCTGGCCTTCGGCATATAGTGTGTCAAAAGCCAGGGATGATTTTCCGGAACCACTCAAGCCCGTAATCACAGTAAGCTTTTTGTGAGGAATGGCTACATCTACATTTTTAAGATTATGAACCCTGGCACCTTTGATGATAATGTATTGTCTGGGGTCAAGTTTTTCAAGAGAAGTATCGGGCATAAATCATGGAAATCTGAAGATTTGCAAAATTACCAAACTCAGGGGTGTTTGGAGAATTGAATAAAAAAATTTTATATTTGAATTGCGGAAAAGCATTTTTGTTCATGGTTTTTTCGCATCGAACACTAAAAACACTATTGCTTATACATACATCTACTTGACTAAATCGAATTTTTAGGTACTAACCCAAATCAGGTAGATTATGGATTTCTCAAGAGCAAGTGATAGTGAGCTTATCACCAAATATCTTTCGGGGAGCGAGTCGGCTCTCGAATTTCTGATCAGGAAACATCAGCAACGCATTTATTCCTATATCATCGTTCGTATTCAGGACGAAGATCTGGCTAATGATGTTTTCCAGGATACTTTCGTTAAAGTGATCAACACTTTAAAACGTGGTAAGTACAATGAAGAAGGTAAGTTTTTACAATGGACGATGCGTATTGCCCATAATCTGATCATTGATCATTTCCGGAAGGCCAAGAGAATGCCTACCATGTCGCCCACGGATGAATTTGATATTTTCAATATTATCAAGGATCCCTCTCTTAACGTAGAGGCCTCTATTATAAAGGAACAAATAGAAGGAGATCTCTACAAACTCATTGAGCAGTTACCCGAAGAGCAGAAGGAAGTTTTGAAGTTAAGGCATTTTTCAGAACTGAGCTTCAAGGAGATAGCGGACCAAACCGATGTAAGTATCAATACCGCTTTAGGCCGTATGCGCTATGCGCTGATCAATTTGCGTAAGCTTATGGAAAAGAACCACGTAAGCCTGTTACAATAATTTTTCAATGCAGGCAATAAGGTTTGAAAACTGTACGTTACTTAAGGGTAATATTTCAAATCTAGCCTATGGGAAGTACTACTACACTCAAAAATGAACCCGGGGCGTATTGTAAACCCCGGAAGGAGACAATTCAGTTTTTACTGAATTACTCCAAAGCTCTGGAAGTGAAAAAACTAGCTTCCGGAGAGTATGTTGAATTTATCAGGAACTGATTGAAAGCCCCCGTATCAACGGGGGCTTTTATTTTACAAAGGGTTTTGTGGGGTATATGGGTTACCTTTAAACCCTAAAACATACTTACATGAAAGCCATTTGGAAAGACGTGGTACTTGCCGAAAGCGATAAGACCATTGTAATTGAAAACAACCATTATTTCCCTCCGGACTCCATCCATAAAGAATATTTCAAACCCAGCGATTTGCACACTACCTGTCCCTGGAAAGGTGAAGCTTCCTACTATTCCATTGAAGTGGATGGTGAGTTGAACAAGGATGCAGCATGGTATTACCCTAAAACCAGGGAAATGGCTAGGCCCATTGAAGGCTATATAGCCTTTTGGCGTGGTGTGGAAGTAAAATCATAGGAATTAAGGGGTGCCTTGTCGAAGGAGTTCCTTATTCCACTACCTTTGATGCCTGTTTTAATTAATTTTTTTGTTATGCCAAGAGGTACTGTTAAGTTTTTCAATGAGTCTAAAGGTTACGGATTCATTAAAAGCGCTGAAACCAATCAAGACATTTTCGTACACGTGTCAGGTCTCAATCACAAAGTGAATGAGGGTGACAATGTAACTTTTGAAGTGAAAGAAGGAAAAAGAGGCTTGAACGCGGTTAACGTTCAAGCTGAGTAATCTTATACTTTTTGAATTTGAATTGATAGCCCCCGCAATGCGGGGGCTTTTTTATTGTATCAAACTGCTGGATTTTACCAATTTTTGCAAACTGCTTTGGCCGTAAGGACCGGTAACCTTTACAATATAAATCCCTTCCTGTAGCTTATCGATATGGAGTACATGAGGCGTACTTTTTTCAAAATCATGCCTATAACTGGCCAGTACGGATCCTCTCAGGTCCATGATCGCTATTTCACTGCCTTTTTGTATTCCTGAAAGGGTAAGCAGCCCGGATGCCGGGTTGGGGTATAGCTTAAAATCATGCAGGGTAGTTGATTCCTGCAGGCCAATATTACAACGCCCGTTAATGTGTATATAGAGAATGCTATCGCTAATATCTGACCCACATACGTTGGTCAGAGAATTGCCATCCATACCGGTTTTGATAGTTAGGGCAAATACTCCTGAGTCCAGTAATGGATTAAATAACTTAAGGTAAGCCCTGTCTGAATACACTTTTGAAGAAGTAGTGCTTACGTCAATTACCGGGACAGCAACACTGTTTGGACCGATAAGGCGAAAATCAGTTGGGTCAATGGTAGTATGTACCACAGGCTTGGTGAAAGTTATCGGAATAATGGAATCACCACAACTTATTACCAGAGTATCCTTATCAAAGCCCCAGTGCTCTGCCTCATTACTGCAATAATCTACAATGTGATGGACAAAGTCTGTTATAAAGGAACCTATTAAAACGGGCTGTCTGGTAATGGGATGAAACCGGTATTCCTCAATAACAATACCCACACTGCTTCTTTTTTCAGAAGCAATAGGGCTGAAATCAATAACTCCGGTTGAATTATTAAGGTGGTAACCATCATAAGACAACACCGGATCGGAAACGGAATAACCCGCATTGAAGTCCATTGGCTGACCGATACCACATTGCCCAGTGTATACCGGTGATTTATAAAAGTAGAGCGAATCGCCATCGGGCTCATTGATAAAGGCGTCATAATAGGTTACCCTGTTCCGGCAGATAGGCCGCATTAATTCAATAATACTGTACTCAGGAAGGGAGTTAGGACCGAGGGTATTGTTTAAACGGGCGGTAATTAAATTGTTGGTCCCTGAGATAGAAGCCAGATTATCAACATGGGTACGGCAGCACTCTGCTTCCCACTCCATAGTAATGTTTGCGCAGTAAGGGCCAAGGTCTACGGTATTTTCGTAGTAATAAATATAGTAACGAACTGCAGACGAATCCGAAACACACAGGTCCGCTCCGGGAAGATACACTCCACCGTTGGAATAGGGCGTTCCCGCAACAGAAACTGAATCAAGCGTTACCTGAAAAGAGCTGACAGGGGCACAGGGGTTGGTAATACAAACAGGTACACTGGGATTTGCGGGTACCGGGCTTTTGCTATCATGTACTACATAAAGCTTTAACGTATAAAATGTATCATGATCATGCTCATAGGTCAATTGTCCTCCAACTGTATGCGATGCAAGAATAGAATTGGCGCTTATGATCAGCAGCCCGAGTAAAAGTTTCCTCATCATAGGTTAAAGTCTTAGATTTATACACAAATATAATTTTTTGAATACGGCTTATTAAAAGGAAAGACTGTGGATTATTTAAAGACCATTTCTATGAAAGGAAAGCTTAAAAATGCAATTCTGCTTATTCTCATCACCCTTCAAATTCCCCTTCATGCCAAGGAAGGCATGTGGATACCCTATCTCATCAGCCAACTGAACCAGGATGAAATGGTGGCCATGGGTCTTGAAATAACCGCAGAAGATATTTACAGCGTTAACCAATCATCCATTAAAGACGCCATTGTTCATTTTAACGGAGGCTGCACGGCTGAGATCATCAGCAATAAAGGGCTATTGCTGACCAATCACCACTGTGGTTATTCCCAGATACAAAAGCACAGTTCGGTAGAGAATAATTATTTAAAGAATGGATTTTGGGCCATGTCAGGTAGGGAAGAACTGAAGAATCCCGGTCTTACGGCTTCTATCATAAAATACATGGAGGATGTGACCAATGAGGTCTTACAAGATGTAAATGACCAGATGAGCATTGCCGAACGGGAAGCAACGGTATCTGCTACCATTAAAAAGATATTGGAAGGACGAAAGAACAGTGAAGGTTATGAGCTGAAAATAAATCCGTTTTTTTATGGTAATCAGTACATTTTAATTGCTGAGGAAGTTTTCAGGGATGTACGCCTGGTAGGTGCCCCTCCATCTTCCATCGGGAAATTTGGTGCGGATACGGATAACTGGATGTGGCCCCGGCATACTGGTGATTTTTCAGTATTCAGGATCTATTCAGGTGCGGATAATAAGCCGGCAGATGTAGCGGATGAGAATATTCCTTATAATCCCAATTACCATCTTAAGATAAATATTAGTGGGGTGCAGGAAAATGATTTCAGCATGATCTATGGTTTTCCGGGTTCTACCCAGGAATACCTTCCTTCTGCTGAAATTAAAAACACCATTGAAGTGTATGATCCAGCTCGTATTGCAGTACGTGAAAAGCTTCTCAGGATACTGGACCGTAAAATGCGTCAGAATGATGCCACCCGCATCCAGTATGCCTCTAAATATGCTTCTATAAGCAATTCCTGGAAGAAGTGGATTGGAGAAATAAAAGGTGTAAAGGAAACGGATGGGGTAGAGCGCAGGCAACAACTGGAAAACCAGTTTGAAGCTGCGTTGAATAAAGATGCGGTGCTAAGGGAGAAATACGGAGAGGTACTGGGCGAATTGAATAAGCTCTATGAGGAAAGAAAACCCCTGATGCTGGAGAGATATTACTATATAGAAATCGGCTACCTGGGTATTGAAGTGTTGCGCCACATGCTGGGATATCGCTCTATGGTGCAGTATTACCAGGAAGATAAAGACAATGAATTACAGCAGAGAGCTTCGGAGATAGCCAATGGAATGGATAACTTTTACAAGGATTTTGACGTGGAACTGGACCGGCAGGCCATGCAAGTCTTGTTGCCCATTTACCTGAAGGAAGTTTCTACTGAAGAAGTACCGGAATTGGTAAAAAAACTGAAGGAGATGGAGGATAAGGACCTCCGGGAGTATATTGACGAGTTGTATGAAGACCTGGTGGTTTTGGAAGACCCTTTGGAGTTCAGGGAGATGTTACAGAATAAGCCTTCCAAAGTAGCCCGGAAAATAGAAAAAAGTGATGCGTATCAACTGAGTTCCGCGATGTATGATCACTTTATTCGCGTTTTAAATCCCCGGGTTTCCGCTATTAATGATAAGATCGATTATTACCAGGGGCAGTATATTACTGCTATGCGCCAGGTATTTCCCATGAAGCGCTTTTACCCGGATGCCAACAGCACCCTTAGGGTAGCCTACGGTAAGGTGGAACCCTATGAGCCGCGTGATGCTGTTTACTATGAAACCCAGACCTACCTGGATGGGGTTATGGCCAAGTACATCCCCGGAGATTACGAATTTGACCTGCCCGTTAAACTTATAGAACTCTATAAGGATAAGGATTTTGGTCCGTACGGAGAGGATGATAAAATGCCAGTATGTTTTATTGCTTCCAACCATACCACCGGAGGTAATTCCGGCAGCCCGGCCCTTAATGGTAAAGGGGAATTGGTAGGTCTTAATTTTGACCGGGTATGGGAAGGAACCATGAGTGACATCAATTACGATATCAGCCGTTGCCGTAACATTATGGTGGATATCCGCTACGTCCTGTTTATCATGGATAAGTTTGCAGGAGCCAAATACCTGGTGGACGAAATGGACCTGGTGTATAATCCGGTGGTCAATAAAGACGAGGAAATGAAGAAAGTACTGACGAATTAAATTCTAGAAACCCGCTGGAGCTGACAATATAAAGATGGTGGGTTTCTTTTCAAGGTCAGGTTTGTTCTTTTTCCACTCTGCTATAGTCTGGGTTTTGATCATTTCACTGTCCAGAGTAATATCTCGGGCAATGCACAGCAGGCTGTCCGGACTGCAGGTTGAGGTAAGGTCCTCAAACATTTTCATATTACGGTAAGGTGTTTCCATGAATATCTGGCTTTGCTCGCTTTTCTGGCTCAGCTTTTCCAGGGATTTGAGCTTTTTTGAACGTTGCGATTTATCAATGGGCAGGTAACCGTTAAAGGCAAAATTTTGTCCGTTCATACCACTGGCCATCATGGCCATAAGAATAGAGGAGGGGCCTACTAAAGGAACCACCCTTATACCTTTTTGGTGGGCCAGCATCACCACTTCTCCACCGGGATCAGCAACACCGGGAGCTCCGGCTTCAGAAATAACCCCCACATGATGTCCGTCCAGGCAGGGATTTAAGAATTCCGGTACTTCCTCAACTTGTGTGTACTTGTTGAGAACATTGATGCGAAGGCGGTCCTGGGATTTGGAGGGTAGCACCTTTTTAATAAAAGCCCGGGCTGATTTTTCATTCTCCACGATATAGTGCTGGGTCATATCAATCACCTTTTTAACCGCCAGTGGCAGCACCTCCAGGGGCTCAACCTCACCCATCAGCGATGGTATAAGGTATAATTTACCGGGGGCCCGATTGCTGTTATCCTCCATGCTTTACCTTTTTAGTGATCTCATCCGTGGCCTGGTCCAGCAGGCGGTATACATTTTCAAAGCCCTGGTCGCCTCCAAAGTAAGGATCAGGAACTTCGCGGTTGGAGGAAGGTTCCAGTTCGTTCAACAGGAAGTCCACTTTGTTCTTATCCGCTTCATTACGTGCCAGCTCTACAACGTTGGCATAATTGCTTTCGTCCATAACATAGATACGATCAAAACGATCAAAATCTGAAACGGTGAATTGGCGTCCTCTGAGGTCGGAGATGTTAACACCGTATTTCCTGCCAATTTTAATGGCACGCGGATCCGGTGCTTCATCAACATGATAGGAGGAAGTTCCCGCACTATCCACCTCCGCATCCGTATCTTTCAGTTTTTCGCGAAGTATACCTTCGGCAAGTGGCGATCGGCAGATGTTGCCGAGACAGACCATCAGGATTTTCATAAGTGACAATGGTTTGTGGTAAAAATAAAAAGAAAATAAGCGGTATCGGGCAAGCCTGCCTCATTAAACGAAAAAGCCCTTCTCAAAGGAAGGGCTTTCGTGTTTCTTTTCTTGTCCTTGTTTTACTGGAGGGTAAGCTTTTTACGGATGTCATCCACATAGGTTCTGAAACGCTTATCGGTATCCGCAAGGTTGTTTACAGTACGGCAGGCGTGCAATACGGTTGCATGGTCTTTATTTCCGCATTGAGCCCCGATACTGGCTAACGAATTTTTTGTGAGTTGCTTTGAAAAGTACATGGCCAATTGGCGTGCCTGGACAATTTCCCTCTTCCTTGTGGGAGATTTCAAAAGATCAATAGGCATGTCAAAATAGTCGCATACCACTTTTTGGATATAGTCGATCGATATCTCCCTTGTCGTGTTCTTAACAAACTTGTCGATCATCTGCTTGGCTAGGTCTACGGTAATCTTCTTTTTGTTTAATGAAGATTGGGCCAGCAAAGAGATCAGTGCACCTTCCAGTTCCCGCACATTACTGTTAATACTGTAAGCCAGGTACTCGATAACATCATCCGGCATTTCCACCCCATCATTATAGAGTTTCTGGTTGAGGATGGCAATGCGGGTTTCCAGGTCCGGTACCTGAAGGTCTGCGCTTAGGCCCCATTTAAAACGGGAAAGCAGACGTTGTTCCACTCCCTGCAAGTCAACCGGAGCGCGATCTGAAGTAAGGATCACCTGTTTGCCATGTTGATGCAGATGGTTGAATATCTCAAAGAAAACGTCCTGGGTCTTTTCCTTACCGGCAAAGGAATGAACGTCATCCATAATCAGCACATCTATCATCTGGTAGAAGTGCACAAAGTCGTTTTTGGTATTGTTGCGGATAGAGTCAATAAATTGCTGGGTAAATTTTTCAGCAGACACATACAGTACCGTTTTTTCAGGGTACTTGTCCTTAATTTCAATACCAATGGCATGAGCAAGGTGGGTTTTTCCCAGCCCATTGCCCCCATATATTAACAGTGGGTTAAAAGAAGTTCCTCCAGGCTTGTTGGCTACCGCAAAACCTGCTGAGCGGGCAAGGCGATTACAATCGCCTTCAACAAAATTTTCAAAAGTGTAATTGGGGTTAAGTTGCGACTCAACGTGTACCTTTCGTAAACCCGGTATGATAAAAGGATTTTTAACCCCTTTCTCCCCAATCTCGATCGGCATATTGACCTTGGGGTTTTTGATAGGTCCACGATTGCTGCTGGGAATTTTAACCGTGTAGGGGTTGGAGTTGCCATAGGTGTTTTCCATCACTATGCTATACACCAGTTTGGCGTCTTCACCTAATTCCCTTGTAATTGCACTTTTAAGAAGTTTGATGTAATTCTCTTCAAGCCATTCGTAGAAAAACTTACTTGGAACCTGGATGCTCAAAACATTATCTTTGAGCTTCAGGGGCTTAATGGGCAGGAACCACGTCTTAAAACTTTGAGAAGGAATATTGTCTTTGATATAGTCAAGACAATTCTCCCAAACTGTTTTTGCAGTTAGTTCCATTGATCGTTAAGCGTTTAAAAAAAATTAGTTTTACACCCTGTCTCAGGAGGGGAAACAAGGTGCGCTTGATTCTGATTTCTGAGGGCAAATGTGTAGATAAAAAAATGATAAAAAAAATGGAAATAGGGTTGAATTTCCGGTTTTTTTTGTCAATATTAAGCGAGTGTTAACCGCTCTGAATCCCGCATTCTACGGTTGAAGTTGGTTAATTATCAGATAGAAAAGTAAATGTTTGTAAAGAGAACCGCCATACGGGTTCGTTATGCCGAAACCGACCAAATGGGGGTAGTATATTACGGTAACTATCCACAGTATTTTGAGGTGGGTAGAGTGGAAGCCCTGAGAACCCTGGGAATGAGCTACCGGGAAATGGAAGAAGGGGGTATTATGTTGCCGGTGGTGAAACTGGAGATACAATACATCCGCCCCGCTTTATACGATGACCTCTTAACCATAGATACCCGGATTACCGAAATGCCTTCAACCAGGATCACTTTCCACCATGAGGTGTTTAATGAGGAAAAGGTGCTCTTAACCAAAGGCCTGGTTCAACTGGTGTTCTTAAACCGTTCCAACCGAAGGCCCTGCAAAGCCCCGGAGGACTTTCTGAGTAAAATTGAACCTTACTTTAGCGGAGGCTAAAAACGGGAAACCTTATAAGTTGTTGATAATCCGTTTTCTAAATAAACTTTAACCAGGTACAGCCCCGATACCAGTTTGTCAGATGAAATGGAAATCCCTGATACGGACTCGCTTAAGTTTTTGTTTTCTAAAGGTTTACCGCTAAGATTGTAGATAGAATACCCGGAAATATTAACCTCTGGAGAGCTTATCCTTAATTGGCCACCATGAGCAAATTCGTAGGTTCCGCTAATAGCAAGTTCACCACTATTTACTTCATCCAGGCCAATGGAGATGTCCAAAATGTTTCGCCTTGCAAAGGCGTCTACTATAATCTTACGGTTTACTCCGCCATTCAATGCCTGGTCCGCTTCTACTACAAACATGGCCATCTGAGGCATGGTAGTGTTCTGGCTAAGGCTGAAGATGGCCTCCATTACCATTTCGTCCGTGGTATTTCTGCCCAGCAGCCCGTAGATCTCCATGAGGGCGGAAGCAAAAATGTCCGTATGCGCATATATGTTGGATGAAAAATTCAGTTGAGTGTAATTCTTGGTGCTTTCCACCATCCGGCCATTCCAGTACTCATTATGGCCATCCCAGGAAAAGACCTGTTCCTTGTTAAAATTATTAATACTCCTGGAGTAAGATGCCGCAAAATAGTCGCCCAGTGATTCTTCGATGGTGTTACGCTCTATGGACCCGTTATTATTGCCTGTGGCAGCCAATACATACGCATGCATATACTCATGAACGATTACATCCGCATCTTCGGCATCATCAACGCCTCCTTCACCCATTAATATGCGGTAGGGCTGGGATGAGGTGTTAAAATACGAGTTGTCACCGCCATTTAAGGCATGTGGATCCACATGAATAGTATAGCCGGGAAGGTTGGCGAAACCCAGTGCATCAAGGTGCTGTTTATGGTTGGAGATGTGGTAGATCACGTTTACATCTTCAAAACCGGCCTGGCTGCGGGTGTAATTGAACTGGCCGGTAGTACTGGTCACCGGAGCCAGATTAGGGCTATCCATATCCGAGATCTCCACAAAGTCATTTTTTAAGATAAACATCCCATTCTCATAGGTGGCCGTAAACGATTTCAATTTGCGCTGGGTGTTCAACGCTAAGATATCAGCATCATTATTATCAATAAAAGGCGGGCCGTAATTAACCTGGGCGGTTGTTAAGGGATCGGGTTCAAAAACATATCCGGTAACGGTGGTATCGTTCGATCCGGCCATGTGATGCCTTTTGATCTTATCTATAGTATAAAGGGGGCCATTATCCGTATAAATAACTTCCTCGTGTAATTTGTTTTCTGTAGCTATTTCCACCTTGCGGGCAGGTATCAGCCGGTTCTCGGATATTACCCATACCTTTTCATCTGTTTGCACCTGATCGGCTCCCTGTTGGGTTCGTATCCTGTCAGCTATAGGAGCGGGAAAACTTTCTTCTGTTGCAAGGAGGGAGGGAAGCTGGGTACGGATTATCCGATTCACCTGTTGGCCGTTCCGGGAAACAATGGTGTGTACATCACTGCCGTAAACAGCGGTACCCTTATAGGTAATGGTATAATGATAATGGGTGGCGGTTTTACTCTCTATAACCAAACCGGCCTTCAGGTCAAAGCCTGCAGGTAGTTGCAGCTGCTGAAGCGTAAAATCCAACGGACTATCCTCAAAAAGAGGAGATTCAAGTTGCAAGACCTGGTCAGGTGCTGAAGGGAACTGATCCTGGGTGAGATCCATATCCTTTTGAGCGTAAAGCGCAGAGGAGATCAGAAAGCTAAGGAAGGTTGATAATACTTCTTTCATACCAGTAAAATTACAAAATAACCACTTCATGATAAGATTCAATCCGATCCATAACCTCCCGGGCCTTGCTCTTGCGCACACCCAGTGTATAACCGGCATCGGCTTTCATATCCTCTCCCACTATGTCAAGTTCGTGATCCTTTATCAATCGCATAATATCATTGGTGAGCTTGTAGGGGAATCGTATACGGATGGTTTCAGTTATATATACGGTACGTTTTACAGCATTGTCTAAAGCCAGGGCTGCAGCATTTTTATAGGCATTGATGAGACCGGAAACGCCCAGTTTGGTTCCCCCAAAGTAACGCACCACCACTACCATTACGTTCCAGACCTCGCAGGACTGTATCTGGTTGAAAATAGGCATACCCGCTGAATTGTTGGGTTCGCCATCATCATTGGCCCTTATCTGAGGGTCTTCTGGATTAATGCGGTAGGCAAAACAATGGTGGCGAGCATCGTGGAACTCCTTTTTTAGCTGATCCAGCTTCTCCTTGCTTTCCTCTACCGTTTGCACCGGAAAAGCAAATCCCAGGAATTTACTGCCACGGTCTTTAAACTCCCCGCGGCCTGCGGAATGCAAAGCGGTAAAAAAGTCTTCTTTAAGTGGTTCGTGCATGGACTAAGCAGAATTGCCAAAAGCTATCAGGATAATGGCAATAAAGGAGAGCAAGATACCCACAATATTCCGGGTGCTCAAATGCTCACGAAAGCCGAAATATGCCGCCAGGGTGGACAAGGCCACTATTCCCACGTTATTCACCGGAAATACCACTGAGCTTTCCAAGCCGTTGAATTCCAAAGCCCGGAGCAGAAAATAGATGGAACCATAGTTAGGCACGCCCAGTAGAATACCACCCCATACGTTTTTCCATTGCCAGTGTAGGTTTCCCCGTACCAGGCGGAAGATGATGAACAGGATGCCGATAACTGCCGCCATGCCGAATACAGAGGAGGCAAAGAGGCTGTTTTCGGCCATCGGTACTTTTTCCTGTTGGTTGAACTTTAGGAAAGCATCCATACATCCACTGGCTACAAATAACAGGATGGGCAACCAGGCCAGGGTGGGATGTTTTTTGACTTTTTCTTTTTTTCGGGTAGCGAGATACACCGCCAGCAGGGCCAATAGTATTCCCGTTACTTTGGAAATATTCAAAGCTTCATTATAGTAATATAAACCGAAGAGAACGGGAATGATGAGTGACATTTTCACCGCTACGGATGCCACAGATACACCGATCTTCTGCGAAACAAAGGCTATGATCTGGAACAGGGTAATGAAGAGAAAACCGAGTATGACCACACTGGTAAACCACTTATAGTGGATGATATCCCAGGGCATGGTGATCGAACCCTGTTGCAGTGTACCCACGCTATAGGCTATAAAGTAATTGATGACAATGGCCTGTAAGTTGTCTATTTTCCAGCGGTCGAAAAGCTTGAAAATAACAAAGATGAGGGTAGAGCAGAAGATGCTTAGCGCCAACCAGATCATTCCCGGAAAAGTATTTGCAAGTGATCATTTCCAATGATTGAACTATCCATGGGTAAACCTTGGATTGAAGGGGCCAGCAATCCGCTGCCAAAGCTAACTGTTCCGGTAAATATTCGGGCTTCATCCCAGTTTCCGGATAGTATAAAGTGATGCAAGGTTTCGGCTCCTCCTTCTACGAGTATGGAAGTTATGTTCCGTTGATAGCATGCTTCCAACAGGCTGCTCATAACCAATGCGCGATCAGTAACCCGGATAAACTCCACCGTGTTTTCGGTTCCTTCTTTTTGAAGGTTTAGAATGATGGTCTTGCTTTGTTGGTCGTAAAGATTACGGTCTTTGGCAACGCGCAAATCAGGATCAATGAGCAGGCGTACCGGGTTTTTACCCTTTGTTTCACGAACGGTCAGGGACGGGTTATCCGTGATAGCCGTTTGAGCTCCTACCAGAATAGCATCTTCCTGGACCCGCCAATGGTGTACGAGTATCTTTGCTTCCTTTCCAGTGATCCAGTTGGGGCCTTTTTCATCATCACCCCGTTCCCAGTCCAGAAAGCCATCCCGGCTTTGTGCCCACTTGAGGATGATATAAGGCCTTTTTTGAGTATGAAAAGTAAAGAAGCGTTTATTGATCTGTTGGCATTGATCGGGCAGTATCCCTTCCGTTACTTCTATGCCAGCCTTGCGCATACGTGCAATGCCCTTTCCGCTCACTTCCACAAAGGGGTCACCGGTACCCACTACCACGCGCGGTATTTTCTTTTCAATAATGAGGTCGGAACAGGGAGGAGTACGGCCGTGGTGCGCACAGGGTTCCAGGTTTACGTATAATGTTGCTTCTCTAAGCAGGCTTTCATCTGCTACCGAACGTATGGCCATCACTTCGGCATGAGGCTCGCCTGCCTTGTGGTGCCAGCCTTCTCCTATGATCTTTCCTTGTCTTACGATCACGCTTCCCACCAAAGGATTGGGCGAGGTGGTGCCCAGTCCGTTCAAAGCCAGTTGAAGGCATCGCTGCATATATTCCTCATGCCTCATGCGGCAAAAATAGGCTTTAATTTATACGGATAGTCCGGGGTTTACGGCTTATCATCAACCAGGAGATCAATGCTCCTGAAAAACACAACAATGCGCCAGTAAGGGCTACATAATTAAAGGTGCGGATAAAACTTTCTCTCACTTGTTCGGATACTTCCAGCCGCTTGCTTTCCGGCCAGTCTGCGGGAGCCGAAGTTTCCGCCAAGCGGGAGGAGCGTTCCTTTAGAGTCGTTGTTTCCTGCTCACTTAAGGAAAGGTCTGTGAGGTTGTCGGCAAAATTACCCTGGAAATACAATAAGGCAAAAGCTCCTACAATAGCCAGTACCAGTACATTGGCCAGGCGCGATACCGTATTGTTTACACCACTGGCAATACCGGCATTGGTATCGGTTACACAGTTCATCACGGCCGTGGTAAGCGGTACTACGGTAATACCCATGCCAATACCTCCCAGGGCGAGAGCAGGGAAAAAAGTGACCCAAAAATCACGGAAGCCCTCCGTTATCCCAATCCAGCTCATGGAGAGAAAGGAAATACCCGTAATAACCGGTCCTATGATAAGCGGTTTTTTAGGGCCTGCCTTATCCGTCCAGGCGCCTGCCGTACGGGACAGTACGGCTATTAGGATACCGAAAGGTAATATGGCCAGGCCAGCTTTGGTCTCGCTATAAGCTTGCACCTGTATCAGGTTAAGAGGGATGAAGAACAGTACCAGCCCCAGGGCGCCATACACAAAAAGAGTCATGATATTGGCTCCGGTGAAGGTTTTAGAGCTAAAGAGTTCTAAAGGAAGCATGGGGTTGGAGGCCGTCTTTTCGGTCCGTATAAAAACAATAGTGAGTACTATGCCTATAGCAATGCTTAACCATATCCACCAGGCGTCAAACCCTTTTTCCGAGGCTTCTATAAAGCCAAGGGTAATAAGGCTAAGGCCCAGAACGGAGAGGATACCACCTTTCCAATCCGGGCGTATATCCTGAACCCTGGAGGGTTCTTTTACCATCAGCAACATCAGGATACTGATAATACCCAGGGGTGCGTTGATGAAGAAGATTACGCGCCAGAGGCCAGCCTCTGCGAGGTATCCTCCCAGTACCGGCCCGAAAATAGTGGTAAACGCACTGAACATGCTCCAGGTGCCAATGGCCTTACCTCTTTCATCCTGTGGAAAGGAAGCAGTGATAATAGCAAGACTGCCGGGAACCATAAGCGCGCCACCCACACCTTGCAAACAGCGTGAGATGATCAGGAAATTACCGGAAGGAGCCAGCCCGCACACCATGCTGAAAACCGTAAACAGCACAATACCAATTATAAAGATCTTTTTCTTGCCGTATACATCACCGAGCGAACCTCCAATAAGAATAAGGGAAGCCAGGAAAAGAGTGTAACCATTTACGATCCAAAGCAATTGGGAGCCATCCAGCTTGAGGCTGCGTTGCAATACCGGCAGAGCTACATTAAGAGCTGTACCGTCAATAAAGGCCATGCTGGAAGCGAGTATTGCCGCCACAAGGATGAGTTTCTGGTTGGATCTTGAAGGATAGGTACCTGTCACTGTATAAAGATAGAAATTAGAAGGCTAGGTACTAAAATTGGAAAACCCCGGGGAGACCGGGGCTTTCACTAACACATCAAGGGAGGAAAACGTGTATATTATTAATCTTAAATAGACAGTTCAAAAAATCCGACTTGGAATAATTTTCAACAATGTTAAGCAGAGCCGGGTGTTCCGGCAAGAGATCATCCTCAACTTTTTAGTGAACGGGCGTTTTTTTTTAGTCAAACTGATTAAGGAAGTTCTCCAGCTCTCTTTCTTTGATGAATTCCTGGTAGCAGCGCTGCACGGAACGCAGAAATTCATAATCGTTCATAGAGCGCATTTGCACAGGAGCATACTTACAGTAGAACATGAAGGCCTCCATTTCTTCAAGGCTAAGGCCGGTTAACTGCACTACATTTTCACGGTTGTTGTTTTCCTCCAGTTTTTTACGGTAGGCTTCCTCGGCTTTAAGCTGGGCCAGCATGCGCAGCTGGCGGGGCTTGGAGCCAAAGAGGTTGTACAGGAATTCGGCAGGATTCTGAGGTCCGGCTTCTATGATCCGTCCATCCTTACCCTCCAGGTCCCCGGCCTGTGGGTCACGTGGGGGTGAAAGTTCAATAGCCTTGTCTTCATTGCTGGTAAGCTTATAGGCGAAAATACTTACCTCACTAAGCAGGTAGTTTTGTTCCTTCATACGGATCAAAACCTCCGTAAGAGCGGTGGTGGAATCGCTGTAAACGAAATAGAGGTACTGGTAGGCCATATTGGAAAACACGATGGTGTCGCCCCAATTGAGCTGTATGCTGAAATGTCCGGTCTTATCCGTTATGGTACCTTTCAGGCTGCGTTTGTTCACCACGTGTACATCCGTGAGGGATGACTTGTTGGCATCATCAATTACCCATCCGGAAAGTTGCTGTGCGGATAATGGGAGTACCAGGGTGCAAAAAAGTAAAACACGCATAAACAGTTGCCCCATCTCAATTATCTTTGATGCCGCAAAATAAACGACTTTGCCTTACAAATATTGAAACAAGAACCTCAGATTAGTTTAAAACTATGTCAGACGATAAGAAAGTGATTTTTTCCATGAGTGGTGTAAGCAAGACTTACCCCGCTTCCAATAAGACCATTCTCAAGGATATTTACCTGAGCTTTTTCTATGGTGCCAAGATCGGTATCCTGGGTTTGAACGGCTCCGGAAAGTCCACCTTGCTTAAGATCATTGCAGGAGTAGAGAAAAACTACCAGGGCAACGTGGTCTTTTCACCCGGTTATTCGGTAGGGTACCTGGAGCAGGAGCCTCAGCTGGATGAGTCCAAAACGGTGATGGATATAGTAAAGGAAGGAGCGCAGGATATTGTGGATATCCTGGATGAGTACAATAAGATCAACGATGATTTTGGCTTGCCGGAAGTATATGAAAACCCGGATAGGATGGAAAAACTGATGGCCCGGCAGGCGGAACTGCAAGACCGTATTGATGCGACCAACGCCTGGGAACTGGAAACCACCCTTAACCGGGCTATGGATGCGCTGCGTTGCCCTGAACCCGAAACACCGATTAAAGTATTGAGCGGTGGCGAAAGAAGACGCGTAGCTCTGTGCCGCCTGCTTATCCAACAGCCTGATATTCTCTTGCTCGATGAGCCTACCAACCACCTGGATGCCGAATCGGTATTATGGCTGGAACAACATCTTCAGCAATACAAGGGAACCGTTATAGCCGTAACACACGACCGTTATTTCCTGGATAACGTAGCCGGTTGGATACTGGAACTGGACCGTGGGGAAGGTATTCCCTGGAAAGGGAACTACTCCAGTTGGCTGGATCAGAAAACCAAACGTTTGGAACAGGAAGAAAAGCAGGCCAGTAAGCGCAGGAAAACCCTGGAGCGGGAGTTGGAGTGGGTACGTATGGGTGCCAAAGGCCGCCAGGCAAAAGGTAAAGCACGTTTGAACAATTACCAGGCTATGCTGAACCAGGAGCAGAAGGAAAAAGAAGAAAAACTGGAAATATTTATTCCCAATGGCCCACGCCTGGGAACCAACGTAATTGAAGCCAAAGGCGTGAAGAAGGCTTTTGGTGACAAACTATTGTATGAAGATCTGAACTTTAGCCTGCCCCCGGCTGGTATTGTAGGTATCATTGGCCCCAACGGTGCCGGAAAAACTACCATCTTCCGGATGGTCATGGGGTTGGAACAACCCGATGCGGGAAGTTTTGAAGTAGGTGAGACCGTTAAGATCTCCTACGTGGATCAATCCCATGAAAAGCTGAAGGCCGAAAAATCTATTTACGAGATCATCAGCGATGGTAACGAAGAGATTGACCTGGGTGGACGTAAGATCAATTCACGGGCCTACCTGAGCCGTTTCAACTTTGCCGGTGGCGACCAGCAGAAGAAAGTAGGCGTGCTTTCCGGTGGAGAGCGTAACCGGTTACACCTGGCCATGGCCCTGAAGGAAGGAGGTAACGTGCTGCTGCTGGATGAACCTACCAATGACCTGGACGTAAACACTTTACGCGCCCTGGAAGAAGCTTTGGAAAATTTTGCCGGTTGTGCGGTGATCATCTCGCACGACCGTTGGTTCCTGGACCGTGTGTGTACCCATATCCTGGCTTTTGAAGGCGATTCTCAAGTGTATTACTTTGAAGGTGGCTTCTCTGATTATGAAGAGAACAAGCGTAAACGCCTGGGTGATGTGGAACCCACCAGGGTGCGGTATAAGAAGCTCCTTAAAAACGATTAGAATTTGGTGAAATACCAGATCACGAAACCCCGCATTGCGGGGTTTTTTTATGCTTCAAGGTTTTAAAGTTGAAGGTTGAAAGTTTAAAGTTGGAGGATTGAAATTAAAAGCTGGATGTAAGAAGAGTAAACTCAGCAGGTAGCGTCATGTATAATAAACTGCTAGCCAAAATGGTTAATAATATCCATTTTGGATAATTTTTATATATTGGCTCCGATTGAAAGTTAGGATACTTAACAAAAATATCAATGAATGGTAATAGAGTTTTTTGGACCTTTATTTTTATAGCTGGACTAACCTTAACTAATTGTGAAAAGGATAGGATTATTAGTAGTTGCCCACCATTTAGGGGTTCCTATTTTGATATTAAAGGAATCGCCAGTATAATACACCATTATAAATATACCGAGACGGCATCCCCACCCCTGGATAACAATGCTAAACTGAACTTTAGAGATTATAACGGCTTTATTCTGCGCCATTCTGTAGACTATCTGAGTTCAGTTGATAAGCAATTAGTTGCAACTGGATTTGGACAATTGTATGCGCTTAGCTGTAAGGATAATGGTAAATATGGATCTAAATCAGAAGTATATAGGGTTATAACAATTATAACTTTAAACGATTTTAATGTAAATTATAAAAGTGGAGATACCATAAATGAATTGTTAACTCTTGCTGGCTATGATCTATCTATAGATACATTTCTTAAATCTCGTGATACTATTAGTAATAATACCAGAGATCTGCATTTTAAGTTGAGTGAAGCACCTTCGTTAAATCCAAAATTCAAGGTTAAGGCTTTTATCGAATTAAGTACAGGTGAAAATTATTCTAAAGAATCCAATACTGTGGAGTTTTTGGATTAATGAAGGCTCTCTTTACAATCAAACTATTCCCTGAATAGTTTGATGTATGGTATAAATGAAGAGGATAAAAGCCCATCAAGGTAATCTGGATATAAATCCTTACTTATGTTGCTATATAAGTTTTTTAAATTATGGAAACTTGTAGTATAAATTCAAACCCAGATATAATTTGCTGAGAACAGTATCAAGCAGGCTTATTTAATAAGCTCAATAGGTAATAAATTAAGTTAATAATGTTATGCATATGGAAGATTGGGAAATGAATAGGCTTGTTTGGTAAGTTGCTAGTTTTGATTCGGAAAGAGATCAATAGGATTTAAATAAAAATAAACTAAATTTAAACTTCAATAAGGGGAGGTTTGAATAACCAAACTCATGAAACATTTAAAAACAGTTACGCTGCTGGGGCTAAGCATTCTACTGCTTAGTATAGCCTGCAGCAAAAAAGATCCTTCGGAAAGCCCTCCGGATATTTTAAATAGTGTAACCTTCAGAATGGGCCTGGTAGACCGGGATACCAATAATTTGCTTCTGTGTCCTCCTGGCCTAGTGGATTACCTGGATAGTGTGCATTTGATGGAAGTGGACAGTAGTCTGGTTTGCCTAAGGAAACATTGCTGTTCACCTCAATATGCTCGCACCGGGGAATTACGGATGCAAGTAACCAATGCCGGTTTACGAACTATGCCGCATACCTTTTATCTCTACTTTAACCATGAGCGGATTGATACCGTTTCTATACGCGGAGAGTTGCCTTACCTGGACCTTATGGTGAACGGTAAGCGTCAGGATACCTGCTCTGACTGCCGGGATATCGCTTATAAAGGCTACCTGTTTTTTCTCGATTAGCAAGGTATTATTCTATGCACATAGAGCTTTAGGACAACCAAACCCATACTCATGAAACAGTTAAAAATAATTACACTGCTGGGGCTAAGTACTCTACTGCTTAGTATATCCTGCAGCAAAAAAGATTCTTCGGAAAGCCCTCCGGATATTTTAAATAGTGTAACCTTCAGAATGGGCCTGGTAGACCGGGATACCAATAATTTATTGTGGTGTCCTCCCGGCCCCGTAGATTACCTGGATAGTGTACACTTACTGGAAGTGGATAGTAATCTGGTTTATCTTAAGAAAAATCGCTGTTCTCCTAAATATGCCCATACTGGCGAGTTATACATGCAAGTAACCAATGCCGGTTTACGGACTATGCCGCATACCTTTTACCTCTACTTTAACCATAGGCGGATTGATACCGTTTCTATACGGGGTGAACCGCCTTACCTGGATCTTATGGTGAACGGTGAGCATAAAGATACCTGCTCTAACTGTATAGATTTTGCTTACAAGGGGCGCCTGTTTTTTCTTGATTAGAATTATGTAGGATCATTAGTCCAACCCTTTATTTTTTTATTATGGCCAACCATACTTTGCTGCTGTTGCTGCGCAACAGTGGCCTGACCTTCCTTTGTGTTTTTATACTGTTTAACGAAGCTTTTGCCCAGCCGCTGGACGGCAATGATCAGGTGGATTCCACTGATTTTTACCGCCAGCCCTGGATTGGGAACAACCAGTATTTGTTCGATTACCGCGACTGGCTGGAGGGCTCTAAAAGTAAGACTTCAACCATTGCTCCTTATGGTGTGGATCAACAGGTTTATATACCGGTTAAAGCCTGGGTATATAGAAGCAATACAGGTTTGGGGGGATTGAGCTATGCCGATGTGGAATGGTATCTCCGGAAGCTGAACGAGATGTTTACCACCTACAATTCTACCGGCATCTATTTTTACCTAGTCTGTGAGCCTTACTACATCAATGATGAAGAGATCAGGAACGGTGCTGGTCCGGGAAAACGTGGCTGGGTATACTCAAATTACCGCGATCCCTACGTTTTGAATGTACATTTTGTAAATGATTTACCCGACCTGGCCGGGGAGGCCGTCTGGCCGTGGGGATCATCCAATATGGGCACCTTTGTCGAAACCGGAGAATCTCGCTCCACACAACATGCCAATACCCTGGCGCATGAAGCGGGCCATTGTTTGGGTTTGTTGCATACCCACCATGGAACCGGTACTACCTTTAATAAAGACGCTGAAAAGTGTAAACAGGAGTTTGTAAGCCGGCCCGCCCTTAACTCTTTTTTGTGGTGTGGCAACAATAAAAAGAAGTGTGAAGAATACGGGGACGGGCTATGCGATACAGAGGCGGATCCCGGCCTGGGGTTGGTTCGCTTAGGAGATCAGGTTAACAATGGGATATATGCAGGTGTTGGTACGGATAAGGATAGCCCGGGCCAGACCTGGGACCCTGATGTTGATTTAATCATGTCCTATTCTGAGTGGGATTTGCGGAACAGGTTTACCCCCATGCAGCAGGCGGTTATGTTATTCTACAGCACCATAAATACTCAGCCTTTTGCCACCGCAGAAGGTTTGGTGAACAACCAGAACCCGGACATTGATATTTATGAACCCAACAATACGGTTGATTTTGCAGAACGCCTTACGCTGAATAATGCCTTACAAGCCACCCTTCACGCTTCCAGGTACGGGCAGCCCACCTCAAACCTGGAGTCTAATTGTGACCAGGACTGGTATTGGTTTGCACCTGAGTATACGGCTAAATATTCCATGAATACCCGTGCTATTGCCGGTGCACCACAACCTGATACCCGCATTTCAGTTTTTCACCCTTCAGATCTCACCACCCCCATAGCTTTTAATGACGATATTAACGGTACCAACCAATTCTCACAGATCTCAGAAATTCAACTAAATAAGCATGTGGGATATCTTATACTGGTGGAGTCCAATAATACCAAGGGCCATTACGAGATCAGTATTGAGGATTGTGGAGCGGATTGCTGCTATAACTCCCTTTTAGGCACCACTGATCAGATCAATAGTGCCACCGGTTCCTTCAATGTGGCAGTAAGGGTTTTAGGGGTAGAGGAGTATTTGGGAAACAGTATTACGGTAACGGATAAGTTATACTTCAATAACAGTTCTCCTTTAGGTTTTGGAGGAGGCGGAACCCCGCTTAGTTCATCTCACCTGGAAGCTGTTATTTGTAATAATTCAGAGATTGTGGTTGAAAATGGTGGGGAAATAATAGTAGGTTCTCCTCCCAGTTCTCAAACGGCTAAGGTTGCTTTTCAGTCGGGTACCAGCCTGCGCCTGAAGCAAGGTGGTAAACTTAAAATTGAGGATGGTTCGCAATTGATCGTAGCGGACGGTGCCAATCTCATACTGGAAGAAGGGGCCATTATAGAACTGCCTGACGATAATTCTGTATTGGAGATACAAGGCAAGCTGAGCGTAGCAGCCAATGCGGATTTTACCTTTTCCGGCAATGGTCACCTGGTTTTTGATCAATCCGTTCCCTGGTCTGCCCAGGGCCCTGACCTGAGTGCCTATATGGACATTGGGCCGGGAGCCGGTTTTAGCGTACAAGGCCCGGTGGCCGATGATGACCATCATTTAGTGATGGAAGTGCGTCAGCCCCTGTATTTGCGGGATGGCCATAATAACAGCTTTTCCCAGTTGCGGCTGGAGGATGGCACCATTGCAGTTTCGCCCGGAGCGCTGGTATATAGCTACAGCCCTACTACCATGCGGCATTGCAAAATTACCACGCCAAACGGCAACGGTTGGCACGGAGGCTTCAGGATGTGGCACAACTACGGGCCTAACATTATAGAGGACAACCGTTTTGAACGTGGCTCCCCGGCTTTCCTGGCTCAATGGCCAGGGGGAGGGGACCCTATAAAACTGAAGCGTTGTGATTTTAACAATAACGTATACGGTGCCAAGGTGCTGGGTGGTAATTTTACCGTACAGGATTGTAATTTTTACGATCACAGCCAGGAGGCCATCGTAGGATCGCAGTTGAGCGGTAATTCGGTGATCACCGGTTCAGACCTCAATAATTATACGGATTATGGAACGGGTATCATTCTCTCCAGTCAGAGTGGTGCTGTGGTGACCGTATCCAAAACCAACGTCCGTAATTTTCATGAGGGGATGAGCATTACCAATTCGGTGAACGTGAAAAGTTTGTGCTCGGTATACGAGAGCAACGGTGAAAATGGTGTCCTGGTGGACTATGCCCACCTGTACCTTGACAATTATGCCGGAAACCAGTTCCTGGATAACGGAACCATTCATATCAGGGTCAATACCGATGAACAGTTGTCAGCCGGCTTATACCTGAAGGATGGTTACAATAGTTTCTATTCCACTTCACCCACTTGCCGCAACTATATTTATTCCGGTACACCTGATGCTACTTTCGAGTCGGAATATACGGCCGGTGGAGATCTCAACTGCAACAACAATGAAATGCCGTTATGCAATCAGGGTTCGCCCTATGGTAACAGCATCCCGGTTTATATCCAGAATAATACGGTGGGGGTTCACATTCCCAATAACCTTACGGACCCTCACTTGGTGGCCTGTAACAATTTTGCCCAGTCACCTCTGGAACATCCGTATAGCCAACTGATGATGAGTATCTCCACCAGCGGAGGTTCTGTAAATACGGGAGGAGGTTACGGTCCGCTCCATTCTGCGGTGAGTGATGCCCTTCAAAACCTTTCGTACGGTGAATATGAAGGAGAGGATCTCCATGCCGTCAATGATCTTCAGAATATATTGAACACGAGCATCAGTAATGCGGATGTAAACACCCCGCAGATACTGGACCTGGCGTATAAAGGAATGATACAGGGGCTCAACAATGCCTACCAATACCGGCTGCTGGAACACAATGCCGGTAATCCCGAAGGGGAGTTGCCCGAAGAAATGACCGTTGCTATAGGGATAGCTGACGGGCTTATCAGTGACCTGGGCAGTATTGACTCTTTAGAGATGTACCCGCATTTCCGTTATCAGCTGGATAAGACACATCTGTACAGGCTGGGCGGTTATTATACGCAGGCCCTGGGTTTATTGGACGTTTCGGATAGTTGGGCACATACCTATGCACAGCAGGAACGGGCTTCCTATTGGAGTTGCGTGTGTACCGCTGAAAACGATTATTATACCGGTGTAATAGGGGCCGAAGCATTTTCCGAAGCCATCCAGACCTGCAACCTCACACATGCAGGTTATAATTATAAACGTCAGTCCCAGGGGAGCGATGAACAAGCTCCTGTATTTGATTATTACCCTCAGCCGGCAGGATACGCTTTAACGCTCTTCATGGAGCCCAGCCCTGGAAGGAACGTTAGCTACCATATATACAATGTAAGCGGACAGCTTGTGCAGGAAGGGAAATTAGCCTGGTCTTCCCGGGAACAGGAGGTTCTGGTTCATTCCTTAACGCCCGGTTTATATATCCTTTCCCTGGACCTGGATGAGCCCAGGAGACTCCGGTTTATGAAAAATTAATTAATTGGTGATCCATAAAAAATCCCCCGTGAATTGCGGGGGATTTTTTTATCTGTTAAGCTGAATTCATTGCCCGGGTTCTTAAACTCCCCGCTTTGAATTCCAGTGGTCTAGCCATTCATGCTCACCAGGAACTCGGCATTGTCCTGGGTGCGGTGCATGCGGTCATGCAGGAATTCCATAGCTTCTACCGAGTTCATATCGGCCAGGTGGCGTCTTAAGATCCACATCCGTTGCAGAACGTCTTTGTCCAACAACAGGTCTTCCTTACGTGTGCCAGAAGCCATAAGGTCAATGGCGGGCCATATCCTGCGGTTGGCGATCTTACGATCCAGTTGCATTTCCATGTTACCGGTTCCCTTGAATTCTTCAAAGATCACTTCGTCCATCTTGGAGCCGGTATCAATAAGAGCGGTAGCCAAAATGGTAAGTGAACCACCGTTCTCAATGTTACGGGCGGCACCAAAGAAACGCTTCGGTTTGTGCAGGGCGTTGGCGTCCACACCACCGGAAAGTACCTTGCCGGAGGCTGGAGAAACGGTGTTGTAAGCACGGGCCAGGCGGGTAATACTATCCAGCAATATGATCACATCGTGGCCACATTCGGTAAGACGTTTCGCTTTTTCCAGTACAATATTGGCCACTTTTACGTGACGGTCCGCGGGCTCGTCAAAGGTAGAGGCTACCACTTCAGCATTTACGCTGCGTTGCATGTCCGTTACTTCTTCCGGGCGCTCATCGATCAGCAGGATGATCATATAAGCTTCAGGGTGGTTGGCCGCAATGGCGTTGGCCACCTCTTTCAATAATGTTGTTTTACCGGTTTTGGGCTGTGCTACGATCAGTCCACGCTGGCCTTTACCGATAGGGGAGAAAAGGTCAATGATGCGGGTGCTGAGAGTTGCGCGCTTATTGGTAATGTTGAATTTTTCTTGTGGGAAAAGGGGAGTAAGGTGTTCAAAAGCCACCCGGTCCCGGATCCAATCCGGTTCACGACCGTTAATCTTTTCCACTTTAACCAGGGGAAAATACTTTTCACCTTCCTTGGGTGGGCGGATCTGTCCGCGCACATTATCACCGGTTTTAAGGCCAAATAATTTTATCTGTGATTGGGAAAGGTAAATATCATCAGGAGAGTTCAGGTAGTTATAATCACTCGAACGCAGGAAGCCGTAACCATCAGGCATAATTTCCAGTACACCTTCACTTATAATGATGCCATCAAACTCGTACTCACGGTTTTTCTGGTGGTGCTGACGATTCTGCTGGCCGGAATTATGATCCTTGCGTGAATCGTTGGAGTTGTTATTCTGATTTTGGTTCTGATGCTGGTTTTGGTTGTTGTCTTTACGGTTTTGATTCCGTGGATGTCCACCACTGTTTTTCTGATCCTGGTTGCGGGGATTGTTGTCTTTATTGTCTTTGACAGGTTTATCTTCCCTTTTGGATTCCGTTACCTCCTTTTTGGAGTGGTCGGAACCCTCACTGCCCCTCTTACGGGGCTGGCGCTGAGGCTTTTTGTCTTTAAGCTGTTGATCATCTGAAGTACTTTTGGGAGTTTCCTTTGGTGGAGTTTCTTCCTTTTCGGGAGAGGCTGAAACGCCCTTTACCGATTCAGGATTAACAGCTTGATGATCAAGTATTTTATAGACGAGTTCTTGTTTCTTGAGAGTCTTGAACTTAGGGACATTAGCCTTTTCAGCTACCTCCTTAAGCTCGGGTAGCTTCATGGCTTTTAATTGATTGATGTCGTACATCGAAACTAATGTATTAAATAAATAAGATTAGATTATTGAGAACTAGGGGTTTAATTCCAGAAGGATAAAAAATGTAGTGCTAATTAAATGCTTCTTGATAGTTTACTAAAGAAGCGGGGGTTGCAGATGATGCTCAGCAATATTACGAATTATTCAATAATCCGAATAATTTTCACCGAAATTTTCCCAATTTTGAAGCCAAACTAAAATCAGGAAATGATTCAGCGTATACAATCCGTGTATCTTTTTATAGCAGCCGTTCTTTCCGGCATTATTATTTTTATGGTTCCCGTATTCCAAAAAGGAGAGGAAGAGCAACTAATTATGCAATACCCTATATTCTTTGCACTGTTTGTTCTCTCTACCCTGGTTTCGCTGTTCAGTATTTTCAGGTATAAGAACCGCCAGCAGCAGGTGGTTTCGGGTCGTATTAATGTGATCCTGAATTTTGTGCTTTTCGGCCTGATCCTGTACCACTATTTTGGGAGTATGGACACCGAGGCATCCAAGCTGGCTTTCGGGTCGTTTGTACCCATTCTTACCGTGGTATTTATAACCCTGGCCAACCGCGCTATTATGCGTGATGAGGCCTTGGTACGTGCTGCGGACCGCTTGCGTTAACGGGGAAGCTCCACTACTTCCAGGTCTTTAATACGATCACCGTCTATAGCAAAGCGCAATAGCGTACGGACTTTATGAAAACCATGTTTGCCAATGGCTCCCGGGTTCATGTGTAGCAGTCCCAGTTTCTTGTCGTTCATCACCTTGAGGATATGGCTGTGGCCACATATAAATAATTTAGGCGGTTTCGTGTAGATCTCGGGTTTTACATGAAAGGAATAACGGCCCGGGTAACCCCCGATATGGGTAATCCATACATCCACCTGTTCTGCGTAAAACCTGGCGTGTTTGGGCCAATGAGCTCTTATATGATGATCGTCAATATTTCCGTATACCGCTCTTACAGGGGCTACACCCGAAAGGGCTTCGGTTACCTTCAGATTGCCTATGTCACCGGCATGCCATATTTCATCGCTGCCACCGCAAAGTTTCAGCACCTGATCGTCTATATGGGAATGTGTATCGCTTAATAAGGAAATCCTAATCAATGGTCGCAGTGTTTCAATTACCTTTGTCGCAAGTTTAGTAATAATCCTCTGGCCCTTGCGGTATTTCATGCAACTTTCTTATTTCGGTAAACCATTTCACGGCTGGCAGATACAGCCTAATGCTATTAGCGTGCAGGAAAGTTTGAATAAGGCGGCATCTACCATACTGGGAGAGGATATTTATACGGTAGGGGCAGGCCGCACGGATACCGGGGTACATGCCCGGGATATGTGGGCCCATTTTGATGGTGGTGAACTACCGGACAACTTTTTACACCGGATGAATAGTCTGCTGGGGCCGCATATAGCGCTGCGGGCTTTATACCCTGTGAAAGATGAAGCACATACCCGTTTTGATGCTCTGAGTCGCACTTATGAGTATCATTTTGTGTTTCGCAAGAATCCCTTCCTTACGAATTATGCCTGGCTGGTATACCCACGCCCGGAATTGGAAAGGATGAAAGAAGCGGCTGATGCTCTTTTTCGGTTTGAGGATTTTTCGTCATTCTCGAGGAGCAGGACTCAAACCATGACCAACAATTGCAAGATCATGAAGGTAGAATGGGAAGAGCGCGATGATAAGCTGATCTTTACCATTCAGGCCGATCGTTTTTTACGTAATATGGTACGCGCTATTGTGGGTACCCTGGTAGAAATAGGGCAGGGAAAACGGGAAGTGGGAGATTTTGCGGACATTATTGCTGCCCGCGATCGTAAAAAGGCCGGGGAGTCAGCTCCGGCACACGGCTTATATTTAACAAAAGTGGAATATCCAAAAGACATTATAAATGGCCAGTAGTATCAGTGGCAAGGCCTTTGACCTGGGCTTGCTCAGAAAGATCATGCGTTATGTAGCACCCTACCGTTGGGTGTTTTACACAGCATTGTTCCTTACCATGTTGCTTTCCGTTCTGGCTACAGCGCGCCCATTGCTTATACAGTACGTTATTGATCATTTTGTGATCACTCCGGATCCTGAGGGCTTGCTCAATTATACACTCTTGTTGCTTGGCTTGCTGGTAGTGGAATCATTTGTGCAATTCCTGTTCACCTACGGAGCCAATCATCTAGGACAAAATATTATCCGCGACCTGCGGGTTCAGCTCTACGAACATATTCTCTCCTTTAAACTGCGTTATTTTGATAAAACGCCCATTGGCACGCTGGTAACCCGTGCGGTTTCGGATATTGAGACCATTGCCAACATCTTTGCGGAAGGTATTCTGGTTATCTACGGTGACCTCTTCAAGATCGTTGTGATGGTTGGGGCCATGTTTTACTTTTTTGATTACCGCCTGGTGCTGATCTCTTTATCCGTAGTACCTGTGCTGTACTATGCCACACGTATCTTCCAGATCAAGATCAAATCATCCTTCCAGGATGTGCGTACTCAGGTAGCGGCACTCAATGCGTTTGTGCAAGAGCACCTTACCGGGATGAACATCGTGCAGATCTTCAATCGTGAGGATGCTGAAATGGAGAAATTCCAGGCCATCAATGAAAAGCATAAGCAGGCCAACATCCGTTCCATATGGTATTTCTCCATATTTCTTCCGGTAATTGAGATCATGAGCGCTATTTCCATTGGTTTGGCCGTTTGGTTTGGTGGTTTGCAGGCCGCCACCGGAGGCTACGTAACCCTGGGTGACCTTACCGCATTGATCATTTTCATCAACATGCTCTTTCGTCCTTTGAGGCAACTGGCGGATCGTTTTAATACCCTGCAAATGGGTATGGTGGCCAGTGAGAGGGTCTTCAAAATACTGGAAACCTCAGAACATATTGCTGATACTGGTCACCGCGACCTGGAGAGTGTAAAAGGTGATATAGAGTTCAAGAATGTGAAATTCGGTTATAAGGAGGACGAGATCATCCTCAAAGGAGTTTCATTTAGTGTAAATAAAGGGCAAACACTGGCTATTGTAGGAGCCACGGGAGCTGGTAAGTCTACTATTATTAATCTCCTAAGCCGCTTTTACGAAATATGGGAAGGCGAGATACTGGTGGATGGTCAGAATATAAAGGACATCACCCTTTCTTCCCTACGTGAGAATATTGCCGTGGTTTTACAGGATGTATTCCTTTTCTCCGATTCTATTTACAACAACATTACCCTTAACAAGGAGATCCCCCTGGACGAAGTACAGGCCGCTGCCGCTTTTATAGGTGTGGATGAGTTTATCGGAAATTTACCCGATCAATACGATTATAATGTTCGGGAGCGAGGCAATATGTTGTCGGTAGGACAGAGGCAGTTACTGGCCTTCCTGAGGGCCTATGTGTCCAATCCTTCGGTATTGGTACTGGATGAAGCTACCAGTTCCATTGATACACAAAGTGAAGCTCTCATTCAAAAGGCCATAGATAAGCTTACCGAAGGCCGTACTTCTATTATTATTGCCCACCGCCTGGCTACCATCAAAAAAGCGGATAAGATACTGGTAATGGATAAAGGGCAGGTAGTGGAGCAGGGGAATCACAACGAACTTCTGGCAAAAGGCGGTTATTATACACGCCTGTACGAAATGCAATTCAAGGCCGAAGAGGAAGCAATCTGAGATGTAGTGAAAAACAACAGCAGGAAATAAATCTCGACAAACTTGTTTATTTTGTAAACTAAATTTACATTTGATTATCTTAAAGCCTACAAACATGGAAAATCAAATTACCGAGCAGGAGAGTCTGCAGATTATACGTGGCATGATCAACCGAGCCAAAATCAACCTCAGTGAAGGAAGTATATTTTATCTGATCTGGGGTTGGGCGGTATTACTGGCCGTAGTAGCTCAATATCTTATGCTTACAATATTCGTAACCGAATACCACTGGGTGGTTTGGCCGGCCTTAATGACCCTGGGGGCCGTGGTAAGTATATTAGCGGGAAGAAAACAATCCAAAAAGCAGAAGTATGTGACTTTTGTTGACCATACCATGGGTTTTCTTTGGGGAGGTTTTGTCATCTTCCTTTTCGCCATACTTCTCCTGAGCTCACAAATAGGTTGGGTCAATACCTATCTGCTCATTATCGGACTATATGGCCTGGGCACTTTTGTTTCCGGGGGAGTTTTACGGTTCAGGCCCTTGATCATTGGCGGGGTGGTAAGCCTGATCCTGGCCTTTGGTGGAATCCTGGCTCATAATTCCATTACCGATTTTACCCAGGTATTGCTGATGCTGGGTGCGAGTATAATCTGCAGTTACCTGATCCCGGGTTATTTGCTGCGCGCCAAAGGTAATGCCCATGCTGCCTGAACTGGATCCATTATTACATTCACAACTCCGTTTGCAGATCATGTCACTTTTGGCGGGGATTTCCTCGGCAGAATTTAATTTTCTCCTGGAGGAAACCGGTGCTACACGGGGTAATGTATCGGTACAGATCAAAAAATTATCGGAAGCAGGTTACATCAAGGTCTCCAAATCCTTTGGTGAAAGTTACCCTTTAACCACCTGTAATATAACAGATAAAGGGCTTAAGGCTTTTGATACCTACGTAGAGAACATATCCAAATACCT
Source organism: Owenweeksia sp. (assembly GCA_002695025.1). GTDB lineage: Bacteria > Bacteroidota > Bacteroidia > Flavobacteriales > Schleiferiaceae > CAKZNE01. Next base: position 312,046 of record NZNV01000001.1, read on the forward strand.
CGATCGGAAAAAGGAGTAAAATCTCAAGAAAAAGAAGTACTTGTTATTTATAAACAAGATAGTGTATCTTGCGTTAACCATTTAGAACTTCGGAAGTGGATTCCCTGCCCGTAAGGGCGGGGTTTCTTTTTTTAATCTCCCCCTTTAATGGGCTGTTCTTTCTTCTTGATTTCCTTGCCGGCTTTTTCTTCACCTTTCTGGATGATCTTCAGGACTTCCTCGGATGACATATATAGTTTCTGGATCTTTTGGCGATAGGCCAGGGGAAGCGAGGACTGGCTAAGAATATAATCCTTGGTGGCGATAATGGAATTGCCAAAACCGTGTTGTATGGCATAAATATCAGCTCTGCGTTCTGCACGCTCTACAAATGCCGGGCTTAAGAAGTACATGGCGCCAAAACCGATCAGGTTAAGGCTGCTGCGATTTACATAATCCACAATATGCCCCAGTTCATGGCTCAACCATCCTTTCAGAACTTCTTTGGGAAGCGTCTCCAAAGGGATTTTCTTATTATCCAGTACCATGAAGGGAAGCATCTGTATGGTGTACCTTCTTTTTTCGCGCGGCAGGAGCAGGGTGAAAAAATCAGGGCGGGCCTGCATAAAAACGTTGAAGATCTGGTCGTCAAAAACAAATTGGATATGCGTTTCCCTTAACTCGGGGTAATTTTCAAGCGTTTCCAGCACCACCGGACGTATTACCTGCGGTATTTCCTTATTTAGGCTATAATCCAGCGAGTCCCGGCTTTGCTGGGCCCATACCGTAGCAGACGAAAAAAAACTTACCCAAAATAGGATAGGTGGTATGACGCTTTGAACGGTCATTCCGCTGTAGCAGCAGGCTTATACGCCCCTGCTTTAAGCTTGGTATGAATGGCAGTAAAGGCTTCAATAGTCTGATCGATATCCTCATTGGAATGCGCGGCTGAGGGAATCATACGAAGCATGATAACACCCTTGGGAACCACGGGGTATACTACCAATGAGCAGAAAATACCGTAATTCTCGCGCAAGTCATGGTTCATCCGCAGGGCTTCCTCCAGTTCACCATGCAGGTAAACGGGTGTTACCGGTGATTGGGTATTACCCAGGTCAAAACCCTTTTCGCGTAAACCGGATTGGAGGCGGTTCACATTATTCCATAGATTGGTACGAAGGCTGCTCTCATTTTGAAGTAGTTCCAGCCGAACCAGGGCTCCTTCAACCATAGGCATGGGTAATGCTTTGGCAAAGATCTGCGAACGCATGGTGTAGCGCAGGTAATCAATAATGCTTTTCTTTCCGGAAACAAAGGCGCCAATTCCGGCCATGGATTTGGCGAAGGTACTCAGGTAAAGATCCACTTCATCCTGCAAACCAAAATGTTCTCCGGTGCCGGCCCCGGTCTTTCCCATAGTACCGAAGCCATGAGCATCGTCTATAAAGAGGCGGAAATTGTATTTGGTTTTGAGTTTTACGATCTCATCCAGTTTTCCAAGGTCTCCGGACATGCCAAAAACCCCTTCGGTAATAAGCAGTATGCCTCCTTTGTTCTGTTCCGCTATTTGCTCGGCCCGGATCAGTTGTTTCTCCAGGTTTTCAATATCGTTATGGGTATACACAAAGCGTTTTCCCATGTGCAGGCGAACACCATCTACAATGCAGGCGTGTGATTCAGAGTCGTACACAATTACATCATTGCGGTCTACCATACTGTCAATAAGGGAAACTACGCCCTGGTAGCCGTAGTTGAGCAGGTAGGTAGCTTCTTTGTGAACAAATGCAGAGAGCTTTTGCTCCAGTTCTTCATGCTTTTCGGTATGGCCGGTAAGCAGGCGGGAACCCATCGGATAGGCCAGACCCCATTTTTCGGTGCCGGCTGAATCAGCCTGGCGTACTTCCGGGTGGTCTGCCAGTCCTAAGTAATTGTTGATGCTCCAAACCACTACTTCCTTACCGTTAAACTGCATACGGGGTGCAATTCTACCTTCCAGCTTCGGAAATATATAGTAGTTCTCGAATTGCTGGTGTTGGCCCAGTGGAGTGTTTTTTAGTTGACGCTTGTCAAATAAATCCATAAAAGAAAGTGTTAGCTTTTAATAAGTTTTTTTTTCCTCAAAAGGTTTGGGTCACTTTAGCTCTTTAGGCAGTGCTACTATGAAGTCTTTGCCTTGCATGGATGAAAAAAGACCCAAGTTGATCTTATACCTTACTTGTTTTACTGGCCAAAAACCCGATGAATTACGCCTGTAGCACTCCAGGGTTATAAGCCTTTTTAATAGGAGCATGATTGGCCATTTCAATACCCATGCTTATCCATTTGCGGGTGTCCAACGGGTCTATGATAGCATCCGTCCAAAGGCGGGCCGCAGCATAATATGGAGAGGTTTGGGCATCATAACGTGCTTTGATCTCCTCGAATAATTTCTTTTCCTGTTCCGGTGTAATCTCTTCACCTCTGGATTTAAGGCTGGCCGTTTCTATTTGCAGCAAAACCTTGGCGGCCTGTGCTCCTCCCATTACCGCCAGCTGAGCGGTTGGCCAGGCTACAATTAGCCGGGGGTCATAGGCTTTTCCGCACATGGCATAGTTTCCGGCCCCGTAGGAGTTACCCATAATAACGGTAAACTTGGGTACCACGGAATTACTCATGGTGTTCACCATCTTGGCCCCGTCTTTAATAATGCCTCCGTGCTCCGAACGGCTCCCTACCATAAATCCGGTTACATCCTGTAGGAAAACCAGGGGTATCTTCTTTTGGTTGCAATTGGCAATAAAGCGGGAAGCCTTATCGGCAGAATCGGAATAAATAACTCCACCAAATTGCATTTCGCCCTTCTTGCTTTTGATCACCTCACGATTGTTGGCCACAATACCTACAGCCCAGCCATCTACACGGGCATAGCCGGTTATTATGGTTTTGCCGTAACCGGCTTTATACTCTTCAAATTCACTATTATCCACCAGGCGTTCAATAATCTTCATGGTGGAATAGGGCTTGGAACGGTCTTCCGGGAACAGGCCGTAGATTTCTTTGGGGTCTTTAGCCGGTGTTTTGGGCTCAGCACGGTTGAAGCCGGCTTTATCAAAGTCCCCGATCTTGTCTACAATATTGCGTATGGATGACAGGCAATCCGGATCGTCTTTACTTTTATAATCTGTAACTCCTGATATTTCGGAATGAGTGGTAGCTCCCCCCAGGGTTTCATTGTCAATATTTTCACCGATGGCGGCCTTTACCAGGTAAGAGCCGGCCAGGAAGATACTTCCCGTTTTATCAACGATCAGCGCCTCATCACTCATAATAGGAAGATAGGCTCCACCGGCCACGCAACTACCCATAATAGCCGCAATTTGTGTAATACCCTCGGATGAGAGGATAGCATTGTTCCGGAAAATGCGTCCGAAATGTTCCTTATCAGGAAATATCTCATCCTGCATGGGCAGGTATACACCTGCACTGTCCACCAGGTAGATGATCGGCAAACGGTTTTCAAGGGCAATCTCCTGGGCTCTCAGGTTTTTCTTACCGGTAATGGGAAACCAGGCTCCGGCCTTAACAGTAGCATCATTGGCTACCACAATGCACATTTTGCCTTTTATGTAGCCAATAACCACAACCACACCACCGCTGGGGCATCCTCCGTGTTCCTTGTACATTTCGTATCCGGCAAAGGCACCCACTTCTATACAGGGGCTATCTTTATCCAAAAGATAGTCAATGCGCTCGCGGGCCGTCATTTTGCCCTTTTCCTGATGTTTGGCGATCCGCTTGTCCCCGCCACCTTTATAAATGGTGTGGAGCCTGCTTTTCACTTCAGACATCATCAGTTTTAACTTATCCTCGTTTTTGTTGAATTCAAGGTTTTGTGACATAGGCATTTAATAGCATTTATCAACCGTCCAATGCGCCTTTTTAACCACAAGGGCATTGTCCAGTGTAGGGTCGCTTACAAAGAGGGTAAAACGGTTGCGGTCTTCATAGACCGATACAAATATCATTTCCGGTACATCATCCCCGTTCAGATCACCAAACCAGTAAATTTCCGGCATTCCGCACTGACCGTTATCATTAAGTTCTTCCGTAATATTCTGGTTCACGGGAAGAAAATACTTGGTTCCGCTAAGGGTAAGTCTGTAATTCTTAAGATCAGGACAGGGCCCGGTGCTTTCCACGCTTCCGGTGGCAGACAATTTCATTTTTGTGGGTTCTCCGGTAAGGTCCCATTGTTGGCCAGGGAATATTTTTCGCCCGTTCATCCGCAGGAGGTCGCTGTTATCCTCAATGGAATTTTGCTCCAAGGGCAGTAACTGATTGACACCCAGTAGAAAAATACTGCGTTCTTCTTCGTCCGTAAGTACATCAAACTCCAGTTTTTTACCTACTTTTTGTTTGCTGAGCATTACGTTTACGTCTACGCGCTTAATGCGGTAGGTGGTACCACCATTATCTTCATCACGGGGATAGATCCCGTACCAGATCAAGCCCGGGTCTATGCCTTTTACCTCTCCACAATAATTGTAAGTTTCTGTAAGCAGACTATAGGTAATTTCCCTGGTTTTGGGAGTTTCTTTTTCTGGTTTAACAGATACTTCTCCTTTAGGTGTATCAGTCACAGATGTGTCGGCTATTGTGTCTGTGGTAGCGGGTTTATTAAGCAGTCCTTTTACTTCCATGAAACCGTCAAACATATAACCCAGCTTTCCATTGTATTGCACCTTTCGCCAAAACCCGCGTATTTTTTCATATTCCATACTACCAAAGGTTTCCTGGCAGGCGGTAAGTGTACTATCAAAAGGCACATAGGTAACCACTTTAGCTTTGAGGGAAGGCTCGGCCCGCATACGCATACCCGAAGGGGCAACAATACGGCACTCCAATGCCTGTTCACAATTGATCTGGGCTTCAGTAGCTAAAGAAAGGGCAACAAAAAGCAGGCAAACAAAATATTTCATATATCTAAACTGCGGTGCAGCGAAAATACAAATTAAAGACTGTTGAGGTAACCCGCAGCGGCCGGCCCTTCGTTAAACATTAGGTCTACTATTGACAGGTTGGGAATGAAATTGTTCTTATGATCAAAAACCTGCGGATAGGATGGTAGGGAAATCATTTCCTCCCGCTTGGGGTGAAACGCTTCTCTGTAATCGTTTCCGGCACTTTCCATCCATTCCTTTGTTTCCTCCCATTTGAATTTATATTGAAGCCAATCCATCACGGTTGTCATCAGTTTGAGGTTCAGGTCCCAGAGAAATTGGGGTTTTTCCAGGTAAACGCTATGGAGGTCAGGAGCCAGGATCTCAAAAAAGGGAGAAGTGTTATAAGTAGTCTTAAGGGCATGCCAGTGTTTTTGGTGCCAGTTATCCTTATAACTTACCTTAACATCCCTGATAATACCCGTGCTGGAAGCCTGTACCGGTATAGAAAGCATCAACTTTCCGTTAGGACCGTCAATATAACAACGGTTGCGGTAGCTCTGTTTTTGCCAGCTTTCACAAGCTTCCAACAAAACCGAATCAGCCGTAAGCAATGATTTGTAGTACAATACCGGCCCGAGGTATGTAGTACTTAAAAGCACGATCAGGCGGCCTTATCAGCCTTTCTGCGTTTGCGGAAATAGTTAAATCCGTAGATCAGGGCTACTATTATAACGAAAGGCCAGAAGTAGCTTACTCTTTCACCTTCACCACTTACGGTGGTAAATATGCGCTTGGTACGCAAGCGGTCACCGAAGTCCGAAGCAAATTTATCCCAACTCATCCAGATGAAAACCGGCTTACCCACAATGTGATCGGCCGGAACATAACCCCAGTAGCGGGAATCCAGTGAGTTGTGGCGGTTATCTCCCATCATCCAGTAGTAATCCTGCTGGAAAGTATAATCAGAAGCTTCCTGTCCGTTTATCCAGTACTTTCCATTTCGTACTTCCAGGGTATTACCTTCATACACTTCTATGATACGGTTGAATTTCAGGAAGTTCTTATGACTGAGTTCAACCTTATCACCTTTTTTCGGAATGTATAGAGGACCATAATTATCACGGGTCCATTTAAAGTCCAGGCTATCACCATGAGCCGCATTAGGGAAGATGCCGGGTCCGGCCATAAAGCCTTCATAGCGAGTAAGGTGATGCACCAGGGCAGGAGGCGAATCCGATGGAAAATCCCGGATCTCCTGGTAACTGTTAAGGCGTATTACACGCACCAGGTTGGGCAGGGTTTTAAATTCCTCCAACTTGTGTGTAGGAATGGTTATGATATAAGCAACCGCATTAAAAGCCTTATTGGTACGGTAATCCTGCATCCTCAACCCTTCTTCATTGATCAGGTAATAGGCATCTGGATCAATATCAAACTGCTCCTTCAGCAATTTCTGGCTGTAGCCGTTTCCCTTGAATTCAGCATAATAGGTGTATTGCGGAAGCGCACGGTCTGGCATTTCCTGTTTGTCTCCATTTATGTAAACCTGCCCGTTAATGATCTGTAGGGTATCTCCCGGGGTGGCAATGCATCTTTTTACGTAATGTTCCCGCTTGTCCACCGGTTTTTCCGTTTCCATAGGGTAGTTGAATACTACCGGGTCCAGGCGCTGAACATCACTTATTTTAGGCAAACGCATATAGGGGAGTTGCACCCAATCCAGGTAACTGGGTTGGTCAGTTCCGGGAATACGATTGTGAACCAGGGGCAGACAAAGAGGTGTAATCGGTAAGCGGCTTCCGTACTGCAGCTTACTTACAAAAAGAAAATCGCCTACCATCAGCGATTTTTCCATGGATGGTGTGGGAATGGTGAAAGCTTCAAAGGTGAAAGTCACTTACAAGAATTGATTGCTGAAGCCGAGGCACTAGTAGGTAAAATCATCAAATAAGGTTAAAAAATAACCTAGCTAATCGATGTTTTGTAATAAATATGTTAAAA
>NZNV01000005.1 GCA_002695025.1 Owenweeksia sp.
ATGTCATTCTTTTGGGTGAACAAGCCGGTCTTCAGGTAATCCCACTCACCGAAAACAAATACCTGAACCGGACTTTGCCTACTAACCAATCCGGTAATCTTATCCCCCGGACCGACAACTTCACCCCGGCCAATCAGTACGTCATTATCCGGGAACGGGGAGAAATACAGGTCAGTTCCGGCACTTCGGAAAACCTGGTGCTTTACTACATCACCGATCAAACCCGGCTTACGATTAATACGGTCATACACCCCTACCTGATTGATACCATCAAGAAATACATGGATTGGTCTTACGAGCGGGATAGAATACGACCACTGGCCAGAAGGGTAGCCGAAGCCAAACAGGAATACCGGGAGGCCCTTATGATCCTTAGAGGCCGCAAAAACCGGCTATCCAAGAAAAAGATCCTGCAACTGATCAGCCAGAACAAATTTTACGGATTGCGCTAATGGAATTCATCACCAAAACCTTTGAAGGTGGCTGGAATGCGGAAGCAGACCCGGCCAACCTTCACCCTACCGAATACCTGGAAGCGGAAAATATGCAAATGATGGCTACCGGGATGAATAATGGCTCGGTTCTCAAACCGGTGCCGGGTACCGATCTGATTCCACATAACATCAGCAGTCTGAACGGCTATTGTGTGGGGATCATCAAAGACAAATCAAAGTCACGATTTTTCTACTTTATGAAGACCAGTGCCTCAACCGAAGGGGATAAGATTTTTGAATACAACCTGCAAACCGGCAGCACAAAGTTAGTATTGGAGTGGACAGGTTTCAATTTCCAGGAAACGCACCTGATCACCGGTGGCGGGGTAATCGGTGACCTGCTCTTCTGGACAGATGATCTCAGTGCCCCGCGCTTTATCAATGTGGAACGGGCCAAATCCGGTGATTATCCTACACCGCTACAGGAAGAAAACATATCCATTAACCGCAGACCACCCAATTTCCCTTTGCAGAACACCAAACTTCTGAAAAGTGAAATCCCGGTTGGCTTCTTTGAAAAAGGATCGGTGGCCTTTATCTACCGTTATGTGTACCTGGACCACGAACCTTCAACCTGGTCCATTCCCTCCCGGTCTACCCTGCCGAACTGGTACTTTGGAGAAAAGTGTGATCAGGTCAAAGTGGAAATCCCACTGCATGAAACTATTCCTGAAGATGTGGCCGAAATCCATTTTGCCGCCATCGACAAAGAAACCTGGGCTACGGTAATCTTTGAAAAGGTCAAACGTTCGGAAAAGCCGGATCAGTTCATGGATCACCCAGGCACACTTTTCAAAGCTTATTTCAACGGTCAGTTCAACGGCCCGGCAGTGCCGGAGACTGAAGTTTACAAAGACTTTGCCTATGTCCCCTTACAGGCTAAGGCTATGGAGGTAGCCCAAAACCGGGTGTTTATGGGCAACGTTCAGCAAAGCTATAATGAGGTGGCTCCCACAGAAATCCAGACGGATATTACCGTTTCCGCTCAATCCATTGCAGGCTACAACAAGGGCAGTATTGTACTGGTCTACCGCAGGGAACAATACAACGGTACTACATGGGTAGCCACAGGAGAATATTATGTGGACAATCCATTGCCCCAAGGTTACAGGTTTAATAAGCTGGTCACCTGGAACGAAGATGCTCCACTGAAGGCCATAACCCAGGCCCATATTGACACCAGTAATGGCAACGGGGGCTTTTATCCCACACAGGAGGTAATGGGTACCATCGGAGGGGTCAAATACCGGGTAATACAGGTATCCGGCACCCCGCGTTGGGATGATGGACAAAACCACTTTGACTACCATGTTCCGGGCGAATCCGATCATGCCCGTGGCAGCTCCAGGGGCATTGGCATTGTATTCCGTGATGAATACAACCGGCACCAGGGGGTTACTAAAGCAGGTGCTTACACCGTTCCCTGGCGCTTTGATGTGGAAACTTCTTTTGGTAGTCACCTGAATATGGTTTCGGTTATACCCACCGCATCGTATCAATCCTATGCGGTCGATGAAATTCCTTCCTGGGCGACACACTACGAGGTGGTAATGACCAGGGATTTGAGTAAGGCTAACCTGATCCAATCCGAACTAACGGATATGGCCGGGGGAACCCTAACCTCCAACCCGGATAATGGGGTAACCTGGCACACCGAAGCCACGTTGATGTATGTGCAGGAGGATGAAGGCGAATACACGTATTTCCCCATTTCGGTAAAATCCTCCGGCACCGTGGTCCCTCAACCACCCATCGGTCAGTATTTGGGTATTCATAAACGGGTGTTGCCTGACCAGGAGGGTTACCAGTTCCAGGAAGGGGAGGTGGCTACCATTATTCCTTCGCACCAGGGCTTTCCCGTGTTTACCGTGAAGATCGTGAAAGACTCCCCGGATTACATTTTATGCGAGGAAATTGACCTGACCCCCTGGGCCAAAGTAGACTTTAATGTGCTGGTGGAAATCTACAACCCTACCGCTACAGATAAAAGCACCTACTACGGCACTGGCATTGTCTATCCCGTAGCACAGCCAGGAACTTCATACCGGCAATATGGCCGAGGCGAGCTGGAGGTATTACCGGATTCCTTCATTTTTAATGTGCTGGACTATTTTCGCAGCCACAGTCCCCACACCCACACCGGAACGGTGTATTCCTGGTTCAACCGCTCGGTAACTTCCATAGATATACTGCCGCAAAGGAACTATCAGACCATTATTTTCAGTGATCCCTATTTTGCCGGTACCCGGATCAACGGCCTGCACAACTTCAATCCGCTCAATGAGGATTACACCCCCTCGGAAGACGGTCCAATCCAAAAACTGATCATTGCCGGAAGGACCAACAGCGAGGGAACGGTCATGCTGGCTATTGGCAGCAAAGGAACCTCTTCGGTTTACCTGGGAGAAGCACAGATCAGCGACAGCCAGGGCACGGCCTTTTTCTCGAAAACCAATTCCGTGATCGGAAGCATCAACCCTTTGAAAGGAGGTTGGGGAACCCAAAACCCGGAAAGTGTTGTGGAGCAAGGAGGGCACGTCTGGTTTTTTGATCTGGCGCAAGCTGAATTCATACGCTATGCCTCCAACGGTTTATTCCCGGTCAGCAATTACAATTTCAGGCAATACCTGAAAAACAAGGTCCGGGAAATGACCACCTACAAAAAACAACAGGAGTCCGTGGCACTTTCTGGCGCGGTATATCTGCGGGTGTATGGTGGCTATGATGAGAACAGCAACGAGGCGTTAGTTTCCTTCACTTATTTCAGTAATGTACTATCTGAGGAAGCTCCCGGAGGGGGTGGTGTGGATAGCCCTGGCCTGGGTGGATAAATATTTGAATTATGGCAGACTTTGAAGAAACCATTGGCTATTCGGAAGTAAAAGATCGCTTCACTTCCCGATTTGGCTTTATACCGGAAGGCTTTGTCCACCTGGGAAAAAACCTGTATTCCTTTCTAAACAAACGCTTATTCGTACACTACGGAAACAGTGGGAATAACCACTTCTACGGTGTGGAGCACAATTCCAAAATCCGGCTGGTCTGTAACGAGGTTCCTGCCACGGTGAAAATATTCAAATCCATCCGCATACACGGCACCGGCAAACCCTCTAAAATTGTGTTGAAGACCTCGCATCCATACCCCCAGGAAACTGATATTTTCCCGGACGAAATGAAAGTCATTGAAGGGGATATATACGCGCCTATACTCAACGATAAGTTCAGCCCTAACGTGAATGGTTCTGAGTACCAGAAAATGCTATCAGGGGACCCGATGCGTTCCAAACGGCTGGAAATCGAGATAACCTACAATCATCTGACCCCCTTCGAGCTCCGGGGTCTGACCATTGGTTACATCCGCTCTCCCGGACACCCTTAAATTTTTGCCCTTCCCCGGTGGAATAACGGCACTTTTGCGTATTCACAAACCTTGACACTATGCCAATAGGAGCCATTTTGGGAGGGGCACAAATAGCCACTGAATTAGGAATGGGACTCTTCCAACTGATCAAAGGTGTATCATCCCACCCCAAAGCACCTCAAGCCCCAAAGTATCAAAAGAGCCAGGCCATTTCAGATATGGCGGCTTTCAATCAAAGCCTTCTCAACGGCAGAAGTACAGCCGCTAAGATCGGTGAGCGGAATATCCGGGCCAACCAAGCCAATACAGCTGCGCAGATTCAGGACACGGCTACCAACCCCGCCCAGGCATTGGCCCTTATTTCCGCTAATTCTGGCCAGACCAATAATGCCATAAATAACCTGGCGGTACAGGAGGATCAGGATTTCCAGAACCGCCTTCGCAACTACATGAATTCACAAAGGCTCCTGGCCGGTGAAGAGCAAAAGGAATTCCAGTACAACCAACTACTTCCTTATGAAGCTAAAATGAAGGATTACGAAAGAGCCCAGGCTGAAAAATCCCGGCTCTTAGGTGCGGGTATCAGCAACCTTCACTCAGGCATGGGTAATGCTGCCGGATTAGCTCAATTCTACCAAAAGCCTGCCTGATGCCACAACAATTTAAGGGAAATTCATTTTCTGATCAAAATGAAGGTTTAGCCATTCGTTTTGGTCAACGTTATGATCAACTAAAGATCGCGGAGGCTCAAAAACAGGACAAGCAACGCCAGGATCAACGTTTTAGAACCCTGGAAGATCAGGCCCGTAAACAGGCCGAAATGGACCCTGTGACGGGCGGGTACGGGCAGGATCTTTTGAACGCCCAAATCGAGGAATTACAGGCAGAAGTCAATGAGCAGTTAAATCAAAACACTGACCTTTCTAAAGTCCAGGCATCCCTTCGTAAAAGAGCCTTACAGATCAAAACGGATCATGCCACCAATGTGCAGCAAACCGCCTATGCCAATGAGTTGATGCAGGATGCCAAGCAAAATGAACTGGTGGATGAAAGCAAGGTGGATGAATACCGCCAATCGGTATTGTATCAGCAGGATCAGGAAGGGCAAACTATTACCCAAAACGGTAAGCGTGAATTAACCCCGATTGATAGTTGGGATTTTCCGAAAAGCCCGGAGGAACTGTATTTCGCCCCCAACGGCAGCCGGTTTGCGAACTGGAATAAAGTTTCCAACAACTTCTTCGAAGCTTTCCGCTCAGGCAGCACCACGCTTAAAAGTAGCAGTGAACAGCCAGAAACCGCCTACCGGGAACTTCAAAAGGTGTCAGCTATCCGTTTCTTTAGCCCGGATCGAAATGGGAATTTCACCCTCAGTCGCGAAGAATTGACCAACCTCCAGAATACCGAAAAAGGAAAGCAACTCCACGATTTCTTTCGAAGGATCACCGGAGAGGAAAAACCATTAATTGAATTTGTGAAGGATGATCTGCATAAGGCCGCTAAAGAAGACCCCTGGTTGGACCGAGGTATGAAGGATGCCGTTATCGAGGCCACAAAAAAAAATGGTTCGAATCTCAACCAGGATCAGATTGAAGCGGTGGAAAAGAACTGGCTACTGCATACCCTGGAGAACCAAGCCACCGGTGACTTTTCCTTTTCTACGGATTATGAAAAAAAAGACCCGAAGGATCATTCTGAAGGAGGTGGTAGTGTCTTTATGAATGCGGCAGGCGGTTTTGGCGGTATAAATACGAAGAAAGGTAGGCTATACGTGGAAGAAATGACCACCCAGGAGATTGCTTCCACTTATGGGCCGGTTGGTGAAAACGGAGAAGGGGCCGGAGCTTCACCGGAAAACACCTTTGCTATATCCCTTTCCCTGGCCGGGGAAACGGGCATTGAACTACCCGCCCGAACTTCGGATTCCAGGGATGGTAAAGTAGCAGAGGATTTCAGGCTAACAGACCTTAGATATGATCGTAACGGCAACTTTTATTACCGAGGGGTTTATGCCACTGATGAAGGCATGAATCTAAGAGGTGAAGGAAATGTTAAGAAGGCCGGACAGCGTACAGGCTGGATTAGCATGACTGAAGATGAAGAGTCTCTTTTCACAACCCGTACAGAAGGCATTTCCCCTATTGTACTCATGTCGCTAACTGATGGCTTCTTTGAGAAATTCCCCGAACTCCAATCCCGCTATGGAAAAAAGTCCAAACAAATCCGTTCCGTAATCACGGAGGATGATCCTACGCCTGAAACCACCGAAACTGACATTTTAGACCTAACCGGTATTTAATCCATGAACGAAGAAAAAGCACAGGCCATATTTAATGCCCTGGTCAGCTCACCGCATTTTAAGATCGAAAACAACTTTGACCGTTTCAAAGCCATCCTTTCCGACCCGGAGCGCAGCCGCAAACTATATACTGCTTTGGCTTCCTCGGATAAAATAAAGGTGCAGCCTTCCTTTGAAGAATGGCAAGCCAGCTACACCACTCCCGCACCTCAAAAAAAAAAGACCCTACCCAACGGGCCCGTGCCAGCGGAAAACTCGGAATCACCCTCCAAATCGGTCGATGGCGACTATTCATTGGATTACAATGCGGGTTCAAAGAATAAACAAACCGAATATGCCACCACTTTTGAAGACTTCTTGGGGATTCAGAACGTGGAAGAAAGCCCTGATCAGGAAAAACCTGAACAAGCCCTGACCGAACTTGAAAAGTTTGGTCTTGAGCAATCCCAAAAGGCACTACCCGTTCAGGACAACATCACCGGCCAACCGGATCAAAAGCGTATCGAATTCCTAAGTGATCCCGGTTCGTTCTGGAATGAAAAGCATTACTTCCATGCGGAAAATGTGGACCCCAAAGTCCTGGAGATCGGGCGTAAAAAAGACCTGACCGAAGAGGATCAGGAATTTCTTCAATCGCAACTGGTCAGCCCCGGTTTCTATGAGGTGGGTCCCAACGAGAACGCAGCCGGTTTCTACCTAAGTCGTCACGCGAAACGGGAGGAACAAAAGCTGGAGGCCCTGCGCACCCGGACGGAAAACAAGGTTGAAGAAATAAGTCAAACCTTCCAGGAACTCAACACTCAGTTTGAGCAGGAAACCGACCCGGCCAAACGGGAAGAACTGGTAAACAGCTTTGCACGACAAAAGCAGAACTATGAGGCATTGGTAGAAGACTACCAAACCAAAGCCCTTTTAGCCAGTAAGCGCATTCAAAGCCTTCAATCGGATGCCAACGGGGAATATGCTCATTCAGTAGAAACCTTTTTCCGGGCTGCGGGGGATGAGATCAACAAAACACCTCAATACTTGGCTTCTGCCGGTTCCACCCTACTCTACCTGATCGGTGAAGGGGTGAAGCTGGCCCCGCATTTAGGACAACCCGGCTCTTTAGGGGTCTATATGGCTACCGGTGTACCTCATGCGGAAACGGAAAAGTGGTCCAAAGCCCTGGAAAGGATTGGGGACGACCTCTATCAGGCTTCTTTGGAAGGTTCCCGGACAAACTATAAGTCTGACCGAATTGTAAACCAGGATACCGCAAAAACCCTGGGGACAGCTACCGGCCAAATGGTTTCCATTGTAGCGGCTGGTTACCTTACCGGAGGTACCGGTGCCCTGGCGATGGGCTTCGGGATGGGTGCCGATGAAATGTACCAATCGGCCAAATCACAGGGCATTGATGATAAGGATGCCCGGCTATTGGGGGCAGCTACCGGTCTGATCTATGCCGGTCTGGAAAAGTTTGGTGCCGATCAGGTGACCAAAAAGCTCCTGGGTACCGAACTAAAATCCCAGGTGATCGACTACCTGATCAAAAAAGGGGTGTTTGAAATTGCAGAGGATCGGCTGAAAGCGGAAGCCATCAAAACCGGTATCCGGGAGTTTGTACCGTCTGGTATCCTGGCTAAAGAACTGGCAAAACGCGGTAAAGAATTCATGGTGGAAACCGGTAAGGCAGGACTGATCGAAGGGGTAACGGAAGGCTTACAGTCCATCGCCTTTGATGGTATTCAAAATACCTATAACCTGCTGGAAGGTGAAAAACGCCTGAATGCTCCGAGTATGTTCTCCCCTGAAATGTGGCAAAAGGCGTATGAGAATGCCAAATCAGGACTGATGGCCGGTGCTTTCCTGGGGGGTACCGTGAACCTGGGACAACTGTCGGCCACTTCCAGGGATGGCTACCATCTGGCTATGGATTTTGCTACCGATGATCAGAGCTTCCAACTTCTGAGTTCTGAAATTCAAAAGCGGGAAGACCTGAGCCAGGAACAGAAAATAGATCTTCAGGACAAGATCAGTACCATGCGTGAAACGGCAATCACTATTCCTGAGAACATACCCGAAGCCCGAAGGCAGCAAATCTTCTCCCTGCTCTATCAGAAAAAGCAACTGCAACGCACCGTAGAAGGCAAGGATGATGTATTTGTCAAAGATGTAGAAGAGAAAACCAAAGAACTGGACGATCAGATCAAAAAATTACTGGCCCCGGATTATGCCCTGGAGCCGGAAGACACACAGTTGATGGAGGCACTAAACCAAGTAAAAGGTGATCCTTCCGCAGGGGGTGAATACATGGCTGTACGGAACCGCCTGGAAGATATTGACCATAAGCTGAATTCTGGATTTTACCAGGGTAGAAAAGAGCGGTTATTGAAAAGGGAACGAACTCGCTTAAAGTTGTTGGAAGCCGAATTGAAAAGCCAGTTTCGCATTCCAATGAAGACCGTACCAGATCGGCAGCGAACCAGCCGTGGCAAGGTGTACACAGGTGAGAATATCCAAAACTTGAAAACCGGTTCCCGGAAAACCAACCGCCTGATCAAAGATGTGCTGCAAATCGTTCCTGGGATGAATATTGAAGTATTTGATTCACCTTCGGAAATGCAATTAGCTCTTTCGGAAATCAAAGGCGAATATTGGGACAACTCTGAGGGCTATATACCAGAAACCAACACCCTATTTGTCACGAAAGGTTCGGAAGGTGGCGAACAGCTTTACAATGAGTTGGCCGGGCACCTACTAACCCGATTGGAGAACCAAGACCAGGATCACTTTCAAGAACTCCTGAAACAAGCGGATGAATTTAAAATGAAAGACCCGCTTTTTGAAGAGGATAAAGCCAAAGCTGAAGGCTACTTCCAGTGGGCCACCGAACAACACGGCAAGGTAACGGACGGCCAACTGGAGAACCCCCAGGAAGTAGCCGGTGCTGCATTTACGGCCCTGGTTTCGGATCGTCTTTCGGGTCGTTTAAAGCAAACCAAAGGATGGAAAAGCACCATTCAGGATATGGCCAGAAGCCTGGGTATTTCATCACTTTTTGACCGGCTCAACGAGCAGGGTAAGTCCCTTGAAGATTTGGAGGTCAGGGAATATACATCATTAGGCGACTTGATCCATAGTATCCAAACTACCCTTCGGAATTCGGACCCTGAAATTCCGCTTGGTCGATCAAAAAAAAGTTTGAATGAAGCCAATACCGAAAATCTTTCTCCAAGTTACCCCAGGTTAACCCCTCTACCGGAATTGGTTTCTGATCCTCTCCGGGAAGATTATCAAAAGGTAGAGGCCATCAATATGCAACGGCAACAAAAGTTGAAAGACATCTACAAGTCTCAAAAGTTAGGACTGAATAAACGTACCCGCATACAATTTGAACAGGCCTTTACCAATCGTGCAGCGCTCTTCAACCAGAACCTTAAAGAGATTAGTAAGGGAGCTACCCGAAAGGTTAAAGAACTGGCCGAAGATGTGGTAACCATGCGAGACTTGGCAGCAGGTTCACAGGGAAGGGCTGAACAGTTCACCTCTAAAGCATTCCAGGAGCTTTGGGGCGTTAGCCTAAACCCATTAAGGCCCAAACTGGATAATGGTTTAACCCCGGAAAGCTACCGCACCTTGAACGATATGATCAGCCATGTACGAAACGTGGAAATCAGTCTGAAAGCCCAGGAAGTATTGAACGAGGTGGAACCGGAGATAGAGAGCCTTCAAACGCAAATCCGGCAAACCCGGACGCAATTGGAAACTTTGGAAAACTCTGGAATTAACCTGTCCGCTAAAAACCAGAAGGCACTCCAACAACTGCGAGGGCGACTTAAAAAAGACAAGTCTGAACTCAAAGAACTCCAGGAGCGCAGGGATAAATATGCCGACCTGGAATATGAGGGTGGTCTTCTCCCGGATCAAAGTCAGGCGTGGTTGGATTATATGCAGTTGCAAAAGCCCGAATATTTCAAGGACCTGATGGGCCGGGCCAATAAGTACTTTGATTATCAAAAGCAGTTAGTAGAGGAACTTCATAAGGAGGGTTTACTAAATGATGCCCAGGCCCAGGAATTACACCGCTTTAAATACTCCCCCCGCTTTTACATAGATCACCTCTTTGATGATGAACTGAAAGGGGAAATTGCCGGGCAACAAGGCAAAATAGCTGGCTCCAATGGTGTGCGTGGTTTGAAGGGTGGTTCTGAAAAACTGCTGTATAACGACTCGGAATGGCTTTTATCCAATGCGGCTAAATCCACCTTTAAACGCATTGCGGTCAACCGCGCTTCTAAAGCTATATACGATCTTGCTTCTGAGCATTCCGACAACGGTATTTTCAAGATAGTTGAACCTATCGGCAAAGACCGCTACGGCACTCTTCAGTACCCGGAAGAAAGTTCTACGGGCCATGAGATCGTTCCCTTGTACCGCGATGGTCAGAAGTATGCTGTGGAAATGCCAATTGAAATGGCGAACCAGCTAAGGGATAAGAAAAAAGGCATCACCGATGATTACCTGACCAATGCTATTCAGATCGTGGGCGGGGTTAAAGTCCTTAAAGCAATGGCAACCGGTTACAACCCCTTGTTTGCTGCCGCCAACTTTGCCAGGGATGTGGGCTTTTCGCTATTCTTTACGGATCACTACAGCTCTCACCTCCCCCTGGCCGCTATTCAGCTAATGAGTGATATTGGAAAGAACATCGGAGCCAGGACCATGCAGCGCCCTAATTACTCCAAGGCGGTGGAAGAAGGGATTTTAATGAACTTCTTAACTACCCAGGGGATGGTCAAGGCCGGCAAGGGTCAAAGTAAAACGGTCAAATCGTATTGGAATGAGGTCGGAAAAATGATCTCGTATTTGGGTGAAAGCAGTGAATTGGTAATGCGGCTGGCCCTTCGTGATCGCTCCATAAAGAACCAGACCAAAGCCCTGCAAAAGGAACTTCAAAGCCGGGGCGAAAACCGGGAACTGAACGACCAGGAACAAAAGGCCATTCAGTTCAGGGCTACCCATGAAGCAAGGAATTTTATCGACTTTAACCAGGGTGGTCATGTGTCCAAGTCACTAGATAATTTCCTGCCCTATTTCAATGCTGCAATACAGGGTACGCGTTCAGGGATCAAACACGCCAAAAAGAACCCCTCTGCCTTTATCTGGAAGCAAGCGCAACTAGGTATTCTGACCATGTTGTTGTACGAATGGAATAAGAACCAAATACCCGACCTGGAGGACCGTATTCACCCTAAGATACGCGAGAAGAATTTCATCATTGCCACACCCTGGAAAGATGAAAACGGGGAATACCGTTATTTCACCATTCCCAAAAGTCACGAACTGGCACCTTTAACAACCCTTTACGAGGATTTATACCGGGCGGGAACCGATGAGGCCAAAATGCTGGAGGTATGGAATAACGCACGCTCGGCCCTGGCCGACCTTATTCCCATAGATTTTACAGAGCCAGGCCAAAACCTGCCTCCTACTCTTAAAGCGGCCATGTCCTATTCCGAAAACAAAGACTACTTCCTGGACAAACCCATCGTACCAGCTTCGCAGATGGTAGAAGGCTTTGAAGAATTGGAATACAATGCCTATACCCCGGAACCTTGGAAAGCCCTGGGGGAAGCCACCGGACTCTCACCGGAAAGGGCCAGGGAAGCCTTTGCCAACGTCTTTACTGATCCTGAGAATCACCCCCTGACCAATATAGCAGAGCTGGCCCTGCATTATGGTTTCTTTGATGGCTCTGACCTTGGAAAGAACTGGCTGGAAAACGTATTCAGAAGACACGTTCGCACTACCTACAGGCGCACTGATCAGGAGGCGGTTGAAGAGATCGGCAACCTGGAAAAGGGCGAAACCTTACGCCTCAATAAAGAACTGGAACAATACCGGGAAGATATTCAGGATGGAGAAGCCGGGGCCTGGGATCGCCTGGAAAGCTGGCTGCAATCCGATGAGGTACCGGCTGAACATAAGGAACGATTGGTAGAGCGTTTTAAACGGGGTATGGAACTACAGAACGCGAGCCGGGAAGCCCGTACCATACTCTATGAGAACGACCCGGAAGCGGCTGCCGGTTACCTGAAAGCCTACCGCGACAATATGAGTGCAAGGGAGTTTGAAAAGCTCCTGAATGAATTGGAAAAGGCCGGGTTCAGTCCGAGTGACCGTTTCAGGAGGGAGTGGACAAACTGACACCCCCAAAATTTTGCAATGCCCCGGTGGAATAGGTAGAGGTTTGCAGCCTAACCTAATTACCACTTATGATCATTGTAATGCTGCTGGCCTGGGTGATCGCCCAGGTGCAAATTATCCGTCAACGGGAAAAAGAAAGTGAGGCTTCGCCCGAAAAGTTTGATCTGGTATTCTATTTGAAAGACAACCGCATCAAACTGGCTTCTGGTCTGGTTCTTTCTCTTTGTCTCTCCGGGGTATTGTTTCATGTAGAAGGCTGGCTTCAGGAATGGGTCAAAAACACTTTTGGCTTCTCCCTCCCTGTAGCCATCCTCTATTTCCTGATCGGTCTGGTACCGGAACGCATACTGGCCTCTGTTAAACAGCATACCAACGGCTTTTTACAACCCTCGCAGGTCACTCATAAAGGCGTAACCTATAACCGGAAATCGAATGGCTGATTTTGAATGGGCCTACCGCCATACTTCCAATAAGGAAGGAGGGTACGTCAACGACCCTTCCGATTACGGCAGGGAAACCTACCGGGGGATTTCCCGCAGGTGGCATCCGTATTGGGAGGGTTGGAAAATTGTTGATGAAGTAAAGACCACAACACGCCTGCGTGACCTGACCCGTTGCTTGAACCAGCGGGAAGACTTGCAAAAGCTGGTTAAAACGTTTTATAAGGTAACCTTCTGGAATGTCCATAAACTTGACCTGGTACAGGACCAGGTATTGGCCGAATGTATTTTTGATACCGGTTTTCACCTGGGGGCGAAGGATGCCGTGCTGATCCTTCAACGTGCGCTAAACGTCACCAATGCCCAGGGTAAATACTACCCTGATCTGATCCGGGATGGTGACCTTGGGCCGGTTACTTTACTAGCGATTTCACGGCACCGCTACCCGGCAATTCTTTTATCGGTATTCAATATCCTGCGCGGATACTATTTCGTACAACGCATGGAAGAAGATCCTAAGCAGGAGAAATTCATAGGGTGGTTTAACAGATTACGATGGAACCCATAAATAAGAAACCTTCTCGCCCCCTCCCTACCTGGGTAACTGTTTTGTCTATTGTCCTGGCTAGTGGAACGGTTCAGGTGATCGCTAACTTCTGGATTGAAGCCAGGAAACTGCGCTTTGAAGAGTTGGAGAAAGAAAGGTTGGTGAAAGATCGTATCCGTAAGGCTGAACAAGCCGTATTAGACGGTCACCTGATCTATGAGCATCTGAACAACTTGCGCAATGAGATTGGACTGGATCACATTATTGGTATTTATGCCATCCATAACCACGGAGGGGTCCCGGCTACCGGGGAATCCCGCCAAATAACACTCTTGTTTGAAACCCACAGCACCCCTGCAGATTTTAGCAAGTCGGATTGGATTGGCAGAGAACTCTTTGAAGGTTTCAACTGGTTTTATGCCCAGGTGTTGCGCTACGGGATTTATTACGTGGAGGACGTTCAGGAATACTCTTCCCTGTATAAATCTGAAACCGCGGAATACCTGAATTACATTGGCACGGGTGCCATACTAGCCGTTCATCTGAAAAGCACCCCTTCCGCTACTCTATACCTGAGTATTGAATTTCCTGAAAGTTACCCGGACAGGACGGACCCCAATCTGAATATGAAGGTTCTGAATGCGGCTCAACGTATCCGGCCATTACTTACGACCCACGAAAACCTGATCTATGAATAACACCGCCCGGATCATCGGCACTATCCTTCTTCTTGCCCTAATAGCTAGTCTATCCTGGAACTGGATACAAAACAACCGCCTGGATAAGGCCTTCCTTACCAATGCTGATCTGACCTATGAATTGAATTCCTATCGGGATGAATTAGGCAGATCAGTTGCAGAAAAACAAAGCATCCTGGCCGATAAAAAACACCTGCAATCTTTCTATGATACAAAGCTTCGCACCCTGGCCGATGAATTGAAAGTGAATAGGAAAAAGATTGAGGGGATTACCCAGGTAAGCACTCAAACGGTGGATACAATATGGCTTCCTTTAAAGGATACCTTAAAGTTTTCGCTGGAGAGCTTTTCCCAAACGCAATGGGGTTCTTATAAGTTGCAAAATGATAGCCTGGGGCTACGGTTATCTTACCGAATTAAGGACAGCCTGAACTTCGTGGAACACTATTCCCGTAAGTGGTTCTTAGGCCCTAAGACCTATTACTTAAAGGGCATTAGCTATAATCCGGCTACTGAGATCAGGGGGATTGATCATATCGCAATCTCGAAAACGGATAAACGGTTTTCCCTGGGTTTGCAGGCGGGGTATGGAATCACTGCAAATGGTTTGAAGCCTTATTTAGGGATTGGGTTAAATTATAGTTTGATCCACTTTTAATTCCTGGTCAGCTTCTCCTTGGTCGTTTCCCTGAAAATTTGAAAAGTCTGTTTTAAAGTAGCATAATCTTCCTCTAGTTTTTCAAGCCGCTCCCGGCACTCCTTGCCGGTATACTCTTTTGAATTTTCCTGGCCTATGATATAGGCGAATGGTAACTTGCTGTGTCTGTTTATCGCCATAACGTGTTCCAGAGATACCTTTTGATAGCCACCTTCGATTTTGGAATAGGTGGCTTTTGAAACCTCCAGGATTTTTGCCATTTCCACCTTTTGAAGGTTCAGGGAAACTCTGATCTCTTTCAATCTTTCGTGGAGTTCAACAGGACCTGAACTTGCCATACTCATCTTCCCGGTCCCGTGCATCAGCCAATCAATATTACAGTTCGGGTAAGCCTCGTTAATAGCCGCTGCAATCTCCCATCCAAAGTCACCACCTTTCAAAGCCTCCAAAAGCGAGGCATTCTTGATTTTGACTTTTTTGAGAAAATGGGCTTGGTTGATACCTTCTATTTGCAGAAACTGCCTTAAACGGACGGCACGTTGAGATATATTCATGGTTGTATAAATGGTTGGTTGACTACTGATTAAGTTCGGCTAAAATAACTAAAAACAACTTTTTAACAAGAGTTTCAAATTTAAAGTTTCTATTTTGGAAACTAAAACTAGATTTGTCGCAGATAAATACGGAAGCCTCCCCGGTTTCCATGACCTTAAACCTATTAATTAACATATTAAAAATGATTAAAACCCTCGAAAAAATTATCGAGGCTCATTTCCGGTTACGTACTATTCCTAAAAAAGAACAACTGTTAAGATTGTGCGAAATCCTTGAGATTAACCGTGAAATGGTGCGTTTAGGCCGTGACCTCTCCAAAGATGTTCCCTATGTGTTTGTATCCAACCGCTATGAAGACGCCTTCCTGATCTTTAGGGCACCTGATAGCACGATTACCGTTCAAATTGCCAACCTGATTACATCTAAAAATGCCGACTCAAATCAAAGTGTCCATAGCAGAAGACCTGCTTTGGATTTCAGGAGTGAACTACCCACTCAAGCCTCTGCGTGATCATTTACTCCGGCACTATCCCGGATTGTGTTTACAGCACTGTTTAGGAATACGTCTTTGCCAGGGTGTTCCCAAATGGACCTTTAATTGGGATAAAATCTACGATGAGGCGCGTAACCGAAGAATTATTAACCTATATATCTTAACCCATGCCCACACCACCTAAAGTTTACCAAAGCTTAAGCAACATTCTCAATGCTATTTCCCCGATCCTGAAAGACCAACAGGGACACGGTTACAAATTCCGGGGGATAGATCAGGTACTCAATGCCTTTCACCCCCTCTTTAAAATCAATAAACTGATCATTGTCCGTTCTGAAATAGAAACTACACGAGAGGTAAGGGAAGTGGAAAAGACTTCCCCGGATGGAAAAAAGACCTATAAAAAGTATTACGTGGATAGCTCCTTTAAGGCCACGTACCACCTAACATCACTAGAGGACGGGTCACAAATAACTACCGGTGGCTATGGGGAAGGGCAGGATGCTTCCGGTGGCGACAGTTCGGCCATGATCGCCCAGGCCAATGCTTTCAAACGAATCTTGCTTGAACTTTTTTGTGTACCCACCGAAGAAATCAAAGACAGCGACATGCACAAGGTACTGGAGGTAGAAAAGCAGGTTACTATTGAAAAAGCACAAGCCAGAGAAGCTATTAAGCCAGCGCCAAAAGAGGCCGACCTCAAGCAAATTGAAACGCTGCTCTTATCTGGCAAACGTAAGGAAGCAGAAACCTTTGCCAATAAGTTTGACATTGATGATAAAACACGCGCCACCATTAAACAACGGGTGGCCGAAGCGAAAGGAAAAAAAGCCGTTGAAGCTGCCCGGCAAAAGGCTTCATAGAAAATAACCCCCACTCACATAAAGCACTTTAAATCATGCTCAAAAGACTAGAGCGGAGGCTGAATATTGTCTCAACTAAAGGAATGAACCGGGACCAGTGGTTGGAAACCCGTAACGGATTGTCCGGTATTGGTGGTTCTGAAATCGGTACCCTCTTTGCCCTGAACCCCTGGAAATCCGCAGTGGAATTATTCTACCATAAGGTAGGTTATATGACCCCTAAACCCCTGGAAAGTGAATCCGCTTTTCACGGCACAAACCTGGAAAACTATATACGCCATTTGTGGGAGCATTATACGGACTCCGTAGAGGGTATGATGCAGTCTTTCAATACGAGCCAAAATACCTTGCGAAAGGCACGAACGGTAGACGGCATCCTGATCAATCCAAAGTACCCCTTTCTCTTCGCCAATGTGGACGGGATCATTACCAAGCACCCGGTTTACAACAATAAGCTGGGGGTGTTGGAGATCAAAACAATCTCGCACCGGGTATCTGAAATGTGGGAACACGGTATTCCACCGGCCTACCTGTTCCAAATTCACTTGTACTGCCTGGTTACAGGATGCGAATATGCTGAACTAGCCAGCCTGAAAGATGGTCAGTTCTTTGAATGTATTCCCATCCCTATTTCACGGGACATCCAGGAAAACATAATTGAACGTGGTCAGGACTTCATGCGCAGGGTTACTTTGGGTGTGGAGGCTATGCAGAACATCCTGAATGAGGATGAATTGCTACAATACCTTTCTGAACTCGAACCGGATTATAAGGATGATCCTGACCTGCTCTACCAGTTCTATTCGGAAAAGCACAAACAGCGACTTTCCGAGAACATCATAGAAGAGCCAGACCCGGAACTCTACCTCCTTGCTAAAGAGCATAGCACACTTGGCACACAGATCAAAGCGCTTGAGAAAGAACAGACGACCATTAAAGTAGCCTTGCAAAGGATCATGGAACGCCACGGTGCCCAGGTGGTCAATTTCGGAAAGGACCAGGAGGGCAACCCTAAAGGCCGGATCACTTGGAGAAAACAATTCAGAATAACGGTAACAGGCTGATATGGTACTGGTCATTGATACAGAGAACCCTCAAAGCCTGGAAGCCTTAAAGTCTATCATCGCACAAGTGGTTGACGAAAAGGTAACCCCGCTCCTGGAAGATATGAAAGTATCCTCCGGTGGTGAAAAATCCATACTGGACACGGATGAAGTCCAGGCTGAGTTTAATCTGTCCAAAGCGACCCTTCACAATTATCATAAGCGGGGACTGAAATACTTCCCCGCTTCTCCTAACCGGTATTTCCGGGAAGACATCATGCAATTTTTCAGAAACAATTTAATCCAACACTAATATGCAACTGATCCAGATTATCGAAGACGCGGTTCGTAAGAACTGCAACGTAGCACCCACCTACAGCAACGCCAAAAAGAAACTCACCAATGCTTTTTCTGAGGATGACCCTCAGCTTCCACGCATCATGTTTGTGGGGCTGTGCCACCAGCACGGTATCCGTTCCCAGGAAATACAGGACTATTTGTGCCTGACCAAATCACAGGTTGATAAGAAGATTGGTGAATTCCAAGGGTTCATAGATGAGGGTCAGCCCCACTACGAAAACCGCCAGAAAGGGGCGCACTATGAAGCCGACAATACCGGTTACCGCTTCCTGGTACAGGCCAATATGTGTAACAGCTATTTATCTTCCAGGGTTACCTCTTTTGTGGGCCTCCGGGAGATCACGGGAGCCTGATCATGGTAACGGTCATTGATCATAGGGCCCGCAAGCTGTTGAAGCTGACTTTAAAGGAGTATGCGGTGGTCAACTATATCCACCAGCATTCTACAGGTGGCTTTGCTGATATAACCATTTCTGAGTTAAGTGAAGAACTCGGTCTTGAGCAAAGGCTATATCCACTGCTTATCCTCCTGGAAAAGAAAGGGTGTATTAACATCCTTGAAAGCAAGTCCAAGAAAACTATAAATGTCGTCAGCACTGACCTCTGGTATGATGTGGTTATTCGGGGTCAGCTCAAGGAAGGTGGCAACGCCTTCCTGAATCAACTTACCGAAGATTGTGTGGTCTACCTGAACGTAAATGCGGGTCGCAGATTCGATTGGCGTTTATACGTGGATCATGTGGAAAGTGCGCTTAAAGTCCTCAAGAAACGCTATCCCAAAATCTCTGAAGAGCGCATTTGCAAGAGTTTCCAGGCCGTTATAGAATATAAGATCAACACCTGGGGGAAAGATCCTACCATGCGGGAATACCTGACCCCGGTCACCCTCTTCAGGCCCACCAAATTTTTAGGCTACCTCGGAGAAGTCAAGGAATACCTTCAAAACCCCAGGAAATAAAGATGTACGTTGATTCAATAACCGACCTCGGAATTGACCTCAAAGGTAAACGGAGGGGTACCGTAAAGGTACTCTGTCCTAGATGCAGCCACCGCAGGAAAAAGAAAAGTGAACCCTGCCTGACCGTCAACCTACAGGAGGGTTGGTACAAGTGTCATAATGATGATTGTGACTTCAAGGGCACGGTGGCTAAGTCCCAGGATCAGGAACCCAGGTCTTACACCATCCCGGAGCATCGACCTGGAAACCTATCGGAGCGCACCCTGGACTACCTGACACAGGAAAGGGCACTTTCCAAAGAGGCCATTGAATACTTTAAGATCACTGAATCATCCGAATGGTTCCCCCAGGTGGAACGCAAACGAACCGCCATCAACTTTAATTATTTCCGGGAAGGTTCCCTGGTCAATATTAAGTTTCGGGATAGCCAGAAGAATTTCAAGATGGCTCCTGGTGCAGAACTCATCCTATACGGTCTGGACAACATCAGCGGTAAGGAATGGGCGGTGATCACAGAAGGAGAATTTGATGCGCTGGCCTATTACACTGCCGGCATTTATAATGCTTGCAGTGTACCTAATGGTAGCCCAGGTATAAAAGAGGACGGTTCCCCTGCTAAAATGAACCTGGAGTTCCTGGAAAACTGCTACGATACCCTCAAGCCGATTTCAAAGATTTATTTGTCTTTTGACCAGGATGCGGCAGGTCAGGCTTTATTAGAAGAAATGTCAAGGCGGTTGGGCCGCCACCGTATTTTCATTATTGATCTTCCCGATGGTTGTAAAGATGCTAACGATGTTCTGATCAGCTATGAACCTGCCGTCCTAAAAGAGTGCTTTAACAATGCCCGTCCCTATCCGGTAGAAGGTATAGAGCGCGCCCATGATCTAAGAGAGGGTGTACGCCAGTTATATGAGCATGGCTTTCCAAGAGGTAGTAAACTGGACAATTATCCCGACCTGAATGAACTGATTAGCTGGTTGCAGGGAGAATTCAATCTCGTTACCGGGTTTCCGGGTCACGGAAAATCAAACTGGCTGGACAACATCTGCATTGACATTGCCAAAGAGCACGGATGGAAATTCGGGATTTTCTCAGCTGAAAAGCCGGGTGAGTACCATACCCTTGAACTAATCCAAAAGCTATTTGGTAGATCTGCCCGGAAACTGTCAGAGAGTGAATTTGAGAAAGCCTTTGACTTCATTCACGAGCATTTTATCTGGATCAAAATTGATGAGGTGGATATTACGCTCAGTGGGCTTATTGCTAAAGCGGAAGAGTTGGTCATGCGCTATGGCATTAATGGGTTCATCCTGGATAATTGGGCTTACGTAGAGCATAAGGTTCCACAGGGCAAGACAATGGAAGCTTATATAGGCGATTGTATGACCCTCATAAGACGGTTCTGTAAGCACTTCAACTGCTCTTTGTTCCTAGTGGCCCACCCCCGAAAACCGGAAGCACCAGTGACCAGCAAATGGCATATCGGGGATGGTTACATCGTTTCCGGGTCTGCGCATTTCTTTAACAAAGTGGATAATGGTTTTACGGTTTTCCGTGACTTTGAGAAGGGTATAACCATTGTCCGGGTCTGGAAGGTCAGATGGTGGTTTTTGGGGAAATGCGGCTTCGCAGAATTTTCCTATGACCCGCAGTCGTTCCGGTACGAAGAGTTCCTGGCCCCTACCAAAGACTTAACCTACGAAGAGAAACTGTCTCAAAAGAGAGGCGGCTTTTCGGGACAACCCATAACCGGTGACGACCTATGAATTGGAAGAAAGTTGAAAAGAAGGTCGATCCCCTGATCAGCCATATTCCCCCGACAGATATTCATAAAACACACGTTTTCTGGCGAAACTCCAAGGGCACAATCCAATGGCGAACCGACCCGGAAAAGTTAAATGTATCACCCATGACTAAGGATGAGTTCTTATCCCTTACTCCAGGCACCAAAGGCGTACTGCTGAGGCTTCCTGATATGGGTAATCTATACAAAGAGCTAAAGTTGACCGCTGAGGTGGATTATGCCTCCCTCAAGTCATTTTTCAGGCTCCAACTGCTATACACGAGTACTAAATTCAAAATCAAATAATGCAAGTAAAATTAACAGGACACATCAAACGCATCGCTGAAACTCAACATTTCGGTGAAAACTTCTGCAAGCGAAGTGTGATCATTGAAACCCAGGAAAAGTACCCCCAGGTATTGGAAATTGAACTACACCAGGACCGCGTGGACCTCATCGACCCTTATACGGAAGGTGAAAAGGCTACTTTCCATATTAACGTCAGGGGAAGAGAATGGACCAGCCCTAAATCGGAAGTACGGTATTTCATTACCCTCATAGCCTGGAAAATTGAAAAGACTGACACCAGCTCTAACGGTCAATCAGAACCTACCTTCCAGGGCCAAAAAGACGAAGATGAAGATGATCTGCCGTTTTAATCCACACCATGACGGTAACTGGATACGATATACCACCGGACCCAAAAGAACGGGAATGCCTGTATTGCCAGGAACCTAGTTATGGTTCCTTTTGCAGCGCAGGTTGTGAAAAGGCATACCGGATTGATCTGGAGTTATAATGGGGGCGATTGCCCCCATTTTTTATGCTGCTCCTTTTTCATCCTGAATATCCCTAATCACTTTTAACATGCTTGGCTTTTCTGCATCCCCGGCCAGGTTTCCCTCAGACAGCCAATCAACGTACTTACGTACTTTATTTCGGAACACACTAGGCACGAACCTACGGTACTTCTCATAGGACTTGGAATTTTTGGAATGCCCGGACATACGCTTTATATCGGCATCATCCATACCCATAATCTGCATATAAGTAATGCTGGTCCTTCGCATGGTGTGGGTGGACACCATTTCATACAAGGGCCGTTCTTCTATGATCAGATCACGGGTTTTAGGGTCCCGGTATTCGTGTTTATAGATTTCGTGCATACAATCGAATTCTTTGAAGAAAGACTTCAATGTTGGGGACATATTGGATACAAAACTTCTTCGGCTGGTCGTATTCCTTCCCAAAGGATGAAAAGCATCACCGTATTTTTTAAGGTTACGTTTAAGCAAATCAGCTACAACGGGATACAAGTATGAATTAACACGGACATTTGTTTTCCGTGTGAGCTTTTGAAATTCCACCTCTCCATTAACTTCATTTAAGTGCTGTTCAGTAGATTCGTATATATCCGAACCTCTACTGGTGGTGGATAAAGCAAACAGGACATAATTATAGGCCCGTTCATGTGGTTTGGATAGTTTATATGGGTCAATCTCATCACTAGCGAATAGTATCTCCATCATTTCCACCGGTAACACAATAGTATCCGCATCCTCTTCCGGTAACGACAATTTAATCTTGGGTTGGATGAAAGCATATTCGTCAAACCGATTCGTCAAACCAGCCTTAACCTTATGTATAATAGCTGATATTGAATTAACCCCAAGTTTCTTATTCCCCGGATCAAGTCTTCGCTTTAAATCGCGATCAGCCAGGTAATCGTAGAAACCCTCGAACAGATCATTATAAGAATCCCTGATCTGAATGCGCTTATAAGAATCCCTTGTTCTGGACAAGTCAAAATTACTTAATGGCTGATCCAGCTCCATTTCCTCCAGGTACTCCAAAAAATTCTGAATCTTGAGAGTGTAGGAACGAACAGTGTCTTCCGCAAAGGGTAACCTCTTTCTAGTTTTGATGGTGCCGTTGCCTATTTGCTCCAGGTATTCTTTAAGCACCTTACTAAGCAATATCGCATCAAAACTTTCAACAGTATCCCCATTATCTGTGCTACTCAAAGACTGTGGTTTCCTTTTACCTTTATTCTTAAACTGGCCGGTGATTGCCCTTAACTTTTCGAGGCTACTTACATCCTTTCCTTCAAGAGCCTTTTCTATGCGGTTTTTCAATAACCTGCATTTTGCCGCCACCTGTCTGGCTTCAACCAACTTACTTTCGGTACAAGTACCTTTGTCAAATTTGGCGCCTGCTGGTAGTTTTAGTCCGGTGCTTATACGGTCTTTAACATCCTTCTTACCAGTATGCACCGTAATTATGATAATTCCATTACCTCTCACGGCATACTTTATATCCAAATCGGCATTAACATTGTTATCCATACTTTTGAATTTATGTTGCTTGGAACAATGGCGAAAAGTACTTCCCCGTTTAGAGGTGATTGCAAAAAAACAGGGGTATCGAAAATGAGTGGGGGACACACCGGGGGACACACCGGCCAGTTTTGGTCGATTCCCGAAAAGGTCAAACCTTCGGGAACCCGCATAAAAAAAGCCCCACCGAAGTGGGGCTTGATTAACCTAAAAGGTCAAGTCATGAAACCTCCCCACTGTCTAAAATAATCTAAAGTTATCTAAAGGCGCTTATTTTCAGTACTTATCGTAATTGGTTATCCTCTGCGAGGTTTAACAATATTTAATCAAATATAAAGTATCATGGCAATCCCGGACACATTTACCCCCTATTGTGTCCGGCTATGTCCGGCAACGGAATATCGAATGTCCAAATAAGGTTTTACTAAATAATAGGGGGATTGGATTTCAAATAAAGATGTCGATGTCCTTTCCTGATCCGTCACAGTTAGGGTTTATGCACTCAACTTCACCCTGTAAATCACCAGCCTGAGATTCCAGAAACTTCGTCCCGCACTTCCGACACTTACAGTTCCAGGGAAATTCATTATCACTATACCCCAGATAATTACCAAATATAGTATAGGCCTTTTCATAAGTGATCAGTAATTCCCTCGCCTCTTGGTCATTAAGAGAGCCCTTTCTTTTACCATGTATCTTAGCCACTAGGTTACTTTGGTCCGTAGGGCGATCTGTCAAGCCACTCATCCGAACTATGGCTAATGTTTTGATGAATTCTAATGAACTGAGGCTTTTAATACGCTCTATAATTCCGTTGGTCTTTGCCACAATCAATAAGTTTATTTTAGTTTGGCAATTGGGTGTCTATTTGAAAGGAAGCCACATTACCATCATGTACTTTTTCTCTTTCCTCCCATGTTACTCCTAGTGAAAGATAAATAATTGCCTCTCTAGCTAGTTTTAAAACTTTCAAAGCTTTGGCCTGAAGCTCTTCAATAGAAATGGAATATGATAATTTGTCTTCAAGAAGTTCAGGTGTAAGCTCATTGAGCAAATCATCTTCGTATTCTCTAAAGCCTTTGTGTTCAACATGGTTTCTCATTTTTACCAAGTCAGAAGCATCTGGTTCCAATGCAGACTTAAAATTATCACTCTCATAAAACAAGTCCTTACTTACCCAATATAAGGCGCGAAACATAAGATTTGGCTTTGAAGTAAAAACTTCTCTTAGCTGCTTATTCCGATCTGACCATACTTTCCTAAAGCTAACATCATGCTCTTTAATGCCTAAGTCAAGATAGTAATTCAGGAAATAACCCACTTTATCAAATAAAGAATAGGCAATCCTAAAGCCTGTCTTTAGGTGTTCAACCCTCATCGAGTGTACAGATGAATCAAGCATTTCAAATTTTAAAACATGCTTATCAGCATAGTGTTGGGAGTGTTCCTTGAAACCTTTGAATAAAAAGACTCGGGCACTTATATACTCCTGCTTGATCTGATTAAAGAAGCTGTGGTATGAACCAGCTTTTTCTCTATTTACCACCATAGTGGGTAAGGCAAATGGATCATGGGTTGCAATTGGGTAAGGACCCAAATCGTTCAGGGGGTTCAGAAAAAGAGTATTATTTAAGCACCATTCTCTGTAGAGCTTTTCTTCAGTGGAAGAAGTCTCAGAAACCACGTTTAAATCAGGGGAGTAATCCAAAACCCAGGGGCTTTCAGATTCCAGCGTTTTTACAGCCTTTCTATAATATTCTAATGCATTCTGGTACATTGGAAACTCGATTGCTCTTTTTAAATACTTATAGCCCAAGCCAACGTATATACTTTTATGTCCTGCATCATATAAGCTATTGAAGCCAGTATAGATCATACTATTGCCTTTAGCACCCAAAGCCATAGGAAAGTTCGAGTCAATCTCAATCGCCTTATTCCAATTTTCCAATGCTGCGACAAACCTCCCACAGAAGTCAAAACTATTTGCAAGATTGGTATGAATCTGACAAAGACGGGAACTTGAATCTTCAATTTTGATAGGATCAAAATACTTTACTGCACTTCTTAGGTTGATAATTTCTTGTTCGACTTGTGTATGGTCCCACTTCCAGGCTTCAGAATAAGATTGGTTCTTGTGTCGTATATCAGCCCAGGCCACACTTAGGTAATAATGATACACACTCCGTTTTGTAGGAAATAGGGATGAGGACTCTATTTTTTGAGACAAGTCGATAGCCTTGTTTGCTCCCAAATCTGTTCCTAAATCATTTGAAAGCTCAATAAGTTCCAAAAATACATTCAAAGCCTCTTCTTCCGAGTACCCCTCTAAAGATTCAATTTCCAAAAGCTTAGTTAGCTTATCACTCTTATTCATTTCAAGGCTTTTTGTTGATAGTACAAAGTAAAACAACGGAGAAGTTACTTGAAATTGGTATCCTCTGATTTAATGGCTATTCATAAAACAGGTTATTTGTGCTTTATCAAGCTGTAAACCGATGGTATCACCAACAAATTCAGCACGGTTGCAGTCAGCAACCCACCCAGGATCACTACCGCCATAGGGCTTTGAATTTCATTACCCGGCTCGCCTCCTTTTAAAGCCAGTGGGATAAGAGCCAATGCAGTAGTAAGGGCCGTCATGATGATCGGGTTCAAACGATCCAAGGTTCCTTTTAAAATAAGGCCTTCACCTTTTTCGCCCTCTTTTTCCAAATCCTGGTAACGCGAAATAAGCAGAATACCGTTTCGCGTAGCAATACCAAACAAGCTGATAAAGCCAATGGTAGCTGCAATACTGATGATACCAGAAGTGAAATACACGATTAAGATTCCTCCGATCAAAGCCAGCGGTAAGTTCAGCAAAACAATACCGGCCAGCTTCAAATCCCTGAACTCAAAATAAAGCAATAGGTAAATGACCAGGATAGCCAGTGCAGCGGTGATCAATAGCATCTGTGAAGCTTTAGCCTCACTTTCAAACTGACCGCCATACTCAACCCGATAACCTTGGGGAAGATTGATTCCCGCTTTTACGTTTTCCTGTAACTCCGTTACGACTCCCCGCAAATCCCGTCCCTGCACGTTTGCTGACACCACTACTTTGCGCTGTACATCTTCCCGGCTGATTCGGTTGGGGCTGCTTACTGAACTGATCTTAGCCACCTCGGAAATCGGTACACGGCTACCGTTTGGTAAGTCCACCAATGCATTGCGTATTTCCTCCAAGCTTCCGCGAAAATCTTCCTTATAACGTACTACCAGATCAAAGTGCTTTTGCCCCTCATAAACCTGTCCCACTGCTTCACCACCAAAGGCCACTTCCACAAAGTGCATAAGGTCAGCAGCCGTCATACCATAGGCTGACAAAAGTGTGCGATTTGGAGTAATACGGATTTGAGGTACTTCCACTTGTTGTTCAACGGATACATCAGCCAAGCCCTCAATATTTTCAGCGATCCCTTTTACCTCTTTACCCAGACCATAGAGACGGGCGAGGTCTTCCCCAAAGAGCTTCACGGCAATGTTCGCTCTGGTCCCTGAAAGCATGTGGTCTATACGGTGGGCAATAGGTTGTCCAATAGTGATGTTCACTCCGGGAACCACGCTAAGCTTTTCGCGAACCTCCTCAAAAAACTCCTCTTTGCTTTGACCATCTTCCAGTGTAAAAGGCGCATCAATCTCAGCTGCATTTACCCCTTGTGCGTGTTCATCCAACTCTGCCCGTCCGGTTCTGCGTGTAACCACTGTAACTTGCGGCATGTCCAGCAATAACTCTTCAACCTGTTTTCCGGTTTTGTTGCTTTCCTCCAATGACATGCCCGGTAAGCCTACCACACTGATGACCAGAGAGCCTTCATTGAATTCCGGCAGAAAACTTCGTCCCAATTGAAAAAAGAGCACCAGGCTTACCAGGAAAACGGCAATTGTAGCCCCGATTACCCATTTGGAATACTTCAACGATTTATGGAGAATGCGGGAATAACCGTTCCGCAGCCATCGCTCTGTTCTGGTACCTTCCGATTGCTTTTGCAACAACTTTTCCTTTTTAAGCAAATAGGAACACAGCACTGGAGTAAGCGTAACTGCCACGATCAATGAAGTCAGCACCGAAGTAATAAAGGCAATGCCGAGCGGGGTCAATAAGCGGCCTTCCATACCACTGAGAAAGAAAAGAGGTATAAACGAAACGATGATGATCAATGTGGCAATGATAATTGAGCTTCTGATCTCAGCAGAGGCATCCTGTACCACTTTAAGGACCGGCTCCCGCTGATCTTTTGGTAAGGCGGCATTTTGACGCAGGCGTTTGAAAACATTTTCCACATCAATAATGGCATCATCCACCAAAGCACCAATGGCGATGGCCATACCGCCCAGGCTCATGGTGTTGATGGTATATCCCAGCAGGTTTAAAACGATTACCGAGACCAGAAGCGAAAGAGGTATGGCCAGCAATGAAATGACCGTGGTACGCCAGTTCATCAGGAAAATGAAAAGCACCAGTACTACAAAGAAAGCCCCTTCCAGCAAAGTTTGCTGAAGGTTGTTGATGGAGGCGTTGATGAAGTCCGCTTGCCGAAAAATGTGACTTTTGATCTCCACACTTTCAGGTAACGTTTCATTCATTTTGGTTAAAGCTTCTTCCATCCGCCCGGTCAGTTCCAGCGTGTTGACATCCGGCTGCTTGGTAATGGTCATGATCACAGCCGGAGAAGCATTGAGCGAACCATCACCGATCTTATCGGCTGCCCCAATTTTCACTTGGGTCACATCCGAAATCCTGATGGGTTGGTCATTTACTTCTTTGATCAATGCCTCTTGCAGATCATCCACATCATAAGCACGCCCTTCGCCTTTGATGTTGTACTGGTTGCCAAACTCGTTGTAAAAACCGCCCGTTGTATTCACATTGGCAGCTTCCACCGCTTGTTGTAATTCTTCCAGACTAATCCCATAATGTTTCATTCGGTTGGGATTGGCCAGCACCTGGTATTGCTTGTATTCACCACCTATGACGATCACATTGGCAATACCCCCCAAGGCCTTCAGTTGCGGCCTTATCGTCCAATCCGCGAGGGTACGTAATTCCATTGGCGACAAACTGTCGGAACGCACCCCTAACAGCATCACTTCACCCATAATCGATGAAATTGGAGCCATGGTAGGTTCACCAATGCCCTGCGGCAATTTTTCCCGCACAGCGGGAATACGCTCGCTTACAATCTGCCGGGCGCGGTAGATATCCGTATCCCAATCAAATTCTACCCAAACAATGGAAATACCAGCAGCCGAAGATGATCTGATCCTGCGGACATTGGGCGCTCCGTTCATAGCTGTTTCCAATTGGAAGGTCACCAGCTTTTCCACTTCCTCGGATTCCATGCCGTGTGCCTCGGTCAGTAGGGTTACGGTAGGAGCGGTAAGGTCGGGAAACACATCCACGTTCATGTTGCGGGCAACGTAGATACCCGATACCGTCAGCACCAATGCTGTAAGGAGCACCAGTAAGCGGTTATGCAGGGATATGTCAAGAATTCTATTTAGCATCATTCAAAAATTTGAAGGTTAAGCCTTGGTCTTAATTCAATTAGTGTGCGTGACCGTGAGCAGGTGCTGAGCCAGCCATTGAAGCCATTTTAACCTGATAAGCACCGGTCGTTACTACCCATTCACCGTTTTGCAAACCTCTGGTAATAGTTACCCTATCACCGTTGAAAGCACCTATTTCCACTGGGCGCATCGCAAAGGCCTCTCCTCCGTTTTGTACCACTACTTTGTAGGTGCCAAAATCTTCCAGTAAGGCATCTTTGGGTATCACCAAACCCATTTGATTGTTGGAATAGCCTAATTGAACTTCGGCCAGATTACCCTCCACCGCAGTAACCGGGCTTTTGACTTCGATGAAAACAGACAGCATGGGATTACCTTCGGTCACATTCTGTCCAACGGAAACAACCTTTCCCTTTACGGGCAGTGTTTTTCCACTATCCAGTACCCAGACTTTTTTAGTTTGAGTGACCAACCCCCGCTTTTCAGGTGAAACCCGTGCCTGGATCATGCTGCTCAGTTCAGAGCCTACCGTAATCAAAGGCTGTCCTGCACCAGCAAAAGCACCGTTTTCTACGGATATGTCTTTCACATAGCCATCAAAAGGCGCACGGATAGCAACTCCATTGGCTCCATAATTATTAAGCAATTGCTGATAATTGGCCTGTGCTACCGCATAGCGTTTCTCTACTTCCTCAAATTCAGCATCAGGCACAACCTGTAATTGATGCAGTTCCTTTTTACGATCGTATTCGCTTTTCACCTGTTCAAATTCAGCTTTGGCCTTACGGATCTCGGACTCAATACCGTTTACATTCAGGTCCTTTCCGCTGATACGCATGAGCACCTGCCCTTTTTTTACAGCAATGCCCTGAACCATGCTGGGAACCTCATACAGAACATTACCGGAAGAGCCGGCATTGAGGGTTCTTTGCGTTCCGGGTTCGGGCATCCATCTGCCCGCCAGTTTGATCATCCCGTAAACCGTGTCTTCCTGCACAGGAGCCGTTTGAAAACCAATCTTCCAGGCTTGTTCCTTCAGAAAACTGATCTCCGGTTCGCTTTGATCCCTTTTGGAAAGGACTTCGGTGGCTGTCTCATCATCGGGATATACCTGTACTTTTCCCAGATCAAACCTTTGTTTAAAAAGAGGCATATCCAGGTCAATTAACAATTGATATTCCCCCGCTTCCTTGGGTTGTAGAGCAGGAGTGAAGATGCCAGGCGAAGAAGGTTTCTGAACAGTATGGCGAATACCTGTTTTTCCTTTGATCAGGCTTACGGTTACCTCGCCTTCTTTCACGGGTTGATGTCCATCAAGGATGGTGAAGTGAGCCGCAAAACGGCTGGTGTTACCGACCACAAAAGCTGGGTATTCCACAAAGAGTTCCACATCATTGGTCCAGATAGTAGTATCTACACTTAACTCACTTCCATGACCATGTGCATCTTCCTCATGAGCATGTCCGTGACTGGATGATTCCGTACAGGCCGCCAGCATCACTAAACCCGGCAGCATTAAAAATAGGTTTCTCATAAAAATTCCTTTAGTGTTGATGGTCATGTCCATCTTCGTGTTCGTGATGATCCTCAATGGTTGTAGAATCTTCATCCACGGTAAATTCCTCCTGTTCATGATGGTGGTCACCATTTTCATGGCTATGCCCATGATCTTCTCCCTCATGCATGTGGGTTTCGCTGCCGTGATCGTGACTATGTTCATTATGGTTTGCACCGGAATTGCATCCGAATATGAACACTAAGGCTGCGATGAAAAGACTTACTTTAAATTTCATAATGATTGTTTTATAGGTTTATAATTGATGTTTTAAGAGTTCTGCTCTGAGTTGTTGAATTTCCTTTTCGATCTCCAGCATCCGGTTTTCCGCTTCGCGGTAAAAGGACACTTCGCGATAATAATCCATGAAGGAAATCTCACCCAGTTCGTAGGATTTTTGAAGGAGCATTTCGCTGTTCAGGCCATTCATAGCCCTTTCATACTCCCTGAATTTGTTAAGCAGCATTTGATAGCGTTGAATTTGGGAAATAAAAGTGCCTTTAAAGGATGTCATAAGCTCGGATTGATATTGATCGTAATAATCAACCTGTGCTTTTGCTACTTTTACGTTACTGCGGCCACTCCATAGCGGAATACTGATCCCGCCATAGAACCCCGAGTAATTACTTCCAGATACGCCCTGGTAGTTATAGCCAGCCGTAATGTCCGGCAGCAGTAGGTTTCGTTCCACTTTCAGTTTTTGCTGAGCCACCTTCTTTTGTTGTTCCAATAAGGCAATTTGTGCATCCCGATTGAGCCGTTCATTCCAAAGACTATCCGAAACTGGAATTTCAATAGTGTTCGGATAGGTGGACATTTGAAGATTTACCTCATTACCACCATTCAGAGATTGCAACTCTTGTTTTATGCTGTTTTCACGCGTATCAAGTTCTTCCAGGGCAAACTGCTGATCCAGCCAAATGATCCGGGCTTTATTCCGGTCTAAAATCCCGGTTTGTCCTTTATCAAATAAAGTCTGTATCTGGTCATTTACCTTTTTGGACTGGTTTACACGTTCCTGAACCAATTGCCGCTGCTTTTGAAGGTAGATCAACTCAAGACCCAGCTTTTGGGCTTTTAGCAAAACTGCCTGCCGGAGTTTCTGGTATTCATACTCCAGGCGTTTTTCCTGCTCGTCTATCCAATTATCTCTTGCGGCATATACCGTTGGAAACTCAAACTGCTGCGAGATTTCAAATTCGGTATAGTCTCCAGTATTATGTTCACCAAACGGCAGATAGTAAGCTGAAGCCTGTGGGTCGGGTAGCTTGTTTTTCGATTTGTATTGCCAGCTTTCGCCATCTATATGGCTGCGGTAAGCCACCAGGGTTTTATTGTTGGCTGCAATGGATTGCAGCAACTGGTCTAAGGATGATTGCTGCGCCTGAAGTGAACCTATGCAAAGCACAAGTCCTATCAGGACTAATAATGATTTATACATACATGAATTTCTTTAGGTCAATGAAATAGATATCCCTATATGGGAATATTCAATTCTTGATTTAACCTAAAGCGGGAGGGCCACGTAAGCCGTGACCGGACGAAAAGTATTGAGAAGAAGGGGGTTCTATGAACTCAAATGAACCCGAGTAGTCATGGTCAAGTTTATCCGGGAATTTCCACAAATCAGCATGGAGATATTGAACCTTGAAAAGCTTTGGAAGCAGATCACTCTTGGAAGATGTCCTATAGACCAATTCATGGTCATGTCCATTAAAATCGGAATGACTGTGAGAATGGATTAGTGAATTTTCAAACGGATTCTCAGTAGGGTTGGAAGGAATTTCATCATCGGTTCCCTGGTCTTCATGATGATGGTGTTCCTGGTGATCATGAGCATGGCTATGATCATGTTGAGCTAAGGAAACAGTTTGATGATTATCCTGGTGTTCGTGATGGGTATGAGGAATGAAATCATGCAGCAGCAAAAGCACATAAGCACTTAGCAATAACAATGACCATATACCGCGACAGGATTTCACATCTACAAAGTAACCTTTAATTTCCCAAATCCCAAAACTTATCTGGTTTCAGGAAATAAGAAGATGATCGTTTTAACATCATAGACCCTCCATAAAACTCTTTATTATTTGGTGTAATGACTAGATAGCTTTGTAGCTTATTTAAAAGCGATAGTCATCCTTGGTTGAAGCCATACTTATTGGATTAGGGATATATACCGGTCCGGGTCCTGTTGCAAGGCTTTCTTCATTTGCGACACTTCACAGCCCAGGTCGTATTTGTTATGGTAGTAGTCCTTGACTTTTTGCGTTCCTTCTTCCTCAGAATCGGCCTGCACAAAGTCAAGTATAGTTTTGGTGAACCCTAGGGCCGGGGCATGAACCTCCCGGTCAAAGTCCACTCTGACAAAGTATATCATGGTATGTCTTTAGGTTAGGTGATTAAGCTACCCGGTCAAAAGGCAGCTCTTCAGTGTATTCAGAATCGCTCAGGTAGGTATTGCATTTCGGGCAATAGGGATGAAACATTTCA
The DNA here is from genome assembly GCA_002695025.1 of Owenweeksia sp. Taxonomy (GTDB): domain Bacteria; phylum Bacteroidota; class Bacteroidia; order Flavobacteriales; family Schleiferiaceae; genus CAKZNE01. Next base: position 32,682 of record NZNV01000005.1, read on the forward strand.
TCGACCTTTACTTCACTTTCACAATCCAGGCACACGCCAATGGAGGTTATATGGGGAAGTATTTCCGGTACATCGGGAAAGTCAGAAAGCCAGTCCGGAAAATGATCGTGCCGTTCATGCCCCAGCTTCTCAATGATCTCTTTGACCAGGGCATGGCAGTTGATCACGTCCTGGATGTTCACGTATTCCTGATCGGTATGGGGGTTGTAATAGCCACACGCGATATTGGCTACCGCAATATCCAGTCCCCGCTCTTTGAGTTCCACCACATCGGTTAAATAGCCTTCGGAAGGTTCGTATCCGCGCTTAACGAGCAAAGGCAGCACTTTATCTTCAAACTCAGGGCCGAAGAGTTCGGTATAACCTCCGTACTGGATAAAGTCTTTATTACCCATCCTGTCAAGCAGCAATCTTCAAAGAAGGATAATCTGGCCCGGCTGCTACCGACACATCCGATCTCTTCATTGGTAAAAAAGACGACTTTCATGTGTTTGAAGGTTCTGAGCATTTCCAGGGCGATAAACACTCCTACTTTATCATCACCTCCTATACCGACTTGCCGGACGGAATGGGTATCCATCGCAAAGAGGTTGTCACCGGTCTGGTAAATCTGAAAGTCTTTGTAGCAATCGTGTACGGTATCCATGTGGGCCACCACACAGGGATATAACAGGGCCTCTCCCCTGGTGACGTAAATGTTACTGGCATGGTAGCTGATCCGGGTGTCGGGGATGGCTTTGACCTGGCTTTTGATAAACTGGCGCATGGCCTGTTCTTTATGACTGGAGGTTTGCACCACCAGGGTGTCTTTTAGTTGTTGTATGTTCATTGGGTTTGGGTTTGAGGGTTTAGGCGGCCTGCGAAAAGTCTTCCGTCTCATCTTCTTCATTAAGGCCGTAATAATCCAGGGCTTCTTGTTCATCGTCCTGATGTACGTATTCACCATTTTCCAATTCAACGGCTTCGTCTTTGGGGATATAATCATCATGGTAGTCGCTCCATACGACCTGATCCAGGTGGTAGTCTTCATAAGTGACATTGGAGTAAACCGTATTATCCTGGTGGGCATAATCCCCATCGGCCAGTTCTACCGCATCCTCCCTGGCTAAGTCCCTGTATTCTATCCTGCTCCAAACGCACTCATCGGGTAGACCATGTTCATCCCGGTAGTCCAGGTAGATGGCATCTTCATGGTGGCAATAGCCTCCTCCTACCTGGCAGTATTGGGCATCAGCCGCAGAAATCTGGTTCCCGGTGTGTTCATCATAAACCCGGTGATCATCATCATACCCTCCATGTGTATCTTCCAGGGCTACGTCACCATATTCACTATCGTTCCACAGGGTACCCCCGGATTTATAAGTGAAGGTATCCATATAGGGGTACTCGCTAAACTCTGAATAGTGCAGGTCTACGGATACGGAGTCAAAGACTTTCTTGCCTTGGTCTATAAAAGCGTTCTTATCACTGCAATTCTGAGCGGCTTTATAGACCCAGCCTTTACGGTCTGCATAATCCTTGAAGGCTTCCACATCACAGTCCCTTACACAATAGATTCGGTCCATGACATTCCTGGCCTCTCCTTTAAAGAACACATCCCACCAGACCAGGGCACGGCCCAATATGGCCTTATGCTCATCAAACAGCACAAGCATGGACACAGTGTTTACATTTTCGGTATAAATATCCAAATAGTCCTGACAGCATTCGTAGCGCATACAACTGTCCCAAAGAGTACCTACAATCCCGAACTTATGCGAATAGTGATCTTCGTGGTAATACTTGCGAATATCCTCGCCTTCTACCAACCCAAAATCATAGTAGCCTCCGGTCGCATCACAGAAGGATTTAAACAGGTTGGAGAACTGTTCTATATCCTGGTCTTTGAATGGTTTTAGCCCTTCGGGGGTAAACAGCTTTCGGATCACTTTCCCGGCCTTGCCCCGGAACCGCATATTGGCCTCCCAGGGGCTCATATTAGCCAATGCCATACGCTCTAAGCGGTCTTCGGTCAGGTAGCTGATAAAGTGTGGGGCATCCTGGCTAAAGCCCAGGAAATTGACCTGCCCGGAAAAGTGTTTCTTATCCTTCCTCCGGTAGCGATCTTTAGGGTTTTCGATTTCATCGGTGATAACTTTACAGACAGGGTTGTCCCTGCTTTTGGACTTCAAAAAGTCCAGCAACTGATTGTCAACAACCAATCTGGTCATTGACCCAATCCTAGAATTCATAATTTTGTATTGTAGATGATTTATGGCTTCCCTGCTGTGTTGGCGCACTTAGGGAAGCACATGGAACTTTTCCAGGCATTTATAGAAAAGGAAAGCGGTGCTGGGATTAGGAAGATCCAGGCCCGCTTTTTACTTTAGATAGTCAGAGAACTAAAGAGGGTTTAGCCCTCATCTTTATTATCCTGCTCCTGGCTGGTGTCCGAGGCTAAATACTCCTTGTATTCTTCCTGTTTAACAAACCCTAGTAGGACACCGCCCCTGGTACATACTCGTATATTGCCCTTATTATCATAGACCGTATTGAGTTTATCCTGGTTGGCCTTTTTCATGGCCTCGAATATTTCGATATGGCTTACCCGGTCCGGGCGGTTAAAGGTGATCTTCAGTTCACTGAGTTTATCCCCGTATTTGATCCAATCATACCTGTACGGCTTTTCTTCATTGCCGTAGCCGTCACGAACGGTATGATCAATACCCATAAGAGAGTTGTACATAATAGTTTGGCCTTCGTTTAGCTTTTCCACACCTCCTATTTTCTCTACAAAGGCCTTTACCTTTTCCCGGCTATCGTAGATATTAATGGCCGTCCAATGGATATGGCCTTTTTCATCTTTGAACATGATCCCGATATGGGAGTAG
>NZNV01000006.1 GCA_002695025.1 Owenweeksia sp.
GAGTTGTACCCCAACCCCACCACCGATTACCTCCATATAGACCGCCTGCGGGAAGAAGTGCTGCAGATGGAGATCTACAGCCAGTCCGGACAATTGCTCAAAAGCACCCCCGTTACCCAAGATTTGGTAGATATCCGGGACCTATCCCCAGGGCTGTACATTGTAGTAGTGACCAACCCCCAGGGCCAACGCTCCCAGGTATTGGTAAAGAAAGAGTGAGGTATAGTGTCGCCCTTCGATACACCCCTTGCGGGGTACTCAGGGTGACACCCAAATAAGTAGACAAGCAAACACCCCCGTCCGTCTGAGTGATCCCGGTTTTCCGGGATCGTATCGAAGACCCGGCCGGGAGTCAATATTCGTACCGTGTTGCCCTTCGATACACCCCTTTGGGGCACTCAGGGTGACACCCCAAATAAGTCGATAAGAAAACAACCCCCTGTCCGTCTGAGTGTCGCGCCCCAGCGCGATGTATCGAAGACCAGGGGGCAACCCAAATAAAATATAAACCAGAAACCCCCCCTTCCGTATTTTAATTTAAAGTGATGTAAAAAGTACCCTTGAACCGAGTAACTTTCTCTATCTTAAAATAGATACTATTCCAGCCTCCTGAAGGATGAGGCTATTTTAAAATCCAAACCAAAAAAACCAAACCATGAAAACTGTATTCGGCCTGCTGGTATTTGTGGGTATCACCAATCTGTATGCTCAAATTCCCATAGTTTTTGCCACCGATTATACCGGCATTCATAATGATGGAACATCCATCAGCCGTACCAATTGGAAAAACTTCTTATTAGCAACCTCCGATTTGAGTGTTTATTTCCCACAAGGAACCTATAATCTTTCGGATAGTACCGAGGACTTAGAATTGACCATAAACCTCCATTGGTTTGGCGAAGGCGATAAAACGGTTATACAGAACATGGCCTTAAGGCCTAAGGGTGACGTACACCTTTACCGGATGAAATGGAAAGATTGCCCCATTATATTCCGCTTTGACTCTAATGACACGCTGCCCACTCATACCCCAAATTTTTTCGCACAAGACATTAGCTTACAGAGTTGCCAAATGTTCATACGGAACACAGGGAGTTTCAACCCCCAGAAATTTAACGAGGTCTCCATCCGGAATTTCAGGATGGACACTATCGACACCAATAGCAGTGGAGGGTCTGGGGCCTTTATCCAATGGGGCAATGCGTTTAAACGCATGCATATAGAAGATGGGTTGATTCAGTACAATACCGACAGCAGTTATAAATCCGTATTAGCGATTTCCGGGATGGATGGGAGCTCCCGGAGGAGCGATACCAGCGTAACCGTACGAAACCTTGAATTCAGCAATATCTATATCAATGCCACCCATGCTCCCACGGAGGTGATCACCAACATCCAGCTGATGAGCATTAATGGAGAAGGGGCTAATGTATTAACCGATGGTATTAGCGTGCACGACTGCAACCTGCCGCAATTTGATTTGAGAGGGTCCGGAAGTACCATTACCATGCGCAACTGGGATGTAGAGGTGGATAAAGTGGTGAAAACGGCTACAAATACCCAGTATCTTCTTATCAATAAAAGTAGAGGACCCGCCTATGAGTATGCGCTTACTATTGAAAACTGCCATATAAACCTGGCCTTGGGAGATGGCCCTGGCGGAGGAGGTAAAATGAGTTTCATGTACTTTGAGAATGAGGGAAACCGCCAGATATTGGATTCAGAGCTGTTAATGGAAGGGGGAGCAGGTGTATCCGGCATTCGAATGAAAGTAGGGGAGAAAAAATCCTACTACAATACCCTGACCGTGGATGGTTCCAGTATTAGAAGCTACGGACCTGCCGGCAACCAGGCCTTTTGGATAAATGATGATATTGACCGGGTTACTGTATCCAATAGCACCATTGAAGGCTCCTCAAGTATATATGGTTTTGATGGCGATACCACCACCGCCAGGGAGTACCATTTTCATAACGTTCTGTTCCTGGATGGTTTTCAATCACCAGCACAAAGGGATATTGAAGTACTGAAGATCAGCAACTGCACATTTAATGGTGTGAGCCGGTACAATTTTACCTCCACTAAATCCACCATTTTAACCAACACCACGTTTACCGATGACAGCAGTACCGTGCCTGATGCCGGAACCGTGGATATAAATTTTGAATTTGGAAAGGCCAGGTCCGTGAAATGGGAACATACTTTCTTTAACCTGAACCGTCACCGAAGAATGGGCACCATTGACCATGAATTTGCGGACTCTGGGTTGGATACCCTTCTGTTTAACAACAATACCGGAAAAATAAATGGTCGCGGAACCAATGCCATCCAGGTACCTGTAAGAGTAGATTCCGTATCGTACTTAGAGCTGAAAAATAACCATCTGAGCTTTGGAGGTACCGCTGAGCCCGCTAACGTTTACCTGGCTCGAATAGGAGATGCCGTTACGGATCTTTACGTTGCAGATAACGTAGTAATGATGGGAGATGGGTCGGACATTGACTATCTTCTCGCTGGTACAGGAACTGTTTCCAGCGTCCGCACATGGAATAATAAGGGGTACACTGATTTTACGAGTATGAATGTTGCCATCACGGCTTTTGACACCATACAAACCACCCATTTGAAGGATATGGATAATGTTCCCTACGCTAAGGTTCCCAGGCTGGTTCAGTCGGGCATTTCCAGGAACTTTAATGCCGATGATATTGGTCAGATAATAAGAGAAACCACAGCGCTGACCTTTACCATTCCCTTTGACTTTGAAGATATGCACCTGGGTGATCAGATAGTTTTAGCGAATGGGGGTTGTGTAAAGCTTACGGTTAAAGCTGCTTCAGGGGTTACCTTAAATGGTACTTCCGAAGGTTTCGAAATATTAACCGGGCCCTATAAACGTGGGGTACTGATTAAAGTGGCTGCCAATACCTACGAACTCTATTAAGGGTGTGCAAAGGTAGAGTGGTGGTGCCGCCCTTCGATACTTTTCACTCCTGCTGCCGCAGGCCTGAAAAACTCAGGGTGACACCCCAAATAAGTAGATAAGAAAACAACTCCCCGTCCGTCTGAGTGATCCCGGTTTTCCGGGGATTGTATCGAAGACCCGGTCGGGAGTCAGTACCCGCACCGTGCCGCCCTTCGATACTTTTCACCCCTGCTGCCGCAGGATTGAAAAACTCAGGGTGACACCAAAATAGCGACTAAAAAATGAAAATGTACGGAAGCTGTTCCGGGGCTATTTAACCGGTTCCGCAGCCTTTACCAACGTACGGGCTGCCTTATTCTCCACCTTTTGCAATCTTTTCACCACAGAACAGTGGCCGGTGGCCCCACGGAATAACATATAGGCCCCTACCAGGCCGGTGGCAATGCTGCGGCTGGATTTAGCGCTGGCCAGCAGGGCCGCCCCGGAGAGCAGGGAAACCATACGCTCGTTGAATTCCACGTTTTTTTCCAGGCCATCCACCCAGTTGCGGAAAGCCTGGAAATTTTCTTGTATATCTTCTCGGTTGATGAGGGGCATAGTAACGTCTTTTCCTTAATTAAGGAAGGGACGGCAAAAAATGTTCAAAAGGCAGACTATCCAAAAAGGATAGTTGTAAAAGTAGCTGCGAACCTAGTTGCGCAGCACTTTTACCTTAAGAGCAATGGGTCCTTTGGGGCCTTTTCCTATCTCAAAACTCACCATATTCTGCTCTACAATAGGCTCCGTAAGGTTGTTGTTGTGCACAAAAATACTCTCCTGGGTAGCCTTGTCCTTTATAAAGCCAAAACCCTTGCTGGCATTGTAAAAGGTAACCACACCTTTGCGCTCAACCTCCATCTCTTCCTCTTCCATGCGGTCCTCCTTCTTCGGTACACCCAGCACAATGTCATCAGCCTTTACCTTGTCTGCAGGCGGGGGAGGGGTGGAGGAAAAGTTTCCGTATTTGTCCACGTAAGTGATGTTATCACCCTTAGGGTCGCTGTTGGCCTGGCGCTCTTCTTTGCGTTTGGCTTTAGCTTCCTTGCGTTTTTGTTTCTTTTTTTCTCGTTCTTTTTTACCAAAAGTTTCCTGAGATCTTCCCATAGATCAATACTAGTTTTAATTAAGAAATGTGTAGGCCTTACCGGTTTTTCCAGCCCTTCCGGTACGTCCAATACGATGAATATAACTGTCCAGGCTGGAGGGCATCTGGTAGTTGATCACGTGGGTAACGTCTGAAACGTCAAGGCCACGTGCGGCCACATCCGTAGCTACCAGCACCTGTACCTGCCCGCTTTTAAAGCGTTTTAAAGCTCTTTGGCGGTAGTTCTGTGATTTGTTGCCGTGAATCTCATCTGAGGTAATGCCGCTCTTTTCCAGCTGACGGTTTACGCGGCTTACCCAACGCTTGGTCTCGGCAAAAATGAGCACTTTGTCAAAGTCCGGACGGGCCAGCATTTCCAGTAGTACCTGGAATTTATTCTCGCCCTCTGCTACTTTAATGATCTCCTGATCAATATGTTCATTGGTGGTTTCGCCACTGCTCACCTTCACCTCCACCGGTTTTTTCAGCAACTGGTCAATAAACACCTGCTGCTGTTTATCCAGGGTAGCGGAAAAGAGCATGGTTTGCTGGCGCTGAGGGATGGCCTCGGCAATACGCATCACCTCCTTGTTAAAGCCCATGTCCAGCATGCGGTCAAACTCATCCAGTATCAATATGCTGAAATCATTGAAGCGCAGGGCTTTCCTTTGCTGGAGGTCTTTGAGGCGGCCAGGGGTACCCACCACCAGGTGACTTTTCCTGCGCAGGGTCTGCAAGTCGCGGTTAATGTTGGTGCCGCCAATAAAGCAGGCACTGTACAGTTTAAGGCCGGCAGTAAGGCCTTTGAACTCCTCTTCCACCTGCACGGCCAGTTCACGGGTAGGTACCAGAACCAGGGCCTGGAAATCACCCTTCTCCTGCAGCATGCGGTGAATAAGCGGAATTAAAAAGGCAGCCGTTTTACCGGTACCGGTCTGGGCAATGCCCAGCAGGTCACGGCCCGCCAATAAGGCATCCAGGGTTTTGTCCTGGATCTCCGTAGGAGTATCAAAACCCTTGCGGGCGATGTTGCTTTTCAGAGCCTTATGCACCGGAACATCCGCAAAGGTGCGGGAAGCACGGTACGGTTCTGTAGGTGCCTGGGGCATGGCCTTTTGGGTAAGCAGGTCCACATCAATGCTGCTCTGCTTTTTCCTGGACCGCTTTTGCGGGGCATTATTGGTATTTCTTTTAGGACCGGCCTTTCTGGAGGCGGGTCGCTTATGGGTTGTATTCATAATGAGTTTTTAAAGGTGGGCCGCAGTATTGTTAGGTGGGCCCCATACTGGTTTTGTGGCAGAGCCACTTTTACGGCAAAAGCCGTGTTCTTAAATAAATGAAGGCGTTGGCAAAGGCTTAGCGTCCTAATTGGTATAGCATCCTTCCGTGGTTTTGCAGGGCGTGCGCAAAACTTTTTTCACAGTTGTAGGGAATTCCATATTCCCGCGCTGTTTCAGCTACCAGCACGGATATTTTACGGTAATGTACGTGGCTGATGTTGGCAAACAGGTGATGCTCTATCTGGTAATTCAGACCTCCTATAAACCATGAAAAAATGGCGCTTTTGGGCGAGAAGTTGCAGGTGGTAAGCATTTGGTGTACCGCCCATTCGTTCTCCAAACGTCCGTTCTCATCGGGTACCGGGTATTCCGAGCCGGGCATTACGTGGGCCGCCTGGAAAATAATGGACAGTATAAAACCACATACCAGGTGCATCAGTAAAAAGCCCACCACTACCAGCCAGGGCGAAAAAGGCACCAGCAGCATGGGTAACAACAGCATATACCCGAAGTAGAAAACCTTACCCCCGGCTATTTTAAAAAGACGGGTAATAAAGGCCTTACGCGAAGTAATGAGGTTCATCCTGCGGTAGCGTACCGCCCTTTTAAAATCCGTATAAGCTACTTTGATCAACGTCATAAGGCTGTACAGGAACCAGGCGTAGATGAACTGGTGCTTATGGATGGGCTTTTTAGCGTCATGCGGTGAAAAGCGCAGCATAGGCGGGCCGATAATATCTTCATCCGCACCGTGGATGTTGGTGAAGGAATGGTGAAGCGTGTTATGTTGTATGCGCCAGATGGCAGCATCACCCCCTAAAACATTCATAATGAGGCTTACCAGGTAATTGATGGTTTTATTGGGAGAAAATACCCCATGATTGGCATCGTGCATAACGTTTACTCCAATGCCCGTAAGGCCGAAGGCCATTAAGACCCACATCATCAAAAAAGTGCTTACGGAGGTAATGGCACCGGAGAGCATCAGGACAAAAGGGCCAAAGAAAAGCAGGAGCATAACGGCCGTCTTGATCATCAGCGGGATGCCGCCATAATTGGTGCGTCCGGCACTTTTTATATACTGGTTTACTTTTTTGTGAAGACTGGGGAAAAAATCACTTTGGGCGGAAGAAAACTTATACTGACTTTTGATCATAGGCATATACACATACGTAACTTACCCTTTAAAGGGCAACCTGCTACTATTTTGATTTATTAATTGTTGAATAAATTCAGCTATTTGTATCTAATACTTAGCTGAATCTTTATCGAAGAGAAAAGGGGGGTTAAGGCCATTTTCCCGCTAAGGAGAAGAAGCGGCAAAGGTAAGACTAATAATGGAACTTTTTGATTTTCAATCTAAATAAGTTGAAACCGCCTGAGGATCAGCATGGCCCATGGAAGGTGGGGACCCCTTCAGCGCTCAAAAGATCCGGGCCGGTTGCTATGTTGTTGCGCTTGGCTTGGTACCTGTCAGAAATACTACTTTTGCCGTGAAAACCCTGATGAAGTCATGAAGAACACCCAGCTTAGCCTTTTGTTTATTTCCCTTTCCGGTTTGCTTCACGCACAAAGCCTTTTGGATTATGTGCAAATGGAACAACGTATTTTCAACCCTCCCGGCAATGCGTATATCTACGATTTTGCCGTACATGACTCCGGGCAAATCTACACAGCCGGGAGTTTTTCTGGTTCTCCGGATGTAAATATGGCCAGTTGGCCTGCTTATACCATCACGGCCCAGGGCTCCACGGACGGTTTCCTGATAAAATATAACCTGGCGGGCAAGGTGGAGTGGGCTAAAACCCTGGGTAATTCAGCGGGAGATATGGAGAAGATGTACCAGGTAACGGTCAATGACAGTGGTCTTTATGTGCAATCTTATATGGAGAGTAACCAGCGTATGGGCCCGGATTCCATCCTTACCCAAAATCGCTATACCCGGGTGATCTCCCGTCTTGATTTTTCTGGAAATTATCTTTGGTCAAAGGCTTTTATTACGGATAAACATGCCTATGATTTTCCTACGGAACAGCCTTCTGACCGCCTGGAGATAGATGCACAGGGAAATGTATACATGCTGGCTGCTTTTGCTGATAGCATGGATGCTGATCCCCATCCGTTGGCTAGCCATATTTTGCGTAAAAGCCTGGGCAACTACAATGTGGGTCTGGTAAAACTCAACGCTTCCGGAGATTTTCAATGGGCTTTTTCGTATCCCGGCAATGCAGACATGGAGGAAATGAGTATTGCCCCCGATGGAAGCATTTTTGTGAGCGGCATTTTTAACGGTTCTTTTGATGCAGATCCGGGAATAGGTGTTGCCACTCTGAATAACCAGGCTGTGGGTTTCAGCGTGTATGCCACCAAGCTATCCCCGGAAGGTAATTATCTGCATAGCGTGGCACTGGGGGATGCGGGCACTACACAACAGGAACTGATGGACCTGGCCGTAAACGGGCTGGGTGAATTGTTCCTGGCCGGCCGTTTCCAGGGGACGCTTAACCCCGGGGGAGTTGGTGGAACCGGTGTGATTTCAGACTCTATTGTCTTTTCGTATTTCTGTAAAATGGATACAGCCCTGAACGTTCAGTGGATAGAGAGTATGGGCGATGTGCATATTCGCGATGTAAACACCGATAGCCAGGGGCGTCCTTACTGGTATGGTCATTTCCAGGGTGCTGTGGATGTAATATCTGGAACCGAACGTTTAAAAAGACAGAACAGCTCTCAAAGTATAGTATTGGTAAAAACCAATCGGGATGGCCACTACCGTGGCGATATGACCTTCCCTTCTTCCAGCACCACCCTTTCCTGGGGTGTAAACTTTGATTCAGTGGATAATATCTACCTGGGCGGTAATGCGGCTGCAAACTTTAACCCCTATTTTTACGGGAGTTGGAATGGCCTGGGGCGGAGTTCTTTTGTGCTGAAGTACGATACCTGCCAGACAATGCATAACATTCTGGCCGAAGGGCCCTTGCAAAGGCAACTATGTCAGGGAGACTCCCTGGAATTGCGCGTTCGCTTTCCCCATCAGCGGATTACCGGTCAGGACTGGGTGCTCTATCATAACAATAGGCTATTGGATAGCAATACCACAGGGAGTTTCTGGCTGTATCCATCTTCCAGTGGAAGTTATTATTTAGCCGGAAGGGGTACTTGTAACGGTGAGGATGATCGCCTGCACTATTTTGTTTACGTGGACTCCGTGTACGAGGAAATTAGGCGGGATACACTTTGTGCCGGTGCTTCCTATCAGTTCAGGGATGGTACTACCTGGGCCTTATCCCATGACACGCTTTATGAGCAGGTATACCAGAGCGCACAAGGCTGTGATAGTGTTTTCCGTACTGAACTCCGGGTAATGGATACCAGTGCTGCTATAATGATGAGTGACAGCGGACTGATATCCGGGGTGGAGCGGGTGCGATACCAGTGGCTGGACTGCAATAACGGTATGCTGCCGGTGGCCGGTGCTACCCATAGGGAGTTCATCCCTGCCCAATCCGGGAGCTATGCCGTATATGTTTACGGAGGGGGCTGTGGTGATACATCGGCTTGTTATAACTGGAATATTGGCCTGGATGAATACCGGAGCCCTGGAGTGCATGTATACCCCAACCCCGCTCGTGATCATTTTCAACTGTCTCTTTCCGGGGGTGCCCCGGTTGAAGTGTGCATCTATGACCTTCAGGGCAGGAAAGTAAGGGAATATCCCAGGGTGACCGAAGGGGAAAATATTTCCGTTACGGGATTGCCGGAAGGGGTTTATCTCTTGAAAATAAGCCGGGGCGGTTCATGGACGGTAAGCCAGCCTTGGGTGCTCAGGAGAGACCATTAAGCAGTATTCCAATACCGGTACCGGCATGTTTATCTTTTCACAATCCTTTTTGAGAAAGAGGTTTTCTTTCCACTTACCTGCACCATATAAGGCCCTACCGGCCATGATCGCATGTTCAGGCTTTCCTCCACCCGGGCGATCTTGGGCAACGGCTTTTGCAGCATAAGGGTACCGTTGGTGGCATATACTCTTAGCATCAGCTCTTCCTCACCGGGATGATCAAAGGAGAGCGTTGCATTGTTCCGGGCCGGGTTAGGGAAAATGTCCATCCGCCTGACTTCCTGTTCGGCAAGGGAAATAGGGTTGAAACCGTCACTTTCAAACAAGCCGCGGCCGTGTGTGGCGGCAATCACCATATGGTCACTGTCCCGTATCTGGAGCATGTCCACCCGTACGTTGGCCAGCCCGCTGTTACCGGGGCTCCAGCTGGGTGAAGGCGAATCAAGGTCAGAGGTGCTCCATACCCCCACCTCTGTGGCAAGGATCACTTCTGAACGGTTATTGGGGTTAAACAAGGCCCAGCGTACCGGCATATCGGGGAGGTCACCCTCCTTGCTGCTCCAGGTGGTTCCGCCATCCTCCGTATACCAAACGGAATTTACCCCGTAATTGCTGAGGGTAACCAACAGCTCATCCTCATCCGCGCCAAGCTCTATACAGGAAATATTCCCGGCCGGGAGCGCAGCACCAATGCTGGTAGCGGTGGGGGAATTCCCATCTGCATTTACCACCTTGAAAACATCCCCATTCTCGCAACCCACAAAAAGAGTAGTGCTGGTGGTGGTATAGGGTGAAACCCGCAGGTGTGAAGCCATGCTGACCATATTGGGTATGATGAAGCTATCCACAGGGTGTGCTCCGCTAACGTCTGTAATGCGGTTTACGCAGAAAGTATCCCTGGCAGAATACAGCACATCCATATTATCATCGTAATCGGCAGGGTTCACAAACCTCCCGGTACGGTCATACTGCATTTGTCTCCGTCCGCCTCCGCCATTGGTGCGCCAGTACGCATTGTATACGTAAGACATGATCTGCACCTGGGGATTATTCTTGTTGATGAAGCAATAAGCCCCGTCCCCGCCCTGCACTTCAACGGTAGGTCCTAAGCCGCTCACATTGAATTGCAGCGTGCCGTTGTCCTGCGCACCCGCCAGGGCATAATAGGAACCTGCATCGGGGTGCAGGGCACAGCCGTAAAACTGGGTAATATTCAGGTTTTTGGAATGGTGAAAAATAACGTCATTTTGTGCGGCCTGGGTGATGTTGGAGGTGTAAAATACGCCACCATCATTGCTAAAAAGGATCTCGTTGGAATTGCTGCCTTTAAAGATGATCTGGTGCTGATCAGCATGTACTTCGGAGCAGTTAAGGCCCGCCAGGTTATTGTTATTGCTCCATTTGGAGATCTGCTCCCAGTTGTTGCCACCATCGGTGGTCCGGAAAAGGTCTACCGCTCCTGCCAATACGGTGTTTATATTGTTGGGATCTACCGCCAGGGCCATATCGTACCAGGCCTGGTTCCGTGAAAAATCATTATTGGGAATGCCGTTGTCTGCATCCTGGGGCTTGCCGAGGGTAACCCAGATCAAGCCGTTATTGATGGTACGCACGATCTCACCTACGCCATTACCAACTTCCGTCATGGCGTATACATAATTGGCATTTCCGGGAGCGCAGGCTATTTCTACTCTTTCACCGTCTGGAACCGTCCGCGCAATGATCCAGCTGAGGCCATCATCACTAAACAGTATACGGCCACCTCCGTGATCGTTTGCATCGGAAGAAGACTTGGCTGTACCCACCCACAGGCGGTTGTCAGCCGCAATTTCCAGGTCGGCCACGGCAAAGGTGATGGTATCCCCCGGCACCTTGGGCATTACCTGTGTCCAGGTGGCGCCACCATCCGTACTGCGTTGCAGTCCTATGTTGGGGGTGCCGTGTACCAGGCCCTGGTGCCGCTCTCCGTTGCAGCCGGCATAGATCACCCCGTTGCCATTCTCGTTGCGTACCACCAGGTCATTGATGAAATAAAAGTTTGCGGTAGAAGGGAGGTGGGTCCAGTTAAGGCCACCATCGGTACTTTTCCATATTCCGGCCCCACGGGTTCCGGAATAGGTCTGGAACCAGCCCTCCCCGGTGCTTGCGTAAAAGATGTTCGGATCGGTAGGATCATAGGCAATGCCGGTAATGGCCAGGTTGTCCCAAAAATCATCTACGGCAAACCAGGAGGAGTTGGGGTTGGTGATGTTGTTGTTATACCAGAGGCCACCCGTTACACTCCCGGCCCATACTTTATTGCCCGTGGGATCATTGGGGTCCATCATGATGGCGCGTACCCGTCCCCCCACATTATCAGGTCCGCGTTCCACCCAGGGTTGGGTGCTGCTTCCCGGTATCTTTTCCTTGTAGCGTGCCAGGCGTACCCGTTCGTAAATAGGAATAAGCTTTTCCGGGGTGGGCCGGCCCAAAGTGGGGTTCATAGTAGCCAGGTAATTCTGTTGCCAGGCCAGGTCAGGGCGGTCCGGTTTAAGGGTTTCTTCATGGTTTGTGTGAGCGGTAGGCTGGTTAAAAGGGTGCGCATTCAGGAAATGGGCATATTGGCGTTTAATGTCCGCTTGCTTCTGGCAGGCAAACAGCAGCAGGCAAAGTGCCAGGGTGAAATAAGCAGAGTTCTTTTTCATATTTATTCGGGTAAGTCCGGGTTTTCCAATTCTCGTATAGCAGGGTAGGACCATATCTCTCCTTTTACGGTTACGGTGGCACTGAATTTCCGGGCTTTGAATAAAGCCGGGTATTCATTGTCCGTCTCCCCCTGGTCCTCGGAGGGGTCAGACTGTTCCTGGAGATATACTTCGATAGCCTTGCCTTCCTTTACCAGGGTATACGGCACCAGCTGTTCATTCACCTTAACGGATAGGCCCTCTTCCTGTATAGCATGCGGAAGGGGAAGGTAAAAATAAAGGGCCCGGAAGCGCCCGGCCGGGATTACCTGTTGCTGGTAATACGCCTCGTTGGCCAGCTGTGGCACCTTGGAAATGCTGCGGCATGCGGAAAGCATGCATAGCAATGAAAGCAGAAATACAAGTCGGGTCATATAGTAATATACGTATTCGAAGCCCGTCAAAGGACGGGGAATTAGTATACGTGGCACTTCCTGCCACCGAAATCAAGCCAAAGCCCGCAAAAACTAAAAGGAACTGTGCATCTACCTTTTAGGGGCGGAAGTAGTATTTGGAGGGTGAGGATTCACCTGGCAAAGAATGCTATGGTATCCCCGGAGAGGCATTGGTTTCCAAATCTTCAGCAATATTGGGCATTTTTTGTGCTTCACTGCTTTTCTTGACTACCTCACGGATAACAAGGTCCAGCTCACGGGCGGAGTGTTGGATGAAGCCCAGGATCTTCTTCAGCTCTTCGATATGGTAGTCTTCCATTTCCAGTAAGGTGATAAGCCCCATAATGCGGGAAAGCGGGGCTCGTACAACGTGAGATTGTATCCAGGCAATATCACGCAGTTTTTGGTTTTGATAGGCTATGTCCTGCAGCAGTTGCCGTGTTTTGGTAAAGTCCAGCATGGCTCCTACCGCCCGGGTGGCCTCTCCCTTATCATTACGGATGATATAGGCCCGGTCCACCACATAGGCGATGGAACCGTCTGCTTTATAGATGCGGTATTCTTCGTTGTAGTTCTTTTGTTTGGGGTCAGCGTATACGGCCTTCAGCTTTTTGGTTATTCTTTCCAGATCGTCTACATGCACCCTGGCGGACCAGAATTTACCACCGGGATTCTCCACCTTGGTGGAATGGCCCAGCAGGTCCTCAAAACCCTGGCCCAGGTAAAGCATGTCTGCCGGGATATCCCAGTCCCAGATGGCTTCATGGCTGGCCTTTAAGGCAATTTCAAAGCGTTCGTTGCTCAGTTGCAATTGGTGTTGATCCCTTCTTTGGCGGGTAACATCCTGGGCAGCTGCTTCCAGTTTATCCGGCAACCCCCTGGCGTTGTATAGCACCGAAATATGGGAGCGTACCCATTTGATATTTCCCATAGGCGTTAATATCTGGTGTTCAAAATCCAGGTGTGCCTGTTCCCGGTAAATGGGGTTATCGCGTTTAAAGAGGTTAGCGGTATCCTTTTCCATGAAAGTTTGTCGTACGGTGTCTATGGAGGGGTGAAAGGAATTGGCGTCTGCCTCCCAGATGTTAAACACTTCTTTGGACCACTGTATTTCCTTCTTTTCAAAATCATAATTCCAGTAACCGATGCGGGCCAGCCGCTGAGCGGTTTTTACCTGACGGAAGGCAGCTTTCAAACGTTCTTCGGACTCTCTTTTTTCCAGGATCTCCTGCTTTTCGCGAAAGGCCCGGAGAACGGCTGTTGGAAGGTAGTACAGCCGGCTCTTGGTAATAAAATCCGTAGCCCCGGCCTGTATGCTCCGCACCGCATTTTCTTCTCCAATGGTGCCTGTAACAAATATAAAAGGTGTAAGGCTATCCATTTCGCGGAGTATCTCCAGGGCTTTCATGCCGTTAAAAGAGGGCATATCGTAATCGGAAAGGATCACATCAGGTTCGAAGGTCTGAAGCAGGTGGATGTACTCATCACGTTTGTCCGTAACCCTGTACAGGCATTCGCCTTTGAGGTTTTCATTAAGGCATGCCCTTATAAGGTCAGCATCCGTCTTGTCATCTTCCAGCAAAAGTATCTTCCAGCGTTGAGGGTGCATAGTTTCATTTTGTTTCAAGGTGTAAGGTTTATAACGGCCCAGTACATGCCTATTTCCTTAATACATGCCATGAACTTATCAAACTCCACCGGTTTTACAATGTAGCTGTTTACACCCAGCTTATAACTTTGGATCAGGTCTTTTTCCTCCCTTGAAGAAGTGAGTACCACCACCGGTATGTGACGCGTACTTTCCTCGGCCCGTATCCTCCTGAGAACTTCCAGGCCATCTATTTTGGGCATCTTCAGGTCCAGGAGTATTACTTTGGGATTCTGGGGGGTGTCCTGGTCGGAATGTTCACCTTTTCCCATAAGAAAATCCAGGGCCTCACTACCGTCCCTTAACCAGGTAACATGGTTGGCCAGCTTATTTTCTTCCAGGGCCAGCATAGTCAGTTCGGCATCGTGTTTATTGTCTTCCACCAGCAATATTTCCACGAAATTTTTCCGGTTATTTTTCATGAGTTGAGATTTTAGGCAGTGAAAAATAAAAAGTAGCTCCCTCCTTAGGCGTGCTTTCTCCCCATACTTTTCCATGGTGGCGATGGATAATGCGCTGAACGATGGCCAGCCCCACCCCGGTGCCTTCAAATTCATCATCAGAATGCAGCCGCTGGAATATATCAAAGAGCTTATGCGCATATTCCATTTCAAAGCCGGCCCCGTTGTCCTTTACATAAAACACGTTTTCACTTTCTGATTCCGAGGCCAAACCTATTTCAATAAGGGTGTGAGGGTTTCCACTGCTGAACTTAAGAGCGTTGCTGAGGAGGTTCACCATCACCTGCCGTATCATTTCACGGTCGGCACGCACAGGTGGCAGTGGTTCATGGATCAGGAGATCAGCCGCAGGGTAATCACCGGGAGCGCATAATTCTTCAAATACCTTTTGAGCCAGTGAACCGATGTTAAAAAAGCTCTCACTTTTACGGGTCTTACCCATGCGGGAGAAGGTAAGAAGGTCGTCAATGAGGTGTCCCATTTTATCCACACTATCCACTACGGCCTGCATATAACGCGTTTCGTCCTTATCAAGCCGGTCTCCAATCCTTTTTTGTAAAATGTGGGTGTATCCGTTAATAGCGCGTAAGGGTGCTCTCAGGTCGTGCGACACAGAATAGCTGAAGCCTTCCAGTTCTTCATTCAGGGCTTTCAGGCGGACGGTACGCTCCTTCACTTTCTTTTCCAGTTGTTCATTGAGTTGCCGTATCTCCATTTCCGCTTTTTTCTGAGGCGTGATGTCCCGTGAAATAATGGCCACGTGGCTAACCCTGGAGTTACTGTATACAGGAGCTGCGGAGCTTTGAAAAAAGGACGTGCCACCGGGTAAATGGATGTAGGTTTCATACTGCATAGTATTACCTTTCTCAAATACCTGTTCTAATTTTTCCTTGATCAGCTCCCGGCTTTCGGGCGGTTGCAGGTCCAGCATATTAGCACCCAGTACATCTTTCTTTTTAATACCGGGAGCTGTATGATTTATAAAGAGGATCTTAAAATTCCGGTCTATCATAAAAATATAGTCGCTGGTATTTTCATAAATAGCGCGCAAACGTTCCTCGGATGTGCGTTTGGCAATCAGGCTTTTTTCTTCACTTTCCGTCTTCTCTTCAATAATCTTTCGGCTTTCCATAAAATAGGCATGGGCAATGGCTTTAAAAGAATAGTCCAGGAATTTATCGGTACCCATGAGTATCTGGATAGCGCGTACCGTATCACGGGGATACTCTTTCATGATGAGGGGGTAGGCACTTTCGCGGTATGCCGTAAGCACATCGAACCATTCGGAAAAGCTAAGCCCCATACGGGCGTAAGTAGCGCCCTGTTCCAGCAAATGGTTGGTGTAGCTGCTCCAATTGTTGCTCAGTACAGCTTCCTTTTGCAGTTGAAGGGATTGTTCATCCTGCATTTTAGGACTGGAGAGGTTGAGTTTGCTGAGGAGCTGGTTCAGTACGGGATTGTTTTTGAGACTTTCCTTAAGCCCACGGGATATCTCCTCTTTAAAACGATCGTTAAAGAGTATGTAAGCTTCTACATCCGAAAGATCGCTTACGGAAAATTCGGGTTTTAGATCTTCTAATAATTGGTGGATCATGCCAATAATTTTCAGAAGTTGAAATTGAAAACAAGCGTTTACTTTTCCATCGTCCCAGACATTCTGAGAGATTTCAAGGAGTAAATAGGCTCGAATATATTAAAATGTTAGTAGTAAAATTTCCAAAGTTTTAATGCAGGAAGATAATGAATGAAAAACTAAAAAAATAGTGACCCTTGTAAATGGATTTTTGTGTTACCTGAATGATCAATGCCGGAGAAGGTAAAACAGTCAACGATTCAATAGGCACTATAAAGGTGAAACAGCTCGGCAAGGATAGCCCGGGCGGATGAATAGCCGCATGATCCATTTGCCGGGCTTGCGAAAAGCTTTATTTTCGCTGCAAAAGCCCGAATAATGAGTTTCAACATCCAGACTATACTTTCAGAATTAGGCGTGGAAAACGTCAACAACGGTACTTCAACCGGCCGCGAAACCTCCGGAAAAGGAGCTGTAATAGAATCGTATTCTCCCGTAGACGGGAAGCTTATTGGTAAGGTAACCACCACCACCAATGAAGAATATGAAAATGTGCTGGCCAAAAGCCAGGAAGCCTTTAAGAGCTGGCGCATGGTGCCAGCTCCACAACGTGGTGAGATCGTACGCCAGTTTGGAGATAAACTGCGCGAAAAGAAGGACGCGCTGGGAAAACTGGTATCCTATGAAATGGGAAAGTCCCTGCAGGAAGGCTGGGGTGAGGTACAGGAAATGATCGATATCTGTGATTTTGCCGTAGGCCTTAGCCGTCAGCTGTATGGTTTGACCATGCACTCCGAGCGCCCTATGCACCGTATGTACGAACAGTGGCATCCTTTAGGCGTGGTAGGCATTATCTCAGCCTTTAACTTTCCGGTGGCCGTATGGAGCTGGAATACTGCCATCGCCTGGGTTTGTGGTGATGTCTGTATCTGGAAACCCTCCGAAAAAACCCCGCTTTGTGGTATTGCCTGCCAGAACATCTTTGCGGAAGTGCTCCGGGATAACGATCTGCCGGAAGGCATCTGCTGCCTGGTGAACGGTGACCGTGAAGTAGGCGAATGGCTCAGTAATGATAAACGTATTCCTCTCATCTCCGCTACAGGTTCTACCCGTATGGGCCAGAAGGTAGGAGAAGCCGTGGCCCGCAGGCTGGGTAAGTCCCTGCTTGAATTGGGCGGTAACAACGCCATCATCATCACTGAAAATGCCGACCTGGATTCTACCCTGGTGGGGGCGGTATTTGGTGCGGTGGGCACAGCCGGCCAGCGCTGCACCAGCACCCGTAGGCTGATCATTCATGAAAGCAAGTACGATGAGGTAAAGGAAAAACTGGCCAAAGCCTACGGCCAGCTGCGCATTGGTGATCCGTTGGATACCCATAATCACGTAGGGCCACTCATCGATACGATGGCCGTGGAGATGTATGAAAATGCCCTGGAAAAGATCGCCAAAGAGGGCGGTACCATGGTGGTAAAAGGAGAACGCCTGGAGGGTAGCGGTTACGAGAGCGGCTGCTACGTAAAACCTTGCATTGCCGAGGTGGAGAACGATTACGAGATTGTTTGCACGGAGACTTTTGCCCCTATTTTATACCTGATCCGTTATAAAGACCTGGATGAAGCCATTGACATGCAGAATGCGGTTCCGCAAGGACTGTCATCGGCTATTATGACCACCAATATGCGCGAAGCGGAGCGTTTCCTTTCGGCTGCGGGCAGTGATTGTGGTATTGCCAATGTGAACATCGGTACTTCCGGTGCTGAAATTGGTGGTGCCTTCGGTGGTGAAAAAGAAACCGGGGGCGGCCGTGAATCCGGTTCCGATGCCTGGAAAGCGTATATGCGCAGGCAAACCAATACCATTAATTATTCTACGCAGTTGCCTTTGGCACAGGGTATTAAGTTTGACCTTTAAGCCTTAAAATACCAGGCCTATGCCCGTGGTGATAATGTGATGGCTGAAAAAAACATGGTTGGCACCGCTGGGCTGGTACCAGTGCATATAACCGGCATTCAGCTTTAGCTGATCATTGCTTTCCTTAAAGCTGAAGGTATAGACCATATCAGCCATCAGGCGGTTTTGGTCAAAGACCCCCTGTCCGCGATTACCGGCAACATTAAGGTGAAGTTCTTCGCCTGCCCTTGCGCTGAGTGCAGGGGTGAGTTTGTAGCTGTAACGTAGCAGGAAGCGTTCACGGATGGCATAGGTGTCCAGCATATCGTGAAAGCGGTCTTCCGCATCAGGCATATTAAAACCACGGTATTCGGATTTCAGGGCAAATTGCAACAGGCCCTTCCAGGCCTGGTGGCGGTAGTTCACGGTAAAATAAGGCCGCCATTCGTATTGCTTGCTGTTTACGGGGGTTTCCGCCACACCCGGCTGGTAGATGGTGAATACCCATAGCCCTGCGTCCATTTCCCAATGATCATTGAATTTTTTGGTAAAGTACAGGTCGGGGATCACCAATTGATGCTGCCGGGCGGGGGAGATAAAATCCCTGCGTTCTACTTTAAGTCCTATGGAAGTGGCTTTGGGTAGCTTCTTCTCCACACTTAGCCCGTACCAGATCAATGATTGATGGAGTACCGTTTTGTCCTGGGCAAAGCCCGTCTTCCCACACAGTAAAATCAGTCCAAATAAGAATACCCTCGTTTTCACAACTCGCAAAATAAGGTTAATTACATTTGTTCTCCAATCACCCTCTCTAAACAAAAGGATATACGATTTGAGCTCATCCCATAAACACGAAGCACGTATTCACGGCAGTAAGTACCCCCTCATCAATCGTTTCCAGGAATACCTGGGTGAGTTTGTATACGGAGGTATTGACGGCAGTGTAACCACCTTTGCCGTGGTGGCCGGTGCGGCCGGTGCGCACCTGGATAGTGCCGTGGTGATCATTCTCGGTTTTGCCAACCTGCTGGCCGATGGTTTTGCCATGAGTGTGGGCAGTTACCTCTCTACCAAAAGTGAAAAGGATAATTACAATAAACACAAGGCCATTGAATACTGGGAGGTAGACCACCTTCCCGAAAAAGAGCGGGAGGAGATCCGTGATATCTACCGTGCCAAAGGTTTTGAAGGGGAGCTGCTGGAACAGATAGTGGATGTGATCACTGCAAACAAGGACCGCTGGGTGGATGTGATGATGAAGGAAGAACTGGAAATGAGCGAAGAAACCAAATCACCCGTAGCCATGGGGGGAGTAACCTTCCTTAGCTTTTTGCTCTTTGGCTTTATTCCTCTCCTGGTATACGTGATCGATTATTCGGCTGGCCTGGAGATCAACCTCTTTATGTGGTCTTCTGTGATGACCGGAATAGTTTTTTGCCTTATTGGCTACCTGAAAGCTGTAGTTACGCAGACCAGGGTGGTGCGCAGTATTATAGAAACACTCCTGCTGGGGGGTATGGCAGCAGTGCTGGCTTACTTTGTGGGTGATGTGCTGGAAAAATTCTTTGTATAAATGCAGATCTCCCCAAAATACCTCTGGGTACCGCTTTTACTTTTAAGCTATGGTGCTTTTGCCCAGGAGCCTGCTGACTCATTGAGGCGTCTTCAGTTTCACCTGGGGGTAGGGTATTACCTCGCCAATGATGAAACCTCTTCCTATTATTCAGGAGCGGATAATGGCCGCTTTAACCGGGTGCTCAACCATCCTGAATACGAACGGCAGATACAGGAAGCCCTGGATGGCTACACATTTTCCCTGCGCGAGGCACCCTCTGATTTTGTGTATAAGAACCCCATCAGTTTTATGCTGGGCGGTGAATATGCGTTTACCCGGCATTGGAAACTATTGCTGGTGCTTCACCAGGTACGCCTGGAATCCGGGGGTACCTTCAGCCTTACGGTGGACCGTCCCAATCCCGATAATACCGGGCAGGACTATATAGAGCGGGGCAGCATCAGCGGCAAAGAACGCAGATCCCATTTTCAGATCGGACTTTTAAGACGCTTTGACCTGGGTTCGGATTTTTATTTTGACCTGTCAGCCGGTTTTAATCTCAATACCGTAGAAGTAGAACAGAACAAGGTATACATTGCCGGGCTGGAGTTCAACATGCCCGCCAATATTGTAGGAACGCTTAACCAGCCTCAGCAATCGTCTGCCATCACTACCGGTACGGGTTACTTTATTGCGCCCGACCTTTGTTACGAGAACGCTTCCGGTTTCGGGCTTTTTGTGCGCCTTACCTTTATGAATACCCAGGTTTCACTCAACGAGCAGGTAGAAGCCTTTACCACCGCCTGGGTGCCGGCCCTGGGGTTTTCAAAAGCCTTTTAAACCTTACCGCACGTTATTAAGTTGATACTGGAATGAGATCAACCCTGCTAATACTGAATACGCTAGGCTGGAGCGCGGTAGTAACCGTAAATGCGCTGGCCAATATCCTTCCCATCAATGGTTATACTACCGGTGAACTTTCGGATAAATATCCTAACCTCTTCACTCCGGCCGGTTTTACCTTTTCCATTTGGGGGGTGATCTACCTCGGCTTGTTGGCCTTTGTTTCCTTCAGCATGTATAATGCCCGATCCAGCGAAAAAAATACCGGTACAGAGCTTATCGGTTTGTGGTTTTTCATTTCCTGCCTGGCCAATGTGGGGTGGATCCTGGCGTGGCATTACCAGTTGGTAGGCCTGAGTGTGTGCATTATGTTCGTATTGCTTTTCAGTTTGATCCAGATCTATCGCAATTTGGGGGTTGGCATCCGTGCGGTAAGCCCGGCAGAAAAATACATGGTGCATGCGCCTTTCAGCATTTACCTGGGCTGGATTACGGTGGCAACCGTAGCTAATATTACCGCTCTTTTAGTGCACTGGAACTGGAGGGGCTGGGGGTTGCCGGCCAATTTCTGGACAGCCGCTGCCATTCTATTGGCTACCCTGGTGGCTTTGTATATACTTAACCGTACTAATGACTTCTTCTTTGTGCTTGTATTGGTATGGGCCTTCTTTGGTATCCTGTACAAGCGTGAATACCAGGACCCCAATCCGTACCCCGTAATTACTACCACCGCCATCGCCTGCGGACTTCTTTTACTGTACCGCTTTTTCCGCAATCGTGCGTATCATAAAAATCCTGCTTATTTTTAAGCAACTCTTTGCAGCCGGAAGGCATCTGCGAACCATAAGTCTGTACAAATAGTTTAACTGCGTATGCGCATTTTACTTACCGGTGCCAACGGTTACATAGGCCTGCGACTTTTGCCCGCCCTGGTAGAAGCCGGTCACGAAGTAGTATGTTGCGTACGCGATCGAAACCGCCTGGACATGAAGCCGGCTTACAAGGGCCGCGTTGAGATCTTTGAGGTGGATTTTCTGAAGGATATTGATTGGGAAAAAGCCCCGGAGAAGGTGGATGTTGCTTTTTACCTTATACACTCCATGTCATCCTCCGGTGATTTTGAGGAGATGGAGGAAAAAGCCGCCCGCAATTTTGTGAATTTTGTGGACCACCTTCGGGCACGTCAGATCATTTACCTGGGCGGTATAGTGAATGAAAACAAGCTTTCCAGGCACCTTCGTTCCCGTTTGAACGTGGAGGAAGTACTCAAAACGGCCAAAGCCCATTATACCGTTTTGCGGGCCGGTATCATTGTAGGTTCAGGCAGCGCCTCTTTCGAGATTATCCGCGACCTGGTGGAAAAGTTGCCGGTGATGATTGCCCCCAAATGGCTGGATACCCGATGCCAGCCCATAGCCATTCGCAACGTGATCCTGTACCTGCAAGGCGTTATGGGTCGTGAAGATTGCTATGAAAAAGTCTTTGACATTGGTGGAAAGGAAGTACTCACCTATAAGCAGATGTTATTGCAGTTTGCTGAAGTGCGTGACCTCAGGCGCTATATACTTACCATTCCCGTAATGACACCCCGCCTTTCCAGCTACTGGTTGTTCTTTGTAACCTCTACGAGCTATCGCCTGGCGGTAAACCTGGTGGATAGCATGAAAATAGACGTAGTGGCCCGGAATGAGGAGATCCGGTCGCTGGTGGACATCCGCCTGTTTACCTATAAGGAAGCGGTGGAGCTGGCCTTTGACAAGATAGAGCAGAACCTGGTGGTAAGCAGTTGGAAGGATGCCATGAACAGCAGCCTCCGTAAAATATCGCAACATATTGAAGTGCCCGGTAAAGGCGTATTTACGGATGATCGCTGTAAGCGTATTACCCATGATGTGGAGCAGGTAGCCGATAATATTTTTGCCATTGGCGGGCATCGCGGTTGGTACTATGCGGATTTCCTGTGGCACATTCGGGGAGCGATGGACAAGATGGTGGGGGGTATTGGCCTGCGTAGGGGCCGTACACATGAAAGCAATATTTACAACGGTGATGCCCTCGATTTCTGGCGGGTATTGGTAGCCGACCGGGAAGAAAGGAGGTTGTTGCTGTACGCGGAAATGAAATTGCCCGGAGAGGCCTGGCTGGAATTCTCCATTGAAGAAAAGGATGGAGAGGCCTGGTTACGGCAAACCGCTACTTTCAGGCCTCACGGTATTATGGGACGCCTGTACTGGTACAGCGTACTACCCTTTCATTTTTTCGTGTTCCGTGGAATGCTCAACCGGCTGGAATCCTACGGTAGCCGTAAAGAACCGGTCCGCGCCTGAAGCTGCGGGCGGATGCTTATCTTAGCTCATCGTGATCTGCCTGCAAAACATCCATAAATCATTCGGAAAAACAGAAGTGCTTAAGGGCATCACCCTGCAGGTGCGGAAGGGAGAAACCCTGGTGCTGCTGGGCTTGAGCGGCAGCGGAAAAACCACTACCCTGAAATTGATTAATGGGTTGGAGCGTGCAGACCAGGGGGACATCATTTTTAAGGGAGTTCCCCTTTCTCAATCCGATCCGTTACAGGTGAAACGGCAGATGGGTTATGTGATCCAGCAAGGCGGGCTTTTTCCGCATTATACCGTTTTTGAGAATATTGCCGTAGTGCCCCGCCTGCTGAAGTGGGAACCGCGTAAGATCGAAGAAAGATACCGTCATTTGTTGGAAAAACTACACCTGGCTCCGGATCGCTTCCGGAATCAGTACCCGGCTCAGTTAAGTGGTGGACAACAGCAGAGAGTAGGCCTGGCCCGTGCCCTGGCAGCTGATCCGCCCGTATTGCTGATGGACGAGCCTTTTGGTGCCCTGGACCCGATAACACGGGCAGCTATTCGCAAGGAGTTCCTGCAACTGGATGAACTGCGGGAAAAAACGGTGGTGTTGGTTACGCATGATGTACAGGAAGCTTTTGAAATGGGCGATCGTATAGCTTTGATGGATAGGGGTGTGATCGTACAGTGTGGTACTCCTGCTGAACTGCTCACTCAGCCTGAAAATGATTTTGTGCGTTCCTTTCTTGGCAATGATCAATGGCTGCTTCAACTGAAGTGCGAAGGTTGGTATGAAGAATTGCAAAAGGCCCTGCAAAGCGGAAAACTCTCCATAGATGCGTTGCGAACCCTGATCCATACAGGCCTATGAGGGAGCTTTGGCAATTTTACGTGGATAATTATGAGAAGCTCATGGAGCAGGTGATCCGTCATTTGAACCTCACCCTGGTGTCGGTTCTTCTGGCCTGTGCCATCAGCATTCCATTGGGTGTTCTCATCGCCCGTAAAGCCCGTTTGTCTGGCCCTGTTCTTACCATTACCGGGATACTGCAAACCATTCCCAGTATTGCCTTGCTGGGTTTTCTGATCCCCGTTCTGGGTATTGGTATGAAGCCGGCCATATTTGCCTTATTCCTGTATTCTTTGCTGCCCATAGTGCGTAATGTATATACCGGTATTAATGGGATGGATGCAAACGTTCGCGAAGCGGCCCGGGCCATGGGGATGAGTTCTTCACAGATCCTTTTTAAGGTGGAGCTGCCTCTGGCCCTGCCTACCATTTTTGCAGGTATTCGTACGGCCACCGTGATCAACGTGGGCGTGGCCACCCTGGCAGCCTACATTGCGGCCGGGGGCTTGGGTGAGTTTATTTTCGGGGGAATAGCCCTGAACAATTCCACCATGATTATTGCCGGTGCCCTTCCTGCCGCGCTGCTGGCCATACTGTTGGATTTTCTCTTGGGAAAACTCCAGCATATCCGCTGGAGGAAAGGCAGGAGGCGCTTGACGGGAGTTGCCGTACTACTATGTGTATTCGTTCTGCTAAGCGCATTTGGCGGAGTACAAAGAACGGCTTTGCTCGCAGGTTTTGCCCCGGAGTTCACCGGGAGAAGAGATGGTTTGCCAGCCATGGAAAAAACCTACAACCTGCATATTTCCCATCTTATCCTGGGCCCTGCCCTCATGTACAAGGCTATTCATGAAAATTACGTGGATGTGATCAGCGGGTACAGCACCGATGGACGGATCAAAGCCTATGGCCTGCGGGTGTTGGAAGATGATCAAAAGTGTTTTCCGCCCTACGAAGCCGCCTGGCTGATGCGGGCATCCCTTACGAAGGAATATCCCGAATTACAGCCGCTTATGGATAAGCTGTCCGGTACTATCAATGATTCCCTCATGACCTATCTCAACTACCGGGTTGATCATCAGCAAGAGAGCGTGCAATCCGTGGCCCGTGATTTTTTGCAGGAAAGAGGTTTGTACCAGGCTCCCGGTAAAAGCCAGGATGTTCTGGTCATGGGTTCCAAGATATTTACCGAACAATACCTGCTTACCGAGATCTACAAACAACTGATAGAGGGCCATACCTCCCTCGCTGTGGAAACCAAAAAAGGACTGGGTGGTACCAAGATATGCCTGGACGCCTTGCGGGCCGGAGAGATAGACCTTTACCCGGAGTATAGCGGCACCGCCTTACAGGTGATCCTCAACTACGAAGGCGATTCCCTGCAAAGTCGTGATGAGGTATATCAATGGGTGCAGCAAGAGTTGCTCCAGCGGCTAAACCTTTTGTTTAGTTCGCCTATGGGCTTCAACAATACGTACGCGCTCATGATGCGGGAAGAGCAGGCCAAAGCACTGGGGATAAAAAGTAACTCCCAGCTTAGGGATTACCTGCAAACCCACTGATTATTTTTTTGGTATTATTGCGTTGCATTATAAACCTTAACCACTTACACTATGCGAATTACCTCTTTTTTAGCGGCCCTGTTTCTATTATTTTCCTTCAACCTTTCGGCTGGCGATGAAGATTCCCTGGCCATAAGTGATGAGGTGGCGGCCTATCTCCAATTTATGGACAGTGTGCAACAGGCCATACAATACACCTCCGGTAAAGTGGATATCGGGGAGGGCCTGGCCACCCTCAATGTGCCTCGCGGCTATAAATACATCCGTCCTGAACAGGCAGACTTTATCCTGGTGGATGTTTGGGGAAATCCTCCTGGCCAAAGCTCCCTGGGCATGGTTATGCCGGAGGCCAGTGGTCCCTTTGACGATAGTAGTTATGCCATTGTCATCAGCTATTCCGAAGAAGGCTATGTAGAGGATGATGATGCCGAAGACCTGGATTATGACGACCTGCTGGAGCAGATGCAGGAAGATACCCGAAACTGGAACAAGGAACGTATTGAAATGGGTTACCCCGCGCTGGAATTGGTAGGTTGGGCCTCACCTCCCTTTTACGACCGTGAGAACAAAAAGCTCCACTGGGCCAAGGAACTCAGTTTTGAGGGCGAAGAAGGGAATACCCTCAATTATAATATCCGCGTACTCGGCCGTAAAGGTTACCTGGAGCTTAATTTTATTGGCGGTATGTACCTATTACCACAGGTACAAAAAGATATGAATGGCATACTGGCCAGCGTGGATTTTAACCAGGGTAACCGTTATGCTGATTTCAACCCGGATATGGATGAAGTGGCGGCTTACGGCATTGGCGGCCTCATTGCCGGTAAGGTGCTGGCCAAGGTGGGTTTCTTTGCGCTCCTGGCCAAGTTCTGGAAGATCATTGCTCTGGCGGTGGTGGGTGCTTTTGCAGCCGTTAAGAAGTTTTTTGGCGGCCGTGGCCATAAGGAAGATAAACCGGAAACACCCGCTCCCACAGCCTGAGGATTGTTCTAATTTGATTGCAGAGCCCTTCCCCGGCACCCGCCTTTTTCGTAATATCGGTTTCTTTTTAAAAATCCCGGGGCATGAAAGAATTATTGGAATTACTGGAGTATAACTTTTGGGCCAATGACCAGTTCATATTACGTCTTAAAGAGCAGGATGCGTTGCCGGATAGTATCCACCGCCAGGTGTCACACTTGCTCTCCGCTCACCGGATCTGGCTACATCGCGTAAACGGCCGGGGAACCCTTCCCTCAGTTTGGGGGGAGGTGGACCTTAGCTCCTGGGAGGGTATTAACATTGAACTCTATAATGAAACCACGGACCTGGTAAAGTCCAATGCGCTGGATCGCGTGATCAGTTACAGGAATTCAAAGGGAGAGCTTTTTGAAGACCCATTGCGGGCCATATTGTTTCATGTGATCAACCATAGCACCCACCACCGGGCCCAAATAGCTCTTTTAATGCGTCAAAACCAGATATTACCACCCGTAAGTGACTACATTTTTTACCTGAGAAGCTGATTTAGTTGATCTATAGTAACTTGCAGCTTTAACAGGACCGATTGTACGTATATTCTTAATATTGCATTTATCTTAAACCTTAATTTATGAAAAGAACCTTACTTTTTCTCGCTACCCTTATGGGTCTGGCTTTTAATGCTTCAGCAGCCAGAATTTATGTTAACCTGAATGCAACGGGGAATAACAGTGGTACCAGTTGGAGCAATGCCTATACCTCGCTGGCCAATGCTTTGAATCAGGCGCAAAGCGGAGACGAAATATGGGTGGCCCAGGGAACCTACCTGCCAGGCACCACCGGTCGTCACAGCACCTTTGCCTTAAAAACATTCATGCACCTGTATGGCGGTTTTAACGGTACTGAAACCTTGCTGGAACAACGTGACCCTCAGGCTTACCCTACCATCCTGGAAGGTGACCTGATGGGGAATGATAGTGGCGTACTCACGTATACCAATAGCACCCGTTCAGACAATGTGTATAGCGTGGTAACCATTGACAATGTGGATGGCGCGGAGATAGATGGATTTATTATACAGGGAGGAAATGCCAATAGTAGTGTAAAAGGCCCGGAACGCTATGGTGCCGGTGTGTATATAACCGGTTCAAATGTGGCGGATGGTACTATAAACGCTACCGTAAGAAATTGTACCATTCGTTATTGTACGGCCGTATACAGCTGTGCCGTTCAGGCCAAACATTACCCTTCTACAAGCGGAGACGCTATGAATGTGCGTTACGAAAACCTGATCGTTCACGACAACCAGGCAGAAGGAAATGTTTTTGGAGGAGGCGGAAACACCTCGGATAATTCCATTACGTATGTGGTAGCAAATTGTCTTATCTATAATAATACTTCAAGCACGGGTTATGTGGCCGTTATTGATGCTCAGTTGAGTGGGTCTATAGAAGCTTACTGGGTAAACAATACCATTGTAAATAACAACCTGGGTTCAACACCTGCAATAGGTTTGGGTCGGTATAATTCCTCGGCAACCTCTGAGGGGTATTTTTACAATAATGTCTTTCACAATAATGGTGGTGGCCATGAGTTTGATCAACATCCTGGCCTCGCATGGGGAGTTTCCGTTTTTGCCTTTCACAACAATATGGTGGAAAACCCTGATTATACCGAAGCCACGAGCCATTCGGGTAATATAGTGGATGTGCCCGATTTTGTTAATGAAGCAACTGATGATTTTCGACTTACGGCTTGCTCCCCGGGGGTAGAAGATGGGGATACCCTGTTTACGGGTTCCGGGCAAGCGCACCTTAGCTTTAACTATACCGGACAAACGGATGCTCTGGGCTCTATCCGCTATTTTGGTAGCCAGGTTGATATGGGAGCTTATGAAAGAAGCTTTGATACTTCCATTGAGGTGGTGGCATCGGCAGGTCTGCTATACGCTAATCTTAGCGGAAGTAATATTACCTATCAATGGTTTGACTGTGCCACCGGTATACCTCTTCCGGGAGAGACGGATGATAGCTTGCATGTAACCGCCAACGGTAGCTATTACGTGGAAATTACTGAGGATTCCTGCCTCACTGCAAGGTCTGCCTGCGGAGAGATAAATACGGTTTCACTTATAGAAAAGAGAGCTTCAGTGGTGATGGATCTCTTCCCTAATCCCGTTTCGGATCGACTGCATATTTCCAGCCAGGAGAATATTGACCAGGTGACGATAGTTGACATTAGTGGTTGCGTAGTATTAAAAACGGGGCTAAACGAAAACTATGTGGATGTGTCTTTATTGAGGCCGGGGGTCTATATTTTGTTGGCCCAGGAAGGGGACCAGGTAATTGCCAAAGGCCGGTTCAACCGTCTTCCTTAACAAAAAGCCCCGCTACATAGCGGGGCTTTTTGTTTGGTATCCGGGTTTCGGATTTCTATTCTATAATGAACTTACTGCTTACGCTGATATTCTCCCCTTCAATGGCTACTATATAAAGGCCAGCAGGTAATTCAGCAATATCAATACCTACAGAAACACGGCTGGATTTTTCCAGGTTCTGTTTCATGACCATTTGCCCCACATTGTTGAAGATCATCAGGGACCCGTTTTCTACGGCTGTACTGGTTTCCAGTTCCAGGTTAAGCCTTTCATCAGCCGGGTTAGGGAAGATGGAGAAGGAGCGTACGTTCCTGAATTCTTCCTGGCCAATATTGAATTGTACAGTATCCGAGAAACGGGAACAACCGTTCTGATCCGTAATGCGGACCCGGTAATTACCACTTACCGATGGGGTATAATTACGCGAAGAGGCATTAAAAATAGCCGTTGGTCCATTGAACCATTGGTAGCTTAAGCCGGCCTGATCACACTGCATGGTGGAACCCACTATACTAACGGTAGGCTTTACCGGGGCCGGTACTACATGAATAGTGGCCGTATCCTTAACTGTATCGCAGGCGCCTGATGTGAAGGCGTAGGTGATCCGGAACGAACCAACGCCTACCGAGTCAGGGTAGAAGAGGCCGTTGTAAATACCCGGGCCGGAATAGTTACCACCAATGGGAGATCCACCACTCAGGGCCACGCCACCACTTTCCAGGCAAACGGGTGCAGGAGTATTGAAGCTTACCTGTGCCGGGGCATCTACACGGATAGTGCGTAGGGTACTGTTCACACAGCCATTGGAGTCAACATAATTATAAGTAAGCACGTGAAAACCCTGTCCGGCTGCAGAAGGGTCAAATTGGGAACCCTGTACACCGGGGCCCTTGAAAGTGCCTCCTGAAGGAGTGGCACTCAGGGAAACAGGCGCATCCGAAATGCAGAGATCTGCAACCGCATTTACCTGAACCGTTGGTTGTGAATATACATCCACGCTGATCGTATCGGTGAAAGCGCTTTCCGGGAAGGCGCAATCTTCAGACGACTTTACGATCGCAAATACCTCATCACCATCTCCAAGTCCTGTATAGTTGAAGGAGGGAGAACTGCCCTTGCTGATGCGTGAACCGTTACGGTACCATTCGTAAATAGCATTAGTGCCAGCATGGGTTACGGATAGCGACACCTTGAGGGTGTCGTTGAAACATAATGTGGGAGAGCTGCCAAGCACTATCGTGGCCTTTACCGAATCGGCAGGGTCAATGGTGATAAACGAGGTTTTGGTAACGGAATCCGTACCAAAAGCATTGGTTACCTTGAGTTTAACCGGGTAGGTGCCTGCTGCGTTATAAGTTACGGATGGGTTGCGGTCGGTGGAAACTGCGGGAGTTGCACCCGTTAATATCCACTCATAGGTGGATGGTGAGCCGTAGGATTGATCCGTAAGAGTAAGCGGGCGCAGAGCACATGTCGCCTGTTGCGGACCGCTGAAGGCAGCAGTAGGAGCAACGGATGAATTTCCGCTGATGTTGATATTGTCCAGGTAAATATTATTACCTCCGGCCTTGCCTGCTTCAAACTTGATGCGGATACCTTCCAGGCCATCATAGGCGTTAAGGTTCACGGTTTTGCACAGGCCGAAGCCCGCATTACCACACCAGTCGGCAGACGAGCTGGGAACAAAGTTCGAGTTCAGGGGAGTGGAGGTAACAAAGTTGGAAGTGCCATCTTCATAAAACTCCTGCAACAGTGTCCAGTTGTTCTGGCATTGGGTGGCGATATACACCCGCAGGGTATCATTGGTATTACCACCCCGTCCACGGTAAGCGTAATCAAAACTCATGTTTACCGAGCTGTGATTTACAAAGCTAATGGTAGGTGAAATAAGTTCATAGGGGCCGTTCCCGGTATTGAAATAGAGGTTGGAGCGTGCCGCCTGGTTACCCGGGCTATTGCCGGAAACCTGCTGCAGTTCCCATCCTTCCTGATCGGGGGAAACTACCTCCCAGCGATCAAAACTGCCTGGAGTTTCAAAATCTTCCTGGAAAGGCAGTGGCAGGCCTCCCTGCGATACAGCTGACATATAATAGCTGGTGTGGGAACCCAGGCTGTTGCTTACCGTCAATTGAATATTGTAAATGCCATCCTGGTTAAAAGTAACCTGCGGGTTTTGTGAATTGGCGTTGGTGCCGTTTACATAGCTGAAGGTGGCAGGGCTTATGGACCAGCTCCAGCTGGTAGGGTGGTAATGTGAAAGATCCGTGAGGGTAACAATATTACCTGAACATACGGCTGCCGGGAAAGTGGCGTCAGCCAGGGGTGGCACAATATCCGAGTACAGGGGCGACTTCCAGAGGCCACGTCCATAGGTGGCAATCTTAAGCCTGCGATCGTTGTAGGTGATCTCAATTTCGTTTACAATAACGTTGGGAAGGTTATTGTTGAAGGGTATCCAGCTATTCAGGTTATTATCCTTGTAAAAAACCCCCAGGTCGGTGCCTACGTACACCCCAGTGGCCGCATTATTTTCAATGGCTACACAGTTGGCAGGAATATTGGGCAGGTTGGCGGATATGTTATCCCAGGTATTTCCCCCGTCCCTGGATTCATATACTTTCTGCCCGGCCGAATAGCCACTACGAGTAATAAATACGTGCATAGGATCATCGTAAGCTACGGCTATATAAGTGATCTCACGAGTACCCGGGGTGGAAAGGCTCGCAAAGGTAGAGCCGTAATCTTCACTACGCCACAAACGGCTGCCCTCCGAAACATAGAGTACATTGGAATGAGTAGGCGAAAGTGCCATCTGATCAAGATTGGAGCCTCCGGTCATGCCGGAAGGGCTTACAGCATTAAAGGAACTTCCCCCGTTGTTGGAACGGTATACCCTTGAAAAACCGGCATATAGCGTATCAGGGTGCTTTTGGTCGATCAGGAAGGGAGTGATCCAGTTGCCGCTACCAGAAGGAGGCAGGTTAAAGGGAGCATTAAAGTCATTTCCCCGGTTCATGGACTTCCCGAAATTTCCATAATAAATGGAAGAATACATGGTGTTGGGGTCTTTGGGATCTATGGCGCATTCCATGCCATCTCCCCCGCGAACACCTTCCCAGTTACCTCCATCGTACAGGTCCGTACCATTGTCCTGGGCACCGTTAATTACCAGGTCGGGATCGGTGGCGGAAGCCCCTAGTTTATAATATTGGGTAATGTTCATCCCATCGTTCAGTTCCACCCAGTTGGAGGAGTTGTCGTCCTTACGGTAAATACCACCGTCACAACCGGCATATAGGGAGGAGCCATCTTCAGTATATCCCAGGTGGTGGATATCCGCATGGATAAAGCTGGCGCCAAAGCCTTGCCAGTGGCCGATAATGTTCCAGCTTATACCTCCGTTGGATGATTGCCATACATTGACGCCCCCTACGGCCACTTCATCTTTATCGGTTGGGTTTACCGCAATGGCAAGATCGTACCATGCCTGGCCGCCACTGTCGCTACCTGTGTTGCTCCACCCCAGTAGGTTAGGAGCTGTAGAACGTGCAGTCCAGTTTGCACCATTGTCCGTAGAGCGATACGTGCCCAGGTAGCCATTGTTATTGGCTCCGTACAAGGCATACACATAATTGGGATCGTCAGGAGTTACGGCAAGCTCTATTCTCCGGATACCACTGGTGGGTAGGCCGGCACTCTGAAGCTGGGTCCAGTTGATACCATTGTCCACACTCTTATAAATGCGGGTAGCCGAAGTAGCATACAAGATGTTCGGGTCTCCAGGCTTTTGAACGAGCGCGTTGAACACTCCGTTCTGTGTATTGGTCCAGGTGGCTCCACCGTTGGTAGAACGTTGAATACCTGCACTGGTGGTGGCAATGAGGATATTGGTCTGTGTAGGGTGGATCATAAGGTTGGAGATACGGATCTGTTGACTGACGTTATAGCTGAGTCCTGTGGCATTCCAGCTGACCCCACCATCCGTTGATTTTAAAACACCATAACTATAAGTGTCTGATCCGTCACGGTCGCCCGTGGCAATGTATAGGATCGAGGGGTTTGAAGGGTCAATATCAATATCCGTAACGCCCAGGTTGGGGAGAAGGTCGGTATTGGTGGACCAGCTCTGGCCACCATCCGTACTTTGCCATAAACCACCGGCCGGGGTTCCTATCCATATTTGCTGGGGATTTACCGGGCTTATGGTTACTTTATTGATTCGGCCTACACCGTTGAGAGCGTTACCATTGTATGGGCCTATTGGCGACCAGGATCCGACATTTACACTGTTTTGGGTAGCTTTTACTTCTTCATAAGCCGTAGCCAAATCAGATGGGTTGGGACGTATGCCTTCCGGGTATACACGTGGTTCCATAAAGGCTTCCCAGCGTTTGAACTGTTTCCAGCCTTTGCCCTTTTCTATTTCACGTCCTTGCCAGTATTGTTCAAAACTCTTTTGGACTGTATAGAAGTTCACATCAGGGTCTTCCATCTGATCTATCCAATCGGCATTTTGGGCCAGGGCCCATCCATAGCACACCATCATTATGGCAACTGATAAGCAGTACTTCATATATTGGTATTCTTTCAAGTTTTTAGCCCTGATAATCAATCAATTATCGGACCGGGATTTTTCTTAGGGGCTCTAAATATACGTAAATGACCCATTTGAGGATTGCCTTGATAGAAGAATGCCGGGCAGGCGATAGACAGATTATTCCGAGAACTCCAGCAACTTCCTGCGGTATACTGAAAACATTTTTGATTTAGAAACAAAACCCTCGTAACGTCCTGAACGTACTACCGGCAGATTCCAGGCCCCGCTGGACTGGAATTTCTGCATAACCGAGTTCATGGTTTCATTCTTTTCTATAATAGCCGGAGGAGGGTTCATTAGTTCACTTACATAGGTGTCATTGTACAGTGACTGATCAAACATGATGTTACGAAAGTCATCGAGTGTGAGTACGCCTACCAGCTTTTCTTCCTCGTCAACCACCGGGAAGAGGTTGCGCTTGCTGGTACTCACCACTTTTACCAGCTCACCCAGGCTCATCTCAGGATTTACCTTCACAAAATCGGTTTCCAGTACCGCATCAATATTAAGCAGGGTAAGGATCACCTGGTCTTTATTGTGGGTTAGTATGTCTCCCTTCCGGGCCAGCTGCATCGTATAAACAGAGTGTGGCATGATCTGCCGGGTAACCACAAAGGATATGGCAGAAACCAGCATCAGGGGGATAAAGAGTTCATATCCTCCGGTGATCTCCGCGATCATAAAGATAGCCGTTAAGGGGGCGTGCAGGACCCCGGCCATTAGTCCGGCCATACCCACCAGGGCGTAATTGCTGGAAGATAGGGTGATCCAGTTGAACTCATTGATGAACCGGGCAAATACAAACCCGGAAGATGCCCCTATGAAAAGTGAAGGTGCAAATACTCCTCCCACACCTCCAGCGCCCAGGGTAAACGTGGTGGCAAACCCCTTAAAGAGCACGAGGCCTATGAGCAGGGCTATTACCAGGTAATCAGAGGTATGGTACTCATACAGGAAACTGCGCTCAATTACCTTGTCAAGGTTGCCATTCAAGAGATGGTTAATGGTTTCGTAGCCTTCTCCGTATAATGGCGGTATCAGAAATATAAGTAAGCCCAGCAGGCTGCCGCCTATCAATATTTTGGTCCAGGGGTTGGCAAAGCGACTGAAGAGGTTATCCACGTAAAAATAAAGGCGGTTGAAATACACGGACACAAAAGCGGTCATTACCCCCAGCAGTGCATAAAAAGGGACCTCGGCAACCCGGAAAGGGGCAATGTATTTATAGTGAAAAAGGTAATCACCACCCTGAATGAAAATAGTAGTAACGGCACCGGAAACGGAAGCCAGCAATAAAGGTATCAGAGATCCGAAAGTAAGGTCGAGGCTGAAGATCTCTATGGTAAAGATAATAGCCGCAATAGGTGCATTAAAGATGGAGGCGATGGCGCCTGCGGCAGCGCAGGATATGAGCAGGATGCGTGATTTATAATTAATGTGCATGAGGCGCCCCAGGTTGGAGCCAATGGCTGCCCCGGTTCCCACGGAAGGGCCTTCCAGCCCCACCGAGCCACCAAACCCCACTGTAAAAATACTGGTGATCATGTGGCTGAACATCTGTGAAGCGGGCAGTATACCGCTCTTGCGGGATATGGCAAAGAGGGTATTGGGTACCCCTTCGCCCACCTTTCTTCCCCGGAGAGCTTTGCGAACGATCACCGTAATGAATATCCCGATAATGGGAAAAGCAAAGTAAAAGGGGTTGTAATACTTGGTAAGGTAGTCCGAGGTGACCAGGCTCTGTATAAAGTGGGTAGTGTTTTTAAGCACCACCGCTACCAGCCCGGTAAGAAAACCTACTACGATGCTGAGGATAAGGATAAACTGACGTTGCGGGAGATGCCGGGCTCTCCACTTTAAAAACCGGCCCAGCAGGCTGTTGCGTCCGTCCGGCATTTCCCCTTACTCAGTAATAGTGATTCGCAACTCTTTCAGTTGCTCTTCCCCGATGATGGAAGGTGTATCGATCATCAGGTCGCGACCCGCATTGTTCTTGGGGAAGGCCATAAAATCGCGGATACTCTCCTTGCCTCCCAGTATCGCCACCAGGCGGTCAAAGCCAAAGGCTATACCACCGTGGGGCGGGGCACCGTATTCAAAGGCATCCATTAAGAAGCCGAATTGTTTTTTGGCTTCCTCATCACTAAAACCGAGGATGCCGAACATTTTCTTTTGCAGGTCACGGTCATGGATACGGATGGAGCCTCCACCTATTTCGTTGCCGTTCAATACCAGGTCATAGGCATTGGCACGTATGCTTCCGGGGTCGGTGTCCAGGAGGGGAATATCCTTGGGGTAAGGAGAAGTGAAAGGGTGGTGCATTGCGTACCAGCGTGCTGTATCTTCATCCCACTCCAGTAAAGGGAAATCCAGTACCCAAAGCGGGGCAAATTCGTCTGGCTTGCGCAAACCCAATTCTTCGGCCAGGTGCAGGCGCAATTCGTTCAGCGCTTTACGGGTTTTGTCCTTCGGACCCGCCATGATCAGCAAAAGGTCGCCAGGTTTGGCATCCATGGCTTCGGCCCATTCCTTCAGATCTTCAGGGCTGTAAAATTTATCTACGGATGATTTCAGTGTGCCGTCAGCGTTGTACTTGCACCATACCAGTCCACTGCCCCCTACCTGGGGTCTTTTTACAAAATCGGTAAGGGCATCGATCTGCTTGCGGGAGTATTCGGCACAACCCTCAACGTTAATACCTACTACCAGCTCAGCCTGGTCAAATACGTTAAAGCCCTTATTCTGGGTAAGCTCGTTCAGCCCGGTAAAGGTCATTCCAAAACGGATATCCGGTTTATCACTACCATAAAGGGCCATGGCTTCATCATAAGTCATGCGGGGAATAGAATCAATATCCACTCCTTTAACCGTTTTGAGGATGTGCTTCAGGAAACCTTCAAAAGTGTTCAGGATATCCTCCCGTTCCACAAAAGCCATTTCACAGTCTATCTGCGTAAATTCTGGCTGGCGGTCAGCGCGCAGGTCTTCGTCACGAAAGCATTTTACAATCTGGAAATACTTATCAAAACCCGAAACCATCAGCAATTGCTTAAAGGTTTGAGGCGACTGTGGCAGGGCGTAGAACTGTCCTTCATGCATGCGTGAAGGCACCACAAAGTCGCGGGCACCTTCAGGGGTGGATTTAATCAGGAAAGGCGTTTCAATATCCAGGAAGCCTATGGAGCTGAGGTAATTGCGGGTTTCTATGTTTACCCGGTGGCGCAGCATAATATTTTCTTTCAGGGGGTTCCTGCGCAGGTCCAGGTAGCGGTATTTCATACGCAACTCCTCACCACCATCTGTTTCATCTTCAATGGTAAAAGGAGGAGTTTTGGAAGCGTTGAGCACCGTTAAGGAAGAGCAGCGGATCTCAATCTCACCCGTACTCATATTAGGATTCTTGCTGCTGCGTTCAATCACTGTGCCTTCGGCTTGTATCACAAACTCGCGCCCGGTTTTTCGGGCCTTTTCCAGTAGTTCGGTATCCCATTCCTCGTTAAAGGCCAGTTGGGTAATGCCATAGCGATCCCGAAGATCAATAAAGGTCATGCCGCCCAGGTTGCGTACGCGCTGTACCCAGCCGGCCAGTTTTACATTTTTGCCCTCGTGTTGCAGGTTCAGTTCACCACAGGTATGTGTACGATGCATCTTAGCTGATGATTTAGTAAGCTGGCGAAATTACAAAGTATTAGGAGCATAGCTATATTTACAGGCCTAAAAGTGGACCCATTGGGAATTGAAATTTACAGTGACGAATATTTTATGCGGCAGGCCTTTATGGAGGCCCAAAGAGCTTATGAGGAAGATGAGATACCCATAGGTGCCGTTATTGTAAGTAAGAACAAAGTCATAGGTAGGGGGCATAACCTTACTGAAAGGCTTACCGATGTTACAGCCCATGCTGAAATGCAGGCTATCACAGCTGCCAGCTCCTACCTGGGCTCCAAGTATCTGAAGGATTGTACACTTTTTGTAACGCTTGAGCCCTGTCCTATGTGCGCGGGCGCTCTTTTCTGGAGCCAGATAGGCCGGGTGGTTTTTGCGGCTCCGGATCCCAAGCGTGGTTTCCTGGAACACGGTGGATATCTGCATCCTAAAACAAAATTGGAACAAGGATTGTTACAAGCGGAATGTTCGGAATTAATCCGGGCGTTCTTTGCCCGTAAAAGAGCGTAGGCTCATCAAAGCAGGCTTAGAAGAGTTACTCGCTAAAGATCACGTATTTACTTGACTTTCAGTAAGTTTTTTTGTAGTTTTGCACTGTCGTTACACAATTGTTCTATGATTACTAATAAAAATATACGCAAATACCTCTGGATGGTGCTGCTTGCACTGGCGCTGGTGGTGCTGGCTGATCTGGCCTTCCTTTTTATTCTCGATCACATTGGTGACCTATTTAATGGTTACTCCATTTTGGTGATCCCTGCCCTTATCGGTATCGCTTATGCCTATGCGGGTCTGCCCATTTTCACCTTCAATGCAGAATCGGATGTATTGCATATCAAAAGCCACATGGTTATGAACCGCCTTTTGGGTAAGGATCTGTACATATTGCGTAAAAACGTGGTGGCTCTGGAGCTGGATCGTAGTGGTATCCGTAAAAAACTGGTGATCCATTACATCAAAGCGGGGAAAGAATGCACAGAAAAATTCAGTGTGAGCCTTCTCAGTAAAAAGAAAATTGAGCGCCTGGCCCAAACGGTACAAGACATTGATTCTGAAGCCCGGAATTTACCCAATACACCAATGTTCATTTGATAGTAAAAGATTCATATATGCAAAAGGAGGTTTTTAAAGCCTCCTTTTTTGTTTTCAATCGTTATATAGCCGTATCCAATCTGTCAGATAAAAGGAGAATCCTAATTTTGTAAAAAATTATCTTATGTATCCAGAAGACTTAATTGCTCCCATGCGCGAAGATCTCACCTCGTTAGGTATTAAAGAAACGAGATCATCAGAGGAAGTAAAGAACGAAATAAATCAGGATGGAACCACTCTGGTGGTGATCAACTCAGTTTGTGGTTGCGCAGCAGCCAATGCAAGACCAGCGGTGAAAATGGCCACTCAGCATAGCAAGAAACCAGATCGTATGATCACTGCTTTTGCCGGTAATGATGTGGAAGCTGTAAAAACAGCCCGTGATATGATGGCACCTTTTCCTCCTTCATCACCGTCTATTGCCTTATTCAAGAATGGCCAGCTGGTCCATATGATTGAAAGACACCATATTGAAGGTCGTGCTGCTCAAGCTATTGCAGAGAACCTGACCAGTGCTTTTGACGAGTACTGCTAATTAACCAGGCGGTCCGGTTTAAGAGCTTACAACTGCCAGGTTGAGTGAAATCCCGGAGGGATTTTTTGTTACGACCTGTACATTAAAGCGGACCAGCTCTAATTGATCTCTAAACAAACAAACCTTCTTACAAAGGGAGGTAAATAAAAAGGCCCCCGAAAACTCGGGGGCCTTTTATTTGCGATTGATGTCTGTTACTGCACAATCACCTTATTGATATTGGTTTCGCCTTTTTCGTTGGTTACCTTGAGGTAGTACACCCCGGCTTTAACGTGATTTACGTTAAGCGTGTACTTGCCGGAAACTCCGGTTACCTGGTACACTTGCTTACCGGTAATATCCAACATATTCAGGTCGAAAAGCTCTTCATTGTTCAGCTCAATGGTTGTTTTACCACTAAACGGATTGGGATAGATGTTCAGGTTGGTACGGGCAAAGTGATCTTCCAGGCCAATGTTGATGGCTTCGCAGGAATTCCACTTATAAGCCAGTGTATGAGGCTGATCATCAGGACGTACGAAAATACGGTTCAAACTTCCTACACCACTGGGTTCTGTACAGGATGAGTCCGTAAGACCTACCCAATCTTCCTCCTGCTCGGTATTATCCGTTTTCACATTCATGAATTTGTAGGAGATCTTGCCAGGACATACATTGGCTACCGTAGTCTGGAAAATACCCGGAGAACCAGCCACAGGCGTTAAAGCCAGTTTACCGGCTTGCCAGGCAGGAGTGGTAAAATCACCAATCACATACAGGTTGTTGAGATCAGCCTGGTTAGGGAAAGTGGTTACATCCACCATAAAAGTAAGATCAGCCGGACCAGGCAGCGGAGTGCAGGCTCCGTACACATCGCTATTGAAACAACGTACCGGAAGCACCGTATCCTTATTGAAAGAGATCACTTTATTGTTACCGCCTTCCCAGTTGGTGTTGCCATTAGCATGGTAACGTGCCTTATAGGTAAACTCGGGAGCAGGTGCACGAAGGGTGATTTCCCAAACTCCATCATTATTCGCATCGGTAAGCATACTGGCAGCTTCAAAGCCCCCGGGCCAGTTGTTGAAAGGACCGGCCAGGTCAACGGTATCATTAAAACCGCAGGTGGCATTCATGTCAATTTGAATGGTAATGTTGAAAGTATCTGGAATAAAGCAGGATGCACACTGGCTGAAACAAACCGGGCCATAGATGGAATCATTGGTGATGGAAGCGTGACGGTTTCCGTTCATGGCACAACCACTGGGCACACTTTCTTCTGTTCCCCAGGCAGTACCATTCAGGAATTTCCATTCATAGGAGGTTCCGGGGGTGAAGAAAGCCACATGACGGTATACGCTGTCACCTTTAAGGTCGGTCATAATAGAGGCACCAGGTGTCCAGGCATTGGGAGTTTGAAAACTACCGGCCACGCTCACAGTATCGCTTACGGAAGCTTCCTGGCTCAGGTCTACGATCATGGTAAGTGCTTTCATACCGGCAGGAGCCGCGCCACCAAAAGTATAGGCAGGAAGGGTAGTATCACTGCTGATCACTACCCAACGGTTATCGTTACCACTTCCAAGGTCTACCTGGGCAGCAGCAGGAACACTTTCAACACCGGGCCAGTCATTATCATTAATAAACTTATACTCATAACTTCCGGCTGGAATGTTAACCGTTACGGAGTAAATAGTACCCGATGAATTGGTCAGAGCCGTGGCAGAAGGATTCCAGTCACCGGGAGCACCGGCAGCTGCCTGGAAGTTTCCGGCCACATGAACCCCATTGGCACTAACGGTCTGTCCGCTCATGTCAACCTGGAAGGTCACATTATGTTGTGCCTGTACCATGCCGAGCGCTAACATGGACAGAAGAAGAGAATAAAGGTTCTTCATAATCGAATGATTTAATTAAAAAAATGTTTTACTTAGTGTAAGAAGTACAATTACAGAGCAAGGTAAAAAAATAATTGATTGCCTAGTAACATTGCCTTAAAATTTAGCTTTTAAATCACTGACATGAAAGTAATTGCCAATACAGGAAGGTTGTTGAATATCCTTATATTTCTTCCCCTTATTCATCTATCTGCACAAACCCATGTTTATCCCCCGTATTGGTGGAATGGTATGAATAAGCAAACCCTTGATCTTTTGGTATATGATCCGGAAGGTTTTGAGAGTAGTCCGGTGGTTGATGGCGTAGAGGTATTGAGTTCGGAATTGGCACCTAATGCGCATTATGCCTATCTCCGGATCCAAACGCCAGATCAAACGGAAAAGTCCACTTTTACCATTGGAAAAGGGAAGAAAAAACGGATATATGAACTAAGGGAACGCAAAGCTGAACGGGTACATGGCCTGGATCCGGCCGATGTGATGTACTTGATTACCCCAGACCGTTTTGCCAATGGTGATCCTGGTAACGATCGTAAAAAGGCCATGGCGGAGCGTGATTACAGGCGGGATTCCATTTATGGCCGGCATGGCGGAGATATAAAGGGGATCCGGGATCACCTCGCTTACCTCCAGGATATGGGTTTTAATTCCCTCTGGATATGTCCGCTCATGACCAATGATCAGCCAAAGGCCTCCTACCACGGCTACGCTATAACTGATCATTATTCTATTGACCCACGCTTTGGAACGAACCAGGAATACTCACAGCTGGTGAATGAAATGCACCAGCGGGAAATGAAGATGGTCATGGATGTGGTGTACAACCATTTTGGCTCCCGCCATCACCTTTTTCTGGATCCCCCAGACTCTGCTTTTTTCAATTTTCACGAGGGCTACCTGCAAACCAATTACCGCGCGGCTACCCTGTTTGATCCGCACGTTGCAGCATCGGACCGCTCGCGTTTTACGGATGGCTGGTTTGACGGGCACATGCCGGATGTGAACCAGCGTAACCCGCAGATGGCCAGCTTTCTTATTCAGAATTCCATTTGGTGGATCGAAGAATTTGGGATCGATGCGTTCCGGGTGGATACCTACACCTATCCCGATCAGCAATTTATGGCCGATTTAGCCAAAGCAATAAAAGAAGAGTACCCGGACTTTTTCATCTTCGGGGAAACCTGGGTGCATTTTCCGGAAATCCAGAGCTATTTTGTGGAGGGCAACCGCTATAACCCGATTGCCACCTATATGGATGCCGTAACCGATTTCCAGTTTTGTTTTGCGGTACACGAAACCTTTAACCAACCGCAGGAATGGGCTAAAGGACTCTCCAAGCTGTATTACAGGCTGGCGGCCGATTATCTTTATGAGCACCCGGAGAACAGCGTAACCTTTTTAGATAACCATGACCTGGCCCGTATCTACGGGACCTTTGGTGAGGATATGGATAAGCTGAAAGCTTCGCTGGGGTTGCTGTTCACCATGCGGGGCATACCTTGTGTGTATTACGGTACCGAGATCCTGATGAAGGAAACGGCCAATCATGGAGTGATCCGGCAGGACTTTCCGGGAGGCTGGCCAGGGGATGAGATGAATAAATTCACGGCAGCAGGACGGACCGGGGCGGA
This sequence comes from Owenweeksia sp., assembly GCA_002695025.1. Classification (GTDB taxonomy): domain Bacteria; phylum Bacteroidota; class Bacteroidia; order Flavobacteriales; family Schleiferiaceae; genus CAKZNE01. The sequence continues at coordinate 41,730 of NZNV01000006.1, forward strand.
GAATGAAATGCACCATTATATCAGTAAGATTCTGAACTGGCGTAAGGGTTCAGAAGCCATAACCAAAGGAAAAATGACGCATTTTATCCCGGAAAATGATATTTACGTTTTCTTCCGCTATACGGAAAGGGATACGGTAATGGTGGTTCTGAACAGTAATCCCAATGAGGCCCGCACGGTAAAAAAGGAGCGCTTCGCGGAAATGATGCCTTCACAAAGCGGTACGGATGTAATTTCCGGTGAGCGTGTGGCCCTGAAGGAATTGACCATCCAACCCAAGAGTATTCAGATCATTCAGCTCTAAGGTATTTACACCATTGCTGCCTCATCCGGTTGGTAGGTAATGGCTTTTTTATTGGTGATCAGTAGGTTGGAAAGTCCGCCCAGGATCAGGCTGGTGCCAGCCAGCAGCATGGCGTTGATGGAATCTTCCCCGAAAATGGCCTGGTATAAAAAGTTGAGGCCACCGGTAGCCGCAATGATCTGTGGTATGACAATGAACATATTGAATAGCCCCATGAATACCCCCATCTTTTTAGGATCAATGGAGCTGGAAAGCATGGCATAAGGCATGGAAAGAATACTGCCCCAGGCAATACCGATGAGTGCAAAAGATCCGATCAGGAATACATGATCCTGGATAAAATACATGGAAATAAAACCCAGGCCACCCAGTATAAGGCAAGTCATGTGCACCAGCTTACGGTTAATACTTCTCCGGGCGGTATAGAAAGTGAGGATCAGCGCAAAAGCCATGGACGATAATCCATAAAAGCCCATGTGAGAGCCTACCAGGTCTGCGGCATCATTGTATTTTTTATCCTCTTCCTGGTAGATGGCTATATTCTCTTCGGTAGCTTCTTCCACACTCAATTCAACCGGTTTAGGTGATTCAAACACGTGCTCGGTGAGGGCTGGTGTTGCCAGGCTCCACATGGCAAAGAAGGCAAACCAACTGAAGAATTGCACTACCCCCAGTTTTACCATAGTTCTGGGCATGTTTACAATATTGCTGATGATCTCACGGAAGGCGGTGCCCATCCCTTTGCTTTTCTGCTTTTCCTCTTCAAAAGCTTCCATATCCTCTGGCGGATATTCGCTGGTGGTAAAAACGGTATATAGTATGGAGAGCAGGAATACAAAAGCCCCGATGGCAAAGGCAATCTTTACGGAGGGAGGTATTACACCGGGACCGGCCTCGTTGGAAACTCCCAGGTTATTGACCAGTAAAGGAAGGTTGCTGGCCACCCAGGTGCCAATCCCAATGATCAGGGTTTGCATAACAAAACCGTAGCTACGCTGGGAGTCAGGAAGCTTATCAGCCACCAGCGCCCGGAAGGGTTCCATGCTGATATTGATGGAGGCATCCAGTATCCAGAGGCAACCGGCTGCAACCCAAAGCACCGGGGAGTGAGGCACAAAAAATAAGGTGATAGAGCTAAGTATAGCCCCTACCAGGAAGTAAGGCCGCCTACGGCCCAGCCTGGAGTGCCAGGTACGGTCACTCATATACCCAATGATAGGCTGCACGATCAAACCCGTGAGCGGAGCAGCAATCCATAGGAGCGGGATCTCATCTTTTCCGGCTCCCAGGGTTTGGAAGATCCGGGACATAAATCCGCCCTGCAGGGCAAAGCCGAACTGGATCCCCAAAAAGCCAAAGCTCATGTTCCAGATCTGCCAGAAACTCAATTTGGGTTTAGCGGTCATGGGTTTGTGTTTTGAAAAGCTGGCCTAATGTAAAAAATAAAAGTGTTGAAAGTACACTTAGCGACCCCTGCCTAACTGAGCAGTCCCCTGAAAATCAGGCGGGCCGTAGCCGGGTTGGTGGCCAGCGGAATATTGTGAACATCACAGATGCGCATCAGCATCAGGATATCCGGTTCATGGGGATGTTTGTCCAGCGGATCGCGGAAAAAAAAGACCGCATCCACTTCACCCACCGCTACCTGGGCGGCAATCTGGGCATCCCCGCCCAGCGGGCCGGACAGTACCTTGTCTACCTGGAGCCCTGCCCCTTCTACGTGTTTTCCGGTGGTGCCGGTGGCTACCAGTTTTACATCATCACGATGAAAGAGATCGAGATGATCCCGCAGGAACGCTACCATCTCTGCTTTTTTTCCATCGTGGGATATCAGTGCTATTACCATTATAAACCTATTATGGTGAAATCATTGGCAGCTACTTTAACTGCGCCTTCCTGCGATCCTTTTTCGGCTCTTCCGGCCAAAAGATCTATGCTGCTCAGGCCCTGGTACGTAAGCTCTCCGGGCTGATCCGAAAAATTGAGGATCACCAACATTTTGTCATTTCCTTTAGAACGCACGTAAGCGTACATTTTTGAGGCATCATCGGTTGCTATTCTTTCAAAATCACCTTGATCAGCTCCATTGGCCAAAGCTTCATGATCGGATTTCAACCTGATCATTTGCTGGTAAAAATCAAACAAAACCGTATCCTGTTCCCAGTTGATGGTGTCTTTGTCAAAAAATGAGAGGCGCTTGTTGAGGCCTGCTTCCTGGCCGCTGTAAATAAGGGGCATTCCGTAGGGGAAGGTGGTAGCCAATACAAAGAAATTTTTGTGGTTGGCACCCATACGCTCACCGATGGTGCCGTTCCAGCTGTTCTCATCATGGTTGGTGGTGAAATACATGCGATAGGCGCTTTCAGGATATAGGGTATCCATTTTGATGAGGTAGGTATCCAAGGCACTTACGGGCTCTTCACCTTTGGCTATCTGGTTCATAATGTGGTGAAATTCCCAGCCGTAGGTCATATCAAAGGCTTGTTCGTGGAACTCGGGACCTTCAGCTTCGGCCAGCATGAACACCGGTTTAATGCTGTCCAGGCTTTTACGCGCACGGTTCCAGAAATCCATGGGCACCATCATGGCCACATCACAGCGGTAACCATCCACATCCGCTTCCTTTACCCAAAATTTAAGGGCGTTCATCATTTCCTCCTGCATGCCCGGGGCTTCATAATTCAGGTCGGCCACGTCAAACCAGTCTTCAACCGGGGGGATTACTTTACCGGAATCATTGCGCGTGTACCAGTCGGGGTGTTGTTCCATCCAGGGGTGGTCCCAGGCGGAGTGATTACCCACCCAGTCCAGGATTACTTTAAAACCCATGTCGTGCGCCTCATTGACCAGCCCTTTGAAATCTTCCATGGTTCCGAATTCCGGGTTTACGGCCGTATAATCCTTAATGGAATAATAGCTTCCGAGCTTTCCCTTCCGGTTTTTTTCACCGATGGGTTGTACGGGCATGATCCAGAGGATCTCCACACCAAGCTCCTTCAGGTGGGGGAGGTGCTCCTTAAAAGCATTGAAAGTTCCCTCGGGGGTGTACTGACGGATATTGACCTCGTAAATGGACGAATGTTTGCTCCAGGCCGGATGCTCCAGGGAGGCGGTAGTATCGTTGTCAACCGGCTCAGCCTCCTTTACTACGGGACCGTTGCATGCCCAAACGAGAGTTACTAGGCCAAGGATACCTATGGATTTTTTCATGGTTGTGTTTGTTTAAGGGTTACGTATTCAAAGCCCAGAGGAGGAAGTTCAAGAGGGATAACCTGTGCGTTGAGGTTGGAGATCATACCTTCGTTAAAGTGTAATTGTACTTTGGTTTCGGGCTCAATGGCTAGCTGGATATTCTGCTTTTTTTCCGAAGTATTGAGCAGTATGACCACCTGCTCATCAAAATAGGTGCGCCTGATCTCCAAGAGGGATCCGTTAATAATTCGGGTTTCGGTGGTGCCGTAGATCAGCGGTAGCTGGCTGCCACGTAATTGATTGAGCTTTTTCACATTCTCCAGGAGAATGGTTTCATCCTCGTCCAGGCCACTGAATTGCATCATCCTGCGATTGTCGGGATCACCACCACCGGGCATGCCATATTCATCACCGTAATAGATGCAGGGAATACCCGGAACGGCATTGTTAAAGGCGTGTAAAAGGCCTAGTTTCCGGTAGGCCGAAGCTTCAGGCTTGTCAATGTTGCGATCCCAGCCGGCCATTTTCTGGTCCTCCTCAAAAAGGACATCCCCGGAGGCCAGGCTAATGAAGCGTGAACGGTCCTGGTTGCCGGTAATATTGCCCATCAGGTGATGGTAGCCATAGGTTTCCAGTCCCTGGTGCAGTTTGTCCTGCAAGCCTTCCAGGTCACCGTTTGAACTGGCAAATGCATTGACTGCGGCATCATAAAGGTTAAAATCAAACTGAGCATCCATCATACCGGTGCTGATGTAGCTGTTGATGAGTTGCGGGCTGCCGTAGGTCTCCCCGATTTGCAATACCGGGCGATCCGTGTGTTTACGCACGCGATAGGTGAGGGTACGCCAGTACAGTTCATCAATGTGTTTAGTGGCATCATGACGGAAGCCGTCAAAATCATATTCGGTAACCCAGAACAAAGCACTGTCTGCCATGGGGTCCACTATTTCCCAACGTCTAAGGTCCAGCGTAGGAAGGTGATCGTCAAACCAGGTGGTAAGGCGGTACTCGTCCCATTTTTCGGTGTTCTTAGTGCCATCCGGCAGGTATAGTGAGGTGGCCCAATCCTGGTGTTTTTGATATATAGGGTGATTTATATGTATGTGATTGGCTACATAGTCCAAGATCACATTTTCATTACGTTGATGGGCATCGTTCAGAAGTGTGCGCAGCTCTGCGGATGTGCCAAAGCGATGATCTACGCGGATGTTACTGACCGGCCAATAGCCGTGGTATGCGGAAAACTTACTTTTGGTCTTGCCTTTGTCCCAGTACCCCCAGGCATCTTCGGGGTTTTGGGTAATGGGAGACAGCCAGATGGTGTTCACATGGAGATCTTCAAAAAAGCCCTCTTCCGTTTTTTGGGTCACCCCACTCAGGTCGCCACCGTAGTAGTTGGCTTTGGGATGAATTTCCGGGTCAGGGGTACGTTGGTCGTTTTCCGGATTACCGTTGAAGAAGCGATCCACCATCAGGAAGTACATGCGCGCCTGGTGCCAGTCCAGCCGTTCCAGCTGGTCCACATTGGTGATGGGCACACCATATTCCAACGGGATCAAAACATCGTTGGCCGCCTTTTCTCCACGGAAGGAGTATACCCGCAAATAGGAGCGTTTCACTTCTGCCGCTTTTTGGGGAATAGGCACCAGGTTTTGAGAAGTATTACTCTGGGCACTTGCCAGTGGTAAGGGCTGGTTATTCCACAGAGCCAGTATTTTTTGATCAGCGGGGAGCGGGCTCAGTTTGATGCTTCCTTCATCAAAAGAAAGAGCATGGTAGATAGCCGGCTCCTCTTTTTGGGGGTATTTCACCTCCAAAACGTTGTTGAAGTCACCCATACCATTACTCACCTTTACAGGATTGTTGGGGTCTAAAAGTTCTTTGCCGTTCACATAGAACTTATACTCGTACTTGCCTGGGTTCAAACGGTAGGTACGTCTGTATTGGCCACCCTTTGCAACAAGGGGTGCGCTTCCACGATTCCAGTTGTTGAAGGCTCCGATCACTTTTACCTCACCATTAAACTCCCCTCCGGCCGGGACGCTGATCGTCACATCTTGTAGGGCAGGGTTGATCAGGACCAGGCTCTCCATTCCCTTTGGGGTTTTGAGCCACAGAAACTCCATTTTTTCGGTCAGCTTACCCGTAAGGATGAGGGTATCCTTTTGTTGGGAGTGATTAGTAAGGCCAGTGGGTAATAAGTATGAATCCAAAGTTTGATCGGCCAGGTAGTCCCGAAGATAAATAGTAGTGGTATCACCATTAAGGTGAATGGGGGTATACAGCCCATGCAGCGCCACCTGTGCTTGTGCCATTAAGCTCTCCAGGGCGATCAGTGAGAAAAGGAACAGCTTTTTCATGCGTAGGCGGATTGCGTATGGGCGTTAGCCTGTACGGGGTACTCTTTACCTTTTATCCAAACCGAAACATCTTCAGCAGAATGGTTATGCAATTCAAAGCTATCCGGACGGCAATCCAGCTCTAAAGTGCTGTGCCTGAAGCGGATCTTGAAAGACAGGCTTTTCCAGCCTTCCGGCAGTTTGGGGTCAAAATGCAGATGGCCATCTCTTACGCGCATGCCACCAAAACCTTCTACTACGCTCAGCCAGGTGCCGGCCATACTGGTAATATGCAGGCCTTCGTGCACTTCTTTGTTGTAATCATCCAGGTCCAGGCGGCTGGTGCGCAGGTACAGTTCGTAAGCCTTGTCCATCTTATCCAGGTAAGCGGCTATAACCACGTGTACACAAGGCGAAAGTGAGCTTTCGTGTAAAGTGCGCGGCTCGTAAAAGTCAAAGTTGCGCTCAATGGTGGCGCGGTCAAAATCATCTTCAAAAAGGTAGATACCCTGCAAAACATCGGCCTGTTTAATAAAACAGGAGCGCAGAATGCGGTCCCAGCTCCAGTGCTGGTTGATGGGACGCTCAGCAGGGTTCAGGTCAGCGGCTGTAAGCTGCTCCTTGTCCAGATAGTTTTCCTGTTGCAGGAAAATGCCCAGTTCCTTGTCTTCAGGCAGGAACATTTTGTTGATGATATCTTTCCACCGGGATACTTCTGTATGGCTGTTGAAGGCCGTTTTTTCGAGAATAACCTCCAGCCTGGCCGCATCATTCTTGCGAACCGTTTCAATACTCTCAAGGGTGTATTGTAAAGTCCAGCGGGCAATATAACTCGTATACCAGTTGTTGTTTACGTTGTTCTCATACTCGTTGGGGCCTGTAACCCCCAGCATCACGTATTGCTCTTTGGCGGCACTCCAGTTTACCCTTTGTGCCCAAAAGCGGGCAATCCCGATGAGTACCTCCAGGCCATATTCGGCCAGGTAATTTTCATCACCGTAGTAGCGGGTGTAATTATAAATAGCAAAGGCAATGGCCCCGTTGCGGTGTATCTCCTCAAAGGTGATCTCCCATTCGTTATGGCATTCCTCCCCATTCATGGTCACCATCGGGTATAATGCGGCCCCGTTGGTAAAACCTAGTTTACGGGCATTTTCAATGGCTTTTTCCAGGTGCCGGTAGCGGTATACCAAAAGGTTTTTGGCCACTTCCTGTCCGGCCGAAGCCATATAAAAGGGCAGGCAGTAAGCTTCCGTATCCCAATAGGTGGAGCCTCCGTATTTTTCACCGGTAAAGCCTTTGGGACCGATATTCAGGCGGGGGTCATCGCCCGTATAGGTTTGAGTAAGCTGGAAGATATTGTAGCGAATAGCCTGTTGTGCTTTGGCATCGCCATCAATACGTATATCACTGTTTTGCCAGTACTTGGCCCAAAGATTTTTTTGTTCGTTCAGCAGTCTTTGAAATCCGGCCTCACGGGCATCCTCAGCAAGCTGTTCAGCTGCCTGGCTAAGTTTGTCCTTAGCATGATTCAAGGAAGAAACTACTGCAGCGTATTTGTACAAATGATAAGTGCTTCCTTCCAGGCCATCGATCTCAAAGTGATTTTCCGCGTATTTATTGCGGGTGGAGGCGGCAGATTCCAGGGTAAGGAGGTTGTCTCCGGCATGAAGCTCATAGGCCATAGCTGCTGCTACCTGGAAATCGAGCTTTTTGGTTTTGGCGATCACCATCGCTGTTTGTTCTCCTGCCTCCTGGCTGATCCCTTCCCAGAATTTTTCATCGTAATTGCTGTCGTGGTTGACCACGTCAAAATCCAGGTAAGGGGTAAAGGATAATTTACCACTGAAGTTTACCGGGGTTATTGAATAGCGGATAGCCCCGATCTCCTTGCGCTTCAGGCTCAGGAAACGTTGTGCTTCTATCTTTAGCTTCTTACCGGGTTGTATTTCGGCTATAAAACTGCGTAGCAGGTAGCCTTCTTTCATGTTCAACTCCCGGTAAAAATCGGTAACCGGAACGGTGTGGAGATCCAGGCTACGGCCCTCTGCTTCAATCTTGATGCCTATCCAGTTTACGGAGTTCAGCACCTTGGCAAAATACTCGGGGTAGCCGTTTTTCCACCAGCCTACACGGGTTTTGTCCGGGTAATAAATGCCGGCTACATAGCTTCCTTGAAGATGCTGGCCAGAATAGTCTTCCTCAAAATTGGCACGTTGGCCCATGTGGCCGTTGCCAAGGCTGAATAACGACTCGGAACCCTGGTGTTGTTTGGGATCCCAGCCTTCCTCTATAATTTTCCATTGATCGGTTAGCAGGGGCATAGTTCTTAAGGGTTTAGTTGGTTAATAAGCTGGGCAGGACTGGTATCCTGAAAGCCCGGCAGCACTATATCAGCACCTTTAAGGTTTTCTTCTTCACCAATGCCCACGCTGTGAAAGCCTCCGGCTACTGCTGCTTCGATACCTGCCTGGGCATCTTCAAAAACCACCAGTTGACCTGGGTCTTCACCCAGTTCTTCGGCAGCCATCAAAAAAACCTGGGGGTCGGGTTTGGAGCGGCTGGTCTTATTTCCGTCAATGATGGCGTGAAAATAATGTTCCAGCTGTACTTTTTGGAGTATAGCCCGTGCGTTACGGCTGGCAGAGCCTAAGGCAATCTTCAAGCCTGAATTCCTGGCATTTTCCAGGAAACCGGCTACGCCTGGCAGTACTTCATCGGAGTCCATATTATTGATGAGCTCCAGGTACCAGTCGTTCTTTTGGCGCATCCAAAGTTCCATTTCGGCATCCGAAGCGGTCTGGTTTCCCCATTCCAGAATTTTCTGAAGGGATTCCTTGCGGCTTATACCTTTAAGCTGCTCGTTCTCCTTTTCGGTAAAGTGAATTCCTAATTGTTTGGCCAGCCTTTGCCAGGCCTGAAAATGATATCGTGCTGTGTCTACTAAAACCCCGTCAAGATCAAAAATGAACCCCTGGATAGTAGCCACTTAACTGCTTTTTAAGGTTTTAACGGAAGGAAGTACATGTTCCCGGTGATATTTGATCAGGCCTTCCAAGGGCTTCTGAATGATATTCCCCGCTTCCAGATCAAAATAGAGCAATACATCCTTAAGGATATCCTTAAAGTGGTATCCTACGGAACCCACAAAATGAATGGGTACTTCACGGGCTTGTGGAAAACCCAGAACGTGGAATTCTACAAAATCACGGAAACTGCTGAATACGGCCTCCCAGCAAAATGGGTTGTCAATGTGCGTATTGGCAAAGGGTGCAAAACCAGCCAGGTATACGTTGGCGTGGTCATTCTGATACACCTTTTTCACCACATAATCCTTATCAAGGTTGTACTTCTCCGCAAACTTTACCCGGAGCTTGGCGGGCATAGTGCGGTAGAAGTAGGAGGTGATGAGCTTTTTACCAATGTGGCTGGCGGAGCCTTCGTCTCCCAGGATAAAACCAAGCCCTGAATCCAGGGTTTCAATATCCTTACCGTCAAAATAAACACTGTTAGAGCCGGTGCCCAGTATGCAGCTGATGGCAGGCTGCCCGGTGTAGGTGGAATAAGCACAAGCCTTCAGGTCATGGTCAACCAAAATTTTAGCGTTGGGAAATACCATAGCCAGGCCTTTGCTTACCACCGCACAAAGTTTGTCTGAAGAGCAACCTGATCCGTAAAAATATACCTGGGTGATGCTTTTACCGTATTTCTGAATGGTGTCTACCTTAGCCATTTCCTTGCCGATAGACTCCGAAGTGTGAAAATATGGGTTAAAGCCGATAGTATTCACTCTACAAACCTCGCTACCGTCAGGGTTTAGTATTACCGCATCCGTTTTGGTAGAGCCACTTTCCGCTAGATAAATCATAGAACAGTCCTATTTATAAAGAAGGCTAAAACGGCAAATATAGTTCAAGTGTACTTTTTATAATTGAGACATTTTGATGGTAAGGTCTGCCAGGCGGGAAGAATATCCCATCTCATTATCATACCAGCCCACTACTTTAGCCATATTTCCATTGGTAGCGGTAAGTTCACTATCAAAGATGCACGAAGCATGGTGCCCCATAATGTCAGCAGATACGATGGGTTCATCGGTATATTCCAGGATACCCTTCAGTGCATTTCCACTGGCTTCCTTCATGGCCTGATTGATCTCATCGGCACTCACTTCTTTTTCCAGTTCTACCGTAAGGTCGGTTACCGATCCGGTAGGTGTAGGCACGCGCATGGCAAAACCGTCCAGGCGGCCTTTCATTTCCGGTAAAACCAGTCCCACGGCTTTGGCAGCACCTGTGGTGGTGGGTATAATGCTCAAGGCAGCAGCCCGTGCTCTGCGAAGATCCTCATGGGGTGCATCCTGCAGGCGCTGATCGGCCGTATAGGCATGCGTAGTGGTCATATAGCCTTTTACGATACCGAATTTCTGGTGCAGCACTTTTACCATAGGTGCCAGGCAGTTGGTGGTGCAGGAAGCATTGCTGATAAACTGGTCTTCAGCGGTAAGCTCTTCATCGTTTACTCCCAGTACAATAGTTTTAACATCACCTTTGGCCGGTGCGCTGAGAATAACCTTACGGGCACCGGCTGTGATGTGTTTACCCATTCCTTCACGGTCACGGAAAATACCGGTACATTCCAGCACCATTTCCACGCCCATATCTTTCCAGGGCAGTTGGGCGGGGTCTTTCTGAGACAGGATCTTGATCTCCTTGCCGTTTACCACCAGGGCATTGTCACGGGTTTCTACCGAGTATGGGAACCTTCCGTGTACGGAATCATATTTTAAAAGATGAGCCAGGATGGCGGGGTCAGTAAGGTCATTGATGGCCACTACTTCCACTTCTTTACGATCTATTAACTGACGGAAAGTGATCCTCCCAATACGGCCGAAGCCATTGATTGCAATACGCATAATTAAGTGTTTTTTAAATGGATAATATTTTGCTGATGCGCAGTAGCTCGGTATTGAGTACTGCCTTGTTGTTGATAGCTTTTTGTAAAAAGGTATAGGTGATTTCGTTATTTTCCAGACCAACCATTACGTCCGATTTACCGTTGAGGAGTCCTTCTACCGCAGCCACACCCAGCTGGCTGGCCAGCACACGGTCATGGCAGGTAGGTGACCCGCCTCTTTGCAGGTGTCCCAGTATCGTTACTTTGGACTCCATGTCCGGGAACTTTTTACGGATCTCCTCCGCAATGGCGAAAGTGTCACCCAGCTTATTGCCTTCGGCCACCACCACCAGCTTGTTGGTTTTCTTGTTTTCCACCCCTTTTGCCAGCTCGTTAAGCAGGTCCTGCATGGGGGAGCTTTCCTCCGGAAGGATAACATCCAGGGCACCTGATGCCAGTGCGGCCCTGAGGGCAATAAAACCAGAGTCCCGGCCCATCACTTCAATAAAAAATAGACGGTTGTGCGACTCGGCCGTATCGCGCAGCTTGTCCACGCAATTGATTACGGTGTTGGTGGCAGAATCAAAGCCAATGGTGTAATCGGTGCCGAAAAGATCGTTGTCAATAGTACCGGGAACCCCGATCACGGGAATGTCGTATTCTTCGGAAAAAATGTGCCCCCCGGTAAAGGTTCCGTTTCCTCCTATAAGCACCAGGGCGTCTATACCGTGCTTTTTAAGGTTTTCGTAGGCTGATTTTCGCCCTTCCTTGGTTTTAAAGGCCTCGCTTCTTGAAGATTTTAACACGGTTCCTCCCCGGTTGAGTATGTTTTTTACCGAACGTGCGTTAAGTTCTTTTATATTGTCAGCGATAAGGCCCTCGTAGCCTTCATAGATTCCGAAAACCCTTCTCTCATAAAAAGTGGCGGCACGTACTACCGCCCTTATGGCGGCATTCATCCCGGGAGCATCGCCACCTGAGGTGAGAACCCCAATTGTTTTGATGGATTTGGTCATAAAATTGTAAGAATAATGAAACAAACTTAGTGTAAAAAATACACTTTTAAAAAAATTTCTATATTTAACTCCCGAGAGTGGGGAGTGCTTAAATTTTAGTAACTGACTGAAGTGTAAATTGTTGTGAAATAGGCAATTATGAAAAACCTTAATCCCAATGTTTCTGTAGACTGTGTTATTTTTGGATTTGATAACGAGAAGCTGAACGTTCTACTGATTGAACAAAAACTGGAAAGGGGAAAAAGCCAGTTGGCCCTGCCCGGAGATCTTATTTTAGATGACGAAGGCCTGGATGAAGCAGCTTCCCGCGTGCTTAAAGAACTCACTCAGCTGGAAGGGATTTTCCTGAAGCAATTCAAAACCTTTGGCAATCCTGACCGGGTAAGCGATATCAAGGACCTGGAGTGGTTGCAATCCTACCGTGAACATCCACAGGCACGGGTTATTACCGTGGCTTATCTCTCCCTGGTGAAAATGGGCGATTTTGAACCCGCTGCTTCCAGCTTTGCGGAGCGCGTTTTTTGGTGTGACCTGAAGGAACTGCCCTGCCTTGCTTTTGATCATAACGATATCCTGGATGAAGCACTTTACAGGCTTAAAGAGGATTTTGAGAATAAAAAGACCGGCTTTGAGCTGTTGCCGGAGAAGTTTACCCTGAGCCATATCCAAAAGTTGTACGAGATTATTTTGGGTAAAAAGCTGGACAAGCGGAATTTCCGCAAAAAGATATTGAAGGAAAAGCTGGTTACCCCTACCAATGAAAAGCAACAGGGTGTGTTGCACAAGCCAGCCCGGCTCTACGAGGTGAACCCCGAAGAGTTGATGGTTCAAAATGAAGCATAACATGAGAAAACTAGACCTATGCGCCCTGGCGCTGCTGTTCCTTTCCGGCTTTGCCACGATGCAGGCGCAGGTGAGCCTCATCCCCACTTTTGTTACGCAGAATGATACGGTTGAGGTACTATTTGACGCTACCCAGGGTAATGCAGAATTGGTGGGTGTAAGCCAGGTGTATGCCCATACCGGGGTTATTACCAGTGCCAGCACAGGTCCAACCGATTGGAGATATGTACAGGGCAATTGGGGTACGGCAGATGCTAAAGTACAAATGACCAACCTGGGTAATAACCAGCACAGCCTTAAATACCATATTAATACTTTTTACAGTGTTCCTGCCGGTGAAACCGTGCAGAGCCTGGCCTTTGTTTTTCGTAATCAGGATGGCTCCAAAGTGGGCCGTGCCAGTGGGGGAGGCGATATTTTTGTGCCGATCTATTCCGGGGGCTTACAGGCTATTTTCAGTTCACCCGCGGAATTCGGAGTATATGATCTTAATGATACGCTGGAACTTCAGGTGCAGACTTCCACCAGTGGAACCATTACCCTTTTCCATGAAACCACCCAGCTTACCCAGGTGAGCGGGGTAAACTCGCTCAATTATGACCTTCCTTTGGTCAACTACGGGCAGGGACGTTTTGAGGTGATCCTTCAGGCTGTATTGAACGGTAATGTGATTTACGATACCATCAGCTACCTGGCCCGTTCCGGTCCCAATATCGGGGTTGACCCGCATAATGGTGAAGAAGGTATAACCGTGCTCAATGATTCCACCGTTTACCTGAAGCTGAGAGCACCTTTTAAGAGTTTTATTTATGTAGTGGGCGATTTCAATGATTGGGAGGTAGACCCCCAATATGAGATGTTCAAAACCCCGGACAGTAAGTATTTCTGGCTGGAGATCACCGGCCTGGATTCGCAAACGGAATATGGATTCCAATACCATATTGACCAGGAAGGCTTGCGTATAGGCGATCCGTATGCCGAGAAAGTCCTTGACCCCTGGAATGATCCGTATATACCCTCTTCGGTATACCCGAATCTGAAACCGTTCCCGGTTGATCGGACCAATTACCCGGTGAGTGTATTCCAGATCGATGAGCCGGATTATACCTGGCAAACCGGTAGCTCGTACCAGCGACCCGAGCAGGAGGACCTGGTGGTCTACGAATTACTGATCCGTGATTTTGATGAGCGAAGAACGTATCAGTCGGTTATTGATCGGCTCCCGTACCTCACTTCATTAGGAGTTAATGCCATTGAGCTGATGCCCGTTATGGAGTTTGAAGGCAATGAAAGCTGGGGTTATAACCCTATGTTCTTTATGGCCCCGGATAAATATTACGGTACCAAGAATGACCTTAAGATGCTTATTGATAGCTGCCACCAGCGCGGTATAGCGGTTATTATGGATATTGTACTCAACCATGCTTTTGGCCTTAACTCCATGGTGCGCATGTATTTTGATGCATCATCCGGGCAGCCAACTGCTCAAAACCCCTGGTTTAACCAGGTTCCCAAACACGAGTTTAATGTAGGTTATGATTTTAACCACGAAAGTGAGGATACCAAATATTTCGCCAGGCGCGTGTTGCAGCATTGGGTTTCCGAATATAAAATAGATGGGTACCGTTTTGACCTTTCAAAGGGATTGACACAAAAAAACACCTTGGGTAATGTGGCGGCTATGGCGCAATATGATCAAAGCAGGATCAACATCATCTCCCGTCTTAAGAATGATGTACATCAGATAGACCCCGGGGCTTATATAATCCTTGAGCATTTTGCCGATAACCCTGAGGAAGTGGAACTGGCTTCACGTGGCTTTATGCTTTGGGGCAATGAAAACCACCAGTATAATGAGGCCACCATGGGCTATAGTAGTAACCTGAGTGGTGTATACCATGCCAACCGGAATTTTGCCTCCAAACATCTGGTAGGATATATGGAAAGCCATGATGAGGAACGGCTGATGTTCAAGAATAGTAATTACGGAAACGGCAGTGGAAGCTACTCAGTAAAGAACCTGGCCACAGGCCTTGACCGTGTAGGACTTGCGGCAGCTTTCTTTTTTACCGTTCCCGGTCCGAAGATGATCTGGCAATTCGGGGAAATGGGCTACGATTTTTCCATCAATTACTGTCCTGACGGAACCATAGACCCTGGCTGTCGTATTGCCAATAAGCCGGTGCATTGGGATTACCTGAACAACCCGGATAGAGCCGATTTGGTCAATGAATTCTCGGCTTTGATATGGCTGCGCAGGCAACACCCCAATGTGTTTGAGAACGGACAGCTTTCGGCCAACTGGAACTCCATGATCAAGCATCTGCTGCTGAGCAGTGGAGACAGCAGTGCCCTGATAGTTGGTAATTTTAATGTAACCCAGGCTTCTGTAAATGTAGCTGCAGCGGATGGAGTATGGTATGATTACTTTGGTGGGGACAGTATTGTGATCAGTGGTGGATCCCTGCAGGGAAGCTATGCCCCGGGCGAATATCATATCTATACCAACTTTAAGACCCTTAGTGGCCCCGCTACCGGCATAGGTAATGAGGAGTGGATCTATCAAAACGGACTAAGTGAATTGTTCCCTAATCCAGCCTCTGGGCACATATACCTTAAAATATACTGTCAAGATCCTGTAAAAGACTTGAACATTGAACTGTACAACATTACGGGGCAGCAAGTGCGGAAGGTTGCACTGGGGGAAGCAGACCGGGGCTGGACCACTCTGGAAATAGGAGAAAAACTGGGAATTAGTGAGCTTGGTGAGGGTATATACTTATACCATTTGCGCAACGGTAAAAATGCAGAAACCGGTAGAATACTAGTTCAACATTAAGGCTTGAAACTTTGAAATGGTTTATGTTCAGGCTTTTATGTGAAAATTTTTAAGTGTACTTTATACACTAACTAATATTTTTAGTTACATTTGGTTTACCGAATCTTAACACGCGGTGTATGAAAAAAAGATTTACGCACTCCATCTTTTTGTTTCTACTATTGTTTTTAGGGTTTCATTTTTCCGGTATAGCGCAGACTGTAACCGGAAAGGTGGTTGATGACGCGGGACTCCCACTGCCCGGTGCTGCGGTTGCTGTAAAAGAGCAACTTGGTATTGGTGCCGTTGCGGATGTAGACGGGGCTTTTACTCTTACAGGTATAAAGCCGGGCTCTATAACTCTTGTCATATCCTTTATAGGTTTTGAAACACAGAATATCCCCCTTGAAGTGGTTGCGAATACCACTAAAAATCTGGATATTAAATTAAAGGAATCCTCCAGCAGCCTGGATGAAATTGTGGTTGTAGGATATGGTGTTCAACGAAAGAGAGAAAACACGGGTTCCATTGTTAAACTCAACGCCAAGGATGTAACCGATATGCCGGCTCCCAGTTTTGAGAATACCTTGCAGGGTAAGGCCCCTGGGGTACAGATCATTACCGGTAGTGGTTTGTCGGCATCGCCTTCCGTAGTTCGTATACGGGGTATATCCTCTATCAGCGCGGCAGGAGATCCTTTGTACGTAGTGGATAATATTCCCATTACCCAGGATTATTTTATGAACGGTAATTCCGGGGGTATGAACACCAACCCGCTGGCTACCATTAACCCCAATGATATTGAGTCCGTAGAAGTGCTGAAGGATGCATCTGCCACGGCTATATACGGTTCCAGGGGAGCTAATGGGGTAATATTGATCACCACCAAAAGAGGTAAAAAAGGAGGTCTGAGGTTTGGTTTCAATACTACTCAGGGTATTTCGCAACCTACCCGTTTGCCGGATATGCTCACCGGTCCGGAATACCTGCAACTTTATGAAGAAGCGTGGGTGAATGACGGAAATGTGGGTACACCTACCTTCCCTTTTGCCAGCCTTACCTGGGAAGAGGCTCAACAAAACAATACCGACTGGATCAGCCAAACGGTGGGAACCGGTTATAAGCAGATGTACGATTTTAACGTACAAAAGGGGGCTGAAAAATATAACTTCTACCTGGGTGGTTCGTATGACCGCAATGAAAGCTACCTTCTGGGTAACTCCTATGAAAGGCTTTCCGGGCGGGCCAATGCGGATTTCCGCTTCTCAAAAAAATTAAAACTGGGGGTGTCCACCAGTATTTCCCGGGGAGATAACAACCGGGTGGATGCGGCCTGGAGCGGGGGCTTAGGAGCGGCCATGTCTACCGCTTTACCCATTTACCCCATTTATTGGGATAAAGATGGTGTGAACGGTAACGGTGATAGTGTTAAGGCTGGTGATTATTGGTTGGAAGCCGGTATTGGTAACAACCCGGTGGCTTTCCGCGATAAAAAAGAATGGAGAGTGCGGGAGGTGCGTTCTATAAACTCATTGAACCTCCTCTATACCCCAATTCAAAATCTTACTTTCAATATCACAGGTTCCTATGACCTGATGTACCAGACGGAAGATGTTTTTCTGGAGCGTGAGCTCCACGGGATTGACTCACTGCCGGAATCAGGGATTGCTATACATATTCCCCGTGTTGTTCATAACTACAACACTTTTGCTACGGGTTCCTACGACTGGAAGATCAATGACAATCACAACCTTAACTCTATGTTGGGTATTGAGTTCCAGAAAAGTGCCAATTACCTGAGTGCCTTTAAAACCATAAATGAAAATGGTAATGTGGGATCAACGCCTATTATTGCGGATGTGTACGCCCCCTACTATGAATTGAGCAATCCCCGTAAACCGGATACCACCTATACCGAGGAAAACAAAAGGTTTAATTTCCTGAGTTTCTTTGGGCGTTTAAACTACAGTTACCAGAATAAATATTTTGTGCAGGGAACCTTACGTGCAGATGGCTCTTCAAAATTCGGGGTTAATAAGCGCTACGGCTTTTTTCCAGCAGTAGGTTTGGGCTGGATTATTACTGAGGAGGATTTTTTCAATACCAACCCGGTGGTTAATTACCTCAAATTAAAAACAAGTTTAGGCTACGTAGGTAATGCCGGCCTGCAACCCAACCAGTGGAGAAGTATCTATAATCTCAACGGTATCGGATATGGGCAACAACTCTCTTCCACACCCGTAGTGCTGGAAAATCCGAACCTGCAATGGGAGTCAGCTTTAAACTTTGACTTGGGTCTTGAATTCGGGTTATGGGAAGACCGCATCACCGGTGAAGTTACCTATTACCGCAAGCAATCATCCGATGTATTCCTACAGATTGGGGTTCCCAAATACGAAGGTTTTTCCAACTATTGGGATAACGTAGGCGAAATACTCAATACCGGGGTAGAATTTCAGGTAACCACCCGTAACCTTACCGGGCGTTTGCAGTGGACCACTAATTTCAATATTGCGTATAACTACAACGAGATACAGAGCCTGGGTGGCTACAGTGCCGATGCCATTGCCGGAGGAACCAATGATACCCGTACGGTGATCGGTTACCCGGTAGGAACCAACTACCTGGTGCGCTTTTCACACGTAGATACCGAAACCGGAGCCCCGGTTTACCTGGACATCAACGGTAATGAAACTTTTACCTGGGATCCTGCCGATCGCGTTCCCGTAGGTAAGGTGCTCCCCGATGCTGTAGGAGGTATCACCAACACCTTTAAATACACGCAATGGGAATTGAGCTTCCTTTTCGTGTACTCCATAGGAGGTAATATTTATGACTCGTCCTCTAAAAGGCAACTGGGCCGGGTGGATGAATGGAACAAAACCACGCACATCTATGACCGCTGGCAAAAGCCCGGAGATGTGGCCATGTACCCACGCTTAACGCTGGATGCCAATAACCTGGGTTCCACCACTCCCTGGATCAATACCACCCTCTTCCTGCATGATGCCTCCTATGCCCGGTTAAGGAACCTTACCTTGGCCTATAACTTTACATCTGACCTGGCCAAAAAGGTAGGAATGAAGTCGGTGCGGATAGCTTTTATAGGCACCAACCTGCTGACCTTTACCAAATACCCGGGTATTGATCCTGAAATTGCCCGCGATTTTGAAAATCCTACGGACCGTAACATGAGTCCTAACATTGCGTACCTCACTCCGCCCCAGGAGAAAACCTACAGTCTTTCACTTAACGTAAGCTTTTAAGACCATGAACAGATTACTATATTTTCTCAGTTTGATCCTGGTGGTTTCCGTTTCTGTTTCATGTGAAAAGATCCTGGAATTTGAGCCGGAGGGTTCTAATATTGAAGAGGATGAAGCCCTGTCCACCAAGGCAGGAGTGGAGGCCTTGCTGAATAGTGGCTATGAGGCTTTAGCCGGCTATATGGGCGGAAGCTTCCAGGCCTTTGGAGACCTTATGGCCGATGACCTGGTAAAACCCGCCAGTAATAACGACCTGGATGAGGTGTATCGTCATAACGTATTGTTCTTTAACTCCACGGTGGGCAATACTTATGCAGCACCTTATGCCTCTGTATTTCGCGCGAACCGTGTTTTAGACGTAGTGGACGGTTTCGACTTCAGTGAGATAGAATCCAACCGTATTAAGGGGGAATGCCTGTTTCTTCGTGCTTTCGCACATTTTGAAGTGGTGAAGTTATTTGCGCATACCTATGGGTACAGCCCTAATAATGACCACCCGGGCATTGTGATCAAGTCAAGTACAGAGCGCCAATTACTTCCACGTAGCTCAGTGAATGAGGTTTATATGTTTATCATTCAGGATCTTAAGGATGCGGCAAACCTGCTGCCTCCTTCCAACGGTATTTACGCCACCAGTGATGCAGCAAAAGCCTTGCTGGCCAAAGTGTATTTTCAGATGGGAGATTACGCCAATGCCGCACAGGTAGCCGGTGAGGTGATCAATTCCGGTAGTTACAGCCTGGGCGCCAGTGTAGATCGTTACCTCAGCAATAATGTAGCTCCTGAAGTGATCTTCTGGCTGGATAGTTACCTGGATGTGAATGGAGGTACGGCCTTTTTTGCGTCAGGTAATTTTACCGGAAACTACCGTTACTCCCAAAGTAACCTCAACCCCGTTCTGAAACCTACCCGGGTGTTCTATGACGCTTATGCCGGTGATACCACCGACAAACGTCTTGACTTTTTTGAGATCATTAATGCCGGAGAACCCGATGAGATTTTGGTATGCCGGAAGTTTGACCGCGATTATTTCAACGTACCCCTCTTGCATTTAACGGATCTGAAACTTTTGCGTGCCGAAGCCCTGGCAGAGCTTGGACAGGACCTGGCTACCGCTATTGATGATGTAAATGATATACGGGAAAGGGCATACGGGAGCCCAGGCAAAAACCTTGGAGCCGGTGTGTCAGCAGCAGCTATTATAGAGGCGGCCCGTTATGAACGCAGAATAGAGATGTTTGGTGAAGGAGATCGCTTTGATCAGCTGAAGCGCAGAGGCGCCCTGGAAAACGAAAATATCGAAGTGAGGGGTGATGTGTGGAATTGCAACGGAATGATCCTGCAATTTCCTATTTCAGAGAATACCGAGCTTTTTGAAATGAATCCCACCGGAGGATGCAATTAATTGTACAAGCCATGAAAAGAATGTATGTATACGGGTTGCTGGCAGCGGCAGTATGGGCCTGCAAGCCGGATATCACGGATAAAACCATAGGTACACCCTATGACCTTACCGAGGGTATTAGCGGAAGCTGGGAGATCAGCAAAGTTCAGGTTACGGATCTTACCCTGCCGGTACCGGAGCAAAGAGAGATATCGGATTATTACCTGGGGCAGTCCCAATTGCTGGGCATTGATTTTAACTCAGAAGACAATACGTATACCGTGCAGAACGGTTCTGTACCCGGCAGTCCTTTTGGAACCGGAGGTACGTATCGTTTCCAGCTCAATGACGAAGGATTTACCACCGGTTTGCAAATGGTAACCGCTGCTCAGGATACCCTGGATGTGGACTTGCTGAACATGGTGCGCAGTATTGACCCGGTAATGGGTTTCAGCCATGTTCGCAGTGCCTGTGGTGATTCGTACGCTTCCTATCAATATACCTTTAAAAGGAAATAGACATGAAGAAGTTAGTTTATATATGGAGCTTATGCCTGGCAACCACCGGCCTTTTTGCCCAGGTAAGTACTATTCCTGCTGAAGATATTAACCCTGAAGAGTCACTGAAGATTATTGTGGATCTCACCCAAATGGATGGCTCCAAGGATTATATTAAGAATCTGCAGGACGATGCCGCCAGTGGAAAGGATATCTATATGTGGACCTGGTCTCCCTATGAGTTCCCGGCCGGCCACCCAAAAGCCAACGGAACCGGAGCTCAGGCGTGGAAAAGCAGTAACGAGTTGCTGAAGATGACCAAGGAAGGCCCGGGGGTATACAGTTATACCTTGATACCCACAGAGTTTTACGAGGTAGATGCGGCTACGGTGTACAATAATGACATTTCCTTTTTGGTAAAACCCAAGGATGGTGGCGGTTATGGTGATCCTGACCGCAAATCAGATGACCTGAAAGTGACCATTGACCCGCCCAATACCGAGCGGCCGTCCTTTTATAGCTTCCCCGCTTTTTCTACTACTGATGACCTGATGACATTGGTCTATGAAAATGCACGCGATACTACACCTACCATGCAAAACCTGGATCCGGATGATTGCTATTTCTATCCCCAGATCACTCTGTCAGACAGTACTACTTTTTTACTGGAGCCCTCTATTTTCAACGCGGGCAACAATCCTAAACTGAAGATGGACTATGTGGGAGATAATACATTTAGGAAGCAGTTACAGCCCAGGGACTTCTTTAACGTTCCTCCCGGGAAAACGATTATACAGTTTAAGGCGGCCATCATCCGCAAACAATATTTATCCGCGGCAGACCGCAGTACCTCAGCTATTGATATGAGTATGCTTTGCCCGTGATTGAACTTTAAGTCTGAGAGGTTGAAAGAGAACCCCGTAAAGGCCATTCGGTCTTGCGGGGTTTTTTGTTTTATCTCCAACGGAATAGCCTAAATTTGCCGCAATGAAACCTTTCTGGAGAATAATGCGATATGCCCGGCCTTACCGGTCCAATATCGTTTTTAATGTAGTGTTCAACCTGCTTTCCATTATTTTTTCCCTGGCCTCTATTGGTTTGGTGATACCGGTACTGGGCATCATCTTCAACCAGGCAGATAGTGTTGGCGAGAAGGCTGAATTTGATGGTAATTTGATGGACTATGTGCGGGATTATCTCAATTATGAGATTGGCGCCAGGTTCCACGAATTAGGTCAGGCTGAGGCCTTGTTGTACGTATGTATATGGGTAGTGGCTGCCTTTTTTCTTAAAAACCTCTTTAATTACCTGGCGTTATTCAGCATCACTCCTCTACGGAACGGTATAACCCGTGATCTCCGGGCAGAGTTGCACCATAAAATACTGGCCTTGCCCATTTCCTTCTTTACCGAACAACGCAAGGGAGATATCATCTCGCGTATGACCTCGGACCTCAAAGAGATAGAATGGTCAGTGCTGATGACCATTGAGATGTTTTTCCGCGAGCCCATCATGATCATAGCCTCACTGGTTATCCTCATCTGGATGAGCCCGGCCCTAACCGTTTTTGTATTTATACTATTGCCCGTAGTATCCCTGATCGTTACTACCATCGGCAAAAGCCTGAAACGCTCTTCGGCCAGGGCCCAGCATAAAATGGGGGAATTGATGTCGCAGACCGAAGAAAACGTAACCGGCCTCAAGGTGATCAAGGCCTTTAACGCTGAAGAGCTGAAGAGTAACCTTTTCCAGCGCACCATTGACCAGTATTTCCGCATTATGAACAGCGTTATGCGTAAGAACGACCTCGCCTCACCCGTAAGTGAGTTCCTGGGAGCGGTGGTAATGTCCGTGATCATCTGGTACGGGGGCACCCTGGTACTGGCCGAAGATGGCTTTACGGCCGAGCAATTCATTGCTTATGTATTGTTCTTTTACCAGGTTATTCCTCCGGCCAAGGCACTTTCCAAGGCTTCGTACCACATACAAAGAGGTAATGCCGCCAGTGAACGGGTTATTGAAATACTGGATGCCGATAACCCTATTAAGGATAAACCCGGAGCCTTGCCCGTGCATGATTTTGAGAGATCCCTCAAGCTGGAAAAAGTAAGCTTCGCCTACGGTGAAAAAGATATTTTGAAGGAAGTGGACCTGGAAATCCCTAAAGGGCGAATGGTGGCCCTGGTTGGCCAGTCCGGTAGTGGCAAGACCACCCTTACCAACCTGGTGCCGCGCTTTTACGACATTAGCCGTGGCTCCATTACCCTGGATGGAAAAGAGATCCGGGATCTGAAGATAAAGGACCTGCGTTCCCTGATGGGCATCGTTACCCAGGAGTCATTGCTGTTCAATGAGAGTGTGTTTTACAACATTGCACTGGGTAAGCCGGAAGCCAGCATGGAAGAGGTTATCCAGGCCGCTAAAATTGCCAATGCCCACGAGTTTATTGAGAAACTGGAAAATGGCTATCATACCAATATCGGTGATGCCGGAGGCAAGTTGAGCGGAGGGCAGAAGCAACGTTTGAGTATTGCCCGGGCAGTGCTTAAAAATCCACCCATCCTGATATTGGATGAGGCAACTTCTGCTTTGGATACCGAATCCGAAAAGCTGGTACAGGAAGCCCTTTATAAGCTTATGGAAAATCGAACCTCACTGGTTATAGCGCACCGGCTGAGTACTATTCAGCATGCCAATGAGATCATTGTAATGGACCAGGGGAGGATTGCCGAACGCGGTTCGCACCAGGAACTGATGGCCAGGGATGGAATGTACCGCAGGCTGGTGGAAATGCAAAAATTTGACTAAACGTAATGGATAAGATCGAGCATATCGGAATTGCGGTAGAGAGCCTGGAAAGGTCTAATGAACTGTTTACTAAACTTTTTGGAGAGCCTCCTTATAAGGAAGAAGGCGTGGCCAGTGAAAGCGTAAAGACCTCCTTTTTTAAGAGCGGTCCCAATAAGATCGAATTACTGGAAGCTACCCATCCGGATAGTCCTATTGCCAGGTTCATAGCCAAAAAGGGAGAAGGAGTACACCACATAGCATTTGCCGTAGACGATATCAAAGCCGAAATGAAGCGCCTGGAAGCCGAAGGTTTTCAGCTACTGAATACCGAACCCAAGGAAGGGGCCGATAATAAGTGGGTAGCCTTTTTACACCCTAAAACTACGAATGGTGTGCTGATAGAACTTTGTCAAGATCGTGGATAGAATCTTCCAGCGGATCAAAATGCCAGGTATGGATACCCAGTTTTTTGGCCGTTGAAGTATTCTTTTTACCGTCATCCACGTAAAAAGTCTCCTCTGCCTCCAAGTCATTATCTTCCAACACCATCTTAAAAATGTCCGGGCTGGGTTTCCGTTTCCCGATCTCGTAACTGTAGTACACCTTCTCAAATTGCTGGACAAACATACCGTAGTCATAAGGTCCTGCTACAGATTTGATCTCTGAAATATGCAGATCGTTGGTGTTGCTGAGTAAGAAAAGCCGGTAATCACGCTTCCACTTTTTAAGGCTGTCAATGATCTCACCGGGCAATGCGGTGTAAAGCATCGCGTTCCAGGCTTTGGCCAGGTCACCGGGAAAGATCTTTTTGCGGAAAAAGTGCGGCTGTAACTTCTTCAGGAAGTCGGCTGTCTCAATTCCTCCTGTTTCATATTTGTGGAAGAGCTTTTTCTGATCTTTAAGGCTATCCAGTGCCCCTAGCTTACGGAAGCTTTCCCAGGTCTTATGTTCATCCAGTGGGATAAGTACGGCACCGAAGTCGAAGATGATGTTCTTGATCATGCCTCAAATGTAAAAAAATGCGGGTTTGGGTTGGGTTATTTATCCGGACTTATTCCCGGTAAAACCGGGTGGCCTTCAGGAAGCTGTCGTATGCCTTTTCTGCTCCGCTCATTACAGGTGTTCTCCATTCTTCCACTGGTGTGGTGTGGTGGGTAAAAGCCTCCCGGAAGGAAGACCACATGGCCCCGGTTTTGGTTCCGTAGGCTCCGTAGAAATGCAAGGGAAAATCAGAGCCTTGCTGTTCCCTGAGTTTTTTATGGATCATAGCCCCGCCCAGGGTAGAGCCTTCCAGAACATAGAATGCACCCCAGCATTCTTTATCAGACAATAAAGCGGGTGGGGTTTCATCCAGCTCCGCCTCATCGATGCCCAGCTCCCGGAGGTCCTTTAGTAAAAGGCTACGCTTATTCAGGCGTTCGGAAGCTTTGAGCTCCGTATGACTGGTGATGGTTCGGCAATTTTCCAGTACGGGTTCCAGTGCGGAGTGCGCTCTCCACAAGCGCTTTATCAACAAGGTATACTCCCTTCGGGAAAAGTCAGGGCGCATAAGAGCACCGGAATTCATAGCAGCTTCTACTTCATCATGAAGTGGCTGCGTATGCTCTTTCAACTTGGCCAGCAGCCGGTGGTTTGGGGAACGGGTAATGGCTAAACGGGTTTAATTCGGTTGCGCTCTTCGGCAATATCCTTGGCTATTCTTCCTTCCGCCTCTGATTTTTCAAGGCCCTTGAGATTATCGGATAATGTCCTGTTCTTTTCTTCCAGTTCGGCTATCCGCTCTAACAGGCGGGAGTTCAGTTGGATATGAGAAGTGGAAGTAGTGCTTCTTTCCTTGCCCTGGAATACGGTGATGATATTCTGGATAAGTTGCATGCGCAACTCCTTACCAAACTGTAGTTCGTCCGGTTCCCACTTAAAAGCGCGGTTACGGATCACTTCGGTCCAGGCTTCAAAAGAATGCCTTGGAGCCAGTGATTGGGTGCCATCACTGGAAGCTTTATCGATGGGTTTCCCTGCCCATTCTATCTTCTGGTGTTGGGGCTTGCGGAAGAGGATCAGATATTCGTCCATCTCCTTGGAAAGCTGGATGCTGAGCATACCGGCCGGATCAACAGCTTCATGAGATGAGAGTTTAAAATCCTCAAAAATATTGGTAGTATGCTGTATGCCGCCACCTCTAACGCTTATTTCACGGATGAGGTTGCTTACCCAATCTTTACGCAGGGAGGGATGGCTGGTACTTAGCTGGCCTTCAAATTGTAGCGCATAATAATCAGCATGGAAGGCACTCAGTAATCGTGGAGTGTTCATGTCCAGTGTGTGATGAAGGTCGCTAGTGGCCATGAGAGTATTTACTAAAGTCTGTGCCGTTTTCAGCCGGTCCCGGAAACCTTTGAATTGCTGGTCAAACAGCTTGGCCTCCACACGGTGCGAGAACATACGGCCTATAAACTGGCAGGCTCTGCGCTGATACAGGTTTAGCCGTACAGGTGCTTCTGTGTGGTGGCACAATATCATTCCCCATAGTTTATCCTTTAGTACAATGGATATGGAGAAGGAGGCTTTCACACCCATGTTCTTAAGGTACTGGATGTGCATTGGGCTTACGCTACGAAGGAATGAATTGGTCATGTCCAAGGGCTTGCCATCTTGCTTCCTTACGGGAGGGTAAATAGCACTGGACGTATCATCCACATCGTAAATACCCCGGGTTCGGGACTTTAAATACAATTTGCGCGCCTGGGCGGGAATATCGGTATTTGGAAACTTCAGTCCCAGGTAGGGAGGCAGATCTTCCTCTTTTTCTTCGGCAATAACCTCTCCGTGGCCTTCCTCGTCAAAACGGTATACCATCAAACGGTTGAAACGGGTGATCTCTTTTACTTTGGCGATTACCTTTTGCGACATTTCCTCAATGGAGTCATACTCACGGATCTCACTCAAAATATTTTCCACCAGGTCAGAGTAATGAAAGAACGAATGATCACGTTGCTTGGGATCATCCTTTTCTATTTCCAGAACCCAGTAACCATCCGATTGATGCACGGTAAGCAGGTAGGGCGACTTACGCAGTTCAAAGCTCAGAGAATGCAGATCATCCAGGTGCTCATTCTTTGCGAGGTTATTCACGTATTCCAAAAAGGAATAAGGGAAATAATATTCAATGCAGTTCCCCACCAGTTCATGGGCAGGAACTTCCAGTAGCTCTATAATATTTTCACTGGCCTGAACAATTTCAAGGCCCTTCCTTTCCAGCACCAACAGGTAACCTATCGATTGGATATTTCCAATAATATGGATCGGTTCCTGATCACAATTTTCAAGGTTTGGTGTTTGGTACTTGAGAGGTGTTGCTGACATTTATCTTAAAATTTCAAGCCTTAAAATTAGGAAAAGAATTAGAGAATCTAATAGGATTATGAGGATTTCCCGATTTATAGTCCTTTCTGTTCTATCCTGTTTTTCTGGGAGGAAGTAAAAGACTCGTGACCTGGAATTCAATACCGCTATCTGAAAGTGCTTTTGAAGTTTTGCCAGGCTCTGATTCAGAGCGTCCTGGGCTGATAAGTCCTGTTGATTTGTAAAAGTTGAGGATCGCAAAAATTGTGGGCTTTCATTTTTCAGTCTAAGATGATCTGTCCTTCTTAACTTAGGGTAATTTTAATAGCTGACGTATGATAGACCATTGCTGTGATGCCAATAAGCAGTTTAACGCCCGGGAAGCACGTTCCAAAGTGAGGTCGTTCCGGAAAAAGGGAGCCAGGAAAGCAACCCTACAGCTTATCCAGTTGATGCGTAAAGGGGTTTCGGAAGGAGATAGTTTGCTCGATATCGGAGGAGGCGTAGGTGTTATTGGTCTGGAGCTAAAAGGAGTGGAATGGTATACTTCCGTAGATGCCTCACGCTCCTACCAGGCAGAGGCTAAAAAACTTTACGCAGACCGGGCCTGGCCGAAAGAGCAACTTCACTTTATTACCGCTGACTTTGTGGAGGTAGCTGAACATATAGCTACACATGATCATGTTACCCTGGATAAGGTAATTTGTTGTTATCCTGAAATGAAAAGTCTTTTACGAGCTGCATGCGGGAAGGCCGATAAACAGTTGGGGCTGGTATACCCCCAGGTCAGCTGGCTGGCTAAAGCCGGACGGTGGTTGGCGAATGTATACTTGCGTATGACAGGATCTGCTTTTCGGGCCTATATACATGCTCCTGCCCAGGTAAGAGCCGTAATGCATGAAAGCGGTTATACTTTAGAGGAAAAACAGGCCTGTTTCCCTTGGTGGATAGAGGTTTGGAAGAAAAGCTAGGGTGGAACTATTTCACTGAACCTTCACGGTTTTCTTTAGTGGCTCCCGACCACTTTTTAGCAGGTTTCTCGCGCTTTGGGCTAAAACAATAAAACCCCACCCAAAGGTGAGGTTTTATCGTGTGGGCCCTCGGGGGCTCGAACCCCGGACCAAATGATTATGAGTCATCTACTCTAACCAACTGAGCTAAGGGCCCAAAATGGGCTGCGAATTTAGTTTTTTTTTACCATTCCACATAAAAGTAAATCTTTAAAGAGATTATACCCGGGTTTGGTGAAAGTATAAGCACTTTAGTCATCTTTGTTTAAATTTCCAGCCATCAAAAGGAAGGTGCCGAAAGAGATTTTCGGCCCTTCAGATAAAGAAAGAATGAGTTTGAAAAAGGGGAGCGGCCACTTATTATACGCAGTGGTTCTGGTTCTTTCGGTTAGTATTTCAAAGGCCCAGTCCATAGAGGGGCAGCCTGCCTTTGTAAATTATTCTGTAGAAGATGGGTTGCCAAGTGCGGAAGTATATGACGTTCTTCAAGACCGCAATGGTTACATCTGGGTAGCTACCGATAAAGGGGTTTGCCAATTTGATGGTACCCGTTTTAAGGTCTTTACTACCAGGGAAGGGCTTACCGATAATAGCATATTAAGGTTATATGAGGATTCCAAAGGCAGGTTATGGTTCATGGGGTATAACCGCACTATATCCTACCTGCAGGGCGATTCTATTTACCCTTTAAAGAGTAATGATCAGATTCTGGAAGCTACTGAACGGTTTCTGGTTTTTTTAGGTAATACCTTCATTGTCAATAACGACAGCATTATTGTAATAAGCATTTCTTGCGATGCCATTGTAATTACTCCATCAGGCAGAGTAGACGTTTATACCCGCAATGAACACCATAAAATATTCGAGTCACACCGGCATTGGTCGAAAAAGGACAGGGTGCTTATCAGTAGCATTTTTCCTGAAGTGTCAGAGGCTGAATTAAACGGTATATGTGGTTATCAATATTGTAAGAGCAGAGGTAAGATCCGGAGTTTTACCAAGGATTCTCAACGGGCTTTTATTTCCCCATTTGGCTTGGCGGTGGGCTCGGGTTATGACCCTGATCAATACAAGATATTGCTCAAAAACTACTTTATTACCGGTTTTTGCTTTGACAGAGACGGGGGGTATTGGGTCACTACACTTTCCAATGGAATATATTACCTGCCTAACCCCAATGTCCTTAAATATGAGTTTAAAAGTACAGGGGATAAAAACCGGAATTTCTCGTTTGTGTACCAGGACTCCATGATCATAGGTTTTATAACCGCTCAGGAGGCCTATCGTTATGTTCCTGATTCTTCAAGTTTTAAGAGCTATGAAAAGGAAATTCAATACTTTGATATACCCGAGTATTACAGGAAGGAAGAGGGCTTAAAATTTGAATTTAAGCTAGACCTGGATATAATGCCTCAAGAGGAAAGAAATATCCTGGCTCCCAGAGAAATGATGGGGATTTATAATTCATTGGAGATCAATGATAGCACCATTATAGTGTTCTTCAGTTCATCCAAAATGCTCAGAGGAAAGATTGATGGAGCGTACATTCATGACTTCTGTGTTTCGGAAATCTACCCCAAAACTTATAAGATTCTAAAGACCCATGATGATCAGATATGGCTGGGAAGTATCAGAGGCCTTTATAGATTTAATGACTATGATAATACCATAAACCCTGTGCGGAATAGTCCGCTCTTTGAAATGCGTATTCAAGATATGGTGGAAACCAACTACCACAGGATGGTCATGGCCACACAAGGCAGTGGTTTATTGATATGGGATCGTGCAAAAGACTCGGTTATTCAGATAACGGAAAGGGAAGGATTACTCAGCCATTCCATAAACCGTTTATTATATCAGCCCGATAGCAACAGGATATGGATAGCTACCAGTGAGGGTATAAATTGGGTATCGCTTTCTGAAAATGGTGCATACAGTATTGGTAATGCACTGGATAAAAGTGATGGCCTTACATCCCTGGATATCCGGCAAATTTACTTTTACAGAGGAGAGCTCTTTGCCAGTACGGGTATGATCATCATAAAGATACCTCAGTTTAATTTTATCAGGGAAAAACAACCACCTTCCTTTATTCTGAAAGATGTAGTTGCTGGCGGTAAAAGCAGGAAGGTGAACGGTACTTTAAAGTTGGCCTATTATGAGAACGATGTGGCCATTAGCTTCCAGGGTATATCCCTTCGGTCTCGGGGCAATATAAAGTACCGTTACCGGATGGAGGGGGTGAGTGATTCGTGGCTTGAAACTCAGGAAACCACGGTTAACTATGGTTCTCTGCCAAAGGGTAAGTACAGCTTCACCGTTAAGGCTATTGATATTAATGGGGTGGAAAGTGAGCCCCAAAGCATAAGTATTGAGATAACGCCACCTTTATGGGAAACCTGGTGGTTCAGGACCTTACTGGTGTTACTCGGGGCTATCATCCTGTACCTTGTTGTTAGAAGCATTATCAATCGGTATAAGTACCAGGCGCAGATGGAAGTAAGACTGAATGAATTACGCTCCCTCTCTTTGCGGGCCCGTATGAACCCCCATTTTATTTTTAACTCCTTAAATTCTGTTCAGAATTACATTCTCAAGAATCAGCGCGAAGAGGCCAATCATTTTCTTGTAGTGTTTTCACGTCTTATACGGTTGGTGCTACAAAATTCTGATTCATTGGAAGTTCCTTTAAAAAAGGAATTGGAAATGATCCGGTTATATATAGATCTGGAGAAAAAGCGCTTGCGAAAGGATTTTACGTTTGAGGAGAATATTGACCCGCAGATAGATATGGATAACTGCATGATCCCTTCTCTTTTGATCCAGCCTTTTATAGAAAACGCTATCTGGCACGGCAATATCCATCTTCATGATGAAGGAAGAATAAGTTTGAGCCTACAGCTGGAAAAGGAAAACCTCAAGGTTGAAGTACAGGATAATGGAATTGGCCGCAGGGCGGCTGAAAAGAAGAAGGTTAAAAATCACTCATCCTACGCTACATCTATCACACAAAAGAGGATCAAACTTTTGATGGAAGGCAATGAAGATACCCTTATCTCTTTCAGTGATGCTTATCCCGGCCAGGAATACGTGGGCACCAAAGTAGTATTTATGATTCCGTATAAAACCGTAATGCAACCAAAGGACGGTGTTTAAGGTAGCTCGCTTTCTTGCGGTTCAATTCTCTTGTTCACCCCGCCACGGGGTGGAATAAATTCCTTTGCAGCATCCTCGCTAAAAGTTAGGTTATTTTAGGTGTGTTTAATTAAATTGCCGCATCAGCCTTGAGGTTTAGCTGAGAAGGAAGCGTTTAAAATTCTTTATGTGTTAGGGGAGATAAAGAGTCTTTGGAAGAGGAGAATATGTTGGGGAGTATTTTGCCTGGTCTATACCCTTGGTCTTAAGGCTCAGGAAATTTACAACTCTCCGGCCCTGGTACATTACTCTACGGAGCATGGGTTGCCCAGTGCAGAGGTGTATGACATGCTTCAGGATAAGCAAGGTTATATATGGGCAGCTACTGATAAAGGCGTGAGCCGCTTTGACGGAACCGAGTTTGTTACGTACACCACCAGGGATGGGCTTACAGATAATACCGTCCTCCGTATGTGGGAGGATGAAAAAGGCCGCCTCTGGTTTATTACCTACAATCGTAAACTCTGCTTCAAGTATAAGGGCAAAATCTACACCTACAAATACAATGATATTTTAAAAGAAGCCTGTAACAGGCTTTACGTAGGGCATATAATAACCGGTTTTTTTATTGATGCTGATGACAATCTTACTCTGGCTATGACCAGCGGCCGGGTTATTACCCTTGATCATAATGGCCATGTAGAGGTATATGAACCCGGCACTCAACCTTACCAGGGTATTACCAACTGGAGTGATTTTGAGAAGACCAGAATACGGAAGGTAATGCAGGGAGTTACGGATGCTCAGATAAACAAACCAGGTGCCGTATACAGCCTTACCCGTGGGCGGCTTCGCTTTTTCTATGATGATGAAAACTGGTTGACCTGCTCCCCTTTTGGCGTAAGCTATGCCAACATGAATTCCGATACCGTACAAACCCTTTTAGAAGATCAATTTGTAACGGGGTTTTGCAGCGATAATGAAGGCGGTAAATGGTTTTGCACGTTGGGCAACGGGATCTATTATCAGCCTAATCCGCGATTGGTAACGTATTCCATGTCCGAGGAAAGGCGCAGTAATTACAATGCTTCCTTTTTCTACCAGGACTCAGCTTTTCTGGCCTATCTGTCTCCGCAAAAGATTTTCAGATACCAGCCGGCAGATGCCTCCTTCCAAAAATATGAAAAGGATATAGACTACTTTAAGATACCTCTTGAGTCCAGAAGGGAAGGCCTCAAGTTTGAATGGATTCTTCGGGTTGATATCATCCCGGAAGAAGAAAAGGTAATAATCAATAACCAGGAAAAGATTGGTTTATACGCTTTTCAGGAGGTCCATGATAGCATCATCCTTATATCCATGAGTTCTTCCTTTATGCTTAAGGCTACACTGGGCAATGGGTATATTCATAATTACCGGCACATGGAGTATTACCCCCGGATATTCAGGATAATAACTACCTATGATCAACAGGTGTGGCTGGGCACTATATGGGGGCTTTATCATTTTGACGCCAGAAAAGATACGCTCCACCCTGTGCTAAAGCATAATCCATTGTTCCAGTCGCGAATACAGGATATTGCGGAAACCAATGACAGCATGATGGTGCTGGCTACCCGGGGTAGGGGGGTGCTCATCTGGGACCGGAAAAAGGACTCGGTTATTCAGATTGATAATAATAATGGACTGTTATCCAACTCCACCAATCAGCTTTTGTATGAAAAGGAAACGGATGTGATATGGGTGGCTACCAGTGCAGGTGTCAGCTGTATCAGGCATTCTCCTTCCGGGCATTATTATTTGCAGAATGTGCTGGATGCCAGCGATGGCTTAACGGGTTTGGATATAAGACAAATAGCGTTTAATGACGGCTATCTTTTTGCCGGAACGGGTAATAACGTGATCAGGTTACCCAAAAGCGACCTGAAGCGACCAAAAGATGCACCTATATTTTTCCTGGAAAAGCTGGAAGCGGGGGGGCAGAAACAAAAAATGCGCAGCCAGTACAAGCTCCCCTATAAGTCCAATGATCTTACCATAAGTTTTCAGGGTATTTCTTTTAGCTCAAGGGGAAACCTTAAGTACCTCTATAAAATGGAGGGTGTGGATAATGAATGGCATGAGACCAAGGAAACCCGTGTGAATTACGGCTCCCTGCCGGCCGGTACCTACAACTTTATGGCTAAAGCCTTAAATACCCAGGGCGTTGAAAGTCCTTCCAGGAAAATCGTTATCGAAATAGTACCCCCTTTATGGAAAACCTGGTGGTTCAGTACCTTACTGCTTATAGCAGGCGCCACCGTTATTTACCTTATTGTAAGGAGTATTATAAACCGCTATAAGTACCAGGCGCAGATGGAAAGAAGGCTGAACGAATTGCGTTCTCTTTCCCTGAGGGCCCGTATGAATCCCCATTTTATTTTTAACTCCCTGAATTCGGTTCAGAATTACATTCTTAAAAATCAACGGGAAGAAGCTAATCATTACCTGGTGGTTTTTTCGCGCCTCATAAGGCTGGTATTGCAAAATTCTGATTCGCTGGAAGTGTCACTCCAAAAGGAATTGGAAATGATACGCCTATACATAGACCTGGAAAAAAAGCGTTTAAGAAAAGACTTTGCTTTTAAAGAGGATATTGATCCTCGTATAGATATAGAAAACTGCATGATACCTTCCCTTCTCCTTCAGCCGTTCATAGAAAATGCTATATGGCATGGCAATATTCACCTAAGGGAAGATGGTGAGATCAGGCTTGAGTTAAAGCTTTCCGGAGATCGCCTGGAAATTGAGATCACTGACAATGGTATTGGACGAAAGGCGGCAGAGAAAAAAAAGGTAAAAGAGCATACTTCTTTTGCTACCTCCATTACCCAAAAAAGGATAAATCTGCTGGTCGAAGAGAATACCGATACCACCATTCGGATAAATGATGTCTCTACATGGCAGGAATATGTGGGCACCAGGGTAACGTTTAATATTCCCTATAAAACTTTACGATGATGGAAATAAATGTTGTGTTAATAGATGATGAAGAGGCTGCTGTGGAAAATTTGAGCTATATCCTCCAGGAGTATTGCCCCGAAGTTCAGATCCTGGCTACGGAAACCTCATTGGCCGGAGGTATTCGCTGTATTAAACGTCATAAACCAGATCTGGTTTTCCTGGATATTTCCATGCCTCCGGAGGGTGATGGTTTTGATCTGCTCAACGCTTTTCCCAATCGCGATTTTCACGTGATATTTATTACTGCTCATGAAGATCACAGCTTAAAAGCCATTAAAAAGCACGCTTTTGATTACATATTAAAACCAGTGGATTACCAGGAAGTAGTGTCCAGTATTGAGCAATTCAAGCTGTGGCTTAAGAGATCCAGGGCTAATGAAGAGGAGCATCCGGGTACTATTAAGTTGAGTACCAGCGAGGGGGTGCACATCCTTAAGCCAGATCAGGTTTTGTATTGCAAAGCCAACGGGAGTTATACCACGGTGACTCTTTCGGACGGAGGATCTATACTGGTTTCGAAAACCCTCAAAACCCTGGAAGATTATCTTCCTCAAAAAGGATTCATCAGGATCCACAGATCATATATTGTGAATATGGCCAAGGTAACCCGACTTCTTAAAAGAGATGGAGGAGCCCTGGAAGTAACGGATGGTACACTCATCCCGGTCTCTGAAAATTACCGTGAAGGGCTGCAGGAATTGTTTTCCTGAGAAGTAAGTCAATTCAAAGAATGTTTTCACAAAGTAAAATGGGTCATTCACATTTTTTGTAGGAATCACAAAACAGGCTTAAGTATATTTAACCTGTCAAAGCGCTTAAGAGCCCAGAATATTTAAAATTTAAAACCTGCTAAATTTTAAATGCTTTCCTCGAACTGGAAAGGTCAGGATCGAAAGATGAGCTAACTGCTTATCATGAAAATGGAGACTCATGAGATACTCTGACCCTTCCCTAACCTAACAGAAAAAGTCACTCTCGCGGAGTGGCTTTTTTTTTATGAGTTATTACCCTGCTGCTCTCTCTTCTTGCGGTAAAGCTTAGCTGCCATAAAGAATAAAATACCAAGGGCTACCAATACTACCAGGCCCAACCATAAGCCTTGCAGGTTTTTCCATACCGCCAGCATTACAATGGCTATCAGTATGAGAGTAGGGAGTTCGTTAAACAAACGGAAACGAAAGCTGGTCCAGTTGGATGGTGCGGTTTCAAGGGTTTTCATAATGCTCCCGCAGGTAAAATGATAAAAGACCAGGGCCACTACCAAAAACAATTTTATATGCATCCAGGGCATCTGTAGCCATGCCGGGTTCAGGATGAGCATGCCTGTGCCACCAATAAGGGTTAATACCATGGCCGGGGTTTGGATAATACTGTAAAGGCGACCTTCCATCAGCTGGTATTGCTTTCGTAATATCAAGGAGGCCTCATCGCCTTTTTCCCATGCTTCGCGGTGGTATACAAACAAGCGTACCAGGTAGAAAATACCAGCAAACCAGCTCACAAAACCTATGATGTGCAATGCCTTAAAAAATAAGTATCCCATGCCGCAAAGATAACCACAGAGCATTGGCAAATTAACCATAGTCCATAAACCCTTGACACCTGCCAGTTGTAGGTTTAATTTATAGTATTTTCACGGCCATTTTGCTCGGAAGATGAACAGAACTGAAGTATGTATTGTCGGGGCTGGCCCGGCTGGCACTACCGTATCCCACTTTCTTTCCAAAAAGAAAATTCCCCATGTATTACTGGATAAGTCTGTATTTCCCAGGGATAAGATTTGTGGTGACGGGGTTACCGTGGATGTGATGAACACTCTTAAACGTATCAGCCCCGGATTTCTGGAAGAATTTATTGAAGAGTGCGATATGCTGCCCTGTTGGGGGTTTTGTTTCAGAGATGTGAATGGGAAGGAATTACGCTATGACTTCAAGGATGCAGGCTTCCCGTATGCTCCCATCTTTACCTCGAGAAGGATGGAGATGGATAATTTCCTGGTGGGGAAGTTAAATCCGGAATACTGCCAATTTATGCCGGAAACTTTAGTGGAGGGTATAAGCAGAACGCCAGATGACGTAACTATTACCTATAGAAATAAAGAAGGGGAGAGCTCTGTACAAGCTAAAATGGTGATTGGTGCAGAGGGTGAAAAACCGGTAGTCACCAGGTATCTGGGCCTGGATCACTATCGTGAAAGGAAACACCTTCTAGGGGCTATAAGGGTGTACTATAAAAATGTAAAAGGATTTAACTCCGGCAATCATCTGGAGTTCTTTTTTGATAAGAACATTATGCCCGGTTATTTCTGGGCTTTTCCCTTGAACAATAATGAGGCTAATGTTGGCGTGGGTATGTTGAGCAGTTCTATCGCTGCACGTAAATTCAATCTTAAAGCAGCGTTTTTTGAGATGATTGAGCAACACCCGCTTCTTAGTGAAATGTTTTCAGAAGCAGAAGCCCTGGAAAAACCAAAGGGCTGGGGACTGCCTTCTATTACTCCTCAAAGAATTATTGCGGGAGAAAGATATGCATTGGTGGGTGACGCTGCGGGTATGATAGACCCATTTAACGGAAAAGGGATTGGTCCGGGAATGGTTTCAGCCAGAATATGTTCAGAACATATTGAGGAGGCCCTTCTTACTAAGAATTACCAAATGATGCCTTATCAGGAACACATGTACCGCTATTACAATACTGAAATTAAGGTTGGATATACCTTGCAGAAATCACTTCGGTATCCGTGGGCACTGAATTCTGCAATAAGTGTTTTAAACCTTCCGGCTATTAAAAGATGGTCGCAAAATAAGGTGGTAAACGCCTGGAAAGGCTGGATGTAAAAAGAATCGTATGCGAAACGTAGTTTTAGGATTACTGGTATTTATAATGGCGCCAACCCTCCTGGCGCAAAAGTCTTCCCAATCCTTATTATGGAAAATAGAAGGTAAAAAAGGTAAGCCATCCTATATTTTTGGAACCTATCACCTGGTGGGGAGTGACTATCTGAAAAGTCATACCAAGGTTGAGAAGGCCTATGAAGGCTCCGATAAGGTGATGGTGGAGATGGTAGCCGATTCCGCTTCGCTCATGCAACTGAGCCTGTTGAGTACCATGCCGGAGAAGTCACTTAAAAAGCTGGTAGGTGAAAAGGATTACCAACTTCTGAAAAAGCAGATCGAGCCGCTTATCGGTTATGACCTGGGCATATTTGATAATCTTAAACCCAATATGATCGCCACGATGTACGTGGTTACCATTGCCCAACAAAATACTCCTGCAGAGTTCCAATACGGAGGAATTCCCATTGATATGTATTTTGCCCAAAACGGTGAAGAGCAAGGAAAGGAAGTAATTGCCCTGGAAACAGTTACCGAACAGGCCAATATCCTGTTCAATAGTGAAACTCCGGAAGAGCAGGCCAGCCAGCTGGTGGACCTTGTAAAGGATTCTACCGGAACAAGGGATATGGCCGCCCTGGTGCTGAAGGCTTACCAGGAGGAAGATATTCAAACCATGTTAGAGGCAACGGATGAAAGGGGTGATGCCTATGGAAATATGGATATCCTTTTAAATGACCGTAACCTGAAGTGGGTGGATACCCTTAAGGAGGTCCTGCCGGATGGAGGTGTGTTTATTGCAGTGGGGGCCTTGCATCTTCCTGGTAAAAAGGGACTTATCCAGCTGCTGAAAAAGGAAGGTTATATACTCAGTCCTGTGCAATAGGTGCTGAGCCCCACGTGTTAAACCAGGAAATTAACAATCCTGTGAATAATAATTTTCCGGGCCCCTACTTATTTTTCGTTCCTTTAAAATTCTCATTTTTAAGCATTAATGAAAGGAAAGGCAGTACATTTCACAAATGATAATGGTGATAAGCTATCAGGTATATTGGAGCTGCCAGTAGAGCGCAAACCGGCTCATTTCGCCATTTTTGCCCATTGTTTTACCTGCAGTAAAGATCTACGTGCCGCAAGGAATATTACCCTGGCTCTGTCTCAGAAGGGATTTGGAGTATTGCGCTTTGATTTTACCGGCTTGGGAGAGTCTGAAGGTGATTTTGAAGACACCAATTTCACGTCCAATTTAAATGATATTGCTGCTGCAGCCGCTTTCCTGGAGGAGAATTATACGAGTCCGAGCCTGCTGGTGGGGCACTCTTTGGGAGGAACGGCCGTATTGATGGCCGGTAGCCAGATGGAATCTGTAAAAGCTATTGCTGCTATCGGGGCGCCTTGCGAGCCGGATCATGTTTTAAAGTTGTTGAAAGAAGACATTGATAACATCCGCAAAGAAGGTAAGGCCACGGTAAAGTTAGCGGGCCGGGAATTTTCCATAAAGAGTCATTTTGTGGAAGATCTTGAAGCCCAGGGGATGCAGCGTATACTGGAAGATATGCGAGGTAAAGCCTTACTGGTAATGCACTCGCCCCAGGATGAAACGGTAGAGGTGATCAACGCCAGAGCTATTTATGAATCAGCCCATCATCCCAAGAGTTTTGTGAGCCTGGATGGAGCGGATCACTTACTGAGTGATAAAGCAGATTCGCTTTATGCGGGAGACCTTATTGCCAGTTGGGTGCAGCGGTATTTGCCGGCCATGGAAACCCCAGGCGATGAAGAGCACTCCGAAGAACAGGTGATGGCAAGGCTGGGAGAAGGCCCCTTCCTTACGGAAATACTGGCAGGACATCATCACCTGCTGGCCGATGAACCGGAGAGTGTGGGAGGGCAGGACCTGGGTCCTTCACCTTATGATCTTCTTACCGCGGGTTTGGGAGCGTGTACCGCCATGACCATTAAAATGTACAGCAATCGCAAGGAATGGGACTTACAAGAAGTTATTGTTCACCTGAACTATAACAATGATTACCTGGAAGATTGTGAAAACTGCGAAAATGAAGAGCGGAAGATAGGCCGCTTTGAACGGATCATAGAGCTAAAAGGTAAGCTGGACGAGAAACAGAGAAAACGTATACTGTCCATAGCCAATAAATGTCCTGTTCATAAAACACTGGAGCAGGGCATTACCATAGAAACCCGGCTGAAAGAGGTGGATGCGGAAAAGGGTGAATAAACTTTTAACATTAGTTACCAGCACTTTACAAATTGGTAATATTAATTTAAGAATTAGTTAAATTTGGAATTCACAACACACCGGCACAAAAGAAAGTTGAAACTGGTAATTTTTGATCTTCCTGCGGTTATTGATTACAGGAAAGAAGATCTCCGACCCCTTCTGCAAGAGGCCATAGAAGAGAACCTTGGGCAAAAGGTTTCCATGGAGTTTCTCCGCTGGGAGGAAAACTGCTCTGGTGTGCTTCTCGATGTTTTTAAGAGAATAGCGGAACG
Source organism: Owenweeksia sp. (assembly GCA_002695025.1). GTDB lineage: Bacteria > Bacteroidota > Bacteroidia > Flavobacteriales > Schleiferiaceae > CAKZNE01. The sequence goes on from NZNV01000006.1 coordinate 80,910, forward strand.
CTTCCCCACCAATGAAGAGTTTGAAGCCATAAAGTCTTCCTTTAACATCAAACTCAGGTCGCATTTTATGAAGCGGGAAAACCTCTACGATGTGCGGCACGGTGTGCAGAGTATACTCATGCAACTGCAAACGCTACCGGACTGGCATTACTGTATCGTATCGGATTATTGGCAGGAGCCTACGCAGTTTATATTGGAAAGTTGCGGGATATACCGCAAAAACATAGACCTCTATACGGCTGATGATGCCCTCAGTAGTCAGGATCTTGTAAATAAGGTCATCCTCAAGCGGCAGGTGAATAAGTCTTTCCGTGAAATATTCCTCATCAGTGATCAGGCTAGCTTACCGGTAACATCCAGGCAGCCGGTACATTTCATCTCCCTCAAGATGCTCAGCCGTAATGCTCTGAATCATTTTGCCTATCCCAAATTCGCTGATCTTTTTAAACGTGTAGAACGCCTGCCCAGGGTCAACTAAATCGTTTCCTCTTGCGTTGTGAATCCGTACCTTTCTTAAAAAGTGAAGATGCCGGATAACCCCATGCCATCCTACGAACTGGTCTGTAATGCTCAAAGAACTTTCTTTGGGGCTGGACATACTTTCCCTTATGCTTTCCGTAAGGCACAACTCAAAAATCTGAAGCGGGCCGTTAAAGAATATGAGGCTGATATAGAGAAGGCCATATTTGCGGATTTCGGAAAGCCTTATATGGAAACCTATGTGACGGAAACAGGCTTCCTATATGCCGAAATAGATGCTGCACTGGATAACCTGAAAAGCTGGATGCGTACGGAACGTGTCCAAACCCCGCTGGTATTATGGCCATCCCAAAGTAAAATAATAAGTCAACCTAAAGGCGTTACGCTCATCATAGGCCCCTGGAACTATCCATTTCAGTTGTTGTTGGCACCCCTGGTGGCGGCTATTGCTGCCGGCAATACTGCCGTGCTGAAACCATCTGAACTTACACCGCATACGGCCCAGGTGGTAGAAGACATTATAAGCCAAACCTTTGATCGGGAGTATATTACCGTAATACAGGGAGCGGGTACGGAAGTGTTGCCTCCCTTGATCACGAACTTCCGTTTTGACCATATATTCTTTACAGGGAGTGTTCCTGTTGGCCGGAAAATAGCTGAAATGGCAGCTTCACAACTGAGTCCTGTAACACTGGAGCTTGGAGGTAAAAGTCCTGGGATAGTGGATGCCTCAGCGGATATTGCGGTGGCAGCCAGGCGAATAGCCTTCGGGAAATGGATAAATGCCGGGCAAACCTGTGTTGCCCCGGACTATATTCTGGTGCACCGTTCCGTGGAAAAAGCCTTTATGGAGGCCCTGAAAAAGAACATTAATGCGTTTTATGGCCCGGATCCGCTGACGAATGATGAGGGTTATACCGGAATAATCAACAAAAAAAGATTTGAAACGCTCAAGAGTTACCTTAAGCAGGGAACGGTCATTTTTGGCGGGAAAACCGATGAGGATACACTTCGGATGGAGCCCACCCTATTAACCGATGTTCACCTGGACTCGCCTGTAATGCAAGAGGAGATCTTCGGGCCGGTGTTGCCGGTGCTGGTGTTTAACAATATTGCTGAAGCCCGGCAAATAATCCTGAAAAATCCCAACCCTTTGGCCTTGTATGTTTTTACCGGGGATAAGGCTATAGAGCGATCATTTACCCAAGAGCTTTCTTTTGGAGGTGGAGCGATAAACAATACCGTTATGCACCTCGGTAACCCGCACCTGCCCTTTGGCGGTATAGGGAACAGTGGGTTTGGGAATTACCACGGTAAGGCAGGCTTTGATACTTTTTCGCACCAAAAGTCGGTAATGAAAACCTCTACCTGGCCGGACCCTTCCTTTAAATATCCACCCTACAAAGGATTTGCCGGTAAATTGGTACGCTGGTTATTGCGATAATCCCTCCTTTTTAGGGTCCGTATCCTTCTTATCGGACTTTAGAAAATCAAACAATCCTTTCTTTTCATCGGCCTGCCCTTTTTCCACTGTTTCAATATTTACGGATTGGTCTACCTGGGAATTGAAAGCTTTAATAAAGGCATTGCGGAGTACATTGCCGATGGTAGGCAATAAGCCTACTTTGGAATCACGGGTGTTGCCGGAAAACGGAACTTTGGTAGCAAACTGGTCTTTCTTCTGGTTTTCAAAAAGCTCCAGCACCGTTCCTACTACAACTTCCCACACTTTACGCCAGAATGAAGTTTCCTTATTCTTCAGGTCTATTACCCGTACACCTTTCAGTATAGGCTTTACATAACCCTCGTATTCGCCATTTTTCATGGCTACCTCCGAGGAAAGATACATCTGCCCTTCTTTAAAATTAAAATACGCATAGGCCTCTGTAAAGTCCTTGAGGTAGGTGAGATCCATATGGTCCAATTGCACAGAAAGATCAAAATCTGGTGTTTGCTTGAGTGGATTGATGGCCATTTCGCAATTCAGTTTCCCGCTGCCGCTGGTGCCTGCATCCAAAATAACCCGGGAGGGTAGCAGCTCATTGCTTTCATTGACGTTACCCAAGTTGGTAGCCAGTGCCTGTATATTAAATACACCCAGGTCTACCTGGGGCTGGCTGGTATTGTCAATATAATGCACTTCCCCGTTCATGATCTGGAAACGGTTGATCTGTAGTGGAATAAGATCTTTAACCGTCTGCACCCAGTCGTTGTCCCCACCTGCCTGAACACTTTCTCCCACTACCATAAAATTGAGGCGTGGCGACTCCAGTATAATCTCCCCTACAATGCTCCCCTTAAAAAGGGCACTCCATTGAATGGAAATATCAATGGCGGCTGTTGAGAAGAAGGGCATTTGGTTTTCTCCGTCTACCTTAACAATGTCCATTGAGTCTATACGGTAAGCCCCCCGATAAAGGTGGATGTCTACATCTTCAATGTGGCCTTTATAACCTTTCAGGTTTCCCAGTGCTTTGTTAGCGTAGTAGAGGGCTACCGGCTCCAGGGCAAAATTGAGGATTACCAAAAACAGGACGATCCCCAGTACAATTTTCCAGAATCTGCTCATAAGGGTGCAGGTTTTTACTCGTTGCTATCCCCGGAAGCATCATCTGCTTTGCCGGAAGAACCACCCAGTGTATTGCTATAAGTTTTGAAAATATCTTTAAAGTTCACATCACCAAAATCCAGTGTGCGTATGGGGAATGGAATGCTAATGCCGTTTTCATCAAAGGCTTGTTTAATGGCAATAATACCTTTGTCCACCATATCCCGGTACTCAAATTGCTTGTTGGTAAACGTCATCCAATAACGGATGGTAAAATTGATGGAACTGTCGCCAAACTCGGTGTAAAAAATGGTAACATCACCTTGTATACCTTCAATTTTTTCAACGGCTTCTTTGGCTACTTTTTTGGCAAACGGCAGGTCCTGGCCATAAGTAACACCTACTTCGAGGTCAATTCTCCTTTTACCCAGTACCGAGTAATTGATGATGGGTTTTTTAAAGACCTCCGCATTGGGTATCATCACCAACTGACCTTGTAAAGTCTCAATTTGTGTAGTACGCAGGTGAATACTTACCACCTTTCCAAAAAAATCGTTGGTTTCAATGAGGTCATTTACCTGGAAGGGCCTCCGGATGCTCATCATAGTACCGGCAATAAAGTTGGAGGCAATATCCTGGAAGGCAAAACCCAGGGCCAATCCAATAACGCCAGCTCCGGCAAGCAGTGAGGTTACGGCCCCATCCAGCTCCAGCACAGAAAGTGCAATGAAGGTGCCCAGGGCTAATATGATAATATAAAGGATGCTGCTGATCAGCTTTCTCAGGCTGAGGTTGTCCGTGATCTTACCTGTAAGGCGGTAAACCACTTTTTTAAGAAGCTTGCCAATACCGGCAAATACCAACAGGATAATTATGGAAATAACCAGGTTAGGCAGCATTTTCACCGCCAGTTCCAGCCAGGTTTCCATTTTTTCGGTCAGGAGATCATAAGCCTTATTGATGCCAAAGTCAATACTTGCCAGACTTTTCATTTTTGAAAGCGCTAAAGTTTATTCTTTTGGGTCGCCCTCTGCGGTTTCTGCAGCGGATGCATTCATTTTTTGGGTCAGTATTTCACTGATAAAGTCAATGCCCATATTAATGGCCATGTTCTTTACCCTTTCCTTGGGGCTTATGCCTGCTTCTCCGCTTTTTCGTACTATGTCCATCACCGTTTGAAAAGCGTGTATTCCGGATTCAATGGTGGAAATACCGTGTTTCATTACCTCCACATCGGCCAGGAGTTTTTGCTTTTGAATCTCCTTTTCGAGCCGAAGTTCACGGATGTAGGCATCCAACTGTCGTTTATTCTTTATGCTCTTCTTTCTCACGGAGGTGTTTGAATATATGCTTAACAGCAGTATTGATAAAGGGTTTTTCAAGAAGGTGTTTTCGGAAAATCACCATGATGATAAAGAGGAGAATATAACCCAGTGAAGTTACGCCAAACCCCAACAGGTAACTGCCAAATACCTTAGAGAGGTAGAGGCCGGCAAAAATGCCGATAAGAGAAGTGGAAATACAACCGAAAACCAGAAGAAATACAAAGGTGAAAAGGCTGCCAATTATTTTGCTGCCTTCTTCAATAGCCTCGTATTTAGCATGTTCCACCTCAAGTTTTACATATTGTTTGAGGTGTTCGGTTAGTTGTTTGATATGTTTGGAAAGGTCCATGGTATAAAACAAATGCCGGCTGAAAGGCCGGCATTAAAAACTTTTCATAAGCCCTTAGGCTTTTACACTACCATTTTTGATCACTCTTTCGGCAGATTCTTTCACTTCCTTAAGAGAGGCAATGGTTTTGTTGGCGGCATCATTGATAGCGTCTTTAGCTTCATTAGCCTTATCACCCAAAAGATTACGGGTATCCTTTCCACTTGCAGGGGCCAGGAGTATTCCGGCAGCGAAACCTACCGCTGCGCCAACAAGGGTTCCCAAAATTACATTTCCTGATTGCTTACTCATTTTGATATTGTATTTAAGATTAACGAAAAATTTAGTTAGTATTTTTTATTCAAACTACTCTTTGAATCTACATTCTGCAAAAAACGGTCAACGGTTTCGTCAGCATTTTCTCCAAAGGGTGTTTTCAAAATCCCTTTATTTCCATCTTCAGCTTCTAATCCTATAACCATCAGAGACTGTGAATTGTTCTCACGATCTACGATGCGATGCAACTCTATGATAGAAATTTTATCAGAGCTGTATTCACGGTTATCGGCATCATGGATGGTGTGTTCATCCTTAACCGAAAATTTTTCCTTAAAGCCTTTCTTTTCGAGGTCTCTTTCAACCTGGCTTACGGAAGAATAAGGGTCTTTTCTGGGGCTATTTAATTCCATAACTGATTATTCAACATAAACTTCAAACCACTCTTTGATCTCTTCATCAATCTGCTTCATTTCATCTTCTAGCTGCTCCAGTCCACTTTTTGCAGATATTTTCATCTTTTCATAGGATGCACCGGATTTCTCTTTCAGAGAGTCCAGCCGCATTTCCAGGTCCCCACGCAAACGCTCAAGATCGGTTTGCAATTCTCTTGATTTTTCAAGCGCCTGCCCGTTAAGTTCCTCCGCCTCGTTTACGGTTTTATCGTGCAGTTTGTTCAGCCTGTCCTTAACGTAAGATAAGTTTTCATTAAGGCGATTTTTCAGTTCAATACGGCTGGTTTCGGAGAAAGCTTCGGAAGAAGAATTCACATCTCCAGCGGTACTTTGTGTGTATTCCTGCTGAGAATTAGTATTCCCGAACTCATTCGTACACGCCAAGCCAAGGCTTGTAATGATTAAGATGTTAAAAAAGGTTTTGATTTTAAAAAACATGGTAATTAATTTTACCTCTCAATGAAACTGCGCAGCATCCAGGCGGCTTTTTCATGAATGGTTAATCGTGACACCATCATGTCAACGGTCACTTCATCACTGATTTCATCCGCTGTTTTGAGCGTTTCACGGAGTTTTAAAATTAGACTTTCGTGAGTTTCAAGTAAATCTGCTGACATTTCCAGGTCAGACAATCCACTTTTGGCTTCCTTTACATTACTGATCTTTTGAAAGATGCTGAAAGTTCCGGGAGCCTCAAATCCTAAAGCCCTGATTCTTTCGGCAATGTCATCGATAGCCTCAAACAGCTCGGTGTACTGCTGTTCAGTCAGGTCATGCAATGATTTAAAAAGAGTTCCTTTAACATTCCAGTGATAGTAATGTGTTTTAAGCATCAGCAGATAGCTGTCTGCTAAGACTTCGGAGAGTTTATCCGCAACACTTTTACGATCATTCTCTTCGAGCCCGGTGTGGAGCTCAATTTTCCGGTGAGAATTTGGAAATTTCACTTCTTTTAATTCTACTTTTTCCATTTGAGCAAGTTTAAATTCAATTCAGGTGTTAGTGTTAGCGATATTATTTGGTAAGTAATGCTTCCCTTTATAGCAGAACCGTGCCGGAAAAAAGGGTTGAATTTATAAGAATCTGAAAATTAGACAGTTGATTTAAAAAGTGGAATGCTGTTTAAACTATATGCCCTTCATTTTATTTCTTTTTGAAAGGAAGCTTTTTTCAAAATGGAAAAGACCGCTTATATACTACATATCCGTGGAAAGGTCCAGGGTGTTTTTTATCGCAAAAGTACCCGGGAAACCGCTGAACGCTTGGGTTTGACCGGCTGGGTGCGCAATGAACCTGATGGTGCCGTAACCGCTGAAGCCGAAGGCCCGGAAGAGCAGCTTCAGGAATTTATAGCCTGGTGTAAGCAGGGCCCTCCCGCAGCGCGCGTGCAGGATGTAGAGGTAAAAGACTCTGTGGTTAAGGGGTATTCCTCTTTTGAGGTTATCCGGTAGTGTCCGCTTTTGTAGATTTGCAGTAATGGATTCAAATCGATTAAAAAAGGTAAACCGGCTTTTGCAGCAGGACCTTGCCGAGGTGCTTCGCGGTATTGCTCAGCAACATTTTAAAGGTGTATTGATCACGGTATCTATTGTTAAGGTTACCCCGGATCTTGGCCTGGCACGTATTGCCCTGAGCGTTTTTCCCGCTACCTCCCAGGATGAGATTATGAAGTGGATACGTGAGCAAAAAGGCTATATCAAAGATCAGTTGGTACACCGCCTTAAAGGACAATTGCGGGTAATGCCCGATCTTGAATTTTTTCTGGATGACAGCCTAGACTACAGGGACAATATAGATCGTCTCCTAAGGGGCGAGGGTGAAAGTCCGATCAATTGAACCTGACCACGCATATAGCCCGCAGGTACTTTTTTTCACGTAAATCAAGGAATGCGGTCAATATCATTTCGGCCGTATCCATGTTGGGCATTATGGTGGGTACTGCAGCTCTTATCATTGTGTTGAGTGCCTTCAACGGACTGGAGTCCCTGGTAAAGGGGTTCTATGAAACCTTTGATCCCGATCTCAAAGCGTCCCTGGTGGAAGGAAAATACTTTGATGCTTCGTCAGCTATTACCAATAGTGTAAAGTCAGTGGATGGCGTTGAAGATGTAAGTGTGGTATTGGAAGACCGTGTTTTACTCACCTTCATGGATAAGGAATATATCGCCACACTGAAGGGTGTGGATGATCATTATACTGAGGTGAGTGAGGTAAAGGATGCTGTGGTGGCCGGAGCATACAACCTTAAGGAAGAACAGGAGGTGCCTACCACTTTACTGGGTGCCGGAGTGGCTTATTTTCTGGGCTACAGTCGCGTGGATTTTGAGTCGCCTATCTCGGCTTTCGTGCCTCGCGAAAAAACGGGGCTGGATTTTAGCACGGCCTTTGCCACAGACCTCTTATATCCGGCCGGAGTATTCTCAATTCAACCCGATTTTGACGAGAAATATGCCATTACTTCCATAACATTTGCCCGTGACCTGATAGGCCGGGCAGAGGCTGCTACTTCTTTGGAATTCAAACTAAAGGAAGGTGCTAACGCGTTCCGGGTAAAGTCCGCAATATCCGAGAAACTGGGCTCACGTTTTAAAGTACAGGACCGTGATGAGCAACAGGAGGTCTTTTTTAAAGTGATGAAAAGTGAGAACCTTTTCACCTTTATAGTATTTGCACTTATCCTGGCCATTTCCACCTTTACCATTATGGGTAGCCTTACCATGCTGATGCTGGACAAAAAGGACAATCTTTTTACCCTTTGGGCTATGGGCGCTTCATTGGAAACACTGCGGCATATCTTTTTCAAGGAAGGGCTGATGATAAGCTTGGTGGGGGCTTTTACGGGACTTTTCCTGGGCACACTCATTATTGTGTTGCAGGAACATTTTGGCATTCTTTCCCTGGGCCCCGGTTACGTTATTGACTCCTATCCGGTACGGCTTAAGTGGACGGATATCGTACTGGTCTCAGTAACCGTTTTCAGCCTGAGTAGCATTGCCTCCTGGCTTACCTCCCGCAGGCTGAGCTATGAGTTGTTCGGTGCTGTGCAAACGGTTTAGGCTACCGGGCTGAATACTCCCTGGAAGCGGCTTTCGATCTCGTCCAGCAAGGCAAAAATAGCCTCGGGTTCTTCGGTAGTGACCAGTTGTGTGCGGTATTCTTTAAAGTGGGGAATGCCTTTGAAGTAATTGGTGTAATGTCTGCGGGTTTCAAATACCCCCAGTTTTTCACCTTTCCACTCCAATGCCATTTTCAAATGTTTCCTACACGCATCCACCCTTTGTGACATGGTGGGAGGATCCAGTTTTTCACCGGTTTCCAGAAAATGTTTGATCTCGTTGAATACCCATGGGTAACCGATGCTGGCCCGGCCTATCATGATCCCATCTATACCGTAGCGGTTTTTCATTTCCAGGGCTTTTTCCGGAGAGTCTACATCACCGTTGCCAAATACCGGGATCTTCATACGGGGGTTGTTCTTTACTGCGGCAATCAACGTCCAGTCCGCTTCACCTTTATACATCTGCTTGCGGGTACGTCCGTGAATGGAAATCGCCTTTATGCCTACATCCTGTAAGCGCTCTGCCACTTCTACAATGTATTTGGTGTTCTCATCCCACCCCAGCCGCGTTTTTACGGTAACTGGCTTATTAACGGCTTTTACGATCTCGCTGGTCATAGAAACCATTTTGGGTATATCCTGCAGGATACCTGCTCCGGCTCCTTTACAGGCCACATTCTTTACCGGGCAGCCGTAATTGATGTCAATAATATCAGGATTAGCTTCTTCGGTAATGGCTGCTGCTTCACGCATAGAGGCTATTTCATTACCGAATATCTGGATGCCAATGGGACGCTCGTATTCAAAAATGTCCAGTTTCTGAACACTCTTCGCGGCATCGCGTATCAAGCCTTCAGAAGATATGAACTCGGTATACATTACATCCGCACCATGTTCTTTGCAGAGCGCCCTGAAAGGTGGATCGCTTACATCTTCCATGGGGGCCAGTAACAGGGGAAATTCTCCTACTTCTATATCATCGATCTTAACCAAACTATTCCTCTTATTTTTGACGCTGCAAAAATACTAAATCTCATTCGGCTCTATGCGAGGTAGTTTAATAGGTCAAAGTCCGTGGTATCAGTTGTTCATGATCTTTGTGCTGGCAGTGGCCGGTACTTTTGTTTTTCTGGCCATCGGTGTGGTACTGATGCCCGCTTTCTTTCCCTATGCTGTAGAGGACATGATGGCGTTACTCCAGGAGCCCGGCAACCCGGGTGGGGTAGAGGTTATGAAATTCCTGCAGGGTTTCAACACCCTGGGAACTTTCCTGGTACCTGGTCTTCTGGGTGCCTATCTTTTGTCGCGTTATCCTTCGGATTACCTGCAGATCAATGATTTCCCCCGTAAAGGGATGGTTGTGGTAGTCATGATACTGGTATTAACGTTAAGCGGAACCATCATCTCAGATTCCTTGTACCGCTTTAGTTCGGAGCTCACCTTTCCTGATTTTTTAGGCTGGCTGGAAGAGTATACCCGCAGCAGTGAGGCACAAATATCAGAACAGATCAAGGGCTTCCTGCAAATGCATAGCTTCATGGATTTCCTGAAAGTATTTGTCATTATGGCCCTGCTTCCGGCTGTATGTGAAGAAACCCTGTTCCGGGGTGTGGTACAGCCTTTATTCATCAAGGGCTTTCGCAATGTGCCTATTGGCATCCTGGTAACCTCCCTCACCTTTGCTGCCTTACACATGCAGTTCAACAGCTTTCTTTCCATTATGGCTTTATCCGTAGTGTTGGGTTACCTGAAGCTATGGAGTAAAAGCCTGTGGGTTCCGGTGTTAATGCACCTGATCAATAACGGGGCTATTGTTATAGCCGTATACTTTTTTGATGTTCCGGTAGATGAGTTCAACGATACCAGTTCCGAATGGCAGAGCATTTACTTTTGGCCGGGAATACTGATATTCATAGGAACTCTCGTTGGCCTGCGTTATCTCATGAAAAAATACCCACCAGCCGCTTATGATGATCATGCCGTGGAGCAAGACTAAAGATCCACGGGCTCAGCTTCAGAGATCTTCATCGGAAAAAGTTCCTGCACCTGTCCCTGTTGAGCGGAATTTAATTCGTTAAAGCCCTGGCCGAATAGCTTTCTGGCTTCCCGGTTACGCAGCTCGTTGTAAGCAGCCGTCAATTCATTTTGTACCGCCACGTATAGGCGGTAAGGGGTTTCACGGTCGTTCTGGATGGAAACAACGGCTTTTTGCGGGTTTACGGAGAGGTTATCCAGTCCGATACCTTCACAATAAGAACAGCTGCCGTCTCCGTTGTTGTCCAGAAAATCAACGGTAGCCTGGCGCAATTCATGTAGTTTGATTTCCTGGTCCTGTACCATAAGCTGTCCCCGGGCATTGATGAGTACGTTGAGGAGGTTGCGTTTATGGATGATACCTTCAGAGGGCTTTTCAGAGATGGGAGGAAGCTTGCGTTGTATGCCTCCGTCCACATCCATGGTTGTGGTTACCAAAAAGAAGATAAGCAGCAGGAAGGCAATATCTGCCATTGAGCCGGCATTGATCTCGGGAACTATTCTTTTTCTCCAGGCCATAGGTAAAGGATTTATAATACAACGGCCCTGGGCAGAAAGATAGTATGAGGGGAAACAAAAAAGGCCGCTTTTCAGCGGCCTTCGGAGAATCTATAATTTAAGCACTTTCTTAGTCTCCATACACCTCTCCCTTACGGGTAGAGTAGTTGATCTTAAGGGTGTTTGCTTTACGCAATTCCTGTTTGATATCGGTGATCAGTCCCATTTTCACGTCTTCATCCGCTTTAATGGAAACGGTCATCAGTGGGCGTTCAGCTTCGTTGATAGCCTCACGCTCTGTGATCACATATTGCTGAATTTCATTCACCCGGGCAAAAGCATCATTGAGCTGAACACGGGGTTCAGATCCCACCTGTGGGATGTATTGCTTTTTAGGTTTACCCACGTAAATGTAGGTAACCAGTGATTTACGTTCCAGCTTTTTGATCTCCGTTGCGTTAGGCTTGATGTTTTCTACCAAGAGGGTAACTTCACGCATTACCGTGGTTACCATGAAGAAGAACAAAAGCATGAAAACGATATCCGGCAGTGATGCTGTTGAAATGGCGGGAGTACCGCCTCCGGTTTTCTTTTTAAACTTTGACATATTCTAGCCTCCTAAGTTTACAGGTTCTGCTTCTGAGATCTTTTGTGGGTACATATCCTGGACCTCATTTTGCTGATCCTCGCTGAGGTTGTCATAGCTGATGCCGAATTTACGCTGAGCCTCGCGTTCACGAAGTTCATTGTAAGCGGCTGCCAGTTCGTTCTGAACAGCTATGTACAACTTATAGGACGTTCCCCGGTCGTTTACCAGGGATACAATGGCTTTCCCGGGATTATCTGAAGACTCAGGGTTACGGGCGCCCTGGCAATACTGGCAGGAGCCGTCACCATTGTTATCCAGGAATCGTACCGTTGCAGCGCGCAGGTCTTTGATATCCATGTATTCATCCTCTACCAGAAGCCGGTCATTGGCGTTTACCAACACCGTAAAAATGTTCTTCTTCTTAATAGGGGGCGGGTCCTGGATCTGCTCCGGGTCCCATGGCGGCAATTTCCGGTTAATTCCTGAATCCACATCCATTGTAGTGGTAACCAGGAAGAAGATCAACAACAGGAAAGCGATATCTGCCATCGAACCTGCGTTGATTTCCGGTATTGCCCTGCTGTTTCTTGCCATATTATTTAAATAAACGGGTTACTTCAACGTAAAGTATGCTCAGTATAGCAAGTCCGGCCAGGATGTAGAAAACCATTAAACCGGCACCAACCTGACGGGAGGTTTCCTCGGTAATTTCCATGCTGGCGAACTTAGGGTTCGAAGCTACATCGGTACCGGTGCTAAGGGCAAAAGCCACTGCTATAAGCACAATCAGCCCAACAACCCCAATCAGCGCGCTTTTGGCGCCTCCCGGGTTTTTAGCGATGCGACCGATGGCAAAGACCAGGATCATCACGATACAGATCCCGATCAATGCATAGGTTGCGTATAATCCGAAATCAATCATATTTTATTTCTTAGGCGTTGTGTGATTTGTACTTTACCAGTACATCGATCAGGGAGATGGAAGCATCCTCCATAGTGTTCACGATAGAGTCGATCTTCGCAATAATATAGTTGTAGAAGATCTGCAGGATGATCGCAACGATCAAACCGAATACCGTGGTCAAAAGGGCCACTTTAATACCACCTGCTACCAGTGATGGAGAAATATCACCCGCTGCTTCAATAGCGTCAAAGGCCTCGATCATACCGATTACCGTACCCATGAACCCAAGCATAGGGGCCAGAGCGATAAACAGAGAGATCCAGGAAACGTTACGCTCCAGAAGACCCATTTGTACAGAACCGTAGGAAATGATGGATTTTTCAACCACATCAATACCTTCATCCATGCGGTCAAGACCCTGGTAGAAGATGCTGGCTACGGGACCACGGGTGTTACGGCAAACTTCTTTAGCTGCTTCCACACCACCGGTTTGAAGAGCGCTTTCGATTTCGTCCAGTAATTTTTTGGAGTTTGGAGTAGCCATGTTGAGGTAAATGATACGCTCAATACAAATAGCCAAACCTAAAATAAGGGTGATCAGTACGATACCCATGAAGGAAGGTCCACCTTCAATGAACTTTTCCTTTAATACCTGATGGAAGGATTGATCAACTTCCACTTCCTCTTCTTCGGCTGGAGCCGCTGGCTCGGTTTTGTCAACGGTTGTAGCGGGTTCGCTTTGAGCCTGGGCGGCAGTATCAGTCTGCTCGGTGGCAGCCGTATCAGCGTCATCCTGGGCAAAGAGGGTAACAGTTCCAAAGGCCATAAACATGCATACAGCCAAGATCGAAAGTGCTTTTTTCATTACTTGCTAGTTTGTTAAAAATTTCGGTGAAAATAAAAAACTCATCACAAAGCTAAAGTATTCTCTGCATCTTTTTTGTGTTATGATGCGGCCTTTGGCCGTAATGAACTCAAAATAGCATGCGCGCATAGTATTTTATAATGCTTCCTTAAAATTGACGATGTGATTAAATAGACAAAGAAACGTTAAAACGCTGCCTTCATTGCAATTTTTTTTACTTTTGCCAACCCAAATTACTGGAGAGGTGGCCGAGTGGTCGAAGGCGCACGCCTGGAAAGTGTGTATACGTCACAAGCGTATCGAGGGTTCGAATCCCTCTCTCTCCGCCAGAAAGAAAAGCCCGATGCTGATGCACCGGGCTTTTTTTTTGAAATGGAGGTGAAACTGTAATGATCAGGTTTTGGTATAAGGCTTGATCTGAAGGATGCGCTTATTGAAATTTATAGTGATTATACCAGAAGCCATCAGGTCATAGCCTATGAGACCATCCGCGCGAAAACCAAATGCCCGGAGTTTCTTTAGATCGGTGGCCAGCATTTTTACTTCACTTAGGTTCAAACCGATCTTAATTTGGTTGAGCTGTCTTATTTCCAGGTCGGAGCGGTAACCATCAGTACTAAAAAGTTTTTGACTGCTTACGGGTTTGGTGTAAATACTGTCCTGATCCAGTATGCTTTTATCGAGCAGCAGAACCTCAGAACCGCTGTCAAATAGAAGGTTATAGGGGCGATGGTTGATCCGGGCTTCCAATTGTATAAAGGCGCCTTTGTATGTAAAGGGCATGGAAATAATTCCCGACTGGGGAACCGGGCCTTGTTTATGCAGTCGTGTTCCGTTCTGGTCAATTCTGAAGATCCGCAATACTTGATGCTGTAAATCAATTTCCAGTTCCTCACCTTTAAAAAGATTGATACCCAAGAGGCCAAGTATCTTAACATTACGTTTTCTTTCGATGTGACTCAGGTCCATCACATCGGCCATTTGGTGCTTGAAGCTAAGCTCTTTCAGTTTCAAATTAGCCACAGAACGTATCCTGACGTCACGTATGATGCCATTCACACCAGTGGCTTGTCGGGTAGGGTCGGTATGGTAATCTTTAAAATGAGTTTCATTTAAAACGAGGCAGGGTGCACCGGTATCGAATATGAAGTAGCCGCTGGTTCCGTCAGCTTCACCTTTGATCAGGATCAGCTTATGAAGCTTGTAAATGGGCACAGTATAATGGGTAGTAAGCTCATTTTCAACTGCAGGCCATGAAATTTCACTTCTGTAGCTGGAGCAACTGCTCAGGATCAAGCTGAAGAGTGCTATGAATACGGCTGCGTTTTGAGGTTCAAAACTTCGTGAAGTTGTTTTTTTATTTATCGCTGATCTCATCGTAACTATCTGTTTTATAGGTTTTATGAGGCAAAGAAAGATCAGTGGGGCAGCCTGGGAGTTTGGAATTTCAGTAGATAGGTGCGGTATTACATACCCGTACCAGGTAACCGTTTTTCTATGGATAAGAGTGATGGGGTTTAAATCCAGAAACGCCCGGAACATGTTTGTTCCGGGCGGATCCAAATACCTATTATTGGTGTAGGCTACTTAGTTACTTGATGGATGCTTTTCAGGCTTTGGTTTTTCCTCCTTTGATGATCAGCCAAAGGGCAAAACCCAATTCTCCTATGGTCATCGGAATGGCCAGGATGCTCTCCAATAGGGTTAATGAACCGGAAACCTCCGGGACTATGGCATAGAGCGTATGAAGAAGTGTATAGCTCACCCCTGCAATCATCAACAATATACCCCAGGCATTGTGAATATGATCAGCTAAAAGACTGAGGTACCCCAATACCACTAGATGGAGCCCGAAAATGATCAGGCCATGTGACCAGATGTTCTCAAAGGAATTGATACAATTGAGAATATCGGTGGGTCTTTCGGCCATTCCAACTTCCGAAAGCTGCTCATTCAATAGCGTTAAGATCTGGGGTAGATTGAAGATAGCCACACCTAAGATAGCCGTATATAACACCCTCAGAAATGAACTTAAAAATGACAAACCTTTGTGGGTTGTGGCAAAGAAGTGATAGAGAGCCCAGGCTACAAGAGCATCCAGGAGGAAGATGATGGTCCATCCCAATAATTCTGCTCTGAAAAGACCGGTTGAAGATTGCAGGTTACTTACTGTGGCCGGGGCATTATCCGCTACTACCAAGCTACCATGTAAATAACCGTAGGTGAGTCCGGCTACTATGGCCATTATCAATAGCGATATTCCGGCAGTAAGTGCAGAAGCGCGTTGTGAAATACGTTTGGACTTTTTCATAGTTTCAAAGAGTTAGCTTGCTGAAGCAGTTCGGTTTTTAATTCTGAGGCAAAACTACCGGCAACCGGAAGAGTGGGAGTCCGGCTTTTCATTAAAAAGGTTCGGAATTATAAGTTGGCGACCAGAAATATTTTGCACCTGAATTAAGGGTTCCAGGAATTAAAGAGTGTGGATAGGTTTACCAGGGCTGGATTTTCGGATCCCTTTGATCAGCAACCAAAGGGTAAGCGAAAATTCTCCCACGATGCTGGGAATAACCACGATCATTTCAAATATCCCTTTGTGATTAGCATAATTCGCCAAGAGAAACTGCGCGAAACTGTCGATGAGATAACCGAGAGCAGCAATTTGTAAAAGCGGGCCCAAAATCCACGGAAAATAACATGATCTGAATACGAGATAACCCAGTATCAGCAAGTGCAGGCCAAAAAACACGAGCCCCAGCAACCAGGTGTAGTTGAAAGCTTTAAGCAGCATCATTACCTGCGCCTGAATATGGCTTTCGTCAAGTACCTGCAGGTAATCCGCCCCGCTAAGCAGGTGAATAATACCAAATAAATTGAAAATGGCTACGGCAAATACGGCCCCATTGACCAATCGCAACCAGGCTGAAAGCATGGCTAAATATTTATGGGTTGGTCGTAACAAAAGGTACAGCGGGTAGGCCATTAGAACATCGGTAATGATCATGATGATGAAGCCAACCGTGCCTAAACGGAACTGTGAGAGGTTGTTGGTAATATTCTCTGTGGTAGCTACAGCATCTCCGTCTACCAGCAGACCTTCCAATACAAAGAAGTTGGCAAAAAAACCGGTGCTGAAAATAATCAGGTATCCCAGGCCAGCTATTCTGGCTATATTTTTTAATGATCTCATTTTTAGTTGTTTTATGGTTGAACGTTGATGATAACGTTGCCTTTTTTGTGGCCGGCATCCACATAAGTATGGGCTTCGGCTACTTTTTCCAGGGGGTACTGACGGTCTATCACGGTTTTGAGGTGTCCCGCTGTAACAATTCGGATCACTTCTTGAAGCATTTCCCGTAGCTCACGATCTGAACGAAGGCCGGTAGCGGCAAACTTTGCTTTTTTGCGACCAAATCTGGAGGTCCACAGCATTTGAAATAAAAGTGGGAATTGTAAAACCGGGGAAATATACTGGCCCTTTTCAGTCAGTACCTTTTTGCACTCTTTAAAACTCCTTTTGCCCAGGGTATCGTAGATCACATCATAAGTTTGCCCGGTGGTGGTAAAATCCTGTTTGGTATAGTCTATTATATGGTGAGCTCCTAAAGATTTTACCAGTCCGATATTCCGGGTGCTGCAAACAGCGGTTACCTCCGCGCCAAAGTATTTGGCCAGCTGAACGGCAGCTGTCCCCAGGCTTCCCGAGGCACCATTGATCAGTACTTTCTGACCCGGTTTTACTTGTGCTATTTCTTTCAGGAAGTTATACGAGGTAAGATGGCCGTCCGTAAAGGCAGCAGCTTCAGTATAGCTGATACTGTCAGGTTTTTTAAGGATCACCCCG
Organism: Owenweeksia sp.; assembly: GCA_002695025.1. Classification (GTDB taxonomy): domain Bacteria; phylum Bacteroidota; class Bacteroidia; order Flavobacteriales; family Schleiferiaceae; genus CAKZNE01. Next base: position 98,111 of record NZNV01000006.1, read on the forward strand.
TTTTCAGGAACAGCCACAAACTCTGCATTGGTACTGAAGCCAAGGGTGGTCTCACCAAAAACGGCATCTCCTACCACTAAAGAAGAAACCTGGTTTCCCACGGCTTCCACCACACCGGCAAAACCGGTTCCTGGTATAGGATGTTTGGGTGTGCGCAACCCGGTAAATAATCTTCCGAAGTAGGGGGTGCCCGTACGCATCATGGTGTCGGCTTTGGTAACAGTGGTAGCGTGTATTTTGACCAGAACCTCATTACTTTTTATAGTGGGTGTATTCACATCCTGGAGTTGCAGAACTGCAGGAGAACCATAACCTGTGGCAACTATGGCCTTCATCTTTTTTGCTTGCATGTTATTATGAAGTCTTAATGTTTGATATGCCTGTCCTTCAGGCATTGACGAGGCAAAAGAAGGGCGGCAAGCGGATGCGTCCGTTCGGTATTGAAAGGAAGGGGTTCGGGATTATAAATACAAACTGAAAAGGCCGGTTTTACGGGCGAAGAAAGGCGGAATCAGGCTTTGCTGGCTTTCAGGAATTCCTTGGGTGTCATGCCCACTTCCTTTTTGAAGTAAGTGTTGAAAACCGTTTTAGAGTTAAAGCCACTTTCATACGCCAGGCCAATCAGTGAAATGTGGGAGTTGGAAGGGTTTGTAGCAAGACCTTTAAAAGTCTCTACCCGGTAGTGATTGATAAACTCATTGAAGTTCTTTCCTAGTTTTTCATTCAGCAACCATGAAAGTTGGTTAGGGTGAATTTGTAACTGCTGGGCCAGGCTGCGTAAGCTAAGTTGCGGGTTGAGAAAGGGTTCTTCCTCGGAGATATGTTGTAAAAGGAGAGCCTGGTAATCCCTGGCGGTTTGTTCATCCAGTAAGGGCGGTTTTTTACGTGCAAATGTATGCTCCGGTAATATACCGTACATTTTCACCCTGAACTCCTGATAGCGCGGATCACGCTTCAATGGCCCGGCTAATGGATCACTGAATCCCAGGAGTAGAATGGATGATTTAAGTTCCATAGCTTTTTGAAGCCAGTTAAAGGCCTCGTCATTTTTGCCCTTTTGGGCATAAGCCTGGAACAGGTAGGAATGCTGCTGGAAGGCCATGGGATTTTGTGACTCTTCGAGGAGTTGATTGAAGGACGTTTTTACTTGGTTCTCCATGCCTCCAATAATGTGAGCCAGTGCCGTGATGCCCAGCTTATCACCGGGAACGATGATCTCAGCAGGCTGAGCATGGATGAAGTCCAGTGCTTCCCCGGAACGGTTCAATATCAGCAGGCAATAGCACTTGGTGATGATTGCGGGAATGTTTTTAGGGTTGTGATGGAGGCATTGTTCCAGCAGGTCCAAAGCATCCTCCACTTTTCCGGTGCGGTATAAGTAATAGGCTTTATAGAAAAGGGTTTCCTGGTTAAGCGGATCTATTTCCAGGGCTTTGCTCAAATGCTCCCATGATTTTTGCGTTTCGTCAGCCAGGATGTATAAAAATGACATAAACTGCTGTGCCTCGGGATAGTTAGGCATATATTCCACCGCTTTTAGGCCGTGCTGAAAGGCCTCCTGGAAATCAGCGTTCGTAAAAAAGGAAATGTTGGCCAGTTGATAATGCGCTCCGGCATGCCGGGGGTTCAGTGCCAGTGCTTTTTGGGTATAGTCACTGGTTTTTTGCCAGGCCTCTACATAGGGCATAAAGCCGGTAGTGGCCATAAAGCCGTAAGCATCGGCCAGCCCTACATAGGATTCTACATGATGAGGGTCCAGCGCCAACACTTTTTCCCAGAGGTCTATGGCCATCTCAGCATCCTGCGGGTTCCATTTATTAAAATGATAACGTGCCCGCAAGGAATATTCGTAAGCATCCAGGTTGTCGGTCTGTTTTTCCACCAGATGGTCACTGATCTCAAAGTGCCCGAATTGTTCCCGGAGCTTATCCGCTATAATCAGGCTGATCTCATCCTGGGTCTCAAAAATATTTTCCAGTTTGCGGTCCCAGGTCTCAGACCAGAAATGAAAATCCTCTTCGGCTTGTATAAGCTGGGCTGTAATACGTAGCATGGTCCCTGATACCCGCACACTGCCTTCCAGTATGATAGCCACACCGAGCTGACTGGCCACCTCTTTAAGTGGAAATGATTTATTCTTAAAATAAAAGGAGGAGGTGCGCGAGGTGACCTTCAGGTTTTCGATCCGCGAAAGTGCGGTAATGATCTCTTCGGTAATTCCGTCACTGAAATACTCGTTCTCCTTATCGGAACTCATATTTACAAAGGGTAGAACGGCAATGGTATGAGCGGTCATTTTGGTCAATTGAAAAGCAATTCCCTGATGATGAGCGCTTCAAATGTATCTATTATTGGGGTAATCAGACCTATTATATGAAGCCGGAAAACAAAAAAAGCAGCCCTGCACTCGTGGGCTGCTTCCTCGTTCTATGAAAGTTTCAACAAAATCATACTAAGTACCGGGAATGGACTGTGACGATTCCCGTTGTGCCCCTGTTGAATAGAGCGGAAAAATTTAAAGACTGGCAGAAAGGCATCTGTAATGCCCTGTTCCGGGTTCTGATGAGACAAATGCAGATGTCTCATGGTGTATGAAAGATAGATGTAGTTTCAGATAGATTGCACTCCTTATTGATTATCTGAAATACCCGGCTCAAGAACCTGCCTTTCGCCAATCTTTAGGGTTTGTTTGTCATAGGCGTCTCATTTTAAATATATTGTTCATTATGTTGACTGCGGTCCAGGCCAAATTCTTCGGCCATTTCATCCACGCGAATACTTGTAATAAAATTGGTAAGCCGGTACAGCACTATGGAAGTCACAAAAACAAAGGCTGAAACCCCTACCAGTGCCACCAGATGTTTCAGGAAGGTTTCCCATTCCCCGTACACCAAACCCACCTCGCGGGCAAAGATGCCGGTGGCCAGCATACCTACCATTCCGCCAATACCGTGGGAAGGGAATACGTCCAGCGTGTCATCCAATTCGGTTTTTGACTTATAGCGTACGGCACCATAACATATCGTGGAAGCAATAGCGCCAATCAGCAGGCTTTGTGATATGGTTACAAAGCCCGCTGCCGGAGTAATGGCTACAAGCCCTACCACTGCTCCGATACAGGCGCCTAAAGCTGAAATTTTGTTTCCCCTCCTTACGTCCAGTAAAACCCATACTACCATGGAAATGGCACTGGCAGTATTGGTAGTGGCAAAGGCCATAGCTGCCTCACCGTTGGCGCTGAAGGAGGAGCCGGCATTAAAACCGAACCATCCAAACCACAGCATGGCGGTGCCCAGTACTACAAAAGGAATATTTACGGGATTAGACGCTTCACGTTTTTTACGCTTGCCCAGTACTAAAGCTCCAGCCAGTGCAGCAATTCCTGCGGACATGTGTACCACGGTGCCTCCGGCATAATCAAGCACTCCCCAGGTACGGAGCAGCCCTTCCGGGTGCCAGGTCATGTGGCAGAGTGGGGCGTAAATGAATAAGGAGAACAGTAGCAGAAAAATGAGGTAACCGTTGAAATTAACCCGTTCTGAAAAACTTCCTGAAATAAGAGCCGGGGTGATAATGGCAAACTTCAGTTGGAACATGGCAAAGAGGATGAGGGGCAATCCGGGAGAGAGGGCCGCATGGGTTGCAGCGTCTACATTGTGAAACATGAAGAAGGTGCGGGGATCGCCTATTATTCCGCCCAGGCTGTTGCCAAAGGCAAGGCTGAAGCCTACCACTACCCATATAATACTTACCGCACCAAGTGCAATAAAACTCTGCAAAATGGTGCTTATGATATTTTTCTTATTTACCATGCCTCCGTAAAAGAAGGAAAGACCGGGGGTCATGAAAAATACCAGGCAGGTAGCGGCCAGCATCCAGGCTATATCGGCTCCGTTAGGTATGGTCATTTCTTCGATCATGGCTTGTAAAGTGTTTTCAATATTTGGATTGAATACATGAACAAAACTAAATTTCCGCTTAGTATTGGTGAAGAAAATTCAGAACTTTATTTATTTTTGTGAGAATAATTTACTATTGAATCGTATTCGTTGATTTATTTTTAATAAACCCTTTATTTTTCAGCTATGGCTTACGAAATCGATAAAATTGACCGCCAGATCCTCACATTATTGATCGAGGATGCAAGGATGCCGTACACCGATATTGCCAAAAAGATCAACGTATCCGCAGGAACCGTGCATGGCCGTGTAAAGAAGATGGAGCGCAGAAGGTTGATCACCGGAGCTACCCTGACTGTAGATTACAATGTAGTGGGTTATAGCTTTACGGCTAATGTGGGTCTTATACTGAGCCGCACCCTGGATTCAGAGAAGGTGATCAAAGAACTGGTGAAAATACCGGAGATCACTGTGGCTAACCTTTCCACCGGGAAGTTTTCCATTTTCTGTAAGATACGCTGCCGCGATACCAAGCATGCGCGGGAAGTGATTTTTAAGATCAATAGTATACCTGGGGTCATGCGCACCGAAAGTATGATCAGCCTGGATGAACCTATCAACGATAAAAAACGCCTCTTCCGCAGTATTTTTGATCTGCCGGATTAGTATTTTCCGCAATAAACGGCTGTTGGTGCTCATCATTGAGCGCTCTATTTTCCCATTCGGGCTCCTCATAGCCTCATCCATCTGAAAAACCTTGACGGAAGCGGATATAGCAACTAGGTTCGTGGGTATATTCAAACTATACCTACATGAAAAAACCAGTCTTCATCACCGTATTACTACTGCCCCTTTTATACGCGGGCGCCCAGGATGTTACAAGGTATAAGCGGCTGAGGAAAACAGACAAAGAGCTTAACCAGATACTACAGGATTGGAACGTGCCGGGCTTTGCCGTAGCGGTGGTAGAAAAGGATAAGATCATCTATTCGGCCGGCTACGGCTACCGTGATTTCGAGAATAAGAAACCGGTTACGGTAAATACGCTTTTTCCCATTGGCTCCAGCACCAAGGCCTTTACCGCTACCCTTCTCGGACAATTGGAAGCCCAGGGAGAGCTGGAACTAACGGACCGCCCGGCTCAATACCTCCCCGGTTTTCACTTTTACAATGAGGGGATGGATCGTGAAATAAGCCTTCTTAAAATACTGAGCCATCAAACGGGCCTGCCCCGTCATGATTATTCCTGGTACTACTTTCCTTCCGGATCCAGGGAGGAACTGGTGGAGAGGATTGCCCACCAGGAGCCTACGGCCAAAGTGGGGGAGCAATGGCAGTACAATAATTTTATGTATCTGCTGGCTGGTTCGGTGGCCGAACAGCTTAAGGGCAGTAGCTGGGAGGAACAGGTAGATGAACGAATTTTTACGCCTTTGGAGATGGGTCGCTCCAATACTTCTATTGTGGAGATGGCACAGGATGATGATGCCGCAAAGGGCTATACTGCCCACCTGGACCGCGATCCCGAACGGGTCAATTATTATGATATAAAGGGAATGAGCCCGGCCGGTGCCATTAATAGCAGTGTAATGGAAATGTCTCATTGGCTGATGACCTGGATCAATGGAGGTGTCTACCAGGGGAAAGAAGTGTTCTCATCAGCTTTTTATGAAAGAGCCATCAACCCTCAAATAATGATGGGGGGCAGCCCGGGAGCCAGGCATCCGGATATTCATTTATCATCCTACGGCCTGGGTTGGTTTATAACCTCCTACCGAGGACATTACCGGGTGGAACACGGAGGTAATATTGATGGATTTTCCTCCAGCGTGGCCTTTTACCCCAGTGATAGTATTGGGATAGTAGTGCTGGTCAATGAAAATTACTCTGCCCTGCCGGACATTATCCGGAATACTATTGCGGATAAGCTGTTGGATCTGGAACCCGGAAACTGGAGCGAGGAAAGGCTTAAGGGCTACCGCGCTGCCCTGAAAAGCAGCCAGCAGGATACCACGCAAGAAAAAGATATGCTGCGCAAACCGGGTACCGTGCCCTCACATCCTTTAGAAGCCTTTACCGGAAAGTTTGGTCACCCTGGATACGGCACGCTGGAAATAAAACTGGTGAATGATACATTGCTGGCTTCCACCTGCTATACCGATATGCAGCTTCGCCACTACCATTATAACGTTTTTGATGTAAGAGTTACCCGTAAGGGAGAAGATACTAACGCTTACGATAGTGGCCTGAAGTTCAATTTCCAGGTTTCGGAAAGGGGTGAAATAGAATCATTCAGCAGCGGATTGCAGGAAGGTCTGGACCCTATCCGTTTTGATAGAGCGCCCCTGGAAGAGGCTTTGGAAACCGAGGAAATGATGGCCTATGCCGGTAACTATTCCTTGCACGGGATGGTCTTTAAAATATTCCTGGCCAAGGATTCTGCCCTGCACATGGAGGTTCCAGGGCAACCGGAATACACCCTGGTTCCGTATAAGGCCGATGAATTTAATATTGAAGGACTTAAGGGATACGGCTTGCGGTTTATACGCAATGAGGAAAGCCTGATCCATAAGGTTTTGCTAATGCAACCGAATGGTACCTTTGAAGCTGAACGTAAAGACTGATCCTGACAAAGCCTATGGGCGCTTCGGTTAAACATTCCGATACTTCATTATACCAGCTTTGGCGGGCAGAGAATGGTAAACATCTGCCTGCCATCCTGCTGCTTGCCCTGGGCGTACCTTTCCTGCTTACCGTGGCGTCATTGGTTATGGGAGACTTTGATGCCGGTTTCCTGGAGGAGTTTTTCTTTTGGATACTGCCCATTGAATTATTCCTGATCCCGTGCGTTATCGTAAACGCCATTTTCTTTATCCGGTACTTTTGGGATAAGCCCCGTAACCCGGAATGGAAGTCCTTGTCACTTAAAATACTGGGCACCCTGGTAGGTAGTATCTTGGCCACCACCGTTACCGAGTCCATAGTATATTTAAGAGGTGTAGAGGACGATGACTACATCCAACTGGGTGGAAAACAGCTTTCACCGGTATTGACCAATTATATAGAATATACGGTTGTAGCGTTGATAGTAGCGATCCCGATTTTTATTGTGCAGGCCAGGCGCAAGGCCATACTCTTTAAACTGAGAGAGCGTGAATTTGAAGTGCAGCGCCTTAACGAGATGAAGACAAAGGCTGAATTATCGGCCCTGCAAGCCAAGATAAATCCCCATTTCCTTTACAATGCCCTTAACTCCATATTAAGCCTTATAAGAAGCCAGCCGGAAGAGGCAGAAAAGATGGTGATCAATCTCTCCCGGCTCTTTCGGTATAGCCTGTCCACCCAGGAGAGACATGAATGGACCGTAGAGGATGAAATGGAAATGGTGCGCACCTACCTGGAAATCGAGAAGGTGCGATTTTCCGATAAGCTGGAGGTTAAGGAAGAAATTGAGGAGGCAGCGCGTCACTATTCCATCCCTCGTTTCCTGATTCAGCCACTGATCGAAAATGCCATAAAACACGGTACTTCAAAGGTGAAACACGGCAAATTAACCTTTGAAGCCAGCCGGAATGCAAATGATCTTATCCTCAGGTTTTACGACAATGGCCCTCCCTTCCCGGAAAATTTCGCACAAGGCTATGGCCTGCAAAGCACGTATGAAAAACTGGAGCTCTTGTTCAAAGGGCAGTATGACATTACTTTCCATAATGGTGAAAACAAGTATGTACAAATCCACCTGAAAAAAGAAGAAAATGCCTGAACCGTATAAAACCCTGATCATAGAGGATGAGGAGCCGGCCCGCGAGCGCCTGAAAAGACTTTTGGCACATACAGATGATGTGAAACTTATAGGTGAGGCGGGTGATGGCGAGGAGGGATTAAAGCTGATTGAGGGGCTACGCCCGGATCTGGTATTCCTGGACATTGAAATGCCGGTTTACAATGCCTTTGAAATGCTGAACCGGGTTAAGCACATGCCCTTGATCATCTTTATCACGGCTTATGATCAGTTTGCCCTGAAGGCCTTTGAGGAAAATTCAGTGGATTACCTGCTTAAACCGGTGGAAGAGGAAAGGCTGCATAAGGCTCTGGGTAAACTCCAATCCCTGAAGGCACGTGGAGAGGGTGGTGCATCCTGGAAAAAACAGTTGCAGGATATGTTGCTACAGTTGAAAAAGCCCCAAAAGGTGAACGCTCTAAGTGTGCAAAAAGGGGAGGTTATAAGGCTGGTACGTACGGCAGATATCACCCACCTGGAGGCGGAAGATAAGTACGTGTGTATTTATGATATTGGTGGAGAAAAACACCTTACCGGCCATAGCCTTGCTGGCTTGAAAGAACAACTGGGAGAGGCTTTTCTCCAAATACACCGTTCCTGCATCATTAATACCGATCATATAACCGAGATCAGCAAGAGTTTTAAAGGCCGTTTGCACTTTACCCTTGGCGGAAAGGCCGGAAAAAAATGGACGGTCAGTTCAGGGGTTACCTACTCCAAAGCTTTACGGGAACACTTTAACATCTGAAAGCTCTACACCCTGTAGCAGAAAGCGTTGATGTTCATGCCGGAACCTACCGATGCAAAAAGCAGGATGTCGCCCTTATGCACGGAATGGCCCTCTAACTTGTGCCTGCGTACACGATCAAAAAGCGTGGGTATGGTAGCCACCGAGCTATTGCCCAGTTCATGCACGCTCATAGGCATGATGCCTTCCGGGATCTCGTTGATCTTATAGAGGCGGTAAAGCCGTTTGATCACGCCTTCGTCCAGCTTTTCATTGGCCTGGTGGATGAATATCGTACTCACATCATGGATGTCAATATCCGCTTTTTCCAGGCACATTTTCATGGCTTGTGGAACCTGGCTAAGGGCATACTCATACACTTTACGCCCTTTCATTTTAATGTAGCGTATGCGCGGGTCAGATTCCGGGAAATTGGATTTGCCCAGGTATAGGTAATCTACTTCTTCCGTGGTGTGCGACATGGTAGCCGAGGAAAGGATGCCACATTCATTATCACAATCCTGGTATTCCACTACTGCTGCACCCGCTCCATCCGAAAAGATCATACTGTCCCGGTCGTAACCGTCCAATACCCTGGAAAGGGTTTCGGCACCTATTACCAGGGCTCTTTTAGCAATCCCTGCCTTAAAATAGGCATCGGCCTGTATAACGCCCTGCACCCAGCCGGGGCAGCCAAAAAGAATATCGTAGGGTATACAGAAAGGGTTCTTAATACCCAGCTGATGCTTTACGCGGGAAGCCAATGCCGGCAGGATGTCAGTCTGGATGGTATGTTTACGGACATCCCCAAAGTTGTGGGCGAAAATAATCTGGTCAATGGTTTCCGGGTCGATACCGGAATCCTCAATAGCCCTGCGTGCTGCAATCACCCCAATGTCTGAAGTGTGGAGATCCTGTGTAACGTATCTCCGTTCCTTGATACCGGTAATGTTTTGAAATTTCTCAGTGATTTCCGTAGGCGGGGAGCCTATAGGTTCCTGGTTCTCTGTAAAGAAACGATGATTCAGGAAATCACTGTTGCGTTGTACTAATTCCGGTATGTAACTACCGGTTCCGGTTATAACCGTTCTTTTCATAGAATACGCTTAAAGGGCCAAAAGTAGACAGTGAAGTCGGTACACAAAAGAAAAGGTCTTTATTTCGGTCCGGATTAATGGTTTTTTTAAAAAAGGATCATAAAGGTTATAAATTTCTCAAAACTCAAGCTGGGAATTCAAGTAACTTTAAAAAATTCTGAAATCCTAATACCCGGACCCTGATTGGCTCTTGTTATTATCGCTCTCCTTTTGTTTGCGCATTTCCTCGCTTACCTGGTTGGCCGCAATAAAGGAGGTAGTCATCTGCGAAAGCATATCGCTGGCAGCCGTTGGGGTATTGGGTAGCAATATCAGGTTACTTTGAGTGTGCTCACTTACCGCCTGCAGGGTGTCATAATGCTGGGTGATCACAATGAGGGCTGAGGCTTCCTGCGAATTGATCCCCACTTTATTAAGTACTTCAACGGATTCTTCCAGCCCCTTGGCAATTTCACGCCTTTGGTCGGCAATACCCTGACCCTGGAGGCGCTTGCTTTCCGCTTCAGCGGTAGCTTTGGCCACAATGCGGATGCGTTCAGCTTCCCCTTCGTACTCAGCGGCTACTTTCTGACGTTCAGCAGCGTTGATCTTGTTCATGGCGTCCTTCACCTGCTCATCAGGGTCAATGTCCGTAACCAGGGCTTTAATGATGCCATAACCGTAGTCGTTCATGGCTTCTTCCAATTCTCCTTTAATGGCAATGGCTATGTCATCCTTCTTTTCAAAAACATCATCCAGTTTCAACTTGGGTACTTCTGCCCGTACCACGTCAAAAACGTAGCTGGTGATTTGGTTCTGCGGACTTTCCAGTTTGTAAAAGGCCTCGTATACCTTTTCCTTAAGGACTACGTATTGCACTGAAACCTTGATCTTTACAAAAACGTCATCCTTGGTCTTGGTTTCCACCAAAACGTCCAGCTGCTGGATGCGCAGGTTTACCCTGCCCGCAATCTGATCGATGAAGGGAATTCGCAGTTGAAAGCCCGGGTGACGGATGCTGTGGAATTTTCCAAACCGCTCTACCACCGCCATTTGTTGTTGCTTTACAATGAATACCCCCAGCAGTATGAGGATCAGAATGGGTATCCCCATGAGGAGAGCCACAGGTACGGATAATGATTCCATGGTCAATGAGTTTGTAAACTGAAAAGTAATTAAAGATGGCGAGATATGGTGGAAATAAAAAAGCCCCTGAAAAGTCAGGAACTAAACTCTTCCTTTATTTTTTCGCGGTGATTCATTCCCCAGTGGCGTAGGGCCTCAAGAACATCCTGCAGTGTTTTGCCGTATTCGGTTATGGAATATTCCACCGTTACGGGGAAAGTATCATGAACGGTCCTCTTAACCAGGTGGTTTATTTCAAGATCCCGTAATTCCTTGGATAACATGCGATCCGTTATACCGGGAACATCCCGGGAGATCTCGGAAAAGCGTTTGGTGCCAAAAAACAGTGCGCCAATGATGGGGATCTTCCATTTTCCACTTAAAATATCCAGCGCATCCCTTACAGGAAGCACCATGTTGGTTTGGCATTCACTGGGGTTGTGAGTTCTCGTCATGCTTACAAAGGTTACATTATACACTAAACTATACAATAGGTAAGTGCTATACGGGAGTATAGTACTTACAAAAGTATAGTAATTCCCGGTAGGTTTGCTCAAAATTTAAACTATGAAAAACAAGATAATCTATTGGGGTAGCACAGGCCTCTTATCCGTAATGATGGTGATGAGTGCTATGGCTTATTTCACTAATCCGGAGGTAAAGGAAGGCTTTAACCAGATTGGTTATCCTGGCTATTTTCGCGTGGAACTGGGCATTGCCAAGATCATAGGCGTAGTGGTGTTGCTTATTCCGTCATTGCCCCTAAAGGTAAAAGAGTGGGGCTATGCCGGCTTCGGCATCACTTTCATTTCAGCCTTTATAGCTCATTTTGTAAATGATGACCCGGTATCCGCGATGCTCATGCCGTGGGTGGCGCTGGCCTTGCTGATTACCTCCAGGGTATACCTGACCAAAAACGCGAGTAAATAAAAAAAGCCCCGGTCAAGGGCTTTTCTCTTTAGGGAAACAAGGCCTTAGCCTTTTTAAGAGCGTGATTTTAGACACCTGGATCAAACATAGGTGGTTGCACGGGTTCCCATGTTAAAATCATTCTGGGCGACTATTTGCCTGATTAAAGGTAGTTGTGGTTGAGTAAGGGACAATTAGAGCGCACCGGCTTTGATCTCGTCCACCACATCCGGATCCAGGAGCGTGGAAGTATCACCCAGGTTGGAAGTGTCGCCTTCCGCTACTTTGCGTAATATCCTGCGCATGATCTTACCGGAGCGGGTTTTGGGCAGGCCACTTACAAACTGGATTTTTTCCGGCTTAGCGATCCTGCCGATCTCGCTCACTACCGCTTCCACGATCTCTGCCCGTACTTTTTCGGGGTTTTCCACCGGTTTATTGGTGATCACGTAAGCATAAATAGCTTGTCCTTTTACTTCGTGGGGATAGCCTACCACTGCGCTTTCAGATACAATATCGTCCAGGGAGTTAATGGCGTTTTCAATTTCAGCCGTTCCAAAACGATGCCCACTCACGTTGATCACATCATCTACACGGCCAATAATACGGTACATGCCGTTCTCATCGCGTTTAGCACCATCCCCGGTAAAGTAGTAACCATCGTAATGTGAGAAATAGGTGTTCCTGCAACGTTCGTGATCGCCATACGTTGTGCGTAAAATGCTGGGCCAGGGGTGTTTGATGGCCAGATAACCTTCCACCCCGTTCTCGGTGATCTCCTTTCCTTCCTGGTTTAGCAGTACCGGTTGAATGCCGGGCAGTGGATAGCCGGCATGAGCCGGTTTCATGGGAGAGTGCTGGCCGAGGCCTGAGATCATGATGCCCCCGGTTTCGGTTTGCCACCAGGTGTCCACCACCGGGCATTTTTCCTTACCCACGTGAATGTGGTACCACTCCCAGGCTTCCTGGTTGATGGGCTCTCCCACCGTTCCGAGAACTTTCAGGGAATAGAGTCCGTAGCTCAACACATGGTCTTCACCGTGAGCCATCAGGGCACGGATGGCCGTGGGGGCGGTATAAAACTGGTTGACGTTGTGTTTATCACAAACCTGCCAGAAACGACCGGGGCCGGGGTAGGTAGGCACGCCTTCAAACATCACGGTAGTGGCACCGTTCAAAAGCGGACCATATACAATATAGGTATGACCGGTTATCCAGCCAATATCCGCTGTACACCAGTATATATCGCTTTCATCGTATTGGAATACGTTGGCAAAACTGTAACCGGCATATACCATATAGCCTCCGCAGGTATGCACCACCCCCTTGGGTTTTCCGGTGCTGCCTGAAGTGTAAAGGATAAAGAGCATATCCTCGGCATCCATGGGCTCGGCCGGACAGTCCCTGTTCACGGTTTCTATTTCTTCATGCAGCCACACATCGCGGCCTTCCTGCATTTTTACGTTCCATTGGGTGCGCTCGCTTACAATTACCTTTTCCACGCTGGTACATTGTTTCAAGGCTTCATCCACTACCGCTTTCACGGGAATTTCTTTGGTGCCACGATACAAACCGTCAGCGGTCAGTACCATTTTGCAGCTGGAGTCATTGATGCGATCGGCCAATGCGGTAGCCGAAAAGCCGGCAAATACCACGGAGTGTATAGCCCCGATGCGGGCGCAGGCCAATACGGCAATGGCCAGGTCCGGGATCATGGGCATATACAGCGCAATGCGATCTCCTTTTGCGGCACCATGTTTTTTCAAAACATTGGCGTAGCGGCACACTTGCTCGTGTAATTCGCGGTAGGTAAGGCGTACAAAGCGTTCCTTGGGATCATTGGGCTCCCAGATAAGGGCCAGCTTATTGCCGCGTTTTTCCAGGTGGCGATCCAGGCAATTTTCGGTAATGTTGAGTACCCCGCCCTGGAACCATTTTACCGATGGGGTCCGGAATTCCCATTCCAGGGTTTTGTCCCATTTTTTCTGCCAATGGTAATGGTCGGCAATACCGGCCCAGAAACCTTCCGGGTCGTCTACACTTTTTTGATATTGTTCTTTGTATTCATCAAAGGAGTTTATTCTAAAGCCCATGAAGTTCAGTGTTTTTTAAGGAGTACTATTTGCAGAAAGGTAAATGTAACAGAATGCTTTAAAAAGTACTAATTATCGATAAAACGGAGTTCGGCCAGATTTTGGCTTTCTTCTTCCGTATACAAGCGTGATTTGATCACAAAGCGAACACCCAATGGTATTTCAAGGGAAAAGCTGGAGCCCCGGCCTTTGGTTACATCTACCGTTAATTGTGTGTGCTTCCAGTATTGGAACTGGTCATTGCTCATCCAGAATTCGCAGGCAGCAATAGTGCCCAGGCATACGTCACTGGAGCCTATTTTGAAATCTCCTTTTTCAAAACACATGGGGGAGGAACCATCACAGCAGCCACCGCTCTGGTGGAACATAAGTTCGCCATAGCGATCTTTTAACTGTTGTACTACTTCCTCCGCTTCGGGGCTGATCAGTACTCTTGGGGTCATAACAGGGGTTTAAAGAGATACGATCCGCCACGCTGAAAGGGTGGCGGATCGTTCGAAATCAGATAGGTCCCATCAAAAGAAACCCAGTTTATTCTTATCGTAAGAGATAAGCATGTTCTTGGTCTGGCGATAGTGATTCAGCATCATCTTGTGTGTTTCACGGCCAAAGCCAGACTTTTTGTACCCACCGAAAGGGGCGTGGGCCGGATAGGCGTGATAGCAGTTTACCCAAACTCTTCCTGCCTGTATGGCGCGGGGTACCTGGTAGATCTCATGCGCATCACGCGTCCATACTCCGGCTCCCAATCCGTATAAGGTATCATTGGCAATTTCAAGTGCTTCTTCTACGGTTTTGAAGGTAGTTACCGAAGTAACGGGACCAAAGATCTCTTCCTGAAAAACACGCATTTTGTTGTGGCCTTTAAAGATGGTAGGCTGTATATAATAACCTTCCTCCAGCCCACTGTTGAGGTGGTGTTTACCGCCTCCACAAAGCACCTGAGCTCCTTCTTCACGACCTATCTTCATATAGTTGAGGATCTTTTCATACTGATCATTGGAAGCCTGGGCGCCCATCATGGTTTCAGGATCCAGAGGATTGCCCATCTTAATGGCTTTGGTACGGGCTACCACGCGTTCCATAAATTGCACGTATATGTCTTCATGTACCAGTATGCGGGAAGGGCAGGTGCATACTTCGCCCTGGTTAAGAGCAAACATTACGGCTCCTTCCACTGCTTTATCAAAGAACTCATCATCGGCATCTGCCACGGACTTAAAGAATATGTTGGGCGATTTTCCACCCAGTTCCATAGTTACGGGTATCAGGTTTTCTGAAGCGTATTGCATGATCAGCCGGCCGGTGGTAGTCTCACCGGTAAAAGCCACCTTGGCCACACGGGGAGAAGTAGCCAGGGGTTTGCCTGCTTCAGGACCAAAGCCGGTCACCACATTAAGCACCCCGGCAGGCAGTATGCCATCAATCAGTTCCAGCAGGCACATAATGCCGGTGGGGGTTTGTTCTGCGGGTTTTACTACTACGCAATTTCCGGCAGCCAGGGCGGGTGCTATTTTCCAGCAGGCCATCAAAAGCGGAAAGTTCCAGGGAATGATCTGGCCTACCACCCCAATGGGTTCCTGCAGGTTAATGCTTACGGTGTGTTCATCGTGCTCGCTCATGGTGCTTTCATCACTGCGTATGACCCCGGCAAAGTAGCGGAAGTGGTCAACACACAGCGGAAGGTCTGCCGCTTTGGTTTCACGGATGGCCTTACCATTGTCAATGGTTTCAACGGTGGCCAGGTAGTCCAGGTTGTCTTCCATTACCTGGGCTATTTTAAGCAGCAGGTTGGAGCGGGTAGCCGCAGAAGTCTTACTCCATGAAGGGAAGGCTTGGTGAGCAGCGTCCAGGGCATTCTCAATATCTTCTTTAGTAGAGCGTGCGGCTTGTGTAAAAACTTGCCCGTTTACGGGTGAAATATTGTCAAAGTATTCTCCGTTTACCGGGCTGGTCCATTTGCCGCCTATATAATTCTCGTAACGTGGCTTGAATTCCACGGATTTCCCCACAAAGGGAAACGTAGCTGTTGAAATTTCCATAGTACTTAGTATTTTGATTATCCCAATGTTCCGCATATTATTCCCGGAGAAGCCGGAGATTTTTATCAATTACTAGCATTATTTTCCCAATGCGCTGTAAGTCTGAGGTTTGGAGAGGGTGTTTTCATATATTAGCAGGAGAGTGGTAAAACCACCCGGCAAAGCTGCACTCCTTTGGAATACATAAACCCATATAAACTCACGGAACTGGATAAGCTCCATTCGCTGGTGGAAAACCGCACGCGCTTCAGCCTGGATTTTTGTGAGCTGAACGTGTATGAAACACGGCAGAGGGCTAATGACTTTAAACTGAAGTTTGATGGCTTTACCATCACTTCCATGCTGCGTGGCAAAAAGATCATGCATCTGGATGGGATGGACGATTTTGAATACGTACCGGGTGAAACAGTGCTGGCCCCCAGGGAAACGCTGATGCGCATAGATTTTCCGGAGGCGGAGATGAAACAACCCACCCAGTGTACCGCTTTGGTGATTGACAACCGTTACCTTACCGAGCGTCTGGATCATATCAATGAAAGCTGGAAAGGCGATGCGGCCCGGCAGGAGTGGAGGATCAACCCCAGTGAGCTGTTCATTAAGAATAACCGGGAGCTGGCACAGATCGGCTCGCGATTACTTAAAGTATTTACCAGTAACGATCCTTTTAAAGAATATCAGGCAGACCTCATACTTCGTGAACTGGTGTTGTGCATGCTACGCCTTCAAAACCTGGGTACTCTGCGCAAGGATTTCAGGCTTAATGGCAACCGTTCTCCTTTTCATGCGGTGCTCCATTATATTTCGGAGCGCTTGAGCAGCGACATTCGCATTGAAGAGCTTTGTAATGTGGCTTGTATGAGCAAGTCCAGCTTTTACCGTGCCTTTACCGAAGAGTACGGCATTACTCCGGTGCAGTTGATACTGGAGGAGCGATTGAAGTACGCCAAGAGCTTGCTGACCGATCATCCTGAGATCAGTATTAAGGAGGTAGCCTATACTTCCGGTTTTAATGATCCCAACTATTTCAGCCGGATGTTCCGCAAGATAGAAGGGCAATCCCCCAGCGACTTCAGGGGAGAAGTGTTTTAAGGAAAAAGAGCAAATCACAATATGGACTTTCCTCTAAAACCTCTTTCGTTGAACGTTTTTCTATTCCTGGTCTGGTGTCAGGCCCTTTCTTCAAAAGGTATCACCTTTCCTTTTTCCACATAATCCTTCAGGCCTTGAAGCAACAATGCCCAGCAAAAGGATGATCTGCGAAAGTGGGCATTGCACTGTGGCCAGCCGGTATGACGGAATCGCAGGCTTACCCCTTTATCATACTCCTGCAGTTCAAAACCAAAACTGGTAGGATTCCAATCCGGGTCTGCCTTGGTCATCTTAATAAAGAACAATTTGTTGAGGACTACCTGGCTAACCTTGCCGTACCAGTTGTATTCCGGTTCGAAATAGAAATTGTACTCCGCACCTTCTTCAGGCTTGCCACTGCATTGGAGTGGCCACCAGTTCACCAGGTGTTCCGGTTGGGTTATAGCATTGAACACATTGCTGGCGGGGGCGGATATGATGAGGTCGTGATGGATATCGTAAGTCTGGGTACTTGCTGTGGATGTAGTCATGATTTGGAATTTAAATATTTGATTTTAAGAAAGATATGTTATTCTGTTGTAATCTTATCCATTATGGTTAGCCTGCGGGCAGTTTCAGTGAGCTTGGCTTTTTTTTGGGGGATTAAGTAAAATCCGGGTAAGGATTACGCTCAGGAGTGAAGGTTATAGTTTACAGATCATTTCCAATTGTTTGGCTTGCAGTTGTATGTTCCTGGATTTCATGAAGCCGGTAATGGAAGTACAGTGCACCTCAGTATTCACAACTTTAAGGGAGGGATATTGATTGTGTTCCAGCGTGGTATTCAGTAGTGAGGAGCCGGCCCCCTTCCTTCTGAAATCCCGGTGAACCGCAATTTGGCTTAGATCACCGGAGGCAATATCGATGATACAGTACCCTACCAGCGACTGGTCTTTAAAGGCCCCAAAACCCAAAAATGTACCGGATAAGGGACGGGTTAGGGCGTCAAAATGATTCTGCCAGGAAGGTTGAAAATCCCAAAATGGTTTTACCACTTCCGCATCGGGTATCCCGATCTCGGCTACACGGAACTCAGAGGAAGATGCAGAACGTGTAATGTATTCTTTATCCTGGCGGAAGTAATTGAATTCGCGGCTGATCGTAAAGCCCATTTTCCGGTACAGGGCAATAGCGGGTTCATTATCCTTAAGCACTTCCAGGAGGTATTGCTGAATACCGTGTTCTTGCAAAACCAGTACCGTGTGCCGGAGTATCTGTGAAGCATAACCCCGGCCCTGGTATTTTTGCAGGGTCCCGGTTCCGCTGTCGTAGGCGGTTTTTAGTCCGTTGAACATCCCGATCCCATTAAGGATGAAGGAGACCATCTCGTTTTCTTCAAATATCCCGAAAGACAATTCAGGTTTAAAGCCCCTGCGGTTCAGGAGCGTTTCCAATTCGTGACGATCCCAGCGGCTGGGGTAATCCTTAAAGGCCTCCTGAAAGGAGTGTCCAATGGAATCCAGGCTGGTTTGCTCCAGGGTTTTTACCGGATTAACCATAGAATGTATGCTCTATGTTAGTCAATGGTGTTTTCCACTTTTTCGCCCTGAATGGGTGAATAGTCCTTTTTCAGCTCTCCGTTCACCAGTATTTGGTCAAAATAACATTTTACCCCGGTAGCTCTATTCATATTCTCTACGTTCTGGATGTGAAAATGCAGGTGCGGTTCCGAAGAATTCCCGGAATTGCCACAAAGGCCCAATACATCACCCGTTTTTACTTTTTGCCCTTCCTTCACTTGTAGGGAATGTTGTTTAAAGTGGGCAAAAAAGAGGTACTCATCATGGGCGGTTTTGAGGATAACTGTATTTCCGGGAACGTAGATAGGGTTGAGGTCCCCGGGTGTATTATCCTTAATACCGTCAACCGCCAGCACTACTTCAGCATCGCAGGGAGCCAGGAGCTCTTTGCCGAAGGCATAGTAATCTTCATTGCGGGAGCCTTCACCGGAATAGGAACTACCGCTTTCATCGGTAATAACTATATCAAAGGCGCCTTTCTGGGCTTCACTTTCTACGTGATAGTTCAGCTCTTCGGTGTCCCCGCCCCATACAATGGTCCATTCTCCTTTAAAAGGAAGTTGCAAGGCTGTCTTATTCCTGCTCAGCTGAGGAGTGTTTTTCTCTTCAAAAGGTTTTACCAGCATACCGTTTATGCGGGATTCAGCATCTACGGACAGGTTCAGGCTCAGTACTGCGCGTTCAAAAGTGGTTTTGTATACCGCAAAAGTGCCCCGCTCGTAGCCGGTAAATTCACGTTGCCGGATCTTGCCGGCCTGTTGCTTCAGTCCCTGGAGAAAATCAATAGCCTCTCCTTCGGGTAGGGCAGATTGCATGCCGGGCGCAAACATGTTGAAAATGGCCAGGAACTCATCCGCATTAAAATGTTGTTCAAAGGCAGCAGACACTTTTTTAAGGTCTTCGGTTTCAGCCTGTCCAAAAGAGCAGTAGTAACTGAAACCAAGCAATAACAGGATTAATCTTTTCATAGCAGGGCTTTATCTTCAAGACTTGAAATTAGCTAAAATTTTGAAGCTGCTAAGGCTTGACTGCAGCACCCAGAAGCTTTTGAAGTTGAGTGATTTGGAATCCCAGAATTCTTCAAAATAACTAATCCATTCCTGCCGATGCATGAACCCATTCTGTCTGAGCATACCATGCGGCTCACGGCCTATGGTGTGAATAGAAATGACACCGGCCTGGTCCAGTACCTTAACATGTTTGGATACAACCGGATGGCTCATTGCAATATCAGAAAATCAAAGTGTTTTTTATCCCTGGCCTTTCCTTCTACTTTTCCGGTGATGGCGTATGCTGATAATTGCAAGTACTACAAAAGGAAGGGAACACAACATGATCTTTACATTCAGGCTTACAGTGCCTATCAGGAATATAAACAATAGTAAAATACCGACAGAAGCCACGCCTAGCAGGCTTAGCAGCCGGGAAGGTTTGTTTTGGAAAAGGGTGATCAACAAAAGGATCTGTCCGGCCAAAGGAAGTAAAACAAAAGGGTGGGCAACTGATAAAGGGTCACTAAACAGTTTGGCGAGTATTTCCATTTCGCCCTGCGCCAGGAACATTTTCTGATCGGTTCCCCATTCCAGGTAAGCCATTAGCGAACTGAGGATGAGCAGTAAATTAAGGATCCGGGTTTTCATAAACAATGCTTTGATGGTCATACACTAAAGGGGTGCACGCAGCAAAGTAAAGCTACGGCTTTCTGGTATGGTGATATAGGGACCAAGTTGTAATCGGTTGGAATATATTTAGTATTTTTAACTAAGTGTTATTTAGACACTTAGCTAATCCTATACTGTAATTACATGATCCTTAGATTTTTGTCTCGGGATGCGTATGGAAAAGAATGTAGCGGTCTGAATAACAAAAGAATCGCCTATCATACATAGAATCTTAAAAGCTACTCTATTTTTAACTCAAAACCATCAATCATGAAACAGAAACAGATCCCCGGGACCTTAAAGGCTTTAACCTTCCTTATTTCCAGTGCGGCCATTTTTGCCTTTACTTTCCCTGAAGCGGTACCTGCTCCTGAGGAGCGCATCAGTACCATGCAATTCCATGAGCAGGTGTCAACCGTTGTAAGCGGAGATATCCTCTCGCAGGAGAAGATTGCCAGTATGATGCACGAGGCTGAACTGAGAAAATCAGATGCTGAAACAGCCTCGGAGTACGTGGAGAATTATATGAATGCCCATTTTAGAAATAGCATGCTAATGGGTTCCACCAACCGCGTTTCCATTGCAGCTCCAGGTCAACCCGATCAGAATGAAAGTGTAGCCTGTAACCAAACCGCTCTTGAAGAAGTGATCTCCAGCACGGTGGGTTATTACTATGTATTTGCTACCCGTTGTGATGGCTCTTACAAATACGATTCCGATGACTTTCAGGGGGGTACTACCCTTTACGTGCGTGCGGAAGCCAGCCCGTGGATACTGGAAGCCTTTATCTTATACTAAGCAGTTTGCTTTGTTAAACGTTGAAAACCCCGGCTCCAACCGGGGTTTTCTTTTGTGGGTGCCTGATCACATTGATAGCAAAAATGTATTGTAATATAAATACGATTGATTTTATCTATTTTATATGGTGAAGGTTGATATTTTTGTGGAAGGTAATGTCAACCAAAAAGAAAACAGCTATGAGAAAGTTTTTACTGTTCAGTTATGTGGTGGCCATGAGTGTATGGGTAACATCTTGCCATGAGACCGCCATTGAGGAAGTAGCCGAGGCGGATGGAGCCTCCGGAGCTACCAGAAAAAGTATGTCCAATGCCAAAGCTACAGGTAATACGGATTGGTGGCCTAATCAATTGAACCTGGTGATCCTGCGTCAGAATTCTGCCATGTCCAACCCTATGGCAGCCGATTTCAATTACATAGAGGAGTTCAATAGCCTTGATTACGATTCACTGAAAAGTGATATCCGTAAGGTGTTAACGGAATCGAAGGATTGGTGGCCCGCTGATTTTGGTCACTACGGGCCTTTGTTTATACGGATGGCGTGGCACAGTGCCGGAACTTACCGTTCCGCTGACGGCCGCGGTGGGTCCCGGGCTGGGCAACAACGTTTTGCTCCCCTAAACAGCTGGCCGGATAACGCCAACCTGGATAAGGCCAGGCGGTTGATATGGCCGGTGAAGCAAAAGTATGGTAATAAGATTTCCTGGGCGGACCTGATGGTTCTGGCGGGTAACGTGGCCCTTGAGGATATGGGTTTTAAGACTTTTGGTTTTGCCGGTGGAAGGGAAGATGTATGGGAACCCGAAATGGATGTGTACTGGGGTGCTGAAAAAGAATGGTTGAGTGATGAGAAACGCTACTCTGGTGATCGCGAACTGGAGAACCCTCTGGCTGCCGTTCAGATGGGACTGATCTACGTGAACCCCGAAGGCCCTAATGGCAATCCCGATCCACTGTTGGCAGCCGAAGATATTCGGGCCACATTTGGAAGGATGGGCATGAATGATGAGGAAACGGTAGCGCTAATAGCGGGAGGACATACCCTTGGAAAGGCTCATGGTGCTGGTCCGGCTTCTCACGTTGGCCCGGAACCGGAGGCAGCGGGTATTGAAGAACAGGGTTTCGGCTGGAAGAGTTCCTATAAATCCGGGAAGGGTGCGGACGCTATTACTTCCGGGCTGGAAGTTACGTGGACGGCCACACCCACCCGCTGGGGCCAGATGTTTTTTTATAATCTCTTCGAAAACGAATGGGAACTGACCAAGAGCCCGGCCGGTGGACACCAGTGGACTCCTAAAGGTGAAGCTAAAATGATGGTGCCGGATGCTTTTGAGAAAGGCAAGCAGCATAAGCCGGGTATGTTTACCACGGACCTTGCTTTGCGCATGGATCCGGGTTTTGAAAAGATCTCCCGGAAATTCTATGAAAATCCTGAACTGTTCAATGAAGCCTTTGCCCGTGCGTGGTTTAAACTGACCCACCGCGATATGGGACCTAAGACTACTTATTTAGGGCCTGAGGCACCTGCCGAGGATTTGATATGGCAGGATCCTATCCCGGCTGTTGATCATAAACTGATCGATGCCAATGATATGGCCAGCCTGAAGGCCCAAATCCTGAATTCCGGCCTGTCTGTCAGCGAGATGGTAACCACCGCCTGGGCTTCAGCTTCCACCTATCGCGGTTCCGACCGCAGGGGTGGTGCCAATGGTGCCCGTATCATGTTGTCTCCACAGAAGGATTGGGAAGTAAACAATCCTAAACAACTCGCTAAGGTGTTAGGCGTATTACAAGGTATTCAGAAAGATTTTAACGCTAAAGGCGGGGCTAAGAAAGTTTCCATGGCGGACCTGATTGTTCTGGCCGGAGCGGCCGGGGTGGAAAAGGCCGCTGCCAATGCGGGTTATAAGGTTAAGGTTCCCTTTGTGCCCGGACGCATGGATGCCTTGCAAGAGCAAACTGATGTAGAATCATTCGCTTTGCTGGAGCCTATGGCAGACGGCTTTCGTAATTACCTGAAAACCCGTTATACAGTTTCTACGGAAGAACTGCTGGTGGATAAGGCGCAGCTGCTTACCCTTACTGCTCCTGAAATGACGGTGCTGGTGGGTGGTATGCGTTCTATGGGAGCCAATTACGATGGCTCCGAATACGGGATGTTCACGGATAACAAAGATGAACTGAGCAATGATTTCTTTGTGAAGCTGCTGGATATGGGAACCGAATGGGAGGCCATGGACGATACGAAGGAAACCTTCCAGGGGAAAGACCGCAAGACGGGGGAACTGAAGTATAAAGCCACCCGTGCCGACCTGATCTTTGGCTCCAATTCAGAGTTGAGAGCCCTGGCTGAGGTGTATGCCAGTGATGATGCTGAAGAGAAATTCATCAACGACTTTGTAGCAGCCTGGGATAAGGTGATGAAGCTGGACCGCTTCGATTTGGTGTATCCTAAACGGACCGGAAAAACCTTAGTGGCCGAAGCCCGATAAAAAGCCTGAATGCAGGTAATAAAGCCAGCTCTTAAGAGCTGGCTTTATGTTTTTATTCCGCCATAAACTTCAGAAGAGGGCTTATGAATTCCGGAAAGCTCTCTATATGCGGGAGGTGGCCAACGTTCTCGATTTCCACCAGGCGGGCATTGGGAATGGCCTTCTGGGTTTTCTTCCCTAATTGATCATACAGCCCCATGGTTTCCCGCACTTCTTGGCTTACCAAAGGTTTTCCAAGTGCTGTGCGGTCACGGGTGCCAATAATAAGCAGGGTGGGCATTTGCAGTTGGTCAAATTCGTACAATACAGGTTGGGTAAATATCATGTCATAGGTAAGTGCGGCATTCCAGGCAATGCGGTTGTAATCGGAGTTGAGCGTCCATCCCGCCAGCAGGTTTACCCATTCATCATATTTGGGTTTCCACTTCCCATCGTAGTAACTGGATTCCTGGTAACTCCTGATCTTCTCGTAATCTTTTTCCAGCTCATTTTTATACCACCATTGCACAGGTTTATAGGGAACCTTTAATTTCCAGTCTTCCAGCCCTATTGGGTTTTCAAGTACCAGTTTTTTGGTTATACCCGGAAACATCAGGGCAAAGCGCGTGGCCAGCATGCCTCCCATAGAGTGTCCCAGCACCGTTGTTTTGGTAACGTTCAAAGTATCCAGGAGGAATTTGGTGTTGAGGGCCAGTTGCTGAAAGGTATAGTGAAAATGGGCGGGCTTGGACGATTTTCCAAATCCTACCTGGTCCGGAACAATTACCCGGTAGCCTTCCCGGGTAAGAGCCTCGATAGTGGTTTGCCAGTAAGCTCCATTAAAATTTTTACCGTGGAAGAGCAGAATGTTGCGGCCGTTGTAATTATCAGGCTTTACATCCATATAAGCCATGCTTAGCTTTTGCTGCTGTACATCCAGCTTGATAAACTTAACCGGGTAGGGATATGAGTAATTACTCAGTTCAATATCCAGCCATTTCAAATCCGGTTGCTGAGCGCTTAACGGATTTAAAAAGATGAGAAAAAGGGCGATAGGGTAAGTTTTAAGATAGTGTAGCATAAACAAGATGAGTTATTCCAATGCTCATTAAACGAAGAGAAAGGCTACAGGTTTAAGGCAAAACTTTCCTGCACTTTAAACAGGATGATCCTTGAGGCGTTGGGAGATAGAACCCATAAAAGAAGAATAATGAAAGACAAAGTAATACTGATCACAGGAGCGTCCAGCGGAATAGGAGAAAGTACGGCAAAGAGACTGGCCGGAGCCGGGGCCAAAGTAGCCTTACTGGCCCGGAGAGGCGACCGCCTGGAAAAACTGAAAAATGAGATAGAAAGTAAGGGTGGAAAAGCACTGGTTGTGGAGTGTGATGTAACCAGGGCTGAGGACATGAAGAAAGCGGCCGAAAAGACCAGGAAAGAGCTGGGCGGACTGGATGTGCTAATCAATAATGCCGGATTGATGCCGCTCTCCAAAGTGGAGAAACTGCGCACCGATGAATGGGATCAGATGGTAGATGTAAATATCAAGGGTGTGCTGAACGGGGTGGCTGCGGTATTGCCGTATTTAAAGGAGCAAAAATCCGGGCATATTATTAACGTAGCTTCCAGCGCGGCTCACAACTACTTTCCGGGTGGAGCGGTGTATTGTGCCACCAAGGCTGCAGTTAAGATGTTTACGGAAGGTTTGCGCCAGGAGGTGGCCCCCACTTACGGTATCCGGGTTACATCGGTTGAACCGGGTTATGTGGATACGGAACTCCAGGATTCCATTAAAGATGATGAAATCAAAAAGGGTATTGAAGATATGGGAAAAAAGATCACTACCCTGGAAGCCGAGGATATTGCGGAAGCCATTCACTATGCACTGGCGCAGAATACCCGGGCTAACGTTAATGCGGTGTTTGTAATGCCTACCGAGCAGCAGAAATAGGAGGAGTGCTTACCTTTCTCAGTCCCAGGGAAGTTCTTTGGTGAGATTTACAAAACCGGCTTCGGGCTGGGATGGGTCATACCGGTATAATCCCAGCCATCCGCCACACCATATCCGGCCGTCTTTATCCTCAAAGGTGCATTGTACAGCGCGGCTGGCTAAACCTTCTGTTTCGGAAAAGTTGTTAAACGGATACTGTTTGCTGCCGTTGTAACGGAATACTCCATACCCTTCGGTAGGGAACCATATATTGCCGGACCTATCCTGGTAAAGATCCCAGGCTTCGGGGCCTTCCACGCCATCCTGGGCGGTAAAGCGGGTAAAGGATTTTCCGTCCCAGCGGCATACGCCATTGTGATGGGTGGCAAACCAGATGTTTCCCTGCTGGTCCTCGAGTACACAGTTCACAACATTGTTGCAAAGCCCATCCTTTTCCGAGATGTTTGTGAGGCGTGCCTGATCATCTGAGGCAGAAGGGTCGTAAATAAAGGCTCCGCCATTGGTGGCAAACCACATCCGTTCTTTTGAATCCTCCATAATATGATGCACGATGCGGGTACTGGTTACGCCCCGGCTGGGATCAGATACGGTTTCGGGAAGGTTGAAATGGGTAAACTCTTTACCATCAAAACGGCTTACTCCTTCTAAGGTACCGATCCACAAAACACCCTCTTGATCAAAAGTCATAGTCCAGATATCATTATTGATGAGTCCGTCCTGCTCCGTGTAATTGGTGAAGCCCTGAGCGGGAACATATTTGGTTAACCCTCCATTGGTGCCAAACCATACATTCCCGTGGCGGTCACCAAGAATAGCGCGTACGGCCACACCGCCAAAGCCTTGTTGCACGGAAAGATATTGCAGTGAGTCTCCCTGGTAGCGGATGACCCCGTCACCATTGGTGCCAAACCACATACTTCCCACCTGGTCCTGGAAGATCCTGCGTACAAAGGGACTGATCTGATTGGCGGGGTCCTGTTGATTAAGGGGGCCAAGGAAGGGAGGGTGGAGCTGCCGGTTGTAGGTTGCCGTAAGGCTGTCTGCTGAAGTTTGAGCGGAGTGAACCGGGGTCTTATCCTGACCGTTGCAGGCTGTTAAAGTCAATACTAAGGAGGTTACCAGGGTTACATAAAACCTTTTCATAGTGATGTGTAATATTGGGATTAAAAGTAGAGTGGAGGCTTCCTGGCTTACGTTAAGCAATGTAAATTAATGTAAAATAGGGGGTAAAACATTTCAAATGGCATGGCAATCAGGTAGCTTTGTGTCATGCAAATTTCTTTCAGAAAGAAGATCTTCACGCTCTTGTTGGGTGTGCTTTGCGGCTTACAGCTAACAGCCGGAGAGCAGCCGGATGAAAAGCACATCCGCACAGCCATGCGCCTGTTGGGGCATCAGCTGCTGCTGAGCGCGGGTGATAGTACATCCAGGGTTTTGCCGGTAGAGAAGGAAGGTAATAGCTATAGGATACGTTTTGCGTCAGATTTTGGCTTTGACCCTGAAGAGTTGGTAAAACTGATGGATAGTGTGAACCTGCACACGAATTTTGCCCGGCACTACCTGGTTGAAGTTGTTGATTGCGATACCGGGAATGTGGTATACAGTTATGAGGTAGGAGGTACGGAGGATATTATTCCCTGTAAAGGAAGGAAGCAGGATGTTGGCTGTTATACGGTTGTGCTGAACATCCTGGATGCACCCGGCCCGGTTACGTCAGCACCGGTTACCGGGCCAAACAGCAAAACTGCGGCTGTAAGAACCAACGCTTTTATCCCTTTAGCTGTGCTCACCGTCCTTCTGTTGATCATCAGTGTGCTGTGGGTCTATTTTCGTAAAAGTGAGGGGCCTGCAGAAATCCAGGCTAATCTGATACCCCTGGGTGCCTACCGCTACGATGCCACCAATATGGAGCTACAGCTTAAAGACGAACGAATGGAACTCACCGGAAAAGAGAATGAGTTGCTGTTATTATTGTATCAATCGGCCAACACTACTTTGGAGCGCGAAACGATCCTGAACAAGGTATGGGGTGATGAAGGCGTGTACATAGGTCGCACCCTGGATGTGTTCATCTCCAAGTTGCGCAAAAAACTGGAGCATGATCCGGGGCTCAAAATTGTGAATGTTCGGGGAGTAGGGTATAAGCTGGTGGTGAATGGGTAAAAGATTCATTGGCTTCTGATATCCTCAGCAACCTCTGATAAATCATTATTAAACTGGTGTCCTCCGCTTTCTGTTTCCCGGACAGTGGCCTTCGGTAGTTTTTGCCGGTATATGGATAGGTGGCTGAACGGAACCTCTTC
Organism: Owenweeksia sp.; assembly: GCA_002695025.1. Lineage (GTDB taxonomy): Bacteria > Bacteroidota > Bacteroidia > Flavobacteriales > Schleiferiaceae > CAKZNE01. Next base: position 125,595 of record NZNV01000006.1, read on the forward strand.
ATCATCCCGACAGTGGTACAGAAAAAGCGGAACATTTTCAGGGAGTTTATTCTCAAAACCCTGGTTCAGTTTTAAGCCTTGTTTCCAATTTTCATCACCGCTCCAAAAGGGAGCAGCCATAAGGAATATCCCCTTGATGTCCTTTTCAAACCTGTTTTCGGAAAGACATTTGAGTAACATGGAAGCACCTAACGAATGCGCCACCAGGGTAAGTTCACCGGTAATAGAATGGATCTCTTTACCGATCTGTTGCGGCCAGCCAAAATCCGGTAAGTCTTCATCCGATGCCAAACGGGGATAATGTACCTTGTAGTCCGTCCCCAATTCCTTTTGCAGGGAGGCGACCAATTTTTCATCTGCTTCGTAGCCTCCATCGCCTCCGGCCTGGATGAACAATGTGTTTTTAGTCATACTAAAAGGTATATTTTCAGGAAGCTAGTTTACGCCATCTTTATTTTTATAAGGATGGCCGAAACGGACAAGTTGAGGTGGTGATTGCGTATTTCATTTTGGCTATCACGAGGTGTTCACCGGGTGAGAAGGGTTAGAGGGTAAAGCCGGGTTTGCAGCGCACTATTTCCATTTTATATATGGCTTGTCCCCGCCTCACCTATGCCTTTACTACGTGTCAAGCTCGTATCAAGGTGGTGTTAAGCCCATGCTAAACCGGTATTAACTATATCATGTGAAAAGGGTGCGAGGTGTGTGGGATTAGTATATAACGGATGTTGCCTGGGGGTGGTATATATCCTACACCAAAGCCGGGGTACCACACACCCGGTTTTGAAGGGCCGGCAGTATAGTGATGCCATCGCTGCTGCCCAGGGCATTTCTATGAGTCCCGGAGTATTTTTTCCATTTTGCGCCCCCTGGCCAGCTCATCCACCAGCTTGTCCAGGTAACGTACCTTTTGGGTTAAAGGGTTTTCGATCTCTTCCACCCGGTAACCACAAATGAGCCCTGTAATCAGATTGACGTTGGGGTTGAGAGTAGCCTTTTGAAAGAATTCTTCGAAGGTAACCTTCTCACGGATGAGCTCCCCTTGTTGATTTGCATTAAAGCCTGTGAGCCATTCAATTACCTGCTGTAATTCAGATTCCGTCCGGTCTTTTTTCTGAACCTTGGTGACGTAGTGCGGATACACTGAAGCGAAGGTCATTTTCGCCATGCGTTCATCGTGCTTACTGGTGGTGGTCATGGGCTGTTTTTATGCATAAATTTACATGAAGAGTATTATTTTCTTTTCTTCTTGACACTTTTTCCCAGTCTTTTCAATTTTCACAAAACAGATATAGAGATAATTTAAAGTCTTAATTCCGGATCATCACCTTCTTATACACCTTTCTGGAAGATTGCAGATCCGTAAGCTCCAACAAGTAAATGCCGTGAGGCAGATCAGCGGTGCTAAGGCGATAGGTATTATGGTGTTCGGAAATTAACCGCTGGTTCATATTAAAGAGCCGGGCGCTAAAGTCGCCCTGAGCGGGAAAGTCGATCACTATAAAATCCCGGGCAGGGTTAGGGTAAACCCTTACTTCTTTATCAGCAGCACTTTCCGGTATGGAAATATTGGATTTAACCAGGCTGAAGTCAGCGGTATTCACATCAAAATAAATGCTGTTGTTGGCGGCTACCTTTATCCGTAAGGAGCTGGAAGTGATGTTGGGTAAAGTTACCAGCGCAAGGCCGGTATTGGGGGTGCTGTCCACTAATGCAATGGGATAGGTATACCCACCATCGGTAGAAAGACGGATGGATACGGTTTGGGTATTAATGGGCAGGGTGTCCGTGCCGTTCACATTCCAGGTGATGGTTTGGTCTGAACCCCCGGGGTACACAATACCGGGCACATCCTGGCTAGTCACCTCAAAGGGGCCGGCCGCTGCTACGGTAAGCTGAAGGTCATCGGAATTGATGCCGCTGGCGTTCACCATCTGACCGTTGTAGAGCATCTGGTGATTATCGTTTACCGTTACGCGGATGTCCATGATCCGGGCCTGGCTGGGCAGCTGTTCCTGGTTGTTTACGTTGATGTTAGCAAGAACATCACTCATCATGGGGAAGGTACGGGAGGAGGCGGTGTCCGGAAGTAAACGCCAGAACAGGGCTCCCTGTGAATCATCGGGAACCGGGATGCTTTGCTGCGGTCCGCGCGTCATATTATCCCATACATAGGTAAGGCTGTCATTGGGGTCGGGGTCTGTGGCGGCAACCTTAATGGTAAAAGGAGTACTAACGGGAATGTATACATCCGGTCCGGCATCTACGGTGGGGATGGTGTTACCGGTTGGGATCTTCAGGCCCACATTGGGGATGCTGTTCAGGAAGTGGGCCAATTGGTGGTAGGAGTGCGCATGCGCGTAGCCGTAATCATTTCCGCCCTGAATGGTCCAGCCACCGGGTTTTTTGGGTTCGTAGTTATTATTGCCTCCGTTATCAATAACATGGCTCTGGCCAAACTGGTGTCCCATTTCGTGACGGGTTACGCCCAGGTGGAAGCCTCCCGATACGCCTGTGGTGAGGCTCCCGGCACAACCGCCTCCAAACGGACTTCCGGCAATCACATGGCTGATGTCGTAATTGGCAGCACCAACAACGCTGTCTATGACCGTGGCCTGGCGGTCCAGTATCAGCCCGGCATTGTTGCAGGCTGAGGAACCAGGAGGCAAAGTGGCCCAGGGGTCTGTAGCGGGATTGGGAAATACCAGGGCGTTGTTGTTGGGAATGAGTTCAAAACGCACACAATATTCCCTGCCGTAAATGGTGTTGATCTCGCTCAACCATTGCTGCATCAGGTTGCTGATGGCGTTTACCCCACCATTTTGTTGGGTAAACTCCCCCGTGGTGGAAACCGCCATGCGGAGTACCCGAAGGTTGTCGCCCCGTGTTATGCTGGTGCCAAAATAGGGAGAGGGGCAGTGAGGGTGTAAGGTGTCCGTATTTTCAGGGTGGAAATTATAGAATTTTGGGGCCCCGTTAATATTGTGGTAGGGGTCGGATATACCATCTTTGGTATAGGTAAATCCAAAGAGGTTGGCGGCCTGGCTCATTGGGTAGGTAGCTGTGGTGCCGGGCCAGCTCCAGCCCAGTCCGGCAATGAACAATCCTCCGCCCCCGGCCACAAAATTCTGAAGTACGTTAAGTTCTGTGGCTGAATAGGGCTGGTTGCTGTTCCAGTCGTTACCGAGGATCAGGATGTCCGTATTGGCCAGGGCAGCGGTGGTTATGGCCCCATTGAAGCTGTTAAAAGTGTAATTGTTATTTATCAGGGCATTTTGCAGGGTGCCGGTATTGCCGCTGTAAATCCAGCCGGCTTTCAGTGTAACCCTTTTAGTGCCGGAATTCAGCCATTCCATAGCATTCAGCAGAAAGGGAAGGTTATCATACAGTACCACATTGGAGTTGGTCAGCATTCCTTCGTGGCCTATGGCCATTACCTTCCCGCTTTGGTACACAGATGCTATGGCGAAGTGCCCTAAAGGCTTTTCACAAAGGTTGGAAGAAACGATGGGGGTGGCGTTGGGTCCCGTGGCAGCAAGATGCCCCGGAGCGGCTCCGCTCATATACAGGGTGTCTACATTGGTAAAGAGGAAACTGTAGTTTTGAGCCTGCGCGGAACAGTATCCTCCGGCCATGAGGATAGCAATGATGAATTTTTTCAGCATGGTAGGTTTCAAGTATTCAAGTTTGGCGTCCCGTGATGCGGTTAGGGGCGGCATCATGGGACAAGGGTAAACAGGGTAATTCCAGATTAAAAGTAATTAAAAATACGTAAGGTTAGTGTAGTGGGTACACTATGCTGAACGTAGTGTTGCTATAGGTAAACCCGGGAATATCAAGCTTGTATACTCCGTTCATTAGAATTTCCGTTGCCTGGATCAGGCTAAGCTGTATTGGATCGCTGCCCGATTCAATCGCGCCTTTTTAAGTTCAGTTCCCCAAAGTATTGAGGTATAAGGCCAGCACCAAGCCAATGGTAACGGCCAGCCCCGTCCAGTATTTATCCTTTTGGAAGGATTGCGGAAAAACTTCCAGCGCCAGCGAAGCTACCACTGCTCCTCCCGCAAAACATTTGATGTAATTCAAATATTCTTCGGATACATCCGTCAATAAGAAGTTCCCCACCAGCGCGGCTGCGGAAAGAAGTACTGCGGTGGCGCACCAAAGCAGCAGGACTTTCTTTTTAGAGTGATTATCATGGACCATTTCTTTGGCACCGCCTGCGGCTTCGGGCAGGTTGGATAGTAAAATAGAGCCCGACAAGGCAGCTACCGCCAAAGGCTCGGCACCGATCAGGGCCACACCCAGGGCAAGGTTCTCTGGTATACCATCTAGGGTGATGGCCGCCAGCAAGCCTCCGCCACCGTTGCCGCCCCACTTTTTCTTCACCAGGTAATCCAGTACGGTGAATGTTATGGCGCCTACAAAGACCATAGTCAATGCAATGGGGATCGAAGCTTCCTGGAGGGCCGGGTCAATTAATTCCAGCAAGGCCGAAACCAACAATGCTCCCCCGGCCAGTGCCACCAAAAAACCTTCCAGGTGTTCCGGCAAACGACCGTAAATGCCCCAAAGGGCGCCAATGATCAAAGCTCCTGAAACAATGCTTACTATGAGTACGGTCATCATATTGTTGAATGCTAATGAGCAGCTTTAACAGCAGTACCCTCCGCCCGGTTTAACCGGGAGGAAAAGTTGAGGTTAAAAAAGATGCTTGGGGTGTAAAGGGTAGATGAGGTGAGTTTAGCGAAACAGATTATATTTCAGCTGGTTGCCGCGCGATTCAATCGCGCTTGAGCAGGGTACCAGCTTCATTAACCTAATACGATTGCTCATACTGGGCGAAGTTGAAGTATGGCCTTTAAGGGAGTAGTAGCTGTCCTCCATCGGCTTCGCTTTACTCACCGCAAGCGGTTCAATTCAATCGCGTGCGGGTAGAGGGATGCTCGTGCCAGTGGGGGTAATGTTTCAAGTGTTCAGCATAGTGGATATTGAAGCGTAGCGGGACGCTACGCTTAGACGGGGACGGTCAAATGTCGGTATGAAGAGGACAATGTGAATTAAACTCTTTTATAAAAAATATCCTTACGTTTTTTAAGAATAGCTGGTTGGTGGTTTCTAATTGAACTGCCTTTTTGTAGTAATGATAGGCGCTATCGCAATTATTCAATTGAGTATGATTCATGAATAAGTGATAGTAAATAGACCTGCGTTCAGTTAGTCCGGCCCTGTCAGTATTTGCTAACTTCAGAATATCAATAGCTTCCTGGTACCGCTTAGCATAGTATAAAGTCAGGCTCAAGTTGCCATATGCTGCGTAATAGTTGCTATCTAACTGAATAGCTTTTTGTAAAAAGAGAATGGCCCTGTCGTAATTAAACAATCTTTTCTCAGTAAGACCAAGATCATTTAATATAACCGGATTTTCCGGATCTATTCTAAGAGCTTTTTCAAGATATTTCAGGCAGCATTGGAAATCATTTTTTCTCATGCACCGTAGTCCTTCCATATAAAACTCATAGGATTCACGATTTTCAAATTCTTCTGTATGTGTTATGGTTCTAATTCCCCCATGTCCTTCTACTTCTTCTGTAATAGGGGCGTTGCTCATAATATTATTACATGAGACAATGAGAAGTAATATGTTGCAAAAAAGTATAGCAGATACAATCCTCATAAATGAGCTTTAGCGGGTTAAGGTACCCAAAATGAATGGACAGATTATTAAAAAACATAGTAGTTCCCTAATGGTTCAATCGCGCGACAGCCGTATAACGCAACACGGAAAAGGGGTTGCCTTACGCCAGTCCTAACGCCTTGCCCGCCTGGGCACCGGTCAGTTCCCCGCGCAAATCACTTTCGTAGTATTTTTTGAAATCATCGTAACCGAAACCAAAAGGAAGCAGGTACATGAGTTTGGTGAGGGCTGCCTCAAAGGTCATGTCCACGGCACTGATCACGCCCATGTGTTTCAGGGCCTTGCTGGCCTCGTACTTGCCCAGGGCCACACCACCACCCACACATTGGGAAACGTCTACCACGTAAATGCCTTTGTTCATTACCTCCTGTATGGCTTCTATCAGCCAGGGGTCCATGGGAATATTGCCGGCTCCGAAGCTGCGGATGATCAGCCCCTTCATGGGAGCGCTGAACACCGCCTTTACAAATTCCTGTGTGATACCGGGAAATACGGTGAGTACGCCTACTTCCGTAGAAATGGCCGGTCCTAATTTCAAGGCCTCCTTGGGTGGGTTCAGTATATAATTGTTGTTGAACTTGATGTTCACCCCGGCCTCCGCCAGCTTGGGGTAGTTCATGGAATTAAAGGCTTCAAAATCTTCGGTGGACATCTTATGCACGCGGTTGCCCCGGAAAAGGTCGTACTCAAAGTATACACATACTTCCGGAACCATAGCCAGTCCGTCCTTCCTGCGGGCCATGGCAATTTCAATAGTGGTGAGCAGGTTCTCGCGTGCATCGGAACGGGCTACGCCTATGGGTAGTTGCGAGCCGGTAAGGATCACCGGTTTGTGCAGGTTCTTCAGCAGGAAACTGAGGGCGGAAGCCGTATAGGCCATAGTGTCCGAGCCGTGGAGGATCACAAAGCCATCGTATTGGGTGTAATCTTGTTCAATACGCCTGGCCAGGCGTAGCCAGTGCTCCGGTTTAATGTTGGAAGAGTCGATGGGGCGGTCCAGGCTGTCCGTATCAATGTGGCAGTCCAGCTGGCGTATTTCCGGGATCTTTTCCAGCAAGTACTGGAAATCAAAAGGTATCAGTGATTCGTTTTCCATGTCCATGACCATACCGATGGTGCCACCAGTATACAGGAGCAGTATACGTACGGGATGATCGCTCATGATCCGAAAACTTCTTTAGCGTTCTGGTTAGTGATCTCTTCCAGCTCTTTCAGCGGCATCAGCAGGAGGTCGGCTACTTTTTGGGCGGTATAGGCCAGGAAGGCCGGCTCGTTCCGCTTGCCGCGTTTAGGGTCCGGGGCCAGGTAAGGGGCGTCTGTCTCCAGCACAATATGACGTGGGTTCAGCTGTTCCACCACTTTGTCCAGCCCCGCATTCTTAAAGGTTACAATACCGCCAATGCCCAGCTTCAGGCCCAGGTCAATGGCGTGTTGCGCCTGCTCTGCGGTTCCGGTAAAACAATGAAAGATCCCGTACAATCCTTTACCCCGGTAGTCTTCCAGCACGGCAAAGATCTCGTTAAAAGCCTCGCGGCAGTGGATGACGATGGGAAGCTGTAACTCCAGGGCTTTTTCTATCTGCCGGGCAAAGGCTATTTCCTGTTCCTTTACAAAGGTCTTGTCCCAGTAGAGGTCCATCCCAATTTCACCAATGGCTTTGTAATAGCCGGGGTTCTGATCAATGTCACTGAGTATGGTTTCCAGCTCTTTTTCCCAGTTTTCCTTTACTGACCCGGGATGCAGGCCCATCATGGGGATACAGTTGGTTTCTGCATCCGCCAGGGCTTTAAGGCTGGCCATGCTGGAAGCATCGATATTGGGGAGGTATACCTTTTCCACCCCGGCTTCCCGGGCACGTTGCAGCATTTCCGCGCGGTCTTCCGCAAAATCCTTCAGGTAGATATGGCTGTGGGTATCGATCATGGCGGCAAAGGTATTTTTTATTGGTGAAGGCACCATGCAAAGAGTAGCTTATAGCGTAGCATTACGGTTCATGCGCGGCAAGCTTATCCGTTTTGTTTAGTGGACGAGGATTACCGGGTTTTGAACTTTACCTCCAGGGGTTTTAAAGGATAACCTTCTGTTGAGCGGAAGCTACGGTCGGTAATGAGGAACTCATATTCGTGATCGGGTTGAAGAGCTATTTTAAGAGTAAGCACGGTGCCGTCTTCAGAGTAACCACCCAGCCCGGTGATGGGAAAAGATTCCTTGCCACGCTCTCCATAGCTGATGGAGTAGGCATGGGTGTTCATAGGCCGGGAAAACACAATACGCATTTCCTTTACTGCGGTATCTGCTTCCAGGCTCCCGTTGGGGAAAGGTTCCAGCCGTAGTACATAAGGCCTTTTTGCTGCGTAATCTTTCTGTAGGGCAGCTTTATTCACGGTGCCCGGCTCGTAATATCCCGACTTTTCCAGGAAGTGCTCCACGGCCAGGGTATCCAAATAATCCAATTCAATAATGTCCTTTACCGCCTGTGGTTTGTTTTCAGCCTGTTGGTAATAAGCGGTGCAAATGGCATAACCCATAAAGTAGCCAAGGTCGGCCACGGTTTCGGCTTGTGAGCCGTTGTACATCCACTGCATATAGTCAGATGTGAACATATCCCGTTTGAAGGCTTCCTTCAGTTCCTTTTCATGAGCGCGCCCGTACTGGATGTAGTTGTTTTGCATTTTCCGGCCCATCACCAGTTCGGTAATAAAGTCGCAGGCTCCTTCACTGATGGCCAGGCCCAGCAGATCCTGCGGTTCGCCATTTTGTTGAGTGTGGATGTATTCATGGATATTCAGGGCCACAATATTATCCGCATCCTGGTTTTGAAATACCCCTGCCAGCCAGTTGTCTTCAAACTCTGATACATCGGTGCCCGGACCACCGGTAGCGATTTCGGTACCCACCAATACCATATCGTTCATGGTGGTACCGCCTGACCGTAACCCGCCTACCGTAAAATAGATACGGGCTTCCTTAAGGTCAGGGTATAATTCCCGTAATCGTACAATAGATTGTTCTATTTCAGGGGCTTTGGTTTTTACGGAGAGGGTGTTGGGACGTATGGATGACCAGAATTTCGGGTAGCGGCTGATAAGGTCCACCCAAAGTTCAGCGGTATAATCACGGGCGTCCATAAAAGCTTTTAAACCTTCGGAGCCTTTATCAATGTATAGGGTGCGGATAAAATGCAGCTGCCGGGTGGTATCCTGTGTGGTGGTTATGCTGTCATAGGCGGTCCAGAAATTATCGATATCATGGGTAACTACCCGGGAAGGGGGTTGAGCTGCTGAAAGCATGGCCAGGCAAAGACAGGAAATAAGGGCAAAGCTTTTCATGTTAAGAAGATGTATTCGGAATAATATAAACGGTTACCGTGAGTGCCCACACGGGTTAAAATTTAGCATACCACTTGGTTTGCAGACATGAAAGTAGTTAAAATCAACATACCCTAAAATGGCGGCATCGCCTTACTGGTGTGTATGGCAGGTCAAGATTGAGTAATGTGATTTAGTATCCGGTTGCGGGCTGACCTTTGCCGGGAAACCACTTTTTCAGGAGTTTCCATTTCCAGATCAGCAGTCCGAAAAAGATGTAGCCGGTATTGATCAGCAGGAAGTAGAGCAGAATAATAAGAATGCCGGGCCCCGAACCATCATTGGGAGCTGTTTCAGGAGGCAGGGCATATACCAGCGAGGTTGGGTGCAGGCCTTCTACCAAAAGATGATCATTGGCTACGTTACAACCCCAGTGAATGCCGATGGCAAAGTACAGCGTTCCGGACTGCAGGAAGGCGGTGGAGAATAACAGGTGTGATACAAAGAGCGAAAGCGACAGGAAAATGGCGTTGAAGATATCTGCGTTAAAAACATTGTGAAGGGCAATAAATAGCAATCCGAAAAGGATAGTGGCCAGCCGTACATTGGTAGCCTCCATGGTTTTTACATAGCAATACGAGCGCACAATGAATTGCTGGGTAGCGGCCATGGGTAACAGTGCCAGCGCATAAGACATAAAGGCCGGTATATCCATAGAACCGTTGAAATGCAGGCTGTTTCCCTGCATGCCTTCCATAATAAAGAAGTTAATGGCAAAGGCCACCAATCCTATGATCAGCCCCAGGGGTAGAAAGAGGAGGTTGGTCTTGCTCAGGTCCAGGCCCAGTTTGGCAAGGCTTTCACCTTCTGCCTTGAAAAGTAACCCGTTAAAGAGGATCAGGAGGATGAGGCCAAGAGGAATAATATACTTTAAGGAAGGGGGAAGGCCTACCCAGCCGCTGATCAGTAGAGCCAGGGCAGTAAGGATACCACCCGCCAATATCCGGACCCATATAGATAGCCTGCTGAAACTTGAAAAGGACATGACCATGAAGGTATGCTATTTTTCAATAGTTCCGGTATTTGCTGAAAATCAAGTTTGAAACGGTAATGGGTCCTGGGAACGCTTAGAGGGAAAATTCCCCAAAGTGCCAGAGTATTCCCGAAGGATCATGAACGAAGCATTCACGGCCCCAATCCATAGTGCGCGGGGGAACAAGCCGGACGTTGTGGTCGCGGTATTTTTCCTCCAGGCCGAGCTCCTGCAGTTCATCCCAAAAACGGGAAACATCTTTTACTTCCATAAACACCATGGTATTGTCCACCCAGTCTTTTACGTAAGCGTTTTGCAGGTAAAAAGCCAGCTTGCCGCTATTGAAAACGGACAGCTGAGGAGAAAGGACTTTCTCTTCAAATCCCAGGTCACGGTAAAAGTTGCGGGATACTTCAAAATCCCTGGCCCCGATAAAAGGGCGTATAGAATTTGCACGGTGGTTCATGGTCTGAGATTTTCGATAAGCTGTTGTAGTTCTTTTTCCTTTTGGGTGCCAATGAGGAACTTCTTACCATTTTTGAGAGTTACAGCCAGGCCTTTAGTACCTTTTACGTTGTATACGGTGCCGTAGGGGGTCCAGATGCGAATGCCCCAACCGCCCACAAAGCCGTAGTTTACCACGTGGGCTTCTTCCACCTCCTCCCATTTTACTTTTTTAGCGGTAAAGGGAAAGTAGCGTAGGCGGATACCTTCTTCATCGATTTCGGTTTTCAGCTTCATGGAGAAAAAGAGCAGGAGTACTGCGCTTACCACGGCAATAGGTATCCAGAAGCTGTTTCCCGAAGTCTGGTTGGGAGAAGCCAGGTGACGGTATATTTCCACTGTGGTGGGTAAGGCCACCAGGAGCAGTATAACCCAGATCAGCCAGGATTGGGTGAGTTTTTGTTCTTCTGTAAACCGAACTTTCATAGGAGCCATACAATTGGGATAACGGCTTAAAGCTAGATATTTTTTATATAGGGTATTAGATTTAGTCGTCTTACAAATCTGCTTTTCGCTCTTTCCTGCGTTTAGGAACGGAAGCGGTATAAGTAGCGATATAATCCTCACCAACTTTCAGGTGAAGATCGTAATAACCGCTTTTGTGGAAACGGTATTCCAGGACCAGTACACCGCCTTTGTTGCTGATCACTTCCGGTTGTGCCGTGCGGCTGTGCGAACCGCTGTGCAGCTCCAGGTATATTTGGCCGGCATCCACTTTTCCTCCTGTGGCCAGTATAAAACGAAGGGTGTCCCTTTTAGCGGTTTCAATGTGCATGCTTTGGGGTGCAAGGGGATTGAGAGAATGCTTAAAGGCGGCATTATACAGAATAGGAGCGTCCAGGAAATCCCGCACGCTGGCCCCGTTCATTAAGGTCCAGGCCGTATCTTCCGGGTAATGGCTCCTGAAAAAGAAGGCGGGTTCGGTTAAGAAGAAACCCTCGTTAAATTCCGGTACAAATAAAGTGGTGCCCCAATGGGTATAGAGATTGCCGCTGGACCAGGTGGGGTCGCACAAATACCATTTTCCGTTGAGTTGCACGGCATTCCAGGAATGGTTGGGCATGCCCAGGGCATCTACATTGGCGTAGGAGGTGCGGGCATAACCGTTAACGATCCGGCAGGGTATGCCGGCTATAGTACTCATTTCCTGCAGCAGGAAGGCAAAGCCGGTACACACTGTTTTCCGTTCGCGGTAAAGAGTCCTGAACATTTCCTGGCTGAAGCTGTGGTTCCATTCCGCCAGTTTCAGGCTGTCATGCCGTAATGATTCCCGTTTTCGCTTGTTCTTCTGGTAGGCCAGGTAATCATTGGCAATGTTGGTACACACCCAGATGTAGAGCGCCCTGAATTTTTCAACCTCTGTATCCAGATTATGAGTGAGCTGGTAGGTAAGTTGTGGCAGGTTGCTGAGGTTGGTACCCTGGTACAAGCCGGCTATACTATCCACCCTGGCGAAGTTTATTTCGCTGAAATCCGTAAGCTGTCCTTTAAGCGTGCCGGAAATGATCAGTATGCAGGCCAACCAGAGGTTTTTCATCGGAAAAATGCTTTGAGCCGGTCCCAGAGTGATCTTTTGGAGGCATAGGGCTCTATCACCGCTACTTCACCGGTAATGACCACCAGCCCGGTTAAGGTCTGCGAGGTCATCCTGATATTAACCTGCAATTCATCGGTAACGGTATATTCCACTCTTTCATAAGCTAGAAAGCTGACCTGGAGGATATCTCCCTTATTCAACCGTACCGGGAACCGGAATTTGCCATCCATATCCGTGCTTACCCCTGCCGTATGGTCTTTGAGAATAATATTGGCAAAGGGTATGGGTTCCCCGGTTTCAGCATCAGTCACAATGCCGCTTAGGAGACTGTCACCAGGAGTAATGGTGGAGGGGCTGCGCGGGGTTTCCTCATCTTCCAGGTGAACACTTACCTCTTGGGGCTGTGCAGCAGGTTGTGCAGCACTATCAGCTACGGGTAGCATGGACAACAAGGAAATACCGGCCAGTCCGGCACCGGTGGTAAAAGAGGACGGCCCGGTTTTCGGAGAATGAGGGATGGTGTATTCCTTAAGCTGGTCGGTCCTGAAGTGCCCACAGGTGCTTTTTTGTTTGTTGATATTCATGAAGTAGTTGCGGATCTCCACATCGCTCATGTTGGAGAAGTCTACCACTTCCTTCTGGCAGGCCTGACAAAACCCCCCTGCTTTAGTAGGAGTAAAGGAGTTGAATTTCTGCGAGCAGGGTTGGTCTACGGATATTTTGAAGTGATCAGCCACAGGATGTTGTTTTAAGGTCTTTAGGTTATGGACAGGTGAATGACGGTAGGTTGCCCGCTTAGGATGTTTAAAGATACACAGGGGTTTAGGGGCCTTTTCTCAATCCTGCCAGAACATATCCGCCTGTGGGATGGACTTATGGCGTTCCACGGCAAAAGGGTTGAAGCCGGAGCTGGCAAAGAGGTACCAGGCCCCTCCTGAAAGAGCAATTTGGGTACTGGCTTCCGGCCAAAGCGGGTCATTGCCATATCCTGTGCCGGCATTGGAAGAATAAGGAAAACCATAGGCATTGGTATGTCTGGGGGAAGGGACGAGTATTTTTTCCATTTCCAACAGGTAATGATCACTTTCCTGCTGCATTCCTGCCAGTTTAAAAGCCAGGGCCATCTGCCCGGTGCCTTCCATAAAAACTGCGTCACGGTCTTCATCAATGTCATAACCGGTGATGCGGGCATTGGTAAGAGTTGCGGTTTGAGTGGTAATGAAGCGTTGTGCGGAATACAAGGTGGACACCGGGTAATTATTGAAGATGCAGTAGCTCCAGGAGTGGTTGTCCAGCGCATAGCGATAAGCCGGGTTCCCGGGCCAGGATACCAGGTTCCGGTCTGCTTCGTCCCAGCGGTCATTCTCCAGGAAGGTGAGCAGCCGGCTGTGAAAAGTATTGTAACCCTTTACTGCGTTAAAAGCATCTATATTCCCTTCGGTTACCTTGTAATTTAGGATGGCGTTATCTGCTCCATAGCCGGCAAAAAGGCCTCCGTCCGTATCCTGTAAGGTCATTAACCAATTGCTGATGCCGGAGGCCAGCTGATGGTATTTTGAACTGCCTGTACGAGCATGGTAATTGTTGAGCGCAATCAACAACCAGGCATTATCCCCCATCCAACGGTGATTGTTTGGATTACCGTTCCGGTCCCTGAACTGTGAAAATCCACCTTTGCCGCTTAACAGTTCGGTATGGATACGCGCATCAAAAAAATCAAAGATCCTTTCCGCCCTTTCAAGGTTTCCGTTCAGCATAAAGACCAGGGCCGCCAGGGCGTTGTCATAAAGCGACACCACATTGCCATTCTCTGCGCTTTCCAACAAGCCGTTGGGTAATTGTTGCTGATTGAACCAATTCAATATGCGCGTCTCATTTTCATTGGTTACATGGCGGGCAGTAAAATTTATATTGCCAGCTGACTCCTTTACTTCTGCGGAGGAGGGCGTAAAAAGGTAGCCTGGATCAGCCGGGCTTAGGGTATGCCTGCCTTGTAGTTCTGTTAACGCCCAGTTGCCCTGGGCATCGGTAAGTGCTGATTTTCCGGTTGCCGTGGAAACCTCAATACCTTCCATTCCGTTGCCAAAATCATCCATCACTTTACCACTTGCGGTATAGGTAGGTGCCATTTCCTTTTGGCAGGAAATGAGTAAAAGGACCAGGCTTAGTTTAATGAGGATGGACCGTACGGTGAAAAGGGCTTTATAATTCGGGACCAGCATTTGTTAGTTAAAGGTAAAAATTATGGTCAAGAGTATGACTTCATGAGTTCCCTGGTAAACTTACTTATCGATACTTTTCCTGCATTCCGCATTTAAAAATTCAATCAGTGCAGAGAAGTCTGATTTATGATGGGGGACTGTCTGGTATTTCCAGTTACGGCCTGAGTTTATTGGCTACTATTACTGGGCTGGCCTCAGATTACCAAAGACCGTGGCCACCAACAGCAACCCAATGCCAATGCCCATGGAAAACCCCCTGGCCAGGTCCGGAAGCTGTATAAAGTGTATAAACACTTGTGAAGCGGCTATTGTAAATAATCCTGCTACCAGCAGGGTCCTTGATTTTCCTGGGCTTATGGTCTTCATGCTTTGTACGTTTCTCGATTAAATCCTAAATGTAGGAAAAGCTGAGCAACAGCTCCTTTTTGTTTGGGTCAGGGCTGGCCGATATCCTCATTCCACAGGCTGGGGTGGTCTTCAATAAAATCCTGCATCATGGCAATGCATTCAGAGTTGTTCACGATCAGCACCTCCACTCCGTTTTGGCGCAATAGTTCTTCTGAACCCCGGAAGGTTTGATTTTCCCCGATCACCACCCTGGGGATGCCATACAGCAATATGGCCCCGGAACACATGGGGCAAGGCGACAAAGTAGTATAAAGCACCGATTCCCTGTATACGGAGGCGGGCTGCCGGCCGGCATTTTCCAGGGCGTCCATTTCCCCGTGCAATACCACGCTACCTTCCTGGATGCGCTTATTATGCCCCTTGCCGATGATCCGGCCCCGGTGAACCAAAACCGACCCTATGGGGATCCCGCCTTCCCCAAGGCCTTTTTGGGCTTCCTCAATAGCAGCGCTGAGAAATGTGTCCATGTTTTACGGATGATTTTAACTGGCAATTTAGGTTTTTTGGAGGTGAAAGACGGGGGCGCAGAGGTCTGCAACGGTGAAATAATGGGTTTACATTACCGGCATTACACTTCTTTACACTGTTTTACCTTTCATTAACGCTTTTCAGGACAGCGTGCATATACCTTCACGGAAACATTAAAATTTGATGATATGAAAAGTAGAAGGAGTCTTACGTTGACCTTGGTATTAGTAACTACCATAGCGATGGTGAGTGCATTCACCTGGGGAGGTCCCTCTCAACAGGCCTCAGCCAGTATGATGGAGGAAGAAGCACCACACCAAACGGTTAACCTGTTTGTAACCCACGGGCATTGCAACACCCCTTTTGGCGGGATAGTAAGTGATTTGAAGATCATGGAGGCCGTACGTACGGATATGGGGAACCCCCTGGAAAATATGCAGGTCTCTTTTGTGATAGATCCGGGTTCCTTTAAAGCCTGTGGAGGCGATGAGTTTACCGCCATGGTCCAGACACCGGGCTTGTTCCGGGAGGGGAATGAGGTGATCACGTTCCATTCTACTTCGGTGTATACCCTCGGGGTGGATTGGTACCAGCTGAACGGGAAAATGTCCATCAAGGGTGTGGACAGGGAGGTAAAGTTCTTTGTTACGGGTATCCGGAAGCCGGGTGATTCACGGCCCAGTGCCCTGGTTTTGGAAGGACAGCTGAATTTGTACGATTGGGGAATTGACTATGATAAGATCGTTCATGGTGATTCCGGGCGTTCAGCGGAAAGTCCTACGCAATGGATGCATCTGAACATGAAGATAGAAATGTGCTGAGCTTGCAGGTTATACTCTGCTGGTATAAAGTGCGTCTTTTTTTCCTGAAGCCCTGAAGAGGGATCCCCAATTTCAGGATCACTCTTCAGGGCACAGGTTTTAAGCGGAACCAGACAGAGGTCAGGTAGGGGTGAACGGCCAGTTTTTCCTTAGAGGAAGTCTATACCCAGTTCGTGTTTGCTGTATTCCCAAAGGGCGCTGGCAACCAACGGATCTTTAGCGTATTCTGCAACAAAGGCATGGGTTGGGTAGCCGGTCATTTCCCCTTCCCCATCCGGGCCGATATAGCTTCCACCTTCCAGCTTTCCGGTAGCTGCGAGTAAGCTGGAGAGTGCACCCTGGCTTGCGCTCATGTGCGGGAATTCGTTGATCATTTCCGGTTGGTCGGTCCTCAGAAGTTCCGTTTTACTGATGCCCGGGTGGGCGGCCACCGAAATGATGTCAAGCCCGTTTTTTTCCAGGCGCCTTTGCAGCTCCAGGGCAAACAGCAGGTCGGCCACTTTACTTTGACCGTATTCCCGGAACTTGTTGTAAGGCTTTTCCAGTTTCAGGTTATCAAAATCTATTTTGCCGTTTTTGTGGGCAATGCTACTCAGGGTTACCACCCTGCTTCCGGGGGTCTTTTTTAATAAGGGAAGGAGCCTGGCCGTTAAAGCGAAGTGCGCTATGAAGTTCACGCCAAACTGCAGTTCAAAACCATCTTTGGTCTTCCCCGGAGGAGGAAACATAACCCCTGCATTATTGACCAGAACATCAAGGCGCTGGTGCTTTGCCAGGATGCTTTCCGCAAAGGCCTGTACCGAGCTTAAATCGGAGAGGTCTACGAGGCCCGCCTCTAAACGAGCTTCGGGTTTTTCTGCCCGTATGTTGAGCATGGCCTGGTAGATCTTGTGCTGATCCCGCCCTGCCAGTATTACAAAGGCATTCTTTTTAGCCAGTGCCCTGGCGGTTTCAAATCCAAGTCCGGTATTGGCTCCGGTCACTAAAAACACCCTTCCACCCTGGTCCTTTATCTGGTCCGTTGTCCAATTCATACTGCAGCTTTAAAGTCCGAAGGTTACTTTGGCGTGGTAGGTGTCCATGTATTCTTTCATCCTTTTGATTTTACCATCTTCCACGATAAAGAGAAAGTGGTAGTAGTTTTCATAGTTGCTGCCCATGGCAGTTTTGGCTTTAAACTCAGCTTCTACCGCTACGCTGTTGCCTTCGGCAATCATGGAGGTGGGTTTGAAGTTTGTTCCTTCGGGGAACAGCTCTTCTCCCTTGAAAAACTCCAGGAAATATTGAGTGTCGTGCTCCCCGGCTGTGGCCAGGTATTCTGGTTTGCCAATGATCCACCAGCTAAAGTCATCGGTGATCATGGTCTTGAGTTTTTCAACCTCAGAATTACCCATGGCTTTAATAAAATCTGCGGCTAAAGCTTTATGGGCTTCCAGTTTTTCCTGCTGGTCTTCCAGGCTGCTCTTCGCACGGGACGGTGATTTTTGTTGCGCCTGAGAGCAAGCGGTAAGACCAAACAGCAGTACAAAGGCCATTAAGGCGATGGATAACGTATGGTGTGTTTTCATTTTAATTGGGTTGTATGATTCGGTGGCGAATGTAATTTCATAGCTTTACATTTGAAAGTAGTTACACGTTTGTGAAGTAATAACACTTTTGTTAGTAGTGTTGAAACAGAAATAGTTATGAGTGAAAAAACTTTGGAAGAATATGTAAACTGTTCCTTTCACCTGGCGATGAATACCTTGGAAGGGAAATGGAAGTTTGCCATTTTATACGTGCTGCTGGATAAAGGGACCTTGCGTTTTAAGGAGCTGGAGCGGGCCATCCCGGATATTTCTACCCGTATGCTGGTGAAGGAACTCAAACACCTGGTGGAGAAAAAGATCGTTCATAGAAAAGCGTATGCTACGGTTCCGCCCACCGTTGAATATTCGTTGAGTGAAATAGGGCAAAGCCTCAGGCCGGTAATTGACAGTATTTCAAACTGGGGGAAATACTACGCTGAGAAGGTTAATGCGTAGTGAAGCTACTTAGCGTGACACCGGCTTAATATTACTTAACCTCAATAAATGGTTATGCCGGGCCTTTCATTAGGCTTAGTCAAAGGCTGGGCGTTTTATAGCGGAGAAATGTCGCACTTCGACTCTCCTTCGTCAGGCTCAGGACAGGCTATTCAGTGTGACATTCCACTATGTAGATACTAATGTAGTAAGCGGTACTCCTGAGCCCTTCGTAAAAACTTAGGTTGACCAGCGGGGGTACTGCAAAAGTTTTGAAGCAAAGAGGGGGTCAGTCTGAGTGTTACGCCAAAGGCGTGATGTATCGAAGACTGGGCGTTGGGCGTTTTTTAGCGGA
>NZNV01000007.1 GCA_002695025.1 Owenweeksia sp.
CAGCATCCGAAGACCTGTTACCGTTCGACTTGCATGTGTTAGGCCTGCCGCTAGCGTTCATCCTGAGCCAGGATCAAACTCTCCGTTGTAAGATTGTTTGAAAATTTAGCTCAAAGGACGAGGTTGCATTTTACCTTCTTTTTTATGCTTCTTCAAT
This sequence comes from Owenweeksia sp., assembly GCA_002695025.1. Classification (GTDB taxonomy): domain Bacteria; phylum Bacteroidota; class Bacteroidia; order Flavobacteriales; family Schleiferiaceae; genus CAKZNE01. The sequence continues at coordinate 158 of NZNV01000007.1, forward strand.
ATGTTTAAGAACTCTGTTCCGTTTTCAAAATTTCGGGCTGCAAATGTACAAACAATTTTGACTCGTGCAACCTTTTCGAAAAATTTTTTCAGAAATTTTATTTGACTTCTGATTTTCGGGAGGGCAAAGATATGATGAGTTTTTGAATTGGTAAAAACCTTTTTTCAATTTTTTTCATCTCACTTTTAAAGAACACTCCGTTGTCTCAAACGGGGCGGCAAATATAAAGTGATTTCTTTTACTCTACCTAGTCTTTTCGAAAAAATATTTCAACGTTTTTAAGAACCGCCCCACTCTGTTTTCCTGAATGGGGCGGCAAATGTAAGCCGACTTTTGAAACCTGCAAGCACCTAATGAAATATTTTAGCGTAGTATTTCTCAACTACCTGATAATCCGCGGTAAAAATTTACATCAGGGATTAGTTCTGCTTACTGATATGGTTTTCCCCCGAATCACCTGGGGAGCGGTCAAAGCAAAATTCACGATGTACTGTGCCATATTCTGAGGACTGACAAGTGCCTTGTAAGAAGGAAAAGCGGCTTCCAACATCTCCGTTTGCACCGCGCCAAGGGCAAGTGTATTAAAAGTAAGGTCCGTTTCGGCATACTCTGCCTGCAAGATTTCGGCCAGGCTACCCTGTGCTGCTTTACTACTACTATAGGCCGTAAGTCCAGGAAATTTCTGCGAACCTGTAACTCCCCCTATGCTACTGATCATTATAATGTGTGCCTCCTTACTTAATAAAGGCAACAATTGTTGTGTTAATTGAAAAGGAGCAAATACGTTTACTTCATAAGTACGCAGAAGTTCTTCCCGTGATATTTCCGGGAAAGGCTTATTAACCAAATAGCCGGCATTGTGAATGACAACATCCACTTCACCGAGCTCTTTACTTATATATAATGTATCCACGGCCTGGGTAAGGTCATGTTGCTTAATTATGACATTACCTTCTGAACGTTCCTTAAGATCTTCCAGTAATTCAAGATTACGGGCCAGTGCGAGTACTTTATGCCCCTGGCGATTAAACTCCAGGGCGGTTGCAAAACCGATTCCCTTACTGGCCCCGGTAATAACTATATTCTTCATATTCCCAAAAATACTATCTAAACTAAAATGTCCTTAACGACAGAGTCCCGCTTAAAGCGGGACTCTGTATATATATATTATAAGATAGCTATACCAACATAGCGGCAGGGTTCTCCAGCATCCCTTTCAAGGTTTGCAGGAATGCGGCACCGGTAGCACCATCAACCGTACGGTGATCGCAACTCAAGGTTACTTTCATACGTTGACCTATTACAATCTGGCCATTTTTAACCACAGGTTCTTCACGAATAGCTCCCACAGCCAGAATGCAGCTGTTGGGTGGGTTTATAATGGCGGTGAATTCTTCAATGCCAAACATGCCCAGGTTGGACACGGCAAAAGTTCCACCTTCCATATCTTCTGGCGGCAGCTTCTTATTGCGAGCTTTTCCGGCCATATCCTTAACCTCGGCATTTATAGCAGCTAAGCCTTTGATATCCGCATGACGAACCACGGGGACCACTAGACCTTCGTCTACAGCCACGGCAACTCCTATATGTATATGTTCATTCCTACGAATCTTATCTCCCAGCCAGGCAGAATTCACTGCGGGGTGTTTTTTAAGAGCCGCAGCGCAGGCTTTTATGACCAGATCATTAAAGCTTACTTTATTCTCCATCATTTCATTGATGGCTTTCCTGGCCATGGAAGCATTCTCCATGTCAATATCCAAAGTAAGGTAGAAGTGCGGAGCCGTGAATTTACTTTCCGCCAATCGCTTGGCGATGGTTTTACGCATTTGCGAAACCTTTACATCCTCGTAACTCTCTTCACCCAGAGCAGTAGCTTTTGCAGCCGTTCCCTTAGCCGAAGGCTTATAATTATCAATGTCGCGCTTTACAATACGACCTCCTTCACCACTGCCTTCCACATCACTGATGTCGATACCTTTTTCTTCGGCCAGTTTTTTGGCCAATGGCGATGCCTTCAAACGTCTTCCATCCGAAGCCGATACTTCTTTGTCCTTGTCTGATTCTTTATTGTCGTCTTCATGATCCTCTTCGGCATCATCGGACTCTTCTTCTTTATCCGAACTATCGTTCTTCTTTTGCTTCTCCTCTTTCTGGTCGGATCCGGAAGAATCTCCTCCTTCAAGCAATCCACTGATGTCTTCACCTTTCTCACCCAATATGGCCAGTACTGAATCCACTGCTGCAGTATCACCTTCTTCCACACCTATATGCAACAGAACTCCTTCCTGGAAGGCTTCGAAATCCATTGTAGCCTTGTCGGTTTCAATTTCAGCCAGAAGATCGCCTTCACTTACTTTATCTCCTACTTTTTTATGCCACTTGGCCACGGTACCTTCTTCCATGGTATCGCTTAGGCGAGGCATCTTTACAACTTCAGCCATTTCTTAAAATCTGTTTTGGTATTAATGGTTTTTGATGAAAGGGTAATCTTCCTGTTTATATACGTGAGCGTAAATATTGGAGGCATCCGGAAAATCTGATTCTTCCCCAAACTCCACACATTCATTTACCAGCTCCTTTACACGATCATCAATCTCTTCAATTTCTTTTTTGCTGGCGTACTTTTTATCCTTAATAACATCCAATACAATAGTAATAGGATCTTTTTTCTGGTACTCAGCCACCTCATCCTTGGTGCGGTAATGTTGGGCATCACTCATGGAGTGACCTTTATAGCGATAAGTTCTTACCTCCAGAAGAGTAGGACCTCCTTCATTTCTGGCACGATCTATAGCTTCATACATCGCATCGTACACCTTCACAGGATCCATGCCGTCCACAGGAGCACAGGGCATTTCATACCCAAGACCTAATTTCCAGATATCCGTATGATTGGCGGTACGTGCCACACTGGTACCCATGGCGTAGCCATTATTCTCAATTACAAATACTACCGGAAGATTCCAGAGCATAGCCAGGTTCATGGTTTCATGAAAAGATCCCTGACGCACCGCTCCATCACCCATATAACACAAGGTTACGTTTTTACGACCAGCATACTTATCCGCAAAGGCCAAACCGGCACCTAAGGGTATTTGCCCCCCTACAATACCATGACCACCGTAAAAATGATGCTCTTTGGAAAACATGTGCATGGAACCACCATTACCTTCAGAAGTACCGGTTACCTTTCCCATGAGTTCGGCCATGATCTTTTTAGGGTCTACCCCCATACCGATAGGCTGAACGTGATTACGGTAAGCGGTGATCATTTTATCACCTTTTTCCATGGCCAGCAAGGAACCGGCCAATACAGCCTCCTGTCCATTATATAAATGCAGGAAACCACGGATCTTCTGTTGAATGTACAGCGCTGCTGCTTTATCCTCAAACTTTCTCCAGAACAGCATATCCTCATACCACTTGAGATATACTGATTTGGTAATTTTCTTTTTTGGCATTGTATGTTTCGAATTAATGGCTGGGCGCAAATTTATAACAAAAAGCCCGGTACAGCTTACCCGGGCAGATGCTCTTTTCTGAAAGCAAAGGGAAGCATATTTTCAACCGTATTGCTCATCAGAACCTTGCCACTTTTGCGATGGTACAACAGTATATTGTACGGACTTGTTTGACGTTGTGCAAATTCCACCATCACCTGCAGGCAACTACCGCATGGAAACGGAAATTCTCCTTCCTTTTCTTTTTCAACCACCACGGCAATGGAGTCAATCTCGGAGTTATACTGACCGGCTCCATAGTGAAAAAGAGCGGTGCGTTCGGCACAAAGACCGGATGGATAAGCGGCATTCTCCTGGTTGGAACCTTTAATGATAGAACCGTTCTTAAGCAGTATAGCTGCTCCAACGGGAAAATGGCTATAGGGTGCATAGCTACTTTTAAGAGCTTCTTCAGCCTCCTTTACAACTTTATATTGATCCGGGCTGAGCTCATCCATAGTAAGCTCCCATAGTTCAATGGTCTTTTGGACTTTCTTCAAACAGGAATTAATTATCACTGGCGGCCACCTTCTCAAAGTCAAAGAGAAGGGTGAAGCGCAAGGTGTTTTCAAGCGGGCTTTTTACCAAAGCTGAGGCGGGAATAAGGTAAGCAAAGTCCATTCCGAATACGTTATAACGCAAGCCCAGGCCAATGGTGAAATACTTACGTCCCCCTTTTTCAGTATCCTCATACTGATATCCTCCACGGAAAGCAAAGCGGTCATCATACCAGAACTCTACCCCGGTGTTGATCACGATTTCCTCCAGCTCTTCGCGGAAACCTCCGGGGGCATCATTAAAGGACTGAAAAATTCCCTGGAAGGCGTTGACATTATCATCTCTTCCGGCAATCACCTCATCAGGAACACCGTTTCCGTCTTCATCACCGTCTTCACGAACGGGAGGCGTAGGCACCAAAAGCTTATTCACATCCACCATAAAAGACATACGGTTATACCTGTCAAAGCGAAGGTTGTAGGCTCCACCGATCCTAAGGTTGGTAGGGATAAAATCGGAAGATGCATCATTGGAATAGGAAATCTTGCCTCCAACATTCGAAATATTCAAACCGGCTGCAAAAGATTGACGCATTCCTCCTTCCATATTATACTCACGGCTGGTAAAATAATAGCCGATATCCGTAGCCACCGTTTGCCCAGGTTTGGTATTGCTACCCAAGCCCTGGTTACCGGCTGTAAGGTTACTATATATATAGCGTAAACCCACGGCCAAAGACATCGTTTGACTAAGCTTAAGAGCGTAGGCAGCATTTAACGTCATTTCATAGGGAAAAGCGCTGCCCAGGTCATCATTTTGTTCACTTTTAAAGTTGATCTCCCCTAGTGAGAAGTAACGCATGGCCAAAGCGGCTGCCTGATTATCACCAATCTTAACGGCCCCGGAAAGATAGGCTAGGTTAATATCGTTGACCAGCTTATTCAGCCAAGGGGTATACGAAATGGACAAAGCCCTGGTTCCGTCTTCCAGAAAAGCCAGTTTGGCAGGGTTCCAGTAAATGGAGTTGATATCCGGTTGAGAAGCAACACCCACGTCTCCCATACCTCCGGCCCGTGCATCAGGTGAAATGGCAATAATGGGCACGGCAGTAGTAATACTGCGCAGAGATTCGAAATAAGCGTTTTCGGTTTCAATATTTTCAAACTGCGCTTTAGCAGTAATACTTAATAAGAAAATGAAAGAAAGGTAAAGTAGCTTCTTCATCAGACGATTTATAAAAGGAGTACAAAAGTAGTTTTATTATTCAAAATGAGTGATCAACGTAAGATAACCAGTTTTTCGTATTTCTCGGCCAAAACATTATCAGCCTGGGTCCTCACTTTAACCCGGTAAACGTAAACTCCCTTTCCAATTTTGTCACCGTAGTCATCCAGCCCATTCCAGGCTATACCGGTTACCCGGTTACCATTAGGCACTTTGGTGGTATTAATGGTCTTTACCAGTTTCCCTGATACGGTAAAAACCTGTATTTGTATATCCATAGGCTGGTTGGCCCGGTTGTGTTCAAACTGAAACTCGGTGTAGGTGGTAAACGGATTAGGATAATTAAGAACGTGCTTAAGCGCCAGGTCCTCATCATCGGTTACAATAAATTCCGTTTCGGCCTCGGAGAAATTATTGTATACATCAAACACCTTTAATTTAAGAGTATGCTCACCCTCTTCCAGATCGAAGAACGGATAACGCACTGATCCGGACTGGTAACTATCAAGATCTGCTTCATAGTATTCGTTCACCACATAGGACTGATCAGTTTGATTGTCCAATACAGCAACCAGATCATGCCCGATGCCTGTACCTACAGTATTTACCCCCGATGAATCGGATATAACCGCATACAGTTCAGGGTTGTCATTCGTTATGCCGCCTCTTACAAAAGACTCATCATTAATATACAGTTTCACCTCCGGGCCGGTATTATCAGCAGGGGCTTTATCATTAAAGCCTCCTACCACAATGGTATCGAACACACCAGCCGCGTCCACATCATTATTGGTGGCATAGTAGCTGATCTTACCAAACCCGTATTGATAGGCAATGTCCAGTGGCACCAGGAACTCTACATTAAAGTCTCCGTTTATCACATTTACCTTACCACGATATATTAAACTATTCTGCAACGAAAAATTCTGAGGGGCAGGCAGTACTTTATCATTATTGAGGGTTTGCCGCAAGGTGGGTTTATCAAAAACTGAAATATTCAAAACACCATTAAAGTCATCCATTTTCTGATCATTGAGATCATTGATCTGCCCCTTCATGGTAATCTTGCTGAGCGCCTCCAAAGTGTCCAGATTTCCAGCGGCTACCGGTTTTCCATTGATCTCATTGGTCTGCACCCTAAAATACGGAATGGCCAACCTCAGGGAAGGGTCACCGAAAAGAGAGAACTTAAGGCGGGTGGGGTTATTTCTCAGACCGGTTCCGTTCTTAGCATCCTTAATGATCTCCCCGAGACGTTTAGGTAGATTATTGGGGCGAGTGAGAAGGCTGTCAAAAATATTCTGATTGATCTCACTGGCCGTTTCCACATCCACCACCCGGGTAGTGGAAACCAACGAAATAGCACCCCCATCAGGATTTAACAGTAGCTGCTCCCCTGCCGATACACGTTTGGGATCATCAAAACGGGTAAACTCGCAGGTAATGGTAAGAAAGAGCGGCATTGCATCGTAATTGGTCCAGTTATTAATATCCGAAAGCTGCAGGAACTTTTCTGAAGCCAGACCTATTTCGCCCCCGTGACCAATGTAGTTTGTAACCAGGTTACCCTGCTGGATCTTGCGGAACATATCCTTACTTGCTTCGGGATAGGATTCACTTCCGGAGGTGGTTACCTGTTTATAGGCATCTATATATATCTTATCTACGTTGAAGGCATTGGAAGACTGCAATGCAGCCTGCTCAAGGGAATTGGAAATATTCACAAACTTCCTTTCCCAGCCACTGGGATCGTCCAGGTCATCCGCCATCAGCAATATTTTATTCCGCCAATCCCCAAAGCGGTTATTACCGGTGGCATAGTGAATTACCTTATCCACAAAACCCTGGGCCTGGCCCAGTGAGCCACATGGAACCCTTCCGATGCCGATATCCAATAATGCCGTTATCAGGTTGCTCCCCTCCGAAGGGTCCAGGTAACCGTAGTAATCGTCACTGATACTGGAGGCCTGGAGATTAAATGCCTCATAATCCCCGGGGCGCAGCCAAACCGGAACAAAATTATTGTTATTGGTAAGCCGGTCCCGGTAATCATAACTGGCATCACCCATAAGGCACAAGTATTTAAGATCCGTACCTGATCCGTTGCTGCGTGTATACAACATACGTACAAAGTCGCGGATAGCCGTTATATCCTGCCCTCCAGAACTGAATTCGTTAAACACCTCATTGGTAGTAACCACCCCTACTTCCATTCCGTCATTCGACTCGTGGAATTCCGCCAGACGTTCTGCGGCCGGTAAAAAATCCTTGTGGGTTACAATAACCATCTCCATGGGACTCATGGCATGTAAATTCTGGTTTTCCACCTTTCCTACACTGGTCGGAGCCGGGAAGTCATTGCCCTTAACAGCCACCATTTCCCGCAGCGAGTCCGTGGCAATACGTATTGAAAGATCAGTGCCATTTAACTGGCCATCTATACCAAAGGCCTGGTTGATATCCGTAACGTCCCAAACCTCTGTCTGGGCATTGGCGTTGGCTATCCTGAATTCCGTTACATTACCACTTTGTACACTATTGATATCCCTGAATAACAAAGCGTTGTTCCGATAAATAAGATTTCTCTTCACCTGAACCTCAATGTAATCCAGCCAGGCCACACCAGTTGGGTTCAGACTGTTATCATAGCGGAGGTTGAGCGAGAAATTATCCGCGGCACTGGTAAAAGAGCTTTCATCCGCTCCTATGGTTACATAGGGTTGGTTTTCTCCGGACTGGTAAGGATCAAAGGCAATGGTCATGACCGTATTACCGGCCTGTTTTACTTCCATGAAAGTACCAGCCGTACTGGAACGCGCCACGGCCCGTACCAGGATATTCACGGGTACGGATCGCACCAGATCGGGAAAGTTAAAACCGTAATTATTATCCAGGTCAAAGTCGAAAACATCGCCTACCCATACTCTTCCCGCACCCACCAGGTTTTCCAGGTCATCCTCTTTAAATTGGTAGTCATCATAGGTAGTGACTACGGCATCTGGGGTGGCTGAACTGCCGGGACGGTTTGCTATTCTAAGACCTTGTCCACTATTTACGGAAACAAAATAATAGTTGACATCCCTATAAAAATTCAGAGTATGCCTGAAGCGATCCTCAGATGCGTCATAATTCCAAACGTGCGGACCACGGGCAAAAAATAAGGCATAGTCCGAGCCATCAAACAAACCATTATTATTAACGTCAACCACTTTAAGAGGAATATCCAGGAGATCATCCTTACGAGGAGCGCTGTTAGCCTCCGGCAATATACCATTGCCATTTCCGGCAACCCTCAGGCTGCTGATGGGAGTATTGTCCAACTTCACCCCTGATTCTTTCAAAAATGCCGGGGTTAATTTATAGACCCCATCTTTCTCAACCGAGAATTTATGCCAGTCATCTGTACTGAGAACGGATGTGTTTTTGAAATTCTGGACAGACAAGCGCCCGGTAAGATTAGAGCCCTTTAGTTTCAGGCGTGTGCTGAAACCGGTTATTTTCCTGATCATACCAGACTGCTTAACATAGGTGGTTACGCAGTACGAGACTTCAACCTGGCCCTGACTTTCACCATAACCTACCTCAATAATACGCGGTTGCGTGGGGAGCTCTTTATTTTGAAGAAGGCTTTGTTCCTGTGCTGTTGCGGATGTATAAGTCACCTCCGAGATTTCCACTTCATACTCTCCTGGCACATCTACCTTTTCAACGTGACAGGACTTCAGAAGATCCGGCTGCTCATAAGTGAATACTGCATTTTTAAAGGAGGGAGCCCTCCCAATGTCGGTACTCCTTTCCTCCGACCATTCTATAGTGTGTTTTTGTTGTGCCATTAACCTAAAGGGCACTAAACCAAAAACTATCAGTACAACACTCAGCAATAAGCTTCTTCTCATCCGTAAAAATTTGTACATGGTAAACGGTTGAACGGGCAATGTATTATGAAAATACAAAAGTGACGACAAAATTTTTCCGGCCAAAGTTAGTTTTCATTGAACAGGTTCTAAAAAATCATTTTATTTGTAACCTTCTCCCGGGAGGAGCGCAAAAGTTTAATCAAACAGCAAAATATTTGTATACTTGTAGTTTGAAACCCTTAACTGGAATGGGCAAGAAATTACTGACTCTTATAATTGTATTGGCATGGTTTGCACCGGATGGCCTTAAGGCCCAGGATGCGCACTTTACACAGTATTATGCCAATCCCTTATATCTGAACCCTGCTTTTGCGGGTGTTTCGAAATGTCCCAGAATTACGCTCAACTACCGTAATCAATATCCCGTACTGGACGTTTACCAAACGTATTCAGCTTCTTATGACCAATATGTAAGCGGTTTGAATGGTGGGCTTGGTTTACTGGCTATTCGCGATGAAGCAGGTAACGGTGCACTGTCCACTACGGAGGTAAGCGGTATTTATTCGTATCATTTAAAAGTGTCCAGGAAGTTCTCTTTCCTCACAGGTTTTCAGGCAACTTTCCGCCAAAGAGCTATAAACTGGGATGGTTTTACCTTCCCCGACCAGATAGACCCGTTTTTTGGTTTTGTTAAGGAATCCAATGAACTACCTCCGGGCAATAACGTCAATTCACATCTTGACCTTAGTGTGGGATTTCTAGGGTTTACAGAACGTTTCTACATAGGAGCCACCGTAAATCACATTACTCAGCCTGATGAGAGTTTTTTCAAAACCTCCAAATTGCCCATGAAAATTACCGGGCATGCCGGGGTAACAATTCCTCTTGGCCGTAAAAGACTTTCCAATAGCCTGCAGAATTACCTGATCCCCAACATAGTATACCAGGTTCAGGGGCCTTATGATCAACTTACCCTCAGTACCGCTTTCAGCAGAGGTCCTATTTCAGGAGGACTGGGCTTCCGTACCAGTACTGCCAACCCTGATGCTATTGTAGTGCTGTTGGGATACGCTCCTGATGAACTGGCCTGGAAAATAGGTTACAGTTACGACATTACCATTTCGCAATTTGCCAATGATCTTGGTGGTGCTCATGAAATATCCCTTTCTTATCAATTCCCTTGCCGGGTGAGAAGGAAGCAGATCAAAGCAATAAAATGTCCTAAATTTTAGTTTTAGAACACAACACAATCTTGAAGGATGAAGACTATGAACTTTAGAACCGTGTTTAGTTCCCTCTCGTTAGCCGGTGTGGCATTGCTCACTTCCTGCGGAGGATCCACCAGTAATACTACCGGCTGGTCCTATAACGATAAGGATAATGGAGGTTTTAGTATCAATGATGATTTTGACGGCATGCAAACCGGCCCCGGTCTTGTATTTGTTGAAGGAGGTACCTTCACTATGGGCCGCGTGGAAGAAGATTTTTATAAAGATTGGAATAATATTCCCCGCCAGGTAACGGTGCAATCGTTTTACATTGACGAAAACGAGGTAACAAACGTGGATTACCGCGAATACCTGTACTGGCTTATGCGCGTATTTGATTACGATTATTATCCCGAGATCTACAATAGCGCCTTGCCTGACACTTTGGTATGGAGGGACAAATTATCCTATAACGAAGCAATGGTGGAAAACTACTTCCGTTTTCCGGCCTATAACTTTTACCCTGTTGTTGGTGTTAGCTGGATACAGGCCATGAAGTTCTGCTCCTGGCGTACCGACCGCGTTAACGAACAGATCCTGATTGAAGAAGGTGTTTTCAATGAATTCCCCGATCAACAGGATGCCGATCACTTCAACACTGAGGTTTACCTCTACAAGCCTGGTGAATATACTCAACAAAACCGCAAAGGTCTTAAGGACAACAACCCGAACAGTGCCTACGGTAAAGAAGGTCGTCCGGTACGTATGGAGGATGGTATCCTGCTTCCCAAGTATCGTCTGCCGACTGAGGCCGAGTGGGAATACGCTGCCTACGGAAACATCGGTGCCCGTAAATACAACCGTATTGCAGAAGGAAATAAGTACACATGGGCCGGTTCTTCCATGCGCAACCCCGAGAAAAACGAACGTGGTAACATGTTGGCCAACTTCAAAAGAGGCCGCGGTGACTATATGGGTCTTGGTGGATGGCTGAATGACCAGGCACAATATACTATGCAGGTTAAATTCTATCCTCCTAATGATTTCGGTTTGTATGATATGGCCGGTAACGTTGCCGAATGGGTAATGGACGTATATCGTCCTTTAAGCCCTGAGGATATGACCGACCTGAATCCTTTCCGTGGTAATCAGTTCACCACTTTTGATAAGAATTATCAGGACATCGGTGCTCTTGAAGTCCTACAGGAACCTCAGTATGATGATGACAGTGCCATTGCACGTCTACCGGGAGAGCTTCCTATTCGTCCTGTAACCGAAGAAGAAAACCTGGACCGCAGGAACTATCAATATTCTGATTACCGCGACTACCTCGATGGTGATAAGGAATCCAGTATTTACTATGACCAGGAAGTACCCGAAGGCGAAGCCCTTATGTATGACTACGCTCAAACTACCCTGGTTGGTAATACCACCCGCGTATATAAAGGTGGTAGCTGGAAGGACAGGGCTTACTGGCTGAGCCCGGGCACCCGGAGGTATCTGGAAGAAGACCAGGCTACGGACTACATTGGTTTCCGTTGTGCTATGGATAAACTCGGATTCCAGAACGAAGACGAAAAACGCGAACAAGATCCCGAGAAACCAAAACGGGATAAATTCGAACGGTACAGATATAATTAAGAAATTAGTCCCCCGCACAAAAGCGGGGGATTTTTTTATGGAACTATCTGATCTCTATGATGCCTTTGTCGCATCCAAGGGCATATCCACTGACACCAGATCCATCACTCCGGGCAGCATTTTCTTTGCCCTGAAGGGTGCCAATTTCAACGGCAATGAATTTGCCGGGCAGGCGTTGGAAGATGGTGCAGTGCTAGCCATAATTGATGAGGAGAAATACTCCGGTCCAAACCGGGTATTGGTACACAACAGTCTTGACACGCTACAGGAACTGGCTAAATTTCACCGGCAGCAGCTTAGTATTCCGGTTATCGGGTTGACCGGCAGCAACGGTAAAACCACCACTAAGGAGCTGATGTATGCGGTGCTCTGTTGCCGCTATAAAACTCTGGCCACCAAAGGTAACCTCAACAACCATATCGGTGTTCCCCTTACCCTGCTGAACATTCGGGATGAACATGAAATGGCTATTATTGAGATGGGCGCTAATCACCAGGGGGAAATAGCTTTCCTTTCCTCTATCTGCAAACCCGATATAGGATACATCACCAATTTCGGGCTGGCCCACCTAGAAGGCTTTGGTGGAAAGGAAGGAGTGATCAAAGGTAAATCAGAGCTCTACGCTTTTTTAAGGGCCAACCAGAAAAAGGTATTGGTCAATGCAGATGATCCTATTCAAATGGAGAAAACGGAAGGGCTGGAACGTTTTACTTTTGGAATGGACGAAAAAGACCATGATCTTCATTTCAAGAGCATTAATCCAGCCGATCCATTCCTTGCCCTGGAATATGAGGGCTTGGCTTTCAGGTCCAACCTTACCGGAAAATACAATGCCTCTAACCTGGCAGCAGCAATAAGCATAGGCAAGTACTTTGACGTTCCCCTGGATAAAGCACAAGAAGCTATTGCCAATTACCATCCTACCAACAATCGTTCACAGGTTCAAGAAACGGAGCGTAATACTTTGGTGGTTGATGCTTATAATGCCAACCCCAGCAGTATGGAAGCGGCTTTACGGAACTTTGCGGAGTTTCCGGGTAATCCTAAGTGGGTGATACTGGGTGATATGTTTGAGCTGGGTGAGTATGAAGCTGAGGAACACAACCGCATTGCCAAATTGCTAACGGAACTCAATCTTAACGAAGCTATCCTTATAGGTAAAGCTTTTATGACAACAACGGCCGGTAATCCCACTAAGTTTGAAACTACCGAGGCACTACTGGATTACCTGAAGCAGGTAAAACCAGAAGGCTGCACCATTCTGATAAAAGGAAGCCGAGGGATGCGCCTGGAGCGCACCCTGGAATACTTATAGTAGTTTATTACTGATCAATCGCGGAGTAGCGCACGGGAGATCACGATCTTCTGGATCTCGGAAGTTCCCTCATAGATCTGAGTGATCTTGGCATCACGCATCAGGCGTTCCACGTGGTATTCTTTAACGTAGCCATACCCACCGTGAACCTGTACTGCTTCCACCGTAGTTCTCATAGCCACACTGGAGGCAAATAGTTTAGCCTGGGCACTGGCTTTGTCAAAGTTCTTACCTTGATCCTTTAACCAGGCTGCCTGGAGGCACATAAGACGGGCCGCTTCAATCTCGGTGGCCATATCAGCCAGTTTAAAGCCTATGCCCTGGTGGTGACCGATCTCCTTGCCGAAAGTCTTACGTTCTTTGGCGTATTTAAGCGCCAGTTCATACGCACCGGAAGCAATACCCAGCGCCTGAGAAGCAATGCCAATACGACCTCCGCTCAATACCTTCATCGCAAACTTAAACCCGAATCCTTCTTCTCCAAGACGGTTTTCCTTGGGAACCTTCACGTCCTGGAACATCAATGAATGGGTGTCGGAACCACGTATGCCCAGCTTATCTTCTTTTTTACCCACGGTAAAACCCTCCATCTCGCGTTCAACAATAAGGCAGTTGATACCGTGGTGTCCTTTTTCGACATCCGTTTGGGCCATTACCAAATATACCGAGGCGCTGCCACCATTGGTGATCCAGTTTTTAGTGCCATTAAGAAGGTAGTGATCACCCTTATCAATAGCAGTCGTTTTTTGTGAAGTGGCATCTGAGCCAGCTTCAGGCTCCGAAAGGCAGAAAGCCCCGATGACCTCACCGGAAGCCAGCGGCTTCAGGTACTTCTGCTTTTGCTCTTCGGTACCGTATTTTTCAAGACCCCAGCAAACCAGGCTGTTGTTTACGGACATAATCACGGAGCAGGAAGCGTCTATTTTTGATATTTCCTCCATAGCCAGAACGTAGGAAATAGTATCCAAACCACTGCCGCCATATTCAGGGCTTACCATCATGCCAAGGAAACCGAGCTCCCCCATTTTTTTCACCTGTTCCTTAGGGAACTGTTGTTTATCATCACGTTCAATTACGCCTGGCAGCAAGTCGTTCTGAGCAAAGTCGCGAGCAGCCTGTTGTATCATTAAATGTTCCTCAGTAAGTTGAAATTTCATGGAGTGCAATATTTAATTCAGAATCCTAATTTTGGAGCGGTGCAAAGGTAAGGCAAACCTTAGAAAAAATGTTAAAAACACCCCCTATGGATTATGAAGTTCTTGGATTGATGTCGGGCACTTCGCTGGATGGCGTAGACCTGGCACACGTGAAATTCCGTTTGGAGGACGGGCAATGGAGCTATCATATCCTGCATGCACAAACTTATCCCTATCCCAAAGAGTGGATACAGAAGCTAAGCTTTCGCCCTGATTTTTCGGCTCATGATCTCCTTGAACTGGATCATGATTATGGAAATTACCTGGGTCGTAACTGCCAGCTCTTCATGGATGAGCATTCCATCAATCCCACCCAACTGCTGCTTGTCGCTTCCCACGGCCATACCTTATTCCACCAGCCCGAGAAAGGTTACACTTTGCAAATAGGCAACGGAGCAGAGCTATTTGCCGCGCTCGGCATTCCGGTGGTCTGCAACTTCAGGGCACAGGACGTGGCCCTTGGCGGACAGGGAGCTCCACTGGTTCCCATCGGTGACCAGCTATTGTTCAACCAGTACGATGCCTGCCTCAACCTGGGTGGCTTTGCCAATATCTCTTTTGAGGAAAACGGGAAGAGATCGGCCTTTGACATTTGTCCTGTAAACTTCATCCTCAACTCCGAAGCACAAAAACTGGGTAGACCGTACGATGACCAGGGATCACTGGCCAGAGCAGGAGACCCCAATGAAGAATTACTGTCCAGGCTGGCGCAACTCCCCTACTATCAACAACCTCCACCCAAATCCCTTGGTGCGGAATGGGTAAATCAGCAATTTCTGCCAATGGCCGAAAAAGCATTACCAGCCCCACAGGAAGCTTTAGCCAGCTATGCCCATCACATAGCAAAGCAGATTACGAAAACTCTGCAAAAGCACCAGTTGGAAAACATTCTGGTGACAGGCGGAGGTGCCTATAACCACTACCTGATCGAGCTCATCCGCGAGGACAGTAAAAGCAACCTGATACTACCCAACCCGGAAGTGATTGAGTTCAAGGAGGCGCTCATTTTTGCCCTCATGGGCATTTTAAAATGGAGGGGAGAAAATAACGTACTTGTCTCAGTTACGGGGGCCCAAAAAGATCATAGTGCTGGCGTAATTTACAGTTAACCAGCAAGCTCTCCCTTAACATTTACATAATGTGCGTTTCCTCCTACCTGATCCACCCTATTTATTACTTTTGCCGCGACCAATAAAATGGAATGAAAGATCTCCTTAAGATTTACGAGAATAAGCCGGCTGAAATTGTTTTTCACTGGCACGATAGTGAAACCATTGCGGAAGGCTGGGTAGTGATCAATTCTTTACGTGGTGGGGCAGCCGGAGGAGGCACACGCATGCGTGAAGGGCTGAACGAACACGAAGTACTTTCCCTGGCCAAAACTATGGAAATCAAGTTTACCGTGGCCGGTCCTGCCATTGGCGGAGCCAAATCCGGTATCAACTTCAATCCCAATGATCCCCGTAAGAACGGAGTACTGGAACGTTGGTACAAAGCCGTAAAGCCGCTTCTCAAGAATTACTACGGCACTGGGGGCGACCTCAACGTAGACGAGATCCATGAAGTAATACCCATTACCCAGGAACTGGGTATTGAACACCCGCAGGAAGGTGTGCTAACCGGCCATTACAACCCTACCGGCAAAGCCAAAAAACAAAAGATCAAACAGCTACAGGAAGGTGTACTGTTCCCGGTAACCCGTGAGGAGCTCACTCCTACCGCTAACCGTGAATACACCGTGGCGGACATGATCACCGGTTATGGTACAGCAGAGTCCGTACGGCACTTTTATAATATTTACGGAGGCAACCTCAAAGGCAAGCGCGTGATCATCCAGGGATGGGGTAACGTAGCGGCAGCTGCCGCCTATTACCTGGCTCAGGAGGGCGCCCTGATAGTAGGGATTATTGACCGTGTTGGCGGACTGATCAATGAAAAGGGATTTTCCTTTGAAGAGATCCGTAAGCTCTTTAACGCCAAGACCGGCAACTACCTGGTACACGATAAACTGATCAGGTTTGACGAAGTGAACCAGCGCATCTGGAGCATTGGCGCAGAGATATTTATTCCAGCCGCTGCCTCAAGACTGGTAAGTAAAGACAACCTGGACCAAATGCTGGACAACGGCCTGGAAGTGATTTCTTCCGGGGCTAACGTACCCTTTGCCGATAACGAGATATTCTACGGCCCTATTTCCGAATATGCTGACCAGCGCGCAAGCTGTATCCCCGATTTCATTAGCAATTGTGGTATGGCCCGTGTATTTGGTTACCTGATGGAAGATGATATTGAGATATCCGATCGCGCCATTTTCATGGACGTTTCCAACCGGATAAAGCATGCCCTTCTGAAGTGCCATACCCGCAATTCCGATACCAGGCTACTGACCAAGACAGCTTACGAAATAGCTCTAAAACAACTCATCTAAACTTCCTGACATGTACATTTTAATGGTCATCATTTTTGTGCTGGGCTATGCCGCCATAGCCCTGGAGCACAATATTGGTATTGACAAAGCTGCATCCGCCCTGATCACCGGGGTGCTGTGCTGGACGGTTTACGTTCTCGGAGCACAGGGCATTGTCAACTTTGAAGCCATTCCCCACTTTGTCACGGAAATGTTCTTTGAGGAAGCACATATCGAAAACCGGATGGAACTCATTACACATTATGTAACGGAGTTCCAGATACTGGAGCATCTGGGCGAGATCGCCTCTATCCTCTTCTTCCTGTTAGGTGCTATGACCATTGTGGAATTGATCGATGCGCACGAAGGTTTTGCCGTAATTACCGACCGCATCAAAACCACTAAAAAGTCCAAATTGCTTTGGATCGTGTGTTTACTGACTTTCTTCTTCTCTGCAGCCCTGGATAACCTGACCACATCCATTGTGATGGTTTCCTTGCTACGCAAACTGATAGACGATAAAAAAGACCGCTGGATATTTGCGGGCATGGTGATACTGGCAGCCAATGCCGGGGGTGCCTGGTCGCCCATCGGTGACGTTACCACCACCATGCTCTGGATCGGTTCGCAGATCTCAGCCGGAGCCATAATTATTAAACTGATACTCCCCAGCCTGGTGTGCCTGGTGGTGCCGGTACTCATACTTTCCTTCCGGATGAAAGGAGATGTGAAGCGCCCGATCAAGTCCGAAGGTTTGGAGCACTACGTTAATCCAACCACTAACCGTGAGCGCAACATCGTATTCTTTGCGGGTATTAGCGGATTGCTCTTTGTGCCTGTTTTCAAAACCTATACTCACCTTCCTCCCTTTATGGGCATGATGTTCAGCCTGGGAGTACTTTGGGCATTAACGGAGATCTTACACCGCGCTAAAAACCTGGAAGCCAAATACAAGCTAAGTGTAATCGGTGTGTTGCAAAAGGTAGATACGGCCAGTGTGCTTTTCTTCCTGGGCATCTTACTGGCCGTGGCCAGTTTACAATCTGCCGGGCAATTACGCACCATGGCCGGTTTCCTGGACAGTTCCTTCGGAACCTCAGAGGAAAGCGGCATTTACGCCATCAGCATTATCATCGGTCTGCTGTCATCCATTGTGGATAACGTGCCACTGGTGGCTGCTGCGATGGGAATGTATGACGTAAGCATGGTTGAAGGCTCTTTCTTTGCGCAGGACGGTCTTTTCTGGGAGTTCCTGGCCTATTGTGCCGGAACCGGTGGTAGTGCCCTCATTATAGGGTCTGCAGCCGGTGTGGCAGTTATGGGACTGGAAAACATTTCCTTTGGCTGGTATCTTAAAAAGATGTCCTTACTGGCATTGATCGGGTATGCGGCTGGTGCCATTACCTACATCATTCAGGAAAGCGTTTTCCATCTTTAAACGATGCACTGTTAATTTTTTATTCTTCGCCCTATAATTAGGGCGTTGCATCCCCGTTATCTTTGAAGAAAAATAGGTTCAATGCATATACCCTTTCTTCAAATTGATCTGGCTGATCCGGATACGGCTACCCAGGAACCCGTGGAACACACGCTTAGCATCCTGGAGCTTATTACCAGTGGCGGTATCGGTGGGATCATTATCATGAGCGTTCTGTTCATCCTCTCCATCCTTGCGGTCTACATCTTTGTAGAACGTTACAACGCACTCAAGCGTGCCAATAAAGTAGATGACAACTTCATCAACCACATCAAGGATCATGTAGCCCATGGGCGCCTGGATGCCGCACGGGCTTTATGCCAAAGCCAGGACACTCCTATTGCCCGGATGATCGAAAAAGGTATTTCCCGCATCGGTAAACCTTTAAAAGACATTAATGCCGCCATTGAGAATACCGGCAAGCTACAGGTCACCAAACTGGAAAAGAATATTCCCACCCTGGCTACAGTAGCTGGTGCGGCCCCCATGATTGGGTTCCTCGGCACGGTGATCGGGATGATCCTGGCTTTCCACGAAATGGCCGTGGCCGGTGGACAGATCAACATTGAATTACTGGCCGAAGGCATTTATACAGCCATGACCACTACGGTAGCCGGTCTGGCGGTAGGTATTGTGGCTTATATTGGTTACAACTACCTGGTTAGCCGTGTGGATAAGGTGGTGTACAAGATGGAAGCCAACGCCATGGAATTTATGGACCTCCTGAACGAACCCGCTTAATATGGATCTGAAACGAAGAAGTAAAGTAAGTGCAGAGTTCAGCATGTCCAGTATGACGGACATTGTGTTCCTGTTGCTTATTTTCTTTATGCTGGCCTCTACCCTGGTTACCACCAGCGCGCTGGACTTGGTATTGCCCAGCAGCAAGGCCCAAACCGTAAAGCGCAAGGATGTTACTGTGAATATTTCTCCGGACCTGCGTTTTTCCGTAGGGAACCAGGTGGTTAGTGAAGCCGAACTGGAGCGTGAAGTGTTGAAGCAGGTACAAGGTAAGGAAGATGCCGTTCTGATATTACGGGCGGATAAATCGGTGCCTTATGAAAAAGTAGTAGCCGTTATGGACATTGCGTACCGAAACCGCCTGAAGATGATTGCGGCCACCGACCCAAAATAAGCTATGAACGAAGAAACCCAAAATAAAAAGGATAAGCGCAGAGGCCTGATCAGTACAGCTGTATTTCACCTGGCCCTGCTCATCATGTTCCTCTTTTTGGGTTTAACCTATTACGAGCCTAAACCCGAAGACGGCATTATCATCAACTTTGGCAACTCAGAGACCGGTCTGGGCAATGAAGCAGATGGTGCTCAAAGTATAAGCTCAGCTGTTCCTCAGCAGCAACAGCAACAAACTCAGCAGGAAGAGGTGGAAGAAACCGACAATGCTGAGGATCCTGTAATGACCCAGGAAAATACTGAGGCCCCTTCGCTGGATACTAAACCCAACAAAACCGAAAAACCCAAAGAACCGGTAAAAACTGAGCCTACTCCCGAAGAGTTGGAGCGGCAGCGTATTGAAAAGGAAAGACTGGAAAAACAACGTAAACTGGACGAACAGTTCGGCAAAGTATCCAGCTCTAAATCCGGTGGTGAAGGTGTTACCCAAAGCGGTGGCGACCAAGGAGACCCCAACGGTGACCCCAACAGTCCTAACCGTACCGGAGGAAATTCTGGAGGTGGTGGTGGCAGTGGCAATTATATGCTTGGTAACCGCCAGGCGTTAACCAAGCCCGCTCCCGATCCCTGCCCCAATAACAGCGATGAAGGTCGTGTAGTGGTTAAGATCTACGTAGATCAGCAAGGGAACGTTACCCGTGCCATCCCCGGAGAAAAAGTTCCCGGTGGTGCAGCCACCACTACTACCAGCAGCTGCCTCTTTGACAAAGCCAAAGGTGCCGCTATGCGCACCAAATGGCAGGCAGATTCCGATGCTCCCAGCCTCCAGATCGGTTACATCATTTACAACTTCGTTAAGAATTAATGAACTACCAGGAAACCCTGGACTGGCTTTTTGCCCAGCTGCCCATGTACCAACGCGTAGGACAGGTGGCCTATAAAGCTGATATGAAGAATACTGAGCAACTGATGGAGTTGCTGGATCATCCTGAAACGAGATTCAAAAGCATCCATATAGCCGGCACCAACGGTAAAGGTTCCGTATCCCACATGCTGGCGGCTATCTTTCAAAAAGCCGGCTATAAGACCGGGCTTTATACTTCTCCGCACCTGGTGGATTTCCGCGAACGTATCCGCATTAACGGACAAATGATCCCCAAACAAACCGTGGTGGACTTTGTGGAGCGCCATCAATCCGATTTCACCTCCATAGGGCTCTCCTTCTTTGAAATGACGGTGGGTATGGCCTTCAATTATTTTGCACAGGAAAAGGTAGATATAGCCATTGTGGAGGTGGGAATGGGCGGCCGCCTGGACAGCACCAACGTGATCACTCCCGAGCTGAGCATTATTACCAACATCAGCCTGGACCACACACAGTTCCTGGGAAACACCCTGAACCTCATCGCGCGGGAAAAAGCGGGGATCATAAAACCCAATATTCCCGTGGTCATTGGGGAAGCCAACGAAGAAACGCAACCGGTTTTTGAGGAGATTGCCCGGGAACGAAACGCGCCACTTTATTATGCAAATGCCCCTGATCCGCAATGGTCAAGCGACCTCAACGGACCGTACCAACCTAAGAATCTAGCCACGGTACAAAAAAGCGTATCCGTTTTGGAAGAAATGGGTTATCCCCTATCGACTCATGCACTATCGGCTCTCCAGGAGGTAAAGCCCTTAACCGGCCTGCGCGGACGTTGGGAGACCTTACAGGAAAACCCCAGGGCTATTGCCGATACCGGCCACAATGAAGCCGGGGTTAAAATGGTCATGGAGCAACTAGGCAACGAAACCTTTAACCGCTTGCACATTGTATGGGGCATGGTGGGTGATAAAGACAGTTCTTCCATTTTAAAACTGCTGCCCCGGAAGGCTACTTATTATTTCTGCAAACCCGATTTACCGCGTGGAAAAGACGCTGCCTTACTTCAACAGGAAAGTTCTGAGCTAGGTCTCCAGGGCGAGGTCTACTCTTCAGTACAGGATGCCTATACTGCGGCACTACAGGCTGCAGAGCATAATGATCTGATCTTTGTAGGCGGCAGTACTTTTGTGGTGGCCGAGGTACTGTAATCCTATTTTTAGTTCTGAAATTTAAGCTCACAGGTTTTTAGCCTCCCTGTGTCCCTCCTTTATGAAGGAGGGAAATTTAAGGTGAGCTTAAACTGAACTCTGGAAATTACTCCTGATCGAATCTAAAACCACATCAATTTGTTCAAATACCAGCTTATTCTCAAAACGAAGCACTATAATCCCCATTTCCGCCAAGTAATTATCTCGGACAGTATCTTTCTCCGCACCGGTTGGGGTAAAGTGCAGAGCTCCATCCAACTCAACCGCTAGTTTTTCAGAAGGACAGTAAAAGTCCAGGATGTAATTTCCAACACTATGTTGTCTTCTGAATTTACGACCTTCCAGTTACTTGCGTTGGAGGCATCTCCAAAGCGTGGCTTCTGCGGGAGTTAGATTGTTGCGGAGTTTTCTGCGGGTTTCTTTGAGGTACTTCCGGTTGTATAGAGTCATGACTTGTACAAGTTATACAAAATGAGGTTAATACCCGACACGACCTCCCCTGCCCCTCCTGGGAGGAGGGGAGCTTTAAATAGGTTTACAAAACTGCTCCCCTCTTGCTTGCAGGAGGGGCCTGGGGAGGTCCGGATTAATTCCCATAGCCTCGAAAAGTTAGATTGATACGATCCTGCTGAATAGAATTATCCGGCAGCAAGGCATGGGTATAACGTTCCTGGCAATTTTCACCCATTATCACCAAATCGCCATGGCATAACTGGAGGTCGTATTGTTGTTCTGGATGTTCAATATTCCGCAAACTAAAAGTGCGCGTAGCACCCAGACTCAGGGAAGGTATACAGGAAGTATC
This sequence comes from Owenweeksia sp., assembly GCA_002695025.1. Classification (GTDB taxonomy): domain Bacteria; phylum Bacteroidota; class Bacteroidia; order Flavobacteriales; family Schleiferiaceae; genus CAKZNE01. The sequence continues at coordinate 22,499 of NZNV01000007.1, forward strand.
ACCAAAAGCACGCAGGTCGGAATGGTAATCCACACCGTTACTGCCATCGCGGTAATAAATGCCCACACATACCTGGAACTGCCGCTGGGTTGTTTCTTGCAGTTGTTGCCTGACGGAATAAAGTTCCGGGAACCAGGCTAAGCGTTCACCGAAAGCTTCCCTTAGCTCATCAGAATCAAATAGCTCAGGGTCCGTGAACATAGTTTTAGGGGTATCCAGGGTATGTATTTCACCACCAGGCAATACCATCTCCTGCTTGTGCAGGCATAGCTTTTCTTTTAGCAAGCGGTAAAGGCGGTCTGCTTGTTCCTTATTCAAGAAATCTGGTATAAGCCGCACTTCACAATCGTTGGGGAGCTTGGTTTGGTCCATCTCACTAAAATAGGAAAGAAGGCATCATACTCACCTAAAAAAAGAAAGCCGGTGCATTAATGCACCGGCTTGATAACACAAATTGAAAGAGAAACTTATTTCACAAACTGGATAACATGGCGACTGCTCAGGTCATTCACCCGAATGCGTACAATAACGGATTGACTTCCGTTGATTACGTTATTCAGGTCAAAGATCCATTGCTGCTTGCCACCAGTGGCTTTCTCATTAACCAGTTCAGCCAGCTTGCGGGCGCCCAGGTCAAAGAGTTCCACTTCTACATCTTCACCTCCCAGCAAGTCCAGTTGCAGGGTTATGCGGCCAGAAGTAGGATTCGGATAGATACTCACCTTATCGGAAAGCGCATTTTCCAACAATGAAGTATTGTCAATAACCTCGATGTAAGCCACTTTGGTCTCCGGCAAACTGCTACCGGTAGCATTGGCAGTGATCAGGGTTACATCGTAAAAACCAGCCGCATTATAGGTAATGGTAGGCGTGGTATCATTGGACACCGAAGGTGTACCTCCGCTGAATACCCAGTTCCAGGTAGTTGGATTATTGGTACTCAGATCCGTAAAGGTTACCGAATCCCCTATCACTATCTGAGTAACATTCGCCACAAAATCCGCTACCGGAGCAGGTTCCACTACCGTGATGTACTGCGTTTTGGTAAGTGGAGTACTTCCACCAGCACGGTTGTAGGCCTCCAGGCTTACATCATACACACCAGCGGTATTATAGGTTACCACTGGAGCAGCTGCGTCTGAATTGGTAGGGCTACCACCGTTAAATGTCCAGTACAAACTATCCGGACTGTTGGTGCTGAGATCCGTAAAGCTTACAGTATTACCCGCAATAACATTGGTCACATTTGCCGTGAAGTCCGCCACTGGCGCAGGAGCAATTACCTCCATATACTGGGTTTTGGTCACCGGTACGCTGGCTCCCGCCTGGTTGTAGGCAATCAGGGTTACATCGTAAAAACCGGTTGTGCTATAGGTTACCGTTGGGCTCATAGCGCTGGAAACGGCCGGGCTACCACCGGTAAACACCCAGAACAAGCTATCGGGACTGTGTGTACTCAGATCGGTAAAGAAAGTAGATGATCCTGCTACCACTACGGTAGTATCGGCTTCAAAATCTGCAACCGGAGCAGGCTCTATTACTTCGATATACTGCGTTTTGGTGAGCGGAGTTCCGGCACCGGCACGGTTATAGGCCTCCAGGCTTACATCATATATACCAGGGGTATTATACGTAACGGAAGGCGAAAGCGCATCGGAATTGGCAGGACTACCCCCACTGAACGTCCAGTACAGGCTATCCGGGCTGTAAGTACTCAGATCGGTAAATGTGGCACTGTTTCCCTGTATCAGCAAGGTATTATCAGCACTAAAGTCAATGACCGGAGCGGGTTCAATTACTTCAATGTACTGCGTGTAAACTGCCGTATCCTTACCGGCAGAGTTGGCCACCGCCAGCTCCGTGGTATAGAAGCCCGGAGTGTTATAGGTAACCGTTTCATTCTTATTAGTGGATACAGCCGGTACCCCTCCGTTAAACACCCAGTTACGGGTGGCAGGATAGTTAAGGCTGGTATCCGAATAAGCTACACTGTTTCCTTGTACCACCACGGTAGTGTCGGCTTCAAAACCGGCCACTGGAGCCTGGGCTCCCAACCACTTCTCACGTGAGAATACTACGGTAGCCGAAGCATTAAAGGTTACGTTAGCACCGGTGGCATCCATCTGCGGGTTGTTGGAACTGCTGGGATGCTGTACGCTGAAGAAACCGAAACGATGATCCGGTGAGAACGTAAGACCGGTAGGTTCAGAGCCGGCCGGCATGGAGGCAAAGAGTTCAACCTTGGGTGAAGCCTGGCTGTGGTCCGGACGAACTACCCAAATGTAGTTGTTACCACCATCCTGCAATACCCAAAGGTTACCCTGATCATCAAAGGCCAGGTTGTCATTACCACTACCCCAAGGCTCGGTAAAGATACCCTGGTCGGTATTGAGGATATAGGAAGTACCTCCCACAAAGGTTTCAAAATTGCTCACATTAGCACCGTTATCCGTAAAGCGGAATACGCGGTTACGGCCCTTGGCTGTGAAATAGATCTTACCATCCAAAGGACTGATCTCCACGTCTTCCACACCGTTGAAGTTGGTACCGCCCAGTGAGGCCGCAACGCTGTTCAGGTTGTTGCAATCCGTTTGGGTGGTATTGGGTACCTGTACCCAGCTTCCGGTAGTAGAACCCGGCTCATTATTGGAGAAAGGCTGATCCAGCTTAAGCACATACACGCTGCCTGAGCTCAGGTCTCCAGGTGTATTGGCTACGAACTTGTACACACAGTGGGTACCTCCGTCCTCACCATAATAGGCGGTTACGTTGTCATGGGACACTACCACGTTCTCATGGTTCATACGACCCATAGCCCAAAGCTTATCCGAGTTTCCGTCACCATCGTAATCCACTACTTTAGAAGTTACCGGGTCAATTTCCACTAACCAGCCCACATCCTGGTAACCATCCAGGTTCAGATCACCACCATTGGTGCTTTCTTCGGCCGTGATCACCGTTCCCCAGGGGGTAATACCACCGGAACAGTTACGCGTAGTAGTTACCAGGGAAGTTGTGAAGAAGTCCACGGCCTGTGAAGTATCCACCGTCCACAGGCGAGCGCTGTCGCTATAGCTGATGTCCAGCATGGATACACCACCAGGCGTATTCTCATGGTTTACGGAAAGATGTCCGAGTTCACTGCTACCGTTGATAGGTAAATAGGCGGTAAAGTCATGGTTACCGTTAACCACACCACCGCCTTTGGTGTAAAGGTCGCCCTGCTTGAAGATCATCTGGAATTTATGTGTTCCCTGTGGGATCAGCATATTTCCGGTTTGACCGGTAGGAGCGATAGACTGGAAACAGGCAATATGCTCAGCATTACCATTGGCGCAACCCAGGGCAGGAGAATTGATCACCGGGGCATCTTCAATATACATATCAAATACAAGGTCAGAGCTGGTATTATCCCGCTGGTGCAGTTCCACCGCAACCTGGTTACGGCCTTGCCTGAATACGGAACGGTGGAATTTGTACGTATAGAAAGTGGTTTCATCACCACCACCTACCGTGCTGGCAGCATGGGTTTGATAGTCGATAGCCCCGGCTGGCATATTGGAACGGAAAAGTTCAGTACCGTTCAGATACACCACGGCACCATCATCCCTGCGCAAACCAAACAATACGGTGTCTCCGGTTGCATTGGTATCGATGAGAATATCCCTGCGGAGGTAAGTAGTGATGTATTTGTTATTGGCGTCACTTCCGTACGACAAGGTAGTTGTAACCGGGTCACCGTAACCTAAAGGTGCGTTACCCAATCCCCAGCTATAGTCATTATAAAGAGTATCCTTCCATGCCACAGCATCCAGGTCACTGCCATTATCCAGGTAATGCCATTGCTCACCTTGTGCCATGGGATACGAAGCTGGTGCCAGCGGAGGATCGGTGGCCAGTACTTCCATATCAAAACTCAGATCGGAGCTGTTGGCTGAAACCTGATGCAACTCTACGGCAATTACGTTCTCACCGGTTTGCAGCATGGGTCCTACGCGGGTCTCAAAGTATGTGGTTTCATCACCGCCTCCCACTGCCGTGGAAGCAAAAGTGTTAAACCCGATTGATCCGGAAGGCATATTCTGGCGGAAAGCCTCGGTGCCATTCACATAAACCACCACACCGTCATCGCGCATTACGCGGAAGATGAGTGAGTCATACTTAGAGGCATCATCCACATCAAAAATGTGGCGCAGGTAATGCGTAGTGTATTTGTTATTGGCATCCGCACCGTAATCCAAAGTGGTTACATCATTGCCATTTCCATAACCGAAGATGGCATCTCCGTAAGCCCAGGCACTGTCATTATAGCTCAACGATGTCCAGCTGGTGGCACTGAGATCAGTAGCCGTGGTATCGTATTTCCAGCTACCTCCTTTGGCGATAGGGAAAGTTCCGTTGTAATACCTTTCGGGTTTTATGTAACTTACCACAAGCCTGGCGGCTTTGGCCGGATCACTTTCATAGGAACGGGCGGTGCGTTTGCCGGTATTTCCGGAATAGCCGCTTATGCCCAATTGAGCAGGATCAGCCATCATGAAAAGCATGGCATTACCATCTTTCCAGTTGGGTTTATTCACCAGGTAGCTTACAAAAGCACTTACATCAGGAGTGCGCTGGGCAGGTGTGGCATCATCAATAGTAGTAAAGGGTGACACGTTCCAGATCAGGGTATCACCCAGGTAGGGCGTGCGGTGGTAGATGTCAAAGTCGAAACCGCTCATGGTAAGAGGGTCGTCCTGATCTTCCACTCCGATCAGCACATCCACATTACCACCGGTAGTCACTTCATCAACCGTAAACTGGATATAAGCGCTGTTAATTACTGACCCCTGGGGAATGGTGATGTTGTCAAACCTCAAACCGATCAATTGCTCTGAACTGCCATCGGTGGTCAGCTCCAGATCTGAACTGTTCAGGTACATGGTACCGGCAGATACGTCCTGCTCAGCATCGTCATTACCAGCCAGAACGGGGAAAGCGTTGGTTACCGGAACTGCACCGGTATCTACTCTCCAGGCGAGGCTGTACAAGGCCGAATCCAGGGTAAGCTGGTCAAAGCTCACTATATCGCCAATGGCCGAACCTTCGGCTTCAAAAGTGAAGCTTCCGGTTACATCACCCTTCAGCAGGAAAAAGGAGTTCACGTCCTGGGTAATGGAATCGGGATCATTGAAGAGTTTGGAAAGGTCAACCTCCACGGTTTGTGGGGTATTCAATGAACGCGGATCTACTAACCATGCTCCTCCCAGGTAGAATGTATCCTGACTACCCACCAGTTGACTGATCACTTTTGACCATTCACGTCCTACCACAATATTAGCATAGTCAGCAGCAGGTTTATTAGCCAAAGCAAAGCCATTGGCTCCATCCAGGTGAGTACTCCAGCTACCCGCAATCTTGCTGTTATAGGGCCCTGCAAAGTCAAAACGTACAGGATCTGTAGCCGGAATCAGTTCAGCATTAGAACCCGTGGGAATACTGTCAGCAAGGGCTCCGGTATTGAAGTAATATCCGTGGTGTGATTCATTAAAACTGTAGTTGATCTTAAGGCTGGTATCCGTAGAATTACTCATTTCCTGATACATACCATTGCGGATCTCCTCACCTGTTCTGATTTGGTTCCAGATACGGAACTCATCAAAATCCACCTTATTTACCACATCGGAACTGAAGTAAACACTTCCTCCTAATTTCAGATCGTGAGGCGTAGAATAGTAATCACCAAATGGGGCACTTCCCATTTTAACACCATTTATGTACAGAGCAATGCTGTCATTTGGAGTGGATGTAACGGCAAGGTGATTCCACTCTCCCTGATTAAAGGTAGTGGTAGAAGGTACCACCGTCCATCCGCTGGCTGCACCAAAAGTGGCGGTAATGGTTCCGTTTCCGGGGAATTCCAGAGAAACCCCATAACCATGGTTTCCACCCTGCGCATTGGAGATAAGCTTCTGGTAGCTTCCTACCGATTGATTTAACTTAAACCAGGTCTCCATTGTAAATGAACCGTTGAAAAGAGGGTCTATCTGAGACTGTGGAATCAGTACATTATGCCCATTGCTCAAGGAAAGGGCTCCCCCAAACAGGTCAAGTGCCTTATTTACATCGGCCTTCCAGGCCAGATAATGCACGCCAAAGCTTAAGGGAACATCATCAAAAGAAACAACATTCGCCACAGCGTTACCGCTGGCAATGATCTCGAATGTGCTTTGCGGATCGCCTTTTACCAGGTAGAATTCCTCTGCAAAGCGGCTCAATGAATCCGCATCGGTAACCACTCGGGTAAGATCGATCTCAAGGTCTGCCGTATCCAGGTTCATCTGGTTGATCAGCCAGCCACCGGATACATACATGGTATCGGTAGTTCCCACCAGATCCAGTATACGGGTAGCAGGTGCCCTTCCAGCCACTAAATTGCTGGTAAAGCCAGGGATGTTGCTGCTCACGTATAAACCGTTATCCGCATTTACTGCGGCACTCCAGCTACCACGAACATTTTGGTATGCCAGATCCAGGTTACTGACAGCCGCAGTGGCTGATACCAGGGAAGCATTACTGAAAGGCAGGCTATCCAAATTGGCGATGTGGTTTATCAGATAACCATTATTCTCCTGATCAAAAGTAAAGTTATACCAAAGATTATTTTGTGTACCATCCAGGCTAAGGTGCATCTGATCCTTGATTTCCTCCCTGGTCTTCACTTTGTTCCACAAACGGAACTCATCCATTTCAGCAATAAGCTGGCCGCCATAGTTGATGCTTTTACCAAAAGCGAGGTCCCAGTTATTATTCACCACGTAATTATCGAACTTTTTAACTGCGGTGAGTTCTCCGTTCACATATACCCTGAAACTATCGTTGGGCGTTACCGTAACGGCCAGGTGATTCCATTCACCGATGTTGAAGGTGGCGTTGACACCGGTTGCATTCCAGCTTCCTGTATTAGTTCCGAAAACCACATTCATAGAACTGCTGTTCGGGAACTCAAAAGACATACCGGTGGTGTTGTTGTTCACCCTCCCATGTGTAGAAAAAAGAGGTGTATTGCCACTGGTAGCCTGCATGGTGCGGAACCATGTTTCTATGGTGAACGGTCCGGTTAATATAGGATCCACATCCGCGTGCGGGATGGTTACATTATGACCGCTATTAAGCGAAAGGGCACTACCGCGGCCAATGGTGCCGGTACTGTCTGCACTCCACGCTAAAAAGTAAATACCACCTTCTATGTAGGTGTTGAAGAAGCTTACATTCTGTCCATCAAAACTACCGTTAGCCACGGTGGAAAAATACCCGGCTGAATCTTCGTGTACCAGATAATAAGAACTGGCTACATTCAGGATAGAATCATGATGATGCAGAGCCTGCGCCAGGTTAATACGGATATTGGCAAAGGGCAGGTTAAGCTGTTCCAGCTGCCATCCTGATCTGGCATAAAAAGTATGGTTCGCAGCACTCAGGACTGCAAAAGTGGTATCAACATTACGGCCCACTACCAGGTTGGTAATGTAATCATTAACCGGATCTACCAGGGTAAGGCCCCCGTTGGTGGTATTCCGGATGCTCCAGTTACCTATAACCTTCTCTTTAAAATCATTGGCAATATCTGCCACGGGCGCAGTGGAGCCTATAAAAGAACCGCCATTCAGTTGCATCTCAAAGGCGGTAGCCCCGGTACTTATAAAGGATGTATCGGTATTATCATTGAAATCGAAGTTCAGTTGCAGGCCGGCTTCCGTTCCGGCAAGGCCGTAGTGCATCCTTTTCACAATACTGTCTGCAGGAAGGGCTACGTTCCAGATGCGGATCTGATCCACATCGGCCTGTACTTCGCTACCGTAAGAAGGACTGTCACCTATACCAAGCCCCCAACTGTTGGTGATATAGCTGCCTACCGCCTGCTTACCCACTAATATCCCGTTGATGTAAACCCGGGCCGAATCATTCTTAGTAAAGGATAAAGCCAGATGGTTCCATTCGCCAATCTGCCAGGTATTACCCAGGTTGGTCTTTGAATTCCAGCCGCTGGTGCCCGTTCCAATAACCATGTTCACTTTATTCTGATCACTGAACTCAAATGCCCAGCCAGTAGTGTTGTTATTTACACGGCCATTGCTGGCAATCAGCTTACAGTTGGTGCAGGGATCTCCGTTAAACCGGGCCCAAAGCTCCAAGGTAAAATCATCAGCAAAAATAGGGTTGATCACACTGCCGGGAATGTGCATGTTTTGTCCACCGCCCAGCTTCAGAGCACTTCCGGCTGCACTTTTCACTCCGGCTACCTCCTGGATGTTTTCTATGGAGATCAGTTTCCCGTAAAGCTCCAATTCATCCAGTAAACCGCTGAAGTTCTTGCCCTGGTAATTGCTTCCCAGCATAAAATCCGCGTTAGAAGCCAGGCTTGACGTTACCCCGGTAAAGAGTTCTATTTGTTGTCCGTTGAAGAAAAGCTTCAACTGACGCTTAACATTATCGTAGGTCCAGGCCAGGTGCGCCCACTTGTTCTTCAGCAGCTTCCGCGAAGCGGTATATGCGATACCGGTAGCATGGTCGGTGTATTCGGGGTAGCCTTCACTGTCAAAGCCGATGGAAAAACCATTAGTAGCTGTTCCTTTGGATAATACTACGGATCCGTTAGTCCCGAAATCGGAAGGGCGCACCCAATAGGTTAAGCTGTAGGCACGATCATGCATGTTCACATCTACGGCATGAGGTACCGTAAAGCTGGAAGAAGGGCCGAATACCGCGGCACTTGCGGCATTGCCATCTTTATCGGGACCAAAGTTCACCCCACTGGCGTTTACAGTGCGGTTATCAGCTGAATCCACCAGGCTGTTGGCAAAGGCAAACGCCAGTTTTTTCACACTGTCGTCCACACTAACCAGCATGTCGCTGTGTACCAAAACCTCAAAGTACGGTACACCAAACTCATCTTTATACTGAATACGCATCCTGCGGTCAGCAGCATCTCCTTCAAAAGAGGTCTTTACGAAGGTTTGTTTTACACCCCCCATCAAGCGATCATTATTATAGTCGATGGATACGGATGGATTACTACCTATATCGGAATTCAGGTTACCAGAAAGAATATCATACAAGGGATATTTGGCACTATATCGTCCGTAGAATTCCTGGCCATGAATATCGGCATCATAAGCTAACACCCCATTGATATTATGATCCTGGATAAACTGAAGCAGCTCTGTTCCCTGAGACGAAACTGCGTAATTTCTACCCCCTTTTGGGTTAAAAACCGGGGTTCCGGAAATAATTACTTTAAAAGTAGCGGTAGAATTTAAAAGGGCTTGTTTCAACCAGGCTTGCTGGTCGGGACCAAAATGTGCCAACGTACCGGTACGGTAGCTACGGTTATCGGTTAAGAAGAACTCTACATCATTATATACATAGGATGAGAAAAGACCCTGCCCTTCAGGGGTACTTTTATACTCAGGGTTTGGCCACCAGTCCATAAAGATCTCCTTCATCAATCCCAAGGTGGGCATAGTCTTGTCAAATTCGTTGGGACCAGTATCGTGATTATCCGTAATGGATAACTGAGGCATGGCGCGGGTAAGTGAATCATGAAACTGCCGATAGAACATATACCGGTCAAAAGCCTGGTCCTTATTAGCCCAGTCATCAATACCATTGGGACATTGTCCACCGGCATGCTGTAATCCCAGCAGGTAGGTAGCATCGCCCAACCAAACCATCAGGTCACTGTCTTCCGTGGCCATCTGGTTAAAAATTTCGGGGGTACCATTAATATGTGCTCCGGAAGTAGCTTCAGGAATATCTATACAACGGGTGGTATCATAAATACGACCACAACCTCCCGCTAAAAAAGAGAAATCGTTAAACCCTACTGCCGTATTCTTGATAGAAGAAGTGCGATGGTGTACGGTTCCGTTCTCTTTCAAAACCGCAGTATAGGTTTCGCCATCCACCAGGCCACCGTATACGTATGACCTTAAGTTATAACCTAAACGACTGTCCGTATTGTGTACAGTGCCGCTTAAGGGTGTGGACGAAGAAGCCGGGGTCAATTCCAGCGTTAAGGTATTCCCACTTCCGGTGGCATCCTTGGTTAGGACCCATACGCGCACGGAATTATTATACACGGGGCTGAACATAGGCCCAAATACAATGGAATCTCCCGGCAAGGTTTGTGCTGAAAGCAAAGTACTCAGCATCATAATCAAGCTCAGAAAAGTCCATTTGGTAATTTTCCTCATGATGTTTTTTGGATTTTTAATGAGCCACAAAAGTGGGTGTCTTAGTTTCCTTGAGTCTTAGCACGATATTACCAGAGCCTTAAAATTTGCAGGTGCTGGAAGCCCTGTTTCAGGAAGCACAATGCTTTGAATGCCAATTAAAAAGAAAGGATCTCGGTTAAAATAATACGCTGAGAAGTTTAATTAATCCTTAAGCCGGATTTAAAGCGCACTTAATACCACCCACTCCCGGGATTACCGAATGCTGGCGCTTCATTACTTAAATTTCTGTATTGCAACTGAATCGGTCAGAGCTTCCAGGAAAACTAGCAGGGCTTCCTTCTCGTTCTCAGTTAAACCCAAAGGTTCCCCCGGAAGGGTCTGATGTGGCACCTCATACTCCAGTCCCAGGCCAAACGCTCCACCCTGGTCGTAAAAATCAATTACTTCCTCCAGGCTGGAATAGGCTCCATTATGGAAATAAGGAGCAGTAAGTGTTGCGTTACGTACCGTAACGGTCTTAAATGAGTTGCGGTAAATATCCTGGTCTTCAAACTTAACCCGGTTAGCTACCCTTCCCATATCACCATCAATAGTATAGGTACCGGGTTTCGCCAACACCCCCAACACTTCACTTTCATTTTCGTGGTACAGCGGGGGCACCAGCCCGCTGAAGGTAGGAGCAAAATGACAGGTGCCGCAGGCCGCTTTACCCATAAAAAGGTTAAAGCCCTGCCTGGCCTTCGGGTCCAGGGAATCCTGCTCTCCCCGCACATACCGGTCAAAGGGGCTATTCAGTGAAACCAGCGACATTACGTACGAGGCAAGGGCCTCTGAAAACTGATACCGCGTAATGGTGTTGTCCACACCGTACACCGCGGCAAAAGCATTTTGGTAGTCCGCATTACCGTTGAGCTTCGCTATGATCTCCTCAAAGCTGGTATTAAACTCCAGGTGGTTGCCCACTACGTGAGCGGCCTGATCCTGCAGGTCAAAAGCACGGAGATCGTAAAAAAAACGATCGGCAAACACAGCGTTCAACAAGCCCGGGGAATTCCTTTGTACGGTTTTTCCTTTTTCAGAAGCTGAGGATTTAGGCATTCCATCCGAAAAGGCCAACTCTGGCCGATGGCAGCTACTGCAGCTCATCGCTCCACTCCTGCTCAGGAGTTTTTCATAAAAAAGGCGTTTCCCCAGTTTTTGCAATGCATCGCTATTGTGGTCTCTGCGCAGGGTTACATAATAATAAGGGTTCAGGAAATCCTCCGCAAAAATGTTGATGCTTTCCGGGTTCCATGAATTCTCGCGCTGGCTCACACTGGCCGAAGTGGGTAAACGGAGTTCCGCCCCAAGCTCACCCAACACCTTATATATAGGGTTGATAAATTCCTTTAAAAAATAAAGGCGGTCCAGCTGCTCAAAGTCTGCCTCACGCTCCAGGAAAGTAACCGCTCCTCGCAGCAGTGTATTCAATCCATGCCTCTTTGAAGCGGATGCCTCACTAAACAGAGGTGGCAATAATTCCTGCATTGATTCTAATGAAGCCTTAGCCTCAGCTATGGCGTTCAGCGAGCCGGGTGTATCAAAACCGGTAATTCCCAGGGTAAAAATGCGCACCAACTGCAAACGGCTTGCTTCCAGTACCTCCCAATCCAGGGTATACTTACGGATTTCCATAGCCCTGTTCAGTACGGCAAACTTAACCACCAGTTCATCGGCCAGCTCACGGATATGTTTTTTGGCGGTGACCGCCTCGTCCGAAAAAACCCATTCATCCAGAACCTGTAAACCCACCGGCTTTACCACCCTGTTTTGCCCCAGGTAATGCCCACCTTCCAGGAGATCCAGGGGCTGGCTGTTCAGATACGCCAGGGGTCCACCGGGGTAATAGCTCTCCTGGCTGTTGGAATCCAGTGGGTAGGGATCCGGATGATCCAGGGGCGCCCCGTTGATATAGGCTTGGCAATGTTCCGGGTAATAATAGGTAAGAATAAACTCAACCCTTTTATAGGAAAGGCGTGTATCCGTCAAGCTCTCTCTGAGTTGTTGGAGAGAAATTTTTCCTTCTTCAAACGCATGAGCATCACTTCTGAATTCCTGAATATTCGCTTTACAGGTGTTTACCCATGAAACGATCTTTTGCCGGCTTTCATGATGACCATCAGATAAAGCGGAGAAAGCCCAATGCAGCGAAACCATTAAGAGGGTAACTCCGCTCATCACCAATTTTCCGGTACTCCCAAGGCATTTTTTATTTCCTCCTGGCATATAAACTTAAACCCCCAAAATTGACGTGCTTCGGGAAAGTCCGTCTTACGTGAAGGTTAAGGATTTATTAAAAAGTCGTTGATTCAAGGGTCAGCACCTGGCTGAAAAACCAGGTAGTACTACCTGTTTCATTTCAAACCACAGACCCCTATCTTTAGACTGTTTAAAAACCAATCCAAACACCATGACAACAAACATCATCACAGGGAACACCATTACCAGGGAAGAAGCCATTGAGCAGATCAATAACTGGCAGGAGTATCGCAATAATTTTGCCCTGGTAAAGCAACTCTTGATTGACAGTGGTTACAGTTTTGTGATAAGCCCAAACCTGAACCCTGAAAAATTTCAAAACCAAAAGGCACACGCCTACTTTGGCGTGCACCGCCATGTTGAAGATGCCAAAGGCCTTATTTTACGACTTAGCCTTCTGTTGATTCCGGAAGCAGAGGACGTGCCCGATGTGGAAGAACCTTATATATACTGCGCGCCCTTTTCACGCCAGGGTTTTGTAGCACCTCAGCGGGATGCGTGTGACCCTTCAGAAGAAGACCTGGTTCAATTGGAGGAAAACTGGGCGGATAGTGGTGAGAATTGGTTGTTTTTTATGGTAAACAGTGAAGACGGCATGACCCTGGTATCCGATGTGCCCTTTGCCGATATTGATATATCTCCGGAAAATGAAAATGGGCTCTACGTTTTCTTTGGTTTGCGTGATGAAACCGATGAAGATATTCACAGCCAGCTTTCCTTACTTTTTTACGATGGCAACTCCCACAATTTCGTTCACCTGGACGGGGCCGATTTTACAACGCCCAAACCTCCCTTCGGTACCGATCAGGCGGATCGTTACAGTCTTTTATCCTCCTATTTTGACCAGTGAAACCGGCCGACCTAATTGAGGGTATCGCACTGGCAGACCTTGCCATGACCTGGGCCGGAGTACTGAGCTGCCTCTTGATATGGAAATGGTTGATCTCCTCCCTTAAATGGTTGTGGGGCTACCTTCTGTCCGTGGGGATCATAGAATTGACAGCAAAGCTCTACGTGTATGAATGGCTGGAGGGAAGCAACCTATATCTTTTTCATATTTATACGGTTCTTGAATTTGCTCTTCTGGCCTGGATGTATACCCGTATCTTTTCGCGTAGAATGAGCAAGGTGCTAAAGGTATTTTTGCTATTGGCTTTCTTTTCGGTAGCCGCCTATTCCATTGCCCACCTGGCTCTAAACAATTGGTCTCCCGAAACTTTCCAGACCTACCACAAACTTCTTGTAAATGGAACGTTGGCGGGCTTAGCCCTCACTTTTTTTATCCAAAGCCTCAAGGAGCCTACGCGCTATCTCGACCATTTTCACGCTCTGGGCTATGCCAACTCGGGTATATTACTCTATTTCATCGGAAGTTTTATCATATTCCTTATTATGAACCAAATGGTTAGCAGTGACCTTTCAAAGGTTATGTACCTTTGGATCATTCATGCTTTGCTTACTTTTATCTTCCACCTCACCTGTATTATTGCCCTATGGCAGAAGGACAGTCGCCTAACGAAGATTTCACCTTATGGATGACCGTAGCTGTATTGGCCATGACCACTCTGGCCGTGCTGGTTATTGTAATTTTCAGGCTGGCCATCCGCAGGGTAATGCAGGAACGGGAACGAATGCGGCAGGCTGAACTGACACATCAGCAAAAGCTTTTATACAACAGTATTAATATCCAGGAAAGGGAGCGCCAGCGTATTGCTGCCAACCTGCATGATGAGCTTTCATCACGCCTTACCATACTGAAGCTGAATCTTCACCAGTTAAAGCAGGGAGATACGGAGGTTACCGGACAAATGGTTCCGTTGCTTGATGAGACCCTGCGCCTGTCGCGAAATATTTCCCACGACCTCTACCCTCCCCTCCTGGCGGAATTGGGCCTGGTGGAAACCATCAAAGATTACCTGCTTCCCTTAAAAGGAAAAGTTGAAACCGAATTCCATACTAACCAAAATGGAGAGCCTCCGCAAGGTGAGATATCCTTACAATTGTTTCGGATTATACAGGAATTGATACAGAACGTACTGAAACATGCTCAAGCTTCAGTCATCTCCGTACAACTCAGGATCACCACCACATATACAAGCTTGCTGGTGAAAGATAATGGTTGTGGATTTAAGCTTTCAAATACCAAAGGCGGGCTGGGGCTGGGAAATATTGAATCACGTGTTCAGTTGCTTAATGGCCTTTACCGCATAAAGAGTTCCCTTGGTAAGGGAACCTCAACTCTAATTCTGATACCCCATGGATAAGATCAAGATCGTAATGGCTGATGATGAAGAACTTTTCCTTAATGGCCTAAAAGCCCTTCTTGAAAAGGACAAGAAGCTGCAGATCCTCTTTACCGCCAATGATGGTGAAGAATTATTGGAAAAGCTGGAAGGTGCTGTTGAAAAACCGCACATTGCCGTGGTTGACCTCCGTATGAAGAAGAAAGACGGCATTGCTACCACCGAACAACTGAAGAAGCTTTGCCCCGAACTGAAGATCATCATTCTCTCCAGCCACTACCGTGAAACCTTTGTGGGGTATATGCTAAAGCTGGGGGTTAATGCCTTTTTACCGAAAGATATAAATCCTGATCTATTACAGGAAGTCATAGCTCAGGTTCAGGCCAGGGGCCTTTATTTTACTGATGATCAGTTAAAAGGCCTGCAGGAGCAGTTAAGCTCGGGCTCCGGAATGAAAGCCCCCCCTACTACGGACAGCCACGAGCTGACCGGGCGGGAAACGGAAATCCTGCAGCTTATTTGTGAGCAATATACCAATGCCGAGATCGCGGAAAAACTCTTTATCAGCATTCGTACGGTGGAAGGCCACCGCAATAATTTACTCTTGAAGACTGAAGCTAAAAACACCGCTGGCCTGGTACTTTTTGCCCTCGCTCATAACCTGATTGACTGGAACGCTAAACTATTGGAATTCGGCATCCGATAAACTTTCTACCCCAACCGGGTAGTACTACCTGATTTTAAGAAAAGGGTAGTTGTGCGCTAACTCTCTCCCTCCTTCTTTTTCACTTTTGGTAACGCCTTTACTCCTAAGGCAGGCCGAAGCCGAAAAGCCTTCCCAATTGGAAAACCGAGTAGGTGAAACCAACAAAATTCAGTGCATTATGTACTCTAAACCGCAAATTATCCACTGCCTTTCCCTGGCCAGCAATTCCGCACTCGGGCTTAAGTTTTCTTCCTTTAGCGCCCTCCAAAACTATGTTCAAAAAGTAAACACCGATGTTCTGGGCGACTTAACCTGCCAGAGTTTTATCGGCAGCGACTGGAAACCCGTATGGGGCCCCTATGTGTATTCGCAGGATCAGACCTCTTCTTTCGCACATGCTGATAACGTAATGAGCCTCCTCCACAGCCCTTCTCAAAACCTTTTGGTCATTGCTATTGCCGGCACCAACAGCGTTTCCATGTTTGGCTGGATGGATGAGGATTTTGATGTAAGTACCACCAAAGCCTGGAAAGATATTTCAGGGCCATCGAATTCAGGAGCCGTATCTACAGGAACCTACAATGGCCTTGACATTTTGTTGAACAAGATGCCGGAACCTCAAACCAAAGGAAGCTCCATTGTGGATGCCCTGGGAAATTTCCTGGCGTCCAATTCTGACATTCAGAATGCTGAATTATCGGTTGCCGGTCACAGTTTAGGCGGGGCTCTTTCACCCGTTCTGGCGTTATACCTGCAAAATAACCAGGACCAATGGAACAGCAAAGGACAGGTGACTACCATTTCTACCTACCCTACGGCCGGTGCCACCCCCGGCACCAAGGATTTTGCCGACTATTACGGAAACCTCATCCAGGATGGTAAAATTGACTACCACAGTGAATACAATACCTTTGATGTGGTGCCCCATGGGTACCAACCGGATACCATAGATAAGATCCCCACCCTTTATTCTCCCGAAAATGGTGGCCAAATAGATTCTCCATCCGATGCCAATCCCCAAAACCCGGTCATAGGTATGATTGCAACCGGATTATCCCTTGATGCTTACAAAGCAGGTATACAATGGGGACGTATTCCAGGAAATCCTTACCGTCAGGTTCAACCCTGGACCGCCCTGGCCAATTGTGCGTTCAACCAGGATACGGATAATGAAGTGCAGAAGAAGCTGGCTTTTGTCAGCCCCCTTATTTTGCCTCCAGGTCTACAGGATTACAGTGACACGTTCAAAGAAACCGTACGCTATCTCTATCAGGCGCTTACCCAGCATACCACGGAGTACAATCGCCTGCTTGACATTGAAGGATTTATGAATCGCTACAACACCATCCGGAGTAACGATAAGCCCTCTTCTTCACAGGAAGTAGACCTGGCCGCTGAAATGGTCAAACGGGCCACCGGAGTAGATTTAACTAATCTTCCTCAGGCAAACGAGGTGAAAACAGTCTAAACCCTAAAATCGCTAATACTAAAGCCCCTCGTTTGAGGGGCTTTGTATTATATTTTAAATATGTTCTAAAAGAGTAAAAGTTAAAATCAGGCTTACACTAGTACCCTTTATACATCCGCGTTTTTCCCGGAATTCTTAATCTTCTCTTTCTGCGGCCGGTTCGTTTATTTCTTAACCAATCCCTTTTGCACGGCAAAAATGGCCAGTTCCACCGTGTTTTTGGTTCCCGTTTTTTCGGTGAGGCGTTTGCGGTAACCTTCTATGGTTCGCGGACTTAAAAACAAGCGGTCGGCTACCGCCTGGGTGGTAAGTCCATCGCACAGTAATTTCAGTACTTCCAATTCCCGTTCACTGAACTTTACTATCCCGGCAAAATCAGGGACTTCTATTTTCATAAAACCCTGGGTGGCATTGGTCATAAGGGCTTTATAGCTTGCATCGGAAGCATAAAACCCCTTTTCATAAACCGCTTCCACACACCTTTCCAATTCTTCGGGTTCAGCATCTTTAAGAAGGTAGCCATTGGCTCCATGTTGCATTAGGTGTATAATGAACTGTTCATCCCGGTGCATCGTAAGGATCACCACCCTAACATCCTGAAACTTTTCCTTCAGTACCGCGAGGGTTTCCACCCCGTCCATTTCCGGCATTTCCAAATCCAGCAATACTACATCGGCCGGATTTTCCGATAACGCTTTTACCAGGTCTTTGCCATTGGATGCTTCGCTCACCAGTTGCAGATTTTCTGCTTCGTTAATGATCATGGCAATTCCTCTCCTGAAGAGGCTGTGATCATCGGCAATAGCTATCCTTATCATAGCGGGATATGGTTTGAAACAGGAATGTGTATCCATACATCCAGGCCTTCACCGGGGGTAGAATCAAAACGAACTTCTCCATTCATCATCAGCACCCGGCTGCGAATATTGCGGAGCCCTGCTCCTTTATATTTTCTCTGGCTGTCAAAACCTTTCCCATCATCGCTATACTGCAATAGCAGACCATCGCTGCTTTGTTTTAAAACTATCCGGATTATTTGAGCACCGGCATGCTTTAATGAGTTGGTCAGTAATTCCTTTACCATACGGTACAGGGCCACAGCCGTTTCCTTGGAAAGACCGGAAAGTTCTTCACCCTGAAACTGTAATTGAATATCAGGTCCCGAAGTTTGCGAAATTGTTTGGATCAGATCCTTGAGAGCAGGAATAAGCCCCCATTTTTCAAGTGAGGAAGGCATAAGATTAGCGGCTACCGACCTTACATTGTGAATGCTATCATCCAATAACTTACGGGCCTCGTCCACAAACTCCTGGTATAAAGAATCATGCGGAACCTTACGCGCAAATTGTTGCAAGTGCAACTTCACCGCCAGCAGCGTTACCCCAATATCATCGTGAAGATCCTTGGCAATACGGCTGCGCTCTTCTTCCTGGGTGGCAATGCTACTTTTTAAAAGATCAATCTGGTAGCGGTGTTCTGCGGCCTTTAACCGGCTTTGCTGCGCGAGAAGTTTACGTTGATACACCACCACAAAAAGCACCAGGCATACCACCAACAGCAAAGTGATAACCGTGCTGGTAAAAAAAAGGGTGGTTACTTCTGATGTGGATCCCGGCATAGTAAGGCAATAGCGTACATGGTATATAATATTATGTTAAGTACGGAATGTATAGTCCATATCTGGATGAACACTTCACGTTCCTGCTCCCCCACGTAATTACTAAATATAAATAACATGAGGTTACCCCCAAAGTAAAGCACCAGCCCGCTACTCAACCAAAACATAAAGGATTGTTCCAGCTTTACAGCTGATAATTTTTCCAGTGTAAAGTAAAAATACAGTAAGCACAAGCCGATAATCACCACACTTTCCAGGGCCCGTATATTGGATGGGAATTCAGTAAACGGCTGCACCCATAAGCCGTTTATAAGCACCAAACCTACCATTATTAAACCTCCGGCTTTAAGCCAACGTTCTTTGAGTCTCCAGCTTAGTTCATACCGGAACAGCCAGAGCAGGAAAAAGCTTTCCACCGCTATGTAAAGATGGAAGAACGGAAGGTTGTTAATATGGAAAAAGTAGATCAGCCCTTTAGCCAGTAATTGATTGGTGGCCACAATGGCCAGCATCAATACCAACCAACGTTGACTGCCCGAAAGATTCCGGTACCGAAAAACTGCTACAACCAGTGGCAGTAGTACCACAAACACGCCCATATTTAGTATCAGGTGGCTCAACCGCTCTTATAAATTTTCAAGTGCACAGGTCATCAACTCCGAATCATTATCACAGAGTTGTGGACAGGGCATGGCAAAATCCATATACGTACGGTCAGCAGGGTCATCTTCAGCGTTCAGCACCAGGTCCAGTGCCATATGCCCGTTAATGTTGGCATCAACAGGAGTGCCGTACACCACATTTCCGATGGAAACGGAGTGTACCGCAAATGAGAATCTCAACGTATTGGACACCAGTAGGTCTTCCACTATTTCTCTTTTAAAGGTATACCCATAGATCGGCACGAATACCGAATCCGGTGACCCACCAAAACGATTAGCCCAGCTGCAGCACATCCCCTTGGCGGCAGCCACACTCATGAAGACCCCGCCTTCTGAAGACAACACGGGTAATTTCTCACCCAGTACATCTTTACATTGCTTCATATTCACCAAAAGCAGTTCAGGAATTACAGGCTCTACCATTTCGGCCGGCAGGGCAAAGTACACCCGTACAGCATCGCAGTCTTCACATTGGTTGAGCAATTTTTCTACTTTTTTACTGGTGAAACTCCGGCCACCTATCTCCTTACGCCTTTGATCGTTCAGCTCTTTACTACAGGTTCCCAGCAAATAGTACCAGGAGTTTTCCCAGATACCCACGGTTTCACTGTACACCTCAGAGTCAAAATACACACAGTCCGTATCGGCCTGCGGTTTCTTTTTGCGGGATTGGGTTTGTTCCCAGGTTTGACCGACCGGGTTTTTAGGGGCATCGCAGGATACCATTAGGATCATCAGAATTACAAAAGGAAAGGTTCTCATAATATGTTTTTTTACAGCGGTAAAATTCAAAAATACCGCAAACCGGGCATAGCGGGTTTTCCCGCTATGGTAAACGGGTTTTCCCGCTAACTTTAAAAACGGTGTAAACACGCTGTTTTCAAAGATCTCACCAAAGCACCTTTGGCCTCGTCAAAAAATCCAATAACTAATCTTAAAAAAAGAAATCATGGCAAATGACAACAGTCTTTACGTAAAAATAGGAAATCAACAATCTGGTTCCAGCGCCCTGGAAGTTCGGGTAACTAATGGATCTTCACCAGCTCCTACTCCGGTTGATACCGGTTGGCAAACCGTTGCTCACAATGGAGAACCTTTTGTCTTTGATCGCAACGACCTGGCTCCGGGACATTACACGGTAAGTATTAAGTGGGATGAAGGCTATCACAATGTAGCCCATGGCGTAGACGGAAACACAATTACTATAAATGGCAACAACATTCTTTTTCAGGTATTAGGAACAGCTGACGATAGTTCCCACTTTATCCAGGGCATGTTTGACGCTTACATCCAAGGGTAGGATTACTCCTTTGATCCACACTAACTTGAATCCTCCGCAATGCGGGGGATTTCTATTTCAAAAAGCATAGAAGTTCAGGCCGAGCGCTCCACCGGACGCAAGCCTTTTAGCGGTAACCCCATCTCGATAACCGTTCCCTTCCCTGGTTCACTATCCAGCTTGAATTCACCATGATTCTCCGTTACTCTTTCCTTCATGTTCTTCAGGCCGTAGCTGCCGCTCCTTTCCAGACCCGCATCAAAGCCCTTCCCATCATCTTCAATGCGCAGTTGCAGGCCATCTTCGGCTACCGTTATCTGAATCGAAAAATGATCACAGGCGGCATGCTTCACCGCATTCTGAAAAGCTTCCTGGCACACCCGGAAAACGGCCAGGGCCTTTTCCGGCCCCACCTGTTGCCTACCATTTCCAGAGACGTTCACTTGACAGCTACCGGCATAAACCGTTTCATACTTTGCCATAAATTCTTTCAGCTTTTCAGAAATATCATCTACGGAAATAACCTCTTCGCTCATCACCCAAATGGTTTCCCTAAGATCAGCCATAACTACCCGTGCTTGTTCGCTGAGCTTATCCAGTTCTCCTTTTTCCTGTAACTCCTGGTGCTTCAAACCCAGGTAATCCAGGCTGTTTACAATGGTGTAGATCTTACCGCCTACATTATCGTGCAACTCCCGCCCGATGCGTTTCCGTTCCTTATCCAGATTCTTTTGGGCTTCTTCACGGGCCTGGGCTTCCCGCAGATCAGCTTCAGCGGTTAACTGTTTTTCCTTAAGCTTTTGCTGACGTCTGAAGAAAAACACCGCTATCAATACTAATAATAGCAAGGCTGCTAAACCAATGATCCAGTTTTGCCGCGACTTTAAGCGCACTTCTTTCCGGGCTACCTCAGCCGCTGTTTCGGCTAGCTGGGCTCGTGATTGCAGGAGCTCCTCCTCCCGCTGGGCGGTTTCAAAGCGACTCCTGGCCATCGCCAGTTCTTCCGAAAAATTCTCTCGTTGAACTTTATTGTTCCAGTAATAAGCCAGTGGCCAGTGTTGGAGCAAAGCCGGTTCATCCTGGCTCAGGGAATCAATGGTGATTTGAACATTGTAATTCTTAGCTAATTCCTGATCAGCTTCAATATTGGTAGCAAAGGTGATGGCCGAATCTATATACAGCTGGGCTTTTTCCAGCCTTCCAAGTTGTGCATACACCCTGGCCAATCCGCGATAGTTACCTATGGATAAGCTGTTGTCATCTATTTTTCTAAGAAAACCCAGGGCTTTTAAATAGTGTGATTCCGCCTCTTTTAAGTGGTGCGGATAGGCCATTGCTGCCAGGTTATTATAAATAATGGCTAAACCTCTATAATCAGGGAGGGCCTCTTTCCATTGGATGGCTTTGCGGTAATAATAAAGGCTACTATCCTGGTTTTTACCGGTAAGATTGTACAGATCAGCAATATTCACGTACGAAGCAGTTATACCATATCCATCATCGGTATTTTTTCTGATCTCCAGAACTTTCCGCTGGATCTTCAGAGCTTCGTCATAATCTTCCTGGTCCTGGTATATCAAGGCTATATTACCCAAAGCATTGGCCGTATATACGGCAATACCGCTCTCTTCAAACTGCTCTTTAGCCAGCAAATAATTTTGCAAAGCCTTCTTAAGATCTCCTATTTGATGGTAAATAAGCCCCAGGTTATTGTAAGGACTTCCCAAAACTCCTTTTTGCTTGCCCTGGTACTTTTTAAGGTTTTCTATAGCCTTGGTATAGGCCACAATAGCACTATCCAGCTTACCCGCAATGTCATAATAAATGCCCCAACCGTTATAGGCACTCCCCATTAGATAGTAGCTGTTTAAATTTTGGGCCAACTCCAGGGCTTCCTTTGCCTGCTCCCTGCCTCTCTCAGGTTCACTGTAGGCCACATTTGGTACCTGGGTAGCCAGTTGATACGCCAACATACTGTCCAAACCATTTTCACGGGCGTAGATGATCAGGCTATCCTGGGCGGTTAAAGCAGGTATGGAAAAAATAAACGTGAGGGTTAAGGACAGTAAGGTATGGTTAAGATTTCTCATATCAGTTCAGATCCAGTTTTTCAATCATCAGACAGCCAGCCGTTTTCAATAGCAATGCGCGAAGCTTCCACCCGGGAATGCACGTTTAACTTCCGGTAAATATTTTCGGTGTGATTACGAACGGTTTTCGGGGCTATGAATAGTTCTTCGGAAATTTGCTGGTGATTTTTACCCGCACTCAACTGACGTAGCACATCCATTTCGCGGGTGGTCAAACCGTAGCTTTCCGGCTCCTTCTTCAGCTTTTGACTATCCCGTAACATCTGCATGGCTTTCCCCGCCATTTGGGGCGACATGGCCATACGTCCTTCCAGCGTATCGCGGATCAGTTCCACCATTTTCAGAGGCTTTTCACCCTTTACCAGGTAGCCATCGGCCCCGTTGGCCAGTGCCTTTTCCAGGTTCTTACGGCCTTCCGTTACGCTGAGGATAAGCACCTTAACTTCCGGCTTATGCGCCTTGATGATACGGGTGGCTTCCAATCCGTTCATGTGGTGCATTTCCACGTCCATTAAAAAAAGGTCCGGGCAATGCTTGCCGTTTTTTACGTGATCCACGGCTTCCTGGCCGTCTCTTGCTTCGTAGATCACCTCCAGGTCATCAAATAAACTCAGGATCTGTTTTAGCCCTTCACGTATTTCAATATTGTCATCCACTATACCAATAGTGCTCATGGTCAACCGGTTTGAGGGGTTAAAATAATACTATCTCTCAATTTGGTGGGGCATCTGCCTCATGAAAGCTGTCTTCCTGGTACCGAGCCCCCTAAAATCAGGGCGTATGCCTCATTTCAAAAAGTGATGACTCTCAGCAACTTGCGTACAAATTAACTTCACATGAAAAATAAGATTTACCTAAGTCTCAGTTTACTGCTCCTACTAGGGTTTACCCATCTTCCGGCCCAGAAGTTGGACGTAAGCGAAATTGAAATTGAACTGAGTAAAGACGCCAGAAAAGCGCAAAAAAAACGTAAAAGCACTTTTACAGACCTGGGCGTATACTGGAACCAGGATCGCACCGAGCTCTACAAGATTTTTGTCTACCAGATCAAAGACGATCCTAAGATGTACGAGCTCTTCATTTTTGATGAGACCGGACACTTGAAAAACAGTGAAACGGGTGAATTCACCGCTAATGCCCTGAAGAAATACAACCTGCAACCAGCGGGTGAGTTATTAAGCAACGAAGGACCTGATATCAGTGAACAACAGTACGGCTATTTCCGCAGAAGCACCCTGGCGGGGAGGCCCACCCTCAACATCGGCCATTTTGAGAACCGTTACTACAAGGGGGTGTGGTATGGCTATCGTTTTGAAGAAGACGAGGATTATAAACTGGAGGAGCGCTTTTGGCCGGATTTCTCTTTTGCCGTTCAGGGTTCTTCCGTTCAAAACACCTCCAGTCATCTCTTAAAGAAACGCACTGGCCTGGGGCGGATACTACAAGGGGAGCGCAACTACATCCCCATGGATGGCAAAGTTGTACTGGGTGGCCTGATGGCCACTACGGAACAGAAAACCTACCTCACCGGCATCTACGATCTTCAGAAAGGTATCTGGGAGGTAAAGCATGAAAACCCGATGGAAAGCAAGGTAAACTTTACCGGAGCCTACCTCGAAAAAGACAACAATCAAGGTGCTTACACCCTGCTGGTGTGTGAAAAAGGCTACCTGCTGCTGGACATTGGCTCCGAGGGAAAGATACGTCACCAAACCTGGTTACCCCTGGAGAACACCCAGAAGAACGGCACGCCCCAGTTTTGGGAAATGCAGCTTACGGATCAAGGCGGTCTTTTTCTATTTCACCCTATACCCGGAGGCTATACCACCAAAAAAATGGACCTGGCTCTATTTGAGGTTAAGGACGGTAAGGTGCTGAACCAGGCACTTATTCCGTATGACGAACAAAAGGAAAAGCTGGTGGAAGCTCCTAAAACCAAATCCAGTTACTCCAGGATCATCGGCTTTCATGTAGATGGTCTGGAAAAACTGAGCAATGGTAACCTTCTGATCATGGCACATACCTCCTCCCCGGTTATCACCAACCTGATATTTCAGGTGCAGCCTGATCTCTCACTGCAAAACATTTTTATGATAGATGCGGTGCCGCATACCCGTGAAAAAACCATTGAAGACCCTTTTGCCGGCTTTTTACCGGGACAGCTTTACCCGGCTGGCAATAACTCCTATTATTGGATTACCAGGGATATACCGGGAAAACTATTACCGGGGATTCATACCAGTACCAGTTCCTCCGGTGGCAAAGGCGGTCCCGGGAGTATAAAGACGGTTACCACCACCACCCTCCGCGTTGATGAAGTGTACGCTTATTTCAAAGTAGTCAAAATTGATCTTGCCGAGGGCTCTATCAGCAAAATCTTTTATCCTGAAAAATTACTGTCACTGGGAGCTGAGCCTGCAGAAACCAGTAAAAACAACAATCTATTCATCAATGTACTGGGCAGCAAAAGCGGCCAGTATTACAACTTGATTCTTAAATAATAAATGCTAAAAATCTACACATGAAAACTATAAGTCTATTTAAATTTAACGTTTGGCTACTCGGATTCATCATTCTTTTCGGCCTCCTCGCTACCAGCTCCAAAGCCCAGTATACCTGGCAATACATTGAAAACTTTGATAATGTAATGGGCCTGTATGATGCACAGCATTTTGTGGTGGAAGACGGCAACCGCAAGTATAAATACACTACGGATGGCGGCACCACGCTCCTGAATTTAGGACTCCCCATTTCCTCTCCCCGCAGATTGAGTACCGTGGAATACCTGAGCCCTACAGAAATGATGGCCCTGGTTTTTACGGGGAGTAGCTTTGAGTTCCATAAGAGTACGGATGGCGGAGCCACGTTTAGCCCGGCCGTTAATGTACTCTCTCCGGGCATGGCCCCGCTCAACCTACCCCAAATGGTGTTTTTTGACAATATGGAAGGTGTGGTTTATGATAAGGTCTCGTATAAAAGCGACCTGATTCCCGTACTTTTTAAAACTACCGATGGTGGAGCCAGCTGGAACCTGGCCACTGCGGACACTTTTGCTTTTGAAGATGCCTATGATATGGAAATATACCGGGCCGGACACTTTGTGGTAGCCAGCAATTTACCGCAGGGTATTGAAATCAGTACCGATCGCGGAGCTACTTTTACTTCCCTGGCCAGCCTCCCTCCTATTACCAGCGGTATCCGCATGGCTTACGATGGCCAGCAAAACATATGGGCTACCAACATAGCCGGTTCTCAAAACGCCAACTGCTATGTTTCAGCGGATGGTGGTAACTCCTGGAACCCCTGGACAGCCGTACCGGATGGTGATGACGTGCAATTTACCCAACCCTCCAACCTGCTCATCTTCGGTTCAGCGGATACCACTGCACTGAGTACAGACGGTGGCTCCACTTTTTCTACCGTTCACTTCCCGGCCACCAAACCCGTGGGTAGCTTATTGCGCATCCGCACCGGAGGTGACCAGCAAACCTTTTATGTGATAGACGGTACCGCCCGGTTATGGATATTAACCAATAGCCCTGGCGTAGGTATGGAGGAGTTAACCACAGCTAACCCTATCCAGCTTTACCCCAACCCGGCTCACGATCAGTTAACTATACAAGGTTACCAGGGTGAGGCCCGTATTTATACCCTCAACGGACAGTTATCTCAAAAATTAATGGTTGATGACCAACCTATCGATATCTCCGGCCTTACACCCGGGATCTATTTTATAGAACTGGAAAACAGCCGCGTGAAATTCCTTAAACACTAATTACCACTTTAAGATAAAGCCATGCTCAAGCGTGGTTTCATGTGAAGGCGCGTCCCTTAAAAGGGCGCGTTTTCGCATTTCAGGAAGAAGTGTAACTAAGTTTGGATTGACCTATTTTGATCAGAATTATCCGTTTTGGATAATTCCTCTTAAGCAACTTTAATCTGAAAAAGTTTGTACCACCACCCGGTTCATGGGCCAGAGCCAGGTTATGCGGACGGCTCATTCTATTTACCAGACCACTAGCTTAGAGACGTACGTACAGCCAATACCGCGCCTATGTATCCGGCCCAGGGTATTTCTACCAAAGTTATATACCGGTTTCCCCTGGCTAATTCCAGGTAACTATTTGATCTCCCTGTATTTTATATTCAACACCATAGGTTCCAAAGTCTCTACGTCTTTCCATTTTGTTTCAATGGTTTCCGGCAGACCGTGTTCGTTGTACTCATAAATCCATTTATCTCCTCCTACTAATTCAAGCATATTGTGTTCAGAAGCGTTCTTCGGAATTACCGCAGCTGTACCAAAGTACGGGAGAGGCTCAAACTGAAAAATACCTTCGATACCAAAATCAGGTTTCTTCTTATCATCATATATGTAATAGCCATGTATTTCTCTGTACCCGTTTTTATACCCGACATACCCGTCATCAGGGACCTTACGCACCAGTTCTTCAATATTTCCGGTTTCCCCGTAAAAAAAAGTAATATGCTCCTTGCCTTCTGCGTTCAGTAAACCCTTAATCTTCCCGTCTTCATAAAGAGTATAGTCCTGCGCTCCTACAAGAACCCCCTTCTGATAGGTTTCATCTCTGACAATATTTCCTTCCTGGTTGTAAATAATATCAATGGTATGGTTGAACTGCGGGAAGGTATAATCAATATACCGGATCTTTGAAACCCTATTGTTCTCATATTCAAATTCATAATCAGAGCTTCGGTTGTGTACCGGGTCTGTGGTGATGCGCTTTACAAGTTGATTGTTTTCGTTATACACATAGTCAGCCAGTAGATTGTGGTTGTAGTCGTAGATCTTATCCACTAAAAATTTAGCTTCCGGCTCTTGTAACTCCTTAGGCGCCTCTTTTTTGCAAGCTATTAAGAGGGTAAGACATGCGATGATCAAAAATTTGTAGTTCATTTTAGGATGTTTTTAGAAATTCGTTACTCCGTCTTTTACAAAAGATTCAAAAATCATGGAAGAGGTTGCGTGCTAAGGGTGCTCCACTTTCCGCTTGCTGAGGAAATCGGTAAGGCTTAGCTCTATGTCATCGCCACCTAACAGGCATGCAGGTAGGCCAGGCGTTTTTTAAGGTCAGGGGGTTCACGGGGTGAAGATGCCTCTTCCTTGTATAAAGACAAGCTCGTTTTATCCTTGGAACAAGTTGAGATGCTCCTATTTAATAAATTGAAGTATATACTTAAATAAGGCAGTCTTATTTAAGAAAAATGACCTAATGCTTAAATAAAGAGAGGGTGGATGGTTCACCCTTGGGGTGAGATGCCATCGCCATTTTGGATAATCGCTTTAACTATCCTCTTATAAATCCGGGAAGGATATAGCGGTGTAGTTACAAACTACACCGAGGGAGGGTTGTTTTGGCGGGAGTGAAGGCTAAACTCTAAAGAATCATCAACCTAAGCAACAACCATTCTTACATAACCTCACCTTTGCAATATCATTCCTAAATATTTTAAACTCATCATTAATTTTTGTAAAATTGATGATATAAGAGTTTAAATCTTTTGAATATGCCATTTCCTCGTGTTTTTGTAAGTTCAACCTATGTAGATTTAGTAGATGCTAGGGATACAGTAACTAATTGCCTAGAGAACCTCAAAGCCAAACCTATTGTATTTGAGCGGTCGGGAATAAGTTATGATCATTCTAAACCTATGGATCTTTCCTGCTATGAATCCGTTAAAGAATGTGATATGGTTGTCTTAATAATTGGGGGTCGCTACGGAAGCTCATCTTCTAATCCAAACTCGTCCACAAATGGACTAACAATCAACTCGATAACTAAAACAGAATATTTAGAAGCTCTTGCAGCTAATATAAAAGTATTAACCTTTATTAAGGAATCTGTTCTTTATGAATATAGCACATTTAAAAATCAAACTAAAGCCCAACAAAAGAATTTCAAACCTACTTACGTAGACAATCTCGCTATTTTTGATCTTATAACTGAAATTCATCAGCTAAAAAAAAATAACGCAATATATCGCTATCATAAAGCATCAGACATTGAGGATGTTATTCGAAAAGAATTCTCCTTATTAGCTCAACAGGCACTTAAATCTAGCAGAAATACTCAATCCGAAAAAAAGGTATTAATTAATGCCTACAAAATGTTCTATTATCGCAGGCAAGGTCAAATATCACTAACTAAGCTTAGCAGTATAACGAGACTAAAACGAAATTTTATATCTAGTCTTGAGAAAGTAAAAAATATAAAAAAGGAAGATAATCCTGATAAATTACCATTTAGAATGTGCGAGCTATCAGATCTTAAAAATATTGAACGAGCCTTAAATTGTGAAAATGAACTAGAAGTCGGCAAAGAAGATGATCTTCTGTCGCACTATATCAACTACTACCATTGTAACAGGGGCAAACAACCTGCTACTAAAACCAAGGCCCACAATGAGCAAATACATTTTCCAAAAAAGGCTGTAGTATTAGATTTTGATGGCACTATGACCACTAGAAATAATCGAACCACATGGGAAATGTTATGGGTGAATTTAGGCTATTCCATTAATGAATGTAACTTATATCACCGGCAGTATAGTAACAAACTCATATCCCACGAACAGTGGTGCAGAATTACTAAAGAGAAATTCCAAGCTCAAGAACTATCGGAATTAACTCTTAATTCAGTTGCTTCTGAAATTGATCTCGTAGATGGAGTTAAAGATCTTGTTGAGATATTAAACAAAAATAATATTGAAATTCATATTCTATCAGGTTCGGTTGAACAAATAATAACAAGAGTATTAGGCCCAGTACTTACCAAGAAGTTTACTCACATTCAAGCCAACAGTTTTAAGTTCACAAACAATCAGCTTTCTCATATCCAAGGAACTCCATACGATTTTGAAGGTAAAGCTACATATATTACCAACTTACTTAAAGATCGTGGTTATAGTCCACAGGAAGTTCTTTTTGTTGGCAATTCAAGTAATGATAAATGGGCCAGTAGATCTGGAGCCGTAACATTGTGTGTCAATCCGCATTTTACAGATGGAACTGATATTAAAGAATGGTTATACTGTATTAGAGAAATGGATAGCTTAATGGAAATTTTAACATATATTCCACTGAGCTAATTGCCCCGCTGGTGCGAGAATCCTTGCATGCACCACCCCCTTCAGCACAACACCACTACTGTTTTTACTACCCCCCACAACCGCTCAAACTCCCGCTCATAGGCCTTAAAAGCTTTGGTATCATTTAGCACAATCACGTTCTCATAATTATGATCCGCAGCAGAGCGGGTCCAGTTGTAGCTACCGGTTAAAAGGTAATCATCGTCAAAGAGGGCAAATTTGTGATGCATATGTACACTGGTACGGTCTTCCACCACTTTGATCCCCGACAAAGCCAGGCGGTCAATGTCGGAGCCCAGATCAGCGGTTTTATCATTATCGGTGATAATGCGGATATCCTTCCCTAGGCGGTGCGCCAGCAACAGCTCGTCACTGATTTTTTGAGCTCAATGAGATCATTGATGATGTAAAAACAATTATAATCACTTCTATAGTAAGAAGGAAAATGACCCCCCACTTCAGGTTCGTATCGAAAAAAAATTTAATCAGCAAGGGGATATAAAAAAGCACAAGATTATACAAACTACCAAAAACAGCTCCCATACCAGCAGTCTCAGATATATCGTCATCTTCTTCCTCTTTATCTTCTTTTTCATCCTTCTTTTGATCAGAATTCCTTTGGCTATTATTATCCTCACTAGATACTAAAGTCGATAAAAAACTATTAATAAGCCAAGGAGGTCCTGCAATTGATATCGATAAGATCAATACATAACCAAAATTATATGTTGATGCCAAGTCAGGTATGAACATATGAATAAATAATAAGCCCGGTGGAATTACAGAGATGAGCACACAGACAGCGAAGAAAATGCTAATTCCCTTAAGATTAGAAAAGCTAAAGTTCATTTCAAAAGTGACTCATCAGTATACTTCTCTCAAAAATAAAAAATACTCATCACCTTGAGCCTTTAATAAGCTAAACTTTTAGTTTAGAAGAAGTATACTACTCAATTGCATTACAAATAAGTTCACATTCTTAGCCCTGACGATTTTTAAGCGTACGCACTTCGTTCTCCAATTCTCGCAGGCGCAAACGGAAAGCATCCGGGTTACCAATATTTTTAGTCACCACCAAACACACCTGCCATACTCTTTGAACCTCTTTAGAGGCTACGGTGACTTGGTAATGATCGGGATGAAGTGGTTCCAATACAAGATTGCTCAGGTTTTTAGCATTCAGCCTGCGGTAATACAATTGCTTCCTGGTTTCAAAGATGTAGAGCTTACTGCTTTCCACTTGGTTCAGGTCAAACTTATCCGGGCGGCAGCCCACCACTACATCTTGTTTACCGGCTCCGGAACCGTGGTACACCATAGCATCATCGTTCAGCTCAAAAGC
This sequence comes from Owenweeksia sp., assembly GCA_002695025.1. Lineage (GTDB taxonomy): Bacteria > Bacteroidota > Bacteroidia > Flavobacteriales > Schleiferiaceae > CAKZNE01. The sequence goes on from NZNV01000007.1 coordinate 53,535, forward strand.
CCGGTAATTCATGCCCTTTAGGAGAGGTAGCTGGATTACCGGCAAAACGGACGATTTAATTTCTCCGGCCAGGTAAGCCTGCTGCTCGGCCTGTGACACATAAGGCACCGGGATAATATCCACCGGTACTTTGGAAGGCGATAAATTGTGCTTCACCTCCCCGGCCAGCTCTTCCTTAAAGATGTCGAAACGGGAAAGATCGTTCACGGAAAGCTCCTTGGTGAGCAGGTCATCTATACTAATGCCAAAATGATTAGCAATTTGTAGAACAGTAGCTATTTTAGGTTCCGCCCTACCCTCTTCATACGAGCCAATACTGGCCCGCTTCATATCGAACAAGTCCGCAAAGTCACTCTGACTAAGGTTTTTCACGCCCCGTATTTTCTTTATATTGGTTCCGATCACTGACATAGCTCAAAATATTTTTGCTAACTTTTTTGGCAAATCTAAAAATATTAGTAAATTAGCTCTGTAAAGCTAATAAAAATATCATGAACACCTTCTTCACCTTCCTCAGTTTACCACCACCATAAAGGTAGAATGTCATATATTGATCGCGCTTTTCGCAGACCTTAACCAACTAGCTGTGAACGCACTGAACTTTATTTTCATAACCTAAACCCGTTAATATGACAGATTCCTTCGAAAAAGTGAAGTCCTACCTCGTTGACCTGGAATACACCATTACCCATGAAGATGCTGACGAAGCCGTTTTTGTAGTGGAAAGTGAAGATGCCGGCATCCGCAACCTCGTAATTGCCTGTGCCGATCCCATCCTCATCCTGGAGCAGTACCTCTTTGAAATGAAAAATGCCTCGGCAGACATTTACAGGAACCTGCTTATGAAGAACCGCGACATTGTACACGGTGCCTTTGCCCTGGATGAAGGCGGACAAAGAGTGATCTTCCGCGACACTTTACAACTGGAGAACCTGGACCTCAACGAACTGGAAGGCACCCTGAACTCCCTGAGCCTGTTGCTCAGTGAATACTCGGATGAGCTCATCGCTTTTTCAAAACATTAGATCATACGGTAAGGCAACTTACCCTTCAATAACCTTTAATTGTAGAACCATGAATATTTTCAAGAGACTGTTTACCATCGGTAAAGCCGAATCACATTCGGCCCTGGACAAACTGGAAGATCCTATCAAAATGACGGAACAGGGTATCCGCGACCTTAAGTCTGACCTGGACAAGGCGTTACACGCTTTAGCCGAGATCAAGGCCCTGAGCATCCGCGCCCGTAACGATATGCAGACCTACTCCAACAAGGCTGAGGATTATGAGCAAAAAGCCATGCTCCTGTTGCAACAAGCCCAAAAAGGCGAAATGGACGCTACTGAAGCCGACCGACTGGCTACCGAGGCCCTCACCAAAAAAGAGGAAAACCAGAAAAGTCACGCCCAGAGCAAAGCCGATAAGGAGAAGTTTGACGGAAACATCGCCACTATGGAGTCCAACATCAAACGGCTGAAAAGTCAGATCAGCCAGTACGAGAACGAATTACGTACCCTGAAGGCCCGCGTAAAAGTGGGAACCGCTACCAAGAACATCAACAAGCAAATGGCGCAGATTGATGGTTCCAGCACCATTTCCATGCTGGAACGCATGAAGGAAAAAGTGGCCCAGGAAGAAGCCCTGGCCGAGAGCTACGGTGAAATTGCCAATGAGAGCAGGAGTGTGGACGAAGAGATTGACAAGGCTTTAGAAGGCGCTCAGCAAAGCAAAGCCAAAGATGAGCTGGCTGCCTTGAAAAAGAAAATGGGCTTATCCGGTGACGATAGTACCGAAGCCGGAAAATGAAAGAGTTCATAGACCTGATCTTTAGTGGAGCCAATGTTGTACCCACGGCATTGCTCCTCTTCATCCTCCTCTACTGGGTCATCGTGATCTTTGGCCTGGTAGGCACCGACTTCCTGGATATTGACCTGGACGTGGATACCGATGCCGACCTGGATGCCGATGCGGGAGGTGGAGGCAGCAGCAGCGCTGACGTTTCCTGGATCAACAACGCCCTGACCTTTTTTAACCTCGGCAAGATCCCCCTGATGATATGGCTCAGCTTTGTAGCCTTCCCTCTCTGGATCATTTGCATCAACGTGAACGGCCTCCTCGGCATTCACAACTTTTTCCTCGGGCTTATTGTGCTCTTACCGGCACTCTTTGCAAGCCTCTTCATCGCCAAGTTTTTGACCTGGCCCTTTGTAAAGTTCTTTCAGAAGATCGATGAAGACTCAAAGGAAAAAGACATCGTTGGACAGGTAGGCATTGTAACCCTCTCTGCCAACCACAGCAGCAAAGGACAGGCTGAAGTAAACTATGGTGGAACGCACCTGCGGTTCTACATTATTACCCGCGAAGGGATTGAAGTACAAAAAGGACAAACCGTGCTTTTTATACAACGTATGGGCGACCAGGGCATCTACCTGGTGGAACCCTATGACACAATGGATTAATACGAACACTAACCTTAATTTACAATGGAGATTTTTGAGAATACGATGATGTTGTCGGTAGTTATTGGCGTGGTCCTTATTTTCGGGATCATAGCCATGTTCTCCCGCTTTTACCACAAGGCCTCGCAAGGCCAGGCTTTGGTGCGCACCGGTGTAGGTGGCATCAAGGTATCTTTTAACGGCATGGTAGTGATACCCGTGCTGCACAAACTGGAGATCATGGATATCTCCCTGAGCACCATAACCATAGAACGTGACGGCAAGGACGGCCTGGTGTGTAAGGACAACTTACGGGCCGATATTAAAGTAGCCTTCTTCGTCCGCGTGAACGAGATGGTGGAAGACGTGAAGAAAGTAGCCCAGTCCGTGGGGTGCGCCCGCGCTTCTTCCAAAGAAGCCCTGCGCCTGCTCTTTGACGCCAAGTTTTCGGAAGCCCTGAAAACGGTGGGTAAGAAGTTTGAATTTGTAGACCTCTACAATCAGCGCGATGAGTTCCGCAAGGAGATCATCGAGATCATCGGTACCGACCTGAACGGTTACGTACTGGATGATGCCGCCATCGACTTCCTGGAGCAAACCCCACTCAATTCTCTCGACCCCAGCAACATCCTGGATGCCGAGGGTATCAAGAAAATCACCGAGATCACGGCTCGCGAAGCCGTGAAGGCCAACTTCATCCAGCGCGATAAGGAAAAGACCATCAAGCAACAGGATGTGGAAGCCCGCGAGGCCATCCTGGTTCTGGAAAAACAACTGGCCGAAACCGAAGAAAAGCAGAAACGCGAAGTAGCCAATATTAAATCGCGCGAAGAAGCGGAGATTCTCAAGGTAGCCGAGGAAGAACGCTTGAAATCCGAAAAGGCCCGTATTGCCACCGATGAGGAAGTACTGGTGGCCGAGGAGAACAAACTGCGCCAGGTGATCGTGGCCGCCAAGAACAAGGAGCGCACCGAAGCCGTGGAGAACGAACGCGTGGAGAAAGACCGCGCCCTGGAAGCTACCGAGCGCGAGCGCATCGTTACTCTCGCCCAGATCGAGAAGGAAAAAGCGGTAGAAGCCGAGAAGAAGAACATACAAGAGGTGATCCGTGAGCGTGTAGCCATCGAGAAAACCGTGGTGGACGAAGAAGAGCGCATCAAGGACACCCGCGCCTTTGCCGAAGCCGACCGTATGAAGAAAGTGGCCGTAACCAAAGCCGAGGAAGATGCCGAAGCTGCCCTGGTGCAACAGATCAAGAAAGCCGAAGCCGCCCAACAAGCCGCAGAATTCCTGGCCAAGCAGAAGATCATTGATGCCGATGCCGAGCAGAAAGCTGCCGTACAGAAAGCCGAAGCCGTGAAAACCCTGGCTGAAGCTGAAGCTGCCCGCTTTGCTTCTTCCGGACTGGCTGAAGCTAAAGTAATGGAAGCCAAAGCCGAGGCCCGCGAGAAACAGGGAGAAGCCGAAGCCTCCGTACTGGAAGATCAGGCCATAGCCGAAGCCCGCGGTATTGAAGCCAAGTCACTGGCCCAGGCCGAAGCGGACCTGCGCATTGGTAATGCCGCTGCCGAAGTGGATAAAGCCAAAGGACTGGCCGAAGCGGAAGTGATCCGCAAAAAAGCCGATGCCGAACTGGAAAAAGGACTGGCCGAGGCCAAGGTGGATTACGAAAAAGCCCAGGCCGAAGCCGAGGGTATCGACAAGAAGGCGGCCGCTATGAAAAACTACAACGATGCCGGTAAGGATCACGAAGAGTTCAAGCTGCGCCTGAGCAAAGACAAAGAGATCGAGCTGGCCCAGATCAACATACAGAAGGCCATAGCCGATGCCCAGGCCGATGTGCTGGGCACTGCCCTCAAATCCGCCAAGATCGATATTGTAGGTGGTGAGAACGTCTTCTTCGACAAGATCGTAGGCGCCATCAGCAACGGTAAAGCTTTTGATCGCACGGTGAACAACAGCGAGGTCTTCTCCCAGGTACGCCATCAACTGCTGGACGACCCCAACCAATCGCTGGTGCAGCAGATCCGCGGTTTCATTAAAGATGCCGATGTGGATAGCGAGGACATCAAGAACCTCTCGGTAACGGCCCTGATCGTGAAGATTATGAGCCAGACCAACGACCCGGAGAAGAAAGGCATGCTGCAGCAACTGCTGGACCTCGCCCGCGGCTCCGGTTTCGGTGACCGCTCTGCCGGAGACCTCGGTCTGATCGAATAACCAATCTTGCTAGTGAAGCCGGAAGAGTGTGTCCCAAGCCTCCCACCCAGCCTTAACCTCAGCCCCACTCACCATTTTGGAGAGTGGGCAACCGATGGGCGCCACGGTGCGGGATGCTCTCCCCGGTTTTTCAGTAGAAGTGAGATTTGAGAAGTTAGAGTTTAGATTTCTTGTTTTAAGCTTAGTAAGCTAATTAACCATTTTGGATATTATTAACCGCAATGGATAACCACCAACTCTAAAGTATAAAGACCGTTCGCCCTTCGACTCCGCTCAGGATGACCGGCCGAATAAAGAATAGAGAACACAAATGATCATAATGAATAGCAACTTTAACCAGAGTCACTGCTTCTCTTCTTTTGGTTACGGACATCATTCTAATTTTAAAGGAGTCCGTGAGCTCCCACGCTCTGCGTGGATCGGTTGTCCAAAAGAAGAGAGAAGAAAAGGACACTTTTACCGAAGGAATTTTTACCCCGGTGAACCGGGGTAAAACCGCTTGGCAAACTCTGCGGAAATGCACAACAGCGCATTTCCTGGATCTCAGAGCTTTGCCTTCACTATTCTGCCGGAAAAGAAAAACTCAAACAAATTATCCAATTTGGATATTATGAATAAAAATGGATAATGACTAACTCGAATGAAACCGACCTTCAGGAAAAAAGTGTTTTGATCACGTCCTAAGCAAATGGGCCGGTCACCCTGAGCGCCTGTGCTGAGCCTGACGAAGTAGAGTCGAAGGGCGAACGACCGAACTTGGATGAGCAAAGAACAGGTTGCTGTTTTCCTGTAAGTCTTGACCTTTTGGTTCCTTTTGGGTCAAGCCAAAAGGAACATTAAAAAAGAAGAAAAGAGAAATAAAACCCATGAAACCCCTTTACACCTTACTCCTCATAATCACCTTCACCGCCCTTTCCATCTGGAAGGTATGTGAACTGTACCGGCCTGCGGAGCAAGCCAAGCCGGAAAGCGGGCAGTTCATTGTGATCCACCGGAGTGAGGCCGTAACCCAAACCGATAGCACCAAAGAAGAAGAAAGCAACTTCTGGCCTTCTATGACCAACTCCAGGCAAACCCGCACCATCAGTCCCTGGTCCGTTTTAAAAACCTACACCCCCTCATTTAATCTGTAAATGGCAACGAACGAAAAAGAAAATACCCACGATAAAACCCAACTCGAAAGCGGTTCCTACGAGATCATCCGCGACCGCCTCGAAAAACACGGCAGCGACCTCCGTCAACGCATCCAGCAGCTCAACGAAGCCCGCAAGGAGGTATTCGGCTCCATAGAGACCAAACTCCTCACCACCGAGCGCGTAACCACCGAGAACAACTGCTACGCCCGCGACATCGTTCCCCTGGGCAACAACCGCTTTATCTTCGGCTACAACGTCCACATGGGCCTCAAGACCGAAACCCACGTATCCGATGTGTTTAGCCTGTACCGCTACGACAGTGAAAAGCAGGTGTTCCACCGCGAGGAGAACGATACCCTGCAAAACGACAACTTCCTGCAGGACTTTGCCAACCTCTACAAATACTACCGGGGCACCCGCTTCGCCAAGTTTGCCCAGATAGGGCCGCACATCTTCATGGTGTTCCAGGTGGGCAAGACCGCAGACGATATTAAAACCTTCAAATGGACGCTGAAGCCGGACGGCACGCTGGTGTACGTGGACAACCGCAGCGACCATGAATTTGTATTTCCCAACCAGCATGAATTCCGCTGGAAGCGCGTGGTGCGCGATATGCAACGCAAGGGAACCCACCCCCACATTTCCATTGAAGACCGCCTTTTTGTGGAAACCATCGGGGGCGACCTCACCATTAAGGTGGAAGACAATACCGACACCGGACGCGGTATTTACGAAGAGCCGGTGGAGGATCCGGATCAGACTTTGGACGATGCCGAGATCCATTACGCCATCATCGGCAACCTCATTGTGCTGAAAATCCGCCCCTACCAGGAAAAGGATTTCCGCTACATCGTGTTCAACGAGAAGATACAGGAAGCCGTGCGCGTGGATGCCCTGGAAGACTCCTGCGTACTGCTGCCGGACGACCAGGGGATCATCTTTGCCAAGGGCTATTATATCCAGACCGGGGAAGTGAAGCTGTTTGACAACCAGCTGGAGAACATGCTCTTTGAAAAGCGCATCATCTCCCCCAACGGGGAGGATTTCCTCTACGTATTCTACGAAAAGGAGAGCGGACTGTACGCCCTCATGCCCTATAACCTCATCACCCAGGAGGTGGACACGCCCATCATCTGCCACGGCTATTCTTTTTTTGACAACGGAGAAATGATCTTCTTCAAATCCGAAGCCGAGCAGAAGAAACACCACCTCATCCAGATCTGGCAGACCCCCTTCTACTCCCCCAACCAAACCGTGGAGGTGGAAAATAAATCCTACCTCTTCAAGCTGGGGAATAAAGAGATTGTGCAGGCGATGGCCGAAGCCGGGGAAGTGCTCAAACTCCTCCGCAAGGAAGACAGCTACAGCAACCTCTACATTGACCTGGTGAAGGCCACCACCGGTATTCTGGACAGCTACCACTGGCTGAACAATGCCGATGCCTTTACCCTGGCCGAGCCGCTGCGTGAGATCAAAGCCTCTGCCTCCCAGGCCATTGAGGAGTACGAAAAGGTGATCCGCATTAAAAAGAACACCCACGAACGGGCGGGTGAGGTCACCCAAAAAGCCGATGAGATCATCAGCCGCGCCAAACGGGGTGATGCCAAAACCATTTACGAATTCGTGGAGCGCCTTGCGCTCTTGCGCACCTCCAAGGGCGAGGTGGTTTCCCTCAAGGAACTCCGCTATATGGATCCGGAAGTGGTCTCCGACTACGAGCAAAAGCTGGCGGAGATCACCGATACCGTATCCCAGAACACCGTTAAATTCCTGCTGAAGAAGGAAGCCCTGGCACCCTACCGTGAAAAGGTGGAGCAGCTCAGCAAGGAAGTGGAAAAAGTGCAAAAGGTGGTGGACGCCACCCGCCTGGGTGAAGACATCGCCAAAGTGTCCAAAGACCTGGAGATGCTCATCGAGATCGTGAGCAACCTCAAGATCGAGGATGCCACGCAAACCACCCGTATCATCGACAGTATTTCGGCCATTTACGCTCAGTTTAACCGCATCAACGCCAGCCTGAAGAAAAAGCGCAGAGAGCTGATCGGCAAGGAAGGCGAAGCCGAGTTCAACGCCCAACTGAAACTGATCAGCCAGGGGCTCACCAATTACCTGGACATTTCCGACACGCCCGAAAAGTGTGAAGACTACCGCAACAAGCTCATGGTGCAACTGGAAGAGCTGGAAGGCCGCTTTGCGGAATTCGAGCAGTTCATCACCCGCATCAACGAGAGGCGTGAAGATGTGTACAATGCCTTTGAGACCAAAAAGGTGCAGCTCACCGAAGCCCGCAACAAGCGCTCACTGGCCCTGCAACAGTCCGGGGAGCGCATCATCAGCGGCATCCGCAAACGCCTTGGCAGCTTTGGCACTTTAGAGGAGATCAACGCCTATTACGCCTCCGACCTGATGGTGGATAAGGTGCGCGACATTTCCAGGCAGCTTTTGGAGATGGACGACTCCGTAAAAGCCGATGACCTGCAAAGTCAGCTCAAATCCGCTTACGAGGAAGCCACGCGCCAGCTCAAGGATAAGAAAGAGCTCTTTGTAGACGGTGAGGAAGTGATCCGCCTGGGCAAGCACAGCTTTAACGTAAACACCCAGGAGATCGACCTTTCCCTGGTGAACCGCAAGGGTGACATGTACTTCCACATCAACGGCACCAACTTTTTTGAAAGGGTACAGAACGAAGCTTTCAACGCCACGAAGGACGTTTGGGAACAATCGCTGGTGTCCGAGAACGAGAAGGTGTACCGGGGCGAATACCTCGCCTGGCAACTCTTCCGCGAAGCAGAGAAGGCTCCCGATCCTGAGGACAATGAAGTTGAGACTTTGGAAACCTTGCACCAGATGTCACCCAAGGCCTTGCAGGGCTACGTACAGCGCAGGATGAGCACCCGCTACGATGAAGGTTACGTGAAGGGCGTCCACGACAAGGATGCTACTTTGATCCTGCGTGAACTTCTCACCTTTTACCACACCATCGGACTGCTGCGCTATTCCGCCACCAGCCGCGTGCTGGCCTACCTCTTCTGGAACCACCTCATCAGCGGGGAAGAGCGCCAGGAATGGGAACGCCACTTTGAAGGCATCCGCAGCATCCTCAGCGTATTCCCGGACGGTCGCCATTTCAGCGACACCCTGGATGAACTGACCGCCAGCATTACCGCCTCCGCTCCGGCTATGGACTGGATCGGTGCGCATACGCCCCGGGAAGCAGCCGAATTCCTCTTTCACCACCTGGCCGAGGAAGCGGACTTTGTGTTCTCCCTGGAAGCCTGGAACCTCAGCGATAGTTTCCAGACCCACCTGAAAAAACAAAGCAGCCTGCGTGCTTTTGAGCAATCCTTAAAAGCGCATGAAGGCAATATCCTCGACTCCTTCCGACTGGTGCGCAACTGGCTGCGCTCCTTTACCCGCCAACTCAAGGAAACGAATAGTAGCGATGTACAGCTGGCGGCCACCATCATCCTGATGGACAAACGTACTTCGCCCAAAACGGAGCATAAGATCTCGCTACACACGGAGATCAGCGGCCTGCATGGCGATCACCCCCGCATCAGTGAGGGTAAGCTCAGCCTGCATTACAACCGTTTTATGCAGCACCTGGAACATTACGAGCAGGAAGATGCTACCCGCTTCCGGAGCTTTACGGAACTCAAAAAAGAACTACTGCACCAGGCCAGGGCCGAAATGCGCCTGAACGAATTCAAGCCCCGTGTGATGAGCTCCTTTGTGCGCAACCAGCTCATCAATGATGTGTACCTGCCCCTCATTGGCGACAACCTCGCCAAGCAGATGGGTGCAGCCGGCAGCAACAAACGCACCGACCTCATGGGTCTGCTGCTGCTCATCTCCCCGCCCGGTTACGGTAAAACCACGCTGATGGAATACATCGCCAGCCGCCTGGGACTGGTCTTTATGAAGATCAACGGTCCCGCCATTGGCCATTCCGTCACCAACCTCGACCCCGCAGCTGCTACCAACTCGGCCGCCCGGGAGGAACTGGAAAAGCTGAACCTGGCTTTTGAGATGGGCGACAACGTCATGATCTACCTGGACGATATCCAGCACTGCAACCCTGAGCTGCTGCAGAAATTCATTTCCCTCTGCGATGCCCAACGCAAGGTGGAGGGTGTGTACAAAGGCGTAAGCAAGACCTACGACCTGCGCGGCAAAAAGGTAGCCGTGGTGATGGCCGGAAACCCCTATACCGAGAGTGGCGAGAAATTCCGCATCCCCGACATGCTGGCCAACCGTGCCGACATCTACAACCTGGGTGACATTATTGGTGGTAAGGCCCGTGCCTTTGAACTCAGCTACCTGGAGAACAGCCTTACCTCCAACCCCGTGATGAACGGCCTGCACGGCAAAAGCCAGCAGGACCTTTACACCCTCATCCGCATGGCGGAGACCGGGGAGCGTGACGGGGCCGATTTTGAATCCGGGCACAGCCCCGAGGAGATCAGCGATTACCTCAACCTGCTGGACAAAATGCTGCTGGTGCGCAACATCATCCTCAAGGTGAACCGACAGTATATCCTCTCTGCCGGGCAGGCGGAGGAATACCGCACCGAACCTGCTTTTAAGCTACAGGGCTCCTACCGCGATATGAACAAGATCACCGAAAAGCTCAACCCCCTGCTCAACGAGCAGGAACTGCAAACCCTGCTCCTCTCCCACTACGAGAACGAGTCGCAGACCCTCACCAGTGGAGCCGAGTTCAACTTCTTAAAGTTCAAGGAACTCTTTGGGGTACTCAACGAAGACGAACAAGCCCGCAAGGCCCAGATCCTCGGCACCTTCCAGCGCCAGCAAAAACTCTCCGGCCTGGGCGGCAACCAGCTCGGCCACGTACTCGAACAAATGGAAGTCATTGCCCGCGGCATACAGAATATTGGGGAAGCTATATGGGGTGTGCCGGTGGAGAACGTGAAGGAGGTGAAAGAAAAAACGGAAAAGAAGAACTAGTGGTCAGGCTGAGTGCCCCGATCCCGAGCACTCAGGAAGATTCGGGGTGTATCGAAGCCTAGATAATAAGGTAAGTGCTTTTCAAAGCGTTCACCCTTCGATACTCGCAATACTTGCGAACTCAGGGCGACATCTTTGATAATCCGATTAGGCTAAGAAAAAAGAGTAATTTGTTGCAGTTGCAGTAACCAAACCTTAAAAAATGGCAGAAGAAGTTAGAATCAGATACATCCTTGGAGCCGGGGCAAGTGCTAATGCTATTCCAACTGTTAGAGATTTCGCAAGAATACTAAACCTTTATAGCGCACAAATAAATTCCTATTCTAGGGAATTTCCCAAATTAGCAACTCTTTCAAACTGGTTCAATGAAATTTCAAAACAGATCCAAACCACCTTTTCCATTGACACATTGGCTAAAATGTATTGGTTTAGGAGAGATTTGTTAGGTTACAATAAAATAAAGACAGTAATCGCTGTAATTCTAAATCTCCTTGAATTGGATCGTGATTGCGATAGAAGATACGATGCCTTTCTTTCCGCACTTCTTCAGAGAGATGGGCAATTCCTCAATTTTCCTAGTTCAATTCAATTAGTTTCCTGGAATTATGATTTTCAATTTGCCTCATCTCACAGAAAAATTCTCAATCTGGATATTGATGAAATGAATAACGTTGGATTCATGGATACCAAAAACATATTACCATTAACCAACTTGAATGGATCGGCTTTTTGCGAAGGAACTTATAAGGTCGCCAAACCATTTCTCAATTATCGTATTCCCCTATCCCAAGATGGTGCAAATGTTTTTCTCGCTTTTCAAGAAGAACTTGTTAATGCTGTTGAAATAACAAATGAAAAATCTCATTGGGGAAATATAAAGTTCAGTTGGGAAGAAGACCTTAGTTTAGATGAGGTTATAGCGTTTAAACCAGATGTAACGGTTGTCATTGGTTATAGCTTTCCTACTTTTAACCGAGACGTTGACAAACTTCTTTTCCAGTATCATTTGAAAAGACCTTGCAAAATATATGTCCAATGCAATTATTTTGATGATAACACTGGAAAAACCGTAGACGGTAATAGTGAGGTTATTTCAAAACTCATCGGCATGGGCATCCCTGAAAAACTTATTAGTGAATATGATGGTAAACAACAGCCAGTAATTATTCCTATCCCTGACTCCAGAGAGTTTCATATTCCTTTTGAATTTCGAAATGATAGAAAATCCTTTGAAGCAATGAGGTTTTTAAGGTAATGTCGCCACTCGTGCTTCAACTGATTACATGAAATTCCTAACCTCCCATAAAGAACACACTAATCCGCCCAAAAATGCACGGTCTATGATAATATATGGTTCAGTTTGGATAGCTTTGGCTCTATTGGTTTATTTTTCGGAGCCATGGGGGTTACGATGGTCGGAGCACAACGGTTCGGCAAGTGGTGGAATTTTAGGCGCCATAGTTCAGGTAATGTATATTTCAATAGGCAGATTTTACTCGACCGCTTTATTTGGTGGCATCGGAGTTATCTTTATTATCCGGGGACTTTCAAAAAACGACTGAGTAAAATGATTTTCACGACATCCAGTTTTTACACGGAGCCAGGTTATAACTTTGATATCTCGCACAAAGTATTTGCTTTAATTAAAGAAAAAATAACAAAGAGACTTTGTGACACTGGACTTAAAGGGATGAAAGACGATGAAACGTTGTCCTTAATGGTCAACACCAGTAGTTCACAGCAAACCATCGAACTTAAAGGCCCTGACATCGATAGAAAGAATAAGTTTCTGGTTTACTGTTTGTGGCTTCCTTATGATCGAATAGCTAAATCTGACAACCTATTAAAAGTCTTTCTGACTGATTATTTTGACGGCCTAATGGAGTTGTTTGAAAAATACAATATCCCAGAAAACACAATTAGAGCAATTCAAACTGAAGTGGAAAATGAGATACTCTTTAATGACGAATACGTATTTGATGAAGAGCCAACACCAGAAATTGACTTGTCAGACTTGGACCTTTGAAATAAATAAAAAATAATCCCCGCTCGTGCTTTTCTCAACCACAGAACCAGCAATCCTATAGAACTACCGCAGAAAACCATCCTTTGCAGTTGGTAATTTATTCGTTGCTAACCAACCATATTTGATAATGTCTATCCTTCGACTGTGCCATCGCTAAAGCTTTAGGCGACATGCGATCCGCTCAGGATGACACACGAAATTAAAGTTCACACTGAGCGAAGTTGAAGTGCGGCCAGTCTCCTCACTATACTTTGCTATCTTTAACCATAAATCAGTACTAACGCTCTTGCAAAATCACGAGTCCAACAGACTTGGAAATTAAAGAGTAGGATACTGATTATCAAAAAACCGGGTTTATGAAACCCACCTAGATGTAGTTTGCAACTACCCCCGCTAGCGCGAGTATCCATGCTCGTACTTCAACTAACCACAAAGCAACCAGCCTTTCAGAACTACGGCAGAAAACCATCCTTTGCAGTTGGTAATTTACTCGTTGCTAACCAACCATATTTAACAATATCCCTACCTAGGAGTAGTTTGTAACTACTCACCCCTAGGCGTAGTTTGCAACTACGCCTCATTATCATTTACCAAACCGGGTTACTTTTTAAATATCAATTAGTTTTGGTAGAATAATGTCTGTACACTTCTTAAGCCATGGGAGATACTTATCAAATCCGGGATCAGGAACAAGCCTATTTTCTGACTTTTCAAGTGGTGGGTTGGGCGGATATTTTCACCAGACAGGTCTATCGCGATATAATCATCGATAGTCTTATGTTTTGCCGAAAGGAGAGAGCGTTGAAGGTGTTTGCCTATGTAATTATGAGCAATCACATTCATACGATATGGCAAAGCCAGTCCGGTGATTTGTCAGGTACCATCAGAGACTTCAAGAAATTCACAGCCAAGGCAATCTTGAATGAACTGACTACTAACCCGAAAGAAAGCAGAAAAGACTGGTTGGACATGATCTTTCGCTATCATGCCAAATACAATAAACGAAATACCACCCACCAATTTTGGACGCATGAAAACCATGCAGTAGAGTTAAGCACCAACGCCATTTTGGATAGCCGCCTGAACTATATTCATCAAAATCCCGTAAGAGCGGGCTGGGTGGATAAACCGGAGGATTATTTGTACAGCAGTGCAAGAAATTATGCCGGGATGGAAACCAAAATGGAAATAGATTTGATATAGCGGTGTAGTTACAAACTACACCGAGAGTTGGTTTGTAAGTAATGCTCTGTAAAGCCCCACCTAGACGTAGTTTGCAACTACGCCTCATTATCATTCCCCCATGCTCGTGCTTTACCAAGCACAAAACAAATAGTATTTATCCTTCGAATGAGCCTGTGCTGATCGCTTACGCCTTAGCTTCAGCGATGGCGCAGCTTAACGAAGGGCTCAGGATGACACAAAACCAGCTTAGCAGTCCGAGGGAGAAGTCCGGAAGTGAAACGTAGTGAACGGCTTGGGCTTCGGATGGACGAACAGCCGTAGTTTTTAAGGAGAGGGAAAGCAGTCTTGACCTTGTGCCTCCGCTAAAGCTTCAGCAATACGCGGTTTGATTCTTTTCTGTAAAAAAGAACGTAGACAAATACAGTCCTGCGCAATCGTTTTAATCAATCTATAAAGGCCAAAATTTAATCGCTTCCAACACCAGCACCTCCCATTCAGCTGCTTCAAAATTCACCTCCCGGTTAATTAGATCCCACCAGCAATCGTAACTGGCAATAAGAGCCCCTATCACACCTCCTATTGAAACTAAAAGGATAGGCAAAGCGAACCACCTACCGATATTACCACCAATTGATATTAGTGCTGCCGCTATAATCCCGCCCAATAGCCCTCCTATTACCAGACCATCTATGGCTCTGATCTTAGCACGATTGATCCCACCTTTGCAACCGGTTCCCATGGCGGTAGGCGAATCTGCAGCCACCAAATAATGAGCACAGTTTTCGCATTCCTCACAATTATCAAATGGCTCTACACAGTTGGGGGTTCTGGCCACTACACCCCCAATGCCATTATCCTTAGGACGATGACACAGACCAAAGGTATGCCCGAACTCATGGAGGAATAAAATAGACTCCATATCGGATACATGATCCAGAAAATCAGATCTGAATAAAAACATCCCTACTTTATCCCTATGGAAGGTACATTCTATTTCAGCCGAATCTGTAAGCTTAAAACTCCTTGCAAAGCCAAAATCTGCACCTCCTCCTACCTTATCAACGGCAACCACATAGTGAAAAACACCTTGTCTCTCCAGGGCTAAAAAGTTAGCAGCATAGTCTTCAACACTTTTCTCACCATTTGTAAGACCCAGATAAACTATATCCTCACTGGTTCCCGGTAAGTTCTGACCTCCTCCTCCATAATCACCATCGTCCAGGGTTACCTGGTATCCATGGTAAAAAAATTGACTAACCACGTCAATTTTGGAATAGTCTTCGGGCTCAATATCCTGTGTAATAAAGTCCAGTTCAAGAAAGATATCGGCTAAAGCCGGGTCACTAAGTCCCGCCAGTTCTACATTCAGGACATACTCAACGCTATCGGTTATTCCATCCCGGTCTGAGTCTGACTGGCCATCCATCGGGTCCGGGTCACTGAATGGCAGGCTATAGCTCCTGAAATGCAGATCGTACTCCGTATCATCATACCAATGATTATCTCTTCGCTCAACTGTAAAATCACCATCTCGGGTAAAGGCCATGGGCCCCTTTTGCCATTTATCATCGGTCCAGTCAAAAAAATCATCCTCCCACATTTCCACCACGGCCATAAAATCAGCCTCATACAGCATGGGAGCCGCCCTCCTGCCCACCAGTGTAAGGGGGTGAATAACATCTCCCCCTTCCATATTCCAGCTACCATCCAAGGTATTTGAAGAAGCTGGAAACCGAACATCATTTACCACCACAAATAGCTCATCTTCACCCAGGTCTTCTTCTTCATTAAAGCATTCTATTTCCCTCAAATACAAAAACACTCTTGCGTTGGTAGGTCCATCATTCCATCCATCTCCATCCGTATCCGGGTTTTCAAAATTGGTTTCGGTTGAATCATGTACTCCGTTCCGGTTCTCATCCTCATACCAGTCCGGCAAGCCATCTTGGTCAAAATCCTGCTCACCATCGGGTATACCGTCCCGGTCTGTATCGCTGGAATGCGGATCTGATTCACCAGGGTCAAGCCTGCCATTCCGGTTATAATCTTCATTACCATCGGGTATTCCGTCCCCATCTGTGTCAGGATTATCAGGATCCAAACCAAAGATCAATTCGTATAAGTCAGGAATACCATCCTTATCCCGATCATTGGGTTGTTTATCATCCAGGTCTTCACCATTAGGGATACAATCACAATCGTAATCGGTTGAAGGATCTATTTCAGGACAAAATTCATTCAGGTGCGCCCTCACACGTTCACAGTGACTCTCGCGCCTCACAGGAGGTGGAGGTGGTGGAGGAGGAGGTAAAGGAACAGGACAATCCGGTACATCAATGTTATCAGCCAGCCAGGTACGATGGTTGTCTTCCAACCATTTATTGACGCTCATATCCTTGTAGATTGTATTTTCCTCATCATTATTAAAGAACACATGTATACCTCCGAATTTCCACCCTCCGTTCCAGTCGTCTGGTGATTTGGATATTTTAATTTCCTTAATACGACAGACTAAATCAGGTATTCCTGTTTCCAACGTGGTAACATCAACATCATTTCTTTCAAAACTACCCCTTAATCGATGGTGCACGGTGACAATACCCCCCTCCCTCTCTATCATCAGGGATAATGTGATTCTATTATCAGTTCCTGCCAAAGCAGTATTGGCAGTTTTAATTTTTACTGATATGGACCGTATGGTATCATTGCTTTGACCCCTTAAAGAGAAAGACAGAATGAAAGTCAAGAGGACAATCATCACAACCTGGGAAGAATGTTTCATTACTACCAACTAAGGTTTAATTAACATCCTCCCAAGATATTTATGTTATAAAAATCACACTAATATAGCTAAAAAACTGTTTAGCATATGCTTTTATAATTTACAAAAACTCAAACAGTGAAAAATTTTAGAATAGTCTTTATTTAAAAATAAAGCTAGTATGTGAGCGATCGTTTTTAAGAATACCTTTACCGAACTTGCACCGAAAATTACCCTTTGATCAAATTGCCGGTTACCCTCTTTCAACTTCTCCGCTAATGGCAGTTCCTTTCAGTTACCACATTCATAGCGAAGGCTAACTCTACTCGCGCTTCAACCAACAACCTTTCAGAACTACCACAGAAAAACATCCCTCAACTGAGCCTGTCCTGAACTTACCGAAAGGCTCAGGATGATACACAAAATTAGAGGTCACACTGAGCAAAGTCGAAGTGCGACCACCCTATCGCTATACCTTACTGTTTTTAACTATAGATCATCACGAATGCCCTTGTAAAAATCACAAGTCCAACAGACCTGGAAATTAAAGAGTAGGATACTGATTATCAAAAAACCGGGTTTATGAAACCCGACTAACCAACATAAACCAAGCCCACACAACAGCCGACAACACATTCTTCATTTCGGTTACAACAACCGTCATTTTGGTTACATCTGTTTTTTGACTGGTACAGACGTTTGTACCATCAAAAAACAGAGGCATGTCATACGCAATTATAGCATTGGTAACCGCCATAGGTACATTAGGTTTGGGAAGCATTTTTATGTTTTCAAGTTCAACCATTTTAAAACAATGGGGCTTGCAATCATCCGAAAATGTTCAAGTTGTTTCCCGAAGACTTGGCGCTGTATATCTGGGGGTTTCTACCCTGTTTTTTCTATCAATAACTTCAATACCTGCTACAAATGCTATAGCCATTGGAGCGGCTGTAATGTCGGCTTTACTGGCCATAACCGGCATAGTGGAATTACAGGCAGGTCGTGTAAATAAAGGAATTATACGCTCAATAGTTATTGAGCTTTTGTTGAGCCTTGTCCTGCTCTCAACGCTTTTGAATTGAATAAATCTAGTGTCTTAAAAAGACATCCCAAATATTAAAAATCATTAGAATGAACAATATTTTGTACTGGACAGCCACAGGCTTAGTAGCTCTGGTTTTTATTGGAAGTGCGCTTGTAAACCTTTCGGGAAATGCCAGAGCCAAAGAATTGGAAGCCGGTTTGGGAGGCAGAACCAACCAGGTTATTTTAAGCATCTTGAAATTACTCATCGCAGTGCTTTGGATTATTCCACAAACAGGCGTTTTGGGTGCTCTCCTAGCAATCGCCTATATGGGAGGAGCCATTGCCCATCATTTCACCACTAAAACCCCCATCATAGGAGTAGTACTCATTCAAATTGTTATCTGGGCTGCCAGTGCCTATCGCTTTCCCGAATTATGGCAACGCTTAGTTGAGAATTGATACCATTGTATATGGCAAATGCAAAACCACAAAGAATAAAATCAATCGGTGAATATCACAGAATTTTAGGTTTACCTAAGCCAGAGCACCCCTTGATGAGCGTAGTAAACTTTGATAAAATAGATCATTCACAACCTAAGCCTTCGGTAAACTTTGTTTTTGATTTTTATGCTATTATGCTGAAACGCATGAAGGGCATAAAGTATAAATACGGCCAACTCTATTACGATTTTGAAGATGATGGCGTGTTGTTTTTTATGACACCTAACCAGGTGCTTAGCATTGAATTTGACGAAGTGGAGGTTCCTCAAAAACCATCGGGATGGATGTTGCTTATTCACCCTGATTTTATTTGGAACACATCACTTGCAAAAACAATCAAGCAATATGATTTTTTTGACTATACCGTGCATGAAGCCTTGTTACTTTCAGGAAAAGAGGAACAAACGCTCAACGGAGTTATAAACAACATTCAGCAGGAATATCATTCCAACATTGATAAATTCAGCAAACAGATTATTGTTACACACATTGAGGCATTGCTTAATTATTCCGAAAGATTTTACAATCGTCAATTCATAACCAGAGAAAAATCAAATCATCAAATTTTGGAACAGCTGGAAAGAGTACTGACTGATTATTTTAACAGCGATGATTTGATTTCAAAAGGCTTACCCACAGTTCAATACGTTGCAGAAAGTTTAAACATTTCTCCCAGTTATTTAAGCAGTTTGCTCAGAGTGCTTACAGGTCAAAATACCCAACAACACATCCACGACAAGCTGATTGAAAAAGCCAAGGAAAAACTTTCTACAACTGACTTTTCAATTAGTGAGATTGCTTTCGGATTGGGATTTGAACATTCCCAGGCCTTCAGCAGACTTTTCAAAAACAAAACCAATCAATCGCCTTTGGAGTTCAGACAATCGTTTAACTGAAAAGGAGGAGCCAAAAGACAACCTGAAGCCACTGCCCGCTAACATCCACCCTACTCGCGCGGGATTGTATCGTGGGCATTATCTTTAAGCTTTCAGAACTATCCTGGAAAATCACCCTTCTACTGATCCTGTCCTGAGCTTGACGAAGGGCTCAGTATGACACACAAAATCACAGGTCACACCGAGCGCCTGTGCTGAGCCTGACGAAGTAGAGTCGAAGTACCATCCGTTATCAGCCATCAGTAGCGTAAATCATTTTTTTGGGTCTTACATAATTAATTATAGCCTCCTTCATTAAATTCCTCATTAAGTCATCATCTGGAATTAATCGTTGATTTTTGAAAGTATAAAGAATATAATCGGGTACACGCCTGCTTTTGTACACGGTTAGCAACTCCAGATTATACTTATCTATTAATGCATTGATCTGTAATGAATCCGTTCCCGCCTTAAATTCTATTTCAAAATCGTTCAACACATAACTACTGAAATCCTGAGGCACCCCTAACCATTCTATTGATTCTTTTTTCCTGATTTTCTCATACAGCCTGCTCTGATTATCAAACAAACTGTGGTCTTCCTTCTCTAACCAGAAAATATAATTCAACTCAGGTTCTAATCCACCATAATATTTTACCGAATTTCCTTCTCCATATAATTCATTTGATTTTAGGATGGAGTCCTGGTAAGACACACCAATTTTTAATTTATATTTCCTACATAACCTGGCTACGTAATCCTTCGCTTCTTTGGGAGAGTAGTTGCTTTTTGAGACTTTAACGGCAATATATCTTTTACCAAAGTTTAACGCAACAGGCATTCCATTTTCAATGTAAAACTCTTCCCCCTCCTGGAATAGGTATATTTGAACGAACCAGTCGATACGGGCGGAGTCCAGCACAAGATTTCGATAATCAGGGTGCGTTATTCGGAGATTGTTTTTCTGATATATTCTTTCCTTTGGAATAGCATATCCTACCCTGGAAATACTATCCTTATCCCATTCATATTCAATGGTATCTCCATTAAATACGAATACCGCATCGGTTATCTCCGCAGTTTGATAATCATCAAATTTATGACTAATGCTTTTATACACGAATTTTTCATTATCAGGATGCTGGCCTAATGAGATGGTAGCTATTGATGTAAAAAAGCATAAAAAAATGAAGTTATCCAATCGCATTATTTGATTTTTTGTATTAATGAAGCTTAAAGTCTGCATGCACCGTAGATGCAAGAAAAGCTTATACAACCAGTTAAAATAGTAAACACGCACAACATTTCGTATAACCAACAACATATAGTAGTCTCTGTCCTTCCCCGCTCACACGCGATTAGCTTCGCTGAGTTCTCTGCAAGCGGTTCGGTTGTTTCGCGGGTTGATGCCTTAAATTTCAGAGCAACCACAGAAATCACTTTTAGGCTCTGAGCCTGACCAAGCAGAGTCGAAGTGAGGTCTGTTTTAGTTACTCTTCCCATACACTCAAAATCTGATCCATTAAACATTTTGATTAGTCCAGGCAGATTAAACCCTCATGTAAGGATACTGCATGGATAAGCCATAGATAAAGCATGGATAAAGCGTAGATAGTGCGTAAAACAAACTGGCCTGTTTCAAAGCATACATCGGCCGGCCAGTATTTCAAACCTCAAAAATTAACCATTATGTACAGCCAACACCTCCGGGCTTAGCATTTTTCGCCATCCCGGCTCACGCAGGATTACATCGCGGGTAATTACCACCAAAGCCATCAACCTTATAGGACCAGGGCTACCACGCCAAAATCATACAAGGAATCTTCAACTCTCGTTCTATACATCCTCATTGCAGGTGGGATACAACACCAAAAATAATAGGGGCTATTACCAATTGCTTATAATAGGCTGGTTTATCCCCCTTGGGCCGATTGGCAGGCAGCCGGAAGGTAGCCTTCTACACCGGAACAGGTAAAATCACCCTTCTTAATGCATGGATATTTTAAGTTCGCCACCTCTGTTTAAGCAAGCTCCCCTATCATTTTTCAATATTAAAATACTGATTGACAGGCATTGAGCAAATCCCTACATTTATCTGAATCAAAAACCAATTACTTATGAAACATTTGAAAAAAATGCTTGCTCTTATTCTATTTATGGGCGCCACAACCTTTGGCTACAGTCAGAGTTCCACCTTGAAAATTTCCAATAAGTCCCGCTGTAACGTGGTGATAGACCGGGTTTATGTAATGGACTGTGCCGGTTCAGGTCAGTTTATCTACCCCAACCTATGTGTTCCTGCCGGTACTTCAGCAGGCATTTCACCCGTTGCTTCCGCTTCCCATGAGTGGGCAGAAGTAGTAGCTTGTATAGCTGATGGGTGTGATGTGTGTCCAGACTTTGGATCCTGTATAGACCAGCCCTCCCCTTTCCCGAGCTGTGCCAACCCCCTACCCCCTTATACCATAAGTGGTTGTGAATGTTCTGCCACCGTTGAGTTTGTCAGCCCTAATGTACTTGCTATTTATTAATAGCCAAAAATAATGCACTACTCATACAGGGTTGGACTTTCATCCCACCCTGTTCTTTTTTGCCTATATATCCCCTGCTGAACCCGTTACCACTACCTTTCATCGAATACCCGCTTACACGAGATTAGCTTTGCTGAACTCACCGAGAAAAATGGCTTCCGGCAAACCCCAAATGCCTTAATATTGTATCACCCTATGATCCTGGCACATCAGAAAATAGATTTCGGGCAAATTCCCCTGATAGAAAAGGTGAAAGCAAGAGCTCCCTTTCGTTTCCAGTTCGATTTTCCGGATGAAGCCTGCCTTATTTACGTATTGAGCGGCCATACCACCATTCACTCTCCTGCTGAAAGCGCTGCCGTGCAACAGCAGGACTCGGTACTCTTGAAATGCGGAACTTATTTTTCCGCCCTGCCGGACACGGAAGAGGATTTTGAAGTAGTTGTTTTTCACCTGCCTAAAGAAGTGTTGAAGAATATCTATACGACTGGACTTCAGGAGCATGAGCACACCAAACAAAACCAGTTTATCAATGCCTTTAAAGCCCATGAAGGCATCAGTGCCTATATCCGGGGGCTCGATTTCTACTTTAAGCATCCGGACGTGGCCAATGAAACTCTATTGAGTGCCAAAATCAAGGAGCTGATCTCACTTTTGCTGCAAACCGCCAATGCCGAGGACGTGCAGGAATTATTGTTACGCCTTTTTTCACCCTTGGAAGTCAACTTCAGAGAGGTAGTGGAGAAACATATCTTCTCGGAGGTAGCCGTTGAAGACCTCGCTTTTTTATGCCACATGAGTGTTTCCACCTTCAAGCGGAAATTCAAGGAAATTTTTGAAGACTCTCCAGCCAATTACCTACGCAGAAAACGCCTGGAGCGCGCGGCTGAGCTTTTAAAAGTTTCGGAGGCTTCGGTAAGCGACATTGCCTGGCAAACCGGTTTTAATGATGTAGCTCACTTTTCCCGAAGTTTCAAATCCGTTCATCAGCTTAGCCCTAAAGCTTACCGGGCACAATTTGCAAAATGAGCCAATGGTACAAATAAGCGGACTTTTTAAGCAAATTTTCCCCTGAGCACCTTCCCACTTTTGCTACGTAATCAAAACCCCTTTTACGTATGCAAACACTTAGTATTCTTGGCCTTCAATTTACCATCAGCCTCTTCCTGTTTGGTTTTATGGCCAAATGGCTGGCAGAGCCTCACTATCTTAAAGGCTCAGGCGCAAAGGTCCTGCAGGTCTTTTTGCTTATCAACAGTTTCCGGTATTTGCCTCTTTCCCTTTACATGCCTGGCCAGGTAGCAGATGGTTTCCCGGACACGGTAAAACATATAGTGGCCTTAGGCGATTTTGCCTCAGGAATTACGGCCATTATAGCCATGTTGCTGGTACATACCAAAAGCTCCCAGAGCAAAGCCGCAGTCTGGTTCTTCAGCATAGTAAGCACGCTGGACATGGTGATGGCCCTTAGCGGAGCCATTGGAAGCCGCGTGGATACACTACCCCTCGGAGCCAACTATTTTACCGTGGTGGTGTATGTCCCCATGCTGCTTGTAATACAGCTGATCATCTATCGTATACTTATTAAAGGCCCCGCAACACTATGGAAAAGTTAAAAGCCGGGGACCGTGCACCCCTTTTCAAAGTGTGGGATACGGAAGGAAATCCGCAAAGCATAACGCAGGGGAATAGCCGGTATTTCCTCTCTTTTCATCGGTTTACCACCTGCCCGTTCTGTAACCTCAGGACCCACGAGCTTAAAAATAATTACCCCCTTTTCAGGGAACAGGATATTGAGATCATCTCCCTATGGCCTTCATCACGTAACGCTCTGTTTCACGATGTAAAGGAAAAAATGAAGGTACCCTTTGCTATGGTGGCCGATGAGAAGATGGTGCTTTACAATGAGTACGGTGTAAATGATTCCTCAAAAGGCAGCCTGAAACACCTGTTGAAAGAACCATTGCTCCTCACAAAAGCGTTGAAATACCTGCCCGCGTCACGTACCATTGACGGCCAGCCGGAATTGCTTCCGGCCAATTTCCTGATCAATCCGCATGGGATCATTGAGATTGCCCATTATGGAAAACATATTGGGGATCACCTGCCGATTAATGACATCTTAAACTTCAAATCTTTATAAGCATGAAAAAAGTAATGCTTAGCCTCGTACTGCTCTTTGCCCTGGCCCCATGCCTTAAGGCTCAAACCACCGATAAGCTCATTGTGGAGGTGAATGGCCTGAAGAATAATAAGGGCATGTTGGTGCTGGATATTTTCAACTCCGGAAAAGGCTTCCCGATGGAAACCAAACACGCCTTAAAGAGACTAATCGTAAAACCTGAAAATGGCCAAGGCCGCTTTGTTATAGAAAATTTACCACAAGGCACCTATGCGCTGGCCGTGGTGCACGATGAAAACCAGAGCGGCACGCTGGACACCAACGTTTTAGGGATGCCCAAAGAAGATGCCTGTGCTTTGCAAAACGCCAAGGGTTTTCTAGGCCCGCCTCATTTTGAGGATGCGAAATTCAGCTGGCCTCAAAACCAGAAAAAAATGGTGATCACTATGCTGTATTTTTAAAGATGATCCTAAAGGGAACTACACCCCATCAGTTGTAGTTTCAGGGAAAAAAGGTAGTCTTGACCTTATGCCCCTGCTGAGCTTGGCGAAGTGCCGCAGGTATAGCACCCTGACTAGTTTACCTGCACTGCTTATGCCTGCTCACCAAGCCGGCAGTAACCTTGGAAAACCCATACTTCACTATTTTAGCTTCTACAAACCAACCCCTTATCCATGAAAAGCCAACAACTAGCTTCAACTTTACTGATAGGAATCCTTTTCTCAGGATGTAAGCCAGAGCCCAAAAAACAGGCGGATCAAACCGTAATGCAGGAAGGCACTCCCGCCCTGTTACTGGGAATGTACCACTTTAACAACCCCGGTCAGGATACCTATAACATGGAGGTGGATGACTATTTTTCCGAAACCCGGCAAAAGGAAATAGCGGAAGTAGTGGACTTACTGGCCGACTTCAAACCCACCAAGATTTTTGTGGAGTTTACCCCCGCCTATCAACCCATGCTGGACAGCTTGTTAAAGCTGTATAAAAATGATAAAATCACCTTGAATAAAATTAAAGGAGGCACCAATGAGGTTTACCAAATAGGCTTCCGGCTGGCCAAAAAATCCGGTATAGCTGAGATTATTGCCGTAGACCATCCCGGGCAATGGTTAGGACCGTATGCCGACTTTATTGCTGACACCCTGCAATTGGAAGCTTACCAAAAAAACAAGGCAGAACAGGCTTCACAGATCCAAAGGCAGCAAGAACAATTTTTAAAAAGCACAGTGCGGGAAAACCTGCTTCACATGAATAGAAAGAAACAGGTGCTGCGAAATCATGATTATTACAACAACGTAGCCATTGCCGTTAAAGACACGGCAGGCGTACTGTTCTCTTACCAGCAAACAGAACAGGACATTGACGGCCTGCCCTACCTCATGCGCTCTTTTGACTTTAACAATATAGGCGTTGAATTGGTGGCAGAGTGGTATAAGCGCAACCTTTTTATATACCGGAATATTTTAGAGAACACCCAGGCTGATGACCGGGTTTTGATCATCTTCGGACAGGGGCACATCCGCTACTTACACCAACTCCTGGAAGACAACCCTGAATTTCAAATGATGGAGGCACAACAGTTTTTGAAGACCAACTAAAATCACCTTGCAGAGCTACCCTGGAGAACCACACTTCGGTTCCCCATCGTCAGGCTTCGAACAAACCTTTCAGCATAACCCCAAACACGCATACAACTTACTTTCGTATCTTCAATCTACTCATATCAACCTTAAACCTGTAAAATCCATACACTCAAAAACATACTACTAGCCCTTGCCCTAACTTTTTCCATTGCCAGCTCCGCTCAATCCGGGCAATCGAAACACCATTGGCCGGTATGGACTTACCAAATAGACAGCAACATTACTCACGGTCTGGCGGTGGGCGGTTATGCGCTGTTTACCCGGCAGTTTAATCAGGTTTTAACGAATGGGATACGACTGGAATTTCTAGGAAGTGGGTGGGGTATAGTAATGGCTGGCTCCAGCCCTTCCATGGAACCCGATAGCAGTATAGAAAATGAAATATTGACAGCTGCCGCTGAGCGGGTAAATGGCTTGAGCCTTTCACTTACCGGCACCTATTGCGATTGCCACGTAAATGGAGCAAGTATCGGCACCATTGCCCAGGATAATCAACAGGTAAATGGGCTTAGCCTGAACCTGCTTACCAATCACGTTTATCTTCAAAACGGCATACAAATAGGGTCATCTGGCTGGGCTTATCAATTGAATGGTATACAGGTAGGCTTATTTACCAGCAGTGTTCACATAAATGGAATTCAGGCTGGAGGTTTTACTCACGGCACTTTTAACAGAGGACTACAATTCGGTATTGTCAATATATCCAATCACTTAAAAGGCATCCAAATAGGTCTTTGGAACATAAATTCTAAAAGACAACTTCCTCTTATCAATTGGAATTTTTAAACCATCTTAACCACCAACCTTCCCAAACTAAGCGAAAAACCACACTTGGTTTATACTACAACTTTGACAACATTGCCCTTCCACCAGGCACATCCTGCTTAACCGTAAAAGCCATCGGTTTACACTTCCACGCAATAATATCACTGGGAGGTGAAATCTCCTGATTTCACAATCCCCTCTTTTCTACTCTTATATCCCACTCCAAACCGAGCCACATTTGTTTCAACAAAAGCTTTTGAAAAAGTGGAGCAGAACCCACTTGAAAAAACGGACCCTTCCACAGGGTAAATGGTGGAGGCGTAAATCCGAAAAGCCTTATGAGTAGGAATATAATTATTTACAACATGGAAATAGCAGTTGAAGCAAAAACCAATAGCAGCAACGGTGGAGTAGGCAAAGCCGTAGAAGGCTTATCTCTGGAATACGGAAGCATATTGGTATTTTATTGCGACCCCGAAGAAAGATGGAACGTTTGGGACCACAGAGAAGAGTGGTCAACAAATGCCAATGGAAAACAAGGCAGCACAGTCCAGATTGGCAGCACCAATCAAAGCATCAACACAGGTGCATTGGTAGGAAGTTTTGATGATGGCCAAACTTTCTTTACCATCGGAACCTTTTCGCAGATAACCGTTCTCCACGGAAACGCGCCTGAATTAAAGTTGTATTGTGCCGATTCAGATTATCAGAACAATACTGGCTTTATCAAGGTAAATGTGTTTAAATTATCCTGATCAGATTTCTGAGTCCTAATCCAAACCCCGGCACCCAGTCGGGGCTTTGGTTTTTTATAGTTCGACTGGCTCTGGCAACCCAGCCAGGACCGGTTCCTTACCACCCTTACAATAAAATTAGTGAGTCAGGCTGAGTGTCACGCTCCTGGCGTGAGGTATTGAAGCCTGAACGGTATGATCTGATTTCTTAAACCCCATAGCCTTGCAACACTAAAACCACCCCTTCACCGTTAAGGACAATAAATCAACCCCTGAAATGAAAAAAATAAAGCAAGCCTTACTCCAGTCACCGGAATATCTTTTAATGGTAGCAGTTCTCTTTTATTGGGTCTCTGCCGCTCGCATCATTAACCCCGTTGCCATAGGCCTGCTAATTATTCTGGTTCTTCAGCTCATTTTCAAAAACCGGATTATAGGACTTATAATCCCCGTAATACTCATTGGCACCAGCCTGTATATGCTATTGGCTTTAATGTCAGAATTCAGGGAATTTGAAACCTTCAATGCCGATGCTCAGAAATTACTGTTTGTGGGATTGGCTTATTTTATTTCCACCATGCTGCTTTCCGGGATGATGATATATAAGTACCTCTCTCTTGAACTAAAGAGCACCAATATACCAGCTCAGCAGAGCTAACAATTTTGTTAGCTTAACTACTACGTTAGGTCAACGTAAAAAATATAACATCACACCTCATTACAATCACCTTTTCACGATAGTACACGTTTAAAATACTAGTATAAAGCTCTCTGTTTTATACTATTGTCTTTGATCTATATTTGGGTTGAACTTTTAATCATTAACCCATGAAAACTCTTCTTAGTACCAAAAGGGCATTGGCCCTGATGGCTTTTACCCTGTTATCTGTTATGAGCTACGCTCAATCGGCCAGCGTTATGGTTACCAACACCACTGATTGCTATTACATAGTAGAAGTGCGGGCCAAAAGTCCCAACAACTGTGCTAACGCCTGCACTACCGGCCAGGTTTGTATACCTCCCAATTCGGTTACACCTATTTCACCATGTGGTGGAACCAAACTCGAATGGGCCGGAGCAGGAATTACTCCGGCTGACCCTAATTGCAGGGCCTGCTCCAACTTAGGAATTACCATTGCCCGCTTTTGCTACAACTTCCCCATAAAAGACGGAGGTGCACACTGCGATAGCAAATGCCGGTCTTACATCGCTGAATTCACCTCTCCCACGGATATAAGAATTTACTGATCTACGAACGAAGGCAAGAAATAACTCTATTTAAATTTAAAGGCCACTCCTTACGGAGTGGCTTTTTTTATAATCAACAATTGTTCTCCACCAGATTTATAAAGCTTTCTTCCCCAAGCTGAAGCGCCCAGTATCAGCTCTTGCTGCGCATATTGCACAAAAAAAAAAAGCAGAGACCATCCCACACCATATAAAACGTATCAGCCTATCAACTTTTCCACCCACTACTTCACACTAGCCATCAGAATTTAAATACGTTATAAACTACTTTTTTACATTATCCTTTGAACTTCACAACATAAAGTTATACTCATACTAAATCCTTTTTAATTGCAAAATATTATATAACTAAACCAAAGCCATCCAATAAAAAAAAGCATCTTTTCACTAAAGGATTTATGTCGTCTGCAATAAATAACCAACCTAACCCGCTTTTCCTCCCCAAAAATTCAAAGGTCTTATCTTAACTTCACATAGCCTTTTTGTGTCTCACTCTACTTATTAAAAGACATGGAATGGGTATAATCAATCATATAACTAAACCTTTTAAGTCATGAGTACAGAAGCTTCAGGATCCGCATCAATCTCAGGATCCATTAAAACAGACATTTCAGTTAACGGAGAAACCTATGATCTCTCTGTAGACATTCCAACCTCCACCCCCGTTCAGGCATCACCTTATGAATTGATGATATACAGCAAAACGGAACAGGCTAAAACACCCACCGGTGAAAATGTACCAACCCTGCTATGGATGGAAGCCTATTATGATGCCGCTACTGATTCAGGAGCTCCCCAGAACATGTATCTGCAACTAAGCCCCCCGGCCTCCATACTTCCTTCCGGAACTTCCTTTGCCATAAACAACCTTTCGGTGAGCTTTGCCACGGGTGCCTTCACCACAACTCCCCCTACGGATGGTCCCAAGGGAACCAAGGCTGCTACGCCCCCCAACCCTCCACAACAATAATAACATGATCCATTGAATAGCATCCATCCGTGAAGCCATAAATTCACGGGTGGATTTCTTTCCAGGAGCGCACCATATTACGCGGCATACGGCATCAAGCCATTTGTAAGCCACAACCAACCCTTAAACGCTACTCATTTTGTCGGAGGCTACCACATCTATGGGCCTGTCAACCGCTATTGTGGTTGACGATGTACAGATAGACCTGAGCACCCAATACGGGGAAGATTCATTCTCCTTTGCGGCCCGGGTTTCCGGGTCTGGACTGGATCTGGCCACCGTGGTCAAAAACCGCTTCAACGGCCTTAATGTGGTTTTGCCGGCCGGTTCCTCCATTCCCGTGGCTCAGATTTCAGGGAGCATTAGCAAGGAAGGTCAAAACGGGGAAGACCGTAAGCTGGCCTTTAGTGGAGCCGTGAAAAATATAAGCCTCCCTATCCCCCTGCTTACTACTCTTACCATTAACCAGGGCTATCTTTTTTATGAGTACTTAAGTAAGGCGCCCACCCAGGGAAAAGACCCTGATTATTCCGGTCAGGTTATATCCATAGGCTGCGATATAAGCCTCAGTGGAGATCTTTCATCAGCTGTACAGCAAGCAGAAGTAACCGGGGCCTATTTTATCTCCGATAACGCCACCCTTGTTTACCTCAACTTTGCAGGAACCCTAAACATCGGCAATATCCTGTCGGCCATCTTTAGCACTACTTTTCCCAACCTTACCATTAACATTCAAAGTGCCGGACTCTTCCGGATGGCTAAAAAGAATGAAACCCAGAATACCACGGGTCAGGGTTCTTCCCCAAAAACTAATACGGGCCTCACCTACACCCAGGCCCTTCAGCAGATCAGCCAACTGCAACCCAATGCCGCCACCCCCACCGGGAAAGCCGGAGCACTTATGCCACCATCCTTCCCGCTTAGCAATATGCCGCAGGATTTTACGCAGCAGTTTACGCAGGCTTTTTCATCAGATCAGGTAACTGGTATCAGCTTTTGGGCAATAATGGATTTTGGACAGATATCCCTGTTCAACTCCATGCTTACCATTGGTTACAGCGGGCAGATGAACAACATCACCATATATGGCTTTCGCACCCAAACCGAAACACAAAAAACTCCTGCTCAACCAACTAACTCAGCACTATTTGCATCCTTTCCTACTTTCACGCTATTGAATATTTTTAAATTCAGTGGAAACAACGGACGCGAGAATATTCTCTTTCAGTACACCTCCAATCAGGATCAATACGAATTAAGCGGTAGTGTGGAGTTTGCCCCCTTTACCCTGGGAACCGATAAACCCTCCTTTACCTTTCAGGGAGACCTTACCGTAAACAACACGAAACTCCTGGCCAGCCTGGAACTATCCACAGGCTCTTCCACCCAAACTGTTGACGCACCCTTTGGGATGACCGGGATAAACTTTGGCCAGCTTACCCTTGATATTGACCACACTTTTGCTCAAACTCAGCCCAAAGCAATACCAGCCAGCACGGATCTCATCATTAATGGGCAGATTAATCTGGAAGCCCTGGAAAACAACCTCATTCTGCAGGGCACCATTATTTTTGAGAAAAGTGAACCCCGCCTGGCCCTGGTAAGCCTCACTGCCAATCCTGTACTTACCATTTACGACTTTGTAGTTCAGGTAATCCAGAAGCCCTGGCAGTGGGTAGACGATATAACCAAAGCCATTGGTCTGGTTTCCGGGAGCATGTATTACCTTAAATGCCCTTCAGGCTCCACAGCACAGCAGTGTAGCGCTTATACCTTTCAGTATCCACCATCAACCTCCGGTAACGGAACCTCCACCTCGGTAACCTACAAAGAAGGTTACCATCTGGATGCGGTATTGCAGTTTTTTGAGGAATATAATTTCCAGATTGATCTGGATGTGGAAAGTGACGGAATTGAACTTTCAGGAACCTACATTGGTACCCCATCCCAAAAAACCACTACCCTCACGGTTTACTTCATACAACTGACCGCCCCTACCCTTACCATTAAAACCACCAACGGTCAGAAAACCTTTGAGGTAAGTGTTCAGAACCTCACTTTATTTGGTACAGACATTGGCAATTTCACCATGGATTATTCCAATGGTATTTTCAGTGGCTCCTACCAGCACCAGGGCACTCCTTCTATAACTATAGACTGGCAATGGACCAAAGGCGACTTCTCCATCACCAGCATTGATGGGTTAGGTACACAGGAAATCCAGGACGCCAAAGCCATAGAAAACATAGTAAACCAACTGAACAAGCTCGGGGGGAACGGCTGCCAGGACCTGGTGAACTCCATGTTCAACAATGAGGTTAAAACCACTTTTTCCCTGTCCCTTACCAGTGGGCAAAAACCTTCACAGGTATCAACCGGTATCATGCAGGTACCCCTTACCGTTTCCGTAGAGCTTACCATTGCCGGCCAGAGCATAACCACCGTGCCCGTAGATTTTGAAATAGATTTTTCCATCCCAACTTCTTTAGACGACCTGCCGAAAGCCATTTGGGATACGGCTACCAACCCACAAAACCTGGAACTTATATTCCAGGATATCATCAGCAACCCGAAAACTTATGAAGCCATAGCACTGGTGGCTGCTAAAAAGGTAAGTGCCTCTATTGCTGCGCGCATACTTTGCAAAACTAAAGACGAAGACCTCGCAGAGGCTTTGGAAGAAGCTTTGGAAGCTGGAGAAATAGCCGGTGATTTAGGTGCCGTGCTTGAACTGGATGGTGTAGTAGTAGCCGTTATTGCCGCTGCCGCTGCCGCTACCGTAGCCAGCTTCCTCTCCAAGATTTGGGATACTATTAAAAGTTGGTTTGGAGGTGGTGACAGTGAGAAAAAGAA
Organism: Owenweeksia sp.; assembly: GCA_002695025.1. Taxonomy (GTDB): domain Bacteria; phylum Bacteroidota; class Bacteroidia; order Flavobacteriales; family Schleiferiaceae; genus CAKZNE01. The sequence continues at coordinate 85,540 of NZNV01000007.1, forward strand.
AGCCGAAGACCAGGTTAACCAATTGATCAATAAGGTAAAACCCTTATTAAGCCGCGTACAAAGTCAATTAACCAATGTAGCCACCAACATACAGATAGAGAAACTTACTGTGGGTATAGACGGCAATGGAAACTTTGTTGCCGCCTGGGACTTTCCCCAAACCGCCTTGGGTGAAAATTCCACCCTCCTTTATCAACTGTCCTTCTTATCCGGTGCGGTAGGTGACCATACTCAAACTGAAGAACCCGGACTTCCGGCCACAGGCTTCCAGCTAATGCCTGCCACACAACAATATACCAAGCCCTGGGCTGCAATCCAGGAAGCCGCACCATCCTATACTATGAACGCTGCGGTTCAAAGCAGTATTACCGGCTATACCTTCTTAACCCCGCAAACCAAAACCAACTTGCAAACCGCAGTGAGCAACCTGCAATCGGTTGAAAGCAAAGTAGACTCCGGCACCAGGTCTAATATCCAGCAGTTTGTAAATACCGTAAATACGTTCATCTCAACCATGGACGGATACAATACAAATGGTCTCACGTCTGATATCGTCTATGCTCAGCTCAATAATACCGGCTTTGAAGTGGGGCAGGCGGCATTAGGTATAAACACTACAATTTCCTCCTAATCTCAATACTTAAGTATATGTCTGCCACCATTCCAACCATCATCAAAGAGCTGTATTACAACGGCCAGTTACTTAAAGTTGAGGACTTCACAACGGAACAGCAATTCCATACGCTACACCGTGAATTTCAGACCCAGGCCATGTTCTCGCCCGGTGTCCTTTCCGGCCTTGTCGTAGACAACCCTTCCGGGAAGACCCTAACCATTACCAGCGGAGCGGCTATTGACAACAGTGGAAAACAGATTCTTCTGGCCGCTCGTGCCACCTATAATCAACAACAACTCACCCTTTCAGGCACAACCCTTAGCCTGGATCTCTCTGCACAAGCTAATGGTACCTGGCAGCTTACCATTGCCAATAACTTTTACAACCAGGCCAGCAACCAGGCTGTAAACTCACCTTTGGTTCAGCTTATTGGTTCAGGAAATTCCATCAGCGGACAAGTATTATTAGCCGAAATTGAAGTAACCACCTCCGCTTTAACCATAACCCCTAAAGCGGTTACCTCACAGTTACTGGAATCCCGTATGCCTGCGGTTACCGTTAGCAACCTGAACGCTTCCGTTATTACCTCCGGGGTTTTTGATACCAAGCTTATTCCGGATCTGCAGGATCTTTCCGGTACGCTTACTTCCGCCCAAATCCCTTTCCTCAACGGATTGGATAAAGCCGTTTTCACCCCGGGTATCCTGAATGGACTTGCGGTTACAGCCAACGGGCAAAATGTTATCGTAACAACCGGCACCGCATTAAATAGTAACTATAGCTTCATTTCGCTAAGTGATCAGGCTACTTATAACGGACAAACCATTTCACAGGTTAACGGAAGTTTTACTCTGGATACCAGCTCCCTCACGGCTGCCAACGCTCCCTGGCTTATAACCATTCAGAATAATGCCACCACTCCCGCATCTCCCGTGCTCTCCATTGTAGCACCAGCTGATGCAGGCAACACCATGGTATTAGGAAGTTTACAACAGATCTCACCAGAACTCACCGTGAACAACGGTGGCCGGCAAAACCTTAGCCTGGCATCCGGCTGCCTGCCAGCCCTCACTCCCGGCCTCTTGCCCGATATTCAAAGCCTGAACGGGCAGCTTACCGCCAATCAGATCCCCACCCTTTCAGCTACACAGGTACCTGAACTGCAGAACCTCAAGGGCCAGCTTCTTACATCACAGTTACCGGCTGACATGCCCACCGCTAAGGAATACCTCACCTTTTTTGTGGATAAGCCCGTGGTAAACAGCGGCACCTCGGTAAACCTTTCCTGGACATCATCCAACGGGGTAACCACAGTATCCCTGTCCTATTTATCCGGAAGCACCATAGAGAATCCCGCCAACCTTGCCCTTACTGAGACCACTTACCCCGTTTCACCCGCTGAAACAACCACCTACACCCTTACCGCTCTTATAAATGGTTCTACCGTGGCCCAAAAGCAATTGGTGGTTACCGTGTATGACGGCTCCGTAGAAAATATTAACACCTACGCCAGTCAGCTTTACCAAAATGGCACTAGCCTGTCAGAGGCCATCTCTATGATTGCCTCTAAGTTCTTCTTAACCGACTATAACCTTCAAAACGCCACTACCATGATAAAGGCCGTAAATCAGGCTACCTATAATGCCCTGGATTGCGTATCATCCGTGGCCACATATTACTCCCAGTCCACCAACTGGTCATTTATGGAACAACTGGCCGGGCTTATCAGCGCTCCGCAGCCCTCAACCCTGAACAGCTTCATCCAAAACCTGCCGGCACCTGTACCCAGCCTCCTGGGCGAGACCAACTTTACGTTTAATCAATATCAGGCTGAAGTTCTCAGTGATATAGCCACCCCGGTGGGAAATCAGTTTTTTAACACCAACCTCTCTACCTATGCCCTGTATTGCTTTGCCAACGGTATGTATACCGCCCGCAGCAATCCCGGCAGTGTAGGCTCCTGGGACTCCATTGTATCCAGCGTTGTCCTCAACTACTACATACAAGTCAAGAGTGTATCCGCCAAGCAGCTACCCTCTGACTTTCCCAATATTATGACAGACGCCACTCAGTAAAAATGTATTTAATCAATAACCAATCATAAAAATTCACAATTATGGCTAGTAATGACGCTTTATTTAACGCCCTTAACTTTCAGAAAGAAACCGGCAATACCATTAACCAGGCTATTGCCAATGTAAAGGGAGATTATCCATCCGCAACCGTTGACGAATGGGCCAATGCCCTGCACCTGGCATGGATTGAAACCATCACGCTGGATGAACTGATTTCAGCCATGGAAACCATCGGAACCTTCAGTTCTTCCGATATAACCACAGCCGCCACCGTATATTTCCTGGAAATACAGATTGGCGTAGACACTACCTCCATCCTAAACCTGGGCCAGTCCAGCCCCAACCCTATTTATGTAGACAGCTATATAGATATGACCAGTAACCATAAGTCCGCAACTTCCGGGCAAGGTGGAAATGAGCTCATTGCCAAAGATCTGCAACCCAATGAAAGCATCTTCTGGACAGCGGTCAGTACTTCCAATTCTTCGGATACTATCCAGCTCAAAAAGTTTTTGCCCAGCCCCATTAATCCCAATGCCGATTTCTCCGAAATGATAGCAGCTCCCAAGTTGCTGAACGGATCTGAAAACGAATACTATACCTACGTAAAATCCAACCCCGTAAAAGGCCTGAATTACGCCTATTGCTTTAACTTCACCATTAACAACGGAACACAGCTCTTCACCTTTGATCCCTGGTTGGAAGATTAACAAGATCAGTCCCCGTAGAGATTATTACCTGCGGGGACTTTATAATATTAAGTCTTCATTCAATTATTATACTTCAGGAATACCGGCTTAAAAGCTTATGCCTCACTTCCGGGTAACTTCTCCTGAAAGCACATTAAACCAATCATAAAAAACCAACAATTATGGCTAGTAATGACGCTCTATTTAACGCCCTGAATTTTGAAATGGAAACGGGCAACTCCATAAACCAGGCCATCGCCAATGTAAAGGGAGAATACTCAACCTCTACCGTTGATGAGTGGGCCAATGCCATCCACCTGGTATGGATTGAAACCATCACCCTGGATGAACTGATCTCCGCCATGGAAACCATCGGAACCTTCAGCTCCTCAGATATAACCACGGCCGCCACCATATATTTTCTCGAGATACAGATCGGGGTAGATACCACCTCCATTCTCAACCTCGGTCAGTCCAGCTCCAACCCCATTAAGGTCAATGATTATATTACCATGACCAGTAACCATCAGTCCGCCACCTCCGGGCAGGGCGGTCACGAATTGGTAGCCAAAGATCTGCAACCCAATGAAAGTATCTTCTGGACAGCCATAAGCACCTCCAATTCTTCAGACACCATTCAGTTAAAGGAGTTCCTGGCCAGCAAGTCCGGTGAGGATTTTTCCGAGATGATTGCCACACCAAAACTTCTTAGCGGCACCGAAAATCAATATTACACCTATGTAAAGTCCGATCCCGAATTGGGTTTGGTGTATGCCTACCGCTTTAACTTTACCATTAACAACGGCTCACAGCTCTTCACCTTTGACCCTTGGCTGGAAACTGACCCCTCATAAAAACAACTGCAAGAATACGCTGCAAACAAAGCCTGAAAAGATTTACTCCTTTCAACACATAAAAACCTATAACCTGGCCTTACAACTCAGAATTTAGGTACAGCTTGTAAAGCCCTAATCCCTGCTTACTCAAATAAGGCTTTAACAAGGCATTAACGGTTTGTAGGTAGTCCCTTTGGTCATAAGCCGCAGCATCCATAAGTTGAAAATATGCAGTTCGTACACAACCACTTAAGAACATGATATACTGTAAATCTCCCTCACTCAAGTCGCTTTTGAGATACCCCTCTGCCAAAAGCCGGTTTAAAATACCCAACCATTGAGCTTTGCGGTTATTATGCAACTCATTCATCCTGGTAAAAAATAGCGGAAAGTTCCGCTTCAGTTCGTTATGGTCTACGGTAAAAAACACGTACTTCCGGGTAATTTCAAAACTTACTTCAGGAAGCTTTAACAAGTAGCTCAGAAGATTTTGATCCCTTGAAATTTCCTGTAATTCGTTCAACTCCTGGTGCATATCGTCAAACAGCTCGTTGATCAAAACCTCCTTGGTACCATAGTAATAGGTTATATTCCCGTAACTCCTCTGCAATTTTGAGGCAATATCCCGTAAGGTAACATTCATTACCCCTTCGGTATTAAACAACTCTCTTCCTGTAGATTTTATAAGCCATTTTGTTTTCACATTTGCTAAATTAGTCCATTTGGCCTAATTTAGCAAACTCGATAGTATCCCATTAAAAATGAGCAACAAAAAAAGCATTTACAGATCTCCGGAGGCCAGGCGTAAAGTACTTGCACTGTACGAGAGCAAGGCAAAAAACCTTGACTTTCCCTACCGGGAAGAAGATGTTCACACCTCATTTGGCCATACCCGGGTGATTATATCCGGAAATGAGCAAGCTAAGAAACTGGTTCTCTTTCACGGGGTACATGCAGGTTCCCCCCTCGCTTTGGAAAGCATCAGCAGTCTCCAAAACCACTTTCATATTTACGCCATTGATACCATTGGACAAGCCACTAAAAGTGCAGAAACAACCCTTAACATTAAAGACGATTCATTAGCGGTATGGGCAGATGAAGTACTGACTGAACTAGGCATTACCAAAGCCGGCTTTATAGGCGTTTCTTACGGAGGTTTTATTCTCCAAAAACTCATTACCCACCGGCCGGAAAAAGTTAACACGTGTATTTTTATTGTGCCGGGAGGGTTGGCTAATGGAAATTTCTGGCCGTCCCTGATACAACTTACCCTCCCCTTGATCCGGTTTAAAATTACTCGTAAAGATGTGGATCTGCGAAAATTTATCCATTCTTTCGTTCCCGAAGATGACCCGTATATGTTTCATTTTCAAAAAGCCATTCTGCTTGGAGTACACATGGATTACAGGCGACCCGGAATACTTCAAAAACAACAGGTATCCCACTTCACTAAGCCCGTATATCTCATAGTAGCAGATAACGATGTGTTTTTTCCAGCCCATAAAACTGTGAAACAAGCCCGGAAGGTCTTTAACAATCTCCGGGAAGTACATATGTTGAAAAACTGCAGACACATGCCACACCCTTCCCATTTTCCTGAAATAGAACAAAAAATAAAAATCTGGCTCACCCAGGCCCCTGCCAACTAAACCAATACCACACAACCCTCCCCCTAAACCTTTAAAAATGACCATAGAAACCCAAAACCTCCTATTAATATCCTGCAACATTGATATTTTAACGGGTGCAACTCAAAGTAATGAAGCCCTGGCCCGGAAACTGGGGGTATCGGTACCAAACCGCTGGACAGAATTTGGCACAGAGTCTCTGCACTACGTATTGGAAAAACTATCTGAAAATGAAGAAGAAAAGGGTTGGTGGACCTACATACCTATATATAAGCCCGAGAACAAACTCATTGGAAGTGGTGGCTACCAGGGTAAGCCAACCGATGACGGAACCGTAGAAATAGGATATGAAATTTTAGCGGACTACCGCAACCGGGGACTGGCCACAGAAATGACCCTGGCCCTTGTAGAAAACGCATTTAGAAGCCCAGCCGTTAGATCTGTAATTGCCCACACCCTTGGTGAAGAAAATTCCTCTACCCGGGTTTTAAGAAAATGCGGCTTTGAGAAAATTGACGAAATCATCCACCCCCAGGAAGGGATTATCTGGAAGTGGAAACTAAGTAAAACAGCTATCTAAAAGTCACTTTATATGAAAAAGTCAACCACCTACCTTTTACTAGCAGTTGTATTTTCCTTAACATACCTCATAGCAAGCTATACCCACCTCTACGAAAGTCCGGTTTGGTTTAAGGCTTTTATCCTCATTCTTGCCATCACCTTTTGGATTAGCGGTATTTTCCAAAAGCAAAAGGAATAATATTCTGCCCTGTCCTGAGATCGCTGTACACCATAGTTTCAGGATTTGAAACACTAAACATTCCGGATAATCCGCCAACCCTAAAAACCACCTCCATGGATACTCCGTAGATAAGCCATGGATAAAGCATGGATAAGGCGTAGATAAAGCGTGAAGAGATTCACTCCTTTAGGGGCAGAAAAAACAGCTTTATAGCACCAGGGCACCCTCTGAATTATCCGTTTCCGATAATCCCATTCGCAAAACCCCCGCTATACTCGGACAGCCAACCAACTTTGTCCACCATTATAAATCTGAACCTCAGCAAAATACCTCACAACTCTCCCAATCTGGTAGCACCTTCCCAAACTTTAACACATAGTAGTATATTTAGCCCCCTTTACAACTGCAAACACTATGTCCACCATAACCAACAACGACATCATCCGGTATTACGACCTTACCCAGCAACACATGCGCTGGTTTTGGAAACTGGATGAAAGTATGGGCCTGCACTATGGTATTTGGAAAGAAGGAACCCGCTCCCTGGCAGATTCCATCGTAAACACCAATCGCATTTTGGCCGAAATGGGTCACATTCAAAAAGATCATCGTATCCTGGATGCTGGATGTGGTGTAGGAGGCAGCAGTATTTTTCTGGCTAAGCACTTTGGCGCGCATTGCACCGGTATCACCCTGAGTGAGCGGCAGGTAAAATCAGCCTATGAATACGCCAAAAAAAATGAGGTTACCGATCGGGTAAAGTTTGAGGTCAACAATTACCTGGATACCGGCTACCCGGATGAAAGCTACGACATAGTTTGGGCGATGGAAAGCATGGCCACCGCCCCGGACAAGAAGCTGTTTTTTAAGGAAATGTACCGTGTACTTAAGCCCGGAGGAAAGCTGCTGATTGTAGATTATTACAAGCCACATGCTTATGCTATAAAGGATCAACCCAACATGTATGACATGTTATATAACTGGGCCATAGAAGATATACTCACTGTTACTGAGCAGGAAGAGATAGCTGAACAGCAAAATTTTCAAGTCCGGGAACATTATAACGCCACGGCAGAGATTAGTAAATCCGTTAACCGCATTTACTATCTCAGTATGTTGGGCATGCTGGGCACCAAAGCCTATCAGTTGACCCATCCAAAGGTCTCCAGCTCTTCAAAAAATCATTATAAAGCTGGCTTCGGGCAATATCATGGCTATCGGAAAGGACTTTGGGAATACCACCTTTGGGTACTGGAAAAACAGCCATAGCCAGGTGGCCTGAACACAAAATCAGCCCAGGTGAAAACTTCAGTCCTCAATCGGTAAATTTAATCTCTATGTCAGGCAAACACTCATTTCACAAAGAGTCTGTTAAGTTAAGGAGCCGGTTTGCTCAAAAAAAGATAGTAGCTATCCCTGACTTTATGAGCCCTGAACGAGCCGATCATATATATCAGGCTCTGCAATCCATCCCAGAAGAACAATGGTTTATGTCTTGTTTTCCTATCATCGAAAGCGGTGAAGAAAAACCCCGACACCTACCCCTCACACCACAGAACAGGCTCTTTATCAAATACTTCAGACAAATAGCCCTCAATCATTACCTGGACGGCCAATTTGCTTTCCGCTTTAAAAGAAGCTTCCTGAAAAGTAGCCAACCCGCCATAAAAATAGAAACCCAATTACATGCCCACTTTAGTAGTGAACGTATACTTTCGTTTGTTTCAAACATTATTGGCCAAAAGCTAACCGGTCTGTACGAAGCTTTTCTCAGCAACTATGAAGCAGGCGATTTTTTAACCTGGCACACCGATCAACCCAATGGCACCATCGGATTTGTGTATTACCTCACCCAAAACTGGGACCCTGCCTGGGGCGGACAGTTGGAATTCAAAGCCCTGAACGCTGCAGGACTATACTATTCCCATCAACCTGGGTATAATGAATTACTCCTCTTTTCCATTGGAGATCTCGAAACCATACAACACCAGGTCGTAAAGATAGCAGACTATGCATCAGGTAATCGACTGGCCTATTCCGGCTGGTTCCGGTAAGCATGGATAGTGTGTAAGACAACCAGTCTTGTATATAGGACAAAAAACAGTTGGGTATAAGACAGGACTTTGTGACTATCACTTGTGGACACTGGGAAAACCCCAACTGCTATAAAGTGGTACTATATGTCCTGGTAAACAGAGCGATCTTTCTGGAGTATTGATCAGTCCAGCAAGGATAGTGCTATCAAAACCGTACGGGTCATGTCCTCTTTACTGGTTTCAACCTTGGAAATTACCTTTAAGCCGTTATAAAGGGTGAAAAGCATGGATGCTATGGAACGTAGGTCTTTATCAGCGGAAAATTGATTTTTCGTTTCTCCCTTTTTGAGATAATCGTAAAAAATGCCTTCAATCGTCTTCTTATTTTCAGCGAGAAGCAGAAGCAATTCCCCATCTCCGGGGATCAGCTCCGTGGTGGTATTCACTACAAAACATCCCTTACGGTGTTTATCCTGAACGGATTGATCAATGGCTTTATCAAACAAAGCGTGAAAACCGGTCCTTACATCAGTATACTCGTTCAGAAAGGTCTTCATGCCTTGGATATTCTTTCTCCGGTAGAGCTCAAAAGACTTTTTAAATAAGGCATCCTTCCCTCCGTAGGTATCGTAGAGGCTGGCACGGTTAACCCCCAGGTAGGTTACGAGATCTTGTATAGAGGTAGCCGAATAGCCTTTTTCCCAAAAAAGGCTCATGGCCTTTTCCAGGATTTCCTGCTCATCAAATGTTTTAGCTCTGGGCATAAAAGCGGGAGCATTAATGTGCTCCCGCAAATATACTTAATTGGAATTATCGTTCCAAAAACGATCAAAAAATTAGCCTAATATGTGATTTACGCCAATACCACCATCAATATTATACTCCCCACCGGTAATAAAAGAAGCCTCATCTGAAGCCAGAAAAGCCACCAGGTTGGCAATATCATCCGGCTGGCCCAAACGCTTTAAAGGAACCCGGTTTTGCATGGCCTGTGCAAACTCATTCAATTGTTCCTCTTCCATTCCCGTTTTGCCAAAGATCGGGGTGGCCACAGGACCCGGATTAACGGCATTAACCCGAATTTTCTTCGGAGCAAGTTCCGTTGCTGCGGTACGGGTATATGCGTTTAGCGCAGCTTTTGAAGCGGCATAAATTGCGGTATTGGACATGCCGGTGTAAGCATTTACCGAGGAGAGGTTGATGATACTTGCCCCTTCATTCAAAATGGGTAAAAACTTCTCAATGGTAAATACTGCGCCCTTAAAATTAATGTCCATTTGATGATCAAAAAGTTCTTCGGACACTTTACCTACTGGTGCGGGTATAAAGATGCCTGCGTTTACGAACAACACATCCACCCTACCATACATTTTTTGGCTTTGCTTTACCAGTTCATCAATGGCATTAACCGAGCTTACATCAGCTACCAGGCCATCCACCCCTAATTCATCAGCCGCTTTTTTTACCCTTTCAGCTGACCGACCAGTAATTAAAACCCGGGCTCCCTGTTCCTTTAATTTCCGGGCAGAAGCATACCCAATGCCACTATTACCCCCGGTAACCACAGCTACTTTTCCATTTAATGCATTCATTTTGTTCTTTTTTAATTATTATTCCGGAACGATCATTCCGCTTACAAACATAACCATAACGGAACAAACGTTCCAAATAAATTTTCCAGTTTTCAACTCCTGGTAAAGCCAAAGGCAGCCTTATTCAATTCAGCCGTCTGGATTACGGGAAAATAGCATTCAGGATTTATGAATTGGACCGCAGCCTATAGACTTGCTTTTGATACGCACTGCGCACGGCCTGTAAAAGTCTTTCACTGTTCACAGGTTTAGAGAGAAAACCTGTCATTCCTGCATCCAGGCATCGCTTTTTATCTTCCTTTAAAGCATTGGCCGTTAAAGCCACAATAGCAGGCTTGGGATTGATCTCTTTGGCTTGCAGTATTCTTCCAGTGGCTTCAATGCCATAACCAGCGCAAGCATTGTCGAAAAGCATAGCAACAAATGGTCTGAGCGTTAAAACCAAAAGCAATAACACTCATCTGTGCACCTATATTACGCGATAAAATAAGCAAGGTACCGAAGTGCAAATGTAAGACAATACCTACCTAAAGATCATTTAGATTGGCAAAAAAGATGCCCGATAAAAGGCAAGCAGATAACGGACTTTTTTTAATTAACTCCTCCCTATATTTAACCTGACCGCACATGGCGGGATTAACTACCGCTATTTTTTTGAAAACACACAGGATGAAAATATCCGGAATATGGGAATTATGGAAAACAGCAGGGCTTATCCTCCTGATAGTTCTGTGTGAGGCTTGCCATAAAGAAAACCGGAAAACAAAGCCTTTACCCGAAGAAACTCCAACCCGTTTTATATCGGCCGCAGATATATCCTTCTTTCCGGAGATTGAACAAACCCATCCGGTTTTCTACAATCTCAATAATCAGCCGCAGGATTTTCTGCGCATTTTAAAAGATAGCGGTATTAATACCATTCGCCTCCGTTTGTGGGTAAGCCCGGCAAGTGGACATTCCGGCTTCGAGGAAGTCCGGCAATTTTCAGCCCAACTGCAGGACCTCGGATTCCAGATATGGTTAACCGTTCATTATTCCGACACCTGGGCCGACCCGGCCCACCAGAAAACACCCACGCAGTGGCAAGGCCTCTCCTATAACAACCTGAAAGACAGCGCAGAGCAGTATACACGAAAAGTAGTTAAACACCTACAGCCCCATTATATTCAAATAGGGAATGAGATCAACCCGGGCTTACTTCTCCCCCTTGGCAACCGTTTTTCAAACCCCGATCAATACCTGGAACTGTTAACTGTTTGTGCCCAAGCGGTACGATCCACATCACCGGACACCAGGATCATTATGCATTATGCTGGCCTGGAAGGTTCTGATGCCTTTTACCAACAAATTGAGGATCTGGATTATGACATTATAGGATTATCCTACTACCCGATATGGCACGGAAAAAGCCTGGATAGCTTGCAAAATACCCTTCAACAGCTCAGCACCCGTTTTAAGAAGGATGTATTGATTGCTGAAACCGCTTACCCCTTCACCTTACAATGGAATGACTGGACGCATAACATCATTGGCAGTGAAGATCAGATCATCCTTCCCGATTTTCCAGCCAGCCCACAAGGGCAAAAGGACTATATAGCCTATGTAAGGAAGATGATCACCCAAAACGTGTCTGGTGGATTGGGCTTTTGCTACTGGGGAGCCGGTTGGATTGCCTGGAAAGGGAATGAAGCTAAGGATGGCTCCTCCTGGGAGAACCAGGCTTTGTTTGATTTCAACAACCAGGCTCTTCCGGTCCTGCAGGAATTTGCTGTGGATTGATCACATGCGTGCAGTGATCCTGCTACTTTTATTACGTTTTCCTGCCAATCTAAGAAGCGGGGGAATAATTACGTGTTAAAAATCCGTACTTTTTAAGTCTTTCATCATCACACACTTCATTCTTTATGTAAAATTTGCCACCATGCTCATGGTGTACGCCAAAAGTGGTTTTACCAGTCTATACCCCCAACCTAACTTTGTTCAGCTCAACGATTCAAAAACAAGCGTTATGACAAAGTCCTATTTCCTGTATTCATCCATACTCCTGTTATTGTTCAGCACCAGCTGTTCCAAAGATCAAGATGAAACCTCCGACCCCGTGGCTACAACATCCCTTTCGGGCGTTTGGAAAGTTGACTCCACCGTATCCTGGGATTATTACGATTCGTGGAGCATAAAATCCATGGATTCCCATGCGCTACACCGCTATAATTTTTCCATGCCGGACCGCTTGATCCGCAACAAGTCCGGCTACATTGATACGATCCTTTTTATTCAGGATGTTCCGGACAAAGAACATGCTTTGGCGGATTTGGAACCGGATGGGGATATGGACACCGTTCAGGTTATTTTCACAAATTCTGGCGCACAAGCCGAGTTGAAATGGTCTTTCATATGCGACTCCTGCAACAACCTTGGCTCCAAATCCACCAGAACCCAATACCTTTCCAAATGATTATATTTCAGATATTTACCATTCACCTGATAAATCCCAGAAAAAATCATTTTTGAAGCTTGCCGCATTGTACATTTGCACCCGTTTCGGATGACTTTGTACCACAAGGTCCGTGCAGTGGAACGGGTGTTCCACCAGCTGGAAAAGGATGTAGCCACCTTTCAACAAGCTACCACTTTAGGATGCCTTTCAGGCTGTGGACGATGCTGCCAGAAATCAGACATTAACGCCACCTCCCTTGAGTTTTTACCCTTTGCCTATCATTTATACAAAACCGGTGAAGCGCTGCGTTGGCACGAACATTTGAATAACGATCGCGATAACCATCACTGCCCTGCCTTTTCGCCATTTCTTCGGCCGGGCGATAAAGGATTTTGCCAGGCTTATGCCTACCGGGGACTGATTTGCCGCCTCTTTGGTTTTTCAGCTATGATGGATAAATACGGTGATCCCAGATTGGTAACCTGCCGCCCCATCAAAGAAACTTTTCCGGCCTCAGTGGAAAAAGCCCATCAACATATTGCAGAGGGTAAAAGCACTCCGGTCATGCGCAACTACTATTTCCAGTTACGCAGTATTGATCCCGACATGGGCAACCGCCTGATGCCGATCAACCTGGCTATACTCGAAGCCCTGAAGACTGTACTGAGCTACTATGCCTACCCCTCGAGGTATCGTAAAAAAGCCTGATAGCCTTTTGGCTCTGTAGTTTATTTAGTTTGATTCCGGTAAAAAAGTTTAAAAAATATCTCTGTTTCTTTTTTCATTCCTCCTACCGTTTGAGCTCGCTGAGCTATGGGAAATTACATTACCACCATTTCAAGTCTATTTTTAGTCCATTCACTCAATATTACGGACGTGTTGATAACTTCTTTATCCACAACAAAACCTAAATCCTAATTTTACGCTTGTAGATAATGATGAAACATAAGCCTGAACATACCGAGATAGAGAAAAAGTTGCTTCGGCTTCGTGATCGCAATAACAAACTACTCGAAGAAACGGATAACCTGCTGGATCACAACCGAAAGATACTCGAGGCGCTCATAAAGGCCAATAAAGCCTGAACTTTTCCACTTTCCTTAAAATTTTGTGTAATATTCCTTCTTCCTTGCTTTAGCTGGAAGCCCAGGTAATATGAAAAATAAACCCGTTTACGTTCTTGGAACCGGACTATCTCATGACTCTTCTACTGTACTGCTGAAGGATGGGGTGGTTTGCGTAGGCATTGAAAAGGAACGACTTAGCCGTATTAAACACGATAACGGCAATGACACACTGGCTATCCAGTATTGCCTGGATGCAGAAGGAATTTCCCTTGAAGACATTGACCTGGTGGTGCAAACGGCCAATTTTGAGATACCGGATGCAGCCTATCACCAGGGGCCAAGGTTATTCACCACTCCGGATCACCCCCCAGTGATCAATATTTCGCACCACCTTGCTCATGCCTACAGTGCCATCGGCACCTGTCCTTTTGATGAATGTTACGTAATGGTGATAGATGGTTGCGGGAGTCCCTTTTCCCAATACCGTGAAATACATCCGGAATTACCTGGGGACTTTATGGCAGATTTTAGTTCCACTTCAGAAATGCTGTGTGAAAAGGATAGCTTCTACCATTTTGACGGACAACACCTGCGCACCCTCCAAAAGGATTTCAGCCCGATGGCCGCTGCCGAAGCGGGTAAACCCCACTTCCCTACCACACGTCATTCCATCGGAGGTTTTTATTCAGCGGTAAGCCATTATGTGTTTGGCAATATGGACGATGTAGGCAAACTCATGGGCCTGGCTCCTTTTGGCAAAGCCGGAACAATAGTACAAGACGTTTTTTACCTGGAAAATTCACGCCTCATGGTACGGGATGACTGGAACCTGCACCTTACCAGGCCTTCCTATAGTTATGATCATTTCCTTGAAAATTTTGAATACTACGCCAATGTGGCCTGCTGGGCACAGGAAGAAGTGGAAAAAGCCGTGGTGTGGTGCATAAAAAACCGCCTGGGCAACAACACTCAAAGCAAGCTATGCTTTAGTGGCGGTGTGGCCTTGAATGCTGTAGCCAATGCCCGCTTATTAAAAAACCTTGGCCACAAGCATGTATATTTTGAGCCGGCTGCGGCTGACAATGGCCTTGCCTTAGGCTGCGCTTATTATGGGTGGCTTGCCCACCTTCAGCAGGCACGTGTAAAACATAATGGCACTACTTGTTTTGGAAGATCCTACAGGCCTGAAGAGATTGAAAAAGCCATAAGGCCTTACGCACATAAATGGGAAGTACGGGATCTCCCAGAAGAGGAGCTACTCATTTCCTGCGCAAAAAGCCTGTGTAAAGGCCAGACCATCGCCTGGTTCCAGGAGGGTTCTGAATTTGGGCCACGGGCACTGGGCCGCAGAAGCATACTGGCCCATCCGGGCATACAAGGCTTGCAACAGCACATCAACCGCCATATAAAGTTCAGGGAAGATTTCAGGCCCTTTGCACCGGCCGTACAGGAAGAAAAAGTGGATCTGTTTTTTGAGAATGGAATACCGAGTCCTTACATGATCCTGATTGACCAAACCCGAGACGAATACCTGGAAAAACTCAGCAACGTCACACACAGGAACGGATCGGCCAGGGTGCAAACAGTAAGCCGGAAGTGGAACCTACGGTTTTGGAAATTGATAGAAGAATTTGGTCAGCAAAGCGGCATCCCGGTTTTATTGAATACCAGCCTTAATAAAAAGGGAATGCCCATGGTGGAAAGTCCTGCCGAGGCTCTCGCCTTTTTTGAAGAGACAGCCCTGGATGTATTGGTAATGGGGACTAAAATGCTTACCAAAAGAAATCAGCAAGGGTCGTTACTCCCGTAACACCACTGTCTTATTAATCCTTAAAATCAGGTACTGTCCCGGTAATAGCGTTGTTTTACCACTGACCCACAAAAGACAGGCCCGTAAAAAACGGGCCCATCCTGCTTATGAAACGTCTGACTTAATTTTCGATAATCTTATTGCAGCTTGCTGAAGTCGCGGTACTCACTGGTAACCTTCGAATACCAATCGCTATAGTTTGTTCCTTCCGAACGCACCCAGTCATTAAAATACTTATACGCTTCGCTGATACGCACCTTCTCTTTAGGGCATTTATAATTTTTGTTGATCTCTATGGCCCATGGATATTTACCGGGAGAGAGGTAGTATTTAAGGCTGGCTGGATCGCTGGCATCGGCATCGGTATTGAAAAAAGCGGGTAGAGCCAGATCTGTAGGTTTACGGTTCATCAAGTGCACTTCACGACCCCGGTTGCCCGCCACAAAAATAAATGGATTGGGTCCCGTTTGGTTAAACAGGCTCATGCTATACGGCTGAGCCAGAACTATGTGAAGTACAAGGGTATCATGGAGATTATCAAAAGCATCATCAAAGGCAATGAGGACTGCCTGCGATTGACCCGTCTCCAGACCTTTGGCATCTTTACTGACCAAACCCCGGCTAATATGTCCACCAGAAGCCTGTAGGACATCCCCAGGTGAAAAAGGAAATTCTATACCAAAACCATTATGAAAAGATGCACCAATATGTTGTACAAAAAGTTTAATCTCAATCTCACTGATATAATTCGAAGATGAAGTAACATATTTATACTGAAGATCAACCACCAGGTCATTAAAATCATAGTCTCCTGTAGCTGGCCAGAGATCTTCAAAAGCGAGGCTTGAAAAATTAACAGCATCGGGATAATACTGGTTAAAGGCCCGGCTTGGATCATTAGGATAATCATCCACGTTATCACCTACCCCATCCTGGTCCGCATCATTAGAGGATGAAGATATAGACGGTAAATTCAGTTGAGCGATAGCCTCCACCGGGTTACTGGTCACGTAAAAAACAGCGTCATTAAAATCATTGTCGCATTCATTCCTTTCACGGTTAATGTCTTCAAATCCTATCAACACCAGATCCCTTTGCGAATGATACAGTTGTACGTTATGCTGGCGTAATGCAACAGTAGCTTCAGGATTAAAAAGAGTATTGGAATAAAACTTTCCCTTATTAGGGTTAAGGTTTTCATAAACCGGGTCATAGGCGTCCTGTAAAAGCACCCACCCAATACTGGTACCAGCCGGAAAAGTACCCAGGTGTACCTTATCTCCACTGAACAATCCACCCCCGGAGCCACTGAAGGACATATTTGGGAAAATAATGTGGGTAGTATCTATGCCAGCCGGGCTAAGTGGAGGATTGGCCGTAGGGTACGTATAAAACCCCAGTCCATTTTTATAGCCAGCTCCTTCGTGAACAAAAGTGACCCAAACATCACAAAGCTGACTAAGATGGATATCCACATCATTCCCTACGGCCAGATACTCCGGGTGAGCAAGAGGCACCCTACTCTGCTCCGGCAAGGAGTTGTTGACATCAGCCAACAAACTACCGTCAATTTGATCAGCCACCGTAAGGTAAGCTGGCACCCCCAAGGCATTATGAGTACCCATATATTTATACACATTCCCACTTTGATCGGCAAAAACAGTATTCAGGCTTTTAGCTTTGATATTACCGGACTTTTTTACCGACACATTATTAAAATCAAGCTGGGCCAATTGTCCCTGTACGGGTATCTGCACATCTCCAGGCAAACCTATATAGGTTGACCTCAGGTAAACTACAAGCTGGGAAACAGCTAACATATAGTCTCCTTCAAAATGCCCAGACCTATCCAGTATTCCTTTACCAAATAAAACCCCTCCCTCTTCAGGATCAGCAGTATACAACTCAAAAGAAGCCCCTGCCATAGACGCACTTCCCTTTATACGTACCGTAACGGTATAAGATGTGTTAAATTCAAAATTATGGATCATTAACTCCGTGGAATCTTTGGTTTCAGGAGTACAGGCTATTACTACACAGGCTGCTAACCACCATACTATATCTTTCATTTTCATAAGCAAGCGTTTTAAGGATTGCACTTCAAAAGTATTAGGAGTGCCCTCCGCTCGTTTTTAAATTCGACCGATGGAAATGATCAGAGGATGTTCAGTGATTTTCTAGCGACAAACGGAATTAATCATTCAAGAAAAATGAGGTTTTCAGGAATTAAAAACACGATAATTCCATACAGAAATAACCACAACAATAAGCCTATACAGATACACGGTATACCAGAAAAATTTAAGCGTCTTCCAAATATACCCTCAGGTATACACCCTGCTTTAATTTTAGTATTTTCAGGACCTGAATTACCAAACCTTATATAATTATATGTCACAGATTACCGAACCGATCGATACGGCCCATGACCGCATAAAACTGCCCTTCACCTTTGATGTGGAAAAAATGAAGGAGGAGGTCAGCCAGTTTAAGCTGGAAGAATTCATCTATTATAATGTGGTACCTCTGCGGGCTCCCGCTCACACGGTGGACACCACGCTTCCCCCTCCTCCTCCAGCTGAGGACTATGCAGATGGTTCGTGGACGGAATGGATGGACACCAAGGAGCTTATCTCATCTCCTTACCTGCTGAGCATTGTGGACATGTTCAGGGAAAAGACCAAGGTTACGCTGGTACGTATCTTACGCCTCGCCTCCGGCCAGATGGTAAATGAACATACGGACCCTACCCTGGGCCTGCAGATCCACAAATCGGTTATACGGCTTACCATTCCGATTATCTCCAATGAAAACACTGAGTTTTTCCTGAATGGAAGTATTGTACCCATGCAGCCCGGTGAATGTTGGTACCTACGCCTTACCGACCCTCACAAGGTATTGAACCGCAGTTCTGGCGACCGCATCAATATGACCATTGATATGATCCCCAACGAGTGGGTACAGCAACAAATACTGGAAAACGATAAATAGGAGTTACACTTCCAGGTAGCCGTAAATAGCCACAAAATGACATATACTTCCGGCCAGCACCCATAGGTGCCAGATGGCATGGCTGTACCTGAGACGATCCCACATGAAAAAGATCACGCCCAGGGAGTAGCAGATACCTCCGGCCAGTATCCAATAAACCAAAGCAGGATCGGCATAATTGATCAGCGGTTTGGCGGCTATAAGGATCATCCACCCCATCAGGAGGTAAAAGATAGTAGAGAGCCAGTTGAAACGGCCAATGGAAAAGATCTTGAAAATAATGCCTAGTATGGCCAAAGTCCATATTCCGCCAAGGATAATGTACCGCCAGTCGCCAGGAAGCGCAAATAGGGCCACAGGGGTATAGGTACCGGCTATAAACAAGTAAATAGCCGTATGATCCATAAGGTGGAATGTATTCTTAAGCTTTACCCCGGCTTTATAGGCGCTATGGTAGAGCGTGGAGGTAGAATAGGTCCATATAAGAGTAAGGCTGTAAATAGACACAGCCACCGTGTAAAGTGGGTTTCCCACTCGCAAACCCTTGATTAAAAGCAATATGAACCCACCGATCCCCAATACCACTCCCAATCCATGAGTTATGATGTTGGCTATTTCTTCGGGATCGCTATACTCGCGATAGGTTTTTACGGGCTCTTCTGTCATTTCGCAATAGTAAAGAATAAATACGGAGGATTATGGACTTTATTGCCAATCTGAAGCACTTCTGTCTTTCAGTTTAAAAGTTTGCTCCAACTGCCAACGCACGCCATCGTGTTTTAGAAGACCTACATTCAATACCCGGAATGAACCGGCAAAATCCTTGTTTCCGAATTCTTCCCAGGCAGCTTTGAATTGCGGCTTCCTGAGATCGCGAAAGGCAAGGGTAATATGCGGATGAAAGGCCCGGTCCCTGTAATTGGCGTTATCCAGCTTCCATTTTTTACGTGCTGTTTCCACTACCTGCTGTTGCAGCCTATCCAGGTTTTGATTGGGAACCACATCTATAAAGATCACCCGGGGTGGAAAAGCTCCGAAATTCTTTAAATGAACGCTAAAGGGGGAGCAGGAATCCGCCAGTTCCTCCAAACCGGAAACTAAAAGGTTTAACTTCTTAGTTCTCCAACGGAAGGGCATGTGCAGGGTAATGTGAGGTGGTGAATTCAGGGAAGCCTTGCTGTTGTATCCCTTTGCAAAGTATTCTTTAAGGGTATTCAGCTGACCTGCTAAAGGCTCCGGAGGAATAAGTGCAATAAAATAGAGGGCTTCATCGGGTTTCATACCAAATACCGCAACTAGTAGAACACCAGTCCCTTCTCCTTTTCAAAAGGTTGAACGTAGCTCCTGATGCAGTACCTCCTCCAATCCAGGCAAACCTCTTTCAGCATGTGTTCCAGTTGTTGCTTGTCATCGGTCAGGATCTCAGCGTCTTCCATATCCGAGGGACTCACATCCAGGTAGTAGGAACTCAATTCGGTGGTTTCCTCCTCAAAGGTAGAAGCCGTTTTGGGTACGCTGAGCTTATCCATTTTGTGAAGATCATTTTCTTTACATAGAAAGAGAATACTGCGCTCAATACTATCCGTAGTATCGGTGGGAACCACCTTCACCTCATAACCAGACTCTACCAGCGTTTTACACAAACTTCTGGCGCCTAACCCTTTATCACCTTCCCAGTTACCATGAAAGTTAATCACCAGCAAACCATCTTCCTTAAGAAGGGAACGGATCTTCTCTAAGGACTCAAGGGTAAGAACATGCCCCGGTATGCTTTCACCCGCAAAGGTATCTACGAAAATACTGTTGTATTTTTCATCGGTGGTCTCCGTATAATGCCGGGCATCATCAATAATAATGTTCAGGTTGGAATTCCCCCGATTCCGCCCAATGAAATAGCGCTCCGCAGACCGGGCAATCCCGGCATCGATCTCCACGAAATCCATCTGCAGATCTTTATTGGAACCCATGATATTATAGATAAGACCGGCACCCAGGCCCAACACCAGCATCCTACCCTCTGCGCCCTGGCTTTCCAGGATAGGTTTAAGCAGTGTTTGGTATTCCAGGTAACTCCTTTGTGGATCATTAATATTAATGATGCCCTGAAGGGTATTATTGATCAGCTGCATCCGCAGCACCTCCATTTTGCCATTCACCATAAATTCAGACTGTACCACCTTAACCTGTCCCAAAAGGCCTTCAGAAGCATACAATATCTTATTACTATTATTGGCTTTCAGCAGGTTATGACTCATCATCAGGACAAGCAACAGTAAAACAGCTCCGCCACCGGATTTTAAACGGCCGTAAGGGAAAAGGAACGAAAGTCCAAATAGTACGGCTCCCATAATATAAAAACTAATGGAAATACCCACTTCGGGCAGCATATACAAACCAAACAATAAGGCACCTACTATTCCGCCCACCGTTGAAACTGAAAAAATTCGGCCGGAAGAAAGCCCGGTGATCTTTAGCTTTTGATCAATGAGATGCACCAGCACCGGACTCAACGTACCCAAAAGGAAAAGAGTTGGGAACAGCACCAGCAAAAGGGAGGTGATGAGCCCCGGGTAATATCCCAGGTACATGGTCCACTCTAAAAGGCGAGTGGTAAACAAAGGCAAGAGAGCCAGCCATATCCCGGTAATGCCGAGTATCACTCCTACATTAGCTTTCCCTTTTCGGCACAACACCCCACCAAAAAAGTAGCCTCCGGCCAGTCCGAGAAGGGTGATACCCAGCACAAAAGACCAACTGGTAATGGAAGCCCCGAATACCGGGCTCACCATACGTGCGGAAAGTATTTCGGTAGCCATTACGGCCATCCCCTCAAAAAAAGTAACAAACATTATTTTCCCCACGCTGGAGGAACTGGATTCATTAGTCATGGTTATCGAATGGAAGCTAAATATACACGTATTTCCCAAGCTGGGGATTTGAAGATAACCAATACATAGCTAACCCTCATTTTTTTGAAATACTCTCCTTTAAGGAGTTAAACTAAAACGATCAACTGCATGAAACTTTTCTTAGCCTACATATTTATGGCTTAATTTTCCGAGGATCGCGAAGGTTATTCCAAATCATATAAACATTTGTTATACCATGCGATAAGGCGGCTCAAAGAGCCTTTTTCCGGCACTACTTGCCGGAAAAAGCCCCCATGCGTTTTACAATCAAGTTTACTGCGCGCTGGGGTGCCAGGCGATAGAAGAAGTCGAGCATTTGGGCATCTTTTCCTACCATAACCCGGTATTTGTTCTTTTCGATCGCCCGCACCATCACTTTTGCGGCTTCGTCTGCCGGCATCGCCATCTTACTGACCTCATCGTTCTTTTGGGACGCTTCAAACTGCGGTGACTGAACACCGGAATTGGAGGTGATATCGGTATTGACTGCTCCGGGATGGATAACGGTGACCCCTACCTGGGTATCCTTCAACTCGGCATATAAGCCCTCGGTAAGGAGTTTTACCGCAGCTTTGGAAGCCCCGTAAAAAGTCTGCCCGGGAAAAGGTATAAAACCACCCATGCTGGAGACATTGGCAATATGGGCTTCCGGACGCTTTAGTAAATGGGGCAGGAATGATTTACACATATACAGGGTGCCATAAAAGTTGATGTTCATCACTCGCTCAATGTGCTCATAATCCAGATCATTCACATCAGTAAAGGGTTGGATGATACCAGCATTGTTAATGATAGCATCCACCGCTCCGTGTGCAGCTATCACCTTTGCAGGAAAAGCTTCTACCGCTGCACGGTCCGCAATATTCAGAACATGGGTACTTACGTCTCCTTTACCGGCCAGCTCAACGGTTTTGGCCATACCCGCTTCGTTAACGTCTGCAATGGCTACTCTTGCTCCTTTCTTTACCAGCTGTATGACCAGTTCCCTTCCAATGCCACTACCGCCCCCGGTAACCACTATTACTTTTGCTGTTACTTGCATTGCAAATCGTTTTAAGGGTTATTCTTCACCAAATCCTCCCTGGCTATATACAAAAACGCATCTGCAAGACCAGGAATACAATCCTCAAACCTGCAGCAAGCTCCCTTTCTACGTTTTGACTTATCACTAACTCAAAGTACCATCCCATTTTGTTGCCTTATAGTAGACGGCCTGTATGATTGCTCAGGGTTTCACGTCCAGGCAACAACTATTTTACCCCACTAATTTACTGAATAAGAAGTAACTACACACACAGAAATACGGTACAAACCAATTTTACGGGGAGACAGCCCATGATATACTGTACACAACCAGGGTTTCCTACAAGACGTAAACAGAAAAGGAAAACCAGGACCCGGGCCTAAGCTGAAAAATACCGCTTACTGTTTTTCAGGTCCCGGAAGGCAAAAGCATAAAAAATACAATGGACTTCTCTTTTTGGATTACCGGAACCAAACTAAAAAAGCCGAAACCTCTGGCTCCGGCTTTTGATCAGTGAGACATACTGGATTCGAACCAGTGACCCCTACCCTGTCAAGGTAGTGCTCTGAACCAACTGAGCTAATGTCTCTCTTACAAACGTCTTAAATTAAAAAAAGCCTTGTTAAAACAAGGCTTTGATTTGGGTGGGCGCTGAGAGATTCGAACTCCCGACCCCCTCGGTGTAAACGAGGTGCTCTGAACCAGCTGAGCTAAGCGCCCCAAAACGGACGGCAAATATACACGTTTTTTCAAGTCGCAAAAATATTCTTAAAAAAATTTGCGTCTAGAATTTTACGATCCTGAATTCCGTCCTTCGGTTCAGTTGATGTTTGTCTTCACTGCAGTCCACACCATCCTCACATTCATTGGTGAGCTGTGATTCTCCATAACCCTGGCCGAAGATTCGCTCTTCTGAAACACCCCTGCTTACGATATACTCCCGCGAGCTTTTAGCACGTCTTTGTGAGAGATCTGAGTTGTATTGATTGTTACCCCTGGAATCGGTATGACTGGCCACCTCTATGACCATAGTAGGATTCTCCTTCATCACACGTACAATTTTATCCAGCTCAATAGCCGCATCAGGACGGATATTGGCCTTGTCGTAATCAAAATAGATAGGGTTGATTTGAATGGCTTTTCCGTTGATCTTGGTCACCTTACCGAGATCCTTGGAAAGCGGAAGATTGATCCGGGCTGTTCCAGGCGGTAACGTTTCCATGGTAACCACCTTCCGCAAGCTGGCATATTCCGGATAGGAGGTAATAAAACGCAGTTCACCGGCATAGGCATTACGATCAGTACGGTACATCCCGGAATCATTGGTCTGTACTGCATCGATGAGCTTCCCGTCACGGGTAAAGATGTTCACCACAGCCTCATTTAAACCTTCACCGGTAACCTGGTCGTACACAAACACCTCCAATTGAGGCAGTTTTGGCTCCTCCTTAGGTGGCTCGGGTTTTTCCAGCACCTTAAAGCGCATAATATCATCGCGACCTACTCCACCGCTACGATTGGTTGAAAAATATCCTTCCTCTTCCTTATCGTTCAGCACAAACCCAAAATCATCCTTCACATCGTTAATGGGATATCCCAGGTTTACCGGGCTGGTAAACCCATTGTCAGTTGGGGCGGCCATAAAAATGTCCAGACCACCCAAACCTAAATGGCCGTTACTGGCAAAATAAAGTTCACCATTATTGGAAATATAGGGAAAGGCTTCATCACCGCTGGTATTGACATTAGGTCCCAGGTTTTTGGGTTTGGACCACCCCAGGATGGTTTTTTCAGTCACATAAATATCCATACCTCCCTGGCCTCCTGGCTGATCTGAAGCAAAATAAATCTTCTGCCCATCAGCGGTAAGTGCTGGGTGTTCACAACTGTATTCCAAAGAGTTGAAGTCCAATGATTCCGGATCGGTCCACACCTCAGTCCCATCGGTTAGGGTAACCTTACGGGCAGTATAGATCATGAGGTTTGTGGTGGAGTTGGTACCGGTTAAGCGTTTATTTCCACGTGAAGAATTTCGGGTAAAATAAATGCGCTTCAGATCCTTGGAGAAGGTTACCGGCCCTTCATGCCAGTTACCGTTGAATTCCGGTAGCGGATTAGCATCGATCAGGTCTCCATCGTCCTGACGATCGGAAACATAGAGATCGATATAGGGCATTTCATTCCAGGAGTGTTTACGGCTTACCAGTAATCCCTGCGGGCGATTGGTGGCAAATACTATCTTTTGTCCGTAATACATGGGGCTGAAGTCATCGTACTCCGAGTTCACACTCACTCTGAATACCTGGTAACGCTCCTTATCCGTCAGTAGATCTCTCACCTTTTCGGTAGAGTAATCCTTATAGGCTTTGGAGCGGGTATCCTTGGGCATTTTTTCGATATACTTATCAAACCAGCCTTTGGCAGCCTCATGTTTATTATTACTCTCCAGCATTTTGCCGTAGTAGAAATAATTGACCGGGTCGGTATTCTTCATGGCAACACCTTTGGCGTACCATTTTTCAGCATTCTCATAATCGCCTAACAAACGATAGGATTCGGCCAGGCGCATTACAATGTGTTGCTCTTTGGTGGGGTTAGCCTTTAAAGCATGCTCATAGGCCTTTACAGCTTCGGTATATTTAAAGTTGGCGAAATCCTCATCGGCTTGCTTTAACTGCGCAAATGACGAACTACAGGTAAGCAGAAAACCAACAATAAGAAACAATCTTTTCATAGGGTATTGTCTAGAAATAACGGGGCGACTTGATCTTCTTGGCATCGTTGAAGATGAAATCATAGGTTATGGATATTTCGTGAGATCCGGAGTTGTAATCCTGAAGCTCAGTCAACGTAAAATCATAGGAATAACCCACTTTCAGCTGGGGTGTAAAGTTGTAATCCAGAAGGATTCCCAGGGATTCCTGGTAGCGGTAGTAACCGCCAATCCAGAATTTATCGGCAAAGATGAAAGAGCCGGTAACATCCAATGAATTGGGTGCCCCCTCTACCAAACGTGCCAATACAGAAGGTCTGAATTTTAAATTCGGATTAAGCTCCAACACTACCCCTGCAATAGCAAAGTAGTGACGTTTTTCGGTAACCTCAAACACTTCCCCGGAAGGCAGATCATCCGCATACAAAACGTTTTGCACCAATTTAGGACTACTCAAGCCCAGGTAGAATTTTGGGGTATAGTAGTACACTCCAAAGCCCAGGTTAGGCAAAATACGGCTGGTATTCTGGCTATAGGCATCATCACCCTGGGCACCAGTAGCTACGTCAGTAAGATTGGATCGGAAGAAATTCAAACCCAGTTTAATACCTCCTGCCAGGTAACCATTGCTGGTGAGTTTTACCCTACCACTCAGATCACCATACAACCCGGTGCTACTGGTAGGACCTATCTTATCATGTACTACCGAAAACCCGAAGCCCAGGTTTTCATTAACCAGGGGACCGTGAATAGTCAGTGTTTGCGTAGTAGGCGCCCCGTCAATACCCACCCACTGGCTGCGGTGAAGCAGACCAATGGTAAGCGCATCGCGACTTCCTGCATAAGCCGGGTTTACCGAGAGCATATTATTACGGTACTGAGTATACAAGGGATCCTGCTGGGCAAGCATGCTACCCCCCAGACTGATACCCAACAGTCCTGTAATGATTAGTTTTTTCATTGCATTAACGCTTTAAATGGATGTAACCGGTAATGGGGGTGGTACCAATGCCCAGGTCAAAAACATAGAAGTAGGTACCCGTAGGCAGAAACTCCTCTCCTCCAAACACACCTTTTACGTTGGTTTGTCCGCCCCAGGTATTGTCGTAAGGCTTCAGCTCGTATACTTTATTTCCCCACCGGTTGAAGATCAGCAGTGAGTTATTTGGATAAGCTGTAGGATCTTCAAGGCCGGGAATGACAAAGTAGTCGTTCACTCCGTCACCGTTGGGTGAAAATCCGCTGGGGATAGGTGGTATACAGGCATCGGTATCCAGGTAGTCGGGTATACCGTCATTATCACAATCCGAAGCACCCTCTGAGCCGTCTGAAACGCCATCATTATCGGAGTCTGTATCACGGAAGTTCGGCATACCGTCATTATCCGTATCCAATGGCTTATTGGGGTCCGGGCCTTTTTCATCTGAATCAGGCAAACCATCATTGTCCGAATCCAGGTCACGGAAATCAGGAATACCATCACCATCCGTATCTACAGGGATACCATACAGCCCTGTATTACCAGGTATGTCCGGATCCCAGGCATCATCAATACCATCGCCATCGGAGTCCTTACCGGTAGGAGCTTTCCAATCCACCGCACCTTCTATCCAATCCGGGATACCATCATCATCCGAATCCAGGTCGCGGAAGTCAGGACTTCCGTCACCGTCACGGTCATACGGATTGTCTTCAAGATCTCCGTTGGGCGAATCAAATGCATCATCAATACCATCACCATCGGAATCCTTGCCCGAGGGCGGGGTAATGTTAAGGGACCTTTCGGCCCAGTCCGGGATACCGTCATTATCTGAATCGGGATCGCGATAATCAGGAACACCATCTCCGTCAAAGTCATAGGCCAATGGGTTACAGACATCTCCTCCCAAGGGGCTCGCTTCCACCCAATCCGGGATACCATCGTTATCCGAGTCAGGATCTTTATAATCCGGCACTCCGTCCTTGTCCGTATCACGTGGATTAGCCGGGTCCGGTCCAATTTCATAGGCATCCGCAAGGCCATCCTTGTCAAAGTCTGATGGAACTACGGATATCCTTACCCAGGCGTTATCGCAAAGAATGGGGACACCATCATCGCATATCTGATACTGTATACTGTCCTTACCACAAAAACCGGCATTGGGCTGATAGGTGATCATTCCACCCCCATTATCAACTATGGAGCCGTTGAACGGTCCACCCAGGAAAGTAACGGTGAGGTTATCATTTTCCGGGTCGCTATCGTTACTCAATACATTAATATTAATGGGTTGAGCAAGAGAAGTGGTAACAATATCATCCACCGCCACAGGGGGATCATTGATTGGGTCTACATCAATATATATCCAGGCGGTAACGCATTGGGCCGGTAAGGGAATACCTTTATCACAGATGCGATACTGTATACTGTCCTGACCGCTGAAACCAGGGTTGGGCGTATACTGCACCGTACCATTGGGATTAACCGTAAGAGAGCCATTTACCGGCTGAGTAACGATCTGGAAAGTGGTGGTGTCCAGCGAACTAAAATCTGCCGCATCATTATCATTGGTCAATGGAGCAATGGTAATAGGCGTATTTTCATTGGTAGATACTGAATCATTAAGGGCAACCGGTGGGTCATTTACCGGGTCAATATTAATCACCACCACCACCTGGCTACAGTTGGCCGGGCTACTATCATCACAGATAAATACGATCACCGAATCCACCCCGTTCAAGTTAGGATCCGGGGTATAGGTGAAGCAGGTGTCCTGGTCAGAGAGGCCGCTGGCCTGCCCCAGGTTCACAAAGGGAGTAACCTGCGTAACATCCACTGTCTGTCCTCCATCGGGATCGGACACGTTGAAGCAAATAGTGATAGGAGTATCCTCATTAATGGTGTAGGAGGTACGGGTAAGCGGGTTACCTGTACCATCATCTACAAAGGGCGGGTCCGGCACCGGGGTTACGGTAATGCGGATCCAGGCTGTATCGCAAAGATTTATTGGCGTGGCATTATCACATATATAATATTGGATGCTATCCTGGCCATTAAAGTTGGTATTGGGCGTATAGATAACGTTCTTACCGGATATCATGGCCGAGCCCTTAAACGGCCCAGACAGAATAGTAGGAGTGATCGGATCCAGGTTAGGATCAAAGTCATTGTTCAGGAAGCCTATAGTTACAGGCACATCCTCCGGGGTAGTTGCGGCATCATCCACCGCAAAGGGAGGCACCTGGCTCTTAGGAATGGAAATGATGAGTACAGCCTGACGGCAAAGCACAGGTGAACCTGCATCACATACGGTATAGACCACAGAGTCAAGACCCAAAGTATAACCAGCATTAGGTGTATAACAAATGCTATCGGCATTTACGCTGGCCACACCCCTTTTAGGGGCACCGCTAATGGAGAAGGTGAGGCTGGCACGGGGTGTCTCCACATCCGAATCATTCTTGAGGATAGCCACGCAACCCGACTCCATAGGATCCAGGAATAAGGTATCGTTCACGGCCACCGGAGGATCGTTTACGGGCAACACATCCAGCACAATGGTCACCTGATCGCACAGCTGAGGAGTACCATTATCACAGTAGGATACCGTGAGCGTATCCGGGCCAAAGTAGTTAAGGGCCGGAGTGTAGGTTATACATTTATTACCGGTTGAAACTCCGGCTACACTACCATGGGCAGGAGCTATATTCACTGCAGTAACATCCCCCAGGTCGCCAAGATCCACATCACTACCGGTCAGACAGATCTGTTTAGGTGTATCCTCATTGAGGGTAATGGTCTTAATGGTATCATTCTGCATCGGAATACCATTACCACTGAGTATTACAGGTGCATCGTTTACCGGGGTAACATTAATGGGGATAAACAATGTATCACATGCCGGAGGCGCGTTATCATCACATAGTAACACCAGTATGGTATCCTTCCCGTTATAATTCAGGTTAGGTGTGTAGGTAAAACAGGAGTCCCCATCCGCAAAGTTGGTCACCACTCCATGGCTGGGCGAATTAAGCAGGGAGCTGGCAACAACACCCTGACCTTCTGCCTCAAACCACTGAATACAAATAGCAAGACTTTGATCTTCAGGGGTGGTGAGTACAGATGCGGTCTTATTGTTTACAGGCTGATTGTTAACGGTGCTACCAACGGGTGGCTGGTTAATATCCTGTACATCTATATAAATAATAGCGGTATCACAACTGGCCGGGTTGGCAGTATCACAGATACGATAACAGATAGAGTCCGGGCCAATATAACTGGAACTAGCCGTATAGATGATCTGGTTACTGGCATTGATGGTTGCGGTACCAAAACTGGGACCGCAGGTGATCATAAAGCTGGAAGGGTCAAACTGGTTCAGTGGCGCCAGGTCATTCTGAACCGGCTTGATCACGGTAGGCTTACCCTGATCAGCAATTATAGTATCATTACGCACTTCAGGCGGGCAAAATTCAAACTGGATATTGGTAAGAGTAATGGTTTGGTCATAGGCAAAACTCCAGGTATTGAGGAAGCGTTCATCACCATAGTTCAATATCCAGTTTCGGCAAGGCACCGTACAACCGGAAAGATTTTTACTTCCGGTACCGGTATTGAAGTTAGAGTCATCCCAATACAACTTGAGGGTGTCCTGTTGACCGTTGGGTTTCAAGAGAGAGAAGATATAACCGGCAGAATGATTTTCCGCATCATAGATTGGAATGTGGATCAGCCCTGCTTCGTATTTATAATTGATCTCAATGTTGGCCGAGAAAGCGGTATCCCCCAAACCATCACGACCATCCCAATACACACAGTTGACACCTGTACCAATACGCCCGTATACGACCCTGTCACGTCCGCCTGCCTGGTATCCGGGTATACCGTCCAAGTCAAGTTTCACCTCTGTTTGACCGGGCTTGGTAGCCTCAATATTGATACAATAACCGGTACTGATACAGCCCGTAATCAGATCCCGTGCGTTGGCGGTTACACTCAGCTGTGGCAGCTTATTAGGGAAGGGATACACGTTAACATCCGGGGGATTGAGAAATATCTTATGCTCGGGGAGGTAGGGCACAGCACCCTGGGTGTATTTAGGCTGGGAAGTACTTTTACGGTCCTGTACATAATTACCTGTATTGGTAATACCATAGGAGTTGGACACAATACCAAAACCAAATGGGTCAATACCGTTATAGTTTACCTCAAAACGAATACTATCATCACGCAACACATACATGCGAGCCTTGTAGTTCTGGTTTTGGTTACCGGTACTCAGGGCCCATAAACGCGCCCAAAGGCGACCTTCTCTAATGGTGTTGGTCGTGGTATCAGCCACAGTAATATCAAAATAGGGATAGCGATATCCCCCGTTACCTGCAGGTGGTGAAGCTTTCACGTTGGGATCTCCCTGGTTCAGTTCGATGTAATAATCTCCGTTTACGTCAGGATCTACCACTACAGCCGTATAACCTGCAGCATTAAACTTTTTAGGTCCGGCCGCAGCCTGCGTATAGCTATCAATATAACCCGGACTACCATTAGTATTAGGTATCTGAACCGCGTTGAGGATAATGGTACCGTCTGGCCTTTTAACCCTAAAATAGGCAGGGTTCACCTGAGCCTTAAAGCCCAGGTAAATTTTTTCCTTGGTATGGTCAGCAATGTGCACATACAACCTACGGTCGGCTGGAGCATTATAGGTAGCAAACTCGCCTCCCCAGTCCCAGGGGTTGAGAAAACCATAATCTGCACTGGTGGGCCTCAGATCTTTGGTTCCTTCGGCAAAAGCTCCCGTATACGAAAACAGAAACGCCAAAAAGATTAGCTTCGTAAAATTCTTAACCATAATATGGTGTCATTTCAAAAATTGAAGAATAGTATAATCAAGGGTAATACCAACCGGGACAAATATCTTAATTTACTGTAATTCAGTTTATTAATTGTTCGCTAGCAAAGCCAGGTTTCCTATTTTGAGACTTTTCTAATTCTGATTCCCGCAAAAGGAACCTTTAACATTTGGAAACAAGCTCGTTTTAATTACAAATTGGGCCCCACAACTTTAACGGATCGCTGCGGTTAACAAGATAAAATGCAAAATGGATCATCATCTTAATCCTATACCGAGACTTTTTTTTCTCAACTCTGCCGAAAACACCTTTCGAAAATGTATAGCCTGCGAGCGGGATCTGTACCTTGGTGATTGTGATTACGTTATTGAGAAAGCCATTCGCAGATTTCCGGAAATTGATGCCAGCGAAGTAATTTTTGAATATGCTATATGTACGGACTGTGCCGGGAAAGCGAGGCAAAAGCTTTCTGAAGAATCGCGCCAGCGTATAGATGAACTTCTGCACAGCGAAAAAGTAAAAGAAAACTCCCTGTCCATTTTGGCACAGGCCACGTTGCAGAACGGTGATGCCACCGGTATTTGCATGCTTACCGGCAATGCCATTGATGATTGTGAGGAGTACCAGATATACGCCTACTGTCGTGGCACCTCTCTTTCACTTAACTCCAATGCCTTTATGCTGAGCGGCAAAGCCATGGAGATCATTGCCGAACTGCTTTCCGAAGAAACCAAAGATGAACTGGACCGTTTCCGGGATACTTTTTTTGGACTGCCCCCGGAGTTGGAAGATATTATCAACTCCCGGGACCTGATCATGTTATAGCACTTTAAAAGCTATAACTAAGCCCGTTGGACACTTTATAGGTGAGCTTAGGAATGGCAGGATCAACCACGGGGTAGGCATCGTAATTTAAGGAAGCCGTAGTGGTAATGGCAAAACCTTTCCACACATCAATACGCAATTGCAGTTGCCCGGACATCCGGTAATCCACCCAACGGTCCAAACGCGGCTGATAATACAGGAGGGTTGTAAAACCATAGCGCTTACCGGTAAATGCCACCGACAAATAGCTGCTCATCCTGAAATCACGGTGAACAACACTGGTATCCAACTCCTTATCATATTCATACATAGCCAGGGTTCCTAGCACTATCTGTTTTTTCTTTTCCTTTTTATACAGGGTGAAACGAGGCCCCAGCCCAGTGAGGATCCGCTCCTCTATCCGCAACGGAATATCAATCTGGTACTGGTTAAAATATTCATAGGTAAGCCAGCTATTTCGGGTATAATTATAACGCCCGTGAAAAAAGCCGTTGCGTTCAAAATCCGTAGCCTCGGTGTACGTAAGGTTTATATTACTTAAAAAAAGAAGAGTATGCCGCGATCTGCGGTACTGTAAAGCCAGGTTGTTATTGAGTTCATACAAGCGCGTGGTATTTCGGGTAATCCGAAAGCCAAAAATCTCCTGCCCGGAAAAACCTGAAGAGTCAGACTTTATGCGCAGAGATTCTATATTAACGATCTGGGCGGTAAGGAATACCGGGGTAAACAGCAGAAAAAATAAAAGCGTTTTCCACATGGTGGAAATCTGATTTTTGCCAAAAATAAACAGAGTAAACCAGAAAGCTTTAAGGTTTTGAGGAAGGATTTAGAAACCTCTCCAAAATGTGTGAATATGTAATTGCCTTATGGAGCGATATTACTCCTCGCCTTGAACCCAAAAAAGCTTCCTGGAGAGGGTTTTTGACTGATAAGGCACCTAAGATCTATAGGTGCTCATCTGCCCCATCATTCTCCAAAACTTGTGGGAAAAGACGGATATTTGCTCAAAGGAATATCCAAATAAAAATGCGCACCGTACTCTTCCTTATTACCACCACGCTACCCTTTCTTTTCCATGCACAATCTACAAGCACAGAAGCCTTCATCCGGGATAGCCTCCTCCTGATTCAAAAAAATACAGAAAAAGGATTTTACTGGGACTATATCCTCTTCATTCCCCGGGAAACACCTCTACATCAAAAAACATTTCTGCTGGTAGAACCCAACAATACCGGAAAAACTTCAGACAGCGTCCAGGTACACACCCAGTACGCCATGGACCTGGCCTCAGTCAGTTCCGTAGGAAATAACATTTCAACGATGTTGAAAATCCCTTTTCTCGTGCCCATTTTTCCCAGACCGGAAAGCCGCCCTTTACTCTATACACATGCCCTGGACAGAGATGCAATAACAGAAACCTCACCGGAATTACAGCGTCTGGACCTTCAATTACTGGCTATGATAGAAGATGCCCAAAGCCTATTAGAGGATATGGGCATTCCCACCAACACCAAAATCTTCATGAATGGCTTTTCAGCTTCCGCCACCTTTACCAACCGCTTTTCATTCATACACCCTGAAGCCATACAGGCCTTGGCTATAGGAGGTTTTAATGGTGAACTTATACTTCCTCAACCTCAAATTAATGGTGTGGACTTAAACTATCCACTGGGCACCAAGGACTTCACCACTTTATTCGGTCAAAATTTTGACAAGGAGGCCTTTAAGCACATACCCCAATTCATATACATGGGTCAGCTGGACCAAAACGATGCTGTTCAATTCGATGACGCTTACAGCGAACAGGAACGCCAAATCATCAATAAAAATCTCGGAGACGATACCCAGGAGAGATATCTAAAGTGTCAGGAAATATACCTGAAGAACCACATAAACCCCACGTTCAAAACGTATGAAGACGTAGGTCACTGGACCACTTCAGACGTGAATTTTGAAGTGATAAAGTTCTTTTTTCACCAAATGCAGACGCAAGAATAGCTACTGTCAGCCATCCAATCCAATGCCGGATTAAAGAGTTTTAAACTCCAAACCAGCCACTACTCGCATCCGCGCACACGCTTTCTTGAACCTGTAAATTTTAAAAACCAGACCTGTGTATATCCTACATAACACGTATTCCGCAGGAGGTAATGTTTTACCTAAATTTGAGATCGGTGTTAATACCCCATCTACGAGGCAACCATTACTATCAAGCTGAAAAATGCAAGGAGTAAACGTTTACATTGCAGACGATCATAATATTGTGGCACAGGGCATTGCCTCTTTGTTAAAGCAAATAAGCCTGGTTGCCCAGGTTACTATTTTCAAAAACGGACAAGACCTTTTTAAGCATTGTGCCATCCAAATTCCCCACATCGTCTTTTTAGATTTGGAAATGCCTGGTTGGGATGGCCGCAAAACACTGGTGGAAATCAAAAAAAACTACCCTGCTGTTTTGTGCTACATGCTATCTATGCTGAATGAAAAATTCATCATTGAAGATTGCATCAAAAAAGGCGCCTCCGGGTATTTGAACAAAGACTGCTCCTTGCAGGAACTTTCCGAAGCTATAGAATCGCCAGCAGGAGAAGTTTACTATTCTAAAGAGGTATTGAAAATTCTGAGTGGCATACACCAACCCACAGGATTTTTTACGCTTTCAGAACCTCTTTCTGAAAGAGAATCGGAAGTACTGGGCCTGCTCTGCGAAGGTTTATCCCCAAAAGAAATTGCCGGAAAACTCTTCCTAAGTATCCGTACTATTGAAACCCATAAAACCAATATCATGCAAAAATTTGACGTCGGTACGGTGGGTAAGTTAATCAGCCTGGCCATCAAGAATAAGGTTGTATAATATGAGGTTTTGGGTTTTATTGTTTTACGTACTACAGGGATTTTACGTTGCAGCACAGCATAGCCCTGTTGCAGACAGTGTTCTGCAACAGGTGGAAATACAAGAGGATTATAAGCGGAAGGTCGAAATACTGGAGAAAACTATACAACAGCTCTACACCACCCGCTTTGATGAAACCATTGAACTGGCCCGCTATGGATATCAACTAGCCACCGAACATAATGACCAGGCTCAAATGGGCCATTTTCTTCGCTTCATTGGTCTCTCCTATGGTAAAAAGGGCAATATAGACAGTGCTTCTGCCTACTATTACAAAGCACATGAGTACCTGAAAGATGGTAACGACAGTAAGAAACTGGGCGCATTATACGATGATATGGCCCGATTGTACCGCAAGCTGCGACAACCCGAAAGAGCTTTGGAGTTTTACGAAAAAGCTTTGGCGCTATATAAAAAGGAAAACGACCTGGAAGGCATTGCACGCATCTATAACGAAAGCGGTGTAGTGTACCGTGATGAAGGAGATTATAAAACAGCGAACGAGCTTTTCCACAAATCCCTTAATCTGCAGATCCAGCGAGATGATTCTGTAGGCATTGGGTATGCACTGGAGTTTATCGGCTACAACCAATTGCTCATTAAAGATTACCAGGAGGCAGAACGCTACCTGAAACAAGCCCTCGCAGTTCGTGAAAAACTTACAGACGATTTTGCCCTGATGCTTAATTACACCGCTTTGGGCGAGTTATACCTGGCTACCAAACAGCACGAGCTCTCCAATACCTATTTTGAGAAAAGCAATGCCCTGGCCCGCAAAATTAAGTTTGTAGACATCCAGCAATACAACTACGAACAAATTATGGCCAATTATGAAGCCCTGAACAATTTTGAAGAAGCTTACAAGAGTCTTAAACGGTTCAACGCCCTGCACGACAGCCTTTACAATGTGCAAAAGCTAAAAGATGTAGAGGAGGTTACCACCAAATACGAAACAGAGAAAAAAGAGGCGCAGATAGAGCACCAAAAACTCCTTATTGTGCGGGAGAAAAAGGAGAAATACCTGTACGTAGCAGTTTTAACCTTCGGTTTGGCAGCACTTATATTGGTGATCTTCATTATTAGAAGCACCAACCGGCATAAAACACAACTTTTGCTAAAGCAACAAAACGAGTTGGCTTTAAACAAAGTATTGGAGGCTGAAGAAGCGGAGCGTAACCGGATAGCCAAAGACCTGCATGATGGTATTGTGCAGGAGATCACCACCATTAAGCATCAGGTACAGACAGCTACCTTAAGCGAACATCCTGGCAATCTTAAGGATATTGAAAAAGCCTTATCAGGTATGGCCTCAGAAATACGCAATATGGCTTACCAGATGATGCCGCTTACCTTAAAAGAATTTGGCCTGGAAAAAGCCCTGGAAACACTGCTGGAAAGAACGCTTATGGCGCATCATATCACCTTTGATTTTAACGCTATAGGCATAGAAAAGCGCCCGGAAGACCGGGTGGAAACCAGTATTTACCGCATTTGCCAGGAACTGCTCAACAATTCAGTGAAACACAGCAAAGCCAGTCATATAAGCCTGCTCCTGTTACAAAAGGATCACGTACTCACTATTACCTACGAAGACAATGGCATTGGTTTCGATAGCCAAAGCGTAACAAAAGGCATGGGCCTGAACAGCCTCCAAAGCCGCATCGATATGATTAAGGGTAAACTCTCACTGGAAAGCGAAACCGGTAAGGGAACCACAGCCTACATCAAAATTCCGGTATAGCTTTTACGTAAAATTACGTAGACATTTCCCGTTAATTTACTGAAATCCGCCTTGTCTGATAAAGCCACCTTTGCCTGCAAAATGTGGTGAGTTATGGCAATTAAAAGAATTAAGGCAGCGGTATTACTGGTGTTTTTTTCGACAGCGCTTTACGCGCAAAACCTGGGAGAGTTTAAACCCAAAACCATAGGGTTGAACGGAGCCAAAAAATTTAAGAGTAAAGACATTTATATTGCCGGATTCTCGGTAAACTTTCAACTCTACAACCTTAAAACCACCACAACCAAAGGTGGCTTTGCCAACCAAATGCTGTCCGGCAACACCAAAGCTTCTTTAGCCGTAGGACTGGATATTCCCGCAGCTACACTTCAGCAGCTTACCGATGAAGCTTATCAAAAGTTTATACAGGACCTGAAAGCACAGGGTTTTAATATTCTTAAAGGAGATACCGCAGCCAATACCAATTATTACAAAGACTACCAACGTTTGGAAGGTATGGAAATGAGCCTTTCAGAGGCTCCGGGAATAGTAACTGTTTACCCCTCCAATGCAGTATTCTTTGTAAAAGGGTTTGATAATAGCGGTAAAATAAAACGCGAAGGGATGCTCAGTTTTATGGGTACTACAGACCGTAGTGATGAAATAGCCAGCTATCCCCGCCTTTCGCAGGAGTTAAACGATGCGGCCATCGTGAATGTGGATTTGTACGTATTGTTCCTGGATGTAAAAAAACCCTACCAGGGGAATGGAGCAAAAATTACCGCCAATACCAACCTCCGCATGGCCGCCTACGATCATGTGGAAAGCCGGGTGTCCAATAACTCCACCACTACCCGTTTAGGCCTTACCGGAAACACTAAAGAAAAAGGGGTAACCTGTATCTCCTCTATTGATTTTGTACAAGGGCGCAACAAAATAGGCGGCTCCCC
Organism: Owenweeksia sp.; assembly: GCA_002695025.1. GTDB lineage: Bacteria > Bacteroidota > Bacteroidia > Flavobacteriales > Schleiferiaceae > CAKZNE01. Next base: position 122,925 of record NZNV01000007.1, read on the forward strand.
ACTGGGAGTATATACTGGAATTTTAAAGGACGACCTTCTGGTTAACGATGTACTTGGAAGTGAAAAAATTGAAGCCTACGCTAAAACCGACCGTGATTTTATAGGTACCGAGACTGCTTTTGGGATGATGTACCGCGCTGATAATATTGCGGTGGAAAACACAGCGCTGATAAGAGCCGATGCTGAAAAATACCATGAAGGTGTAAAAAAAGCGCTTGACACTTTTCTGTCCTACCATGTATCCGAGTACAAAGACAAACACTTTAAATAAACCATCACTTTTCAAAGATATCTGCCATGATTACCAGAAAAATCACCACCCTCGTCCTTTCGTTCAGCTTCTCCATCGTGGGCATGGGTGCAAAAGCACAAACACAAAAAGGAGTGGATATTGATGGAGAAACCTCAGGTGACCGCTCCGGTTCTGCTGTAAGTATGCCCGATGCCAATACGGTGGCTATAGGTGCACCAAAAAATGATGGGAATGGTGGAAATGCCGGGCAGGTGAGAATATACGAATGGTCTGGCAGCTCCTGGACACAAAAAGGAGCAGACCTGGATGGGGAAGCAGCCGGTGACTTGTTCGGCAGCTCCGTAAGCATGCCTGACGCCAATACCGTAGCGGTTGGCGCCCCTGAAAATGATGGCAATGGTACCGTAGCCGGTCATGTACGTGTTTTTGAATGGAATGGTACTGTATGGTCACAAAAAGGGAGCGATATTGATGGTGATGTGCCTACTCAAACCTTTGGCGATCTTTTCGGGAGTTCTGTAAGCATGCCCACTGCCAACACGGTGGCTGTAGGAGCACCCTGGAATGCGGCAAATGGTATCTGGACCGGCCTGGTTAGAATTTTTGACTGGGATGGCACTGCCTGGACTCAAAGAGGCCTGGATATTCATGATGGTATTGCTACTCTTTCAGGAATCAGGGTTTGCATGCCGGATGTGAATACCGTGGCTATTGCTTCGCAGGGAGGTTCCTCAAACGCAGGTCATGTGCGCATCTTTACCTGGGATGGCACCGCGTGGGCGCAAAAGGGAAATAACATTGTAGGAGAAACAGGCGGAGATCAATCCGGGAACTCTATTAGCATGCCGGATGCCAATACCATTGCCATTGGCACTACTGATAATGATGGCGTAGCTCCGGATGCCGGACACGTACGAATATTTACCTGGGATGGTACTGCATGGACACAAAAAGGCAGTGATATTGATGGTGAAGCTCAGGGAGACAAATCGGGAGTTTCGGCTAGCATGGGCGATGCCAATACCATTGCTATCGGTGCCTCTTTAAATGATGATAACGGTTCTCAGTCAGGACATGTACGTATCTACAACTGGAATGGTACCGATTGGGTGCGCTCCGGTTCGGATATAGACGGTGAGGCTGCCAATGACCAGTCCGGGTATGCTGTATCCATGCCTGATGCCAATACAGTAGCCATCGGTGCCATACAGAATGACGGTGGTGGAAACGAGGCCGGACACGTCCGGATATATACGGTAGATAATGGCGTTTCGGTAAAGGAAACGGCCTTTATCCAAAACATCCAAGCCTACCCCAACCCTACTTCAGGCGTACTGGAGGTACAACTGGGTCACAAATACCCTCTGCTGAACGTAAGCCTGAAAACAATAAACGGTAGTCTGGTCAGGCATTATACCTTCAAAAACAGCGATACATTCACTATAGATATGGAAGGACCTGCAGGGGTTTACTTCCTGCAAATAGCAAATGAAAGAAACCACCAACAAACCTTTAAAGTAGTAAAACACTAGAAGGCACTGCCATGGTACATTCACCTGGATTACATGGACCCTGGACCAATTCTATTAAGAAAAAGAAAAATATCGGGTATATGCTATTTTTCTGTTTTAGGGTTTAAACAGAGGGTTTGACACAAACTCTTTATCGGTAAGACTTTTCAGGAATATAACCAGATCCGTTTTTTCCGCTTCATTAAGTCCGAGAGGCCTTACCAGGCTGCTTTGGTTTGGATGAGCCTTGCCCCCTGAATTATAATGATCAACCACCTCCTGCAGGGTATGAAGACTTCCGTTATGCATATAAGGAGCCGTTAATTCAACATTGCGCAGGGAGGGAACCTTGAAAAGCGCTTCATCTTCTGATTTGCCTGTAAAACGCATTCGCCCGGGATCGTTATATTTCCTTTCCAGTCCATTATTCCGGAAGCTGTAATCCGTAAAATTAAAACCCCCATGGCAGGAGGAGCATTGTGTACGCTCACTAAAGAAAAGAGTCATACCTCTCCGGGCCGACTCGCTCAATGCTGCCTGGTTTCCCTGGTAATAGAACTGATCAAAAGGGCTGTTGCCACTTACCAGGGTTCGCTGGAAAGTACTGAGTGCACGGGTAATTACATAAGGATCCGGTTCCCGCTTATAGGCTTCCCGGCTCATTTTCACATACACGCTGTCTTCCTTCAGCACTTTAGCAATGGTCAGAATATCATGGGCAAATTCATTCTGCTCCTGTATGGGAACCAACACCTGCATCTCCAGGGTGGGCACGCTTCCTTCCCTCAGGTAGTACGGATGGTAGCCTACATTAGCCAATGATGGCGCATTTCGTACCCCCGGCCGGCTCATAACTCCTGGACTGAAAGCCTTATCATCAGCAAAGGCCAGAGAAGCCTGATGACAGCTGGCGCAACTTAGCGTTCCATCTACCGAAAGCACAGGGTCATAAAACAATTTTTTCCCAAGCTGCCATCGCTGCACGGTCAATTCATTATCCTTCGGAAATGGCATTTCCGGAAAACCCGGTGGAATGGTCAGTAAATCGGGCACCGGTTTCTCCGGGCCTTCAGTTTCACGACTGCAGGCATAGAGGAACAGCATGATGACCAAAGGCATCCATGCTGTTCCGGAATATGTAAAACCCTTCAAGCCCATTCCCTATTCAAAAGGGTTGCTGTACTCAGGGTTAGTAAGAAGAATTTCGTCCGTTAAGGTCTTCAGGAAGCTCACCAGGTCCGCCTGATCCTGGGCGGTTAATTTAAGGCCACCTGAAACCCGGGTGTATTCCAGTGCCGGATCAACGGTAGCAGAGGGCTGGATCCCACTGTTGTAGTGAGCTACCACTTCCTCCAGGGTCTTAAACCTCCCATCGTGCATATAGGGAGGAGTTACAGCAATATTACGCAGGGAGGTTACTTTAAACCTTCCCCGGTCCGAAGGATCCTGGGTTGCTTCTTCCCTTCCTTTATCCGTTAAGCTTCCATCCGTATCCAAACCATTGTTCATATAAAGATCATTCTCAAATGTCCGCCCGGCATGGCAATGCGCACAGTCTGCACCAGAAAGATCCGGGAACCCGGGGTTGAATTCTGTGAAGAAAAGTTTACGCCCCCGCTCTTCTGCAGCAGACAGCACGACCTCTCCCCGCAGGTAACGGTCGTATTTACTCTCTGTTGAAACAATGCTATTCATGAATTGCTCCATGGCCAGCGCCATCTTCTCGGAGGTAATATCATCACTGCCAAAGGCCCGGATAAACTGATCACGATAAGCCTGATCGGCTTCCAGCTTAGCGACTACATTTTCCAGGGTTTCATTCATCTCCAGTGGATCCTGTATAGGCTTCAGTGATTGGTCACGAAGAAGGTGAGCCCTTCCATCCCAGAAAAATTCATTCTGATGCCAGGCCATATTGAATACACCCATCGCCTGGCGTTTACCTTCCTTACCTTCTACCCCAATGGAAAAGGTAGCTGTATCCGAAAAAGCATGTTGCTGCCTGTGGCAGCCCGCACATGACTGGCTACCGTCTTTGGAGAGTTTTTTCTCGTAAAACAACATCCTCCCCAACTTTACCCCTTCTACTGTAAGCGGATTATCAGGCGCTATGGGAGGTGCTTCAAACTCACCAAACTGTAAGATGTACGGAGTATTATCATATTGGACAGGAGTGGAAACATTGTTGTCTGTAGAATCCTTTTGGCAAGAAAAGGTCAGGATGCCTACCAGTAGTACACTGATAAATACGGTGATTATGTTTCGCCTCATGCCTTAAGACTTTTGGACCACCAGCCGCTGGGTGGATATGATTTCGCCTTCCCTCACAAGCTGTACGAGGTAGATACCTGCCTTCCGGACCTCAAGGGTATGATACGGCTCACTACCTATTTCTTCAAGCATAAGCAAACGACCGCTAAGGTCGGATACACGAACCTTGAGCTTGTCATATCGCTCATCATTCAGCCACAGTGTAGTTAAACCGCTGCTGGGATTAGGGGCAATTGAGAAGGTGGAAGTTGTCTGTTCTTCTACACCTATGCTGGATACCGCTTCTGAAAACACATGATCCTGGAAATTCTGCAACAAAGTAGGCGCCACCTGGTCTTCACCGTGGTAATTAAGGCTACCTGAAACGGTGATATCCCGGAGAGCTTCAGTATAATCTGCATCCAGGTTAATGTAGAGGTCACCATTGTTCATGGTTCCGGTGGTGCTGACGCTGGCAAAACCATAATTCTTATCACCCAAAGCATGCAACTGCCAGCTTTGATTCATAGATGCTCCGGTTTTTCCCTCCAGAGCTGCAAAACGGTAGCCCGCTGCCCAGCCCCAATGCATGGAAGGTGCTTGAAAGGAAAGGGCATGAGCCGCAGGGTAAGTGGACGGGTCGGAATGGTTTTTACTGCCATCCACACCTATGCCGAACTCAATGGATTCCAGGTTGGTAATAGTAAAGTTACCCAGCAGCTGGTTTACGGGAATGCTGCCCTTAACCATAATGTAGAGATCTGCCAATAAAGTATCCTGGCCTCCGTCATAGGTCAGTTTAATTTGTGAAATGTAATAGTCCAGCCGTTGAAGTTGGAAATTGTTGCCCTTGTTGTTTTGGGCTGTAGTGGTTGAACTAAAGGGAGCTGCTCCCAATTTATGATTGATGTTCAGGTATACATCGGTCTGTGCATTACCTGCAAACATGGCCAGGCAAAAAATGCCAAGGGTAAAAATATTTTTCATTGGAATAAGAGTTTAGAATATGCAATAGAAACTTCATTGCCTGGGTTGTTCCCAGGCCATTTTGGCCAGCCTATAAACCTATAAGCCGGCTCCGTTTGCAATTCAATCTCTAAATGAGAAAAGTCTGAAGGTGAATAGGAAGATCCACCTCTATGAGGGGAGGTTTATAATTGAGATAATGGGGCTGGATGTAGGCAAAGTTTATGCCCACAGCAGAAAGCATGGCAGGCTTGTTTACTACAAAAGCGAAAAGCGGAGCCGTAAGGAGTGTATTATTTTGTTGGTGTGTTTGCACATCAATACCCTCTATACAGAACTCTTTATCCTCGCAGCAACTTTTCTCTTCCTCGGATGGAGCTTCAAACTTAGAATGATGCTTAGGCCCTTCAGCTTCCTGATCGTGGTGAGAACAGCGTTCAGCCTCCCCAAAAATCGCCAACCCTACCAGATTACCCATACAAGTATGAGTATCTATGCGGAAGTGCATGGAACTGCACAACACGATCAGGGACAACATTATGGAGACTACCTTCCTCACAGACAGGTAAAAATACAAAAATTACATCTCAGTAATTTGGAGGTGGTGTCGCGGGTCAGGAAATGGCATGAAATGAAAGGTCGGAGCAACCGTCAGCAGCCCTTGGCATTAACATTGTAATCCATACTTTTGAATTTGTGTAGATAGTTGAAGCGGGAGCAAGGTACACACCACTGCAAAAAAACAAGGGTATCAGTTGGGGAAAGTGTGTACACATATAATTAGTCTATCCTAACCTAAAAACAAGCTGAGTTAAGCAGCCGTAAACCCGCTGATAAAGGTTTCCACGTAATCCATGATCTTGCCGGTAATGCGTTCGGCTGTGGTGGCACGCTCTTTAAGGGCAGGCCTTTGCCGCATCATGCTCACCACATCATCGCGCAAGGGCTTTTTCTCGGTAAAGAGGTAATCGCCTATCACCTGCTCCAGTTTGGATTTATCCAACTTTTCCTGCGCGCTCATATCCTCAAAGGCCTTTAGCCGTTCCACTTCCCAGAAGCTTTCAAAGGCCTCGGGTATTTCCTCCGAATCAGGAATGAGCGGTAAATTCTCCTGGATAAACTTCTCAATGAGTTCGCGTTTACTACGCAATTGAGCATCCCCGGCCATGAGGTCGATAATGGCGCGTTTCTGACGGGCCTTATCTTTTTCCGGGGCATCCTTGAGTTTAGCCAGCAGACGGAGAATATAAGCTACGTTGATCTCATCACGATGAATGAGTTCCAGTTCAAAGTCCACATCGTTGAGGATGGACACTTTTTCGCTCTGGTTGTGATTTTTGGCTTTATCGTGCAGGTCCAGGTATTTGCTTTTGTAATCTTCAAAAGCCTGTTCACTCATGGAAAGATCATCATGGGTGAACTCCGTGAAGGTAACGAGCACGTTGCGGAGGCGCATCAGCTCGCGAAAGGCCCGGATAAACTCTAACTCTTCCTCTTCGCTGGGTAAATCGTTTACGCTGTTTACGGTGGGAGCTATCTGCAAGAGCCTGATAAAAGCTTCATTGAACTTCTGCACATATTCCTCGTAAGGCGCTATAATGATCTCCTCTTTGGCGTTTACGTTAGAGAACAGGGCAATGGCATCATCCGTAGCTGCCTTGAGATTACGAAAACATACTATGTTACCCTGCGACTTCAGTTCGTTTAAAATGCGGTTGGTGCGGCTGTAGGCCTGTATCAGACCGTGGTGTTTGAGGTTCTTATCTACATATAGGGTATTGAGGTGCTTGCTGTCAAAGCCGGTGAGGAACATATTCACCACTACCAGCACGTCCACCTGCTGGTGTTTTACGCGCCTGGCAATATCATTGTAATAGTTGTAAAAGGAGCGGCTATCCTTACTGGTGAAATTGGTACCGAACTCCTGGTTGTATTCCCGGATAAAGTTCTCCAGCTCATCACGACTGTGCAGACTGCTGTATCTCTCCTGCTCTTCGGCAGCCATGCCCATCTCCGCAAAATCATCATCCGGCATATAGCCCTGCGCTTCCTTGTCCTCTTCATTGGCGCGATAGGAAAAAACAGTAGCCAGGCGAAGATCGTGCTCGCCCCGCTGCTTTTTCTCCAGCAGCATTTTGTAGTAGTCTATGAGCACTGGCACCCCGGATACGCATAAAATGGAAGTGAACTGGCGGTTGTGCGTTTTGCGGTTGTGGTTAGCAATGATGTAATCGGTAATGAGGTTCAGCCTGCGCGGATCATCCATCACCTCCGCCTTGTCAATTGCCTCTACCTCTATATCCTGTATCAGGTCTTTACGCTTAAAGGTGCGGATGTATTCCACCGAAAATTTCAGTACGTTCTCATCGCGGATGGCATCGGTGATCACGTAGCGGTGCAGGCATTTGTCAAACAGCATTTTGGTGGTGCGCTTACCGTATTCATTGCTGCCGGCATTATCCTCAAAAATGGGGGTACCGGTAAAGCCGAACATCTGGCTGCCATGGAAAAATTTCCTGATGTCCTCGTGCGTTTTGCCGAACTGGCTGCGGTGGCATTCGTCAAAGATGAACACTACCCTTTTATCCTGCAGACTCTCCATTTTGGAGAGGTAGCGTTTTTTACTGATGGCGGTGTTCAGCTTTTGGATGGTGGTAACGATCAGCTTACTGGACCCCGCCAATTGCTTTACCAGGGTATGGGTATTGTTGGTGCCATCAATACTTCCTTTGCTGAAGGCATTGAACTCTTTGGTGGTCTGGTAGTCCAGGTCCTTACGGTCCACCACAAAAACCACTTTATGTACCTGGGGAAGATTGGTGAGGATCTGGGCGGTTTTAAAAGAGGTAAGGGTTTTTCCGGAGCCGGTGGTATGCCAGATGTAACCAAAGTCGGTAGTGTTCTTTACCCGTTCTATAATGGCTTCCGTAGCATAATACTGGTAGGGCCTCAATACCATCAGTATTTTTTGCGACTCATTGAGCACCACGTATTTGGTGATCATCTTGGAGAGATGGCAGGGCTCCAGGAAAATATCGGCAAACTGTGATAGCTGGGTGATCAGTTTGTTCTTGACATCCGTCCAGTAAAAGGTTTGTTTAAAGGAGCGTGCTTTTAACGGGCTGTTGGCGTAGTACTTGGTATTTACGCCATTGCTGATCACAAACACTTGTATGAACTGGAAGAGGCCGTGCCCGGCCCAGTAGCTGTGCCGCTCGTAGCGGTTGGTCTGGTTAAAGGCTTCCTTCAGCTCCAGGCCCCTGCGTTTAAGTTCTACCTGCGCCAGCGGCAAACCGTTAACGAGAATGGTAACATCATAGCGGTTTTTATAGCTACCCTCCATACTCACCTGCTGGGTAACCTGGTATTCATTACGGCACCAGTGGATCTGGTTGATGAGCTCCAGGGCCTTTATTTCACCCTCAGCGGTGGCATAGGGTACACGATCGCGAAGAATTTTAGCCCGCTCAAACACATTGCCCTTATTGATGAAGTTGAGTACCTGCCGGAACTCCAATTCGGTAAGGGTGGTATTATTGTGCTTTTCCAACTGGGTTTTGAGGTTGGCCAACAGGTCTTTCTCATTATGGATCAACACCTTTTCATAGCCCAGCTTTTGCAGTTGGGCTACCAGGTTATTCTCCAGTATTTGTTCCGGTTGGGTGGTCATTTCCAAAGATCTTGCTGGTCCCAGTCATTCATAAAACCAAATTTATACACCGGAATGGAAGGATTATCCGTTATAAGTTTTTTTATACCTGATTGTATATGATGACCCGGTGTTACCTTATTGCATATATACAGCATAGAGGATATTATAAGAAAAGCTTTTTTCTTTTGTACTTCTGCCAATGGATTATTCAGCCATGCACCTTGCGGGTTGTTAAGGGTAATCACCGGTCTCTTTACCATATCCCGGCTGTATAAACGGGAATGGTGTGCCACAATATTCCTTACGTAGGTAATGGCTTCCAGCCAACTGGACAATTCCGTGTGCAGGTTCAACCCCATGCCGTTGGCAATGGCAGCCTTAGCCGGGAGATTGTGTTTCAGCAATTTGTAAAACTTGGAGAGGGTACCCATGGAGGCAATTTCCATGATCTTCCACGCATCGGGGTCATTATGAGGATACCGGCTTTTATGATCCTGGATAAAAAGTTCCTGGCTATAACCAAACTCCCGCATTAAACTGGAAAGGTTATTGGCATGCCGGGTTGAATTGGAGAATAAGCTTACGTCCTGGTACCACAGGGGGCCATGGGCGTGCGAAAGGTGATAGATCATCTGCGTTCGCAGGGCAATTTCAATCCGCTCTATGGCATCAAAAAGAATGAGCCGCAGGTGGCGGTCAAAATTGTAGCGGTCTACGATATCCTCAAAGTAAGTTCCGGGCTGAAAAGTATGCTGAACCCTGTCAGCCTGGGTATTCCACCAGTATCCCTTTAAACGGTAATAACTGATATTGGAAAGGAAATGGGGAGCGTTTTGCGGATCGCGAAACTGCATGCCCCTGCTTTGAAGTAAGGCTACCTGATCTGCTATGCTTAAAGCTGGTTTAGACATGGCAGAAAAAAAATGACCCGGGAGCAGTTCTAATGGTATGCAGCCCGGGTTCTGTTGGTGCGAATATACGAATAAATTGGCCCTTACCAAAATACTTAGTGGTATCACCCTTGTTAACAGCGCCTTGAATCATCTGTGCCTGACTGGGGATGAATTTATTTTTACTGACCTGCCGTAATAAACCCGTCATATCTGTTCCTTACTTTTATCGGGAATAAGTAAAAATCGATGTTCTTTCATCTCTTCCAGCACCTTCTGCATATACCCCAGGCTTTGTGTTACCAGGTAAGCCAGGAAATGACGGTATTTTTCGTCTTGTGAATGGTGTATGAGTTTTAAAAAGTGTGGATCACCCAGGTTTACCGGCCGTTCATCGTATTCCATCTTTTCAAACTTAAGCCAGCCCCGGGGACAATCTTCCTGCTGGTAGCGGGCAAAGAGTTCGCTCTTTCGCTTAGGCCTGGGGATAACTCCTATAAACATATTGCCTCCGAAATGAGAAGTTGGGTCGCCACTAAAGCTTTCCAGCCCGAACTTTAAGGGTGGATCGCCATCGGCTATGACCCATAAAGAAGCCCAACGGCCCTTCACATCCTCTTCATTGTATAATGTAAAAGCTGCTCCGGCTATAAGTTGACCACACCGCTCTTCCTCCTCCAATGCCTGCTTTAATAAACGCACAAAATCAGCCTTGAACGTGCTCCGGATACGTTGGAGAGAATGCTCGTACTGATCGCGCAGGAATTTGACCTCCTCCAGGTTATGTATGATCAGGTTGCTTACTTCCTCTTTAAACTGGTCGCTCACGGTATGGGTTAATTTTCTAACTAAAATAAGGTATTGTTTCAGGCTTTCGCGCAGTATAGGTTCATCGTATACTTCCCTGAGACATAATTCCAGCCATTTTATAATATCCTTTTCGTAGGAAAGCAGGTAAAAATCCTCACCTGATCTTAACTCTCCGCAGCTCTTTTCTTCCGGCTCCCTGCCATCCAGGGTCAGGTAATAAACGCGGTTGGCCCCCTCTGTGCAGTTGTAATTGCAATAGCGTTCAACCTGCGCCTGCTGATCACCGGCATAGATCTTATTTTCAATACAGATGGTGCGCCCGCTACGGGTATCCCGAAGGAAAATATCTATCCGGCCCCCGGTTTTGGTTTGCAGATTTACGGGACCAATATGGAATTCCCGCAGCACCACATCGTAGGCATCGGCTTCATGCTGCCCTTCTTCTCCGTGACCTTTATTGAGCAGCTGTAGAAAGTGGTTGAGGAACAAACGCCCTTTTAAATGTGAGCCTTGAGGATCAAGCAACTCCCTTATAAAACGGGAGTGCAGCTTATCTTCTTTAGCCGACATTTTAAGGATGGAAAAAACGTTGAACTTCTCCCCTTTCAACTCTTCTACCTGCCGCTGATGATCCATAATGGAGCGGGTTTGGCGGATGAGATTTTGGTAGGGGGTTATATTTTTATGGGGTAACAGGCTGTTGCTTTTAGGGTAAATGTCTCCGAAAATAAAAATTTACACAAACATTTTTTGCAGCAGGCCTTTTTTAAACTTTTGGGTGGCTTCCACCGCTTTGGCCGTTCCGTTTATTTCTTCATCCAGAGCGGAAAGAAGAGCGGCTATTTTTTGTTGTTCTTGAGTTGATGGAATCCCAATTTTAAAGTTTACAATATCTCGTTTTTGAATATTAGGCAGGCCGGAACCCACTCTTAACCTCATAATATCGTGTTGGTTATATTTTAAAATCTGATATAGGAAACTAAGTGTAACAGAATCTCTTATTTCAATTAAGGCATAGCAATGACCTCCGCACCAAAATTTAGATTCCATATAATTCACATAACCACACGAATTACCTCCTTCACTTATGGTAATAGTATCTTCTTCCGTGTTATACTTATCAGTAAAGCCCGATGGTTCAATACCCCCATTTTGACATGGGTATTCACCTGTTTCGTTAAGTTCAATTTTATTAAGTTGTTGACCTTTTGAAATCGCACATAATTCCCCCAACTTCCTCTCCTCCCAATCGGGGTAATCACTGCCATCGTCCTGTTTAAAGCGGATCTCCTGCCTGAAAATTTGCTGCATCACGCCTTTTTTATAGCGCTCCAGCTTTTCTTTTTGGTTTTGCAAGAGCCGGATGCGTTCATCCACCGCAGCCAGGAAAGAGGCGATCTTTTGTTGTTCTTCAGTTTTCGGAATTAAAAACTTTGCTGATTTTATATCCCCGGTTGTGAAACCTTTAATGGAAGTCCCCTGACTCAACCTAATAAACCTTTTGGAGCGTGCCTTAAAATATTGCCCTAGAAAGTACTCATTTTCATGGGTGACCAAATTGGTGAAATCCTGACTTGTACATAGATCCTCATCCGCTACCGCAAATTTCCCAATCCCAACCCTTGAAACCATAAGGATAGCTCCTTTGGGTACAAGTTTAGTTGCAGAATTAGAAATAGCTTCTTTGGTGATAAATCTTGTTTTCTTTATTTCGTGAATACCCTCATCTGAAATATCTGAACTGGATATCCATGGAATATCTCCTTGCCAATATTCTTCTACTGAAGTCTCAGGAGTTCCTCCACCTAAGTACTGTCCCAAATTTCCAAGTCTTCGCGTTTCCCATTCTCCCTCAAAATCAGGAAAACGCAATTCCGGTATCCGCTTTTCTTCCGCCATCTTAAAAAGGGGTTGGGATGTTCAGTTCTTCACAGTACTCTTTTATCCCCTTGCCATTAGCTTCGAGCGCCTTCCCTAATTCCGTCAGTTCACCGGACACTTCTTCCAGGTCAATGGGTTCTTCTTCTTCAAAGGTGTCTACGTAGCGGGGTATGTTCAGGTTGTAATCGTTCTCGGCTATCTCCGCCAGGCTGGCTACGTAACTGTATTTATCCAGGGTTTTGCGTTCGCGGTAGGTTTGTACAATGCGGTCCACATCCTCATCGCGCAAAGCGTTCTGGTTACCTTCTTTTATATAATGATCATCCCCGCTGGCGTCAATAAACACCACATCATCCCCGGCCTTGCGGCACTTTTTCAGCACCAGTATGCAGGTGGGTATGGAGGTACCGTAAAAGATGTTGGCCGGCAGCCCGATCACGGCATCCAGGGCGTTGAGCTCTTCAATAAGGTACTGGCGGATCACCCCTTCGGCTGCCCCGCGGAACAATACCCCGTGCGGGAATACGCTGGCCAGGATGCCGTTGTCTGCCAACTGGTAATACATATGCTGTAAAAAGGCATAATCCGCCTTAGTTTTGGGCGCCAGCCTCCCGTACTGGCTAAAGCGTTCATCGGTTTCGTTGAGTGGGTTTTCACTGCTCTTCCAGTGCGCGGAAAAGGGCGGGTTGGCCACAATGGCCTCAAAACGCTTTTCCAGGTGCTGGGGGTGCTCCAGGGTATCTTCCTGCTCAATATTGAACTGCCGGAAGTGTACATCGTGCAGTATCATGTTCATGCGCGCCAGGTTGTAGGTGGTGCGGGTAAGCTCCTGCCCGAAAAATTCGCTTACCTCCGCTTCCTTGCCAATGCGCAGCAATAGCGATCCCGAGCCACAGCTAGGATCATAAGCGGATTTGATCTTGCTTTTACCGGTGGTTACGATGCGCGCCAGTATTTTGGACACCTGCTGGGGCGTGTAAAATTCACCCGCGGATTTACCGGCATTGGAGGCAAAACGGGCAATGAGGTATTCGTAGGCATCGCCCAGCACATCGGAGTCTATTTCCTCCAGCTTAAAGTCGATCTGCTGCAGGTAATACAGTATCTCGGCAATAATCTCGTTGCGCTTGCCCACGGTGCGCCCCAGCTTGGTGGAATTGAGGTCCAGGTCTTCAAACAGAGCGTTGAAATCCTCTTCGCTCTCGGTACCCATGGTGCTCTGCTCAATGTGGTTGAGCACAGCCTGCAGGTCTTCCAGTATGTAATTGCTTTCTTCTTCGGTACCGGCCCGGCCACGGTCGGCTATCACCGAGAACAGCTCCGAGGGCTGCAGGAAATAGCCGAGCTTGAGCAGGGATTCTTCCTTAATGGCCTGCAGGGTTTCGGCATCGGTAACGGCTTTGTAATCGGTTACTTCCTCGCCTTCCAGCAGCTCATTGGCGTAGAGGTATTGCTTTTCGGAGAGGTATTTATAAAAGATGAAACCGAGGATGTAATCGCGGTAATCATCCGCACTAATACGGCCGCGCAGCTTGTTGGCAATATTCCAGAGGCGGCTTTCCAGCTGCCTTTTCTGATCTTCTGACATAAGCGTGTAGGTGTAAAGCGCAAGTATAGGGAAAAGCGGGTAAACCCGATCCACACTATCCATAACGGATATTAACTAAACCAAATGTTTAGTTTTAGAATCACCAGATCGCTTAATTATCAAAAGAGTTTCTTTACGGCTTTTCACTAAACACATCAAGGACTATGTATTTACTAGAAGAAGCCATTCTGGAGTTTCTCCATCATTGCCGTTATGAAAAGAACTTGAGCCCTAAAACTTTACAGTTTTACCACATTGATCTTTTGCAACTTCAAAAATTTCTTCAAAGGGAAAAACACTCTACTGAAATTAAGGCTATTACCAAGGTTGAGCTACGGGGATACCTGGAACACCTGTCTTCCCTAAAACCGAAATCGGTCAAAAGGAAGGTTGCCACTCTGAAAGCCATGTTCAATTACCTGGAGTTTGAGGATAAGATCGATCTCAATCCGCTCCGGAAAATGCGGATCAAGATCAAAGAGCCTTTTCAATTACCTAGAGCTTTGAATATTGAGGAGATCACTTCCTTATTTAAAACGGCTTACCTGGAACTGCGTGAAAAAGATCCATCGTCTTACGCCTTCTTTGAAGCTTTACGCAATGTGGTGGTTATTGAATTACTCTTCTCTACGGGTGCCCGGGTTTCGGAAATAGCGGGATTAAAATCAGACTGTATTAATCTCCATACCGGAGTGGTTAGTATTAAAGGAAAGGGTAATAAGGAACGTATTATCCAGATATGCAATCCGAATACGCTTAAAATTCTTTCCGATTATGCGCAAAGATTTCAGGAGCAAATAAAAAACACGGAGAACCATTTTCTGGTGAACCGCTTTGGCAATCCCCTATCCGATCAATCCATCCGAGGGATCATTAAGAAACTGGTTGAACAGGCCCATCTACTCAAACCCTCATGGGTACTTAGATCATAAGAAAAAAGAGTATGAACAATGGTTCCAGAAGGATTTAATAAACCTCTCCATTCCTGAGTTTTCCAGATTAGCTGGGTCTATGTACTCAGATCAACGTATTGCAGCGGCTATCATTCTCATCATGGAAGCAAGTGTAGGCAGTTTACTATTTATGCCTGCCGGGTATGCCATAGCCCTGGAAACATTGGCTCCTTTAATTTCCCCGTTAAAAAAAGCGAAAGTAAATCCATCCCAAAAGAAGGTGTGTTGTGGAAAAAATACAGAAAGACGCTACTAGATGTAGCCAAAGAGTTTTCTAAAACCTATCCTGATAAACTGAAATATGAAAAGCCAGAAAAGGGAATAAACGATTTGAATAAGGCCACCAATACCTCTAAATTACTCAGACCGTTTGAGGAGTTAGGTATTAGGCTAGAAAGAGAGGATTATAAGGTTATTAATACGCGCAACAAGTTTCTACATGGTGAAGCTCCAGATATAACAGGAGCTGGAGAAGGTCGCTATTTAGAGCGCTTAAACGCTGATTTGCAATATTGTGCTCTTAGGTTTTACACGCTGCTAAGTATGATCATACTTAAAAACGCGGGGTACAAGGGCCATGTTCTTAACCATACCAGGTTTAATGAAGACTCAACAGGGATAAGATTAAATGAACAACCGTACCGCAGGGTCTGAAAAGCAAAGGAAGGTCAAACACCTACCTTATGATAAATAGGTTGATAATCCCACCAAAGGGACTATTCGCCTAATAATGGAGTTTGGATTGGATTGGACTCGACTAAACTACCTTGCGAAAGCCTGTGGCACGAAGCCCCTCTATTTCTCATACGATTTGGAGTTTAGGATGGTCGGGCATTCGTTTTACATCTGTAATATTCGCTCTTTGCATGGTGTAGAGTGAAAATTTCTTAAGGGACTCTCAACTATCATTAAACAACACCTTACCCTGCCAGGCAGGCTATAAAGCCAATTTTCGAGGCGTAAACTTTTCCAAATAATCCATAAATCTTTACTGCTTAATAGTGGTTCACCTACCAATCTTTCGTTTCATAGAGAGAACCTGCTTATAAGAGGCCGAACTTATCAATTAAACCTAATACTGTTAATGAGTGGCACCCACAATTCCTTTGGCCAGCATGGCCACAGCTCCCCCTTTGCCTAAACCGGAGCTTTCCGAAAACATAGAAAGCTATTATCAAAAATTCAGGCTTCAGTTGGAACGCTACCTGTATAGCCTGATAGACGACCCTCTCACCTGTGAAGATTTAGTGCAGGATGTTTTTACCGACCTGGTACTTAATCACCATAAACGTAAGATTGAAAACATGAAGGCTTACCTCTACCAGGCGGTACGCTTTAAAGCAGCGCGGTTTTACCGTGACAAGTATCGCAAAGAATACTTTGAGAAGTCTTACGTCAGACCTTCCATGTCCTGTAATGGAACGGAAGAATTATTGAACGCCAAAGAGTTGCAGGTGCGCTATGAGCAGGCACTTTCGGGTTTGCCCGGCAAGTGCCGCCAGATTTTCAGCATGAGCAGGCAGGAAGATTATTCCCTGCTGGAAATTGCCGACACCCTACAACTGTCTCTACAAACCGTAAAAAATCAGAACTCAAAAGCCCTGCGGCATATGCGCAGGCTCCTGTATTAATTTAGTTTTTTCTTAGTGTTTTTTGGATTAACTCAGTCCGGCCCCGCTTTTAGTAAGGCCGGACTTTTTTTGGCCCATGCCCATAGAGCATTCTGCAATAAAAAGCCCCCGGAATCCGGGGGCTTTTTATTGCAGATCAGACTTTAAAAACTAGTCTTTTATTTTAATTCCCAGGAAGTTTGGTATCGGGCGGTAAGCCCAGAACTTCGGATCATCAGTATTGGTAGCTTTATCAACCCGGGGAGGCCTGTCCATTGGCGGAGTAGCCACATTTACTAAACCATTGGCCCCATTGCTATTGGTGGTAAATTCGTTTGCACCCGGGCCATTCTTAATATAAACATTGGCCTGAGGCTTTGGATTAGAACCTTCATTAGAAAACATGGCTACCGAGCCACCACTATCAAACTGGAAAACGTCCATGCATTGATAATGGTAAAGCATAAGCTGTGCTATTTCATTACTCTTATGCTCTGAAAAGGTAGCCATAATGATAACCTCGTTATTGGCGGTAACACCAACAACTACCCGCTTTTTAGCTGAACCCGATCCACTTCCAGGAGGCATTGTTGTTGGTATAACACCATCCTGAACAATGACATGCCCTCCCAGCACAAGTTTCACCTTGTCCCGATTCTCATGCACATAATTATCAGTTTCACCATACTTTGTCATCACAATGCTTTCATTACCGGTATTAGGATTATATAGAACAATAAAGCCATCATCATGGGCAGAGGGCGGATCTTCAGGATAACTTTCAGGCCGGAATTGTACCAGTTGCTTACTCATATCATTACCAGAACGGGCATAGAATGGCCCTAATATGGCGGTACACGGCATACCGTAAAACATCTTTTGAACGGCAGTCCTGGATTGATCGCCAGACATTGGATCACGTGTATCAAAGCGGTTGGCATTAATGTACACGTCATAGGCGTCAGTTTTCCCGTAATATGATGCCCAGACATCCAGTGCTCGCAACGGGAGAGAATACCTCAAGTAAAACCCGTTTATAGGTTTTTTATTGGCATTGTCACCCGTGCCGGTAAGGTATTGCTGGCTACAATAGCAACGGCCATTATCCCCACCCTGAGCAGGAGTAACCCAGGCAGAATTCCAAGGGTTATTGTCACCATTCTGACCACGATTCCAACTATTCAAAACGGATAACTTCCGCGTAGGCTGTTCTGATTCCACCGTACCGAACTCTATTTTACTGAGGTCACTGATCTTACGCGCTATACCACTTACACCGCTTACCTTTACCGATCCCCAGGTGAAATTTGAAGGGACGGCAACTTCTGAAATTACAGGCTCCGCGTCAACCAGCTTTTTGCGCAGGCCCTTGCCTGAAAGATAAGCTATTACGTTCTCAGAATTGTCAGTTTTAATATAGCGGGCCCCGTTAGAGGTCAGGAAATCCAGATCCACGCGACCGTCAACCAGAGGGTTGGTGCCTGTACTATAATTAAATGACCCTCCAGCCGATTGATAGGGGTGCGAGGAGCACTGGTCATCGGTTTGAAACACACCTTCAGGATTATCGCGCCAGATATAGGTTACGGCAGGGTGCATTCCGGCAGCCATACTTTTGGCAACCTGGCTATACACATTATTGTAAGCCCCCTGACCGGTGGCGGTTTTCACCTCTAGCAAGCTCCCATTACCCCATTGCATCTCAGTTTGGGCAAATTGCAACCTCAAACTATCATTAGCTGCAATAAGCGTGTTAAGGTTGTCAATAGATGGGTTAGTGCTACCAGGGGCTCCATCAGTAGCTATAGGTATATAGTTAAAATCATCAAGCCCAACAGCTATTTGGTAGGTGGTATTTATAGAGCGCACCAAGCTTACCAACTCTTTCTTGGTCAAGGTTCCCTTTATAGCCAGTTTGTTCAGCCATCGCCCATTGCGGGCCGTTAGTATAAGTTGTGTAAATATGGCGTTGTACTGATCACCGGTGGCATGAATGGTAAAAGCCAGCATTTTGCTAAACCCTTCGTAGTTGTTTTTTCCATTGTACAGGTCAACATTATACCTTAACTCCTCCAAAGGCACCAGATTCAGAATACTGGTTCCTTCATACTCTGATGGGTCATGCCCCAGGGGCACGTTTAGCTTTACACCGTTTAACTGTGCTGATGTTTTGGTACTAAAATTCCCTTTAGTGTTAGTAAGGTAATCAAGACAATAATCGGAGAAGATATAGGGTTTATTATCCGAGCTCAGGCGTACATCCACTTCTACGGCATCACATTCGTCATCATTGTCAAACAATCTTCCAAAAATAGCATCAGCTGATTGTGGGGGATAAGCGCGTCTTGCTCTTGACAGGGTATAACCTTCTCTGTGCGAAGCCACCATAACATAATCACCGGCTTCATGTGAAAAGGTGGTGAGCGCTTCGGGCTGATCATCGTTTACAACCTGCTGAACGTGATCAAAGCAACTTTGTATGGGATTGGCCTTCTGGCATTCATGCAGTGCCCGCACCTGGTCAGGCGTAAGCTCGCTATTCCAGATGCAAAGGTTATCAAAGTAATCAATGGATGAATCAAAGGCGGATAATGTGAGTACCGTTTTCAGGCCGGGATAAGCAAGGTATTGATTACCAAAACCTAACCAGGCATACCCACCTCCAAAATATTTATAATCCATCTTCAGGTAGGTCACATCATTGGGTTTGCCCACGTAAAGGCGTTGGTGATGCTCACCCATTACCCATACAATATGGTACCATCCTGCTCCGGCATCAAGGCTGGCCGGTGCAAAAAAAGAGTAATCCTCGTAATAGGACGGTCTATTATCCCGTGATAAAAACCTGACATACTGCCTACGGTTAGAGATTTCACTTTTATCCATAACCAAACCACGCCTTTCGGCAACAAAATCAGAGGTGGGTTGAAAGGCAATTATGAAATCATTGTCCAGGCCTTCACTATCCTCACCTTCCGCCTGAGGCTTTATGTAGGCCCAGAAGGAGACGGTTTTGGGCGTGGAAAAGTCAGCATCCTTCCCAAAGATATGATCACTTACCAGGTAAATCCCATTAGCACCTTCCTGGTCACTACTTACCGCACCATTGGCATTGTTGAGGCGATCATACGAAAAGTTGAGGTTTGAAGTTGAATGCTGGAGGGTATGATCAACAACCGTAAAATTGCCGGAAGTAAGGCCACCGTATGTTTTGAGCAAATTAAAATGGGCTGCACCGGATTGTTGATTTTGCTGGGAAAACTTGATAGCCAGGTCCGGTGCCGGAAGTGTGATACTGCTTTGTTGAGCGTGCAGGAACCCGGCTCCCAGCATACATAACAATAGGAGATATGATATAAGGTTTTTCATTTTTTACTGTATTGACGTATATTTTTGAAGGATCTTAAGTGTTAGCTCAGGCCTGTCCGTTATATAGTAATTGGCCCTAACGTATTCCAGGCAAAACTGCCAGTCGGCCCGCCAGTCATAGTTAGAGCATGATGAGGCCTTGGAGGAAGCAGGATCAGCCATATCTTCAGGTGTACAGTTGTCATAAAGCTGTTTAACATCAACCTTATCGATGTTGCTGGGTGTTACCGAAGTAATTCCTACCCAGTACTTATTCTTATTTTCGGCTATCCATCCTCTCAGAGCCCTGTTCATCTCCTGTTTATAATCCGGAGCATGGGAAGCATCTGTCTTAAGTTGAATCTCAAAGCCCGGTATATTCCATGAATCCTTCTCAATAAAATCCTGAACTGTTTGATAGGAATCTCGGACATTACCCTCATTATTGGTATACGTTGTTTCTGAAAACAAATAGGGGGTATAGAAAATCTGATCCATTACAATCCCAAAGCTTTTCTGAAGCTTATCAGGATGGTAACTACCGGCATTACCCTTCAGTAATATCAGGTCCTCAGTATCGGTACGCAAAGCAGCTTCAAAAACCCTTGTGATTTGCCCGGTTATCTTATCAAGAGCTATCATAATATTTTTCTCCTTGAGAAAAAGAAGGGCCTCTTCCAATGACATCATGCTGATGTCAACAACATTGCCAAAGCGATCTTTGGGCCTGGCATTTTTAAGAGGTGGCAGGGTTACATAAATATTACCACTGCCATCACTCTTTTGAATAGCCATTTTAGTGGCGGGGTTATTCCAGTTTATTTTGGTGATCAGGGTTCCTTCAAGGTTTTGAAGTTCCGAAGGTTGTAAATTAACATTATCCATCAGGCTGCTTAAACGCCAAAGCTGATCGTCATGAAAAAGCACCAACACCTGATCCTTGGTTATTTTAACATCAAGCTCAATCATATTGATATTCTGCACCCCATCACGAACATTAGGCGCGCCTAAACTTAAAGAAGCATTAAAGGCCGGGATATTATTTTCAGGCACCCCGGGATCACGCCAGAACCCACGGTGGGCACAAACTATGTAATCCACACCCCCGTTTGCCTTATCGTACATAAAACTGTTAACTGAGTTTTTTTGCGGGCCCAGTACCTGTACATCATTACCAATGACCATGGGCCCATCAGGCTGCATTTTAAGAACATAGGACTCTCGGTGACAAAATATTTCATACAGGTAGAAATCCTTAGTATGGCCATCATTATCGCGGGCCTGAAAGAGTGGCTCTTTTTGAGTTACTACCCAGTCATCGGACCCATATTGGGCCTGATCATTCACCGAAAACTGGGATTGTGCACTGGCAATAGCGTAAAACTTCTGACCTGGAGTAGTAAACACCTTAAGCAGCCCTCCGGCTTTTGAGAGGGATGTAAAATCGCTATTTGTTAAACCGTGGGTTTGCAGGTTAGTGTTATAAAGCTGGGTGATATTATGATAGTAGAACTTTTCACCCTGCTTTAATTCCTTGAGCTGAAAATTGGTACCCTTTACCTCTGCGGTTATAGAGCCTACAGGTGATCTGCGTGTGCGGTGATTCACATCAAGAGCCGCACTATCTATCAATGGCCACGGGCCGAAATCGGTAAGATCAAAATAGACCAGTTCATCAGCCAAAAAGGGATCCTGAACAGGCGATCCATTAATGGTATCCCAACGGCCATCCATACGATAGAGGTTATAAACCTCTCCATTATCGCCCTTACCGGCCGGCCTGATGTAAGTACTGTAATAGCCATCTTCTTCCAGTAACTGCTCAGCAGCAAAATCAGTAGCGAGATAGTACATACGCAAATCATTGGCGTCCATCTCCACGCCAATGGTACCATGCATACGCTCAGGGTTTTTACATTCCAGCGGAATGCAATGCGGCATATTGTAAATAGTGGTTACAAACGGAGTAACTGCTACCCCCTCCATAAGTGGAAAAGGATTTTGGGCCAGGGGATTACTCATACCCATATCACCACCCAGAAAGGCGGTTACACCGTAAGGTGCCTCGTTGTTATAGTTATCAAACCTGGTGGTATCAATTTCACTGCTTAGGAGAAGGAGAAAAGGGTAATCCTCGTAAAAGGTCTGCACACCGTTCTCATCTGCCAGGTTTAGCTGATACCATGAAAATGCTGTTTTCTCTCCGCTTATATTCCAATAACCCAGCTCGCCACTGATACGCGTTGAGTTGGCCAAAAGCCCTTCCTCAGACATCATAGTATCCAGGGCAATGAGCAGCACCTCATCGTAGTTGGCATCCAGGCTTACTGTAACAGGTGTTTTAGCAGGTACCGGCAATATGCTGTACTTTGACAACATACTGCTACCCATACCATTGTAATTTTTCTGCATATCCTGGTATTGATCGCCATTTGCCGTATCAAGGCCATAATGGGTAACCAGGAATTCATTGTACTCTGAATACCCTTTGAAAAAGTGCATTTCAGGCATGACACTCTCCAAACGGTTATACCCCAGTGTATCATTGATGTTCAGATGGTTGGAGGTTACAGAAACTGAGTTGGGCATTCTCTTGAAAACCTGCAGGGGTATCCTCCCCACGGCTGGCAGATAAAAGGCATTCAGGTCTTTAAACCCCTCCCATGCATAGGAAAAATCAAACCCAATACCTACCTGGTCTTCGGCAAATGAATACAGGCCACCGTTATTTCCATAAAATTTTTGCGGAAACTGGGCATCGTAAACTTCAGCCGGGTTAAAGCAGAGAAAACCATACATCTCATTCTGATCCTGCAAAGCCGGTATATAGCTGCATTCTCCAGCCACAAAATAGTCGGTACCAAACTGTCCGCTGCTTCCGTCAGGGTTAATTTTATACCAGTCAATAAGTGGCTGTTTCCAGAACGGAGGCCCTTGTGGCACACCATTAAAGATTATCTGAGGAATTGGGACTGAAGGGTTGTACATGAAAAAGTTCAGCCCGGTATGGTTGGTTTCGCTTCCAAATACGGCTTCTGGCTTCTGGATAGGATCTTCATTGATATCCAGAATATTACGCAGGTAAAAACTTAGGTCGTAAAAATTGGTGTCGAGGTTATAAGAGTTCAGGAAATTATCAGGGTCATCACGATCCAGCCTTTCCTCAATGGCACGGTTGCTTTGTGACCACACCAGGCAGGGCATTAAGAAGAGCAGTAAAGCCCATACATCTGTAGTTCTTATAACCGGGTTATTTTTTGTCATAATCCGTTGGTTTTAGTTGGACAGGCTTTCTTTTATTGGCGGGTAGCTTTCAGATGTTGAACCTGCTCTTGTAGTGATTGGATCTGCTCCTGTTGGTCAAGCAGGTAAAGCGTGAGTTCTTCGATTTTTTCAAGGAGTTTGGCATCCATATCTCCCATGCTATAGCCATTGTCTTTAACTTCAGTTTCAGAGGGTATACCTGGCAAATGACCACATTCTTCAATGTGTTCTTCCACCTGCTGCAGGCTAAGAAGATCGTAACCGGGTTTGAAAACATAATCCGGCCAGTTGGCCACGCTGGCCAGGGCAAAATCTTCGCTGAGCACACCACTTTCTACCTTGAGAAGGTATTTATTGGCACCATTGGGATCAAATGCCGCATTGGTACGTGCACTGGTATCATTGGGGTTAGCAATATAAGTAGCACCACTAACTGTAAGAGCGGTATTTTGAACTTTTTTATAAGAGTTGATGGTTACCGTCCCCCAATCTCCAGTATGGTTTGAACCCACTAATTTTCTTGTTGGGTTAAGATAAATCTCCCTATTCTCCGCATTTATTTCAAGGTGTTTCCACGTTACCGCTTTGAAAAAAGGTATTTCATAATCATTGAAATAATTCTCAAAATAAAACTCCTGCCCATCAGCTGTAAGATAAGCCCTTACCCCACCGTTTCTCGAACTGGGATTACTTGGTTCATAGTAAGTGAACCATGTTAAGCCCGAACCATATTGCCCATGTGCGTTGGTTATAGAAAACTCATTGTTGAAAGCTGAAATAGCCTTATTCCTTCCCAGAT
The DNA here is from genome assembly GCA_002695025.1 of Owenweeksia sp. Taxonomy (GTDB): domain Bacteria; phylum Bacteroidota; class Bacteroidia; order Flavobacteriales; family Schleiferiaceae; genus CAKZNE01. Next base: position 146,700 of record NZNV01000007.1, read on the forward strand.
TCACAAAGTCTGCGTCAAGTTGCAGGTAAGAGGTATGAGTTGTTGGTGTCTTTAAATTGAGATAGTAGTAATAGCTACCCCATTGGTCCGGTGCATATTTATACTCCAGGAAATTGAACTGACCAGTACCCGATGAAGAATTAGCGTAGGCACCCATGGTAAAATTATTAGCCTCGGAAGTGATGAAGTTCCCCCAGTCCACCCCGGAAGTTCCTGATTTGTATAAACCGATATAAGCTTGATCCTGGCTGGCTTGTACGTCAAGAAAGTCTGTAGCCGTAAGGCTTTGGCCACAGGCCAGATTATGTACCACAAATACCAACAGACCAACAGAAATTGACCGAACTAAATTTTTCATTATTACACGTTATTAATTACTAATTGAGAGTTATGATGTATTTGCACCAGGCAATCATTTACATGGCTTTGTAGGGTAAGTGTCTTTTTCTTTTTGATGGTACTATGCCCTTACCCGTTTTTTTCCTCCCTATAAATATTTCTACCCGCCTAATAGTACCTGGGTGCATTTCTGCGCACTTCCCTTAAAAAAGCAACTCAACATCACTTCATAAACCCGTGAAACCATGAAAAAACTGTGGTCTAGCCTGCTAATGCTATTAACAGCTATTACCGCCTTTTCCCAGGGCGATCCCGTGATCCACTACCCTATGGATTACAATTCAGCTTATTCCGAAAGCCTCAGGGGCTGGGATCTTTTAACCATTAAGGGAAATGCACAACCTTCTGCCGACCGCTCCAACAACCCAACAGGTGCTATAAGCCTGGCACCGGGAAGTTTTGTGGAGTTCCAGGATCTCCAGCAACTAGCCAAAATGGATAGCCTGCTGTCCGATAGTATTTTTCAGCAGCATATCACCTTCTCATGTTGGCTGCGGTATGATGATCTGGAAAAATCAACGCTTATTTTCAATACCGGGCGCTATCCTGGCGACTCCACTTCAGTTATTAAGTTGAACCATGACCCTGCAGAGGGATACTACAGCTCTTATCTTTACGGAGAGCAGGCAGGGAGCGACCCCAAACACTGGGAATACCATTTTAACGAATACACCATGGACCTGAGGTCCCAGGCCCCTGTGGGTGCCTGGGTTAAGCTGGTATATGTTTCCAGTGGTGAGGGTACTGATCTTTATATACAGGTGCCGGATGCGGCAATGCCTACCAACCCGTATAAGGTTAAAACCTATTCCTATCACAGTTACCTTTCTCACCGCCCTATGGATCAATTCCTATACTGGTACCTGGGTTCTTCGCGAAACACCGGCAACCTTAATATTGACGATGTTAAGTTCTATGATGAGGTTTTGGATCCGGAAGACGTGGAGGATCAACTGGATGATGATATGGGTGAATACTTTCAGGCAGACACGGTAAGAGATTGTTACGAGCGTATTTTAGCCTGGAATGACTCTGCCACAACCGTCCATGAAATTCTGGCGGATAACCTGCTCGACTCCATCCTTAGCTACAGTGATGTTCTGTTTGCTCAAAACCAGGATACAGCCTTATACCTCACCAACATCAACAGGGCTTTTCAGCTTAGCGACTCCCTGAAGAGCTTCCAGGATACTTTGCTGATGACCTGGAATGATTCTGCCTATGCCGTGTGTGACTCACTCTTTGATCAGGAAGCGGTGCCTTCCGGAGATTGTTATACACAGGCACAGCAGCTCAACAACCTCATATTTAACCAGATCACCATTATCCATAATGAGATACTGGATTCAGCTTACACCTACAATGATTCGGTATTTGCTTACAACAATGATACTGTAGCTTACAACCAAAGCAATACGTCTGCCCTGGCTTTCGGTGATTCTATTTTCAATGTTTACGATTCTACCCGGGTGGTTTACATAGACTCTGTAACCGCCTATTGCGACTTAATAAGCACACCAAATGATTCACTTTTTGAATCAACCTGCTATAATGAGATCCTGCACTATGCTGATTCGGTTGATCTCTTCAACAATAGCCTTCGTACTGTATTCCTTGATTCTACAACGGCTTACAATGATTCTCTTTACGCCCTGGATAATGATTCCGTCATATACGCGCTAAGGCAGCAGGTCTATACTTCAGCAGGGGATTCCATTTACAATTATCACAATACGCCTTTACAAGAATGGGTAGCCAGTGCTTTCCAGGGCTGTGATTCCATTCATCTGCCAACACCACCTATAGTTGAAGATACCTGCCAGGAAAGTCTGCAACATCTTACGGACTCTATTTACAACCTGATAGATTTTGCCACCCAGTCTTTCCGTGACTCTGCTTACGGTTATCATGATTCTATCCTGGCTCTTTCCGGTGACACTAACCTCTATTATATGGAAAGAGAGGCGGCCTACCGCGCATCTATTGATCTTCAAAACAGCCATTTGAACCAGCTCTATAACTGGGCAGACTCCGCCTACGCAGCCTGCGGCATTGAATTTACACCTCGTGGTATCATTCCTGAATCGGATTGTTATGATCTTATCATTGTAATGGCCGACTCTCTGTATGAGAATGCCGGTCTTAGCCGGACAGCTTTCATTGATTCCACCACAGCCTATGAGGATTCGGTTCTTTTGGCCACACAGGATACCCTAACGTACCAGATGAATCTGTCCACCGCAAACCAATTTGCTGATGACCTTTTGCAAAACCTGCACACCAACATACAGGCCGCTATCAATGCCGCCACAGAACTCTGTAATGCCCAGTTTGACCCCGCCTCATGGGGCGAACCAGGTGTAAGCTGTTACGATGAGATCCTGACGTATGGCAACTCATGGGAGGAGCAGAACAAAATGGTGAGTGAAGCTTTTCATGACTCAGCATCTGCTTACGTGGATTCCTTGTACACGGTAAATAATGATCCTGAATGGTACCAGCAGGCCAAATGGCTGGCCTTTTACTCCAGTGATTCGGTGTACCAGCACCTTGACGCTTTCCGTGTGAGCTGGATGGACTCGGCCTATACAGCTTGTGACTCTATCTTCAACTACCAGCCTGCTGATGGCCCGGCACTTCCTTCTGACGAGGACTGTTACGCCACCATTTCCGCCCATCACGATTCAGCTTATGCCTATATGGACAGCCTGAGAATGGCCTTCACCGATTCAGCTTATGCCTACAATGATTCGGTATATGTCTATGACAATGATTATGGTCAGTACGAGTATAACCTCAACCTGATCTCCGCACAGTCTGACTCTATCTATTATTTCTATGATGCACAATTGATGAGTTGGAATGACTCGGCCTATGCTTACTGCGATTCACTGGCCAATTCCTGTACAGATCAGATCATGACATGGCAAGACTCCATATGGTCTTACAACGAGAGTATCGAAACGACTATGATGGACTCTGTGCAGGCTTACCATCATACCTTATTCGCTGCAGATCACAACTATATCCAGTACCTCATCAATGTAAATGAAGCCACCTCTTATGTGGATTCCATCCTGGATATTGACCGTGACCGGTTCTCCCTGCAACTGGATTCGGCCTTTGCGTATTGTGACTCACTGAATCCTGGTGAAATGGATCCGTGTTACGGGCCCGTACAATTGTGGATGGACTCAACCTATAGCTATCATAACAGTCTTATGTCGCTCTACCTGGATTCAGCCAACAGTTGGAATGATAATGATCATAGCAACCGCTACCAAAGTGACATCAACGCATTTATTGCCATGGCCCAGAGTTACAATGACTCCAGCAACAACTGGTGGTCTGCCAATGTAATTACGCCATGGGGAGACTCTACCGGCACTTTCTACAACAGCCTGATCACAGCGCTTGAAGATTCCGCACGGGGGTGGAATGACACAACCTATACCATCGGGGACTCCACCCACACCTGGAATGACTCCATAATCACCTACAAGACGGATTCTGCCCAAGCCTGGGCCAATCAATTGGTAATATACGGCACAGATTCTCTATGGGGTGAGGCCTTAAGCGGGGTAATCTTATGGACAGACTCCATGATCAATTGGGCTTCCGGAATTTTTGATTCAGAAAATGACTCCATCTACATGTACCATGAACAGAACATCATGGCCTGGTCTGATTCAGCATGGACAGCCGTTAATGATGTTGTAAGCCTTTATTCCGATTCAGCCTATGCCTATTGCGATTCGCTTTACAATCCACCTATGCCAGCTGACACCAGCTGTTACGGTCTTGCAACAGCTTATTCAGATTCTGTTTTCATGGTCAATGACCAGTTCAGGATAAGCTACATTGATTCAGCCGAAGCTTACCACTATGAAATTTATCTACAGGATGATGATTACCAAAAATATCTTGATAACTACGATGCATCTATCCTGGTGGCAGATTCAATTTTCCTCATCATGGAGAACCTAAGGTACGCCTGGATGGATTCGGCCTATGCCTACTGCGATTCACTAAATAATCCACCACTGCCGCCTGATACCAGTTGTTATGGCCTGGTGATGACATTCTCGGATTCACTGTATTTCTACAATGATAATCTGAGGCTCACCTACCTGGATTCAGCCTATGCTTATAACGACTCCGTTTACATGGCAACCAGTGATTCCACCCAATATTTCAATGCTAATAACATGGCTATGACCTTTGCAGATTCTACTTTCAGCTTCCTTGAGATGCAGCGAAACATGGCCGTTGATTCAGCCTATGGTTATTGTAATGAATTGAATCCCGATCCGGTTTCCAGCTGTTACAACTACGTTAACCAGGTCAACGACTCCATCCTGAATTATAACAACAACGCCAGGACCTTGTACAATGATTCCATCTACGCTTACAGCGATTCAGTGTACGCCTGGAATAATGATTATGATCTATACATAGCCACTGTAGAAACGGGTTACCAGTATGCCGATTCTATTTACAGCCTCAGGGAGCAGCAACGCATAGCATGGGAAGATTCTGCCCGCGCCTCCTGCGACTCGCTTAACTATTACCTGATGGGGCCGTGTTACGGACCGGTGCAAGCCTGGGTTGATTCCACCTATCGCCATTATAATGATGTGTACTCAGAGTTTGCAGACTCCGCCTACACCTGGAATTCCAATGACTTCAATACCCGAAGCGCCACGGCTATGCAAAGTGTTGATTCGCTGATATCTTATACCGATAGCACTGAGTACTATACGCTGCTCTATAGTGTGATAACGGTGTGGATGGATTCGACCAACAACTACCATCTGCCTATTATCGCTGCTACCACAGATTCGGCCAGAGCCTGGAATGACAGCACCCACACCTATGGTGATTCATTACACACCTGGTATGACAGTACCATAACCGCTCAATCGGATTCAGCCTACTACTGGCTCAACCTGTTGACATCCAACTGGCAGGATTCAACCTGGTCATTGCACTACAGTAACTTCTATGCCTGGTCCGACTCAGTCCGTGCATATTGGAACTACTTGTATGATCCCTATCAGGACTCCATCTACCTGGCTAACAATAATATGATCTACATCCAAACAGATTCCATCTGGCAGTTTGGTGACGCGTTGGTAGTGACCTATCGCGATTCGGCTAATGCCTATTGCGATTCACTGACCAACAATCCGGCCGCCCAGGTAACGCCTGATCATTCAGTGAACACCCTGTTGACAGATTCTTATACGAACACGGAGGAGTGGACCTGGAATAGCACTGTAACAACACCGACCGGACCGGATAAGCTGGTAACGGAAGAGCCTTATAACACCAATCCGCTTCAGTTCTCGGTATTCCCCAACCCGGCACATCATAAGATCCATATCTTATACGAATCTCCGACTGCGCAGGAAATAACCATCTACATGGCCAATCTTGACGGAAGCCTGCTGCACTTTGAGAAAGTAAGGATACCACAAGGCCGATATACCTATACCTTCCCTGATCTTATGGAGCTGGCCTCTAAATTCACGCACCTGCAATCAGTGGTTATAGGGTTAAAGACCCAGGATGAAGACCTGAGTGAGATTGTACTGATAAAATAGCCTTTTGCGATAACCAACTTAACCCCCTGTACCACGAGGTACAGGGGGTTTTTATTTGAAATACAATCAACCTATAGCACTAAAAATCACATGATTAATGAATGATAGCAATTGGATTAACCTAAACTTAACGCAGCCGGACGATTAAAATTAATGGCCTTTAGTTTAATTTGTTTTCAGCAAGCCTTAACAATGGAGGGAACGGAAAAGCAAATAGTTTTAAAGCTAAGGGCAGGCAATCATTTTGCCTTTGAACATTTCGTTCGGGATAACTACAATCCTGTTTTTTACCTATGCCTTGGCATCACTAAAAGCCGGGAAACCTCCGAAGAACTTACCAGTGACATTTTCCTGAAGATCTGGAATAAAAGGGAATCATTACCCCTAAGCGGTTCTTTGCAGGCCTATCTGAGAGTGGTAAGCCGGAATGCAGCTATAGACTTTGTACGCTCCCGTAAATTCCAGCTTGTTTCTATTGAAGATATTGAGTCATTTGATTTTACGTCATCAGAGGTAACAGACAATACCCTGATAGAAGCGGAAATGAAGAAAGCTTACCAGGATGCCCTGGACTCCCTTACCCCCAGGCGCAAGGAAATTTTCAAGCTCTCTCGCGAAGAAAACCTCACCTACGAAGAGATTGCCCAAAAACTGAACATCTCAAAAAATACGGTGGAAGTACAGATGGGCTTTGCCTTGCGCGGACTGAAGAACTTTGTAAGGCAAAAAACGGACCTTAAGGTGGAAGTCTGGATCCTCCTGCTCCACCTTTTTAACCTCTGATATTTAGTTCCGGATTTTTGAAAAAAATTAATACACCACGTAGTGGTGTAAGCTTTAAATACCGTTTCTTCATTAGCAGCCCTTTATTACGTGACTGACAAAAGAACCACATACCTGATTGAACGCTATCTCACCAACACCATAAGTAAGGGTGAACTGGAGGAGTTAAAAGCTTTAACTACCAGCAATTACCCTGCGGAAGACTGGGTGGCAGGTATTGATAAACTCATCGCCAACCTCCATACGGTAAAGCTACCGGATGCACCAGGTGGTGAAGACCGCATCGCGGCCATAATGAGCAAGGTTAAAGAGGTTCATCATTTACCGCCTCCTGCATCAAAAACCTCATTAACCTATTGGTACGCTATTGCAGCCAGCCTTCTCATTCTCCTAAGTGCCGGCTATATATACCAGGACGCTTTACTGGGACCGGATATGCAGATTGCTGAAGCCCAACCCGGCAAGATTATGCGGGTAACCCTGGCGGATAGCTCACAGATATTTTTAAAGAGTGGTTCCAGGCTGGAATACCCGGAATTTTTTGCCGATAATGAGCGAAACGTCATCCTGCATGGCGAAGCGTTTTTTGAGATCAGTAAAGACCCTGACAAGCCCTTTCATATAGAGAGTAAAGACGTGAAAGTAACCGTTTTGGGCACCTCCTTTAATGTAAGGACAGATCAAAAAGGCCTCACCGAAGTTACGGTAGCCACCGGCAAGGTAATGGTGGAGAACACCTCATCTCAGCTTACCCTTACACCCAATCAGCAAGCTGTTTCAGCACCGGGCACCGAACTGGTATTACATGAACAGGTAGATGCCTACCTCTATACCTCCTGGAAAGACGAAACTGTGAAATTCAACAACATCACCATGGGCAAGGCTATGGAAATATTAAGCCACAGGTTTGATATAGAGGTTAACATTACAACTCCCGGCCTTGAAAAGTGCCTGGTACGTGCTGAATACAGCCGGAAAAGCCTGCAAAGCATATTGGAAAGCCTTCACTTTATTTCCAACATTGAATACCATTATATAAACGAAAAAACTGTAGAAGTAAGCGGGAAACCCTGCAAATAAAAAAACCCGAAGATGCGCCAACAAATTCGGGTTATATGCCGGCCTCAGGCCGAGCTAACTTTTAAATGCTTTACAAAACTATGAAATTACTTTTACTTGTGATGCGGGTATGCCGTAGCAAGCACAACCATCTTAACCTCATCACCCTTATAACCTGTCTACTGCCTCTGTCCGGGGCTTTTTCTCAAAGTAGCACCGGAATTGAACTTGAAGTAAATAACGCTTCCCTGCTGGAGATCTTCGAAGAACTGGAAAAACAGTCTGGCTATAGTTTTGCACTTGGAGACTCTTTGCTAACTGACAATCAGGAACGTTATTCATTATCCGTTCAGGCAAACACTTTACCCGATGCTCTCCGCAAACTTTCTCCGCAAATGGATCTCCGGTTCCGTATAGAAGATAAAACGGTACTGGTTAAACCCAGGAAAAAGGAATTGAAGAACACCGTAACCAGAAAAATCTCAGGTACCGTAACAGGTACCGAGTCTTCAGAACCTCTGATTGGTGTAAATATTATCGCCAATGCTTCCGGAAGTGGTACTTCTACGGATATACAAGGCCAGTTTGAAATCACCGTATCCGGGCAGGATCAATACCTTATCCTTACCTACATCGGCTACGAACGCAAAGAGGTTCCTATAGAAGGTTCAAATCTTAGCATTTCCCTCACCGAATCGCAAAGCACCCTGGAGGAAGCGGTGGTTATTGGTTACGGCACCCAAAATAAAAGGGACATTACTACCGCCATAGGCACCATTAAGCGGGACGAAATAACCGACCAGCCCGTTGCCAATTTTGACCAGGCCATGGTAGGCAAACTTGCGGGGGTTCAGGTTCTTCAAACTACCGGGCAACCCGGGGAAAGCACCACCATCCGTATACGTGGGGTCGGGTCTGTTAATTCGGGGAACGAGCCTCTGTACGTGGTGGATGGAATTGTAATGGATCGCTCATCTCAGGCATTAGAACTGGTTGACCTCAATGATGTGGAATCCATTGAAGTGCTAAAAGATGCCTCTGCTGCGGCTATTTATGGTTCCCGTGGTGCCAACGGGGTTATATTGATCACTACCCGGAAAGGGAAGTCAGGAAAACCGCAGTTCAATTATAACTTTTCGTATGGTTGGCAACAACTTTCTAAAAAAATACCCATGCTCAATGCGTACCAGTACGCAGACCTGGCGCGTGATGGTCATAATAATGCCTACCTGGCTGATGTGCCCACCGGAAGCGTGGATGACCCTAACGAGTTACGGCCACAGGGTTATCACCGTATACCTCCTGAACTTTTTCCGTACCTGGAAGGGCAACCCGGGTTAACGGATACGGACTGGCAGGATGAAGTTTACCAGGTAGCACCTATCCAAAGACACTCAATCTCGATCTCAGGGGGTACCGATAAAACCAAGTACTTTATTTCAGGCAATTACCTGGACCAGGAAGGCATCATCCGAAATTCTTATTACAAGCGCTACGGAGCACGTATGAACCTTGAAAGTTCTTATGATAAGTTTAAAATAGGAATAAACCTGGCACCAACCTATTCCAATGAAAATCAACTGAGCACTTCAGGACCTTACTTTGATGATGGTATTGTGCATAATGCACTTAGCTCATCTCCGGTATGGCCGGTTTATAACCCTGATGGTTCCTTTAATTTTCAGGGCAATGGTTACTGGCGGGTAGGAACGGATTATCAGCACAATGAGATCCTGAACCCTGTGGCAATGGCCGAACTTCTCAAAAATGAAATAGATCACTTCAACCTGTCCGGTAAGGTATACGCCTCCTATGACATCCTAAAAAATCTCACCTACCAGTTATCACTGGGTGGGGTTTTTAATAGTTATAACCAAAATTACTACCACCCTTCTACCCTTCAAACCCGTGGTTCCAGCTTTTATGATCAGCCTTCCAATCCTATCAGCCGGGCCAGCTCTACATATTATTATAACTGGATACTGGAACATACCCTGAAGTACAATATAGGCTGGGAGGATCATCACCTGGATTTTCTAGGAGGTTTTACGGCACAAAAGAACTACAGCAATCTCCGAAGAGTGGAAGCAACCAATTTTCCCAATGACCTGGTAGAAACCGTAAATGGTGGAGAAATAATCGGAGGGTCCGGAAACATCCAGGAATGGTCACTTTTATCCTGGTTGGGCCGGGTTCAATACCAGTTCAAAGATCGCTACCTGCTCTCTGCAGCCTTACGTACCGATGGTTCTTCCCGCTTTGGAGAAGACAACCGTTATGGTTACTTCCCTTCGGCTTCAGCGGGCTGGATTATATCCTCCGAGGAGTTTATGAAACCCCTCACCCTTATCAGCAGTATGAAAATTCGTGGAAGCTATGGGCAAACCGGTAATTTCCAAATCGGCAACTATGAACACATCTCCCGCGTAGGGCCTGAAAGCTATATTTTCGGACCTGGAGACGGTCAAAATGCTAATGGGATTGTACCGGTGAACGTGGGTAACTCCGACCTGCGCTGGGAAAAAACTGAAATGTTTGATGCAGGACTGGATTTTGGACTGTGGCGCAACCGCATTGAGTTGACCATTGATTACTATAACAGTATTACTTCCGACCTTCTTTTAAATGTGCCCGTACCCTTGACGACCGGCTTTGAAATAGCCCGGCAGAATATCGGTAGTGTACAAAACCGCGGCTGGGAGTTTATGCTTACTCTTCGGGATCGCTACGAAAGTTTTTCATGGGCGGTTAGCGGTAACCTTTCCGTCAATAAGAACAAGGTTCTTTCTCTTGGTTCACAAGGCACCGAGATCATCAAAACGGCCGGAACCGGTCATTCCTATTTCATTACCCGTATAGGTGAACCCATCGGATCCTACTATTTCCTTACCCAGGACGGTGTGTTTGAAAACCAGCAAGAGCTGGATGAATACCCCCATTTCGCCAATACACAGCCTGGTGATTTTCGCTTTGTGGATATTGATGGTAATGACACTATTGATGTGGATGCTGATCGCTCGATTGTGGGTAGTTATTTCCCCGATTTTATTTACGGTATGCGTGCCGAGATCAGTTATGCTGGTTTTGACCTGGCTATAAACCTCCAGGGAACCGAGGGCAATGAGATCCTGAATTTACTAAGAAGATACAACGCCAATATGGAAGGTAATTTCAACAATACTACCGAAGCTCTCAACCGCTGGCGCTCTCCTGAAGAACCCGGGAACGGTGAAGTAAACCGTGCTAACCGAAAAGCCACCGGAAATAATGGCCGCACCTCAACGTGGCACCTGGAAGATGGTTCTTACATCCGTATCCAGAATATAGCGCTTGGCTATACTCTTCCTGAAAAATGGACTAAGCGTGTCTTGGTAGATCGGTTAAGATTTTACATCTCCGTACAAAACCTGTATACATGGACCGACTACTCCGGCTATAACCCGGAAGTGGATCTCTATAATTCAGATGCCCTTACACCGGGCGTTGATTACGGGGTTTACCCGCTGGCCCGAACTTATTCTCTTGGACTAAATGCTACCTTTTAAAATGAAAAAGATAAGTCTGCTCAATATCACCTCATCAATTATACTTTTTTTAGCTGTAGTGTCCTGTAAAAAAGATTTCCTGGACCTGGCCCCTAACTCAGAAGCCAACAGTGAAAACTTTTTCGAAGTTGAAGCCGATTTTCGTTCGGCCCTCACAGGAGCCTATGCCCGCCTTCAAAGTTATGTAACCCCATACTTTGAAATGGTAGAATACCGTTCTGACAACCTTACCCTGGAGGCTCCAACAGCCGGAACCCAGGATCGCTATAATATTGATCACTTTTCAGAAACACCGGCCAATGAGATTGTTCTGGAAACGTGGGGTGCTTATTATAACGCCATTGCAAGAGCCAACTTAATACTGCTTAAGCTTGAAGACGCTGATCTCAATGCTACGGCTGCAGAACAGTTTGAGGGTGAAGCCCGCTTTATAAGAGCGTTCACTTATTTTAACATTCTCCGTTTCTGGGGATCTGCCCCTCTGCCCCTGGAACCCTTAAGTCCCGAAGAAGCTCTTGCCCAGGCCCAGGCACCCCCTGAGGCTATCCTTTCAGCTATTGCAGAAGATCTTGAAAAAGCCTCTTTTCTACTTCCTCCGGCCTATGGGGAAAGTGAAATTGGTCATGCTACCTCCTGGGCATCCAAAGCTCTTTTAGGGAAGGTTTACCTGTGGAACAAAAATTACCAAAAGGCCAAAGAGGTACTATCAGAATTACAGGGCAGCCCTCATTCCTTATTACCGGAAATAGCCGATGTGTTCAGGTCGGATAATGAGTGGAACAACGAAATAATCTTCGCTATACGTTTTGCTCGTGAAGTAGATGGTGAAGGCCATAATGCCTGGCTGTTAACCTATGATACTACTAACACACCTCTCACCCAAAATCTCAAAGATGCTTTTGAACCGGGTGACAAAAGAAGAGCCATGATAGGTTTTGCCAAGGATGGATTTACTTATATGCCCCGTAAATTTCTCGCCCCCATATCCGTGACCACCAATAAAACCGGCAACGATTATATCGTGCTGCGCTATGCAGATGTTCTGCTTATGCTGGCCGAAGCTGAAAATGAAATAACCCCCCTAAGCCCGTCCGCTTTTGATGCGTTGAACACCGTCCGTAACCGGGCAGGCCTTGCTTCTCTCACTACCTCTGAAGTTGGGACCCAGGAAGATTTCCGTAACGCTGTATTGCAGGAAAGAAGAGTTGAATTACCCTTTGAAGGTCATCGCTGGTTTGACCTTTTAGCTGCCGGACGCGCGGAGACGACCATGAACGCGCAGGGCCTTTCAATTCAAACTTACCAGCAACTGTACCCTATTCCACAGTCCGAAATCGAGAAGATAAACAAGCCAGCTGTGCTGAGCCAAAACCCCGGATACTAAAGTGCATAAAACGCTACTTTTCATATTGATGTGTACGACTTTGCTTGGGTGCAAAAAGGAGGGCTCATCCGTTGGGACTCCTGCTATTGTGGATACCACATCGAAAAATGAATCAGCTTACTTTAACCCTGCTCAGCCTCTAATTATCCACAACCCTGTTCAGGACAAAAACTTCTATTTTCTGAGCATTCTGCAGCAAAACCAAAATTTATTAGCGGCACTAAAGCAGGACACTGAGCTTAAGAATATATACACCAACCTCATTCAGCGCCTTGACAAAGTAACGGCAGACCCCACTTCAAACGTTTCGGAAATGGTAGGTGCTGCTCATTTTACGGTTAAAGAACAACAGGACATACATACTGCTTTTGATCGCTTAGTTAAAAGCAACGTGCTTTCCACCAACCTGATACAGGAACTTAAAGCCTCCGGCTGTTACCTTCGCTTTGAAGATTTTAATGATGTAGTTTTTATTCGCTCGGTTTGGAAAAATGTGAGCACTGGTTTGGATCAAATCCTCTCAGTGTATGGTGAGGGAGCTCCTCCCCATGACCCGGATAGCGACTCGGTCAGCTATACTCTGAATGATCCTTTTTACATCAATCAGGTAAGACAAACCATCACTACTATTACAAACTCAGATGAAACCCTCTTCTTTGAACCCGTTTTACAGCTTTGCCTCCAATTACTAGACATTAATAATCGCGATGAAGCCGGCCGCTTTGAACCATTGAGCCAGGGAGAAAATGTTCGTGCCCTTAGTAATCTGAGCAACATTAATTGGGACAATTACTCACACTCGTTGATACTGGTATTGGGTGACTCACCCAATTCTTTCGGTGACGCCATACATCTTAGTGAAAGCGCCAAAAAAAGGCTGGTCACTGCCGCGGATAGTTACCAAACTGGTGTAGCTCCCCTTCTTCTTATAAGTGGCGCCAATGTATATCCATTTCAAACCCCTTTTCATGAGGCCATTGAAATGAAAAAATATCTGCTTGCCAATTTTAATATTCCCGAAGAAGCCGTATTGGTGGACCCTCATGCCAGGCACACTACTACCAATTTCCGGAATACCTCACGGCAAATTTACCGATATGGTTTACCCCAGAATAAAGCTTGCCTGGCTGTAGCCACCGCCAGCCATATGGACTACGTTATGAGTCCTTCATTTCGATCACGATGTATAAAAGAGTTGGGGTATTTTCCATTGCTCAACCCCAATAGGCTCAACCCAACTGATATTGAATTTTACCCGGTAATATCTGCTTTACACATTGATCCTTTAGACCCTTTAGATCCATAATTATCTCAAAAACCCTTACTAATTTTTAAATGCAACTTTTATTATGAAAAAAACAATTTACTTTCTAATGCTGGTCCTGGCGTCAACCGCGGCTTCAGCACAAACCGTGAAATGGACGTTTCAGGCCAACGGAGAGATCAAGCCTTCTTCACCAGCTATTGGTGATGACGGAACGCTTTATTTTGGCGATTATGATTCACTTTTTTACGCGGTAGCTCCAGCTGGCACTCTGAAATGGCAATTTAAGGCCGGAGACCGTATCAACTCCTCTGCATCCATTGGCTCCAACGGTGTGATCTACTGTGGTTCAAAGGATTTCAATATGTATGCTTTCAATCCTGACGGAACCCTTAATTACACTTTTCCAACTGCAGGGAGTATTACCTACTCTACACCAGCTGTAGATAATGATAATACTATCTACTTTGGTTCCGATGACGGTAATGTGTATGCTGTGGATAACAGTGGAGCCCAAAAATGGGTTTTCAGCACCGGAACAGCCGTACGTTCTTCCCCGGCCATCACTTCCAACAACTTGCTGATCGTAGCTTCTAACAATGACTCCCTCTACGCTCTTAAGCTTAGTGATGGTAGCATGGTATGGGCGTATAATATGCTGGGAAATGCTGAGGGGGCACCTGCGCTGGATAAGAATGACAATATATACATTGGCGTTGATCAGGGCGGTACCGATGGTGAAGTAATTTCATTGGATGTGAATGGAAACCTGCGCTGGAGCAAAGATGTATTGGGACGTATTTCCGTATGTGCCCCCGCATTAACCGCCAGTGGTGATGTTATTATAGGCACCAAGGAGGGCCATAACGTACTCTCTTTAAATCCTTCTAATGGAAACATCAACTGGAATTACATGGTAGACTCCACCAGTATTGTGAACTCCTCTCCGGCTATTGATGCCAACGGATTTATCTATTTTGGAACCTGGGATGATCAGGTGCATGCATTAACCCCTACTGGTGCCCTGGCCTTTACAGTTCCTACCGGTGGTAACATCTGGTCTTCACCTGCCATTGACAATAACGGTGTTCTTTACATAGGCTCTTATGATCGTATGCTTTATGCCATCCAGACGCCTGCTTCCGGACTGGCTGCTTCTGACTGGCCCATGAAAGGGCAAAACCTGAAACACACCGCTAATATGTCTTCTTCCATCGGTATTTCGGAAATTGAAAATATCACCGAAAATGTATCGGTTTCTTATCATAATGGTGAGCTTACCATTTTCACGGAAGTAGATATGCCTGAATTCAGTCTTGACATCACAGATATGTCGGGCAAAAAGATCATGAATACAACTATTCGCAGTACGTCCGGATTAAACCACACCGAAAGGATAAACCTGAATAGCGGTGTGTACATTATTTCTATACAAAACGATAGAAAGTATGCTGTAAAGAAGATTGCAATAAGCAAATAACACCCCCGCTCTTAATCTGATTATCAACCAGGCGGATAACCCAACCTTATCCGCCCGGTTATTCCAATTAAAAAATAATCATGAAAATCACCCCCCCATTCACCAGGTATATCTTAGTAAGCTTATGCCTGTTCCTTCATACAGCCTGCGACCAACTTAACGGGGAAACTTCGGCCTCCGCTCTTAATGAATCGGTGACTCCTGTGGGCGATGCCTTTCCCAAAAAAGAAAAGGTTTGGATAATTGCACACCGTGGTGATTGGCGAAACTTTCCTGAAAACAGTCTTGAAGGAATTCAGAGCTGCATCGAAAAAGGATTTGATATTGTTGAGATTGATGTAAGGCTTACCAAAGACAGCATTCCTGTTTTAATGCATGATGTAACGCTGGATCGCACTACTAATGGCAAAGGCAATATAGCAAACCTTACCTGGCAGGAAGTACAGCAGCTGAATCTCAAAAACGGCCTGGGCCGCACCACCATCTTTAAGGTTCCCTCATTGGAGGAGGTCCTTAAGCTTACCAAAGGAAAGATCATTATAAATCTGGATAAGAGCTACTCCATCTTTAAATTCCTGATGCCTTACATCCGTAAATATGATATGTCCAACCAAATACTTCTTAAGGGTGAAATACCTGTAGAACAAATGGAAAAAGACCTGGGTCCATTATTAACCGAAATTCAGTTTATGCCCATTGTAAACCTGAAAAAGCCCGGAGCTGAAAAAATAATTGAAGGTTACCTCTCCCAACACCCACCCTTTGCCATTGAGTATGTTTTTGGCAGTGACACGTCAGCCATTCTTAATAACATAAGGCAGTATAAAAAGAACGGGGTAAAAGCCTGGGCCAACTCCCTTTGGCCTTCTCTAAACGGTGGACATGATGATGATCTGGCTACTACCAATCCTGAAGAAGCTTATGGCTGGCTAATAGCCAAAGGTTTTAATATGATACAAACCGATCGGCCGGTTTTATTAAAGACCTATCTTGAAAATTAGGAAACTTCGCATTTCACTTGCTCCGTTTTTTCTGGCGGGTTTGGTATTTCTTCTTACACTGAGCTTGAGAATACCCTCTCCTAAACTTCCTTTAGCTGTGGTGTGTGGCAGCCATAAAGTAAAGATTATAGATTTGTCAGGCACCAAAGTCAAAACCGTTTGGGAGTGGCAGGCTTCCGATGATCCGTGTCTTGACACCCTCCACTTTCAAAAGATGGATGAATGCAAGCCCATTAACAATGGTAAGCAGCTCCTGGTGACCTCATCCACCGGGGGATGTGCTTTATTAGATACCGCTTCTAAAAAGGCTCTTTTTTCCACTTATCTTCCCAATGCTCATTCTATGGAATTGCTGTTTGAAGATTATGTTGCGGTAATAGCCTCTTCAAAACCCGGGGGAGACCGGATGATCATCTACAACTGGAGAGAGGGTAAACAGTTATGGGAAGATTCCATTTTCTCAGGTCATGGCTTGGCATGGGTACCTGAAAGATCTAGCCTCTATGCATTGGGTGAGTCGGAACTCAGAAGATATCATTTGAAGCTTTCAGAGAGTCTTTCACTAAAACAGGACACTTGTTATGAGCTACCTTCAAAAGGTGGGCATGATCTTATCTGGCTTCCCTCAAAACAAAGCCTTGTAATATCGGCTAGTAAAAATGTATGGGAGTTTGATCTGAAGACAGAGAAATTTGCACCCCACCCACTCTTACATAAGTCTCATAAAGTAAAATCAATAAGCTTTTATCGTGATAAGTTGCTGTATGTACAAGCTGAAGAAAGCTGGTGGGCGCATCATATAAAACTATTTAACGGGCCTGATATACCAGTTTCAGACCTTCGTGTGTATAAAGCGCGGTGGATTTATTCTCACCGGTGATGCCCTTCTACTTCATGCAACTCCTGTGTTTTTTAATCTTCTATTGAGGAAATAAAAAAGCCACAGGAAATCCTGCGGCCTTTCTACCAAATAATTACCGTATCAATTACAATTCTATTGCACTATAAACACTTTTTGTTCACTTTCAGTTCGGGAAAGGATCTGCAATATATAAGTGCCTTTTACCAGGTCTGATACCTCAATACTGATCTCCGGCAGACCTGCCGATTGTGCTTGCACAACTTTGATCAGTGTCCCACTCACATTATACACATTTAAGATTACATCTTCTGTAAATACATTCTTTGTGTGAATGTGCAACAGGGAGCTTGCAGGGTTCGGATAAATACTAATACCATTTACATTCTGTAACTCGTCAACCCCAATGGCTTCATCAATATCTGCCTGGTAGCGTGGCATGATTTGATAACCACTGAGGTAAGGGATATTAGGGTCGTATTGAGTACCAATTCCGGTTACATCAAAAGAGTTTACCGGAGCCGGCTGGCCGTAAATATCCACATCTTCATCAATGCGCATCACATAGGTATTGGTCCCATCTGTAATATCCACATTAAAGGAACCTCCGCTGGTTTTCCACTGTGATGGTGTTACCAAGGTTACATTTTCAATTTCCACCAAATTACTTTCGGTGGACTCATCCAAAGCCGTCACCAGGACCGGTGACTTTAGGTTATGACCGGAAGACCAGAATTCTAAAGTATCAGGCTCAATTTCAAGCAAACCATTAAACTGTAGTATGGTACCGGATACGGAAATACTATCTCCCTCCTTAACGGTATAACCAAACTTCTTACTGCCGCTGAATACTGAGATTCCTCCGGTTTGATCGATCAGCGTAAACTGCAGGCCGGCCGGGTGAAGGTTTACACCGTAAACGATCCCACTGAGCTCACCTTTTACATTTACAGAATCGGCTTCTCCATTGGGATCGTTGTTGTTAATATCACTAATGGCATAATCCGGGTAAGGATCAAAACCATTTCCACTGACATCTATACGCACACGTCCAGCTCCCGCTATATTGATAACAGAATCTGTAAAGACGGTGTTGGAAGAAGGAACAAAACGCACATAAACAGTATCTCTTAAATAACCATTGCTATGCATTAGGTGCAGAGAATCTGTGTATCCACCGTTGGCGGTTAAGCTTATAGGAAATTCCGCTGAGGTGGTTACATTCAGATCTTCCAGTAAATACTCGCCTTCCACCACAAAGTATTGTGCCGCTGAAGTATCGTTTTCCGCAACACTACCAAAGCTCAGGCTAGTATTGGCAAGGGCTACCAAACTTGCATTTAGTTCGGTAATATCAGCCTGGTATCGGGGCTGAATCTGATAACCGGTGTTGTATGGAGATGAATTATCAAATTGACTACCAATCCCCACTATATCAAAGTAACCGGTTGGTGCAGGCTGCCCATAGATATCTACATCGTTATCAATGCGCATTTCAAATACATCTGTCCCATTGGTAATATCTACGTTAAAGCCAGAACCACTGTTGGTCCATTGCGCAGGATCCACCAGGTAAACTTCCTCTATACGAACCAGGTCACTTTCTGTAGATTCATCTAATACATTGGTAAGAGAAGGTTGCTTGAGGGTTTTACCAGTAGCTATAAAACTTATTTCTGAAGGTATAATTTCCAGTAATCCATTAAACTGATCGATCATTCCCTTCACCGCAATACTGTCACCTTCCTGTACGGTGTAACCTAAATTACCACTGGCATTAAATACTGCTATTCCTCCGGTATTATCACGTAAGGTAAACTGAAGTCCGGCAGGACGAAGGTTCACTCCATACACAATTCCGTGCAGAGTTGTATTTACCCCCAATGAATCTGCCTGTTGATTAGCTTTCAAGCTATTAACCATATCAACCGTATAAACAGGGAATGGATCCTTGGCCTCTGCCATCAGGTAGGTATAAGCGAGGGTATCACTTTGATTGGAGACAGAATCCCAAACATTACCAAAAGCTGAAGGAATAAAACGAATATAAATGGTGTCGTTCAACAGCCCCATAGCATTAACATTTACCGCCACACTTCCTGAGAAATTCACACTATCCAGACTAACCTCAAAGTCCGCAGGAGCATTGACCATTACAGATTGGGTAAGGTATGTTCCGTCTAACTGATATCTCAACACCTCTGAAGTATCTCCTATAAATACCTGGCCAAAATCAAGAGTATCATTGTCAGAGATCATAGTGGCGGGAATTCCCTCAATATCTGACTGATAACGAGGAAACAACTGGTAACCTTCATCATAGGGCGCAGAGGGGTCATATTGACCGCCAATACCGTTTACGTGGAAGAAGCCGGCAGGCGCTGCCTGACTGAAGAGGTCCACGTCATCATCAATGCGCACTTCAAACGTATCGACACCATTGGTAATATCCACATTAAAGCCTGATCCTGCGCCAGTCCACTGAGTAGCATCAGCCAGGTAAAAGTCTTCAAAGCGCACCAGGTTACTCTCAGTGGCTTCACTCAGGGAAGTAACCAACAAAGGTGCCTTCAACGCAGATCCGCTTTTATGCAATACAATGGAATCCGGTACGATCTCCAACAGACCATTAAACTGGGTAAGCGACCCGAAAACCGTAATACTATCCGATTCCTGAACATTGTAAGACGAAACACCTCCAAAACTGAACACATTAATACCTGCGGTGGCATCAATCATGGTAAACTGTAGTCCGGCTGGCCTCAGGTTTACACCGTATACCACTCCTGAAAGAGAAAGCTGTACATTATTGGAATCCGCTACCCCATTAGCATCCACACCATTGATCTGCGCAATCTGGTAATGTGGATACGGGTCAAAAGCCGAACCGTTCAACTGAGCGTATACGGTATCAAGCCCCGTAGTTACATGTTGGATAGAATCCAGATAAGCTCCTGTGGTCAACGGATTGAACTTAACATATACATCCACTTGCGAAGTAAGACCTCCATAGATAATGAGTGTATCATTGAACATACCATTAGGTGATAATGAGATCTCATAGGCTGCAGGTGCAATGACCTCAATATCATCAAAAACGTTTTGCGCATCCACCGTATAACTTTTAACCGTGGCGGTATTTATCATTTTTGCGCCAAAATCCAGAGGCCCGGTGCTATACACTACATTCATTTCAGGATTGGCTACGGAACAAGCTTGCATCTGATGATTTCCCCAGGAAGTAAAATCACTATTGGGAAATACCATCCATTCGCTGGCAGCAGATATCCCCCAGTTGGTTTGTCCTTTTCGTATTGTACTGTCACGCACCAGGGTACGATCATTAGTGGACCCGTTTACCCCATTGGTTCCCGTAACACTCCATTCATTGCCAGGATCGGTGCCTACCACCCCTATAACATCTATTACCACTCCATTTTTTTCAAGAGTTACGGCATCATCACCAGTAAAGACCCCGGCCCATGGAAAAGAATACAAGCTATCCGCTGATGCTTTAAGGGTGGCATTAGTGGCCGGGTGGTTTGTTGTAGCATTAAAGGTTTCTCCCGGAGCCAGCTTACCAGACATACCCGTGCTGTAAGTTACGGCTGCACTTCCTCCTGAATACATATTCAAGGTATAAGCAGCAAGATCCACACTATCCTGTGTAGGGTTGTAGATCTCCAGGGAATTGTACGGAACTGATCCTTCGCGGTACTCTGAGATAAACAGTTCCTGGCAGTCGCCCCCGGCAGATGATGAAGGTATTGAATCTACCAGGCTGGTGGTTACCAGGCTTACTTCAACTCCATTTCCCCATACCGTATCATTACGCGAGAATACCTTAAAGAAATATTGTTTTTGGCGATCAAAATTGGTTAAGGTAACTCCGGCACCAGAGCCTTTATACATAGCATATTCACCGGGGCTTAACTGCATCCCGTTTTTAAAATTAGTGTTGGTAATGTAAGAAGTGGCACTACTACCAGGTGAAAAAGAGATACTGTTTTCAGAGGCAACCACCAATACCTCATCCCAACAACTGGGAGGATTGGTCCAGTTCAGGGAAATTGCACGCAATTGCTCCGTTGCAGTAAAATTGATAACCGGGTCAGGCTGAGGGCAAACACTGGAATCCCCTACCATCACATGATCAAAATGATGTGATTCAGAACCAGCATTATTATTAATAGCCATACGTATCTGGACTGAATCCCCAGGTGTAATACTTGTTTTCAGGTATTGGGCAGAATAGGTTCCGGTAAGCTTGTTTACCTCAACAAAGCTCCCGCCATTCAGTGAATACGAAAACTGGATAAAATCACCCGCTTCAAATGAAGTAGCTGACTGAGAAACATATACGGATAAAAAAGGGCTGGATAAACCTGCAATATTCACCTGTGGCGAATACCAATACCCGGTGGCTCCGGAGCTTCCGCTACCGTCCATATTGGTTCCTACAAACTTATCACTTACCTGAACTCTGAAGGCATCGGCATTAGGGCAGCCTGAAGCATCAATGGTCCAATTTACCCCGGAGGTATTTCCCATTCCTTTGCCACTTTGACCAGTAAAGCCCTCAAAGTAAACAGTATCAACCTGCGCTTTAGCACCAAAGCTGAAAGTCGCAAATAGTAATAATGAAAGATATAATCTGCATTCCATTTTGACGTACATTTCTAATATTTTTTAGAGAAATTTTCGGTTCAAAAATAGACATACCAAAAGCCTATATATCCATTACACAAAGACTTAATGCATAGTTAAATGACAGTTAATGTAATATCAGCGCTATTTTTATCGGAGTAATGTTACAAAGCCCTTTATGTCTTCGTTACCTTGTACTATAAACATATAGGTACCATCCGCGCATTCCTGGCCATTATGTTTACCATCCCATTGAAAATTAATATCACTGGACTCGTAAATAAGGGTTCCCCAGCGGTTGTATATGTGAATGGAAAAAACCGGCCAGCCATTACCATCAACCTTGAAGAAATCATTGGAGCCGTCACCATTGGGAGTAAATACATTCGGCACTTTCATATATTCCTCAATGGGTTCAGGTATTTCTATAGTTACCGGCTTTACAAGGGTATCCATGCAGCCACCAGGCGACTCCACCGCAAGGGTCACCAAATAGCTACCAGCCTGTCGGTAAGTGTGAGAAGGAGTGCTGTTTACCGCACTTTCTCCATCTCCAAAATCCCATGTGTAACTGAGCTGGGGCCCCTGAGAATAATTATCAAAGTAGACCGTGAAAAGATCCTGTTCCAAATAACCTATGTCAAAATCAGCCATCACCTCCGTAAAATTCAACTGAAAAGTAACCATGGAATCACAGGCACCAACACCCCCATGTTTGGATATTTGTATAGTAGTGTCAGAATACCAGGCGTTTCCATTGATAACCGCAGAATCACCAGAGCAATACTGAAGTACATACGTTTCGGTAGGATGACTAAGAAATTTTAACTCCGTGGCTATAACACTATCGCACCCCCCTAAGCTCCTCACCGTATCATGGTACACACCGGGTGTTTTTTGCCAGCTCCCCTGCAAGTATAAACTATCGCCCTGGCACAACTCCAATGTACGGGAACCCTGAAGCAGACTAGCCACAGTAAGCCTGGTCACCAGTATACTATCACAACCTACCGGCCCGGTCAACGTATCTCTGTAATTGCCGGAAATTTTTCGAAAACGCCCTTCCAAAAAGATACTATCATTTGAACAAATAGTCATCCCTCGCAAAGTTTCCGGAATAGGATATATACTTAATGTAGTAACCACAAGGCTATCACACCCTCCACCAGCCAGCAGGGTATCCCTGTAGACCCCTGCCGCTTGTTGCCAGTCATTTTCAAGAAAGACACTATCTCCTTCGCATATTTTCAGGGATCTTGCCACATTAAAAGCAGGCATTACATAAAGCTGTGTTGATAAAATGCTATCACAACCATTTTGCGCCACCAGTGTATCCATGAACGTACCGGCTGCTTTGCGGTATCTACCATTCACCAATACACTATCGCCACTACAAATAGTCATAGAGTTACTGGAATTATAGGACGATAACACCTGGAGTGTGGTCACAACTACACTATCACAGTTACCTGAGGCAAGAGTATCACGATACACCCCCGAACTGCTCCGAAAAGCATTTTGCAGAAAAATACTATCACCACTGCATATCTGAAGATTCTGAACACCCTGAGGCATGGGAGCCACAAAAAGATCTACCTGCAAAACGCTGTCGCAAAATCGTATAGACGAGATGGTATCATAATATGTCCCTGCTACTTTGTGATAAGCTCCCCCAACCAGGGTACTGTCTCCCTGACATATACTACGACTTTCCTGAATAACAGCCGGAGCCGGATTATAGGCAGTAGTACTGAGTCCCAGGCAGGCAGGAGCTGATACAACCCACCCTTGTACCGATATGGCTGATGTAGAGGGCCATGAATTGACAGATGTCCCATCTGTAAACGAGTAACGCAGACAGTTACTGTTCTCTCGTACGATCCTTTTATGAAACAAACCGTTGGAAACACTCCCTACTCTTGGCGCCACATGTGTACCGTACAGGTTTATCATATCCACAAACTGTGTTCCTTTACGCAGGGCAACACAATCATCACCGTTTACCCCTCCACCAATGGTCACATTTACAGGGCACGGATATCCCGAGTTACCCACTACTAAAACTCCCGAGGGCGCCAATGTACCTGACAATGCTACATTGTTGGTAGGAGAAGAATTCCCGTTATTGTATACTGACACCGTATACCCACTAAGATTGATAGTAGAAGAAGTAGGGTTGTAAATCTTTATCGCCAGCCCATTACCCGGGTCCCAGTCTACATATTCCACAATCATCAGATCATCCAGCTGAGCGTGTAAGTTAGGAGCGAAGCCCCATAAAAGCATGATGTATAAAAATTTCCTCATATTAACTCTTACTTGATTAAGTGTATCACCCCTGTCTTTTGGATATCTCCGCTTATCCGATAGGTATAAACCCCCTCAATGCATTCCTGTCCGGCAAAGTCACCGGACCATTTGAATTGACTGTCGTGGGAATAAAAGACCTTCTGCCCCCAACGATTGTATATTTCAATACTGAAAACCTGCACTCCCTGCACGGAAATGTAGAATTGATCATTGAGACCATCTCCGTTGGGAGTGAAGCTATTCGGGATGAATGGCTCCATTTCAGGCTCTGGAGAAGCTATAGCCACCTGACCCAAAGCAGAATCCTGGCACCCGTTAACTGTTATCAGGGTGAGACTTACGGTGTACAAGCCAGGCTCAGCATAAGTATGCACAGGATGATCCTGGTCAGAATAATGACCGTCACCAAACACCCATTGGACAGCACCCTCCTGTAAAGATTGATTTTTAAAGGCTATCTGCTGCTCATTGCTAGGGGACACCTTCCAGTCAAATGCTGCATCAGCAGCATACCTGGTAACTACAACCGTAATCACAGAATCGCATGAACCGGGATTGGAACGGGTGTAGGAAAAAGAAGTGTCAGTTTTATAATAGGTTCCGTTAATTGTAGCACTATCCCCGGCACAAAGGTTAATGATCCGATGTCCCTGGAAATTAGTAACCACATCCAACTGGGTATAGAAGAGGCTATCGCAGCCCAGGGAACCGGGCAGGGTATCTGTATAAAGTCCCGGAAAAACCTGCCATGCTCCGGCAATGAAAACACTATCTCCCTGGCAGATCTGCACATTTGCAACGCCACTGAGAATGGCGGGATGCATAAGCTCGGTGGTCAAAATGCTATCACAACCGTTAAAGGCCACCAGCGTATCCGTATAAGCCCCGGGAGTGGTTTGCCAGCTTCCGCCAATGTACAGGCTATCACCCTCGCAAATAAGAGCGGTATCTCGTTTTCCAGTCAAAGGAAGAACATCAAGAGAAGTGGTTATTATGCTATCACATCCTCCAATACTGGTGAGCGTATCATGATAAATTCCTGTATCATACCGCAGCGCACCTTGCAAAAATGTGCTCTCACCCTCACAGATAGTAAGCGAGGTGGTGTATGCAAACGCTGGGAGAACCATTACCCATGTGCTAAGAATACTATCGCAACCATTTTGAGCCTGTAAAGTATCCCTATACACACCGGCCTGCCCAGTCCATTGCTGACCAATCAGTACGCTATCTCCCTGGCAAATATGTACCGTATCTGAAAACAAAGTTCGCGGAAGCACATTCAGAAAGGTCTGCGCAATGCTGTCACAGCCATTGAAACCCGTGAGCGTATCACTGTAAAGCCCGGATTGGGAACGCCACTCTCCACCCAGAAACATACTGTCTCCCTGGCAAATGCTCTGATTTTGCATTGATACAGGGTAAGGAGTAATGAACAGCTGCGTTTCCACAACACTATCACAATAGGAAGAAGATATGTAGCTATCATAGTAAACGCCTGCGGTGGACTGATAAATCCCGTTCAACAAAATACTATCTCCCTGACATATCTGGGCAAAATTCTTTACAGTGTCGCGGTTGGGTGTGTAAGGAGAACCTGCAGCAAAACACTGTACTGCCGTAGCGTTCCATCCTGGATGAGAGAATATCATCCCACCCGGCCATGAGTTGGGAGAAGTACCATCAGTTGATGTATAGCGTATACAATTGCTGTTTTTACGAATGAGGCGGTTGTGATAGAAGAGACCATTATTATCACCATAACCAACGCCCACTTTACTGATCATGTCCACGTATACCCCACCTTTAAGAAGGGCTACTACATCATTACCGTTAACACCACCTCCAATTATCACATCTTTAGAGCACGGGTACCCGGCATTGCCAACAACCAGCACATCACCCGCAGCCAATGAACCGGAGAGATTAACACTATTACCAGGGCTTAGGTTACCATTGTTATAAACTCCTACAGCGTAACCTGATAGGTTAATGACAGATGAAGTTGGATTGTAGATCTTTATAGCCAGACCATTACCTGGGTCCCAATCCACATACTCCACGATCATGAGATCATCCACCTGACCAAAAGCATTGATAGTCAGAATAAAACCGATCAATATATTCCAAATTCTCTTCATTTTTCCGGCATTTGATCATCAACACCGCAACTCTTTTTATTTTCCGGTGCAAAATTGTTTTTAGTATGTGTTTTGAATATTAATAGAGCTTTATTATGCTTTAACCATCAGGTAGAATTTTAACCAATTTCATTAGACTGAAATCTTTAGTAATCTGATGTATAGAATTTTCCACACTCTCTATTGAAGAGTTTTTAATTAATTTTTTTAATAATCCCCGAAGTTCAGAGCTCACCTTTTTGCCTACCCTTCTTTTACTGAGGGTGCGTTTTAAAAGCCCCATATCAGAATCAATAGTGGCATGATACCCCATCAGAATATTATTACATATATGGAGTAGTATATTCTCAATAGCCGCCCACCCGGAGTAGACATCCAGAAATGGGAAGTACATTCTGGAACGCAGTAATATAGATGAGCTCTTCTCGTAATTACCCCGATAATATTCCTTTAACGCAAGCAGATACTCAAACTGCACCTGCGTGGTAAGATCCGAAGGCTCATAATCAGCAGGCAGAATAGACTCTATAAACAACACCAGGTCATTATATGATTGCGTTTCCACCCTTTCAAGGCATTCGCTATACAGGAAGAAATAAAAGCTGGAATCAAACATCTGGTGGCCTTGAACCTGTATGATGTTTTTCTCGATGCGTTTCTGCTCCCTTCTAAACTCCTTATGCTGATCCGTGAGATAGTAAAAGCGACTGTATAGACACTGGATGGCCACAGAACAATTGGGATAGCGGTCTGCCACCACGGGATCACGATAAATGTGACTCAGTTTATTCAGCTTCCGGATGTATTCATCTGACTTATCTGGTTCAAAAAAATGATTGAGATACAAGGTTAACTCTCCGCTCAAACATAAGAAAAGAGCACTCTTACTTCCCAGTTTTTCACAAAGCATCCAGGCCTGTTGAAGATCCTGTAGCCCGCTATTGAAAACGTAAGTATTAGGATAGTAGTAAAGATCCTGGGTTACGAGCAAACGGAAATAAAAAAGCTCCTCCAACTGATCGGTAAGCCTTTGTTTTTCATTAGCATCATTAATAAGGCCCTGATATTTCTGAAGTTTACGTTGATCATGCCGAAACAACAGACAGTAACAAAAGTACACCTCCCGTAACTCCGCATAAAGCTCCAGTGACTTACACTTTTTCTGCAGCATCTTCAATTGCCGCAACAATATGCTTTTATCTTTGGAGTACACCAGAGCACGAATGTTCTGGATCATTTCACGGGTGCGCACCGTTTCGGTACGGTTCAATTCCAGCTTTACATCCACAAGATCGTTCAAAAGGCGATTTTTGAGCGTATAAAGATTAGTGAGATTGCCACCGTACGAAATAGCATGACTAAGCTCTTCATTGCTCATTATGGCTTCGCTTTGCTGCAGTACTTCCAGAAGCCGCATTTTTTTCTCTTGGTTACGGATACGGCTACGGAGTAAATAAGCCTCCTTGGCTGTAAGATTATGAAGCGCAATACGTAGGTAATCCATTCTATTTGAGAGAGTTTGATCAAAAATAGAAGAATATACACTCCATTCCGGTGCTTTCAGGTTTCTTAAAGGTATGCTAAGAGTGAATTAATGTAAGACCACTCCATGTTAAGAGACATCTTGATTTACCTGTATTTACCCTACTTTACCTTATAACTCCGAGTGGATAAAACTAACGGTGCGATGCAAGATGTTTTAATCCAAAACAGAACAGTATCAGACCAATCAGAGGTTGAGATCGAGCAATATTTACATAATGGCGGTTGTAATATCACCGTCTATTTTTTTTATCAAACCCTTCTTAAGCCCAATACTGTTCAATTTTATATTTCAATTCTTAAAGAATAAACAATGTAAGATCACCTCTCTTTAGTGTAATATCATTATTTTATGAGAGCTACCTTTAAACTGGTTGGATTTCACCGTTACTATATAAAATCCTGCCGGCCATGACGACACATCAACTGAAGTAGAAAAACCGGTACCCACCAGTGCCTTTCCCTCATCCATCCAAACCACATGCCCGGCTGTACTGGTCGCATAAATCACCACTTCATCATCTGTATTTTGCCCGCCTCTTAGATCAATCCTCAATTCTTCATTTACCGGGTTGGGATATATACTCACCTTATATGGAGTACCCGTGCGGTTAGAAGCAACTGCTTGTTTAGAAGTCACCGCTTCCTCCACAGCATCACAGGCTTTCATGTAATGCTCACCCAAATAGGCATCTTCATTGTTTGGATATACCACCCATTCAGAGGCAGCCCCCGTGTTCCAATACAACTGACCTTGCTGAACGGCTGAATCCCGAACCAAGGTGTAGCTAGCTGTGGCTCCGGCCACTCCATTGGTCCCACTCACAGGCCATGATGAACCGGGATCTGTACCAATAACTCCAACTATATCGAGGGTATCATAGCCTCTGAAAAGTGCTATAGCATCATCACCGGTAAAAAATGTACTTCCCGGAAAGCTTGCATCAGTTTGATCTTTATTATTTACAATCCCGGAAAGATTGGCCGTAAATGGCGCAATTACAAATACATCTCCGGGGTAGACCACCCCTTGCAGGTCAGAAGCATAATAGCTGCTGGAAGAGCCATTGGGATACATGCGCAACTGATAGCTACCATTTAATACCACGGGATTGGCGGAAGGATTGTAGACCTCTATGGCTGTATTTCCACCAGAGGCGCGTACATATTCAGAAATGAAGAGATCGCTACATTCATTTTCCGGATTACAGCTATAGAAAGAATGCCCCCCCAGTGAATCGGTAAACCCTATCGACTCCACGATCCAATGGTCCGCACTAAAAGCCCAGTTGGGACTTCCCTTTTGAATATAGTGTTCTCGGATAAGAGTATAATCCACGGTAGTGCCAGCCCCTACCATCCAGCCCGAAGCTCCGGGATCTTCACCGATACGACCGATGATATCCAACGTATCTCCGCTAGCTATATTAACCAGAGCTACCGCATCATTTCCACTCAGCAAACTATCCAGAAGACTACTGGTCAAATTCGACACCGAGGTAATGGCAGCGCTGGCACTGGCGGCTCCTACCACCCATGAAGAATTTGCCCCCAGTGTACCGCTCAATCCCAATGTATGTCCTGGGGTAAGTACACTTTCACCATCAGGGTAGAATTCAATCTGATAATCAGTTAGATCTACAGTTAAAGCCGTTGGATTCCAGATTTCCAATGCCCGATCGTACCCACTACCTTCAATATACTCGGAAAAGAACAAATCCTCACAAGGCCCTGCTCCGGTGGAGGGGCCTTCAGGAAAGCTTACCGCAAAACTGGCTATTACGGGAAGGTGATCAGACATATAATAGAGGTCTTGAACCAGGCTATCCGGGTACAGAGTGTTGGTTGGAGATGCTATAAGAGAAGTATTGAAGTGATTTCCATCGTTTCCCAATGCCGCATAGCTTTCACTTATATACGTGAGATGATTGGAACCCAACAAAGCATCATTGGTACACAGGATGAAATCAAAACGATCATCCACACCCCCTGTTGCTCCACCACCAAATGATGTGGTACGAGTTGATTGAGTATGGATATCTTCAAAATCTGAATTGGCATGCCAGATACCGGACTCATCAATGGGATCATGAAACTGGCAATTCCCTGAACCTAAGAAGGTCTGATAAGCAGCTTCAGTACTATTATACACATTGAAATCACCAATAATAAAATGGTTGGAGACATCATTTTTGGCATCCAGATAATTACGAATGGTGGTTGCAGCAGCACCACGTGTTGATTCATAACCCTGGCTAGCTTTAAGATGCGCTACATAAACAGTCAGGAATACCGTATCCTGGTGAAAGGGCAGGTTGGGATCTCTAAGATAGAAACGGTAACCATCAGTTTCCCTGGGTGTTGTATTGATTATATCCTGATCCAACAGCACCAGTTTATCCGAATTGTAATACGCCATATTATTAAGGCTGTTATTACCGGTGTACACAGCCTTTTCATAGTGAGTTATACCATCCTGATTCAGAGCATTACTCAAAATGTAATTAGCTCCTGTTTCATTGGTTATCTCATTAACCACGAATACATCGGGCTTCACATATTTAAGGATATCCTTTAGATAATCATCTGCCCGCCCCATTGTACTACCGGGGTATTGAAGAAGGTTATATCCCATTATCTTCAAAGTATCATCCTGGGCACGGATAGCCGATACGAATCCCAGGCTTATGAAAAGAAGCAACACGGACGCCCGGAAAACCCTTTTTTTAAAAGGTAATATTGTTGTCATAAAAGAATGTTTTAACAAAAAAGAAGCTGCCCCCGTATAGAGGCAGCTCCCATGAAAGATATATTTATTCGAGGATGATCTTACCTGAAGCAACACCTTCGTTGGTGATGATCTGGTAGATATACACTCCTCTTGACTGACCGTTAAGATCAAACTCCATAGAAGTGGTTTCCTTGTTCACTTCACGCTCAACAACTACTCTACCACTGATATCGGTAATGCGGAACTGAGCACGGGCAGAAACTTCCATTTCGAAGTTCACACGCCCAGTAGTTGGGTTAGGATAAATGTTCTTCACAAAACCTTGCTCATCGAAAGTATTGTTATTCAGAGCTCTTTTGCCTGAAGACTCGCCTGAAGCAGTACAGCATGGGAATGAAAATGCGCCAAACTGGATACCTCCAATGAAGTTGGCTTCAACCTGACCCAAGGATGCAGGAGGAGTTCCCGCGGTATCAGCAGATTCCCGATCCCAGAACGCAGCGTTTCCGGCTTCAGCTTCATCTTCACCTACAAATACATATTTTATACCTGAACTTGAAGAATAGTTCTCTACAGGGCCGCCCAGATCATTGCTTCCGGCAGCTATACTTAACCAGCCTGAGAGTGAACCGTAACCTAAACCGTGATAAAAAGCAGGTTCTCCGGTTTCGATATCATTACAACCAGGACATCTTACCTGGAAACCATCACCTGAGTTGCTCAGACCTACTTTACCGGTCCAGGAGGTAGCAGGCTCGTACACATTACCTGAAGGGCTGCAGTAATCACAATCGCTGGAGCTTGGATAACTACCGGAGCTTTCAATGTTAGGATTTACACCAGAAACAGGACCACCAACAGGTTCCCAGTATACACCGTTAGCATCAGGTCCGTTGAAGCTCGCTGTATCCAGATTATAGCAGTTATCATTATAGTTATATACTACAATGATGCTACCTACGGCTACACTATCCCATACATCATTATAAGCCAATCTCAGGTGGCCCGCAGTTATGGACTTACCTGAACCACAATCGCGAAAACGATTGAAAGTACCTGCGTTGTCATCAAGGATCCATCCCTGTATGTTTACATACTGGGCAAACTGATCCTCTTCACAAGCTGCCACGATCATTTCAACGTACTCGCAGCTCCCTGAAGGACCGTTAGACACTTCCGTTACGATCAGTACACCTTTGGCAACTTCTGATACTTCAGGAGCAGGACAACGATTGTAAGTGTTGGTCAAAGACTCCACATTATCACGGAAGGTCCGGTTGGCAACACTGTTAGGAGCACCAGGAGTACTTACAAGGCTATCAGCACCTACACTCCAGTTTCCACTTACCTCAGGAGCATTAGCACCTGTACCAGCTGAAAGATAGAAAGCTTTACCGGTAGCACAGATGGTATCCATAGGAGCAAAACTGATGTGAGCTGCATCCAGGAAATCAACATTAGGGTTGGTTTGAGCAGCATTATCACTTCCATAAGAGAAACCGTGGAAGAAAGAAGGCTCACCAAGGCCAATTTTGCAACCTGGACAACGAGTTTGAATTCCATCACCACCGCAAGCGTTACGCAAACCAGCAGTAGACCAGGTATTAGCTACACTGTAGCTACCTGATGTACAGTAATTAGGATCACCACCCAAAGAGTCTGCAGCAGGAACGCTGGAGTTCTTTTCAATAGCTAAAGAAAATCCAACCGCTACATAAACAGCTGAATCAGTAGAATAGATGCCATTTGGATCAAAAGCAGCATTGTTAAATGCAGCAATAGAGGCATCATAATCTAAAGCATTAAAAAGCACCAGGTAAGCACCTACGGGGAAGCTAGTCCACACATCATCTTCAGTAAGTCTCCAGTGTCCCTGCGAAATTCCAAGATCAGAAAAGGCCGATGATCCGCTGAAAAAACCGTTATTGTCATCAATGATCCAGTTGCTTATATCAACCGTGGTAGCGCTGGCACAAGAAGCATCTGTAGAAGCTGCAGCGATCAACTCAATGAACTCCTGCTGGCCGGATTTACCGTTGGAGATCTCGTTTACGATTAACACACCAGGGCACTGCGCATTGGCAAAGTTTAAAGCCACTCCTGCAAACAACAGGAATGCCCATTTTTGAATTGTTTTCAATTGTTTCATGGTTTTACATTTTAAGAAAAAATTAGATGAGAGTCTATTGAAACCGGTTTCATTACAAACCTCTTAAACTCCACCATGAAACACTTAAAGTCAATATCACACGTCCTTTAACAATTGCAATGTAACGCGTTAACAATCTTATGATTAGATCAAATATATCTTACACTCCCATTTGTATGGAATAATTATATATATTCCAAAATTAGCATTATGGAAATGCTTCTTTATATTGAAATGTCCATTTTATACATACTGAAAAACAGGACTAAGGAATCTCACATATCCTAGTTCTTCGTATCCATAAATAATGGTTCCATGACTATTATTTACCAAACCCGCTTTCATATTCGCTCCAAATTCACCGGTAAAAACCGCATTAGGAAGGCACTTCTTACACCCTTCCACCACGTTCTCATAAAGAGGTCTGGTTCTTTTTGGTTTAGCAGACTTAATACAGCTTGGCTTATTTTCTTTTCTTAACGGAAAATAGGATCAATTGAATCTGCAATAGTTATAACTTGGTTTTAGTAATGGGAGAATGTTAAAGATAACCTGACTCTTTGGAACTACCATCTATAATATAGGCATAGGGTAAGTTACTTATGCGCTGAATAGCTCGAACCATCTCCAAGGTTACTTTCATTTACCCGTTCTCAATCTGTGAATAGGTAGAGCGTGGCTTATTTAGTTTTTTGGTCATTTCTATGACAGACAGCCCCATTGAAATTCGGATTTCTTTGATTCTCTCATTGATGGTCTGAGTCTTTTCTTCTAAAAACATTTCTTCCTCACCGGTTACGATCCAGGTTGGGTTACAACCTGGATAGGTTTCCTGTATGGCTACAGCAACTGCCCAACTGACATGGTGACCCTCCAGTGCCTTTTTAAATCATTTTCAGACACTGCTTGCACACTGGCTAATAGCTCCTTCTGAGTAATCTTTTTAGCCTCTAGGAATTGATCTAATCGCTTTGAACTTGCCGTCTTTGTCATTCTGATCTTCACATTAATTGGAACGTTCAGCCTCGTTTAGGGCTCAAATTTACATAATGCCTTTCCACTGGCCTGAGAACAATGACCAACTATAACCTTGCTTGGGTGGAAATAAAAAAAGGGAGTTTTTAACTCCCTTCCTGCTATCTGATTATTGCAGTTATGCAGCCCCTCTTTCGTCCCTAATGACCTTTAAAGCGCCTGGGGCAAGTCTTTGCTCCACTAAGTTACCTTGTGATAACCGGTCTATATAGTTCTGAACATTACTTCTGAAAGCACTAGGCACAAATCGCTTGTACTTTTCATAGGATTTAGAGTTCTTGGTGTGGCCGGACATTCCCATGATCTGCATATAAGTAATACTGGTCCTTCGCATCGTGTGGGTAGCGACCATTTCATATAGTGGCTTCTTAATGATATTAAGCTCCCTGGTGTTAGGATCTCGAACTTCTTGCATATAGACCTCATGCATACAGTCAAACTGCTTGAAGAAAGACTTAAGGGTTCCGGCCATATTGGAGACATAGGATTGCCGGGTCGTGTTTTCCCGTCCTAATGGGTAAAACGCATCCCCGTAACGTTCAATATTCCGGTTCATCAAATCAACTACTACTGGATACAGATAGGAGTTGACCTTAGAATTGGTTTTACGGGTTA
>NZNV01000008.1 GCA_002695025.1 Owenweeksia sp.
GGACTTTACACTACCACCTTTAACGGTTCCGTAGGCAGCCGCTATGAGGTAGAAGTGGAAATCATGGAAGGTAATCCTACCTTTAAGGCCGGAACCTGGCGCTCCAGGCCGGAACCTATGTTACGGGTTTTTGAAATAGACTCTATCCGGGTGCGCGGGCTAAACCGCAACACCGTTCCCCAGGTATTTACTGAAGGCGCTTACGCCCTGATGTATTTCCAGGAACCACCCGGAAGAGGAGATGCCTATCGCGTTACACGCTGGAAGAACGATTCTTTGTTTACCCAGTCCATTTTTATTTTTGATGATTCAAACTTTGACGGCCGTTATATTGGTGATAAAAATGGTATTCCACCGTTCAACTACTTTGGGCCTTTTGATGAAAAGGTGGGACGCAAGGATAGTGCAGGTATTGAGATTGCCTCCATAAGCCGGGATTATTTTGACTTCCTTAACCTGGTAGGCAACCAAGTCTTCAACGTAGGCAGCACCTTCGATCCACCTCCGGAAACCATCATCGGCAACATTTACAATGTTTCAAACCCGGAAGAATATGGTTTTGGTTATTTCGGGGCTTCAGCCTTAAGTTCAGGTGGGGCTCGCTACAAACCATAAGTTCTTAAAAACCCTCTATTTTTGCACGAAAGGCAAACCAACGTATGAAAAAATTCAACCTGGAACACTGGGCCAGAGAATGGTTCCTGGAACAGGGCGTAAGCGAACAGGCCGCTTCCTATATGACCCTGGCGCTGGACGTGCTCCTATTGATCATCATCAGCTTTATTGCAGACTTTATTACCCGAAGGATCATACTGGGTTTTGTAAGTTCCTACGTCAAGCGCTCCAAGAGCGAGTATGATGATATTTTCCTGGAAAAGAAAGTATTTACGGGCCTGGCCCATCTCGTTCCAGCCCTCATCATTTATTACTCCCTGCCGTGGTTGCTGGATGACATTGCCATTCCAGTGGCTCTTTTCCAAAAGCTGGTAAGCATTTATATGATCGTGATCTTCCTGATGGTAATTGCCCGGTTTTTACGCTCACTGGAATATATCGGCCTGCGTACTGAACGGTTTGAAGGGAAGCCTATCAGCAGTTATATCCAGGTATTTATTCTAACCACCTATATCATCGGTGGCATACTGATCATCTCCATGATCATTGGTCGCAGTCCGTTGACCATTTTAACCGCCTTTGGTGCAGCAACTGCGGTAATCCTGCTGATCTTCAGAGACACCATACTGGGCCTGGTGGCCAGCATACAGATAGCAGCCAACGATATGGTGCGGCTGGGGGATTGGGTGAGCCTGGATAAATATGGTGCTGATGGAGATGTGATCGAGATAAATCTTACCTCGGTGAAAGTACGTAACTGGGATAAAACCATTACCACCGTTCCCACCTATTCCTTTATTGCCGATTCGTTCAAAAACTGGCGGGGAATGCAGTCCATGGGCGTAAGACGTATCAAACGTTCCATTAATATTGATATCAGCTCCATACAGTTTGTATCTGAAGAGATGCGCGACCGCTTCATGAAATATGAACGGGTAAAGGATTACGTGAAGCAAAGACAGTCCGAAATAGATCAATATAATTCCGAGGCCAAGGTGGACAAATCAGAGCTGATCAATGGCCGTCACATGACTAATATTGGGGTTTTCAGACGCTATGCACTCAGGTATCTGGAAGAACATCCCAAGATCGACCAAAAGGAAACCGTCATGGTTAGGCAATTACAGCCCACCGAGGAAGGCCTTCCTATGGAGATATACGCCTTTAGCAACGATATTGCCTGGGTAAATTATGAGAATATACAGTCGGATATTTTTGATCACCTGATGGCTTCGGTCAGTAAATTTGACCTCCGGATATTCCAGAACCCTTCCGGGGCCGATTTCAAATCGCTGAATATCAAATCCGAAGGGGACGACCCTTCCACTTCTGAAGCCGGGTCCCAAAAAGAATGATCACTCCTGAGATCACGATATAAAAAGGATATAACAGAGCACTTATACTAAATAACCTCAGTAGTTTACGTTGTTCTGAGATCCGCGCGAATTTTTGCACCAGCAGGTAATCCGGCAGGGATTTTATCCCAACCAGGGCTACGAATACGGCCAGGTATTCCACTGAAAGCACAAGCCCGGCCAGGAAACACATTACCAACAAGGTATTTAAAGCAGCCACCAGGTAAGCTATGTATTTTGCCGAGCGTATAGGATAAGCAGGGGTTTTACTTCCCCAGCGTACCCTTTGGTTCAAGAACTCTCTGCCACTGAAAGGGGCCGGTGTATCCACACATGAGTCCTCATTGTAGGTTACCGTATGCTTATCTTTCAAAGCCAGCTTCTGGATGAAGAAAACATCGTCACCGCTAGCCCAATTAGTATTCCCGGGGTGATGATCCAGCCACACTTTTTTACGATAAGCCAGGTTAGCCCCGTTAGCCATAACCGGTATCCCACGGCTTACCAGGGCCGCTCCGCTGGCTTGCAAAGACAGGAATTCCAATGAAAAAAGTTTTTGTATGGCGCTATGGCCAGCCATGCGAACTATTCCGGCCGCTGCCGCAACTTCCTGATTTTCGAAAGGCTGAACGGAACGTTGTACCCACGATGGACCCGGTATACAATCTGCATCCGTTTGTAATATAATATCATGTCCAGCCCTGCTCACACCCGTATACAGAGCATTCTTTTTACCGCTCTTTTGGTCCATACCGACCAGGCTTACGCACAGATCCGGATAATCTTCCAGCACCTTCGAAGCCAGAGACCCACCACCATCATCCGAATGATCATCGACCAAAATCAGTTCTATACGATCTCTGGGATACTCCTGAGAAGCAATGGCCCGGATCAACGCACCAATGTTCTCAAACTCATTCCGGAATGGCACCACTACAGAAACGCCTGCCTGGAAATCACAACCGCGTTTTTCACCCTGCTCAAGCCCCGTATACAGCCAGCCAATAAGCAGTGAATACACAAGCGTTAGGATGAGTACTATCAGAAGAAATATTATCATAGGCGGGGTCAAAATTAATCCTTTATTTTAGTGCAGTTATGGAAAAGGAGAAAGTGATATTGGGAGTTGATCCGGGCACAAATATTCTGGGTTATGGCATCATCAAGGTATCAGGCAAAAAAGTAGAAGTCCTGACGCTGGATGTGATCATGCTCAATAAAATCCCGGATCATGCGGTAAAGCTTAAAGCCATTTTTGAAAAAGTAAGCAATTTGATAGAACAATACCTTCCGGATGAAATGGCGGTAGAAGCCCCCTTCTTCGGGAAGAATGTACAGAGTATGTTAAAGCTGGGCCGGGCGCAGGGAGTAATTATGGCAGCGGGGTTAAACCGTGGTATCCCCATACAGGAATACTCTCCTCGCAAGATCAAACAATCCATAACCGGCAAGGGAGGTGCCAGCAAGGAGCAGGTAGCCGGTATGCTGGAAAGCATTCTTAACACTAAAATTGAGCATCGCTATATGGATGCCACCGATGGTCTGGCTGTAGCCTTATGCCACCATTACCAGTTGAGTTCTCCCCTGGGAGGTTCCGGTAAAAGCAAGAGTTGGGATCAGTTTATAAAAAATAATCCCGGAAGGATCTCCGGGAGTTGAGTTACAATTCTTTTCGAATCTTATCCGCAATACGGGCAAACTCCTCATCCGGGAATTTAAGTTTAGGGCGGCTAAAATCAATATCACTTACCTGGTTGATAGGGATCAGGTGAATATGCGCATGGGGTACTTCCAGACCCAGCACCGCTACACCTACCCTCTTACAAGGAATAGCCTTGCCAATAGCATGAGCTACCTTTTGCGCAAAGGCCCAGAGTCCTTTATATTCCTCAGTACTGATGTCAAAAATATAGTCTACCTCCTTCTTTGGAATAACAAGGGTATGTCCTTCATGCAGGGGGTTAATGTCCAGAAAGGCAAAATAGTGCTCATCCTCAGCTATTATATAACTAGGAATTTCTCCGTCTACTATTTTGGAAAAAATACTACTCATGGTGATTAATCCATACCGATTTCCTCGATCTCAAAGGTCATTTTGCCGGCCGGCACCTGTATTTCAACCTGGTCGCCAACTTTTTTACCCATAAGACCCTTACCAATGGGAGAGTTCACGGAGATCTTACCGGTCTTAATATCCGATTCTGATTCGGAAACCAGTTTATACTTCATTTTGGCCTTATTGGCCACATTCTTAATAGTAACGGTAGAAAGCACCATAACCTTGGAGGTATCCATTTTGGAACTATCCAGGATACGTGCATTGGCCAGGGTGTCTTCCAATTTGCTGATCTTCATTTCGAGAAGACCCTGAGCTTCTTTGGCGGCATCATATTCCGCATTTTCAGAAAGGTCTCCCTTATCACGTGCCTCAGCAATTTGTTGGGAAATGGCAGGACGCTCCACACTTTTCATATGATCCAATTCGTCCTTAAGCTTTTGCAAGCCCTCCTTGGTGAAGTAATTAATGTTTGCCATACGATATATATTAAAAAACAGAAAAAGACCACAAAATGGTCTTTTTCTATTGCGCAAAGATAAAAAAATCTGTTCTACTGTATTCTTTACAGCATAAATTGTATTCCGATGGAGTGTACCCCATTAAAAGGATTAGTGGCCCGGTATGAATAGTCCAGACCAAACTTGGTTCCGCTATCACCAAGGGGCACTGCCAGGGTTGCTCCGGCACTCAGTCCGGTAAACACTGAAGTACGTTGCTCGTATACGCGGTTGTCCTGGATGGTGTAACCCACACGAACGCCCACAATCTCCTTTACCATATACTGGGCACCAACTATATACTGATCCTTTTCAAATGAATTGGATTGGAAGGCAGCCGCAAAGGTGAGCACCTGAGAATCAAAAATAAAATCATAGCTACCACCCAAGCTAAGGTTAGTAGGTAATTCAAAGGTAGCACTACGCTCATCATACGCCTGTACATAACCTCCCTGGGGCACAGTAAGGTTTACACCTTTGCCATTTCCGGAGTATGAAACCGAAGGTCCCACATTCTTCAGGGTAATACCAAATTTCAGTTGCTTATCCTTACCAGTGATATATTGAACACCGGCATCAAAGCAAAGCGCATTCACACTCAGGTTATCTGAAGCCTGCGAGAACAGTTTAATGTTCACACCTCCGTAGATACTTTCTGTAAATTTTTGGGCATAGCTTATACCTATAGTCACGGCACTCGGGTTAATGGTACCTATACCACCATCCGGGTTATCAACGGTGGTACGTTCCCATTCGCCATAATCAAGTCCTACAAAACTGGCACCGAGTACTCCATTGGAGCCAACTTTCTGATTAAAGCCTGCTGCGCTGATATTAATACCACCGCCTACCAGCCATTGTGTACTGGTAAATGCAACATCGGTTCGCTTGGTTTGCGCTGTACCGGCAATGTTCAGAAAACTGGCTTCCACACCTTCTACTCCGGCTATATTAACGCCACCCCATCCCGTATTACGGGCCCAGGGATTGATCAATAACTCAGAAGCTCCTGCTGATCCTGAACGCTGGGGGTTACCAGCTTGTATTTGGCCTGCTACTAATAATGCAGCCGATAAAACGAGTGCTCTTCTAGCGGATTTTTTCATCTTCAAATCTTAGATTTTTTAGAATGCATTTAAGTCAACCGGCCTCATGGTACCCATCCACTTAATCACTTTTTCTCCAACTGGCCCGGCATCCACGTGAATGAGATATATACCACTGGCAATGGGTACATTGAAATCATTCTTCAGATCCCACTCCACGTAAGTCAGGTCATTGGCTTTATTAATAGTCCTTATCAAAGTACCGTTAGTCATGAAAATACTGATCTTACAATTTCCAGGAAGATTGGTAATCTTAACGATATTATCCAACTGACTATCTTCATATTGTGAAGACCCGTTATAAGGGTTTGGTACCACTTTGATCAGATCAAGCGCCTTATTGGCTACTTCCATTACACCCGTTTCAGGAATATATCCATCGGTAGAAAAAAGATACTGAGGAATACCATTATTAGGACGATCTATCTCCACCTCTTCGTTGAACCCGGTTTTTTGGTAAGGCTTACCCATTCTCAAGGAAACTTTTGCATCCGTTGGTATATCACTATAGGACTCAAACACATACTCTGGGCTGGAAACCATTGGTAAGCCAATCCAGTACATGCTACCGAATACAGTTTGCTGATTACGTACCTTACCCTGATCCATCTGGTTCAGATCCTCCAGTAGTGGGAAGGCAGATATACTGTCGTTCTTATACGTCATATCTATTGCCGGATCTGTAGACCTTAATTGAATAGAATCCGCAAAAACATATACTGCGTGCATACCGCCCAGAGCCCAACCATTCAATAGTCTCTGCTCGTTGGGAGAAGGGTTCCAGATCATATCTCCACCGTTTTCACTCTTTAACCATGAAGACTCACCGAACGCCATACACAGCCTACGGCCGGTCTCTACGTTGATGGCATAACCTGGGAAATAGCTCCAACCGGTTGCCGCTTCCGGGTTATTTGGATTGGGTACTAATCCTCCATTCCCATCTTTATCCATAGTAGTTCCGGAGCGCAGTGTAAAGTTAGCTTTACCGCCATCATTACTTTCCGCTACCACACCCAATTCAATCACCGGGCAACGGGTCCATTTACTCTGATCACGGGTAATAACGATATCCACGTTACCGATATCAGAAACGGGGTACATATTTCCGAAGTTACCGGTTCTCAAAGGACGCCCGGAGTTAGGGTTATTAGGGTTATAAGCCTCACTACTGGCATAAGCTGCCGGTGCCCAGGTTCCATTCAGGAATGTTTCAAACGCTCCCTGTGGATCACTACGGGTAGGATTGGTGTTAGGGAACTTATAATCATCATAAGGAGACCTTGATGAGGCACTGAAACCTTGTGTGCCTGCTAAAATCCAGTTCTTTGGAGTTTCAGAATCATCATCCTCAACACCAGTAAGCCAAGGCTCACCAGGATTATCAAACACTATTTCTCCTCCTATTACACCGTTATTAAAGGTTCCGTCAGGATCACCACTACCCGGTCTGGGCTGGTTCGTAAACGTAAGTGAGATACCTAATTCATCAATTATTTGCTCACCGAGAAAGGATATATCATACTCTGATTCGGCATAAACCTCGTCCCCAGCAACATTGGTTAGTGTCCAGTTTGCATTAGCCGTAGCATCTGAAAAAGTAAGTTTGTACGTTCCCCCTTTAACATTGTATGGGTCTATTACTTTCACATCAAAAGGACCAGATCCCACAAGGTACTTGATCTCATTATTGACTTTATTGAAGACTATAGACTCTTCCGATTCTTCCGCTATCCTGAGGAAATTACCACTATTACCGGCACCATCCAGTCTGGTGATACCTACCTCGTCACCATAAGCCGAATTCAGTGTGGTTCCTCCATTCCTGGATTGGATCTTACTTGGAATAGCCAGATAAGGTTTTTGGCCGTTACCCACCTTTCTACCAGCCAGGAAGGGTTCCTTCTGGGAAGGAGCAGAAAGGTTACGTGGATCGGCCTCCACAAACTGATTCTGCGCATAAGCGATCACATAGTAATAGTACTCTTTATGGTTTACCAACCTGCGGTCACCTTGTGCAAATGCATCCTCCGTAAAGCGATAGGTTAATTCAATACCGTTGTTGTTCGCTTCCACGGTCATATCCTGAGGCACCAAAGCACCGTTTTCCAGGTCCTGATCCAATACGAAATTCACTAATTGACCCACATCATTTTTAAGGTCAGACTGAGCAACCAAACGGGATTGCTGAGTATTGTATATCTCATCGAGCGCAATATCAGGACCGTTTACTTGGAATATCTGGAATCCTTCGAAACGATAGCTGAAATAACCAGCCTTTGTAGCGCTATCAACCTGAGCTGCATTCCAGAGGTCATTACCAGCGCTGTCCTTAGGTACCGCGATCCTTGGGTCTATCTGATCATAACCAATAGTAGCCGGGTTAAAAGCATTTTTGATCTTGAAGATCAGTTCACGATCCAGCTCAACAATCTCAATCTCTACCGGAGAACCAGTAGTAGGGCCTTCCAATATTTCAAAACAGTTGTCAAATAATTGCTGGGCTTTATCATCAGCAAGTATCACATCATTTACAGACGCAAAGAGATCAGAACTGTTAAAGTTACGTGCCCAAACTACCCCGGTAGTAATGAAGTTAAGTGCTCCCGGAGCCAGACTGAACGGACCTGCAGAGTGCAGACCACGCTTATCAGCATCGTTATCCGGAGATTCCCACCAACCACCATTGGCAATTGGTTGTGAAGGTTCGTAAGCACCGGTAGTATCGTATGAAAGACCTGGATAGGCAAAAAAGGTTTTATCACCTGAACCATCAGCAGTATAACCGTCACCATTGGTGGTGATACCCTTACCTGAAGGAGATTCGATCACCAGGTTGTTACCGTTTTTCCAGGTTACCCTTAGGTAGTTGTAAAATTCTGCTGCCACAGTAGGGTCAGAGGTATTGGCCACACCACCACTACCGGTACGGTTATAATACATGAAACCGGACATGATAATACGTTCATTGATGCCCAGGTTTGGGTTCTCGGCCACACAGCTGTCTCCACGTTTCACTCCATCCACGCAGCCGTCACGATCATTGTCTATCCCATCGTTATAGTCTGCAAAAGGTCCTTGGAAAAAGTCAAAACCTACGGCAGGCGGGTTTAGGCCGTAACCACGTGGACCAGAGTCATTGGATTTTGCGTTATAACAATATCCTAATCCGCGAGCAATATCACAACCTATAATGTCATCATCCGAATTACCCAGATCCGGGTCAAACCAAGTACCGAAGTAGGTAGAGTCCAGCTTAAAGGTAGACTTATTGATAATCCGGTAGTTATTAAAGGTCATGTTGTTGATCTCGTCATTGGAGGCAAAGGCAAATGCCTGGGCACGGATTTCAAAACCTAGTGCTCCAGCCTGGGTCTCAGTATGCTTATTACCTTTATCATTATATACCCACCAAATAGTTTCATCTCCATACAGAAGGTCTGTTTCCTTAGACTGGCATTCGGGGGTTTCTGTTCCAAAGTAATATCCGGGGTAGTCATACTGCCACTCATAGGCACCGGGAGTACCGCTTGAATCCACTTCAAAGAAAGGTGCCAGTTTATTGCCCTCAGGACCGTTTCCTGGCCAATCGCGGATAACCAGGGGAACGTTACCTTCATAGCCGGGGAAGCGGTCACCCGCATCACAATCGGGGTTAGTTTTACACTCCAGCCATTGCCTGTGTATATCCACTTGGTCCTTATAAATAAGCCAGTGACGATCATAGTCGCGACAGGTAGATGCATCAATAGACGCCTGGTCGTCCAGGGGGCCGGGCCAAAAATCCACACCCCGGGTACGATAGGTCATGGCCGCCAGTTTGAGCTGACCTGCCTGATCTAAACCACCTAGCCAAAGTGAACCGGCAAACATGGAATGTTTACCACTACCCTTGGGCACTTCATAGCGGGCGTTATCAAGATCCCACCACATATCACCACTACCCAGGATCCTTGCACGAACGTTATTGATACTAAGATCCTGATCAGAGATGGAAGCCTGGCAATCTTCAGCCAGTGCCTTCATGGCAGCCTTTTTCTGATTATTACTGTTTTTGGGTGGGTATTCACGAGCTGAAAGACTCAAAACACCGCAAACCATTAAAAATGCGAGTATTAAATTCTTTACCTTCATAAGTCCAATTATATCTTAACTGCGTTTTCTTAAAAGTTATACGAGATTCCCAGGCGCACCCTACGAGGCAATGAATAATTGCTTCGGTTAGCTACCCTCCTGTTATACTGGTCAACAAATGCACGAGCATTGGTTTGCTGAGCAATCTGACTCTGAGCAGAAGAGGAAGCCAGGTAACCATCATCATCAGGGCTACCTGTATAAGGATATACCCTAACTACGTTTTGTGTGTTGAAGAGGTTAAGTATTTGCACATAAACCTCCAGGGTTTGATTACGTTTTTCTTTGGAAACCCTGAATACCTTATTGATACG
The DNA here is from genome assembly GCA_002695025.1 of Owenweeksia sp. GTDB lineage: Bacteria > Bacteroidota > Bacteroidia > Flavobacteriales > Schleiferiaceae > CAKZNE01. The sequence goes on from NZNV01000008.1 coordinate 10,081, forward strand.
GGCGTCAAAAGTAGTTGACCAAGGCAAACGGGCACCGTTAATCTGGCCTTCAACCTGAGATATAGAAGAAGGGTTATTAAGGGTAACCGGATATGGATCATCACGCCTGGTATATGGCTGTCCTGAAAGGGCATTCATAGTAATGTTGATACCAGCATTTTCAAAAACCCTGGAATTACCCCATACCGGACCATTGTAGTTAGCTCCGGAACCATAACGGTAATCAAACCTAACCAGAATTTGGTGACGGTTGTCAAATGTAAGAGGAAGGATGTACCTGAGGTTGGGTTGCCCGGAGTTGGCCAGGTTAGCACCTGAGTTGGCGCTTGATCCGGTACCATCCGCAAACTGCAGGGTATAGTTGGCATCCAGCTTAATATTATTGGTTCTACGTAACTCGTACTCCAATGAGAAACCTTTAACTGTACCAAAATCAAGGTTACCGTAAGCTACATAAGTAATAGGATACGCCTGAGTGAAGGCAACCGTTTGGATAAGGTCTCTCAATTCACGGTAGAAGGCAGAAATCTTAAGTGCACTTCTATCTGTAAGAGTCTGTTTAAAGCCAAGTTCGTATTCCGTAGTTTTCTGAGGGCGCAGGTCTGGGTTGTTCAGGATACCACTCGCTCTTTTGTTGGAGAGGTCAAGGTACTGGAATGGATCCAGTCGGCTCAAACCAGTGGTAGGCCTCTGGGCAAGCACATCATAGTGAGCAATGAACAGGGCCTCATCCGTAATCGGGAAGTTGAACGCAATACGGGGCATCACAACGGTTTGAGGATCATAATCCTTAAATGAAGCACTGGTAGGAGTCTGAGCTGATAATCCCTCATCGTCTTCAGATTGAATCGGAGGGGTTACCAGGAAAGGCTTGATACTACCTGCCGCTGCAGAGGCAAGGCTTTGAGGATTACTCAAAGGATCCCCGTTCTGATCATACCATTGATTATTGGATGGATCACGGTAACCTACAATACCTGCTGTACCGTAGTCAAAGCTGCTTACGTATACTACATAGTCGCCACCTACAGATGCTGGGATACCTTCTTCACGAAGATCAGTATTAGGTAAGTCTTTTACGGTATAAACCGGATATAATACATAGGGGTCTTTCAACACCTGCTGGTTCAGGTCAAAGCGGTCCACACGAACACCTACGTTAAAGGTAAGATCGTTGAATGTGAACTGATCCTGAATGTAACCAGCTATATATATAGGTTGGAATGCCCCAACAGGACGAGTGAAAATAGTATCATTATCTATAACCTCGGTTTCCTGGAAGAAATCAGTAATTGTTGGCTGACGATCCAGGACATTACCGGTGTAGTCATAACCATAATATCCTATGAAATTAACACCGTTAGGGTTGATCAACTCATCAGGAGAGAAAAAGTCAAGAGAAAAGAGAGAAGGGTCCAACTCGTGGATATTGATCTTCTCACGGCTGTCAATAGCCATATTCAATGCCTTTCTTACGTTACGGTCAAACATGCTTTGAGCGGTAGCATTATAAAGGCGATTGTAATTAACGGTATCCTGATACACACCATCCTCAGTAACCAAAATAGGGTTATCCAGATCCAGTTCCTGGATTCCGTCATTCTGCAGGAGGTTCATTCTCTGCCAAAGACCGGCAGCATCAAGAGCGTAAGCGCGGTCACTCCTTTGCTCATATTCAAAACCTACGATGAGGGAGTGATCCTTAATATCAAAGTTAGTAGAAGCCGTAACCCTGAACTGGCTGTTGCGTTGCTTATAATAATTGGCTGATCTAACGTTTATCGCATTGAAAGAATGGATAGCGCCCGGACTACCCCACAAGCCATAGGATGCACGTGGATCCGTACCGTTGATAGGCACCCCGGCACCCTGGATAGCAGCGATGGTTTGAGTAGAAAGACCGGGGTTATCAGCAGCCAGGTCAAAATAGTTGGAAGTATAATTTCCGGTAATACGGTTATTCTCACCTTGTTCAAAGTCAACTCGTACAGGATTATCTCCAACGTAAGTCCAGCCTTCAATTACACCGTTAGCAGTATCCTCTACATTATATACATAGAAGGGTCTTTCAATAACATCAAATTTACCGATGTGCCCGTAGCGGAAAAAGTCTTCCTCATAGCGCTCATCAAAGATGCGGGTATTGGTACGGGTATAATCCAACTGGATGTTGTAAAAAGCGTTCTTAATCAGGCTTTCGTTATCAGCTGCAGAACCGAATTGCTGCTGGAAGCGCACATAACTACTCCAATCTGAATCAATTTGTCTGAGGTTATTCTTATAGTTAAAGATATGTTGCAGGTAGTTATCACGCTTATCATTACTGTAGGTCCAGCGACCTCCTAAAGTAAGGTTCGTGCTTTTGCTGGTTTTTATCTGAATGTTTCCGTTCAGCCTGATCTCATTGCTGTAGCTATTAGGCCTGAACTGAACATCAGAAAGCTGGTCCTCATTTACATATTCCACTTTATACTGTACACTGTTACCGGAAGGGTCTAACAACAGTGGATTAGTTTCAATATCAAGCAACACATCATCGTTTACCGCTACATAAGGTACCGCTGAAGGAGAGTTTTCCTTTTGATACTCAAATTCACTCGAAAACAGGAAACCTATAATAGGTTGGTCCTGCTTGTTCTTATATATAGGACCTCCCATGGTAAAAGCGGCCAGGTTATAATCATAGTCACCAAAGAAATCGGTAGATAAAGCTTCAAAGGGTGAAGAACTCAGTAATTCCACATTACCAAAGTACTGACCGCTGGGGCCACGTGTAGTAGTACTGATCACACCACCAACGGCATCACCATACTGGGCAGGAAGACCCCCGGTGATAACTTCCGTCTGCTGGATAGCGGCCTGGGGAATATTGGTACTTCCTCTAACTTTTACACCATCAATAAAGTATACGGTACCTTCATCCCGTGCACCACGTATGTTGGTACTTCCATCTGCATTTTGAGTTACACCCGCAGCCTGGGCAGCTACTGAGGTAATATCCCGTACCGCCATATTCTGAATATCTTCAGCGGTAGTTACTTTACTGGATTTGGTCTTATCGATCAACGGAGCTTCATAGGTAATAACCACTTCATCCAGTTCAGAGGTAGCCTCTCTCATTTTAAAATCCTGCAGAGTAGGCGCGTTGGGCGAAATGATAATATCGGAAAGAGTTATCTTAGTATAACCCAGAAAACTTACCTCTACATTGTATTCACCTGGTGCAAGCGGGTTGATGTTGTATTTACCATCAAAATCTGTAGATGTTCCGGCAACAATAGAACCAGCATCGTCTTTAACCACAACGTTAACGGATGGTAAGGTTTCACCGGTTTTGGCATCTGTTACAGTTCCCCTCAAAGAACCTGGCCTGGTCTGCGCAAAAGAATAGAATGACGCGATTGTCAATAATAGCGCTAGTAGCTTCTTTCCCATATATCACTATTTAGGTTTAAAAACCCTCGGTTATTTTTAAAAGGGCGTAAATATAACATAAATAAATCCTTCTCAACAATGTGTAAATCGCAGTAAATGAAAGGGTATGTAAATAAAAACTTGAAAATGAAGTGGTTCATCTTAACATTTCTTTAAGATTTGGAAAACCTCGTAGCTTCGGATACGAATCAGCAACCAAATTCAGTTAATACTATCTTTACAATTCAAAATATTTCTATGCGATTTGTACTCTTATTGACTCTGCTTTCAGCGATGGTTGCACAGGGATGTAAAAAAAGTAGAACAAGAAACTTTCCCAACGTTCAGGTAGAGCAGTATGTATATCTGAATAACCCTAGCAACTATGACCTTAGCGTGCCTGGAGGCTGGGTTTATCACGAAGGAGGGTATAAGGGCATTATTATAGTAAGACGTTTCATAAACAATACCCAGGACGATTTTGCTGCTTTTGACCGTGCCTGCCCGGTACATTATAGTGAGGACTGCAGCCAACTGGTAATTATGGACAACAACGTATATGCGCAATGCAAATGCCATAACGAAAAATATGTGCTTTTTGACGGCTCTCCTTCTGACGGAGCTACGGAAAGCCTCATCCAGTATCGCACGGACTACCGGGACGGAGTAGTTTACGTTTATAATTAACCTATTAAAATGAAGATCCGTTATTCAAAAACCCGATTGCAGTGGAATAAGCACTCCGGTACCTGGATGTTTATTTCAGCAGTTTGTATTACTATTGGCAGCAGATTTATTTGGGCAGAAGATATTGGAGTAGATATAATCAGTAGCATATTATTAGGATCAGGCCTGGCCTTCTTAATATCATTCTTTTACGAGAACAGCCACCAGTACCTTACTATTAAGGATGGTTTTATCCAAAAGAACTCGCTCTTACCTCGCAGGCTAAACTTGTCAGAGATAACTTCGGTAAAAAAATTTGCCAGGGATTATACCCTTAAAACCCCGGAAAGAGAAATGGTTATTGATACGCAAATCATAGACCCTGAATCTCTGGAGGAATTGGACAGGGTACTCGATAAACTCAGCGTCCCGCTCAAAGAAATGCTCACGGCCACGGCATAAAAAAGCCCCCGGGATTCGGGGGCTTTTTTATTAGGGTTGTGTGTACCGCTGGATTTATTCAGCCAATACGATCACTTTATTCTTTTGAACCTCAACCACGCCTCCTTTAATAGCCAGGCGAAGTACGCGATCATTACTCTTATCGGGTTCAATATGACCGCTCAGTTCATTGAACTTCTTGTAGGAGTCCGGCAGATCTATCTTAACTACACCTTCCTTTAGTGTACTAATCAAGGGTGCATGGTTATCCAATACTTGGAACAGACCCTCTTTTCCGGGCAGTTGAACAGCATCAGCAGTACCATTGAAGATCACCGTTTCGGGTGTTATAATTTCTAATTGCATACTGTAGTTTTAACGTTTAAGGTTCAAAGTTCAGGGTTTAGAAACAGCTCCTTACCTGAAGATTAAACTGTCAAACTATTAAGCTTCGGCTTCCGCCAGCATTTTATCACCGGCTTCAATCACATCCTCAATGCCTCCTTTAAGGTTAAAGGCCGCTTCAGGATACTTATCCATTTCACCATCCATGATCATGTTAAATGCCTTGATGGTATCCTGGATATCCACCAGTACCCCAGGAATACCGGTAAACTGTTCAGCCACATGGAAAGGCTGAGAAAGGAAACGCTGTACCCTACGAGCACGGTGTACCACCAGCTTATCATCTTCTGAAAGTTCATCCATCCCCAGGATCGCGATAATATCCTGCAGTTCTTTATAACGCTGAAGAATCTCCTTCACACGCTGGGCACAACTGTAGTGCTCATCACCCACTATTTCAGGAGAAAGGATTCGTGAAGTAGAATCCAGTGGATCCACAGCAGGGTAAATACCCAACTCGGAGATCTTACGGCTCAATACGGTAGTAGCATCCAGGTGAGCAAAGGTTGTTGCCGGTGCAGGGTCAGTCAAGTCATCCGCAGGCACATATACGGCCTGTACAGATGTAATAGAACCGCTGCGGGTAGAAGTAATACGCTCCTGCATGGCACCCATCTCGGTAGCCAGTGTAGGTTGGTAACCCACCGCAGAAGGCATACGTCCCAGAAGTGCGGATACCTCAGAACCGGCCTGCGTAAAGCGGAAAATGTTATCAATAAAGAAAAGGATATCCTTACCGGCACCTCCACTTTCTCCTTCACCGTCACGGTAGTACTCAGCCAGTGTCAAACCGGAAAGAGCAACACGGGCACGGGCACCGGGAGGTTCGTTCATCTGACCGAAAACGAAGGAAGCTTTGGATTCTTTCATCTCTTCAAGGTTTACCTTGGAAAGATCCCATCCGCCTTCTTCCATGGAGTGAAGAAACTCTTCACCATATTTTATAATGCCTGCTTCAATCATCTCACGAAGAAGGTCATTTCCTTCACGGGTACGTTCGCCAACACCGGCAAATACAGAAAGACCTCCGTGGCCTTTGGCGATGTTGTTGATAAGCTCCTGGATCAATACGGTTTTACCTACACCAGCGCCACCAAACAGACCGATCTTACCACCTTTTGCGTAAGGTTCGATAAGGTCGATAACCTTAATACCGGTAAACAGCACTTCGGTTGAAGTGGAAAGATCTTCAAATTTAGGAGCTTCACGGTGGATAGGCATACCATTAGAGTTGTCAACCTTGTTGATGCCGTCAATAGCCTCGCCAACCACATTAAACAGACGTCCTTTGATCACTTCCCCCACCGGCATCTTGATTGGGCTGCCGGTAGCAGTTACCTGCTGGCCACGACTCAGACCATCGGTAGAATCCATCGCTACAGTACGAACGGTATCTTCACCTATGTGCTGTTGAGTTTCCAATACCACAACGGTGCCGTCAGGACGGGTCACTTCCAGTGAATCGTAAATTTTAGGCAGAGTGTTGTTTGTGGTATCAAAGTAAACATCCACTACAGGTCCGATAACCTGAGAAATTTTACCAACTACTTGAGACATACTAATCTATTTAATGTTAACAGAAGGCTGTTTTTCAAATTCGGGTGCAAAAATAGTTGTTTTTATTAAAAGCGAACAGCCCACCCCGGCATTTTATTTTTTCTAATTTTGAACATTCTTTCAACAGAAGCTTTACTTTCGTATCCTATTGATTTTTAATTTTTTAAAACTTCATTTCCTTGAAGGTTTATTATTCGCTGGACGATTTCTCCAAACGACCTGCTGCCGTGGTAACTACGGGAACTTTTGATGGAGTTCACCTGGGTCATCGTAAAATACTGGACCGCCTTAATTCTGTAGCCCGAAATTTTAAGGGCGAATCTGTATTACTCACCTTTTTTCCCCATCCGCGTATGGTACTCCAACCGGACATGGAGCTAAAGCTGATCAACTCCCAATCGGAAAAGATCGACCTCCTTAAAAAAACAGGCCTGGACCACCTCATTATACACCCTTTCACCCAGGAGTTCAGCCGCACCACCTCCCTGGACTTTGTGCGCAACATCCTGGTCAATACCATAGGCGCCAAAAAACTGGTCATTGGTTACGATCACCACTTTGGACGTAATCGTGAAGGCAGTTTTGAGCATTTAAAAGAGTTCGGCCCGGTATACGGTTTTGACGTAGAGGAAATCCCGCCCCAGGACCTGGAGGATGTAACCATCAGCAGCACCAAGATCCGCAAGGCGCTCTCCGAAGGAGACCTTATAACCGCCAATGAATACCTTGGATACAGCTTCCCGCTTACCGGACGGGTTTCTGAAGGAGAAAAGCTGGGCTCCAAAATGGGCTTTCCAACGGCCAATATACTGGTGGAGGAAACCTATAAACTGATACCCGGAGACGGAGTATATGCGGTGGAAGTAATTTTCCCCTCGCACCCTGAAGATCTCTATCTCGGCATGTGCAATATCGGCATACGCCCCACCTTTGGTGGTAAGTTCAAAACGATAGAGGTACACCTCTTTGATTTTGATCAGAATATATACGGAGAACAGATCTCCGTTCGTTTTAAAGACCGCCTGAGAGGTGAAGTTAAATTTGCCGGTCCGGATGAACTCCGGCAACAGTTGGCTAAAGACGCTGAGGATGCACGCAAGATACTGGAGCTTACTTAGTTTTCTTCTTCCCGTAGCGCTTTACGCGCAAGAGTACGATAATCTTGCAGAAGCTCTAAAGGAACCGCATAAGGTTATTCACCTGGACCTGCACCACGAGCGACTGAAGGAGTTCCCGGCTGAAATTGTTCTGTTCCGGAACCTGGAAACCCTGGACCTGAGTAAAAACAAGATTGATAGCCTGCCGATGTTAATCTTAAACCTTCCCAGGCTGAAAAAAATAGACCTTAGCCGTAATAAATTCACACACCTGCCGGAAATACTGAGCCGTTTACCTAACCTTACTGAACTGAAGATGGCGCGCAACCCGGTAGAAGAGATACCTGGTTACATTGTTCAATTCAAAAAGCTTGAAACCCTTGACCTTTGGGACAGTGACCTCAAAACTATTCATCCTGATATTATCAAGCTCAACTCCCTTAAACTCCTGGATGTTCGCGCTACATACCTTAAAAGCAAGGAGCTGGAATGGCTGGAAATAGCCCGTCCTGACCTGAAGGTAGAAAGCACCTACGGCTGCAACTGTGATTAATTACGGTACCCGAAGCGTTTCAGCTGATTTTCATCCTGGCGCCAGTTCTTCCGGACCTTTACGTGAAGATCCAGGAAAACCTTTTTCTTGAAAAAAGCCTCCATACGCTTTCGGGCGTCCGTTCCGGTCTTCTTGATCATTTTACCCTGGTGACCGATAATGATTCCCTTCTGGGTCTCACGCTCCACGTATATTACAGAGCGGATGTGAATAATATCATCCGCTTCCTTGAACTCTTCCACTTCCACCTCTACGGAATAAGGGATCTCTTTCTTATAATTGAGCAGGATCTGCTCACGAATCATCTCTGAAGTGAAAAAGCGTTCATTGCGATCACTTAATGACTCCTTATCAAAATAAGGGGGCGATTCCGGCAAGAGCTCGATAAGGCGCTGTTTAAGCTCGTCAACGTTGAATTTATGAAGAGCCGCCACCGGGTAAACCTCCGCATTGGGGAACTGCTGTTTCCAATAATCCAAAAGTTCCGGTAACTGATCCTGCTGGATAAGGTCTATTTTATTTATAAGCACCAATAAAGGTTGTTGCACCTCTTTCAGCCGCTCAAAGAGCTTTTCATCCTTTAGCGCCTTCTCACCCGGCTCAGTCATATAGAGGAAAACATCCGCATCTTCAAAAATAGTCTGCACAAAATCCATCATGCTTTCCTGCAGGGCATAGGCGGGCTGTATCACTCCCGGGGTATCCGAAAATATGATCTGGTAATCTTCCTCGTTGAGGATACCCAAAATACGGTGGCGGGTAGTTTGTGCCTTAGGTGTAGCTATAGATAAACTCTCTCCCAGGAGAGCATTCATTAAAGTGGATTTCCCTACGTTGGGATTACCGATGATATTGACAAAACCAGATCTGTGCGCCATAACTTGTTATTGTACCATTTTTGTGCCGGCTGAAGGTGCAAAAATAGAAAAAGCCGCACACTGTGCGGCTTTTAATCTATTGTAGCGGGGGCCAGACTCGAACTGACGACCTTTGGGTTATGAGCCCAACGAGCTACCAACTGCTCCACCCCGCGTTATTGGGACGGCAAATATAAGCGCTTTTTGAGAACTGCCAAAATTCCTTTGCCTATAATCTATAGCATCAAACTTCAAAACTCCTTACCCAACTAAAAAGCAACTTTCCTCGTTAATACTCATACGAACCCTAATTACTAAGAATGAGAAGATTGAGAATGATCGGAGAGATAATGCTGTATCTTCTTCTATGCCTGATACTGGCTGGTAGCTTCTTGAATTTTACCGTTTAGCAGCCCCGGCTCATTATCTTCCAACGAACATAATCCGGGAAGGACAGTTGTTTTTAGCATATCCAAATAACACTTGACATGCTGAAAACATTTAAAGCCTTCGGAGAACTACTGATTTACCTGACATTCTGGTTTATACTGATCGGTTCCTTCCTGAACCTTTCCATTTAAGTATCCTTCAGGTACGTTTCAATAATAAATTGAATATTATTGTAAATGAGCGGCTTGGTAATAAATCCTTTTACCACATCATAATTATTGGCCCTTTGCTGATCTTCCTTATTCAGTGAGCTGCTCATGGCAAAGATGAGAGAGTTCTTATGACTGAAATGCTCCACATATCGATCCAGGAACTCAAATCCATCCAAAAGAGGCATGTAGATATCCAGTAAAATTACATCCGGAAAACTCTGACCCTTTTTATCAAGTTCATCAAGGTGCTTCAACGCATCCTCACCATCCGGGAACAACTTCACCTCAGCTTCTGAATAATTGCGCAGAATGATGTTCTTCAGCACAAAGCTGTTAACGTGGTCATTATCAACAATCATCAGACCTAAAGGCATAGCTTATATTTCAGCGGTTTTAGAAGGAGCAATACCATACTTTTCTTTGTAGGCCTTACCGAAATAACTCATGCTCTTGAACCCCAAAGCATAGGAGACTTCGAAGATGGATTTGTCTCCTTTTTCCAGCATGTGTTTAGCTTTGGTAAGCCTGAAATCGTTCAGGTATTTAATCGGGGTCATACCGGTCAGCCTTTTGATCTCGCGCTCCAGTTTGGAAGGTGTCATATTCATCATCTCCGCAATTTCAGGAATGGAAAAGTTACGGAACTTAAAATGATTTACCAGGAGTGCTTCCATGTGGGACAAGAGCGGATCCTTTACTCCAAACTCGTGGTGTATGGGTGCAGACTTATCGTAAACGTTGCGAAGCACCTCCCGGGAGTGCAAAAGGTTGTTTATACGGGAAAGAAGTATGTCAAACTTAAAAGGTTTAACGATGTAATCATCTGCCCCAAAGTTGAAGCCTTCTATTTTGCGTTCATCTTCTCCCAGCGCGGTAAGCAATATGATAGGAATATGGCGGGTGCTCTTATTCTGTTTGAGTTCATCTACCAACTCATAGCCGGAGGCTTCCGGCATCATAATATCACTGATAATAATGTCAGGGACATCCAGTTTGGCCCGGTCAATTCCATCACGGCCATTGGTGGCCGTGACTATTTCAAAATGATCCTCGAGAAGCGTTACCATAGTGGCAAGCAACTTCTCGTTGTCTTCAACAATCAGTAGTTTCTTTTTCATGACTTATAGCTTGGTTATTTCGGAAGGCTAACGGTAAAGGTACTCCCCTTGCCGGGATTACTGATTAATCCTACCTTTCCTGTATGTAAATCTACAAATTCCTTAACAATGGCCAGTCCCACTCCGGTACCCTGCACATTGCCCACATTCTTGGCACGATAAAAAGACCGGAATATAGATGACTGCTCTTCCTCGGGTATTCCAATACCGTAATCCTTTACAATAATATCTACCTTATCCTGGCCAAATTCAACACTAATATCCACTTTTCCTTTTTTATCCGAAAACTTACATGCATTTCCTACCAGGTTTCCTATTACAAAACGAAGTAGTGTATAATCTGCCTTTATCTTTTGCGGATTGCCTTTGTGGGTAAAACTTATCCTGGCTTCCGGGTACGCCTTGCGAATGTTCTGATCCACTACCTCCTCTATAAGTTCGGTAATATCTATTAACTCTGGGCGGAAAGAGGTTTGACCAGTAGTGAGCTTTTTGAGCTCCAGCATATCCGCGATCATATTATTCAACCGATCCACTTCTTCTTCTATGGATCCAATAGCATTTTCGAGTACTTTTTCGCTACGTTTTATGCGCAGTATCTCTATATTGGCCTGGATCACCGCCAGCGGAGTTTTAAACTCATGGCTCGCCACTGAATATAAATTGGATTTAAAACGTGATATCTCCTGCTCCTTGGACAAAGCTTCCATAAGATCATCGGTGAGATGTACACTCTCAGTGATGTCACGTGTGCTCGTTAAAAGTGTGTAATCCTTTTGGGGATCGCGACCGAAGTAGGTAAAAGTGGTTTCCAGCCAGCGAAGGCGGCCTTCGCCATGTTCTACCTGGTAACGTATACGTGCTTCAGGGTGATCAAAAAAACGTTTCAGCGTGCTGAAGTCCATTTCATTGATAAAATCTGCCGAGAGGAAATCGGTAAGTTTTTTCCCGATGATCTCATCCGGCTTATATCCCAATATAGCCTTACTGGAAGGAGTGGCAAAGCGTATCGTATTCTCAGAATCGTGAATGCACACCATATCGGTGGTGTGTTCAGCGATGAGTTCAAACACCTTGTCAAATGCAGTCATTTCTTCGGGATTAACCGGTCGAAAGTAATTATCTGAATCCATATTTCAGAATTATTACGATAACAGACTGTTATATATTTATAATTTTTTGAGGCTTATTTAAACAAAAACCGCCTCAAAAAGAGGCGGTTTTACAATCTTAAAAAAGAACAAATTAATACCGATAATATTCTGGTTTAAAAGGACCTTCCTGTTCAACACCAATATATTCGGCTTGTTCAGGGGTCAGTCTCTCAAGTTCCACCCCGATCTTAGCCAAGTGCAGTTCTGCCACTTTCTCATCCAGGTGTTTGGGAAGAGTATAAACCTGGTTTTCATACTGATCTCCTCTAACCCACAGCTCAATCTGGGCCAGCGTTTGATTGGTAAAAGAGTTAGACATTACGAAACTGGGGTGACCGGTAGCACAACCCAGGTTCACCAGACGCCCTTGTGCCAGAAGAATCACATCGCGGCCATTCACCGTATACTTGTCCACCTGTGGTTTGATCTCCACATGGGTATTCCCATGATTTTTCTTAAGCCAGGCAACGTCAATCTCGTTATCAAAGTGGCCAATATTACACACAATGGCCTTATCCTTCATATTCTCGAAGTGTGAACCACGGATAATATCCTTATTACCGGTGGCGGTAACAATGATGTCCGCCTCAGGAATGGCATTGTCCATACGCTTCACTTCATAGCCATCCATGGCGGCCTGCAAAGCACAGATCGGATCTATCTCGGTAACAATAACCCGGGAACCGGCTCCACGCAGTGAAGCAGCCGTACCTTTACCCACATCACCGTAACCGGCTACAACAGCCACTTTACCGGCCATCATTACGTCCGTAGCCCTGCGGATAGCGTCCACTGCAGATTCGCGACAACCGTATTTATTATCAAACTTGGATTTGGTAACAGAATCATTCACGTTGATAGCCGGCATGGGAAGAGTTCCCTTCTTCATACGTTCGTACAGCCTGTGCACACCGGTGGTAGTTTCTTCCGAAAGGCCTTTAACACCTTCCGCCAGTTCAGGATAGCGATCCAGCACCATATTGGTAAGGTCACCACCATCATCAAGGATCATATTCAAAGGAGTACGCTCCTCCCCAAAAAACAAGGTTTGCTCAATACACCAGTCAAATTCCTCTTCGGTCATACCCTTCCAGGCATAAACCGGGACACCGGCAGCGGCTATAGCAGCAGCGGCATGATCCTGAGTAGAATAGATGTTACAGGAAGACCAGGTAACATCAGCACCTAATTCAACAAGTGTTTCAATAAGTACAGCTGTTTGGATGGTCATATGGAGGCAGCCGGCAATACGTGCTCCCTTGAGTGGCTTATCCTTTCCGTACTCTTCACGAAGGGACATCAGACCCGGCATTTCAGCCTCGGCCAGTTCTATCTCTCTTCTACCCCATTCAGCAAGACTAATATCTTTAACTTTGTAAGGAATATACTTTTCTACCGTTTCGTTCATTGCGTAAATAAAATAATTGAATATATTTTTTTGCGGTTTGCAAAGTTACTGTAAGTTGCTTACACACAAAACTTTTTAAAAAGATTAATGCCCCTCTACAAAGCCAAGTCATTTAATGGTCACCTGCATTATATTTTGTGGGAGATCCACGAAACGGAAGATGAATTACGCAAGGATATCACCCTGCATCCCTCGGACCGTTTGCGGATGGAAAAGCTGACTCACCCTGAAAAGATCCGTGAATTCCTGGCCCTACGCTGCTGTCTGAAATATTACTTTGGCGAAAACCCTGAAGTGTTTTATACCGCAGAGGGAAAACCCTACCTGGAAAACGGCCCCCCGATTTCCTTTACCCATACCGCAGGTTTTGCCGGTTTGGTAGTAGGCAAAAAGCTACCTGTAGGACTGGACCTGGAGGTACACCGGGATAGCATAGAGCGGATTGCGCCTAAGTTCTTGCGGGATGACGAAAAAACTACTATTGACCACAACAACCGGACAGCCCATATCACCTATTATTGGGGCGCCAAGGAGGTATTGGTAAAAATTGAAGGCAACCGCAGGCTTCACTTTAGAAAACAGTTGCGCATTTCCCCCTTTATTTATCGGGATTACGCTCACACCACGGCTGTTTTCAGCGGAGAATCAAGCCGGGCTAAATACCAGTTGTATTTTGAGAAACACCAAAACCTGTATCTCACCTACGGCTGGAAAGTGAATTGAATTTTAATTTCCATAATTAGCACGAGGTTTAGTAGGTTTGCGCTGTAATCATGGATCGCCAGGTTTTACATATAATTTCCCAGGCCAGACAGAAGAATAAAAAGCTTCTCGCAGTACTGATAGACCCGGATACACCGGGCGATGAGCAATTGCTGGAGATTATTGAGCATGTGAACATGTCCGGTGCTGACCTGATATTTGTGGGAGGCAGCCTGCTCACCCATGATTCGCTGGACCAATGCCTGAAGGTGATTAAATCCAACACCAAGGCTCCCGTGATACTTTTTCCAGGCAGCGTAATGCAGATATCCCCACAAGCGGACGCTATCCTTTTTCTCTCTTTGATCTCGGGTAGAAACCCAGAACTTCTAATCGGGAACCAGGTGATTGCCGCACCCTACATCAGGCAGAGTGGCCTGGAGGTTTTACCCACTGGTTATATGCTGATAGACAGCGGCCGCCCAACCACGGCCAGCTACATGAGCAACAGTTTACCTATTCCCCACCACAAATCGGAAATTGCCGCCTGCACCGCAATGGCCGGTGAAATGCTGGGGCTCAAGCTTATTTATATGGACGGTGGCAGCGGTGCTGACAAGCACGTGAGTACAGACATGATAGAGGAGGTTCGCAAATCCGTGGATGCCCCTATAATTATTGGCGGAGGTATCCGCAACGCTGAAGCCGCACAGGATATTTGCCGCGCAGGTGCAGATGTAATTGTGGTGGGCAATGCTACTGAAAGCAACCCCGCCATTCTCAAGGAAATAGCAGAAGCTATCCATAATCTTTAAAAACCAACGTTTTGAATATTTCATTGGAAATATCCATGTACCCGCTTACCGAAGGGTATATTGAGGCTATTGACAACTTTCTAACCGGCCTGCACCATATAGACGGTATACAAGTACAAACCAACCCTATGAGCACCCAGGTATTTGGCGATTCCGCCCTGGTTTTTAGCGCAGTGCAAAAGGGTATCGAAAAAGTATATACGGAATTGGATCAATGTCCTTTTGTGATCAAGGTCCTGAATAAGGATGTTTCCGGGATGGAAATCAAGGACTATTGAAAAACCCTCTGAAAATATTGGAAATACTGGGTGTAGTTACAGGCTTACTATACACCTGGTTTCTCATAGAAGGCCAGGAGATATGTTGGCTGTTTGCCTTGGCCAGCTCCGGCATTTACCTGTACCTCTGTTTTCAGAAGCGCATTTATGCCGAATCGCTATTACAGGCATTTTACATTTTTACCGCTGTTTACGGCTGGATACACTGGAATGAAACAGATGGAGTTGTGGGCAAGCCATTGCCCTGGCAATGGCACAGCATGATCATCCTCAGCGGAACCGGCATGCTCTTTATCACCGGGTACTTGCTGAGCCGCCTCACAGATGCCGCCCAACCCTATACAGACTCCTTTACCACGGTATTTAGTGTTTTTGCCACTCTCCTGATGATTAACCTTATCCCGGAAAACTGGTTGTACTGGATTGTAATAGACGCTGTATCCATATACCTGTACGTAAAAAGAGGGCTCTATTTCACGGCAGGTCTTTTTGTATTGTATACGTTCCTTTCCATAAAAGGTGCCTTGGAATGGATGCTTTGAAAAAAACTGTGCTCAGCGGGCCGGAAAGCAGCGGGAAATCATGGCTTAGTGAAAAACTGGCCTTACATTTTAAAGCAGAATACATCCCTGAGTACGCACGTATATATCTCCAAAAACACGGTACCAGCTATGATGAGGACATCGTTCTTCAAATAGCACAGGAGCATCAAAAATTCCAGCAGCAAGGAATGGCCAGGGCGCAGAATAAAGTTTTCCTGGATACCGATATGGTCAATTTCAGAGTGTGGTTTTGGGTGGCCTTTGGCAAAACTGATCCCTGGATAGAAAAAGCCATAGAAGAGGAATCGGACCACCGCTACCTGGTCCTTTACCCAGACCTGCCCTGGGAGGAAGACCCTTTACGTGAACACCCCGAAGAAAGGCAATATCTTTTTGAGCGTCATCTTAGTGAAGTGGTAAGCCTGGGAAGGCCATACCGCGTGATCCGTGGTTATGGGGAACAACGGCTCAGCAATGCCATTGAGGCCACCATGGATTTATGGAGTTCACCCAAAGCCCATTAAACCCTAAAAATTCGGGGTTGCCCTTTTTATGATTGCTTGACGCTCATAAGCTTCCCTGCACTTGCCGCTGAAACTCTTCTGAGTATTTTAAAATGCTTCTGAACTGCGCCCGCTGGATGAACTTCATCTTTGCTGCAAAGTTTATCTTTGAGATGGTCTTGAGCCCGGACCCATAAACCGAAAGAAAGATACAGATGGGAAATTATTCAAAACTCATTACCAGCACCCTGATCGTTTTTATACTCCTCTTCCTGGAACCTATACTAGGAAGCTTTACGAGTACGGATTTCCTGGATCATTCACATTGGCCCGTTATCAAACGAAATTTACTGATAGCCATTGCAGCCTGGGTGCTTATTGAAGTGACCAGCCTCCTCAAGCGCCAGATCCTCAAAAGGTATGACCTGGCCCAGGAAGATAACCTGGACGCCCGAAAGCTCCACACCCAGCTTAACCTGCTGGAAAAGGTAGTCATCTTTGTGATTATTCTCATTGCCGTGGCTTTCATCATGCTTTCGATAGATGGCATCCGCCAGATCGGTATTGGGATCTTTGCTTCAGCAGGAGTGGCCGGCATCATCATCGGCTTATCGGCTCAAAAAGTGGTAGGCGCCCTGCTGGCCGGGATACAGATAGCCATTACTCAACCCTTCCGGCTGGATGATGCGGTGGTAGTGGAAGGTGAATGGGGATGGATCGAAGAGATCAACCTCACTTATGTGGTGGTACGGATATGGGACAAGAGGCGGCTGGTATTGCCCTCCACTTACTTCCTGGAAAAGCCTTTTCAAAACTGGACCCGAACTACGGCTGATATCACCGGAACTGTTTTCCTTTACACGGATTACAACGTTCCTTTTAACAAGCTTCGCGAGGAACTTACCCGGCTACTGGAAGGCACACCACTGTGGGATAAAAAAGTGAACGTATTGCAGGTAACCGATTCCAAAGAAGCTACGGTAGAGGTCCGCATCCTGGTAAGTGCCCGCAATTCACCTACCGCCTGGGACCTAAGAGTATACATCCGCGAAAAGATGATCGAATTTATCCAGAAAAACTACCCGGACAGCCTGCCGCGTACCCGGGTAAGCCTGTTAAACCATGAGCGCGAAGGCAGAAGGGATAACTAATTCGCACCATGAGTGATCCGTTTTCAGCAATGTGTTGAAGAAGTATGGCTTTGCCCTATCTTTATCATATGACACCGGAAATACAAGACTACAACCAATCTCTTTCCCGCGAAGAACAGGAGATCTGTAATCGCCTGGCCCAGGAAATTGACCAAAACCTTTCCGAAGCGGAAAGTAAGATCTGGCATGGCCACCCGGTTTGGTTCCTGGAAGAAAACCCGATAGTAGGATACAGTCAACAGAAAAAAGGAATACGCCTGATGTTTTGGAGCGGAGCAAGCTTTGAAGAGGAGGAGTTGAATGTTCGAGGTCCGAAATTCAAGGATGCTTCCGTCTTTTATACCCATCCGGATCAGATCAACAACAGCAACCTACAGAAATGGCTACGAAAATCAAGGGATATACAATGGGATTACAAGAACATTGTAAAGCGTAAAGGTATACTGGAACGCTTAAAATAAAGCGTCTGGGTATCCTCTGAAAAATGATTGAAAATGGTATCATTTTCTTAATTAACAATTTCAATGGTTTAACCCACATAGCCTTATTATCGCTAAGAAGGCAACCTCACCTATTTTCCAGGTTTTTTACAAAAAATCACCCCGATTACAAGTAGTTAAATATCTGTATGGATTATTAAAAGAATAGGTGCTACTAAAATTCAATCCTTATATTTGAGCATTCAAACCTGAGTTATTAACGGTTGTAATTCGATTTTTTGTTGTGTGACCTTGACCTATGATTCCAAACCTATTTAAAAAATTATTACTCCTTCACCTCCTGTGCTTTCCCTTGATTTGTTTCTCACAGAAAGGCTTTTCTGAAAACTGGGAAACTATAACACAACATGAATACGCTCAGATAGAGGCCAGAAGGATCAACTGCCCGGATTCGTCCAACGGGGTCTTTTACCGCAACATTGTTTTCAGGATACGGAACCTTTCCTCCTCACCCATCAGGGTGTCGTGGAATTATAAGCCCTGGATAAATGGGGAACCCATCAAGGTAGATGTATCTGACACCGGCAAGCTTAATAATTTTCACCTGCAAGTCGGAGAAACTGTTGAAGGCAGATGTGGAGAACAGCGTCTTTGTGAATACCAGTCTTTTATAGACAAGCCTGAAGTTCCCGCACTTACCGGTTTTGAACTGGTTAATTTCAGCGTAACCCTGAATCCGGACGAATGAAAACCGGGCATTACTTCAGTATACTTTTCCTGCTGATTGGCAGCCTGGCTTTTTCACAAGGCCTGAACATCAGCATCATCTCACCCAAACAGGATACAGCTATATGCCCCGGAGAGACTCTTAATCTGGAGGCGGTCACGGCCTTTCTGATTACGGATTTTGATAACCAGGCCATAGGAACAGGCTGGAGCTCCTCACAAGCCAACCCGGTGTACACCAATCCCTGCGGGCCGGGACCCAAAAACTGGCACCTATGGGTGGGCACCACTCCTTCTGCCAGCCGTACTTTGGTAACCAACCCGTATGACCTCACTGATGGTAATGCTTGTTATGTACAATTCTGGATGCGTTACGGCCTGGAACCCGGCCTTGGTCCCTGTGAAGATCCTGATGAACCCAATGAAGGAGTCCACCTCCAATACAGCACTAACGGGGGGGCCACCTGGCTCGACTTTTCGGGACCTTCTGTTCTGCCGGTTGGCAACCTGAACACCACACCTCCTTTTTATACCCAAACTCCGGGCTCCGGTGGCTACTGGGTACCCATACTTACCGCTGCCTCCCAGTTAACCAGCACTCTTTATCACTGGAATTTATACCGTTGCCCAATTCCCCAGGCGGCTATTTCTCCCAATACCCAGTTCAGGTGGGCACAACTGGCTAATAGTGCAGCCGGCTTTGACGCATGGGGTATAGATGAGGTGATCATTGGCTGCGACCCCGGCAGCATTTTATGGAATACCGGCAACACTACCACAACGGACACGGTAACACCAACAACAAGCACCACCTATTGGGTAAGTGTTACAGACAGTAATATGAAAGTGGCGTATGATACCGTTCATGTAATTGTAGGATCGGTTTACGACATCCATGACACGGTATATAAATGCGAGGGTGATTTCTACCCGCTTCCCACCGGTAATAATGTGACAAATCCAGGAACTTATATTTCACAGGTTACCAGCCAGTATGGATGCGATTCCGTAGTACACACCTACCTGTACAATAACCCGGTTTATCAAAACACCATTATAGATACAATATGCAGCGGGGACGTTTACATTTTACCGGATGGAAGCCAGGCCCAGCAAAGCGGTTTGTATATCGATACGTTGCCTACTTTTCATGGCTGTGATTCAGCGATCATCACCAGGCTCACCATACTCCCCTCCAGCTATATCACCACTGAAGTATACCTGTGCCAGGGGCAACCCTACACGCTTCCGGGAGGAATAACCGTTACCCAGTCAGGAGTATACCTGGACACCCTGCTAGCTCAAAATGGTTGCGACTCCATTATAGAGACTACACTCAACTACTGGCCTACTTATAACATTACAAAGGATACTGCTATTTGCTATGGCAACGAATACCTGCTTCCGGACAACAGTGTTGTGAATGCCTCCGGGAGTTATACTGTTCATCTTTTTACGGACAAAGGTTGCGACAGCATCATTACCACCAACCTAATTGTAAACCTCGCCCTGAGTACTGAGGCGGTTTTTGAGAATTACAATTGTTTTGACAGTACCTGGGTAGGTGCTTATAGCATAGGCGGACAACCCCCTTACCGCTACAGGTGGTCCAACGGGAGCTTAAACCAGGGCATACCGGAACCTCAGACTGGCTCCATGTGGGTAGAGGTGACAGACAGTTTTGGCTGCCAGGCCATGGATACTATTATCATCCCACAGCGCGTGGATTATGATTTTTTCAGCCTGATACCTGATACGCTATGGTATACAGACGAACCGGTAAAGATCAGCGTCAGCACCACTGCCCCGGTGAAGAAATGGTATTGGCTGGTTGACAGCACAGTTGAGATCGGTTCCCAGTCGTTTTACTTCCATTTCACGCAAGCTGGTTGGCATCGCATGGATTGCCGCATCACCACTTTTGATACCTGCACCCGCGATACCTCCTTTTTCATTTACCTGAAACCAAAATACGACTACTCCATGCCCAATGCCTTTACGCCTGATGGGGACGGACTAAATGACACTTACTATCCCATATTGAACCCGGAGAGTGACATCAATTACATTCTCAGGATCTACAACCGCTGGGGCGAGTTGGTTTTTACGGGGCATAATGAGGGCTGGAACGGGCTTATCCGGGGCACAGGTTCGGAGGCTGGAGCAGGTGTATACATCTACATCATCTCCACGGATAACCCTACCAACGGCACGTCCGCACACGGCAAACCGGACCGGGGTCATCTTACACTTATCCGTTAAACCCTTCTCAAATGCGGTATGCAATACTTTTGACAAAGTAAGGTTTTCTTATAATTCAATACCCGTGTATGGTCCATCTTAACGTGCGAAAATCTTTAGCAACGGCATTATGCATTCTTCAATATGGCACGTGGGCCCAAACCTGGCAACGGTTAACCGATTTTCCAGGCTTCCACCGGGATGATGGTGTAAGTTTTATTATTGACAACACCGCTTTTTGTGGTACCGGTCTTACTCCCTGGTTTGCCCCATTGGCAGATTTTGAGGCCTTTGATCTAAGTACAGAAAGCTGGTCGTCCATAGCACCCATTCCAGCGGGTAATGAACGTCAATATGCCAGCGCTTTTTCGCTAAACGGTAAAGGTTATGTTTTTGGTGGAATCGGAAACAAGCCTTTCAATGATCTTTGGCAATATGACCCTCAAACGGACATCTGGCAGCAGATGAAACACTTGCCGGACAGCGGACGCTCGGGATCCACCAGCTTTGTTTTAAACGGATACGCTTACATCTGCGGAGGGCGCAGTTCCTCTTCCATAGCTCTGGCAGAAATATGGGTTTATGATCCGCTTTCCAATGACTGGTCCCAAAAAACCAACCTTACCTTTGGCGCACGATGGCGAGCCTGCTCCGCCACCATCAACAACACGGCCTATCTCCTTTTTGGACAGGATGAAAACCATCATTTTCACAACGAACTCTATAGCTATGAGCCATCCTCCGATACCTGGTCCATAGCAGGCTACTTCCCCGGCCCCGGACGAACCCATGCTGCCATGCAAGCCATCAACGGCCACCTGGTAGTCTTTGGGGGTCGCGATTCTCTGAATAATTACGATGACACCCTTTGGAGTTTCAACCCCACTGACGGTTCATGGAAAGCCCTGAACAACTCCCCTTTCCATGGCCGCAAGGGAGGAATGACCTTTACCAACGGCACAGATTTTTATTATACTACCGGAATAGATTCTTCCAATACCAGACTTCAAGAAAGCTGGAAATGCTCCAGCCCGGTTATTGGTATAGAAAAATTCACAACCCCATCCTTTAAACTGTACCCAAACCCCGCAACAGATGTTGTGAACCTGGATTTACCGGGTCACACTACCGCACAAAAAACAGAGTATAAACTATACGGCCTGGAGGGAAATCTGTTAATTGAAGGCACAACATTTGAAGGATCTGTTTCCATAAGACTGGACTCACTTAGACCGGGAATCTACATAGTGCAGGTAAAAGACGCCACTGGTAGCAGCCACACCCATACCCTAAAAGTGATTAGCCTCTGATTTTTAAATCTTTTAGATTTGATCCAGGAATGAGAAAAAGATTTTCGGGCATAATACTGAGCTTCACGCTACTGTTATGCCTCCCCACCATAGCACAACCCCTTAAAAATCAGGTATCCGAAGAACTGGAAATAACCCGGCTCACCCCCTCTGTTTACCTGCACACCAGCAATGCCTGCAATGGGATTATTCTGGTGAATAATGGGCAGGCTATTATTGTTTCAACTCCCCCTTCCGACTCTGCCACCCAACAACTGCTCCATTGGGTAAAAGACAGTCTGAAAGCCAGAATTGTGGCCTATGTAATAGATCGCTGGCACCCAGACGCCATGGGCGGCCTGGGTACCGTTAACCTGAATGATATTAAATCCTATGCCTATTCTAAAACACGTCAGATGGCTATGGTTAAAGGACTACCCATTCCGGAGATCAGCTTCGATCCCAAGATCACTTTAAAGGCCGGAAACAAAACTTTGATCTGCTACTTTTTGGGTGAGGCACATACCCATGACGGCATTGTAGCATGGATACCCTCGGATAAGGTACTCTTTGGCGGCAATGCAGTGCGGAGTATGAACGGCTGGGTAGGCAATATTGCCGATGCCAACTTAACGGAGTGGCCCAAAACCATAAGACGTATTAAAAGCATATTCCGCAACGCGGAAATAGTGGTTCCGGGACATGGGCCCTATGGCGGCCAAGAGCTCATCGACTATACCCTTGAACTTTACGATTTCACCAAAGACCAGAAAAACCCGTATAATCTCTCCACAGACTCCATGAAAGTGCGGGACCTGGCCCACCAGTTCGACCTTCGTGCCATGACCAGGGAGGACCTACACGACAATCGCGTAGCCTATACCAATGGGAAGATCAGCTTTCCCAGGAACGAAATGCAGGTGGAGATATACACCCCTTATTTTACCTACGATATGCACGACCGGCAAATGATGGTACCCGAGGGTTTTATGCGCATCAGCCGAACCAACCAAACGGAGAGTTTTAATTTTAAGGAGCTAAAGCTGAACCTGCGTAACGATGCGGTGGGAATGACGATGGTCATTAAGTCTATTGAGAACCTATAACTGATCCCAGTTTCTCCCCGCCTTAGTGGTTACTATGCTTACTCTCTCGCCAATTCCGAGGTTTTGAGAATTACACACCTTTTACAAAACCAAAACTTTAACCCGGCCTGGGTTTCAGTTATTTCCTTGAGAAAAGGAAATATTGCGCCTTACCTAACTTAATTCACAGAAAAATGAACGATGTATTTGGACTAAATTTGGGCGCGATCACGAGTTTTTAACTCTCCAGGCCTTTGTTCAAATTAAACCTCCCTCAACCTAAATGAAAAGATACCATCTCCTACTTCTGTTATATCTTATGAGTCCCCTCTCCCCATACGCCCAGATAGTTTACGAAAGTGGGTACTTAATTGATGAGACCGGGCAAAGAACAGAATGCCTTATAAAGAATATAGACTGGAAAAATACGCCCTTAAGCTTTAAATACAAATTGAACCTGGAAGCTGATATCCACGAGGCTACCCTTCAAAATACCCGGGAATTCGGAATATATGGTCAATCACGCTTCATAAAAGCCACGGTTGATATTGATAAGTCTATAGAGAACACTAACAACCTACGTTTTGACAGGAGTCCGGACTTTGAGACCGAGCAATTGTTCCTCCAGGTAATTATTGATGGTGACGTTTCTTTATTCTACTATCATGGCGAAGGACTAATTCGCTTTTTCTACCAACCATCAGACTCCTTGATAACCCAACTGGTATACAAACCTTACCTAAAAAGCCTGGGTGAAATAGCCTACAATAATTACTACAAACAGCAGCTATACCTCAACCTGAAGTGTAAAGCTATTACCACGCGTGATGCAGAAAACCTTTTCTACACCAGGGAGTCGCTCAAGCGCCTCTTCATTAAATACCACAAGTGTAAAGGACTGAATTACAAGGATTATGACCAGCAAAAGAAAAAAGACCTGTTCAATCTTACTTTAAGACCCGGTCTTTATGGAAACCACCTTAACATGGAAAATTCATACTACCGGTCCCAAAAGGTTGACTTCGGAGACAAGTATGGTATACGCCTGGGGTTAGAGGCAGAATTCATCCTCCCCTTTCACAAGAATAAATGGGCTATTACCATAGAAGCAGCCTACCAGCAATTACAAGCTGAAAAAAACACATTTTTTTTCAATGCAAAGGGCAAAACACTTACTTACACCCTGGATTATAATCATTTAGAAGTACCTGTCGGCATAAGGCATTATCTCTACCTTACTCATGATTCCAAGATACTCCTAAATGTTGCTTATAGTTTCAACTTCAGCAGCAACTCAGGTATCTCCATAACAGAAGGTGACGGGAGCGAATTCAATTTCATAAAGATAAACTCCCCACCCACCTTGTGTTTTGGTGCTGGGTATAAATTCAGAGACCGCTACAGTATAGAATTCAGATATGCACTTAGCAGGGACCTGGTGAACGGATACGATTTCTGGACCTCTGAGTACACCTATTTTGCAGCCACTCTTGGTTATACTTTATTTTAAGGCCTTTCAACTCTTGCTATCTCCGATTTCCCCCCTTACCTTCGCGCCCGAAATCTCATAGGGGTGCCCCCGTTAGTTGAAGGTTTTAAAGTCGAAAGTTCAAGGTTAACACCAACAGGCTTTCAAACTTATACTTTGAACATTTAACCAAAGGCGGCTGAGATCATACCCAATGAACCTGGGCGGGTAATGCTGCCAAGGGAAAATTGAAATCACTGAACTAATAATCCAAGCGGATAATGCCCCTTTTATTCGTAATAAAAACTCGTTTTTATTATGAGAAGTATCCTATTCTCCGCTGCCCTGCTTATCACTGGTTGGTGTGCAGCACAAACCGTTACCGGAACGGTAGTCAACAATTCCGGTGAAACCCTGGAGGGTGTTAACATTTCCACGTCCTCAGGTCGATCAGGTGCAGTAAGCACTTCCACCGGAAGCTTTACCCTTAATTTTACCCAGCCGGGTAAGTATGTCCTTCGCTTTTCGTACGTGAGTCACGAAAGTCGCACTGAAAACATAACTCTGAGCGAAGGTGAAAATCTTGACCTCGGCCGTATTGTACTCACTGAAATACAGCAGGAGCTGGAACAGGTGAATGTAACGGCTACACGGGTAAAAGCCAATGGTCCCCTGGTATACCAGAATGTGGACGAGGAAACCATTGAAGACAACAACACCGGCCAGGACATTCCCTACATCCTCAACCAAGCTACTTCGGTGGTAACCACCAGCGATGCGGGAGCCGGAGTGGGGTATACGGGAATGCGCATACGGGGTAGCGACCAAACGCGCATCAATGTTACCATTAACGGCATACCGGTGAATGATGCTGAAAGCCATGGCGTATTCTGGGTAAATACCCCGGACCTGGCATCTTCAACCAGCAGCATACAGATCCAGCGCGGGGTGGGAACCTCCACCAACGGATCCGGTTCTTTTGGTGCCAACATCAACCTCCAAACGGATGAACTATCCCGCACACCTTACGCCAAAGCTCACCTGGGCTACGGTTCTTTTGACACGGAACGTGCTACCCTGGAGGTAGGTTCCGGTCTGCTAAACGGCCATTGGGCCTTCCAGGGCCGCCTGTCCCAGATCCGCTCCGAAGGATATATTGACCGTGCCCGTAGCAACCTGCGCTCCTACTTCATGAGCGGTGGATACCTGGGAGATAATTTCAGTATTAAAGCTGTAGTATTTGGCGGTAACGAAGAGACGTATCAGGCTTGGTACGGCCTGGACTCTGCCACCTATTTCGCTGCGGTAGACAAGAACGAAGAACCCACCTATAATTATGCCGGGGAAGTATATGACGACAATTCCAACCTCACTGGTTATTATGATGACCAGGTAGACCACTACACGCAGAACCACTACCAACTCCATTACAATCAGGTTCTGAGTAAATCCACTTCCCTTAACCTCTCCGCTCATTATACCAAAGGCAGTGGCTACTATGAAGAATACCAGAACAGCGACTCCCTGGCCACTTACGGCATCACCAGCACACCCCAGGTATATGGAGATGTGGTGCGCAGGCTATGGCTGGACAATGATTTTTACGGTATAGTGGGTAACATAGATTATAAAAAGAACAAGCTGAACCTCATTGTTGGAGGAGGCGCCAATTATTACGATGGCATTCATTTTGGCGAGTTGGTATGGGCCCGTTATGCTGGGAATACCCAGCCATACGATCGTTTTTACCTGAGTTATGGCGACAAGGCAGACGCGAACGTATACACCAAGCTTTATTACGACTTCACCTCTAAACTTCAGGCCTTTGTGGACCTGCAATACCGCCTGGTAAACCTTTCCGGGAAAGGGGATGATGAAAACAACCGTCAGATCGATTTTTCTGGTGAGTTCCACTTCTTCAACCCCAAGGCTGGTATCAGCTATACCTTTAACAATACTGTTATGGCCTATGCTTCATACGCCATTGCCAATCGTGAACCCAACCGCCAGGATTTCATTGAGAACGAAGAAACACCTAAAGCCGAAAAACTCAATGACCTGGAAGCAGGAGCGCGTTTTAAGCTGGGAAGGCTCAACCTAAACGTCAATTACTTCCTGATGCAGTACCGTGACCAGCTGGTACTTACCGGGCAATTGAACAACGTAGGTTACCCCATCCGCAGGAACGTAGGTGAAAGTTTCCGCACGGGAGTAGAAATCGAAGCCCAGGCTTCTTTCCTCAACAACACTTTGGTATGGATGCCTAATCTAACGCTGAGCACCCACCAGAACAGGGATTATATAGGTGATGATCTGACCAATTATGGCAATACGCCTATTGCCTACTCACCAAACCTTATAGGTGGTTCGGTATTGAAATATACCGGGGTAAAGAATTTTGAAATTGCCCTTCAAAACAAATATGTAGGCGAGCAGTACTTGGACAATACCGGCAACGAGCGTTATTTACTGCCTTCGTACTTCCTTACAGATCTTCGTTTAGCGTACAAGCTCCGCATTTTAAATATGGAGCGCTGCCAGCTGCAGTTAAGTGTGTACAACCTCACCAATGAGCGTTATATTTCCAATGGTTATGTATACGGAACACCGTACTATTACGCCCAGGCAGGGATCAACTATATGGCAGGACTACGCATAGAATTGTAAAGCAAAACAGAATTTATAATTTCGCCAAGCCCTGGAACCTGCGTTCCAGGGTTTTTTAATTCCAACCTCACATGAAAAATATTATTCTGGGGATCTGTCTTCTTAGCTCATCCTTTGTATGCGGGCAAAACCGCTTGCTGGACACCGCACTGGTTTCTGCCTCGAGGCTCAACACCAACCTGCAAAGCTCCAACCGCAATGTACAGGTTATTGAAGGTGATGAAATTGCGAATGCACCTGCCAATACCGTAGCTGAACTGCTCGATTTTGTGGTGGGTATTGATGCGCGCCAGCGGGGCATGTTTGGCACCCAAACCGATCTGAGCATACGGGGCGGAACTTTTGAGCAGGTGCTGGTGCTCATTAATGGGGTACGCCTCAATGATGCCCAAACCGGGCACCACCTGATGAACCTGCCCGTTCAGAAATCAGATATTGAGCGCATAGAAGTACTGTTGGGCGGTGGCTCCTATATTTTTGGCGGCAATGCCTTCAGCGGAGCCATCAATATCATCACCAAAAATGCCAGCGAGGATAAAGCCTCGGTAAAAGCAAAAGCAGGCTCCTTCAACGCATACCAGGCCTCCTTTTCCCAGCAACTGGTAGGAGAAAAGCATCAAACCCGTCTTTCCATAAGCTCTTCGGGTTCTGAAGGGTTTAAACACAATACTGATTTCAACCAGACCAACCTATATGGGGAGAGCATCATCCAACTCGATGCGAAGCAACTGAACCTTTCCGGAGGTTATACCTGGCAGAACTTTGGCGCCCAGAATTTTTATTCAGACAACTTCCCGGAACAATACGAAAAAACACGAACGCTCTTTGTCAATGCCGGACTTAAATCCGGCAACCAGGTACGGGTTGACCGGCAGGTGTACTGGCGCAGGAACTGGGACGAGTTTCAACTGTACCGTGAAGGACCGGACTTTTACCAATACACCAACGGCCTTTTTATAAAGGGTAGCGATACAGCCGCTTCCTTTTACACCGGCCACAATTACCACCGCTCGGATGTAGCAGGAGGAAAAGTGGAAGCAGAGTTCAGTACCGCATGGGGGAAAACTTCGTTGGGCGGTGAATACCGTTACGAAGAAGTGGTGAGTAACAACCTTGGCGAAGCATTAGAAGCTCCCATTCCAATTAACGGCAAACGCGGAGCCTATAATCTGGGTGCCAGCCGCCACAGCATTTCCTTCTCCGGGCAGCAGTATAAAAAAATAGGGCGTTTTGATCTTTCCGCTGCTTTGATGGTCAACTACACCACACCTTACAAGCCAGGATTTTACCCTGCCCTCACCGCGGGTTACAACATCAATCGCAACCACAAATTATACGGTTCTTTTAATCGTTCTTTTCGCCTTCCTTCCTATACAGACCTTTACTACCGGCTGGGTGGTGCCGAGGGCAGCAAGGATCTTCGCCCGGAAAATGCGCTGAATTACGAACTGGGTTATAAATTCCTCTCGGAAAAACACTTTTTCAATGTAAGCTTGTACCGCAGGCAAGGCACTGATATTATTGACTGGATAAAAGCTTGCGACACCTGCAACCTGGTGGCCAGCAACACCTCAACCGTAAACTTTAACGGAGTGGATATGAACTACCGCATAAAGGGAACGGGCTTCCAGAAGCGGTTGAGAATGGACTTTCTGGAAGTAGGCTATAGTTTTAGCATTACCGATGATGAAGACCCGGAATACGAGTCGTTATACGTATTTGACTTTCTCCGCCATAAAGCGGTTATACGCAGCCAGCACAGCCTTTTGAAAGGCTTAAAGCTCAGCTACTCATGCAGCTACCAGCAACGCAACGGTAGCTATACCGATGCCTCCAAGGGGGAGCTTATTGAATTCCCTTCTGTATTCCTGGTGGATGCCCAACTCCTGTATACCTGGCGGAATTTTGGCTTTTCCCTTTCCGGGCAAAACCTCTTGAACAAGACCTATTATGATCGCGGCAACGTGGAATTGCCCGGAGCCTGGCTATGGGCTGGGATTGAAGTAAGCCTTTAAGGCTTACTTCAGCTTCTCGTTATTGTGATGGCGGTCGTGATCGCGTTTGGTTTTCTTTTCCATGCGCTTGTCAAAAGCATCCTGCAGATCCACCCCGGTCTGATTGGCGAGACATACCGTTACAAAAAGCACATCGGCCAGCTCTTCACCCAAATCCTTGGCTTTATCACTTTCCTTTTCACTTTGCTCTCCGTACCTGCGGGCAATGATACGTGCCACTTCACCTACCTCTTCGGTTAGCTGGGCCATATTGGTCAGTTCGTTGAAATAGCGCACCCCGTGATCCTTGATCCAGCGGTCCACAATCTCCTGCACTTCTGAAATTCCCTTGCTCATTATTCTTTGTTTTTACTGTCTATCCAAATGGTTACCGGGCCGTCATTAACCAGCTCCACTTTCATATCGGCCCCGAATTCACCGGTTTGTACAGGACGGTGTTTGCGGCATTCTTCTACAAAAGCTTCATACAGAGGTATAGCTACATCCGGTTTGGCGGCCTTTATGAAACTGGGCCGGTTTCCTTTTTTCACGGAAGCATGTAAGGTAAACTGGCTTACCACCAACAGTTCGCCCTCTACATCCTGCACCGAAAGGTTCATCTGGCCCTGTGCATCGCTGAAAATACGCATACCCGTAACTTTACGCGCCAACCACTCTACATCCTCCCGGCTGTCGGCCTCCTCTATGCCCAGCAATATCAGCAAGCCCTGGTCTATGGCCCCTACAGTATGGTCATTAATATGCACCGCAGCGGACTTCACCCTTTGTAACAGGGCCCGCATTACAGGGAAGCGGGTTTGAGAGCCGCCTTTCTTTTGGCGGCTTTTTCCTTCTCCGACATGCTGTAGTCATTATCATAGGCTTTATCCAGGAAACCACCGTACATGGGGTTGGGAAGCATAATGAAATGTTGACGCACCGTATCCCGGTCCCAGGCCGTTTCCTGCGTAAAATCGGTAAGCTGATCGCCTACCAGCAAAAGCACCCGGTAATCTTTCTTTACCGCTTCCCGCCTTTCGGTCTTATCACTGGTGCTGGTTTTCAGCATGAGGTGTTTTTCATCTGCCTGTGGGAATCCTGCCTCGGCCAAATTCCTTTGGGTGGGTTCCAGCAGTTCATGGGCCCGGTTGGTGATGTAAAAGACTTCCACTCCCAGGCTATCGGCCATTTGTGTAAAGGCCAAAGCTCCGGGTAAAGGTTCAGCTGTGGCTTCACCAACCCACCTGGACCAGCTATCGGGGTTGTATGACTCTCCATTCTGGATAAGCCAGGCTTCGTAAGGACTGTTGTCCAGCACCGTTTCATCTACATCCAGGATCACGGCAGCCGGAATGCTATCTCCAGTTTCCTGCAAGTATTTTTGCAAGAGTTCACCCGCGCGTATATACGCCTGTTGATATTGGGCTTTCATCTCATCACCGTTCTGGTACCAAAGGGTAGCATTTACCAGGTCATCGGAGTAATTCACGCGGGGTTCTTCCGGTGCTTTACAGGCTACGGCCAAGATAAGTAGTGTGAGACTAAGTTGTACTATTTTCATGGTTTATTTAGTTGTATTGATCGGTTCTGTAGGTATCATCTTCGTCCAAACCTTCCAC
Source organism: Owenweeksia sp. (assembly GCA_002695025.1). Taxonomy (GTDB): domain Bacteria; phylum Bacteroidota; class Bacteroidia; order Flavobacteriales; family Schleiferiaceae; genus CAKZNE01. The sequence goes on from NZNV01000008.1 coordinate 40,873, forward strand.
CAGGGCTACGTAGCTCTCATAGCGACTTAAAGGCAATCGGGCATTTTCAACCGCTTCTTTAACCGCACAGCCCGGTTCTTCCAGGTGCAGGCAGTTATGAAAACGGCATTCAGACTTTAGCCGGAATATTTCCGGAAAATAATCCCCGATCTCCTCCTTTTCCATATCCACCAGTCCGAAGCCGCGAATACCGGGGGTATCTATGATATACCCGCCAAAGCCAAGCTCATGCATCTCGGCAAAGGTAGTGGTGTGCTGCCCCTGGAGATGGGTATCTGAAATACGCTCCGTCTTAAGATCAAGGCCAGGCTCCAGATAATTGATAAGGGTGGATTTACCGACCCCTGAATGCCCGCTTAGCAAACTGGTCTTATCCTTCAGCATCTCCCGGAAAGCCTCCATACCGTGCCCGTTGGCAGCGGAAGTAGTGAGAACCTTATAACCGGCATCACGGTATACGATACTCAGGTACTCCAGCTCATCCAACATCTCATCACTGTACAGGTCGTACTTATTAAAAACCAATACCCCAGGTATATCATAAGCCTCTGCGGTAAGCAGGAAACGGTCAATAAAACGGGGATAGGTTTTGGGAAATTCCAGGGTAGCGATGAGTATGGCCTGATCCAGGTTGGCGGCAATTACATGGGTACGTTTGGAAAGGTTTACGGATTTACGGACAATGTAATTCCTGCGGTCGTGGATGGCCGTAATCACCCCTTTATCCCCTTCCCCTTCCTCCGGTTCAAAATCAACCACGTCCCCAACGGAAACGGGATTGGTACTTTTAATACCTTCCAGGCGAATGCGCCCTTTAATACGGCACTCCCACAATTTATCTTCAGAGCGCACATGGTACCAGCTACCAGTAGATTTTATGACCGTTCCTTCTTTCATGAGAGGCGAAATTATCCAATTCCAGCCAAGCAGAAACATCCCTTGCCTTTAAATTACCGTAACGGAAGGGGTATACTGGCATGCTCCTTACATTTCCCGTACTTTAGCAAAACCTATAATCCGCAAGTATAGTATGTCCATTGAAGTACAGAATGTAACCAAGCTCTACGGAGAGCAGAAAGCCCTGGATGACGTTAGTTTTTCCATTGGAACGGGCGAGATAGTTGGGTTTTTAGGGCCCAACGGAGCCGGAAAATCCACGATGATGAAGATACTCACCTGCTACATTCCGCAGAGTGAAGGAACGGCCAGAGTTTGTGGTATTGATACCCAGGATGACAGCATTACCATCCGCAAAAAAGTGGGCTACCTGCCGGAACACAATCCTCTTTATCTGGAAATGTACGTAAAGGAGTACTTGGCTTTTATGGCCGGTGTGCATAAGGTAAGTAAAGACCGTATCCCGGAGATGATCCGGAAGACCGGGCTGGAGCCAGAAAAGCATAAGAAGCTCGGGCAACTCTCTAAGGGTTACCGGCAAAGGGCCGGTCTGGCAGCCGCTCTGCTTCATGATCCCGAAGTGCTGATACTGGATGAGCCCACCACTGGTCTGGATCCTAACCAACTGGTAGAGATCCGAAACCTTATCAAGGAAATAGGCCAGGCCAAAACGGTAATGCTGTCCACCCATATTATGCAGGAGGTGGAACTACTCTGCAACCGGGTGATCATTATCAACAATGGTAAGATCGTTACGGACAGCTCCACCAAAGTGCTTACAGAACTACTGGATGACCGTGTATTTATAGTGGAGTTTGACAAAACTACTACGGCCTCCCAACTCAAAAAGCTGGAAGGCATAAGACTGGCAGAAGACCAGGGCGATGGACGAAAATGGCAACTTACCGCTCTAAAAGAGCATGACATCCGCAATACCGTTTTCAAATATGCCGTGTCCCAGGAAATGGTCGTGCTGGAACTCCGACAAAAGGATCAGAAGCTTGAAAATGTATTCCAGAAATTAACCCAGAAGCATGAGGCTTAAGCCGTTCCTTTTCATTTTGATCATCACCTCCAGCTGCTACCAGGGAGGCCAGGAATTAGGGAAAGCACTGAAGCAGCTGCAGGAATCAAATAAAAAGGAGGAAGCTGTTCAAAAGGAAAAGCCCGTGCTTAATGGCACGATTACCCAGGAAAACAAGCAGATTGGCACGAGTGCAGAACTTAAGTACGAGGATGGCAAAAAGAACGGTCTGAGCCGGGCGTACTACCCGGATGGCTCGATCTGGAAAGAGTCGTATTACCAAAACGATGTTTTACACGGCACCGCCAAAGTATACGATCGCCAGGGCAGGCTGGAGCGCGAAGTAAACTATGATCAAGGCAAAAAGCATGGTATCTATACGCGCTATTTTAAAAGTGGCAAAGCCAGTATGGTGATCAATTATGACCATAACCTGCCCCTTCCTGGCTATCTTGAAAAAGACTACCTGGGCAAACCCGTACCCAATCCTGAAATAAAGGTAAAACACCTTAACCATCTGAGTGAAAATAACACCTACACCCTGGAATTTAACCTGGAACCTGACAAAGGGGGTGCAACCTTCTACCTTTTGCCCAACGATAGTTTATGGAACTCCCAAACAAGCCTCCGTCCCTTTCAGCTACCGCACGGGCAGCGATCGGTAACCTTTAAGGTTGAGCCCGGCTATTACTTGGACGCATCTATGCACGTTTTTGCTGTTTTTCCAAACCGACAAGGCAATGAAGTGGCTGTAAAGCGTAGCATTACCAATTTGAGGTTGCAGAATTAGAAATCAGGGTAAAAAGGAAGTAAACCGAAAGATTCAGGTAGTTGACAAATTCACCACTCTTAAGATCAACTTACATCCAGCGCTTACATAATACTGATTAGCACAGTAGCTTCATTTGCTCAAAAAGCCAGTGATGACTTTAGCGGAAAATGGAAAACTGCCCAGGGTAAATATTGTGGTTATCTCTAAAAAGGAAGACTCTTTTGTAGGCACGTCAGAAAATAAAAAGTACACTATCCTGAAGGATGTAACTTTTAAAGATGGGAATTGGGAAGGCACCATTTCAAAACCGGGTAGCAGCAGCGAAGCAGACTGTGAATTAACACTTACGGATGAAGGTCTTGAGGTGGTTGCTCATAAAGGTTTTATCAGCAAAACTATTGTCTGGACAAAAGTACCGGAATAACAGCTTTAAGTTTACCACTTTGCGAAACCTGAAAGATTTTGCAAAGTGGTATTTCTACAAATACCGCATCTTAATGGTTATACGCTTAGACTCTCCCTCTTTCACCGTAAACTTAAAGTCATCAAAAGTGGGGCGTGACATTCCTGAAAGGTAGAAGTCTGAAAAGCCAAAACCCTCTACCGGGATATGAACCCAGTTGTAATCCATTTTTTGATTACTGTTCTCATCATCATAAACCGAAAGACCATAAGTACCTGGCTCTAAAGACAAACTAAAGCTCAGTTTTCCATTACTGAATTTAGTCTTGGAAAAGCTCATCTTTTTCACCGGCTTTTCCTCTTTAAAATTTTCATTGCTGGTGAAAACCCCTAGCATTAACTTCCCCTTTGAGTTTTCCACGCCAGTGACCGTTACATGAATATTCTGGCTAAAAGCAGGAAGTGAAACTGCCAAAAAAAGGACTGCGATTAACTTTTTCATAAACCGGAATTATGTGGAAGTAACGGCCATTTGCAACAATAAGTTTGCGCGCCTACTTTTTTCGGAGATACACCTGTATCGGCACACCCTTAAAATCAAACTGGTCACGCATTTTATTTTCCAGGAAACGCTTATAAGGCTCCTTTACATATTGCGGTAAATTGGCAAAAAACGCAAAGGAAGGTGTTACAGTAGGTAGCTGTGTGCAAAATTTGATCTTGATGTATTTTCCTTTAATAGAAGGCGGAGGATTACTTTCTATAATGGGCAGCATTATATCATTCAGCTTACTGGTACTGATGCGGGAACTCCGCCTTTCGTACACCCTCATAGCCTCTTCCACCGCCTGGAAGATGCGTTGCTTGTTGAGAGCCGAGATAAAGATCACCGGAATATCGGTAAAGGGTTCCAGTTTTTTCAGGATATACTTCTTGAACTGATCAGCCGTTTTGGTGTCCTTTTCGATCAAGTCCCATTTGTTAACCAGGAGAACCACACCTTTCTTGTTTTTTTCAATCAAACTGAAAATGGACAGGTCCTGGCCCTCAAAACCACGATCCGCATCAATAATAAGCAGGCACACATCTGCACTTTCTATAGCCCGTACCGAGCGCATCACCGAATAAAATTCCAGGTTTTCATGCACTTTGGACTTCTTACGCAAGCCCGCTGTATCTACCAGTAAAAAATCCTTACCGTATAATTTATAACGGGTATTGATGGCATCACGGGTAGTACCGGCAATATCGGTTACGATATTCCTCTCTTCACCGGTAAGAGCATTGATAAAAGAGGATTTACCCACGTTGGGGCGGCCCACCACCGCAATACGCGGAAGATCCAGGTCTTCCTCGTCCTTCTCTTCCGGAAGGGCTGCTACCAGTTCATCCAGTAATTCACCGGTGCCTGAACCGTTGATGGCGGAAATATTATACATGTCCCCCAGCCCCAGGCTGTAAAACTCAGCACTCATGGTTTGACGCATGGCATTATCTACCTTATTGGCTACGAGGAAAACCTTCTTCTTGGTTCTTCGCAAGAGCGAAGCTACTTCTTTGTCCATAGATGTAACGCCCATCTCGGCATCCACCACAAAGAGGATCACCTGGGCTTCTTCGATGGCAATTTCCACCTGCTTGCGGATTTCACCTTCAAAAATATCATCCGAACCCGTGATATACCCCCCGGTATCAATTACGGAGAACTCACGCCCTATCCAATCAGCACGGCCATAAATACGGTCGCGGGTAACACCGGACACAGAATCTACGATGGCTTCCCGCTTTTCGGTAAGACGATTAAAGAGGGTGGATTTACCCACATTGGGGCGACCTACAATGGCTACTATATTGGACACAGAATCAACTTTAAGCGGCAAAAATAGGCAATGCACGGGAGAGCATCATTATAAAGACCTTATCCTTCAAAAATCATAGCCTTATAACCGGCCGAAATAAAAAAGACCTCCCTTTTAAGGAGGCCTTGTTAATAGTGTAGGTAATGCCTATTTATTACGATTGAGTATCTCAGGGTAATTGGTGGAAAAATTGATCAGGTCCACAACTGATTTAGCCCCGATCTTATTGAGTAACCTCAGTTTATAGGTACTAACGGTTTTGTCACTGATCTCCAACTCTTCGGATATTTCCTTATTGGATTTACCGCTGGAAAGCAGCTTTAATACTTCAATTTCCCGCTGACTCAACTTAATGGGCTTGTTCTTGCGCTTGTTGTTGAGGATATCCTCGCTGAATATCTGTTCTCCTTCAATTACGCGGTTAATGGAGCGGATGAGTTTCTTGGGCTCATCGTCCTTGATCACGTAACCGCTGGCCCCCATCTGCATGGCTGTTTTGCCATAAATATCTTCCGGGTGCATGGTTAGCACGATGATCTTAAGATCCGGAGCCATCTCCTTGATCTTACGAATGGCCGTAATACCGTTCATTTTGGGCATATCAAGGTCCAAAAGCAAAACGTCTGCCTCATGGTTCTGGATCATTTCAATAAGTTCATCCCCATCCGAGGCTTCGGCCACCAGCTGCATATTATCCTCGTATCCAATGAACAGCTGAAGCCCCTTTCGGACTACCGCATGGTCATCGGCCAGTAAAATTTTAATCATCGCAGTGCTATTTGAAAAACGTTAAATATGAAAGCTCAGGTCAGTTACTTTAACAAATGTATATATTAATTGTCAGACGTTATTGACAGGCTTCTTCAATTTTTGTTTGCCATTAAGAACTAATTCTTTAAATGTGAGGGGATTTCACAAACCGGAATAGGGTTCATTTTATGCTGGTTTATACGATTATACCGTAAATAAATATCATAAACCTCCCGTTCCCTACCCGTAAAATCGGAGGGGTTTTTATGGTTTTCCTTCTGCTTCATGGCCCACTCCAATTCTGGGTAAGAAGCGCCTATCTGATCCTCATCCGAACGATCATCACCCCACAAGCCATCTGTAGGAGGAGCCTTTATTATTTCGTCAATAACCTCCAGCTCTTCAGCCAACTTATAAACTTCGGTTTTCAAAAGGTCAGCTATAGGGCTTATATCCACACCGCCATCACCGTATTTGGTATAAAAACCCACGCCAAAATCCTCCACTTTATTACCCGTTCCGGCTACAATATACCGGTTGAGAGCCGCAAAATAATAGAGGGTGGTCATCCGTAAACGTGCGCGGCTGTTTACCAGTGACATGGCCTTCTCATCTGAATCAGCAGCCTGTGGAAGCTCACCTATAAAAAGGTCAAAAACCCGGGTAAGATCTACTGATGCCGTCATCACATTACCGTGAACCTTCTGTAGTTCATCAATATGCTTCAGGGCACGGCTTACCTGTGCTTTATTCTGATGGATCGGCATCTCCACACACAGCACCGGGTATCCCGTAAGAGCAACCAATTTGGAGGTTACAGCAGAATCAATACCTCCGCTTACACCCACTACAAAACCCTTTTGCCCGGATTCTTCCAGGTAGGATTTAAGCCAGTTTACGATATGGTCAATAACTTGCCTGGTCTTCATGAATTTTTGGTCTAGAATAATACTCCGATAGACAGCGCCACATAATCAAAGCGGTAGGAGCGATTGCTCCTCAGGGAAGGGTCATCACTATTCAGGTTATCAACCAGGTTGCGGTGGTACGCTATTTCAGCAATCAGCGAGGTAGACCCTCCGAAACTGTATTCGGCACCTCCGCCAAACTTAAACGTAAGCCCCAATGGATTTACGTAGGAGTCCAGCTCGCTACCGGGGGCAATATCCGGTTCAAAATCAATGGTTTCACTGGTCTTGATCATAATACCTCCACCAAAACGGGCAAAGTAAGTGAAGTAACCAAATTCACGAGTACACATTTTAAGTGCTATGGGTATTTGCACATACCCTGCGTTATACTTGCGGCTGGTATCGTTAATATCCATGGTACCACCACTGCTGAGTATATCCACTCCGGTGGAAATGGCATAATGCTCTGCAAAGAAATAATCAGCCAATAAGCCAAAACCAAATTTAACCGCCAGGTTTGTTTCAACATCCGGCTGGCTGGTTGAAATATAATTGATGGATGGAGTGGCGTGCACACCCAGTCGCAAATTCTGAGCGTTTATCTTTGTAACCGCCAGCACACATAAAATAAAAAATACCTTGTTTAGCTTCAAAATTGTTGGTTTTAGGGTGTAAAATTAAAGTACTTGCATTACAAGTAACATGCTTTATGATAAAAAGAGTTTTTTGGACGATAAGTTCACTATTCCTTTTAACGGCCTGCGAACATGACCCGCTGGACCCAGACGTTAGTGATATTGAGATCAGTACGCAGTTCCAAAGGTTTGATCAGGCCTTTTTCTCCCTGGATACTGCGGGCTTCCAGGAGCAGCTGGATGAACTGAAGATCCAGTACCCCATTTTCTTCCAATCAGGCGCCACGGATCAGTTCTGGCGTTACCAACGGTCCGACAAGCGCCAGCTGGAGCTCTACCAGGAAACGCAGCAGGTATGGGGTGATATGAAGGAAGCTAACGCAAAACTGGACAATGCCATGAAGCACTTCTACCATTATTACGAAGGTCACCCGGAAATTGATTTCTACACCTACATCTCCAACCTTGATTTTGAGTTCCCGGTATTGTATGCCCCGGAAAATGAGGTGTGCTTTGCCGCTCTTGACCTTTACCTGGGCCAGAATCAGCCTTATTATTCACATTTACCGGCCTACCTGGCCTTTAAAAGAAACCCTGTTTTCCTGGTACGCGATTGCATAGAAGCCCTGGCTATGGCCAACATACCTCCGCTGGAAGAACAAAACTCCTACTCTTTGCTGGACGCCATGATCTACCACGGGAAAATACTCTACTTCCTGGAAGCTATGATGCCGCATGAACCCGATGAGGTCATTGCACAGTATATTCACCAGAACCTGGAATTTTGCCAGGCCAATGAGAAAAACATCTGGGCTTACTTTATAGAGAACAACATGCTTTTCTCCAAAAGAGATGATGACATACGCAGGTTTATAGCACCCGCTCCATTCTCCAAATTCCGCATGAAGTTTGACAACCAGACCCCCGGCCAGATAGGCCATTGGGTAGGCTGGCAAATTGTACGCAGCTACTGCAATAATAATTCTGATATAAGCCTTCAGGAGATGTTGTCTGAAACGGATGGTCGCAAATTTCTCAAGCTCAGCGGATACAAACCCTAAACCATGTCAATCAACACGGAAGCCTTACTTTTGTAATTCTTAAAAACGGAATCAACAACATGGTTAAGCATCACTCCGAGATTACCTTTAAAATAGGGCTGGATGAAAATAAAGTACCCGAAACCATTGAATGGAATGCTGAAGATGGCGGCATGAAACACGCACCCGCCAAAGCGCTCCTGCTTTCGGTATGGGATAAAAAAAACGGGGATACTCTAAAAATAGATCTTTGGACCAAAGACCTCCTGGCCGATGAGATGAAGCGCTTTGTCCACCAAACACTTATGGCCATGGCAGATACACTGGAGCGGGCCACCAATGAGTCCGAAGCAGCTAATGATATGCGCAACTTTGGCAAAGAGCTGGGCAAAAAAATGGATCTTTTCGATAAATAGTTTACTCTGCGATACCCAGCTGGCGGTTAATTTCACCAATATAACCGAGAAGCTCTTGCTTTCCAGCTCCGGTTTCCGCAGAGGTAGCAAAACTTACGGGCACCTCCTCCCAACGCTCAAGCATCTTCTTCCGGTAGTCTTTGAGGTTGGCGTTGAGCTTATTACCCGTGAGTTTATCAATCTTGGTAAACACCATACTGAAGGGCACGCCCAGCTCCCCCAACCACTCCATAAACTCCAGGTCTATTTTCTGCGGCTCATGGCGTGAGTCAATCAGTACAAAAACATTGGTAAGGTTCTCCCGCTTTTCCATGTAATCCACGATCAAAAGCTGGAATTTCTCCTTGGCCTTTTTACTCACCTTGGCGTAACCATAACCAGGCAAATCCACAAGCCACCATTGATCATTTACATTAAAGTGATTGATAAGTTGGGTCTTTCCCGGCCGGGAAGATGTTTTAGCCAGACCTTTGTGGTCCATCAACATATTGATCAAACTGCTTTTACCCACATTACTGCGGCCTATAAAAGCATACTCCGGCCACTTGGTTTCCGGGCATTGGCCGATTTTTGCACTGCTTTTGGAAAATTCCGCTTTCTGGATCTTCATGTGGCAAAGGTAGCTTTTCAAAACAGCTTTGCCGGAAACTCTGAATACCAAACGTCAAATTCCCGAGAGGTAAGCCCAAGCCTTAAATTTTGGCGGATCACCCTTCGACTCCGCTCAGGACACCCGCACCAAACACAACCTCCAACAAGCTTTTCTTAAGCAAGATCAGGACGCCAATTAAGTAACCTTCAACTTTACAACCTTAAGACCAAATACTCTCCCACTTTCCCCCACCCGTTTTAGCCCTCAAGGGCACTTTCCCGTATCCCGCCACTGCAAAGAAATTGGTGAACATTTATACGAAAGAAGGAGTTTGTGGGTTATCCTTAAAGTGGTAAAAGTTATCAACAAAGTGGAGTAAGGTGGGAAATTGTGGGTCATTTTCTATACTTTTGAGTCCAAGACCAGCTAAAAGCTAATATGCTGAACCTGATAGGAGTACACGAATGTAAAATGGATGCCAAGGGCCGGGTAATGATACCCTCCGCTCTGAAGAGGCAGCTATTGCCCGTACTCGAAAAAGGGTTTGTAGTAAAGCGGAGCGTATTCCAGAAATGCCTTGAACTCTACCCCATGGAGGAATGGGAGAAGGTGATGAACAAGGTGAATAAGCTCAACCGCTTCGTAAAGAAGAATAATGATTTCATAAGGATGTTTACCGCTGGCGTGCGGGTGCTGGAGATGGATTCCAACGGCCGCCTTAACATTCCTAAGGACCTGATGAACTTCGCTGGCCTGAAATCGGAGTTGGTACTTTCCTCCTCCGTAGGCATGATAGAAGTGTGGAATAAAGATGCTTATGAAGCCAGCATCAATGATCCCGAAGTGGACTTTGGGGCGCTGGCCGAAGATGTTATGGGTAGCCTTAACGACCCGGACGATGGAGTATCATAAGCCCGTTCTTTTACATCAATGTATAAACCTGCTGCAACTCAAGCCCGATGGCATCTACGTAGATGCCACCTTTGGAGGAGGAGGACACAGCCGTGAGATCGTAAAGCACCTGGATACTGGCCACCTGTATGGCTTTGACCAGGATGAAGATGCCCAGGCCAATGCGCTGGATGATGATCATTTTACCCTCATCTCCTCTAATTTCCGCCACCTGAAGAACAGCCTGCGCTTTAAAGGCGTACGTCAGATAGATGGGCTATTGGCCGATCTTGGGATCTCATCACACCAGATTGATGAAGCCAGCCGTGGATTTAGTCTGCGTTATGAAGGACCGCTAGACATGCGAATGAACCGCTCCCGTCCGCTGGACGCCAAACAGGTGGTAAATACCTACTCTGAAAGTGAACTCACCCGCATTTTCCGGGATTACGGAGAACTGGTAAAACCTCACTTCCTGGCTCGGGCCATTGCCAATGCCCGCAGTTCATCTCCGATAGAAACCACGGAAGAGCTGAAAAACACCTTGGAGCGTTACGCTCCCCGCAATAAACACGGGCAGTTCTGGGCCAAAGTATTCCAGGCCATTCGCATAGAGGTAAATGACGAGATGGGTGCCCTCCACGAACTTTTGAACCAGGCAGCAGAAATATTAAAACCCGGTGGCCGGCTGGTGGTAATGTCATACCACTCGTTGGAAGACAGACCCGTAAAGAACTTCTTCCGCACCGGAAACTTTGAAGGCAAGCCGGAAAAGGATTTTTACGGCAACCTTATCCGGCCCCTGGAACCCGTTACCCGCAAACCAATTGTACCAGACCCAACCGAAACAAATGAAAACCCAAGAGCCCGAAGCGCTAAACTGAGGGCTGCAGAAAAGATAGATGATGTCCAACAGTAAGGCAAAAGCCACTTTTAAAAACCCCCTGAGCTCGGTATTTACCGGTCGCTTCCTGGTGAGCAAGGGCTGGGAAAAAAACTGGCCTTTTATACTCTACCTGAGCTTACTGGCCCTGATCATGATCGCCAGCAGCCATAGCGCTGACCAAAAGGTACACGAAATAGCACGCCTGCGTTCGGAAATGAAAGAACTCAATTCCGAATTTATTGACACCCGCTCCCGGCTGATGCTGGAAAGCATGGAAAGCAAGGTAGTGGAACGCGCCAGCCAATTAGGGCTGGAAAGGTCTGAACACCCACCTATTAAGATAAAAGATACAAGCGAGGAATGAACGTGGATAAATCAATATTGAACCGTTCCTACCTGGCCATGCTGCCCTTCTTCCTGATGGCACTGCTGATCCTATTCAAGCTCTTCATGATCCAGTATGTAGAAGGACCCGAACTGAGGGCTGAAGCAGAGAATGAGGTGGTCCGTGAGATCAACATCAAGGCCGACCGCGGAAACATCTATAGTTCGGACGGCAAGCTACTGGCTACCTCCATGCCTGTGTACGACCTGTACATGGACCCGGTTACCGTGGACGAAGAAGATTTTTTTACTGAATTACCCGGACTATCCAAGGCATTGGCCCGTAAATTCCCGGAGCGAAGTACTGCACAATGGGAAAATTACATTCGCAGCAAACGCAAAGAAGGTAGCCGCTACGTAAAGCTGGCCCAGGACATAAGCTATACCGAGCTTCAAAATGTTCGCCAGTTTCCCATTTTCAACCTGGGGCGCTTTAAAGGCGGGCTCATTTATGAGCAGAAGAACTACCGGAAAATGCCACTTGGCAAGATTGCAGAGCGCACTATTGGCTATGACCGGCTGAACGCCCAAACCGGCATTGAGGGCGCCTTCAGCTCCTTCCTGTCCGGCACCGATGGCCTGCGTCTGAAACAAAAGGTTAGCAACGGCAACTGGAAACCCTTGAGCGACCATTACGAGATTGAACCCCGTGATGGTCTGGACGTGATAACCACCATCAACACCCGTATGCAGGATGTGGTACACCATGAACTACTGAGGGCTTTGGAGCGCTTTGAAGCCGATCACGGTTGTGCAGTGGTTATGGAAGTGGAAACCGGGGCCATCCGCGCTATTGCCAACCTGGGACGTACCGAGCAGGGTACCTATTTTGAAAAAAGGAATTATGCCGTTTGGGAAGACACGGAGCCCGGCTCCACCTTTAAGCTGGCTTCGGTAATGATAGCCCTGGAAGACGGTGTGGCCGACACCAACACTCTCGTGGATACCGAGAATGGCATATTCTCGATCTACGAAAAGAAGGTAAAGGACAGCAACTACCGCAACGGAAAGGGAGGCTACGGAAAGGTAAGCGTAAAACGGGCCTTTGAGGTGTCCAGTAACGTGGGTATCGTAAAGCTGATTTACAACAATTACCAGAAGAATCCCAATAAATTCATTGACCGCCTCTACAACATCGGCATTCACAAAAAACTGGACCTACCCATAAAAGGAGAGGGAACCCCGGAAATACCTAAACCCGGTGACCCCTACTGGAGCGGCATCAGCCTACCCTGGATTGCTTTTGGCTACCAGGTAAGCTTTACTCCTTTGCAGATCCTGAGCCTGTACAATGCTATCGCCAACGATGGCAAAATGGTAAAACCCCGCTTTGTGGAGGAAATACGCCAGCACGGCCGTACCGTAGAGGACAACCCCGTTAAAGTGATCAATCCCGCTATTTGCTCCAAAGAGACCCTGGCTAAGCTGCAGGACCTTCTCAAGGGTGTGGTGGAGCAAGGTACCGCCACCAATATTCAAAGTGATCTGGTAAGCATGGCCGGAAAAACCGGAACCTGCCAGCTCAACTACTGGAAGCAGAACACCTATGATTACCAGGCCAGTTTTGCCGGCTATTTCCCTGCTGACAACCCGAAGTATTCCTGCATAGTAGTAATCAACAAACCCAATTACCACCAGGGCTATTACGGTTCTACCGTAGCTGCTCCGGTGTTTAAAGCTATTGCCGAAAACATTTACCTGGACACCCCCAGGGAGTGGCAGCCTGAAAAACAAAATGGCAATCCCCTATCTCTCTCTGCCAAAAAGCAACTCACAGACCTTAGTGCCGTAAAAGCTATTCCTGATCTCACCGGAATGGATGGATCAGAAGTAGTACCCGCACTGGAGAACCTGGGATATAAACTCAAGATTGAAGGAGTAGGAAAGGTACAATGGCAATACCCTCCGGCCGGAAGCAAGGTTTCCACCAATCGTGTAATTGAATTAAAAATGGGCTAGTGGCAGACATGAAACTGTTAAAGGACATACTCTACAAGACCCCGATACTGGACACCATCGGCAATACCAACCTGGCTGTTTCGGCTATTCATTTCGATTCCCGTAAAATAAGCAAGGAAAGTCTTTTTGTGGCTATTTCAGGTACCGTAGCCGATGGCCATCAATTTATTGAGCAGGCTATTGAGAAGGGTGCCCGTTCCATTATTTGCGAACACCTACCCGAAAACCGGCACGAGAAAGTCACCTACATCCAGGTAAAGGACAGCCACCTGGCTATGGGCATCATTGCATCCAATTTTTACGATAACCCTTCGGAAAAATTAAAACTGGTAGCCATTACCGGCACCAATGGCAAAACCACCACCTCTACCCTGTTGCACCAGCTTTTTACCAATCTGGGCTACAAAGCAGGATTACTTTCTACGGTAAACATCAAGATTGGCCGGGACATATTGCCCGCCACCCATACCACTCCGGACCCCATCAGCCTGAATGCACACCTGCGTAAGATGGTAGATGCCGGGTGCCACTATTGCTTTATGGAGGCCAGCAGCCACGGCATCGAGCAGCGCAGGACTGCCGGTTTAAAATTTGAAGGGGCGGTATTTACCAATATTTCCCGTGATCACCTGGACTACCACAAGACTTTTGACGATTATATACTCGCCAAAAAACGCCTGTTTGATGAACTACCCTCTTCCGCGTTTGCACTGGTAAATGCGGATGACCGTCATGGCAAAACCATGGTTCACCACACCAAAGGAAAAGTATACACCTTCGGACTGCGTACCGACACCGACTTTAAAGCCAAGATCCTGGAACATCAGTTCAACGGCATGCTGCTCAACCTGGGCAAGCACGAACTATGGACCAAGCTGATCGGCACTTTTAACGCCTACAACCTGGCAGCGGTATACGCTGTAGGTGTGCTTTTGAAACAGGACGAACTTCAGATCGTCACTGCCATCAGCAGCCTGAACCCGGTAGAGGGCCGTTTCCAGTACTTCCAGTCGCCAGACGGCATTACCACCATCGTGGATTATGCCCACACTCCGGATGCATTGCAAAACGTATTGGAGACCATTCAAAAGATCAGGGGCGGCAATGAAACCCTTTTCACGATTGTTGGCTGCGGAGGCGACCGCGATAAAGGCAAAAGACCGGAGATGGCGAAGATCGCCACCGAACACAGTGACCAGGTAATATTCACTTCAGACAACCCCCGTACGGAAGACCCTGAAACCATTATCAAGGAAATGGAGGCCGGGGTGGAAATGCACCTTAGCAAAAAATACCTCAGTATAACCAACCGCAAGGAGGCCATTAAGACTGCCACCCGTATGGCACGCAAAGGAGACATCATCCTCATAGCCGGCAAAGGCCACGAAAAATACCAGGAGATCAACGGGGAGCGCTTCCCTTTTGACGACATGCAAATAGCCCGTGAATTCTTAACGCCAACTGCCAACTGATGCTGTACTACCTTTTTACATACCTCGATAATGCCTACGACCTGCCGGGAGCAGGAGTATTTCAGTTCATCACCTTCCGGGCGGCTATGGCTATTATCTTCTCGCTGATCATCTGCATGGTCTTTGGCAAAAGCATTATCCGCTACCTGCACGCCAAACAGGTTGGTGAAACCATTCGCGACTTAGGCTTGGAAGGACAGGCGCAAAAAGCTGGCACACCCACCATGGGTGGACTAATGATCCTTTCAGGAATACTGATCCCTGTATTACTCTTCGCCAAACTGGAGAACATCTACATCATCCTCCTGTTGATCACCACGGTATGGACGGGAATGATCGGCTTTATAGACGATTACATCAAAGTCTTTAAAAAGAACAAAGAGGGCTTGGCTGGTAAGTTTAAGATTGCGGGGCAAATTGGCCTGGGCCTTATCGTGGGTACTATCCTGTACATCCATCCTGAGGTGACCGTTAAAGACCGTATTACCGACCAGGCACAACTGGAAGAACTGCAGGTGGAGCAAAATGACCGTTTACCCGTATACGGTGAAGCCGAAAAGTCAACCACCACCACCATCCCCTTTTTCAAGGATAACGAATTCGACTACGCCATTCTCCTCAAGTGGATCGGGCCCGAATACCGCGACTGGGCCTGGATCATATTCATCCCCATCGTTATCTTCATCATCACAGCCGTATCCAACGGGGCCAACCTCACCGATGGTATTGACGGCCTCGCCACAGGCACCTCAGCCATTATAGGGATCACGTTGGGCATCTTTGCCTATGTATCGGGCAGTATCATTTTTGCGGACTACCTGAACATTATGTACATCCCCAATACGGGTGAGCTGGTGATCTTCATTGCCGCCTTTGTAGGGGCCTGTGTGGGCTTCCTCTGGTACAACGCCTACCCGGCCCAGGTTTTTATGGGCGATACGGGCAGCCTGAGCCTGGGCGGCATCATTGCTGTATTTGCAATTGCCATCCGCAAGGAACTTTTGATACCCATTGTATGCGGAATTTTTGTGGTGGAAAACCTCTCTGTAGTGCTACAGGTGAGCTACTTCAAATACACCAAAAGAAAATTCGGAGAAGGCAGGCGTATTTTTAAAATGTCGCCCCTGCACCACCATTACCAGAAGCTTGGATTTAATGAGAGCAAGATCGTTACCCGTTTCTGGATCATAGGCATCTTCCTGGCTGTATTAACCTTCGTAACCCTGAAACTGCGCTAAGTGAGCACCAAAGAACACATAGTAGTTTTAGGCGGTGGCGAAAGCGGCTATGGTGCAGCTTTATTGGCCAAACGAAATGGATACCCGGTATTCCTTTCGGATGGCGGCACTTTGAAAGACAAGTATAAACAACGCCTGCAAGCCGAGAACATCAGCTTTGAAGAAGGTGGGCATACCGAAGAAAAAGTACTGCAAGCCGGCCTGGTGATCAAGAGCCCAGGCATCCCTGAAAAAGCGACCATCGTAAAGAGCATTCGGGCTAAAAATATCCCACTCATCTCTGAGGTGGAATGGGCCTACCGGTTTTGCAAAGGCAAAGTGATAGCCATTACCGGGAGCAACGGCAAGACCACCACCACCATGCTTACCCATCACATTTTGAAGAATGCCCAACTGGACGTGGCTATGGTAGGCAATATAGGCGACAGCTTTGCCGCCTCGGTGGCCGAAAAGGACCATGACTACTACGTGCTGGAGGTGAGCAGCTTCCAGTTGGATGATATTACATCATTCAAACCTCACATAGCCATATTGACCAATATCACTCCTGATCACCTGGACCGCTATGACTACAAAATGGAGAACTACGCCCGCAGCAAGTTTGCCATTGGGCGCTACCAGGATGAGAAGGACTACTTCATCTACACTCTGGATGACCCCGAAACCCTGAACTATTTCGAAGAACATAAGCCGCATAGCCACATGCTGCCCATTAGCCTGGAAAAGCAAGTGGAAGAGGGCGCATTTACGGACGAACAAAACAACATTCAAATAAACCTTAAAAACCAAGAAGCAATGAGCATTAATGAATTGGCCCTGCAGGGAAAGCACAATGCCTACAACAGTATGGCTGCCGGACTAGCCGGCAAACTACTCGGCATTCGCAAGGAAGTGATCCGCGAGAGCCTGGCCGGATTTGAAAGTATTGAACACCGCCTGGAGCCGGTACTGCAGGTATACGGTATTGAGTTCATCAATGACAGCAAGGCCACCAACGTAAACTCCACCTGGTACGCGCTGGAAAGCATGCAAAAGCCTACCATCTGGATAGTAGGCGGTGTGGATAAAGGGAATGACTACAGCCAGCTGCACAAACTGGTGAAGGAGAAAGTAAAGGCCATCGTGTGCCTGGGCGTGGACAACACCAAGCTACACGCTGAATTTGAGGAAATGGTTCCCTTTATGATCGATGCAGCAGACATGGACGAAGCCGTGCGTATCAGCTACAAGCTGGGTACCAAGGATGACGCAGTACTGCTGAGCCCCTGCTGTGCGAGCTTTGACCTTTTCGAAAATTACGAAGACCGGGGACGCCAGTTTAAAGCTGCCGTAAGAAGGTTGTAAGAATGGCTAAGATGCTAACCTACATAAAAGGTGATAAAACCCTATGGGTGATTGCGATCATCCTGGCGCTGTTTTCCATGATGCCGGTGTATAGCGCCAGCAGCAATATTGCCTTTATGTACGGTAGCGGCAACACTTTCAGCATGCTGGCCAAGCATGCCGTGCACCTCTCATTAGGACTGATCCTGATGTACGCAGCACACAACATGAATTACCGGCACTTCGGAGCCATATCCGTGATATTGATGCCCGTGGCCCTGCTGCTTCTGGTTTATACTTTATTCCAGGGCCACACGGTATCCAACGCCACACGGTGGATCCGAATACCCTTTCTGGGCTGGACTTTCCAGACCTCGGCATTTGCCAGCGTGGTATTGATGATCTACATCTCACGCTACCTGGCCAAGACACCCTCCGAAAAGATCCGTAGTTTTAAACAATCTTTTGCCGCACTACTACTGCCTATTTTTGCGGTATGTGGACTCATCCTGCCGTCCAACTTCAGTACTGCAGCCCTGATCTTTGCCATCAGCATGCTGGTGCTTTTTATCGGTGGGTATCCCATTAAGAACCTCCTCTACATTGCCGGGGGAGGTATTGCTGCTCTTGGGCTTTTTATAGTACTCACCCTGGCCTTCCCCAATATGAGCAACCGGGTATCTACCTGGAAAGCACGTATTGAAAATTACAACAGTGGCGATAAGGCCGACAATTACCAGGTACACAAAGCCAAAATGGCCATTGCCGAAGGACAGATCATCGGCAAAGGTCCCGGTAAAAGTGTACAGAAAAACTTTTTACCTCAGTCCAATTCGGATTTCATTTATGCCGTAATCGTAGAAGAATTCGGACTGATAGGAGGCGTATTGGTCATCTTCTTTTACGTACTCTTTATGATCCGGATATTGATCATTGCCACCAAATCACCTACTAAATTCGGGACCCTGGTTGCCATTGGCACCGGCCTCGGGATCATAGTACAGGCTTTTGTAAACCTGGGCGTAGCCGTAAACCTATTACCCGTAACCGGACAAACCCTTCCGTTGATCAGTGCCGGAGGTTCTTCCATCTGGATGACCTGTGTAGCCATAGGCATTATCCTCAGTGTGAGTCGCGGTATTCCCGAAGAATCGGATGAAGAAGCAAACGTTGAACCTGTAAACACCTTTGCTCATGCCTGAGTACCAATTCATGATCAGTGGTGGTGGCACCGGAGGGCATATCTTTCCGGCCGTAGCCATTGCGGATGAACTGAAAAAACGCTATCCAGATGCCCAATTCCTTTTTGTGGGAGCACGGGACAGGATGGAAATGGAACGTGTACCCCAGGCCGGCTACAATATTGAAGGTTTATGGATCAGCGGTATTCAGCGCAAGCTCACCGCCTCCAATCTCCTGTTCCCCTTTAAGCTATTTTCCAGCATCACACGGTGCCAAAAACTGATACGAAAGTTCAAGCCAGATGTGGTGATCGGAACCGGAGGTTTTGCCAGCGGGCCCCTGTTGTATGTAGCATCACGGAAGAACAAACCCTGCCTCATACAGGAACAGAATTCCTTTCCGGGTATCACCAACAAGCTTCTGGCCCCCAGAGTGAATACTATTTGCGTAGCCTATGATAAGATGGAGCGCTTTTTCCCGCAGGATAAGATCGTTTTTACCGGCAATCCTATCCGTAGCAGTGTCCATGCCCCTTTAGCCTCCAAACAAGCCTGTTACGATGAACTCGGGCTAAACCCCAACCGTAAAACCTTATTGGTACTCGGAGGAAGTTTAGGCGCCCGAAAGATCAACCAACTGGTTGAGAACAACCTGAACGCTATCCTGGAGATGAATATGAATCTGCTCTGGCAAAGCGGCAAACTCTATATCGATGAGTTGCTGGGCAAACATGGTTCCCGCCAGAACGACCAGCTACAGATCAAACCCTTTTTACAGAATATGCAGGGCGCCTACGCCATTGCCGATGGGGTGATCAGCCGGGCCGGTGCTGGAACCCTTTCTGAGCTGGCGGTATTGCAAAAGCCCTCTTTACTGATCCCCTCGCCCAACGTGGCCGAAGACCATCAAACCAAAAATGCCATGGCTCTGGTGGAAAAGGGTGCGGCATTGATATTTCGCGAAACGGACCCTGAATCCCAACTTCTTGAAAAGTTGAAATTACTGATGGATGGACGGGAGCAGGAAAAACTGCAAAAAAATATTCAAGCCCTGGCTAAACCCAAGGCTGCAGAGCACATTGTGGACGAAATAGAAAAACTGTTGCCCCATGCTGAATAAGGAAAATATATACCTGGTAGGCATTGGTGGCATCGGCATGAGTGCCCTGGCGCGGTATTTTAAAAACCTGGGCCGGAACGTAGCCGGTTATGACCGCGTACGAACCCCACTTTGCAAACAATTGGAAAGTGAAGGCATGGATATCCACTATGAAGATGATGTGGAACAGATCCCGGAACCTTTCCGTAAAAAAGCACACACCACCGTTATTTACACTCCTGCCATTCCTGCGGAACATGCCGAGCTGAACTTATTCCAAAAGAAAGGTTTTGATCTTGTAAAGCGGGCCCATGTGTTGGGGATGATCGCCCAAACCCATATCTGCCTGGCCGTAGCCGGCACGCACGGGAAAACCACCACCTCCACCCTGCTGGCCCACCTCTTCCGCAATGCCGGACAGGAGGTTACGGCCTTCCTGGGAGGGATCTCGGTAAACTACCAGACCAATTTCTGGGGTGGCGATTCGAAAGACGGCATCCTCATTGCCGAGGCCGATGAGTTTGACCGCAGCTTTTTACAGTTAAAACCAGAAGGAGCCCTGATTACCTCTATGGACGCTGATCACCTGGATATTTACGGAGATGGCGAAGAACTGCAAAAAACCTTTCGCGCCTTTGCAGGCAGCATTCAGAAAACAGCTCTGGTTGAAGATCGCCTGGATCTTCCCGGCAAGAAATACGGTTTTTCCGAAACAGCCGATTATCAAGCCACTAACATCCGCATAGAGGAACACAATTACCGCTTTGACCTGGTGGCACCCCATGGTACCATCCCCGATATCCGAAGCGGACTTCCCGGTCGCCATAATGTAGAAAATGCTACCGGTGCAGCGGCACTGGCGCTCGAATACGGGCTAAATGCCGAGGAAGTAAAGCAAGGCATAGAAAATTTTAAAGGTGTAAAGCGCAGGTTTGAGTACCATATCAAAACCTCCAGGCTGGTATATATTGACGATTACGCCCACCATCCTACCGAAATCAATGCGCTGATCGGGTCCGTCCGGGAACTGTACCCTGACCATACCATTACCGGCATTTTCCAACCTCACCTCTACTCCCGCACACGCGACTTTATGGACGGTTTTGCGGAAAGCCTGGGCCAGGTTGACGAACTTATACTCATGGACATTTATCCTGCCCGTGAAAAACCTATTCCGGGCATCACGTCCAACACTTTGCTGGAGAAGATCAACGGACCCGAAAAGTCCTTGCTCTCTACCACCGATATACTCACTCATTTCCGTGAGACCCGCTTAAAGGACCGGGTAGTATTAACCATCGGTGCCGGTGATATTGACCAATTGGTAAACCCCTTAAAAATGGTATTACTGAATGGCTAAGTTTAAGAATATACTGTTCTGGGGGGGTGGTATACTGCTCTTGCTGGTGATATTTGCATTCTCAGGAAATCGCCATAAATCTCTGAAGACCAAAGGTGTTACTATCAATATCGACTATTCCCATGATCTGTACTTTGTTACCCAGGAAGATATACAACAAATAGTATGGGATGAATACCCGTTTTTTGACAGCTTGTTCCTGCAAGAAATTAACATTCCCCTGTTAGAAGAAAGCCTTGATAATCACCCCTCTATCCGTAAAGCAGAGGTATATTCGAAGCTGGATGGTAGTTTGCGGATTGATGTATACCAAAAGCAACCGGTTGCACGGATACAAAACTCAGGTGCAGCCTTTTACATAGATGAACAGGGAGATAGCATGGCGCTGTCACCACGTTTTTCAGCCAAGGTTCCATTGGTAACGGGGCGGATTGATGCAGAAGCCCATAAAAAGATCTACCATTTTTTTAAGGATTTACAGTCGGACGATTTTTATAAAGACTTTTTCAGCGCTCTTAAATTAGACAAGCAAGGAGAATGGATCTTGTATCCTAAACCCGGAAATCACACGGTGCTGGCGGGTACACCCGAACACCTGGAGAGCAAGCTCAAAAAGCTGAAAAGTTTTTATCAAAATATGGGTACGGCACAAAACATTGCCCGTTTAAAAACGATAGACCTGAAGTATAAGGATCAGGTAATTTGTAGAAATATTAGCGAATGAATCCCGAAAAAATAGCCGTTGGGCTGGATATAGGAACCACCAAGATCGTTGCCATGATTGGCCGTAAGAACGAGTACGGCAAGCTGGAGATCCTGGGTATGGGGAAAGCTAAATCACTGGGTGTACACCGTGGTGTGGTTACCAATATCACCCAAACCATTGAGAGTATCAAGCTGGCCATTGAAGAGGCCGAAAACGAATCAGACCTTGCCATTAAAAGTGTGGTGGTAGGCATTGCAGGCCAGCACATCCGCAGCCTGCAACACAGCGATTACATCATTCGCCAGAATTCGGATGATGTGATTGAAGACAAGGATATTGACAACCTCATCCAGAACGTTCACAACCTGGTAATGCTACCTGGTGAGGAAATTATACACGTACTCCCCCAGGAATACAAAGTTGACGGACAAGCCGAGATCCGTGAACCCCGCGGCATGTACGGCAGTCGCCTGGAAGCTAACTTCCACATTGTGGTAGGGCAGATCAGCTCCATCAAGAACATTGGCCGCTGCGTAAAAAGCAGCAACCTCAACGTGGCTGATATTACTCTGGAGCCATTGGCTTCTGCTGAAGCAGTACTCTCCCAGGAGGAAAAAGAGGCCGGAGTGGTACTGGTGGATATTGGTGGCGGCACCACCGATGTAGCCATCTTCAAGGACGGCATCATCCGCCACACCGCGGTCATTCCATTTGGAGGCAATGTGATCACGGAAGACATCAAGGAAGGCTGCTCCATCATTGAGAAGCAGGCCGAACTATTGAAGATCAAGTTCGGCTCAGCCTGGCCCGGTGAAAACAAAGAGAACGAAATTGTGAGCATCCCTGGCCTGCGTGGCCGTGAGCCTAAAGAGATATCCCTGAAAAACCTCTCCAAGATCATCCACGCCCGTGTGGTGGAGATCATTGAACAGGTGTACCTGGAGATCAAGAACTACGGCTACGATGAGAACAAGAAAAAACTGATTGCCGGTATCGTGTTAACCGGTGGTGGCAGTCAATTGAAACACATTAAGCAGTTGGTGGAATTTGTTACCGGTATGGATACCCGCATCGGCTTTCCTAATGAGCACCTTGCCAGTGAAAGTGATGACGAATTCAGTTCACCGGCTTATGCCACCGCTGTGGGGCTGGTATTAAAAGGGGTGAGCAAGAACCAGACGGATGAAATATCTGTGGTAGACCCCAATAATTCCAACCACCCACAAACCTTTAAACAACCCAGTATCCCCGAACCTGAACCGGAAGCTCCTAAGGCCGAAGAGAAGGAAGAGGATATAAACCCAGATAACACCGATAAACCCGAAGAAAATGAAGGGCCCAAAAACAAGAAGGCAGGGCAGCAACGCAAAGGCTTCCTGGAAAATTGGGCAGATAAGTTTCGCAACTTTTTAAATGACGATCTATAAAAACAGACCTGAATATGAGCGACCAGAATCAAAATGACACTATTTCATTTGACTTGCCTAAAAACCAGTCATCTGTCATCAAAGTGATAGGCGTTGGAGGAGGAGGAAGTAATGCTGTAAACCACATGTTTAGCATGGGTATTCGCGGAGTAGACTTTGCGGTATGCAATACGGATGCTCAGGCCTTGAGCAACAGCCCCGTGCCTAACAAAATACAGCTGGGGGTAACCCTTACCGAAGGTTTAGGCGCAGGCGCAAACCCCGAGGTAGGTGAGCAATCCGCCCAGGAAAGCATTCAGGAGATCAAAAGCCTGCTGGAAACCAATACCAAAATGGTGTTTATCACTGCCGGTATGGGCGGTGGTACCGGAACCGGGGCGGCACCTATCATTGCCAGGGCCGCCAAGGAGATGGGCGTACTCACCGTGGGAATCGTTACCATGCCTTTCCTCTTTGAAGGGAACAACCGTAAACAGCAGGCCGAAAAAGGAGTGGAATCCCTGCGTAGTAACGTGGACTCACTGATCGTTATCAACAACAATAAATTACGCGAGGTATACGGTAACCTCGGCTTTAAAGCCGGGTTTGCCAAAGCGGACGAAGTACTGGCCACCGCTGCCCGTGGTATTGCCGAGGTAATAACCCATCACTACACCACCAACATTGACCTTCGCGATGCGCGTACCGTACTGGCCAACAGCGGAACTGCCATCATGGGATCCGCTACCGCTTCAGGTGACAACCGCGCCAGCGAGGCCATTGCAGCGGCCCTGGACTCTCCCCTGCTCAACGATAACCACATCAAGGGAGCGAAAAATGTACTGCTGCTGATCGTTTCCGGCCAGGAAGAGATTACCATTGACGAGATAGGCGAGATCAACGATCACATCCAGGCTGAAGCCGGAGGAAGCGCCAACATCATCATGGGTATTGGTGAAGACGAAAGTCTTGGAAAAGATATTGCTGTAACCATTGTAGCCACCGGTTTTGCTCCTGATCAACAGGTGCAGGTAATCGGGAGAGAGCCCCAGAAAGTAGTGCATACCCTGGAGGACGAACAGGCAGTAAGCACCTCGGTTTACAATAAGCCTATACAGCATGACACAGAAGATGAAGATGATATCATCAGTAGTGCCCTCGCTAAAACCGAAAAGGAAGAAAAAAAGAAAAAGGAGCAGGTAAACCTCTTTGACTTTGATACCGAAGACGAATACGGTAATGAAGAAGACACTATTGCGGAAGCCGAACCTGAAATTCCGTTAGGTGCAGCAGATGTGGACGATGAAATGATGGAGGAGGAGATCACCACCTTTGAGTTGGAAGACGACACCCTCGAGGAAATGGAAGCCAGTGAGCAGGAAATTTCTGAAACAGAAGAACCCGAAGAAGAGATCAATGAACCGGTCTTCTCCATCGGTGACGTGGATGAAGAAAAGGCTCCTGAGGCAGAGTTCGAAATGGAACTTCCTAAAAAAGAAGAGGAAAGACAACCCGAACCACAGGCACAACAGGAAACTGAGCTGCCTGCAGCGGAAGAAAAGCCCCGACCTGAGGAAAAGAAACCCGAAACCATTCGTTACTCCCTGGAAGATTACCTTCACCTGGAGCAACAACTGAAATCAGCTGGCCGTGAGCGCAGGGAAGAATCCAAGCCCGAAGCCAAAAAGGTGGAAACCCGGGAAGAAGAAGATGAAGACCTGCGTTTTGAGGTAAAACAGGTTTCCGCCTCCGGTGAGGACAATACGTCCAAAAATTCAGGTAACAACTCACCTATGGACAGCACCATTGAGGAAAGCATGCGCCTTAAAGCGGATGAAAGGAGAGCCAAGCTCAAGGCCTTTAACTACCGTTTTAAGAACCACCCCTTCTCGGTTGACGAGGCCGATAACGAGCCCGCCTATAAGCGACAGGGAGTAAGCATAGAGAATGAAAATTACAGCCGTGAGGGCCGGATCAGCCGCTTCAGCATTGACGATAGTGAAGATGGCAGCCAGATCAAGACCAATAACAGCTTTTTACACGATAATGTAGACTAACACAAGTAGTTTCTTCAAGCTGCGCCCCGGGAATATTCCCGGGGCGTTTTTTATACCCCTTCACAACTTGCAAAACACCTCCCCCTCTGCTTACCTTTGGCCTTAAATAATATCATAATCATGAGTTTATCACAGAATATTGGCGAGGAAATGAAAGCGGCTATGAAAGCCAAGGACAAAGTACGCCTGGAAGCCTTGCGTAGCATCAAATCGGCTATTTTGCTGGCCAATACCGAAAAAGGTGGTGGCGCAGAACTTTCTGATGCTGATGAACTCAAGATCCTACAGCGCCTTCAAAAACAACGCAAGGACTCACTGGAAATATATGAGCAGCAGGGACGCGAAGACCTTGCCGGGGAAGAACGCGCTCAACTGGAAGTTATAGAGGGCTTCCTGCCCAAACAAATGGACGAAGCCGAACTCAAAGCTTACTTACAGGAACTCATCGTTCGCCTGGATGTCAAAGGCCCCCAGGATATGGGTAAAATAATGGGTGTTGCCTCCAAGGAACTGGCCGGTAAAGCGGATGGGAAAACTATCTCGGCCAAAACCAAGGAGCTACTGGGTTAAGCACATCGGTTGGTTCCACCTGCTTTATTGGAAGTGGAACCTGAAGCCAACGTTGATCATAAAACCATTGGAGTAAATAGGCCTGGCAGGAAGTTTATCAGCCGTAGCACTGGTTCCGGCTCCTCCTATTTCTATGAAGTAGTTGGCTGTCTCACAGAAATAGAACTCAAAGCCAAATAAGCCGTATCCGCCCAAGGAAATATCCTCAGAAGAAAAAGTACTGGAGGGAATCAGCCCTATGAGACCTCCCTCACCGTATAAGCGGATAGCATCAGCAATTGTGACCCCGCTGCCCACTAAACCAATGGTGAAGTTGGAATAAGGAGTCCAGGTAAACTCTCCTTCATCAATATGTTCGTAGAACATCATATTACCCCTGACCCTGATGGCCACGTTATCATAAAGGAAATAAGGACTGGCTAAATTCATCCCTACCCCAAAATCACGTTGGATCTGGGTAAGTTCAAAGCCTAAAGCAAGCTTATTGCTGATCCCACCTTCCTGGGCTTTCAAATTCATGCTGAAGCCGATCAGCAAAATTCCGGGTAGTATAAATTGAAATAGTTTCTTCATGGTATTGAAATTAAATTAGTGCTTATCATACTGTTACATTGCTTTCTAAAGTGATATACTTTCCTAAAGCGCACCAAATGTAATTAAGTTTATAATATAAATAAATTTACAAAATAAAAAAGATGCTACTGATCACCAAACGGTTAAGTATTATGATCAAAAAATAAAAATGTGGTGAGAATTAGATAAGACGATTTTTCAACGCCAACTGCACGGCTTCCATCTTATTGTGTACCTGTAGTTTCTGGTAGATGTTCTCGATGTGCTTCCGCACCGTTCCGGAGCTGATGTATAGGTTTTCAGCAATCTGGTTGTAATTGATGCCCGTAGCCAGCTGTTCCAGTATCTCGGTTTCCCGCCTGGTAAGATTGTACTCCTCGGCCGGTTGTGAATAGTGTTCCCGCTGATAGCGGATCATGTTCAGGGCTTTTCTGGCCACACTGGAAGACATGGGCGCTCCGCCATCCATCACTTCACGGATGGAATCGTATAGTTTTTCAGGACGTTCATCCTTTAAAAGGTAGCCGTTGGCCCCCGCCAGTATAGCTTCAAAAATGTAGTGTTCCTCATCAAATACGGTGCTCATGATCACCTTTATATGGGGGTACAGGCGCTTTACCTCACGAGTGGTTTCTATGCCGTTCAAAACCGGCATATTGATATCCATGAGAACCACCTCCACACCGGAATTACGCTCCAGGTGGTTCAGAAGTGTACTTCCATTCAGCTCCCACCCCTTCACCTTAAGGTCCTCAAAAAGCTCCAGCTTTTCCATCAAGGAACGGGCTATGCGGGTGTTATCTTCGGCAATAAGGATTCGTAACATTCCAAAAAAATATGAGGCTAAAGGTATCATATTGACACCAATAGCCTCATACGCTATTTGTCCTATATTTTAATTCTGAACGTGCGGATAGTTGTAAATAAACTTCTCGTTATAGGATGCCTGGGAGTTGGTAAGGAAGAACTCTACCGAGTGCGTTCCATACTCCTGTAAGCCGGTCAGGTCAAAGCTCTTGGTTTTGGTAATATACGCCTGGCAAGCATCGCCATGCGCCTCGTGTTCCAATACCAGCTCAGCGGGCGGTAAGGGCGGAGTTCCACACCAGGGCAGTGTTTTCACCAGGCGTACATCATGCTCCGCGCAACCACCGCTATAACTGAAATTAATGTAAAGGCAGTCCTGCACAATAGATGCAGAATTGATGAAAATAGGATCTTTATGGGTGGCCATGGAGTCCAGGGCGCCTCTCTCCAATATAGGAACACAGGCGTTAATAGCACGAACACAAGTGATGTCCACAATTTTACCTGCCATACAAATGGAAGCCAGGTCGGTCCGCTCCATGTAATCAAACTCCAGATCCTGACCGGTTTCCAATGTAAAGCCGTTCGGCAGGGAAGCCACTTCCAGGTAACTGCCATCCAGAAGCTGTATCACCTCTCCGCATCCGTCCAGTCCGGTAAGATCCCTTACGATCCCGGAATACGGGTATTTACACCCGCAGGCTCCTTTGGTAAAGTACTTTACACCATTCTGAAATTTGGCTATACACTCATTGGGATAGGTATTACCATCACAGCCACACACCGGGTCATATTCTGCTGTACAATCAATTACGTTACCTTGCTTCAATAGTTCCTGATCAATACAGGAATTCGAGTTATCCTTACGGCAGGAAGCCAGGCCCACTGCCATTATGATCATTAAAGAGGGAATTGAGATTTTCATATTAGTCTTTTAATTCCAGATGCAGAAAGCGGCTCAGAAGTTGCCTGTCTATGGAATTATAACCGGATCACCCAGGAATTTAGGCTCAGTATGAAGCACATAGATATCAAGGATCATTTTAACCCGTGCACCCACTTCTCTCAACTTAGTTTTGAAACCAGCCGCTACGTCAACGTCACGGGCATTGAACCCATAGGCCTCGATACCCGATTTACGGGCAATGAAAACCGCGCGTTCATTATGAAAGGGCTGTGATATAACTATAAAGCTATCCTGCCCAAACACTTTTTCTGCCCTGATCATGGAATCAAAGGTCCGGAAGCCGGCATAATCCAGGATGATATGGTCTTCGGAAATTCCCTTTTTGATAAGGGCATCGCGCATAGCCCTGGGTTCATTGTATTCCTTCTTACGGTTGTCACCGCTCACCAGGATATACTCTATTTTACCCTGCTCATACAGATCTGTGGCAGCTTGCACTCGGTAGGTAAAATAGAGATTGGGACGGCCACCTGAAAGCCTGGGACTGGTCCCCAACATCAAACCCACTTTCTGCGCAGGGAGGTCATCCATAGTACTGCTGATATAGGGTTGGGCAAAAGAGGATACTCCAGAATAGGTTATCCAGCAAATGATGGCCAGCAGAACTGC
Source organism: Owenweeksia sp. (assembly GCA_002695025.1). Lineage (GTDB taxonomy): Bacteria > Bacteroidota > Bacteroidia > Flavobacteriales > Schleiferiaceae > CAKZNE01. The sequence continues at coordinate 69,659 of NZNV01000008.1, forward strand.
TAAAACCATGAACCAGCGAACTACTCTGCGCACCGCTAATCTTCGGGAATGTAATATTCTATAAGGTCGGCTTGGGTTTCAAAGAAGTCCTCCACTCGGTATTTATGACGCTTTATGAAACGTTCCAGTTCGCGCTGTGTATCTTCGAATTCATCTTCGCTGAGGAATTTATTCTGAAGGTTCTCGGTAAGCTCCGGAAGGTTTTCATCTAGTTCCACTCGTATCTCTTCCAGGTAATCCTCCATTTCATTAAAGAGTACCTTTCTCCCGTCAAAATCAGCATACTCCTCCACCTCTTTTTTGGATTCATTATAGGCCGCCCTCATATCCCCTACAATGGTGCTGAGGCTATCTGTACCACCCACTTCAACCGTTTTAAGGTACTTACGCACCTCGGCATCTACCCGGAAAAAGGACAAGGTCATATCCCGGGTGTAAAGGGTTACCTCATCCAACATGCGGTACTCTTCTTCCATCTCCTCATCACGCGTAATGGTAAGATAGTAGGTCTTCGCAAAGTGTTCTTCGGCTTGTTGTATACGATAGGCAGCATCCAGCATCTGGCCCTCTGCCTTGGTTACGGCATCGTAGTATTTTTTCAGATCTTCATAGGAATTGTAACGACCCTTATTCAGCTCTTCAGCCACCCCAAAATTATTAGCAAAAGCATCGATATACATCTGCAGGGATTTGATGTACTCTTTCTGAAGAATATCATAGTCCTCATAAGGCCCCAGTCTTTCTACAGCTTGCTGGCTTTCCTTAGCTTGCTCCAATACCATTTCACGGTATTTGGCCACTCTGCGTTCATCGGTAGAGCGCAATGATGATTTCAGGTAACGCAAATTCTTGATCCGCAACTTACGGTTCTCGTTCTGAAATTTCCGGAAGTAGGTTTGAGGATTGTTGTAACGCTGGGCATCAACCTGAAAGGCCATACCTACTAAAAGCACAAAGGCCAGATATTTGAACATACAGTTATAGGTTTTCACAAATATAGGTTGAAGACCGCTACGCACAAAAAAACCCGGCAGCCATAGCTGCCGGGTTTCCTATAATTAGAATGTGTTGTAATTACATCATACCAGGCATTCCACCGCCCATCCCGCCTGGCATTCCGCTACCGTTATCCTCCTTAGGGATCTCGGTAATGGTAGCCTCGGTGGTGAGCAGCATACCGGCTACGGAAGAAGCATTCTCCAGAGCTACACGGGTAACTTTGGTAGGATCAATGATACCGGACTCGAGCATATTCTCGAACTTCTCGGTTTTGGCGTTGTAACCAAAATCATCTTTTCCTTCTTTTACTTTAGCCACGATCACGGAAGCTTCCTGACCGGCATTCTCTACGATCTGACGCAGAGGCTCTTCAATAGCACGGGAAATGATGGCCATACCAGTGGTTTCGTCATCATTATCCCCTTTAGCACCGTCCAGCACCATGGCAGAACGTACCAAAGCCACACCACCACCGGGAACAATACCTTCCTCAATAGCAGCACGTGTAGCCGCCAGGGCATCATCCACACGGTCTTTCTTTTCCTTCATTTCCACTTCAGAAGCAGCACCTACGTACAGTACAGCCACACCACCGGCTAATTTAGCCAGGCGCTCCTGCAGTTTTTCCTTATCGTAATCTGAAGTAGTGGTTTCTATCTGGGCCTTGATCTGGTTTACGCGGGCCTTGATATCATCGGTAGAACCGGCACCGTTTACCAGGGTAGTATTATCCTTGTCAATGGATACTTTTTCGCAGGTACCCAGCATATCAACGGTAGCATTTTCCAGCTTATAACCTCTTTCTTCAGAGATCAGCGTACCTCCGGTAAGTATAGCGATGTCTTCCAGCATAGCCTTTCTGCGGTCGCCAAAGCCGGGAGCTTTAACAGCAGCCACTTTCAGGCTTCCGCGGATTTTGTTCACCACCAGGGTGGAAAGAGCCTCACCATCCAGGTCTTCTGAAATGATCAACAGAGGTTTTCCGCTTTGCGCTACAGGCTCCAGTACGGGAAGCAGTTCCTTCATGTTACTGATCTTTTTGTCGTAGATCAGGATATAAGGATTGTCCAGTTCAGCGATCATCTTTTCAGTATCGGTAACGAAGTAAGCCGAAAGGTAACCACGGTCAAACTGCATACCTTCTACCACGTCTACGTAGGTTTCAGTACCTTTTGCTTCTTCCACGGTAATTACACCTTCTTTCTTCACCTTGCCCATAGCCTCGGCAATAAGTTTACCGATAGTGGCATCGTTGTTGGCGGAAATAGAGGCTACCTGCTCGATCTTGTCAGAGCTATCACCTACTTCCTTAGACATGCTGCGCAAATTTTCAATCACCTTCTCAACGGCTTTATCCATACCGCGTTTCAGGTCCATAGGAGAAGCTCCTGCCGCTACGTTCTTCATTCCCTGGGCATAAATAGCCTGGGCCAGAACAGTAGCTGTAGTAGTACCGTCACCGGCAATATCAGCGGTTTTGGAAGCTACTTCCTTCACCATCTGTGCACCCAGGTTCTCGATCTTGTCTTCCAGCTCAATTTCCTTAGCTACGGAAACACCGTCTTTGGTTACAGAAGGTGCACCGAATGATTTTTCGATCACCACATTACGACCCTTGGGGCCTAAGGTTACTTTTACAGCATTGGCCAGTTGATCCACACCTCTTTTCAGTGCATCCCTGGCTTCAAGGTTGAATTTAATTTCTTTAGCCATGATTTTATTTGTATCGTTTTAAGATTTTGAAAATGGTTTGAATGAATTAACCGAGAATGGCAAAAATGTCCGACTCGCGCATGATGAGATAATCTTTTCCTTCATGCTTGATCTCGGTACCGCCATATTTTCCATAAAGAACTCGATCACCCGCTTTTACGGTCATCGGCTCATCTTTTTTGCCGTTACCTACCGCTACTACAATCCCTTGCTGGGGCTTTTCCTGAGCCGTGTCGGGAATTATAATACCAGAAGCGGTTTTCGTTTCAGCAGCACTTGGTTCTACCAGAACCCGGTCTGCCAATGGACGAAGGTTAATATCTGCCATTGTGTTATTTGTTTTGGGTTATACTATTGATTTTTATGATGACTCCCCTGATGTCAGAAAGTATGCCAAGGCCTTTAACTGACAGCCTGACATTTTCAATGTCTCCACAGCCAGGAAACTATGGTTGACGGTAGAAGTATAAATGATAATTTCCGTAATGCTCTTCAGTGATCACCGGGTAATGTTCTTCCAGTATGAACCCGTTATTTCGGAACGCTCCGCCTGAATCTTCCTCTCCATTTTCCGTCACCACCAATACCGGCTTGTAGTGCTCCATAAAACCATGCATGAGCGTAAAATCGTTCCATACAGGCACTACATAAGCAGTATTATTCCATACCAGACCGGTGGCCCAGACTCCGGCCACTGGCCTTCCCCGGAAATCGTTTACCGCCCATTGATCAATGATCTTTTTTGAATCATACGTACGACTTAGCACTAAATGGCCCACCTGAAAAGAATGAAAACCTACCAAGATAATAGCTGCCAAAGCTGTCCAGCGCCTGAGAAGGGAATCTTCTCTCTTGAAGGCTACGTAGATAAAAACGGAACACCACAAGGCCATAGCCATGAGCAAGCTTAACGCATAACGCGTGGGCAGCCATTGAATAACTAATTTATGGTGCTCCAGCAACACCCAAATTCCCGCCAGGTATAAAAGCAGGAAATGAGACGGCCGGATGGATTTTCTTTTCACCATCACCCATACCAGGCTTAACCAAAAGAAAAGAAGAAGGGGTAAGTTCTCCGGTCGCAAGTAAAAGGTTTGCACATTCCCTGTCAGCGCTTTTAACCAGGACCAGTCTCCCGAATAGCGATGGGTTACCTGGTTAAAAAGAACTTTATCAAAAACATCAGCCACCCATATATACCAGCCCAATATATAAACCGCTGTTGCTAAAATGTACAATCCCAAAAGAGATAGGCCAATTTGCTTTACCGGCCGGCCTTTACCACCATGGTTCAAAAACTGAAAAAATACGCCTGCCGGAAAAACCATCAGGTAGAGGAACTGGATCTTCAGGCACACCGTAACAAAGAGGAACAGGAAATGCAAGATCAGGTCCTGCCGTCTTCCGGAATGAAGGAAATGGTAAGCATAGGCTATACTGAGCAAGATAAACTGGACCGCCAGGATCTCTACCATTGAAAAGTGAAAGAATTGGAAAACAAAATAATTCAATCCTCCGGTGAGCAAAAGGAGCAGGCTTAACCAGGGCTTGTTCAACACCTTTGAAAACACCATAAAAACCACAATGGCTCCTAGCAAAATGGCCAGCCTTGCTGTAATGCGTGAAGTACCAAAAAGCTTAAAAACCCCGGCCAAGTAAAGGTTAAAGACAGGAGATTTTACCAAGTTATCACATTCTTCCACACCCCAACGTCCATGGTTGATGTAATTACGGGCCTGGCAGGTATTGAGGCCTTCATCAGTAAAGGGCCCCCGGCTGGTTGAAATGTCCACAGAAGGGTCGGCCTGTATCAAAATCAATTGCATGGCCAGGAATAAGATCATTAAGCCCGCCAGCGCATACCAGCCCGTTTTTGGATGCAACAACATAGAACTCCCGAAAATAAAAAACCCCGCAATTGAATTGCAGGGTTTTTAAAGTTCTTTAAAGGAAGTATTTATTCATCGCCTCCATCCTCATCAACAGAGGTAGGCATATCTTCTTGCAGCATTTGTCCTTGTCCCTGAGCGGGAGGAGGCGCAACCGGGCTAGCTTGTGGCATGGTATTCAGCTCCTCTTCAATGCGGGATCCATTACCTTCGGCAGCACTGTTGTACATAGGATTCAGTACAACGTTAGCAGCCAAAACAAGCACTACTAGTGCTACGGCCAATGCCCAGGTTCCACGGTCCAGAAAATCGGTTGTTTTTTTCACACCGCCAAAAAGCTGTGTTCCACCTCCGCCAAAAGAAGAACTCAAACCTCCTCCTTTAGGGTTCTGGATCAATACGATCAGGATAAGTAACACACAGGTAATGATTATCAAAACAGAGAACAACATCGTCATAACAAACCGGCTTATTTACTCTTTTTCAGTTTTTTGATTTCCAAAATTTGGTCGGCAAAGAAACTACTTTTTTCCGGATATTTCAACTTCAGAATTTGATATGCCTTAATCGCTTTATCATAATGCCCCTGCTTAATGTACACCTTAGCAAGGGTTTCGGTTATCAGCGACCCGTCTCCTGAACTTTGCAGCTCATTTATATTAAACTGGCGGGAGGCAGCAGGTTCTTTACTCTTTTGCTTAAGTTTTGGGAGCTTTTCCACGAAGGTATCGAAGAGTTGGATCTTCTCCTCAAAGGCCATCGCCCCCTCTTCCATTCTGGCTTTGGGCGGAGCAGTATTTTCGTTACTTGTATCATCCCCTTCCGAAAGCCTCTTCAGCCAATCGGAAAAGCTATGTTTTTCAGCGGGATCCAGTGGGCGCACACCACTATTTCGTTCAGATCCCGGTTCTTCCTCATCAATGGTGAATACGGGTTGCGAGTCTTCCCGGAACGAGACTTCCCCCTTATCTTCTTCCACAACCTCATCTTCTGCGGTAATTTCCTCCGGCTCAACCACAGCAGGCTCCGAATTGGCCTCTTCCTGAATTTCTTCCGCTTGAGGAATCTCAGGGGTTTCAGCACTCAGCTCTTCTTTTACCGCTTCAGGCTTTGGTTCTTCAATCGCTTGACTGTCCGCTTCTTCAGCTTTGGGCTCAAGCTCTTCCGGTCGATCCTTTTTCAGGCTTTCCAGCTTTTCCCTTATTCCCCGGATGCGGTCATCCATAGCCGAGTTTTCCGACCCGCCTTTCTTTTTGGCTTCGTATTGCTCGCGCATTTTACGGCTTCTCTCCAGGATGGCCCTAATTCTTTCGGCTGCCGTCATTTCTTCCTCAGCAGGCCCTTCCTCGCTCTCCGTATTTTCCTCATGAATCTCCGGCTCCTGCTCTGCTTCAGGCTGGGGCTCCGGTTCAGGGGCTGGCTCTTCCATTTCTTTTTCAGCCACCGGCTCGGCAGGCATTTTTTCTTCAGGGACTTCTTCCTGCGTTCTTTCCTGGGGCGCAACTTCTTCTGATATTCCCTCTGTTACGTCTTTTTCCTCCAGTGGTTCCGGAACCGGCTTTCCAGGATCCATAGTTTCCAGTTCCTCGCGGGGAATGGATTCCACCCCTTCAAAGAGATCGTACAAAACCGTGCGATCATTGGTAAGGATAGACGTTTTGCCCAGCTGTTGGTTAAAGAGATGCTCGTTGGAATTTTTAAGGCGTAAGGCGTACAGAAGTTGTACCGCCTGGCTGTACGGGTATTGAGCCGCCAGTTTTTTGAGCTCAGTCACTTCTTTCCGGTGAATTTTACCGGGTCGTTCAAGCAGAGTTGTAAATTCCTGGGCGTCCACGTATTACCAGCTACCGATTGATTGGTTCAATATATTTTCCGAGAGCTCCTGTGATATTTGTTCCAACAAAACTCCTTCCACACTGGAAAGCTCTTCCGAAGCATCAAAATCCGCAAAACGCGAAAACCTCTGCTCGAAGCTCTTCTTAGGTTCTAATTTATTGGTAAATATAACATTTACCGTTACAGTTAAACGGGTTTGGGCAGCAGCTCCAAAATCATCAGCCTGGGCGTTAATCGGTTCAATCCTGTAGTCCACTATAGAGCCTTCAAAATGAAGGTCACCGTTTCGCTCCTGTAGCTCCAATGGCGTTTGTTGCACGAAGATATCCCGTAGTGTTTCGGTGAATGTCTGACTCAACTGCGGTTGCACCAGGCTGGCATTGTTCTGGAAAAAGTCAATGGAAATGGTTTTGGCATCGCCTACGTCACCCCCGGTAAAAGAGTATCCCCCGTTACAGGAAGCAATGAGCAGGGCCAGGCTAAAAAAGGCAAGGATCTTCTTCACTACAGATTGTATTGTTTTATCTTACGGTACAAAGTCCGTTCCGAAATACCCAGTTCATCAGCGGCATCCTTACGTTTTCCGCTGTTGCGTTCCAGGGCTTTGCGAATCAGTTCCAGCTCCTTATCCTGCAATGAGAGGTTTTCCTCTTCTACGGTTTCATGATCCGTATCATAGGTTTCATGGTGAACCTCAGTACTGCCCTCCTTATAGATAGGCAAGTACTGTTGACGCTCATCCTGGAGATCTTCACTTATGGCCTCCTCCTCTTCTTCATCCCCGTAGATCTTATGGATCAGCTTACTATTATTTTCCTGAAATTTTTCCGAAACGCCACTCTTCATCAGCTCAAGGGTGAGCTTTTTAAGATCGGTCAGATCGTTCTTCATATCAAAAAGCACCTTGTACAGTATTTCGCGTTCGTTGCTGAAATCGCTCTGCTGCTTCTTCTCCGCATACAAGGCTGGAAGCTCACTTTTACCGATGCCAGGTAAATAATTCATTAAGATATCCGGACCTATTTCACGATCCTGCTCCACCACCGAAAGCTGTTCGGCAAGGTTCCGCAATTGCCGGATATTTCCCGGCCAGCGGTAATTTTTGAGCAACTCTACGGCATCGTTGCTCAAACGGATAGGTGGTAAATGATACTTATCGGCAAAATCAGCTACAAACTTGCGAAATATCAGGTGAATATCTTCCTTTCGTTCGCGCAAGGGCGGTATTTTGATCTCTACCGTATTTAAACGGTAATACAGGTCTTCCCGGAACTTTGCCTTGCGGATAGCATCGATGAGGTCTACATTGGTGGCGGCTGTTATCCGCACATTGGTCTTTTGGGTTTTGGAAGATCCTACCTTTATGAATTCACCGGTTTCCAGAACCCTTAAGAGACGAACCTGTGTAGAAAGGGGAAGCTCGCCCACCTCATCCAGGAATATGGTGCCACCGTCTGCTTCTTCAAAATATCCTTTACGCGTACCTGTAGCACCGGTAAAAGCTCCCTTTTCATGACCAAAAAGCTCACTATCAATGGTTCCTTCAGGAATGGCCCCACAGTTTACTGCTATATAGGGGTTATGCTTACGATGTGACTGTCCGTGGATGATACGCGGAATAGCCTCTTTACCCACACCACTTTCACCTGTAATGAGTACGGAAATATCTGTGGATGCCACCTGCATGGCCTTGTTGAGGGCACGGTCTAAAAGCGGGGAAGCCCCGATGATGCCGTACCGTTGTTTTACCTCCTGTATTGAGCTCACTTTATATAATACTTTATTTCAATGGGTTTATCCTGGTGTATCAATGTACCCGTAGAACGATTGACCACATGAGGTTTAAACGCCTTTATCATCAGGTAATCTGCTTCAGGAAGCGGCTTTGCCAGCTTCAACGTTTTGGCCCGGCCACTGCCAATACCCTTCCATATCTCTTTGCCGTCCCGGTTAAAAACCCTCACCTCCACACCGGTGGACAGGTTCTCCACGCAGTACCCTTGTGTGGTGTCCATCACGCAAAAGGTAAAAACACCCTTGCCTTTTATTTGATCATTGGTAACGGCAAATGTGAGGTTATTATCTACCCAGTTTTCACCCACTTTTTCCTGTGCATAACCTGTGTAGCCAAGTGTAAGTAAAGTGAGGACAACAAAAAACAGTTTTGGATTATTCATCAATTCTTTCTCCTAATAATGTTGCGGCCGTACAATCGTGTATCTTCACTTTCACAAAATCACCCGGTTTTTCATTCCCTTTCGGGAATACCACTACAGTATTCCGGGTACTGCGACCAAACCAGTCGTCTTCGGATTTTTTAGAAGTTCCTTCAATCAAAACCTCTTCCACCTTCCCAATCTGCTCCTGGTTGCGTTCCAGCGAATGTTGCTGTTGAAGATCAATGATCTCGGTAAGCCTGCGTTTTTTAATTTCAAGAGGAACATCATCCTCCATTTTCCGTGCCGCATAAGTATTGGGGCGCTCGGAATAATAAAACATATACCCGAAGTCGTACTTCACGTACTCCATCAGGCTGAGGGTTTCCCGGTGATCTTCTTCCGTTTCGGTGGGAAAGCCGGTAATCATGTCATGAGATATCCCGCAATCGGGAATTATCTTTTTTACCCGGTCGATGAGATCAAAGTACTCCTGACGATTGTGGCCGCGGTTCATCAATTCCAGGATACGGCTGGAACCCGACTGCACTGGTAAGTGGATGTAATTGCAGATATTACCATACCGGGCAATCGTATGCAGCACGTCATCCGACATATCCTGGGGATTGGAAGTAGAAAAACGAATGCGCATTCCCGGCACTGCCAACGCTACTTTTTCCAAGAGTCCGGCAAAGTGCACAGCAGTGGCTTTAGCCGCTTCACTGGCCTTTTCAAAATCTTTTTTCAGGCCACCTCCATACCATAAATAGGAGTCTACATTCTGGCCTAACAGAGTAACCTCCTTATAGCCATTGGTCCAAAGTTGCTGGCACTCTTCCACAATGGTTTCCGGATTCCGGCTACGTTCACGTCCCCGGGTGAAGGGTACCACGCAAAATGTACACATATTATCACAACCCCGTGTAATGGATACAAAAGCAGTGACGCCATTGCTACCCAATCGCACCGGGTTTACATCCGCATACGTTTCCTCTTTGGAAAGGATCACGTTAACAGCCTTGCGCCCGGCATCTATTTCCTTAACCAGGTTGGGCAGATCACGATACGCGTCAGGGCCAACCACCAGGTCTACCAGTTTCTCCTCGTCCAGTAATTTACTCTTCAGGCGTTCTGCCATACAGCCCAACACCCCGATCTTCATCTCGGGCCTTTCGTTCTTTATTTTGTTGAAGCTGGTAAGGCGTTTCCGAACGGTTTGCTCCGCTTTATCACGAATGCTGCAGGTATTGAGAAGTACTAGGTCCGCCTCCTCCATATTACGGGTAGTACCGTATCCTTCTTTGGAAAGTATGGACGCTACAATTTCACTATCTGAAAAATTCATCTGGCAACCGTAGCTTTCTATATACAGCTTCTTTTCGTTGATCCCGTCTTCCAGCAACACCGTTTCCCCCTGCCGGGATTCATTTATTTCCTTTTCGTTTACCAAGTTAGCCATCAGCCTTTAGTCATCTAAAATTTGTACCGCAAAGCTACAAATAGCATTCCGCTTGTGCCAGTTTGGCAGACCAACTTTAACGTTCTGGTCATCATTCATTTGCACCATTCGAAAACATTTGATTTATTTTGGCGGTTTCAAAAACACTCAAATACCGCTTCGGAAATGCCAAAGAACTTAGTAATTGTAGAGTCCCCTGCCAAGGCCAAGACCATTGGTAAATACCTGGGAAAAGACTTCCAGGTAGAGTCTAGTTATGGCCACATTCGGGACCTGATAGCCAAAGATATGGGGATTGATATTGAAAATAATTATGCTCCCAAGTATGCGGTTCCCAAGGAGAAGAAGGAAGTGGTAAACAAGCTCAAGAAGCTAACCAAGGATGCTGAAACGGTATGGCTGGCATCGGATGAGGACCGGGAAGGAGAGGCTATTGCCTGGCATTTGGCTGAGGCACTGAACCTGAATCCCGGCACCACCAACCGCATTGTTTTCCACGAGATCACCAAACCGGCCATTGAGAAAGCTATTCAGAACCCGAGGCGCATTGATCAGAACCTGGTAAATGCCCAACAAGCCCGTAGAGTACTGGATCGGCTGGTGGGATTTGAACTATCACCGATACTTTGGAAAAAAGTGCAGCGGGGCTTATCGGCCGGGCGTGTACAATCTGTAGCAGTACGTTTGATCGTAGAGCGGGAAAAAGAGATCCGCAACTTTAAAGCAGTTTCCTTTTTCCGTGTGGTGGGTGAATTTACCAACTCCGATGGCAAATCCATTAAAGCTGAGTTAAGCAGTCGTTTTGAGACAGAAGAAGAGGCTAAAAAATTCCTGGAAGGATGCAAAGGCCACTCTTTCCACATCAACAGCATTGAAACCAAACCGGCCAAAAAATCACCGGCTGCTCCTTTTACAACTTCCACCCTACAACAGGAAGCTTCCCGGAAGCTGTATTTCTCGGTGGCGCAAACCATGTCTGTAGCACAAAAACTTTACGAATCCGGTCATATAACCTATATGCGTACGGATTCGGTAAATCTTTCGGACCTGGCGCTGAATACTGCCCGAAAGGAAATCCATGACCAGTATGGAGAAAAGTTTGCCCAAACCCGTAAATATTCCACCAAAAGCAAAGGCGCACAAGAAGCTCACGAAGCCATCCGCCCTACCTTCATGGATAAGCATTCAGCTGGTACTGATGCCAACCAAAAAAAACTATACGACCTTATCTGGAAGCGCACCATTGCTTCACAAATGAGCGATGCAGAACTGGAAAGAACAGTACTCAGGATATCCACACCACAGAAAGAGCTGGAATTTGTAGCGCGTGGTGAAGTGATCAAATTTGAAGGTTTCCTGAAGGTATACCTGGAAGGCACGGATGATGATGAGAGCGATGAACAGGAAGGAATGCTGCCCGCTTCTGAAAAAGGTGAACACCTGAATGCCTCTGAGTTATCCGCTACACAACGTTTCACTAAACATCCTCCACGCTTTACGGAAGCCAGTCTGGTGAAGAAACTGGAGGAACTGGGAATTGGCAGACCCTCCACCTATGCCCCTACCATTTCTACCATCCAAAAAAGGAATTACGTAGAGAAATCGGACCTGGAAGGTGAAAAACGAAATTATGTTCAGTATGTACTGACCGGTAGCCAAGTGAAGCAAAACAAACTATCTGAAACTACCGGTGCCGATAAAGGCAAACTTATTCCTACTGATATAGGGATGGTGGTGAACGACTTTTTGGTGGAGCATTTTAAGGACATCATGGATTACCACTTTACCGCCAACGTAGAAGAACAATTTGATGAGATTGCACGGGGCAGAGAGCAATGGGACCGGATGATCGACTCTTTTTACAAAGATTTTCACCCGCACCTTAAAGATGTTGAAGAAAATTCCGACCGCGCCAAAGGAGAAAGACTCTTAGGCCAGGATCCCAAAAGCGGTAAGCCGGTGTATGCCCGTATCGGGCGCTACGGCCCGATGATACAGATCGGTGAGGCCGATGACGAAGAAAAGCCGGAGTTTGCCAGCCTGATGAAGGGTCAGCATATCAATGACATTACCCTGGAAGAAGCACTCGAGCTATTTAAACTTCCCCGTAAGCTGGGCGAATTTGAAGATCTTCCGGTTTCTGCCAACGTGGGACGCTTTGGCCCTTATGTCCGTCATGGCAACAACTTTGTGTCTATGAAACCCAAAGAGGGTGACGATCCGATGTCCATAACCCTGGAAAGGGCTATCGAACTGATCAAAGCCAAACAGCAGGCCGACAAGGAAAAATTCATTGCCCGTTTTGACGAGGAAAAACCGGTTATAGAGGTGTTGAACGGGCGCTACGGACCCTATATCAAATCCGGCAGAAAGAATTATAAGATCCCTAAAGATAAGGAACCTGCAACCCTCACCCGGGAAGAATGCCTGGAGATCATGAATGCTACACCTGAACCTAAAAAGCGTAAGCCCCGCAAAAAATGAATCTTGAAGATTTCCTAGCCCCTGTACGCCAGAGTCTTATAGAAGACAACGAACATCTTCACCCCCAGGCCCTGGTCCATCACATTGCGAAACACACGGAAATCGAAGGCATACCGGACCTTGAGCATTGCAAGATCGCCATTATCGGAGTTATGGAAGACCGGGGCACCAACAACAACCGGGGAGCTGCCCAGGCACCTGATTCCGTGCGCAGTTACCTGTACACTCTTTTTAAAGGCAAGTGGCAAAGCCCTATATGTGATCTTGGAAATATTTACAGTGGTGAAAGCCTGAGGGATTCCTATATAGCGGTGAAAGAAGTGATCCACCATCTCCTGAAAAAAGGGATAACCCCGATTATTATAGGAGGAGGGCAGGATCTTACCTATGCCAATTACCGGGCTTACGATGGCATGGAGCAAACCGTAAACCTGGTATCCATAGATTCACGTTTTGACCTGGGCCGCCATGATGCAAAGACCGGGGCGGATAATTTCCTTAGCTTCATTGTTTTGGAAAAGCCTTATATTCTTTATAATTACAGCAACATTGGCTACCAGACCTACTTTGTCAACCAGGACGAGATAGACCTCATGGAGCGCATGTATTTTGACGTGCACCGCCTGGGTATTTTCCGTAACAACATCCGCGAAGCCGAGCCTATTCTCCGTGATGCGGACATTGTGAGCTTTGACCTATCTGCCCTACGGCAGGCGGATGCCCCTGGAAACCTGAACCATTCCCCCAACGGCTTCAGTGGTGAGGAAGCCTGCGCCCTGAGCCGCTACGCTGGTATCAGTGACAAGGTATCCTCCTTCGGTATTTACGAGCTCAACCCTGAATTTGATAACCAGGGTCGCACAGCACATCTGGTTTCACAAATGCTCTGGTACTTTATTGAAGGCTTTAATAATCGGAAGGGCGACTACCCCTACGCCTCCAAAAAAGAATATGATCGTTTTACGGTACTGATCAATGAAGGGGAACACGAACTGATCTTTTACCGTAGCAATTTGAGCGAGCGTTGGTGGATAGAAGTACCGGTAAAAGCTGGAAATACCAGTATGGATAGTGAGCGGCACCACCTTATTCCTTGTTCGTATGAGGATTATCAAAGGGCTTGCGAAAATGATATTCCTTTACGGTGGTGGCTGGCTTTGAAAAAGTCTGTATAAACCTCTGCGTAACAAAAAATGAGGGATTAATGCCCCTTAATTTTCGTTAAAATTAACCGAGCATTAACATTTTGTTGTTCAAAATTTTATCTTTGGAGATTTCAAAGGTTATAGTAGTAACATAAAACAACCCTACAACCCTGCGTTTATGAGAAAAATCTACGCACTACTTTTCTTGGTGGCATTGCCTTTCCTGAGTAAGGCACAGCAAAATGTGCAGTTTACCCAATACATGTTCAACAAGATTTATTACAACCCGGCTGTGGCAGGGACAGGGGGTGCTATATGTATCAACGCCCTTCACAGGAGCCAATGGGTAGGCTTTGAAGGAGCTCCAACTACCCAAAACATAAATGGTAATATCCCGGTAAGGTCGGTTCACGGTGGTTTTTCTGTGAATATTGTAAATGACCAGATCGGTTTTTTTCAAAATATTGAAGCTGGCCTGGGCTATGCGTATCAACTGGAATTAGCGCGGGGAACCCTGGGCTTTGGAGTGGGTTTACGTTTCATTAACAACTCTGTAAATGGAGCGGAATGGCGCCCGGCCGACCAAACTCTTGCAGGACTGGGAATACCTTCATCTGATGCTTCCGGCCTGGCAATTGACCCTTCTTTTGGAGTTTATTATTCCAGCGAAAATATATGGGGAGGTATCTCCACTATAAACCTGATTGAATCTACATCTGCCTTGAACGGGCAGAATGGTAATATCGGATACCGCAACGCAAGGCACTATTATGTAATGGGTGGTTACAACTGGCAGATCCCCGCCAGCAACTGGATGCTCATGCCCAGCACCCTGATAAAAACCGATGCCCGCAGCTCTCCTTCGTTTGACGTGAATGTGATGGCCATGTACAATAACAAGTTTTGGGGAGGCGTTACATACAGGCTACAGGACGCTGTAGGGGTGAATATTGGATATCAGATATTACCCTCATTAAAAGCAGGTTACTCTTATGATGTAGCAACGGGGGATCTTTCTTCTCAGGGCGGAGGGAGCCATGAGATCATGTTAAAATATTGTTTTAGAATAGAAATTCCCCCAAGGGAAAAAGGAAGTTATAGAAATCCAAGATTTTTGTAATATAGCGCTCTTCGATAAATGGCGTTATATTCCTTCGAAGAATTAACAAGGTAGGATATGAAAAAACTGATTATCATCACAATAGGCATAGGAATGCTGGCAGCATGCAACAGCAATCCTCATGGCGAATTGGTTGGCGTTCAGGACAGACCGGAGTTCTATCCATCTGAACCTTATGGTATGGTATACATTCCTCAGGGTTCGTATAACATGGGTAATGCTGATCAGGATGTACCTTATTCCATGGTTTCTCCAACCAAGACGGTTTCCGTACCGGCTTTCTGGATGGACCAAACGGAGATTACCAATAATGAGTACCGCCAGTTTGTATATTGGGTGCGGGATTCTATTTTGAGGTATCGCCTCGGAGAAGACGGACTGGTTGAAGGCTACGAGTTTGATGATGCCGCTAATAAGGAAGATCCCACATTCTTTGAAGAATATGTGGCGCTGAACTATCCTGACTCCATGCAGCGGAGGTTGAATTGGGAACCCTATCTGGAATGGGAAAATGATCGCTATCCTAGCATAGAGTACACCGAGATTATCCAAAGCATGTACCTTCCCCCCGAAGAAATGTTCATGGGCCGCAGAATGATTGATGCGCGCCAGTTGAATTACGCTTATTTCTTTATCAACAAGCAAAAGGCAGCTAAGAAAAATAACCGTGTAATTTTCGATTACAAGGATGAAGACCAGGATGGTCAGTATTTCTCCTATCGTGATTATATCAAGGAAACCAAGGAGATATCCGATCGTAGTTCCTTCTTTGAAGGAGGCGTGATTAACATCTATCCTGATACACTATCCTGGATACATGACTTTACGTACAGCTACAATGATCCTATGCATGACAAATACTTCTGGCACCCCTCTTATGATGATTATCCTGTGGTAGGTGTAAACTGGAGACAAGCCCGTGCATTCTGTAACTGGAGAACCAAATTCCGCAATGATTACCTCCAGGATGAAGGAGAACCCATCGAACAGGAGTTTCGTTTGCCAACTGAAGCCGAATGGGAATATGCTGCCCGTGGCGGACAGGATCTGATGACTTATCCCTGGGGTGGACCTTATGCTATGAACAGTTCAGGATGTTACCTGGGTAACTTCAAACCGTTACGTGGTAATGTCACTGCAGATGGTGGTTTCTACCCCGTTAAAGTAACCGCCTATAGCCCCAATGACTTCAACCTGTATAACATGGCAGGTAACGTTTCAGAATGGACCAATACCGCATTTGAGGCTGCTTCTTACTACTACGTAAGCGATATCAGTCCTAACTTTGAATACAATGCTTACGAAAGCGATGACGAAACCCTGAAACGTAAAGTGATCCGTGGAGGTAGCTGGAAGGATGTAGCCTACTTCATGCAGGTTAGCACACGCGATTATGAGTATCAGGATACTGCTAAGTGCTATATCGGATTCCGCACCGTACAAAGCTTTATGGGTCGTGATATTAAAGACTTCTGATTCCAAACCCCGAACAACAAAAAATCCTATTTAATTTAAATTTCGAATACAATGGCGTTAATTGATGTAAACAGCAAAAGATTTAAGAACTTCATGTCCAAGCTCTATGGTATCGGAGCATCAGTAGTAATTCTTGGAGCGATGTTCAAGATCCTTCACTACCCCGGAGCCGACTTTATGCTCGTATTGGGTCTTACCACTGAAGCCGTGATCTTCTTCTTCTCTGCTTTTGAAAAACCACATGAGGAGTATGACTGGACTTTGGTGTATCCTGAATTGGCCGGGATGGAAGATCCAGATGAAGAAATAAGAGGTGAAAACCGCCTTTCTCCTACACAGGAGCTGGACAAAATGTTGGAAGATGCTAAAATTGACGGTGAACTGATTGAAAGTCTTGGTTCAGGTTTACGCAGGTTCGGTGACGCAGCCAGCAAGCTTAGCGTTACAGTTGATGCGGCCGCTGCCACCCAGGAATATGGTGAGCAGTTAAGCCTCGCCTCCAAAAACATGGAATCACTGAACGCTCTCTATGCCGTTCAACTGGAAAGTTCAGCTAACCACATGGAAGCTCAGAACTCCCTGATCGAGAAACTGAACTCTTCTATCAATGATTCAGAGCGTCTTGCCGATGAGGTTTCTTCTTTGGCCAACAATATGAGCCAGCTGAACTCCGTATATGGTGGTATGCTTTCCGCAATGAATATCAATAAGAATTAATCAGAAGAGCTTAATTTCTAAATCAACAAAAGACTGACCTGATATGGCGAGTGGAAAACAGACACCGAGACAGAAAATGATCAATATGATGTACCTCGTATTGACCGCACTTCTGGCTCTGAACATTTCAAAGGATATCCTGGAAGCACTGACCAAGCTTAACGCCAGCCTGGATCAAACCGTTCAAACGGTGGATAAAAAGAATGCTTCTATTTACACCAAATTTGAGTCTGCCTATGCGCAAGACCCGCAAAAGACCAAGAAATGGAGAGATATGGCCCTTACGGTTCAAAAGGAATCCAATGATCTGTATGCTTACATTGCTCAACTGAAGGAAGACCTGGTGCAGGTTAGCGGAGGTTATGAAGAAGGAAGTACTACTGTACCTAAGAGTTTGGATGCCCGTGAAAAGCCAGCCAACTACCTTCTCAATGAGAAGCATGCTACGGAACTTAAAAATCAAATTGATGAGTACCGCAATACGTTGAAGCAATATGCTCTTAGTCCTCAAACACAAAATAATATTGAGACTACTTTCAGCACCGCTGATCAGCCCATAGGTGAAGATAATGTGATGACCAGCTGGGAAAAGGCAAATTTTGAGCACTTTCCCCTTGCGGCCATTCTCCCCTTCCTCACAGATTACCAGGCAAAGGTTCGTAATTCTGAGTCTGACGTGATCAGCGAACTTCAAACAAAGATCGGTGAGTCCGACCTTAAATTTACCGATGTACGCGTAATTGTGGATTCCAAATCCAACTATGTTACACAGGGAGATGAGTACAAGGCGGAAGTTTTTCTTGCTGCGTACGATGCTACACAAGAACCAGTTATTCTGGTAAATGGACAGGCCTTACCTTCTGAGCAGATCAGCGAGGGAAAAGGACTGGTTAAATTCAAGGCAGATGGTGTAGGTGAGAAAAAGTGGGGTGGTAAAATCAAGATTACCCAAATCGGTAAAGGTGAAGTGGAATATGATATTCCCGAACAAACGTATACCGTTGCTCCTCCTACGGCCGTAATATCCCCTACTGCCATGAACGTTCTTTACAAAGGGGTGGATAACCCTCTTGAAATTGGTGTTCCCGGAGTAGACCCTTCTAAAGTAAGGGTTAGTGGCGTTCCCCTTTCCGGATCCAATGGCAATTATATTGCTGACGTTTCTAGTGTTAGCAGTCGTGAAATTAATATCCAGGTATCCGTTCAGGAAGAGGATGGTTCCGTAAGATCAGTAGGTACTAAGAAGTTCCGTGTTAAAGGTCTTCCTCCTGCTACAGGAAGTATTTTCGGAAAAACCGAGGGAATAATGTCCAAAAGCTTATTACAGAGAGCTACGGTTGAAGCCAAATATGAAGATTTTCCTTTTGACCTCAACCTTACCGTAACCTCTTTTGAAATTGCTGTACCAGGATTTCCCCCGGAACAGGTTCGAGGTAATTCAATGTCCTCTGACGTTAAAACACGTATTGAAAAGCTACGTCCGGGACAAACAGTTTCTATCCGGAATATTAAGGCGGTAGGCCCCAAGGGCGTCCGTGTAAACCAGGTTGGTAATATTTCGATAGACGTAAACTAAAAGCATAAGTCTATGAGAAGGATTGTTTTAGGTTTAATGACGATTGGTTTGATGGCGGTAGCCGCTCATTCGGCTCAGGCACAGATCCTCACTCCACAGGACGATGGGATCATACCTGATCCACCCAAGCACTACCATCATAACCAGGTATTCCCCTACCCCCATTTGCGGGAAGCGGATATGATGTGGAGCACCCGTCACTGGGAGCGTATTGACCTTAGAGAAAAGATAAATCATCATCTCTACTATCCTATTGTTCCTATACCTGATCGCAAAAGTCTGTATGATGTACTCGTTGATGGTATCTTAAATGAAGGGACTATCATAGAAGTGTTTGCTGATGATCGTTTTGAAATTCCCCTTACACCTGAACAGGTAGAAAACTATGCTGCCAAAAGAGATACTCTTTGGGATCCTGAAGATGCCTCACGCTGGCTGGCTGTAGATACCATCAGGGTAACCGCCAAAGACGTTCTGGCTTATGAAATTAAGTCTGACTGGTTCTTTGACAAGCAAAGGGGAGAAATGAAAAACCGTATTATCGGGATTTCACCTGTGGTAAAGAATCCGAAAACCGGTGATATTTACAATCTATTCTGGGTTTGGTTCCCTGATGCACGTTATGCCCTGGCTACGCATGTGGCCTTTAATCCGCAAAACAATGCAGCAAGGTTAACCTACGACCAGGTTTTTCATATTCGTTTCTTCAACTCCACCATCATCAAACAAGACAACGTTTATGACCGGTCTATTGCCGACTATAAGCGTAACTCACCGATGGATCAATTGCTGGAGGCCCAGGAAATTCGTGAAAACCTGCGGAATTTTGAACATGACCTTTGGGAATATTGATACCCTACTAAACTTACTATAGCCCCGTCCTTTGACGGGGTTTTTTATTTACCCGCACTCTATGAAACCGTATCGAATAATCGGGCAAGGCCTGGCCGGAACCATACTTTCCATGGAAATGGAAAACCGCGGAATTCCCCATAGGATAATTGATGAGCCGCAACTCTCCGCTTCCTCACGGGTTGCCGCAGGCCTCGTAAACCCCGTGGTTTTAAAAAGGCTGCGCCTGGTGTATGAGGCAAACCTTTTTTACCAGGCTCTTCCCGGATTTTACCGGAAATGGGAACAAAAGATTGACACATCTTTTTTACACTCCGCTTCTATCCAACATATTTTCCAAAGTCAGGGAGAGCAAAACGCATGGCTTGAAAAGTCTGAGAACCCAGCCTTTCAACCTTTTTTGGGCGAGGTGATCAGGAATAACGATCCCTCTATTCAAGCTCCTTACGGCTTGGGCCAAACTCAGAATACTTATTGGCTGGATACCTCAACCTTGCTGGATGAATACCGGTCATACCTTATGGCAAAGGATCGTTACGAAAACGGTAAAGTCCATACAGATCAGGCAAACGAGCATGATATCTGGTGCACCGGCCATTTATTCAGACAAACAGGCCTTCCAGAGAATATTTTCACCCCCACCCGAGGGGAATTGCTTCTTATCCACGCTGAGGAGCTTAAATTCCAAAATATTATTCATGCAGGGGTATTTATACTTCCGGTAGGTAATGATCTGTTTAAGGTCGGATCAACCTATGCATGGGATAATCTCAGCGATACTCCCACTGACAAAGGGCGTAAAAGCCTGGAAAGCGAATTGAAAAAAATATTCAGGGGCAATTATTCTGTAGTGGAGCATTGGGCCGGTGTACGTCCTAACATCCGCGATCGTAAGCCCATTATTGGGAAATGGCAACAATCCTATATTTTTAACGGTTTGGGTTCAAGAGGAACCATGTTAGGTCCGCGCTTAGCCGGTATTTTCCTTGATTTTTTAACGGAGCAAAAGCCTATTCCGGCAGAGTACGATATCTCACGCTTTATTTAAACTTCTCTCCCCTCTTATTGGGCTCATATTTTACAAATACATTTAACCAGGTGATCCTGGCCAGGCGAAATATAAGAGGAGAACCAATCACCAAAAGTATGCCCAGCACCGTTACAATATCCCCTACCGAAGGTTCATAAATCCAGTTCATGATAATATAAGTAGCTATAAACACAGCCACCGTATAACCATAACTTACGTACATGGCCCCATAAAAAAAGGCGGGCTCCACCTCATACCGAAAACCACAATGTGAACAGGTTTCCTTCATGGCAAACATCTTCCTGAGGTTATAAGGATTCCGGGACTCAAAAACCTCCCCTTTATGACAACGGGGACATTTAAAATTCAGAATGCTGTAGAGTTTAGATCCAACAGGAAGTATTTTCATCGTAAGCCAATTACTTTTGCAAATCTATGATAGGAATACAGAACATAAAATTACAGTATAACGACCGGGTTATTTTTGGAGGAGTTTCCTTTTTGATAAACCCCGGTGAAAAAATCGGACTGGTAGGAAGTAATGGCGCAGGTAAGTCCACGCTTCTAAAAGTAGTTACAGGCGAGGTATCGGCAGACTTCGGTGAAATATCCAAGCCCAAGGACTCACGCATTGGGTATCTGCCGCAGGAACTGCCTCTTTATGACGGCCGTACCGTTTGGGAAGAAGCCGAGTCTGCCCTGAGTTCCATCAAAAAGATTGAAAAGCAACTGGACTACATTAATGAGCAGCTAGCCACGCGAGAGGATTATGAGAGCGAAAGCTATTTAAAGCTGATCGAAGACCTGAACCATCTTACCGAACGCTTTAACCTGGAAGGTGGTTATACGTATCATGGCAGCCTCGAAAAGATCCTGACGGGTTTGGGTTTTAAACCTGAGGATTTCAGCCGGCAAACCACGGAATTCAGCGGTGGATGGAGAATGCGTATTGAGTTGGCCAAGCTCTTGTTACAGCCTCATGATCTTTTGCTACTGGACGAACCTACCAACCACCTGGATATCCATTCTATTGTGTGGCTGGAAGAATTCCTGCAACAGTATGAAGGCGCCATCCTGATGGTTTCACACGACCGCACTTTCCTCGACAATATTACCACACGAACTGTAGAGGTGGTTAAAGGAAAAGTATTTGACTACCCGGTTTCCTATTCACGCTTTGTAGAGTTGCGGGCCGAACGCAGGGAACAGCAGATGCAGGCCCTCAAGAACCAGGAGAAGGAAATAAAGCACACAGAACAACTCATTGAAAAATTCCGGTATAAGGCCAGTAAGGCTTCCTTTGCACAGAACCTGATCAAGAAGCTGGATAATATGGACCGCATAGAGATCGATGAGGACGATGCCCGTAAGATCCATTTTCGCTTCCCCCCTGCTCCACGCTCCGGTAAAGTGGTGCTTAAGGCTAATCACGTAGGTAAAAAATACGGGGAAAGGACCATCTTCAAAAACGTGGACCTTGAGTTAGAGCGCCATGATCGGGTGGCCTTTGTAGGTCAGAATGGTCAGGGAAAGTCAACCCTTGTAAAGATCATAACCGAACATTTGCAGCACGAAGGCAAAATGGATATTGGCCACAATGTAGATATCGGGTATTATGCACAGGAGCAGGCCAAAACACTGGCAGGTAGCAAAACACTGTTAGAGACCATTGAAGATGCTGCCCCTGAAGATCTCCGAAAAAGAGCACGGGATTACCTGGGAGCATTCCTTTTCAGTGGTGAGGATGTAGATAAAAAGGTAAGTGTGCTTTCCGGAGGTGAAAAAGGGCGCCTGGCCTTGTGCAAGCTTCTGTTACATCCCCACAACCTCCTGGTAATGGATGAGCCCACCAACCACCTGGACATGCGGAGCAAGGAAATGCTGAAGAATGCATTGCTGGAGTTTGATGGTACCTTGTTGGTCGTTTCGCACGATCGTCATTTTCTGCAGGGCCTTACCAACAAGATCTATGAATTCAGGGAAGGTAAGGTAAAGCCCTTCCTGGGCTCCATTGATGAATACCTTGAAGCCCGAAAATTCGAAGACTTCAGGCAAGTAGAACAATCGGCTGCAAAATCACCGGAAAAAGAAAAAAAGAAAGCTGCCTCTCAGAATGATTATGAAGCCCGTAAGCAGCTTGAAAAAGACCTAAGAAAAGCAGAAAGTGAGGTACAAAGCCTGGAGGGTGAAATTGAGAAACTCGAAAGCCAGCTCCAGCAACTGGATGAGAAGCTTCACGATCCCAAACAGTTCAAGGAGTTAAGCCAGGATCCTGATTTTTATGCCAATTATGAGGCCGAAAAGGAAAAACTGGACAATCTTATGCAACAATGGGAAAAAGCCCAGAAGAAATGGGATAAGCTTTCCCGTGAAAAAGAAAGTATAGATTAATTACAGCTTCGAAATATGGGCGGTGGCGGTATGATCTCCATTCCTGACTTTCAAAAGATAGATTCCTGGTGTAATGCCAGCGAGGGAAACCAATTCCTCATTTTTCACGTGGGAATAGTGCTTTACAAGTTGCCCACCGACACCGTATATCCATAATTCCGCTTCGGTATTTTCCACGATACCCGTCAAGCGAATTTCATTGGTAGCCGGGTTCGGGTAGCAATGCAACGTAAGTTGCCGGGTGTAATCTTCCAGGCGGACATACTGACAAGCAGTTTCGTAACTGGAAAAAAGGTCAATCGCTCCTGAGAGAGCCGGAAGCACACACCCTCCGTGGGTAAATGCTCCTTTATTAATTGCACTTACATTAGCTCCATTGGCTGACATAGCCATGGCCGCATCCAGTGAGTTCTGGAAAGCTACCTGTTCGTCCTGGGTACAATAATAAAGCTCCATAGGCACGCTGGGATTCCAGTCATAATTGTCATTCTTGATCAGTGCTTGCCACAAAGGATGACTTTTAGTGGTAGAAGCATTGGCAAAATTCTGCAGTACCGAATCCTGTATAAAGTCGTTGATCTTGGATGGAAGTTGGGCATTCACCGAATCCATAGGATAAGTACCATCAAAATAGGGAGGTATGATCTGATCGTAAGGAGACTTCAGAATATCCGAATAATTGGTATACAGGTCACCGTATACCCGGTTAAGGCCAAATAAAAGGTAACACACATAACCAGGATTGGAATAAGGTGCGTTGGAGAGAATAGACTGTGATTGCGAACCACTAAGGTTATAGGGTCCAGAGGCCGGGCCTGCCGCCAATACGTTAAACTCGCTGTACAAATTCTGGTCCTGTATATATTTCAGGGTTGCCATTGCAGCATGTCCACCCTGAGAATAGCCGGTTATAAAAACTTCTCCGTTCAGCGAAATAGTCAGCGAATCATTGATGTATTCCCGTACGGCCCTGATAAGGTCAATGGTAGCGGTAGCTTCACTTTCTGCATGGAGATAAGGGTGAAGACCCGGGTTATCTCCCAGTCCCAAATAGTCGGGGCATACAGTTACCTTACCTGTGCTCGCCATAAGTTTGGGAATTAAAGACTCCCCATTATTCCGGGAGGGCACATCCTCTTTTTTAAGTACGGTACCATGATTATAGGAGATCAACGGAAACTGATTGCAGGTGGTATTTACTGGTATAACCATTGCCCCGCTCGCTACAGTCGGAGAACCATCAACATCTACCGTATTGTATGCGATCTTATAGATGTCTACATCAAATATAGCTTTGGGGCTTAACACTCCCAGTTGCGCTGACGTTGAGGTGCTCAGGTATTGAGCAGACACAAGTTTTTGGGCAGTTCCTGGAATGACTACAGCCAGGAAGAGAAGAATAGAAAGCCTCATAACAGTTGATTTTGGCTTCCCAAGGTAACATAAAGAAACTACTTCTCCGGTTTCAGCCAGCCGGAATACATTACATAGTTCCCCGCAATACGTTCAATTTCACCGGAAATCAGCTCCGGGGTAATATCTTTAACCTTCCTGGCCGGCACACCGGCATAAATAGAACCCGATTCAATACGGGTTCCTTCCAGCACCACAGCACCAGCAGCTACAATGGAGTCACTCTCCACCACACAACCGTCCATAACTATAGATCCCATTCCAATAAGCACATTATCATGAATGGTACATCCATGTACAATGGCATTATGGCCTATGGAAACATTATTTCCTATGTTGAGAGGATGCTTTTGGTAGGTACAATGCAGGGTGGCATTATCCTGAACGTTTACCCGGTTACCCATGCGTATATAGTGTACATCTCCCCGAAGAACCGCTCCAAACCAGATGCTGCATTCATCACCCATGCTTACATCACCGATTATAGTACAGTTTTCTGCGGTAAAGCAGTTCTCCCCCATTTGAGGGGACTTTCCCTTTACGGGTTTAATAAGAGCCATTGAGCATATTTATATTATTCCCTACAAAAGTAATAAGGTTATTGAAGCACTGGCATTAGCCCTATCTTTGCAAAAATTTTGCAATTGATATGGAAAGCACCTCCAAAATACCCGTGAGTATATATGCTGAGATGACCCCTAACCCGGCCGTTTTAAAATTTGTAGCCAACAAAAGGCTTATTGAAGCGGACAGTTACGAGTTCCGGAACATTGAAGAAGCAAAGTTTTCGCCACTGGCCACCAAATTGTTTCACTATCCCTTTGTAAAAGAGGTTTTTGTAAGTGGCAACTACCTGGCTATTACCAAGTATGATATTGTAGAATGGGATGACGTTACCCTGGAAATACGGGAGATGATCCGGGATTTCATCGCTTCCGGTGAGGTGGTGGTCAACGAAGGTCTGCTATCTCCTGACCATGATGCAGAAACTCCTATAGTACCCACGGCTTCGCACCCTGACGAAAAATCGCCCGGGGATTACCTGGAAATAGAGAAGAAAATTGCAGGGCTGCTGGATGAATATGTTAAACCAGCCGTTGAGCAGGACGGTGGAAACATCAAATTCCTCCAGTATGATGAAGGCACCGTAAAAGTACTATTACAGGGAGCCTGCTCCGGTTGTCCGTCTTCTACCATGACCCTCAAACAAGGGATCCAGAATTTATTGAATCAAATGCTACCTGGCCAGATTGATCAGGTGGTAGCCGTTAACGGCTGAACATTCCCGGGGCGCCTTCCCATCCTCAACAAGTAATCATTATGAGCTTTTAAGGCCTGCGAAAATTTGGTGTATTCGCGGTATGGGAGGTTAAACTCAGAAGCTGTTTGTTGTACAATCCTGGCAAGGGCCGGGTAGTGAACGTGACAAATATTCGGGAAAAGGTGATGTTCCACCTGGAAGTTCAAACCTCCCACAAACCAGCTGATAAGCTTATTCTTACGGGCAAAGTTAGCGGTTGTCATCATCTGGTGTTCCATCCATTCATCATCCATTACTCCACTCTCCGGGATATCCATATTTTCTACTCCTTCTACCATGTGGGCCAACTGGAATACATAGCTGAGAATAACGCTGGCGGTGAAATGCATCAGCACAAAACCAGCTACAACCCAGTACCAGGCCACCGGGGTAAGCAGTATGGGCAGTACTATAAATAAACTGTAATAGACGGCCTTGGTAATAATGAGGATAATCCACTCGTTACGGATCTTGCGAAGGTTGCTTCCGGCTCCCCGCCTGTAATAGCGGATCAATTGTTTAAAGTCTTTGGCTACCACCCAGTTCAGGGTGAGGAGACCGTACACAAAAGGAGCATACCATTTTTGGTAACGGTGCATGGGTTTCCACTGCTGCGAAGGGTGCAAACGGATAAGACCGGCTGTTTCCATGTCCTCATCAAGGCCCTCAATATTTGTAAAAGTGTGATGCAATATATTGTGTTGAATACGCCATGTAGCAGCATTCCCACTGATCAGGTAAATGGTGGAACCTATGATCTTATTAACAATGCGATTGCTGTGATATGCCTCGTGAATGGCATCATGCATAACACCCATTCCGATACCGGCCATCCCGAAACCCATCAGTAAATAACAAACCAACACTATCCAGAAGCTCTGCCCCAGGGTAAGCATAATCGCAAAGGGAATAAAATACATGGCCAGCATACCTATGGTTTTCATTACCATTTTAGAATTGGCCTTGTTGGATATGTTGTTATCGCTGAAGTAAGCCCTCACCCGTTGGGTCAAGGTACTTCGGAATGAATCTTTACCTGGTCTTATAAACCTAACCTGCTTTCCGTCTTGGATCATTCTATCTTTCTATTATCAAAGTTTTGCAAATAACGGAACTTCTGGTTTCAAAATCTATTTTTGCCCAAAAGTGTTCCTACATGCTACCAAAAATCGACCCAACTTCCACTTCCGCCTGGCAGAAACTTGAACAACACCAAAGAGAAATGGCTGAAGAGAAAATGCGTAATTGGTTTATTAACGACCCTTTGCGCTTTAAGGAGTTCTCTATGGAGTTTAACGATATTCTTTTTGATTTCTCCAAAAACCTTATTCAAAGAAAAACCCTAAAGCTCCTCCAATCGCTGTTTGACGAATGTGGCGTTCCCGAGGCCATAAAGGCACAATTTGCAGGAGAAAAGATCAACGAGACAGAAGGACGTGCTGTATTGCACACCGCTTTGAGGAACCGATCTGGTAAGCCTGTAATGGTCAATGGCAAAGATGTGATGCCGGAGGTGAAAAGTGTATTGCAGCATATGCAAGCCTTCTCGGATAAGGTGATCAGCGGAGAATGGAAAGGTTATACGGGTAAGCCTATCCGCCATGTTGTGAATATAGGTATTGGTGGATCAGACCTTGGTCCCTTGATGGTTTATGAAGCTTTAAAGCCCTACCACATTCCCCACATCACCTGTCATTTTGTTTCTAATGTGGATGGTGCCCATATTATGGAGACGCTAAAAGACCTGAACCCTGAAACCACCCTTTTTATTATAGCTTCCAAAACCTTTACCACCCAGGAAACCATGACCAACGCACATACTGCCCGCCAGTGGTTCCTTCAAAGTGGTAAGGAGGAAGACATTGCCCGGCACTTTGTAGCCGTTTCCACCAATAGCGTCAAGGTAGCCGAATTTGGCATAGACACCTCCAATATGTTTATTTTCTGGGATTGGGTTGGCGGACGTTATTCCCTTTGGTCTTCCATTGGCCTGTCCCTATGCATCGGCTTGGGTTTTGAGTCATTTGACCAACTGTTGCAGGGCGCTTATGAAATGGACGAGCATTTTCGTACTGCTCCCTTTCGAGAGAATGTTCCCATGCTCATGGCAGCCATAGGTATTTGGTACACCAATTTCTGGGACGCCCGTTCTGAAGCAATCCTGCCCTACAGCCAAAACCTCAACCGCTTTGCTGCCTATTTTCAACAGGGAAATATGGAAAGTAATGGGAAGTCGGTTGATCGTAACGGCCAGCCGGTCCATTACAATACCGGTCCCATTATATGGGGTGAACCGGGAACCAACGGGCAGCATGCCTTTTACCAGTTGATCCATCAGGGCACACATCTCATACCCTGTGATTTTATTGGTTTTGTAAACTCACATTATACCGCTGGTGACCACCATCACAAGCTAATTGCCAATTTCTTTGCACAAACCGAAGCCCTTATGCGCGGCAAAACCCTGGAAGAGGTAAAAGCTTCCGAACCAAACCTGGATCCCTCGGTTTATCCGTTTAAAATATTCGATGGGAATAATCCTACGAATAGTATATTAGCCTTGGAATTGGATCAGAAAACGTTAGGTGCACTAATATGCTGTTATGAGCATAAAATATTTGTACAGGGGATAGTCTGGAACATTTTCTCTTACGATCAATGGGGGGTGGAATTAGGTAAACATCTGGCCAATAGAATACTGCCGGAACTTACCAATGAAAAACAAACCAAGGATCATGACAGTAGCACAAACGGACTGATCAACTTTTTTAAGAAAAAAAGGCTTTGACCATTTAAATCCTATATGTCTGTTCTGCTGAAATACTGGAACGCTGTTTCCCTTTCAGGGATTGAAAGCAGAAAATCAGACTGGGAACGCAGAAAGCTAATCCTGATCAATCAATACAATGTGATTGCCATCCTGGGGCAATCAGCTTATCTTCTTATTAACCTGGTATTGGGTTTCTACCTGTTGGCCTTTTGTGACCTTTTAGGAGTAATCATCGGTTTTTGGGGAATTGCACTCAACCGGAGAAAATCGGACTGGGCTGTTGACTTCCCCTTCCTGATGATCTCCATAAATATTCTCCTGGGGCATATTGTCTACGGGCCTGATTCCTTGTGTTTCCTTATTTCAGTGCCCCTGGTAATGGGAGTTACCATTTCCTACCAACTTAAAAATTCCTTAAAGCTGGTATTGCTTTTAAGCTTTCCTGCGCTGCTTTTTATTTTAGAGGACGCAGGTGCTTTTTCCTTTTTGGACCAGCCGCTTCTTTCTCCCGGACTTATCACCTTTTTAAGATGGCATAGCCTGGGCTTCACCTTTGTTTGCACTACCCTCTTCTTTCTTCTCCTCATGCAATCACATAAGTTGGTGAGCAATATTGTAAATGAAAAGGAAAATATACTGAACGATATTATTTCCAGCACCAACGAAATTATATGGGGGCTTGATACTCAGTATAATCTTACTTATTTCAACCGGGCCTTTCGTCAATCATTCAAGATGAACTACAACATGGAGCCCTACCTGGGCATGAGTCTCCAGGATTTTTTTGAAGAACACGATATTATTTTCTGGAAAGACTTTTATGATAATGCCCTTAGGGGAAAGGAAGTATACTTTGAAAAGGAAATCATGGGCTCCATTTACCAGAATTCCGTACACCCCATCTTCCGTAAAGGTGAGATACAGGGTGTAGCCTGCGTAAGCCATAACATATCGTCCCAGTTCCAGGGAGGTATTCCTTCCAGGGAACTATCCAGGGATATAGCCGCCTTGGTTTTTCAAAGTATCACCCACCCCGACTGTACCAGTGAGTTTACCTATATCAGCGCGCGGGTATGGGACATTTTCGGTATTAAAGCTGAGTCACTCATGACCGGTGAATGCAGTTTTATGGACTTTTTATTACCGGAAGAGAAAGAGCGCTTCCTGTACACCTACAAGCTTTCTCTTAAAAACACTTCCGTTTTTGATGAAAATTTCCGCATTCAGGTGAAGGGAGATATTAAAACCCTTAACATCAAAGCTTTTCCGGAAACCACTGACCGAAAAAAGGTTACACAATGGCATGGGGTGGTCAATGACATTACCAATAGCCTGAGCCTAAGCCGCGAAAATCAGGATCTTAAGGAACTTCTGTTTTCACTGAACCGCAACCTCAGTGAATCCATTTTTCGCTCCTCTGAAGAAGGCGGCCTGTTGTACGCCAATGATGCCTATATCGACCTTTTTGGTTTCAGGGATATGGAAGACGCCAAACAGCAGAGATATGCCATACCGTATGCTGATAATGATGTAAGGCAAATGCTGCTCAACAAGCTAAAGACACAGGGCTTCTTTCAGAACGAAGAGGCAAGGTTCCTGCGAAAAAATGGTACAATCTTTTACGGGCTGGTAAGCGCCTATATTGCCTCTTACAAAAACCACAAGGCGATCATTGATGGCTCCATCCGGGATATTACCAAAATCAAGGAAGTTGAGGAAGAGTTGAGGCAGGCCAAGATAAAGGCGGACAAAGCCAATAAGGCCAAGACAGATTTCTTAAGCACCATGAGCCATGAGATCCGCACTCCACTAAACGCCATAATAGGTGTAAGCCAGATCCTGGCCGGCAAGAATCTTGACCCGGAAACAGAGGATAACATCAGTGTGATCTACAATTCCAGCAACATTTTACTGAGCCTTATTAATGATATCCTGGATTTTTCCAAGATCGAAGCCGGTCATATAGAACTGGAAAGGATAGATTTCGACTTAAGGCAATTAGTGATCAACATTACCCGCACCCTCAGTTTCCTGAAAGGTGATAAGAACATAAAACTCCGGTATACCCTGGATGAAAATCTAAAAAACTATTACCTGGGAGACCCAGGTCGACTGAGCCAGATCCTGCTTAACCTTAGTAATAATGCCATCAAATTCACCTTTGAGGGAGAAGTGTCCATTCATGTGAAGGTAATGGAGCGCAAAAAGGGTCAGGATCTCCTTCTGTTTGAAGTAAAAGATACGGGTATCGGTATTTCTGCCGAGGCACAAAAAACTATCTTCAAGAGCTTTACCCAGGCCGAGGTGGGAATAACCCGTAAATACGGTGGGACGGGGCTGGGGTTGAGTATTGTTAAAAAACTCACTGGCCTTTTTCGCGGTAAAGTTTGGGTGGAAAGTGAATTGGATAGAGGATCGGTCTTTAGCGTGGAGATACCGCTCCGCCATTCTATAGGCTCCACCATAGAGCGTTTATACGAAGAGGAAAAAGATCTCAGCAACGTAAGCATACTGGTTGCTGAGGATAATATGGTAAACGGCATGGTGGTAACCCGGCTTCTTTCCCAATGGGGAGCTGAAGTGAAGGTGGTGGAGAACGGCTCACTGGTTATGGAGGAACTTGGCACCCATAATTACGACCTCCTTTTACTGGATCTCCACATGCCGGTAATGGACGGTTTTGAGACCATTAAGGCGGTTCGTCAGGATCCACGCTGGAAACACCTGCCCGTTTTAGCCCTTACAGCTGATACTTTTGATACTACCAATGAGAAAGTTCATCAGGCCGGAATGAATGGTTTTATCCCCAAACCGTTCCAGCAAGATGACATTTACACTAAAATCAAGAAGGCCATATCGGTTTAATTATCATAATGGTGTGGAAGTATTCCACAGATCGTATCATTATGATGCACACTTTTGCACTTGCACAACCTGCGCAACCTCTCCAAAAACTTATTAATAGTCTAAAAAACAGTAAATTAACCACACAAGTCCTGTTTAAATCTGAACGAGGCACAGTTTTTCGATTTTTACATTTCAAATTTCATTAAACCCAAAACCATGAAACGAGTAATTTTTGCATCCCTGCTTTTTCCCTTCATGATGTCTTGCAACCAAGGTGTTAAAAAGGAAAACGCACAACTTAAAAGTGAAAATGAGGAACTGGCCATTGAAAATCGGCAGAAAGATTCACTCATCAACGCTTTTGTAGAGGATTTCTCCACTATTCAGGAGAACTTGGCTACTATCCGTGAGAAGGAAGAATCTATCCAAAGTGCCCGTGAACAGGGTCTTGAAAAATCTCCCAATCTCCGTGAAGAAGTAATTCGTGACGTTGAAGCTATTAATGAGTTACTTTCTGAAAACCGCAAGACCATTGCGAACCTGAATGACAAGGTAAAGCGTTACAGTTACGAGGTAGGAAAATTCAAAAAACTGGTGGCTAACCTCAATTCCGAAATTGAAGCCAAAGACAATCAGGTTGTTGAATTAAAAGAAAACCTGGCTACCATGAACTTCCAGATGGAGCGCCTGAACGCCAAACTGGATACCGCTACCGTTCAGAATCGTCAACAACGTGAAAGGATAGAACAGCAAACCGAGGCTCTCAATACTGCCTATTATGCTGTTGGGACCTATGATGACCTGAATGAAAATAAAGTAGTTGTTAAGGAAGGTGGTGTAATTGGTCTTGGAGCTACCAAAGCACTGGCTCAGGATTTCAACAAAGACTATTTTACCAAGATTGATATTCGCAATACTACCGTTATTCCCCTTAATGTAGACGATGATGACGTGAAACTGATAAGCACACACCCATCAGACTCTTACAAGTGGAATAAAGTAGATGATAAAGTGGGTAGTCTTGAGATCACTAACCCCGAAAAATTTTGGAAAAGTTCAAAGTATCTCGTGGTTTTGGTTGATTAGTTTTAATTAACTAACCAAAACGAACCCCCACATAGTGGGGGTTTTTTTATTTTTAAAAATTTATACTAAAAAACCTTATTAATCAGCATATATCTAAAATTAAACTTCCTTTTAGCCAGGTGAACGACCTATACCATGGCTACTTTTATTGCCTGATATTCCTTACAACAGTATATTTGCCCCACTAAAGATTACTAATGGCGGTAAGTAATAAAGGATATTTCCTCTTTTTCAGAGGCTTACTTATATTTCTTGTTTTTGTAGTGATTGCAGATCTTCTGCTTTCTCAAATTCCCGGAACCCTAAGCACCTATTTTGAAGATCATATTCCGGCCATTACAAGTGGCTGTATCATCTTATTACTTTTCGGGATACGGGTAAATTACTTCAGCTACGAAGATGAATACGAAATTATTCACATCCGCTCCCAGTCTCTCATCTTTGGTCGCTTTGAAAGTATGTCCCAAACCCGTTACGAGTTTCCTAAACGCACCGTTGAACACGTTGAAGTACGGAAGTTACTTTTTCAGCGTCAGCTGATCATCCATCTCCGT
This sequence comes from Owenweeksia sp., assembly GCA_002695025.1. Lineage (GTDB taxonomy): Bacteria > Bacteroidota > Bacteroidia > Flavobacteriales > Schleiferiaceae > CAKZNE01. The sequence goes on from NZNV01000008.1 coordinate 102,472, forward strand.
ACACAGCAGGGGGAAAAGAAAATCCGCAAATTTGATCTGAGCTTTGTTCCGCTCAAGAAATTAAACTACGTTTTCGATTCCCTGCAAAAGATCATCCACCAAAATAAGGCTTATTCCGATACTGCCCTTTAGGGTTAATAGCTACATTTGCCTTACTAAAATCTAAGGAATATGTACAGCTTTCTATTACCCATACATTCATTCTTACCTTATATTGTACTAAGCCTGCTCACCATCTCTGTGCTGGTTTTTTCAGTAAAGCTGCTGGGTAACCAGGGTTTTTCCAAAGGCGATCAGATACTGGCACTCCTTAGCATGATCTTCACCCATTTGCAGTTTCTAGTTGGTCTCATACTCTATTTTGTAAGTCCTAAAACCCAAGCAGCATTTAAAAACACTGATCAGCTAATGTCTAACCCTACCTACCGCTTTTACGCTGTGGAGCACATTGCGGTAATGCTTATTGCCGTAGTACTTATTACGGTAGGTCATTCGCGATCCAAAAAAGCAGCTCTGCCAAATCAAAAGTTTAAAAATCTTGTTATATTCTTTTTGCTGGGTCTGATCCTTATGCTATCAAGAATACCCTGGGAAGCCTGGGCTCATTAATTATATGATTGAAGTAAAACGCAAACGAGACATTCGGGAAACCACGGTGTTGATTGGAGTGATCAATCAATACCAGACGGAGGACAAAGTAGATGAGTATCTGGATGAACTTGCCTTCCTGGCAGATACAGCCGGAGCAGATACGGTAAAACGCTTTACCCAAAAACTGGATAAGCCCAACCCCAAAACCTTTTTAGGCAGCGGAAAGATCAATGATATTGCCGATTACATCAAGGACAACGCCATAGACATGGCCATTTTTGATGATGAGCTTTCGCCCTCGCAACTCAAGAATGTGGAGAAGATACTGAATTGCAAGGTGCTGGACCGCACCAATCTCATCCTGGATATTTTTGCTGCACGGGCACAAACTTCTTATGCCCGCACCCAGGTAGAACTGGCCCAATATGAATACTTATTGCCCCGCCTTACCAATATGTGGACGCACTTAAGCAAGCAAAAGGGAGGTATCGGTATGAAAGGCCCAGGGGAGACCGAGATTGAAACCGACCGGAGGATTGTTCGGGACAAGATCACTTTGCTCAAAAATAAGCTGGCCAAGATCGATAAGCAGATGGCCACCCAAAGGAGTAACCGGGGTGCAATGGTTAGGGCTGCCTTAGTAGGATACACCAACGTGGGCAAATCCACCCTTATGAACATCCTGAGCAAATCAGAGGTGTTTGCGGAAAACAAGCTTTTTGCCACCCTGGACACTACTGTGCGTAAAGTAGTTATTAAGAACCTCCCCTTCCTGCTTTCGGACACCGTGGGTTTTATCCGTAAGCTGCCCACCCAACTGGTAGAGTCCTTTAAGTCTACACTGGATGAAGTGCGTGAAGCAGATGTATTGGTTCACGTGGTGGATATCTCCCACCCCAACTTTGAAGAGCACATTGAGACCGTAAATCAAACGATCCGGGACATCGATCAACGGGAAAAACCCACCTTGATGGTATTCAATAAGATCGATGCCTTTTCCTATACCGAAAAGGATGAAGACGACCTGGCCCCCAAAACGCGGGAAAATTATAGCCTGGACGATTGGAAAAAAACTTACCTGAGCCGTAATAAGACCAACGTGGTCTTTATATCAGCTACCCAAAAACACAACCTTGAAGAGTTAAGGGACCGCTTGTACGAAATGATCGCGGAAATACATGCAGAGCGTTTTCCCTACAATAATTTCCTTTACTGAAATCCCTTTTCCCAAACACTTTCTTTAACTTTCAGGTTACCATATCAAACATCAACGGATGCCGAAAAAGTCTAAAAAACAAGATATACTTGATTACCACAGCCTGGGACGACCTGGTAAAATTGAAGTGATCCCGTCCAAACCCAGCAACAGCCAGCGTGACCTCTCCATTGCTTATTCACCAGGAGTGGCTGAACCCTGTAAGGAGATTCATAAAAACCCGGACGATGTGTACAAATACACCGCCAAGGGCAACCTGGTGGCGGTAATCTCCAACGGAACCGCTGTATTAGGACTGGGTGATATTGGCCCCGAAGCCAGTAAACCGGTAATGGAAGGTAAAGGTGTTCTCTTCAAGATCTTTGCTGACATTGACGTTTTTGACCTGGAGCTGGACTGTAAGGACCCTGATCATTTTATTGAAACCGTAAAAGCACTGGAACCCACTTTTGGGGGTATCAACCTTGAAGATATCAAGGCCCCGGATGCTTTTTATATAGAAAGACGTCTGAAGGCCGAAACCAATATCCCGGTAATGCACGATGACCAGCATGGTACTGCCATTATAACGGGAGCTGCCCTGGTGAACGCACTGGAGCTGGTTTCCAAAAAGCCCGAAAATGTAAAAGTGGTGTTCAATGGGGCGGGTGCCAGCGCGGTGAGTTGTGCAAGGCTGTTCCTTTCCCTGGGTGTTAAAGATGATAATCTCTTTATGCTGGACAGTAAAGGCGTCATCAACTCGGAGCGCGACCCCGAGGATCTTACAGAAGAAAAAAAGGACTTTGTGCGCCAGACCAGTCTTTCCAGCCTGGAAGAAATTATCAAGGGTGCTGATGTTTTTGTAGGGCTTTCGAGAGGAGGTGTGCTTACCAGGAAAATGGTAAAGTCCATGGCCAAAGATCCTATTGTTTTTGCACTGGCTAACCCTGATCCTGAGATTGCCTATAGCGATGCTGTGGCCGCCCGTAAAGATATCATCATAGCCACCGGCCGTTCTGACCACCCCAACCAGGTCAATAACGTTTTAGGATTTCCCTATATCTTCCGTGGTGCGCTGGACGTACGTTCGCGTAAGATCAACGAAGAAATGAAGCTGGCGGCAGTAAAAGCCATTGCAGACCTGGCCAAGGAAACGGTCCCGGAAATTGTAAACCTGGCCTACAACCAAACCAACCTGAGTTTTGGCAGGGAATACATCATTCCCAAACCTTTTGACCCAAGGCTTATCTACACGGTGGCCCCGGCTGTGGCCAAGGCTGCCATGGATTCCGGGGTAGCGCGGCAACCTATTGAAAACTGGGATGAGTACCGCAACACCCTGATCGAGAGGCTGGGTCGCGATGACAAGTTCATCCGCCTCGCTCAGGAAAAGGCTCAGCGCAACCCGCAACGTGTGATCCTGGCTGAAGGAGACAATATAAAAGTGCTGAAAGCGGCTCAGATAGCGGTGGAGGAAAACCTGGCCAAGCCCATCCTCCTAGGAAATAAGGATAAAATAGAGCAACTCGCCAATGAACATAGTCTGGACATAGTCGATGTTCAGATCGTTGATCCTACTCACGACACCCAGTCAGCCGAGCGCTATGCACGCTTACTTTTCGAAAAGCGGCAACGAAAAGGGATTACCTATACCGATGCCCTTAAAAAAATGCGGGATCGCAACTATTTTGGCGCTGCCATGCTGGAGCTGGGCGAAGCTGATGCCTTTATCTCTGGAAGTACTAAAAAGTACACGGAAGTACTGGAACCTCTCTTTGAAGTGGTGGGTGCAGACCCAGGAGTAAGCCGGGTAGCCGGAATGTATATTATGCTCTCCAAGCGCGGCCCCATGTTCTTTGCCGATACCACCATCAACGAAGATCCCACGGCTGAAGAACTGGTGGAGATCACGGTACAGGTATCACGCCTGATCAAACGGATCAATATTCGCCCCAAGGTAGCCCTGCTCTCGTACAGCAATTTTGGTTCATCCCGTAAAAAGGAGGCCACTAAAATGCAAAAGGCCGTTCAAATACTACGTGCCGAACATCCGGATCTCATTGTAGATGGTGAGATGCAAGCTAACTTTGCCCTGAACAATGAACTGCTCAAGGAAACCTTTCCTTTCAGCGACCTGGTGAAGAACCGGCCGAATACTTTCATCTTTCCCAACCTGGCAGCCGGGAATATTGCCTATAAGATGCTTCAGTCCTTTGAAGCGGCTGAAGCCCTGGGCCCTATTCTGGTGGGTATCAATAAACCGGCTCACGTGCTGCAGATGGGAAGCAGTCTTCGTGAAATTGTGAACATGCTTACCTTAGCTTCAGTTGACGCACAAACCCGTAAAAAATCCTGACATGAACATCCTTTGCCCCACCGATTTTTCTGTGAATGCCGAGTTGGCCACCCAGTTTGCCATTGACCTCAGCAAGCGCTCCAATGGTAAACTCTATTGCTTCCATTCCTACGACATCCCTTATTCGGACCGTAGCTTAAGCACCTCACTGGTGGATGTAATGCGTAAGAATGCCGAGGAGAATATGAGTATTTTCAAACGTAAGCTCAACGCACAGTATGGTGAAGCTCACACCGAAGTCCGCATGGGCAACCCCATACGCATCACCAAGGAAATCGTGAAAAAACACGCTATTGACCTGGTGGTAATGGGCACCAAAGGTGCCAGCGGCCTGGAAGAATTTCTTATCGGGTCCAACGCTGCTTCCGTGATCCAGAATGTGGACATACCCGTTTACGTGATCCCTCCTAAATCACAGTTGAAACCGATTAAAAAAATCGTACTTGCTTCTGACCTGGACCTGAAGAATAAGGAAAGGCCCATTGTACGCCTGCGGCAGTTTGCTGACCTGTACGGAGCAACCATCGACATCGTACATATTAAAAAGGATGGGGATGATTCTACTGAAAATGAGGCTTTCCTGGAACGAGTGTTGGGAGACACCCCTCACTCCTATACAGCTATTCATAATGAGAACGTGGAAAACGCCATTTTAAACGAATGTGAGAGCCGTGATGCCGATGTTCTGGCCGCCATTACCAAACGCTATGGTTTCTTTGAAGGCCTGTTTCATCAAAGTTTCACTTCTAAGCTGGCCTATCACTCCACCATCCCCTTGCTGGCATTGCACGAACCGAAATAAACCCACTCCAAGTACACATTTATGGATGTTAACCATTCCATTAAAGAATGGCTGCCCGCAAGGGCTAAAACCCTGATTATTGCTGGTCCCTGTAGCGTGGAGAGCGAAGCCCAGATGCTGGAAACCGCAGAAGGGATTGCTGCCACCGGAATGGCTTCGGCCTTACGGGGAGGTGTCTGGAAACCCCGCACCAAGCCCGGATCATTTGAAGGAATCGGGGTACCGGCTCTTGAATGGCTTAAAAATGCCGGTGACAAGGTAAACCTGCCGGTGATGACCGAAGTGGCTAATGCCCTGCACGTAGAAGAAGCCTTGAAAGCGGACATTGATATGCTGTGGATAGGCGCACGCACCACAGTCAACCCTTTTTATGTTCAGGAAATTGCCGATGCCCTGCGTGGGGTGGATATCCCCGTTTGGGTAAAGAATCCCATCCATCCGGAGGTAGGTTTATGGCTGGGGGCTATGGAACGGTTGAATAGTACGGGTATACAAAAAATTGGGGCTATTCATCGTGGATTTTATTCGTACCAAAGCAGTCCCTTCCGCAATGAGCCCAAATGGGAATTATCCTTTGAACTGAGAAGGCTCGCCCCGGATATTCCTATTATTTGCGACCCCAGTCATATTGCCGGTAAACAGGAGTTGATCAAGGAAGTATGCCAAAGCAGTCTGGATCTGGGCATGGATGGTTTTATAATTGAAACACATTGTAATCCCTCCAAGGCTTTGAGTGATGCCCGCCAGCAAATAACTCCCACTCACTTGCAGGAAATCGTAAACAGCCTGGAAACGCGCGCTGACTTGCTGGATGATGAGCGTTTTATTGCCCGGCTGGAGGAACTGCGTAACGAGATCGATAAACTGGACCACCGTCTACTGGATGTATTACGGGAAAGGGTTGACATCGTAGAGTCCATCAGCGATGTGAAAACCCGTAACCAGGTTAAGATCTTCCAGATGAAACGCTGGTTCAAGATCCTGGAGAACCGCGAGGCCTACGCCAGAGAACTGGGCCTCGATACCGAAATTGTACACGAACTTTTTCAGCTTATCCACAAGTATTCCATTGACATCCAAATCAAGGCGCAGCAAGGCCAAAAGGATTTTACTTCTTAAATTGAAAGTTGTTCAATCCCCTGCTCATGGAATACCAATGGAAATCACTCGAAAAACCGCATCCCGAAACCGTTCAAAAGCTTCAGAAGGAACTGGGCATCAACCCCATACTTTGCCAACTACTGGCCCAAAGAGAAATTTACGATTTTCAAACGGCCAAGGATTTTTTCAGACCTTCTTTAAAACAGTTGTACGATCCATTCCTGATGCAGGATATGGACAAGGCCGTAGCCCGGATAGACCTGGCTAAACAGAAAGGAGAAAAATTGCTGATCTACGGAGATTATGATGTGGACGGGACCACCGCTGTTTCCCTGCTTAGCTCCTTTTTACGGAAACATCACCCCGAACTGGACATCTACATCCCGGATCGCTACGCGGAAGGCTACGGAGTTTCCTTCCAGGGCATTGATTATGCCAAAGAACAAGGCATGACCCTTATCATTGCCCTGGATTGTGGCATTAAAGCCGTGGACAAGGTAGAATATGCTTCTTCCCTGGGTATTGATTTTATCATTTGTGATCACCACCTGCCGGGTGATATGCTACCGCAGGCAGTAGCTATCCTGGACCCTAAGCGTAGAGAGTGTAATTATCCTTATAAAGAACTTAGTGGCTGCGGAATAGGCTTTAAACTGGTGCAGGCACTCTGCCAGAAATGGCATCTTCCAAAAGAAGAATGGTTGCCCCTGCTGGACCTGCTGGCCGTAAGTATCGGGGCCGATATAGTACCTATTACGGGTGAGAACCGTATCCTCGCCTACCATGGTTTGCGGATGATTAACAGCCGCCCCCGGCCCGGTTTTGCCCTGCTTAAGGAATTGGCGGGTAAAAAGGACAAAGATCTTTCCATTACTGATGTGGTATTTATGATAGGGCCCCGGATCAACGCAGCCGGGCGTATCTCACACGGTAAACTGGCGGTGGACCTGCTTACAGGCACCGAGCTTGATCGTATAGAAGAGGATTCCCTGACCATTAACGATCAAAACACGGAGCGTAGAGAACTGGACCGGAGTATTACCGCTTCGGCACTGAGCTTAATCGAAGAACTGCAGGAGCAGGAGCGATCTGCTACCGTGGTTTTTAATCGTGACTGGCACAAAGGGGTTATAGGCATTGTCGCTTCCCGGCTCATTGAGACCTATTACCGCCCTACCATAGTCTTTACGGAAAGCAACGGCAAACTGACCGGCTCGGCCCGTTCTGTGCCAGGCTTTGATCTTTACCAGGCCCTGGAACGCTGTGGGGATATGCTGGAACAATTTGGTGGCCATAAATATGCGGCTGGAATGACCTTACAACCGGAAAACTTTGATCGCTTTAAAACAGCCTTTGAAGAAGTGGTTACCGAATTGATATTGCCGGACCAAAAAATACCCACCCTACTAATTGATGCCACAGTAAGGTTCAGCGATATTCAAGCTAAGTTCTACAACATCCTGAAACAGTTCGCTCCTTTTGGACCGGGCAATTTGAGCCCCGTTTTCAAAACAGACGGATTAATGGATACGGGACACAGCCGCATCGTGGGGAACGATAAAAATCACCTTAGGCTTGTTTTACAGGAGCCCTCCAGCGGAATATGTATTTCCGGGATTGCTTTTGGAATGGCCAACAAAATGGACCTCGTACTATCCGGGCGGCCACTATCGGTTCTCTACCACCTGGAAGAAAACGAGTTCAACGGCAAAAAGGGCCTGCAATTAATGGTGAAGGATCTTAAAATTTCGGAATACTAAACCCGGATCCGCTTACTTTCCAGCAGAAGCCATCAGTACATCATCCTCCGGAGCAGGCACCTCCTGTATTGGCATGGTATCCAAATGGGATTTCCACTTTTCCATAAAGCTGGTGTATTCGTCTTTATACTCCGGCTTGATAGGTTCTGCCTCGGGAAGATCCTGCTTGTAAGGGTCTACCTGCACCCCATTTTTCCAGAATCGGTAACATACGTGCGGACCGGTAGCCAGACCGGTACTACCCACATAGCCTATCACATCACCTTGCCTTACCACCTTACCCTTATGCATACCCTTTGCAAACTTGCTCATGTGCAGGTATTGCGTGGTATACGTTGAGTTGTGACGGATCTTCACATAGTTGCCATTACCACTGGTATAGGTAGCAGCGATGACCGTACCGTCTGATGTAGCTTTGATAGGTGTACCGTGTGGCGCGGCATAATCCGTTCCCAGGTGAGACTTCCAGCGTTTCAGCACCGGGTGAAAACGTTTGGGTGAATAACGGCTGGATATGCGGGAAAAATCCAGTGGTGCCTTAAGGAAAGCCTTTCTCAGGGTGTTACCCTCTTCATTGAAGTAATCGGAGTAATCATCTTTCTTAAAATAGAACGAGTAAAAGGACTGTCCTCCGTGGTTAAAATCTGCGGCCAGGATACGGCCGGTACCCACACTTACAGTATCATCGATAAATTTTTCCTCATAAACCAGTTTGAAGTAGTCACCCTTGCGCAGGTGAAAAAAGTCAATGGACCAGGCATAAATATCGGAAAGGCGCATGATCAGGCCCGCAGAAGCACCGCGATCGATCAATGCTTCATACAATGAAGACTGTATGATTCCGCTTACTTCACGTTGCTTAACCGTTACTTCTTTCTTTCCCTGGTATACCTGAACTGAATCCTTAAGATCAAAAACATAGTAATCCACCGCACTGGACTCATACACCAGGTAACGGGCCACGCGTAAGCTATCATTGCCTTCACAGAAAACCGAATAAGGTTTACCCATACGAAGCTTGCGAACGTCAAAAATATCCTTGAACTCTGTAGCTATCTTATTGATGATGGGATAATCAATTCCATAAGCCATTAATATATTACCAAAGCTCTCACCGCGCTGCACCACTTTAGTTTCCACCTCAAAGGAATCAACGGGAATACCAAAGAGCTTTTGAGCGGGAACATGTTCCGCCTTAATAATACCCCCTTCAGTTTGAGTGGGAAGTAATTTATGTTGTTGGGATTGGTAAAGGTGGTTGGCGATTAAAAGAGTAAAAAAAACAGCGCTTAGAACTGAAATCAGCTTGAATCTTTTCTTCATTTAGTATCCTCCTTTTTATCAAATGTTTAAAAGCGGATCAAATATATGATTTCAAGCGAATTGTACTAAAAAAATCCAGCAAAAGAGCCAAATTTTAACAGTTTTTTGGATGAAAATCCCTTATTTCCCGGGTCCAACCTCTTCCAGTACGGATTTTACCCAACCTTTACCCCACTCTTCTATCTCTTTGTCCGACCATAATTCAGGGTAAAAAATGCGTTTCTGGAAACGCGGTGGCAGGTATTTCTGCCAATTCGTTCCTCCGGTAGCGGCAATATCGTTGGGCCTTCTGGCCAGGTATACCACTGAAGTACGGTAGTGCTGCAAGGGCCAGTTTACATTTACGTTCAGATCCAGGGCTCGATAAGCATCAATAAGCTCCTGGTCTTTCTGATCGGCTGCGGGAAGCCTGGTGTACAATTGCCAAATATTAACGTTGCGGAAGCGGTAGGCCATACGGATCAATTCCTCCGAATACTTCTTTTCAAACTGCTTCAGGGTAAGGGTTTTTTCACCGGTTTTTTCAAGTGTAGCCCCTTTCTTCCAGTAAATATTCTCGTACATCTCCTCAATGGAATGCACATCGCTACGTATACCTTCTCTTACCTCCTTATCAACCAGGTTAATGAAATCAGTAGCCCCGATCTCCACCATACGGTACTGTGCCGACTGGAAGCCACTGGCCGGTATCAATGACATCCTGAACTTCAGGAACTGCTCGCGATCCATTCCTTTTTCCATAACCCCAAATGAATGCGTGAGGGCACTGAAATAACGGTTCATCCGTCCCAGCTTCGTTTTCAGGGTTTGCAGGTCCACGCTTTCCATTTCTGCCATCTGACGCATCTCGTGCAAGGTCAGCTTAAAATAAAGCTCCGTGATCTGATGGTACATAATGAATATTTCCTCATCGGGAATGCTGGTCCGGGGGGTTTGGAGACTCAGCAGCGTATCGAGGTGAACATAGTCCCAGTAAGTATTGTATTCCGCGTAAAGAAGACCATCCAGGTAGGCAATGAGTTCCTGGCCACTGGCATGGTATTTATCAGCTAGTTTCTGAATGCGGTCATTCAGTTCGGGGGTAATTTCCATTAACTCGGGCTTGTATTAAAAAGCCAAAGTTACCAAATCTTATTACCTGAAGTTTATGGAATGACGCAGATTCTTGTACTCCATCAGGTCTATCTTGATACTTCCTACCGCCAATTCTGACTCCAGACGGATAGGCACTTTGTTTTGATCATCGGTTACCCAAAGGGTCATACCTTCCTTTTCCTTAAACACACGTCCGGACTGCACCAGTGGCTGGAATTTCATACAACGTATACGACCGAAGTCGGATTTTACCGTTTCCTTACCCAGGTATTTAAAGCGAAACGGATACATTTCATGGTCCAGGAACATATCCACCGGTACCTCCTGGCCAACTTTCAATGTATCGGCATTGATACAACGCGCGTAATAGAACGTACTCAGGAGATCCTGGGCATTGTTGTCAATGTTGAACGATTGATTATTAGCCTTAAGGTCCACCGCTTTGTTCTCATAATGATCGAAAATGATATGGCGATTGATCTTGTAACCACCTTCATCCACATCGCGGATGAATTCCCAGGGGATCATGGCTTCTGTATCTATGTAGGTCTCATAACGATCCCGGGTCTTGAAGAACCACTCTGCCATTCCTGTAGTTTTACCCACACCTACCATGTGGAAAACCGGACGATTTTTACGGGTGGTTTTCTTGGCTACGGTTAGCTCAGCAATACCGGCATTGATAATTCCATAGTGAATACGGTACTTCAGGTATTCACCTACCGCGAAGGCATTGTTATTTACATTACGAAGGGTCTTTTTACCAGGTATCACATCCTGCGAAAAGGACATCCCGGCAGGGATAACAACAAGACACACCAGTGCGAACCATTTTCTCATACTGCAAATCCTTTGTTTTTAAAAATTACAAATTGGATGCCAAAGGGTTCGCAAGTCTACTTAAAAAACTCGGAAATGGTACCTTTTACAGCTCCATAAGTGTCATCAATGGAACTGTTGTACCCGGGAATTACGTCAATATTGTAGTATTGTTTGACCTCAAGAAGGGCCAGTAGAAAAATAAAAAACCAAACCAGTAAGCCCGATGATTTAAAGACTATACCTAAATTTTCCAGGAAAAGGGACCAGGATAGCCGGGTAGAGTCCCGGCCTACGGATTCAATGAGTCTCTCTTTCTTATGTACAACGTCTAATGCCACTTACTGTAATACTAATACTACAGCAAAGATGTGAGATATTATTTACATATGCAAATTTTTTTGTAGTCTTTTACCTACCAAAATCATGGAAAGAAGAATTTCTCACCTTAAAAACGACATTTTCAGACCGTTAATCGATGAAGCCTAGAAACATCTGTAGGAAAAACTATACAACTATATTAACGATCTTACCCGGCACCACAATCACCTTACGGATGCTTTTGCCTTCCAGGTAACCCTGGGTTTTCTCCAGAGATATAATATGTTTCTCTATTTCATCCTTGCTCATGGCCAGTGAAAGCTCCTCTTTGAAACGCATTTTCCCATTGAAAGCCACCGGGTATTCAAAAGTGTCTTCCACCAGGTATTGTTCCTCGGCTTGCGGAAAAGGAACTTCAGAAATACTACCGGCCGAAGGTTGTAGTTTTGACCACAACTCTTCCGCGATGTGCGGAGCAAAAGGCGAAAGTAAAATAGCCAGGGGCTCCAGTATTGTGCGCTTGTTACACTTTAAGCCACCCAGCTCGTTTACGCAGATCATAAAGGCGCTAACCGATGTATTGAAACTGAACTGTTCAATATCATCATTCACCTTTTTAATAAGCGTGTGCAAGGATTTCAATTCCTCTTTGGAGGGTTCATCCTCACTTACTATAAAGTCTCCATCCTTATGGTACAGGCGCCAAAGTTTTTTAAGGAAGTTGTATACCCCACTAATACCGGCCGTATTCCAGGGTTTGGACTGCTCCAGCGGCCCCAGGAACATCTCGTACATACGCAGGGTATCCGCTCCGTATTCTTCACAGATATTATCAGGATTCACCACGTTGTACTTGGACTTGGACATTTTTTCCACCTCACGCGTAACCACGAACTTACCGCCTTCCAGGGCAAACTCTGCATTACCCACATCATCACGCCACTGGCGAAACTGTTCTATATCCAATTCATCGGAGGCATTCACCATATTCACATCCACGTGGATCGGATCGGTAGGCACCTGGCGGGCTATTGAAGCCGTTACAAACTCATTCTTATTTTTAAGGCGGTGTGCAAACGCTGAAGTCCCCAGGATCATCCCCTGGTTGATCAGCTTTTGGAAGGGTTCACGGGTACTTACCCAGCCACGGTCAAACATGAACTTATGCCAGAAGCGGGAATACAAGAGGTGACCTGTGGCATGTTCGCTACCACCTATATAAAGGTCTACATTCTGCCAGTACTCCTCCGCCTTTTCGCTCACCATTCGATCCTCATTGGCCGGATCCATATAACGCAGGTAATACCAGCTGCTGCCAGCCCAACCGGGCATGGTAGTGGTTTCCAACGGATAGCCTTCGGAAGCCGTCACCACCCCTTTTTCAGGATGGTAAGACCAGGTAGCGGCCCTGGCCAGCGGAGGTTCTCCATCATCAGTGGGCAGGTAGGCATCCACCGCTGGTAATTGCAAAGGCAGGTGTTCCTCTTTCACGGTTTGCGCCACACCATTTTCATAATACACGGGGATAGGTTCACCCCAGTATCGCTGACGACCGAATACCGCATCGCGCAAGCGGAAATTAATCTTGCCTTTTCCTATACCTTTTTTCTCAATTTCTTCAATGGCCCTGGAAATAGCCTCCTTTACATCCAAACCGTTCAAAAAGCCGGAATTCACCAACTTTCCTTCTTTGGCATCGTAGGATTCCACCGCTACATTACCCCCGGAAACCACCTCAGGAATGGGAAGGTCAAAATGTTTGGCAAAGGCCCAGTCGCGGCTGTCATGAGCAGGTACGGACATTACTGCCCCGGTACCATAAGAAGCCAGCACGTAATCCCCTATCCAGATGGGTATCTCCTGGCCCGTGAAGGGATGTACAGCATAAGCCCCGGTAAACTGACCACTAACGGTCTTCACATCCGCCATACGGTCACGCTCGGTCTTACGGCCGGCCTGCTCTTTATATGCCTGTACAGACTCGCGGTAAGCCTCCGCAGTGATCTGGTCTACCAATTCATGCTCCGGGGCCAGTACCATAAAGCTCACCCCAAAAACGGTATCAGGGCGAGTAGTGAATACCTCTATTTTTTCTTCAGAGTCTTTAATGTCAAAATGGATACTGGCCCCTTCAGAACGGCCGATCCAATTGCGCTGGCTTTCCTTTAAAGGTTCCGGCCAGTCAATGGTATCCAGACCATCCAGCAACCTTTGGGCATAAGCGGTGATGCGCATGCTCCACTGCATCATCTTTTTCTGTACCACCGGATAGCCTCCGCGTTCGCTACGACCATCCTTTACCTCATCATTAGCCAATACCGTTCCCAGTTCGGGGCACCAGTTAACGGTGGATTCCGCACGGTACGCCAAACGGTAATTTTGAAGTATATCCTCTCTCCGGGCATCATCATATCCTGCCCATTCTTCGGGTGTAAAAGCGAGTTCCAATCCACATACTGCAAAGGTGCCTTCCGTACCGTGGTTATCGAAACGGGTAATCAGCTCAGCGATGGGCAAGGCCTTGTCGGTTTCCTTATCATACCAGCTATTGAACAGTTGCAGAAAGATCCACTGTGTCCAGCGGTAAAAATCAGGGTTGGAGGTACGCACCTCACGCGACCAGTCGTACGAGAACCCGATCTTATCCATCTGCTCCCGGTAGCGGGAAATGTTTTGCTCAGTAGTAAGGGCCGGGTGCTGCCCGGTTTGTATAGCGTATTGCTCCGCAGGCAAACCAAAGGAATCATAACCCATGGGGTGAAGCACATTAAAGCCTTTATGACGTTTGTAGCGCGATACAATATCCGAGGCGATATAGCCCAGCGGGTGACCTACGTGCAAGCCGGCTCCCGATGGGTACGGGAACATGTCCAGCACGTAATATTTTGGTTTTCCGGAATGATTGCTGGCTTTAAAAACCTGGTTTCCGGACCAGTATTTCTGCCACTTTTCTTCGATAGCCCTAAAGTTGTACTCCATTACTTTGCTTTGTGAGCCTGCGAAGTTAATCAAGTCATAGCGAAGATAGAAGCCAAATACCTACTTATCACCGGTATATACCACGCGCCAGACACGGCCGCGCACGGAATCGGAAATATACAAGGAGCCATCCGGCCCAACGGCCAGTCCGCAAGGTCGGTATTCCGCATCACCCGGGCTTTCAACCGGACCACCATCGTTGGGAAAGCCGGTAGCAAACTCCTCGTAGGCACCGCTGGGTTTTCCATTGGCAAACGGCACAAAAACCACTTTATAACCTTGCTGAGGCAAAGGAGCGCGGTTCCAGCTTCCATGAAAAGCCACAAAAGCACCTCCACGATATTCATCCGGGAAAGCTTCTGCATTATAAAAGGTGATGGCATTGGGGGCCCAGTGTCCTGGAAAGGCCATAATGGGATCTTCCTTTTCTGCACAACGACCGGTCTTTTCCTTGTCTCCCCCGTATTCCGGGTTCAGTAATTTAAGCTTGCGCTTATGGTCATAGTAGCAATAAGGCCAGCCAAAATCATCACCTTCCTGCACCTCGAACATTTCCTCAGCGGGAAATTCTGCACTTTCCTGCTCCGTATAAAGATCAGGCCAATGGGAATGCAACTGGTCCCGGCCGTGCTGCATGGCGTACAAAGTACTGTTGGCGGTATTCCAGGTAATGCCTACCGCATTACGGATACCGGTAGCGTAGCGCGTACCGTCTTCAAGTTTCTGATTGGCCTGTGTGGCGCTGAAGCGCCATATTCCCCCACTCCTTTCCAACAACGGACAGGGGTCCTGGCCCGGCACGCCCGGTTGACGATCCGGGTCCTGGCAACTGTTGGATGGCGCCCCAATGTTCACGTATAAATTACCTTTTCCATCCAGCGCAATGGATTTTGCTTCGTGCTGGTATTGCTTGGGAAGGCTTACTATTAATTCCGGTTCCGCAGAAGGTATCGCCTCACCATTTTGAAATAGCTGCCGGAATACCTGGTCATCGGTAGCGTAGTATAAATAACCCTGGTATACCCTTATACCGGTACCGCTGCCGCTACCAAAATATTCCTTTTGATCGGCTTCCCCGTCACCATTATCATCTACCAACACTACCAGTCCTTTGCCACCCACATCCGAACCTAAACGGGCATATACCCGCCCTTTTTCATCCACGTCTATATGGCGCACACGGCCCAATTTATCGGCTACCACCACCGCCTTAAAACCTTCCGGAAGTTCCAGGCTTCCGTTTTCCGGATCAAAGGAAAGTGAAGTACCGGACGAGCTGGTGCCAGAAGTATCTGCTTCAGTGGCAACTTCATGGGCAGCAGGGTTATTGCACGCGGCCAGTACGAGCATCAAAACAAGGGAATACATACTTTTTTTCATGAACAGAATTTGTACCCGAAGGTACACAATCGCTTATTAAACGAAGGAGAGTTAAGACCTTATCCTGAACCGGAAGCACTATCTGCTTTCGCTCATTTTCAAACCCGTTCTCCTTCCTTCTCTATGGATGGTGGTTATCCTGTAGATTATACCACCTACTTCGAAACCATACCAACTCACTATTTTGTAAGACCATAAGTACGTTGTTTAGCTTATCTTTACACCCGCAACCTGATGAGTTATGCAATGCGGGATTAACACTACCAACATACTTTAATATAAAGAGCCTACAATGAAAACAACCCGAATCATTACACTTAGCCTTACCCTTCTGGTTTCCTGCGTGAGTTTTGCCCAGGAAAATACGGATGATATTAAACCGGCTGCTTCTATGAGCGATGCCTCGTACGCTAATAAAAGCGCTATTGCCCTGAACCTGTCTACCACCGGAATAGGACTGGAATATGCCTATAATTTTCAGCCCCACCTGAATGGAAGAGTGCGTTTTAATTATTTTTCACTCAGTGATTACCAAAGGACCATTACCCTCGAAAATAAACCCGTATTGATCACCGCCAACACGGACATCATGAATATGGACCTGGCCCTGGAATACCTGCCTTTTACCAAAAGCAGTTTTAAGCTGGTAGCAGGTGCGGCTATATTCTTTAATGCCAAGCTAAACGTAAAGGTGAATTACGAAGGTGAACTGGAATACGAGGATATTGTACTGAGCCAGGAAGAAGTGGGAGACATTACCGTAGACCTGGACCAATCAGGTTTTGCTCCTTATATGGGTTTGGGCTTTGGACGTGCCGTACCTAAAAACCGGGTAGGCTTTGGTATTGAGGTTGGAACCTATTACGCAGGATCTCCCAAGGTAGACCTTAGCGCTACCAAAATGTTTGAGCCCACTGCCACCGAAGAAAAAGAGCAGCTGGAGGAAAACCTTTCCGGGTACCAATGGCTACCTTATATCACGCTCCGTCTGGCGGTAAAAATATAGATTGCTTATTCAAAATCCTTTATGACATTCCAAGCCCCGTTCTGTGAACGGGGCTTTTTTTATTCAGGGTATTTTACAAGTAGTCTATGAGGCTACCTCATAGTTTGTCCTTTATACTCCAGGCCGAAAGGATAGTAATTGTTCTGCTGGGTAATCTCGGTTTCGTCTACTTCTTCATCACCATCGTAATCGGAAAAGCCTAAGCGGGTATTGCCTAAATGGTCTTTATAGTAGTATTCATACCTCCAGCTACCGTTATCATCCACCGCACGGCATTCACCGGTGAAAATGAAATCCAGAGTGCCGTTGGTATAATTGTCAATGCTGGTATAAAGGGTTTACTTTCAAAGAACTACTTCGCAGCTATCTTTCATATCCTAATTTGATACACCTGGAAGCGATTGATGCATTTTAAGCAACCCTAAGCGAATAAAAAGAGAACGGACATCTAAGTATACCCGCGATCGCTTTATTAAACTCTAGACTTTTTATTTGGTTATCAATTTGTTAGATGAGGCTTTATTACTTATTTCCTAATTTGAGACACTACCCTCCTAGACGCTTTCATAAAACAGACTAAGCCGCAAGATGTCTTATAAGAAAAGTCACTCATCGAGTGGCTTTTCTTACAATCACTTACCGTGTGTAACTTTAAGTATTTTACAATCTTTCTTTTGTATTTCAATATAAGCAACCCCACCTCTCTTATTTTCTGCGAGAGTGCCTGTAACAATCCAAATGCTATCATCTTTTAATGATACCATATAAGGTTTTTGACTATATATTTTTTCTCCATATATGGGTAGCCATACCGCTTCTGCAATTTTAATCGCTGTCGCTTTGTCTGGGACATAATTTATTGTTGACACATTATTATCGTTTAACTCCTTTTTATTTATTTTAATACCGTTACAAGCATTGGTTAACATCAACACAACAAAAACTAATACTAGAAATATGCTATTTCTCATGCTATTCATTCTAAGGGTTATGGATAGTATTTGTGGCAGGGTCTATATATGTTGGTTTTGTATCTACTGCGTTTACAGTATTAACTCTACTTGGCGAGTTAGGGTCACTGGGAATATTATTAGATGCCCCTGTAGGAATTGAAGATGTTTTAGTAGTAACATCATATTCCTTCAACTCTCCTGAAGGTGTTACAACATATTCATTCTGTCCTATCGATTCCGCAGCACTTTTATCCCCATCCCCAGGAGAGAAATTATTATTATCATATCCAGGATCTTCACTTCCGTGTGAATGAATAGCTCCTTCTCTAGTTGTTCCAGATGGTATATTTTCATTGACATAGGTTTGATCCTGAGAACCAATATATGCAATAGTATAAGAATAAGTCCCATCACTATTTTGATAGATAGCAGAACCAAATTCGCTACTCATTACAATTGATGTCCCATTGTAATATTCACCAAAGTCATTAGCCGCTTCAACTTTTGTTGCAAACTTATCACCAGGACCATCAAATAAGATAGCCGCTCTACCATCAGGATCTATAAATAATATCGGGTTATTATTGAAGGCTGAGTATGGTGACTGGTCTAGGAACTCTTCAGCTAACGGGTCCACATTGAACCACCTCCCCACTGACGCATCATAATTCCGTGCTCCATAGTCCAGCCAGTTTAGAGCTAGTTCATCTTGTAATTCCTTACTATTATAAAGATACTTATGCGTAGTCTGCGTAGCTACGCCATAATCGGTGCCTTTATGTTCGAGGCCAAAAGGATAGTAATTGTTCTGCTGGGTAATTTCGGTCTCGTCTACTTCTTCATTACCATCGTAATCGGAAAAGCCTAAGCGGGTATTGCCTAAATGGTCTTTATAGTAGTATTCATAACGCCAGTTGCCGTTATCATCCACCGCACGGCCTTCACCAATATCACGGCTTATATATACAGATACTTTGCCTCTGGTAACCTAATAAACCTAATACCTGATGGTTACCGTATCGGTGAGAAGGAAAGCTTCATTTAAAGTATCTCTTTCCCATAACCTGTTTACAAAAACCATCTTCTTGCATCTTTTGGAATCGGCAGGCAGTAATATTCCATAAAAAAATTGCTGCCCGGCATCAATTCGTTCAAAATGCCCACCAAACCCATCTATGATATCCTGCCAAGTATTCTTTTCCTCATAACAATACATGAACTCAGGAGAATAGAGATCAACCTGAGGTGAAAGAAAAATGTAGAGATCTTTCTCACTTTTATTAAACAGTTTCACTATAGCTATTTCAAAAGAACCAATATCTCCCGCATTTACTTTTGCTGCATATTTCTCCCATTCCAAAGAACCTGGAAGAAAAATTTCACCCGAATATAGATTGCTTCTAAACTGGTTAACTTTCGGTTTATCAGCAATCGAATTACATCCGATTAAAATAATTACACAGTAAATAAAAAGTACTTTATTCATCGATTTAAATTATATAATTCCCGGTAAGCACTAATTTTATCAGGCTGCCAACCTTTTAAAAAGGCTCTCACCATGTTTCTTTGGTAACCTAAAATTCTCTCAGCAGGTCTTAAATAGTTTGCTGCATGGCCAGGAACTTGAGCATAAAAACCCTCCATGTTAAGATTTTGTTGACTATTATCATGCGTCCATGTGGATTGATAACCTATACCGGTGCTCCAATAAGTAAGGTCTGCTTTTCTTATGTACTGATGCAAAATCTCATGGGCTAAAGTATAACCCAACTTATATAATCTTGAGCTTTCATCTCTCACACTTGAAAATTTATAGGATGTTACATTTAAGTAGGTATTAGATGGATCTGTATCTATAGTACCATATGAAGGACTTATTCTACTATTTCCAGGTTGCACATTTTCACCATGAGAAACTATATTAAGCATAGCATCATTAAAATCCATTTCATCAGCATCAAACTTCTCTGGGGTATAAATCTTAAAATTGATCTCTTCTATACCATTCTTATAAAAAATATCACCTGCGTGATTAGCGAGCATTGCTAATTGCATAACTCCTAAACCAGAATTGGCATGATTAACCAAAAGGGCATTAGCTGGATTTGATCCAGCTGATTGCATCTGATTGAGTTTAGCTTCATTTCTAGCCTGGTTTTCCAGCATAATAGTATTACCTGAATGCCTCGACAAACTATTTCCCCCGTTAGGATCTGCATAAAAAGCCGGGTTATTATCAAAGGCATTGTATTGTGATAAGGAAAAATGTACAACTGGGTCTACACTTGTCCAACGTGCAATTGATGGGTCTAATTGCCTGAGATCCATACTATATAAAATTAAAGATAGCTCATCCTGCAGTTCCTTGCCATTATACAGATATTTATGCGTAGTCTGGGTGGCCACCCCATAATTGGTCCCCTTATGTTCGAGGCCAAACGGGTAGTAATTCTGTTGCTGGGTAATCTCGGTCTCGTCTACTTCTTCATCACCATCGTAATCGGAAAAACCTAAGCGGGTATTGCCTAAATGGTCTTTATAGTAGTATTCGTAACGCCAGGTTCCGTTATCATCTACGGCACGGCCTTCACTCGCAAAGATGAAATCCAGAGTACTGTTGGCATAGTTACTAATTCGGGTATAAAAGATTTATTTTCAAAGAACTACCTCAAAGCTACTTTTTCATATCCTATTTTGATACACCTGGAAGCGATTGATACATTTTAAACGATCCTAAGCGAATAAAAAGAGAACGGACATCTAAGTATACCCGCGATCGCTTTATTAAACTCTAGGTTTTTTATTTGGTTATCAATTTGTCAGATGAGGCTTTATTACTTATCTCCTAATTTGAGACACTACCGGGCCTAACCAAAAACCCAGCTATAAGGCCGGGTTGGTAAGTTAGTTGTTCTTTGTAAATCAATAACCAAATCTTTGAACGTTTTCTTCAAATACCCCTATGAGACTATCTTTTATGGGGTGATCCGATTGATAATGTTGCAGACTATCTAATATTTGAGGAAATGGAAGGTCTGCGCTCTCTTCATATACCATTAACCGCAACAAATAACCCTTGTCGATATCCTTGCTAGATTCAAGGATCTTCATATAGTTGCTAAAATGGTAATAAAAACCTGCAACTAAGACATCTCTGGCTATTTCTGCATAAGTAGATGCCCCATGCTGAACAAGAACACTATCACCACCTACTATAACTATTTCCTGTTCAGGAGAAGGGTATTTTTTTGACCATTTACAACCCCGATCGAATGCACACAAGAACTTTTCTAGATCAGAGAATGATACTAACTCTGCTTGCATTTCAGCTACTTTTCTAACTATTTCTTTATCACACTTATCACATTTACTTTCTTGGACCCGTGTCTTGTCATTCGTACTAGCCGGACTAGTCTTATTATTCTGTTTATTATCACAGGAAAACATAGTAGTCAAGAAAAAAATTGCAAAAAGAATACGTCTCATAAACTATAGATTTTAATTGGTATCAGGAGTTCCATTTCCTATTAGCCTTACATTCTGCAAAATCTGTCGTGTAGAACTCATAGTAGTCTGAGTTGTAGTGTTAATATTAAAATTAACTTGATTTACACTTCCTCCCATTGAAGCGGGAGTTAACCTATCAACCACCCCATTATTTATTACATTCCTAGATGGAAAGCCAGCAGAAATTAACCCTGAGCTAAGGGTACTAAACCGATTGGAGAATAATGTACTGTTAAACTCCAGCTTCAAAGTAGACCGAATTGAAATACCGATGGTACTGGAACTGCTTATTGTAGTGGTAATATTTCCACTGGTGCTTGATGTAATGGAATTAGGTGCAAGTCCTACTAAATTGCTAAAGATATTAGGTGAAGTACTTGGAGCAAGAGTTGCCCTACCTGGAACAAAATTTATTACCGGGGTAATCGTACTAGAAGTCGATGATGAAGTAGTAGAGCTTTGATTGGCAGTTGTGAATTGAATAGAGCCTATTCGGCCTGGATTATTACGATCTACAAAACCATTCCTATGGGGGTGTAACCTATATTTTTCCTGAACCATCTGTCTCTCGTATGGGTACAAAAATTCACCTTCTGTTCTTTTACTGACAAGGTTATTGTTTGCATCATAGTTCTGATATTGAATTTGTAGAGGACTATTATGCCAATCCCCTAATTCCTGGTTGGATTGCGGGGTTATCGTGGTTTGAAAACCTCCATTAGTTTGTGCTACCCGTTTTATACTTAGATGTTCCAAGCCTTCTAGCTCTATACCATCGGTCACCCTATTCTCACTAAAAGCATAAACGCTGTTGTATACATACTTATCAGCCAAAGGATCCACATTGAAAAAACGTCCCAGTTCCGGCATAGAGTTTCGCCATCTGAATGAGTACCACCCTAACCCTAGCTCATCCTGTAGTTCCTGCTTCTGAAAAAGGTACTTATGCGTGGTCTGCGTGGCTATGCCGTAATCAGTTCCTTTATGTTCCAGGCCAAAAGGATAGTAATTGTTCTGCTGGGTAATTTCGGTCTCGTCTACTTCTTCATTACCATCGTAATCCGAAAAACCGAGACGGGTATTGCCTAAATGGTCTTTATAGTAGTATTCGTAACGCCAGCTACCGTTATCATCCACCGCACGGCCTTCACCGGTAAAAATAAAATCCAGAGTGCCGTTGGTATAATTCCCAATGGAAGCATAATCGGTTACGGTTACGGTACTGCCATCGGTTACCGTCTTTTGCAATTTGGCCCCGGTGGCATCGTATAAATACTCCACCTTATGGGTAGCACCCTTACTTACTTCCTGCGGCAGGTTCAGGTGGTTGTAGGTGATACCGGTAATACCTTTATTTCTGTCTTTGGTGAGGTTACCATTGTTATCATAGGTATAATCATCCAGGCCGGTGGTATAGTGCAGGTTGCCGTCTGCAAAGTCCAGGGGGTGGCTGCCTATCTCTTCATCCGTAACGTTGATCAATTGATCACCGCTGTAGGCATAGATTATATCATCCATCACCCCGAAAGCAGGAGTGCTGATGGTACCGGTAAGCCCTCTGCGATTGAGGGTACCGATATTACCGTTAAGGTCGTAACTGATGCCGTTTACGCTGTAGCGGTTCACTTCCTTATCCCACAACTCATTGCTATAGTTAAAGGCTTTAAAAGTGGCTGCTGTCAGACGGTTGAGGCCATCGTACTGGTAACCGTAGGCCCTGCGTATATTGTCACTACCGCTTTTCCAGTGCATTTCGGCTATGTTGCCGTTGTATAGTTGGGTACTCTGCAAGGGTTCATTATTTCCCAGCTGACTGCTTTTACTGTTGTATTTCAGCTCCATGCCCCAAAGGTCGTTCTCATCGTTATTGAAATATACGTTGCCGTAATCATCAGCTGCGTAGGCGGCCGCAAAACGGTCCAGGGCGTCTTTGGTGGCTACGTTGGTAATATTGTTATTGACCAGCTCAGCGGTCACATAGTCCTGGCAGGCCAGCATGGCCTCCACGGTGCCCATGTTTTCGGTAAGGGTAACGGTACCGAAGTTTACCAGGAGGGGATTGTAGCCACCTTCCCCGTTATCCGTAAGGGCCAGCAGGTGGTTGTATTCTTCCTGGTTGGAGGGTGTATGATCCATAATAAAGATCTCTGCTTCTTCCTGGTTTTCGCCTTTCACTTTCATAAAGAGCTGGTAGCCGTTCTTTTCCAGGTAGGTAAGGTACAACTTCTGGTCGGCAAAGGCTACGGAATCGGCCTCCATAATATGTCCGGCTTTACCGGCTACGTAGTTGAATACACTTTGCTGTACCGCGCCTATAGCGGTTTCATCAAACACCTCCTGAGCTTGCAGATCGTCCGCTACTTCGGGGTAGAGCCATTCCTCCAGGGCAGAGATCTCGGTATTGGAGTTTACCGTACGAGCCTGCTGGTAGCTGTTGGTGAAGACTACGTTTGCTATGGAATTCAAGGTGGTATACACAGCATCTTCGGCACTGTACTCCCGCAGAAACATACGGGCGGCTTCTTCATTATCGTAATGGGCGGTGGTGAGATTGCCCTGCACCAACATTTCAGATTCATCCTGCACCCATAGCTCCAGGTGGCTGGGGGTTTCGTTATCGTATATTTCCACCACTTTGTAACTGAGGCCGTAAAAGTCATAGCCGCTGATAAAGCCTCCTGTGCTGGCACTAGCGTCATTGTAGGCATCGTCTTTAAGGTCGGCATTGTTAATATGGGTGAGCCAGCCCCGGATGTTGTAGGCGTAATCCACGGATTGCAGATATGTCTGGTTCCAGCCGGGAGGGATAGTAGTACCCGAATACGGCACCCCGTGCAGGTCTTTTTCGGTAAGCTGCCCCAGGGCGTTGTAGCTCTGGCTAGAAAGAATGATCTCGTCCTGCCCGTCAATACTCTGGTAGGTCTTCAGCAGGCGCCCGGCATGATCATAGGTAAAGCGTTTTTCAAAGTAGTGGCCCTGGCCCCCGAAACCGTGTTCAGTACGGGTGCGAAGTAGTTCTCCGATGAAGTTATATTCGTTGAAGGTGCGGTCTACTCCGCCCAGGTGATTCTGAGTACGGCTTTGGATAACACGCCCTTTTTC
The DNA here is from genome assembly GCA_002695025.1 of Owenweeksia sp. GTDB lineage: Bacteria > Bacteroidota > Bacteroidia > Flavobacteriales > Schleiferiaceae > CAKZNE01. The sequence continues at coordinate 126,762 of NZNV01000008.1, forward strand.
ATCGTACCAGTTTACGGACTGTAGGAAGGTGTTGCCTGTGCCATCTAACACTTGCACTAGGTTCCCAGTAGGTAGTGAGCGGGTACGGGCGGTGGGGCTACTTACCGTAAAACCGGTGGGCGGACTGGCAAAGTTGACGTCCGGGCTGCCATCATTGTTAAAATCGTAATCATCGTAATAGTTAACCGTCAAAACCTCATCCATATTAGTAGGCCAGGCCAGGCTGGTGTAGCCAAAATAAGCGGTAGAGTTGGTTCTTTCCTCGTAACGTTTAACACCAACGGCTATCCAGCTGTATATATTTTGCTGCAGCGTAGCCCGGCTTTCACCACTTCTGACCTTGAGACCTGTCATTATTATGCGTCCCAGCACATCATACTTGGTAAACGTCCATTGCCAGCTTGCACGCTGTACAGCGTCCTGCGTTGCCACGGGTCGGTCCAGGTCATCATACACAATGTACTCCCAACCTTTGTGGGGGATCTTCTTTTCCACCACTCTTTTTCTTTCATCATAATTGTAAAGGTACACTCTGTCTGGCACCTCGATATTTACATTATAAGAAATCATATCCGCATAGGCCTGGGGAGGTATTACACACCTAAGCAACCCTAAGTCATCATATACATAGTATGTTTCTGTAAATCGTTCCGGGTTAGAACCGAACTGCTGCTTTCGTAAAACTGTTCTACTCTCCTTATCATTATAAACCACGGTTTTCATTCCGTGCTCATCCCGGGTGATATGACGATATAGCTCCCCGGAGGCATAGAAAGAATTACTAACCCACTGGCCTGAATTCATTACCCATAATCTTACCTCGGAAGGTCCATTTACTTCATAGCTTATTTCAATCGTTTCTCCTCCCACTTGCCAGTCAACCCCCGCAGAACCCTGTTCCAGAACACGATCAAAAGGTGACTCTTCAAATTGAGCCTCACTAAAGGGATATTGAGTATGTGACACCCGGGCTTTTTTTTGATAAAAGTCTTTTTGTTCGGTAAACGCATTGGTCCTGAAATTCAAGCTTGGTGAAGCACCACCGTAAGGCAAATGCTTCTTTACCTCCCTTCCATGCATATCATATTCGTAAATCTGGATCATATCCTCAAAAGAAGGTCCCTGACGATGGGCAATTTCCTGCAACGGGCGTCCCAAACCATCATAATATATAACTTGAGTTCTTTTTTGGGTATTTCCCATTGTAGGTATGAGTTGAGCATCACTAATCTCCGTTACAGGAGTAGTAGTAATCACATAATTTTCAGTGCTGGTCTGCCCATTTAACCGTGTCAACAGCAAGGTTAAAGTGAAAAAGCCAATAATTTTTTTCATAGCTCGGTTATCTGGTTTTAAGGTCTGTAATGGTACTGGTTAGCACTTTGGATATTGCCGTCTTGATCCCGTACCAGTTTCAATCGGCCAAATTCATCGTATTCAAAGGTCTTTTTACGAAGATCCGGACTAACCTGGCTGGTAATACCTTTCAGCGGCTCATAAGTATAAGTACTTAATTGGGCGTCAACCGGACCAAAGCGCAATTCATCTACTGCCATATCTTCTGTACCATGAATATTCCACACTTCTAGCTTCAGCTTACAATCATTGGTATATTGTGAAAGATCGACCTTACGCTCCACATAGACCCATTCATTATTTGTGGATCCTATTACGGTGTTCAACCAGCCCAACTGGGTGCTCGTAGTTTCATCCACAACCTGAATGATAAGATTGGCATTATTCCCAAAATTTGCAGAGGTTTTCACGTAAGCCGACAGGATATATTCCTGGTCTTCGTCTTCCACATTCAATGGAATACTAAAACCAAAGGCATTCGCAGGAACTTTCAAGTAATAATCACCTGTAAAAGAATTATTGGATAAGTATCTTGAAGGGTTTTGAGGAGAACCATCCCACCACTCGAATCCTTCAAAGCTGGTTGCATAGCATTCATTGGCAGATGCGTTTAACACACTGGCAACAGGAAGAGTATTATTATAACCGTATATATAGCTTGTTGAGCTTCCACCTGGTTGCCGTATCTCAGCCAGATTCCCCACGTTATCATAAGCAACATACTCCATCACAGGATAGTAATTGGCATCCTGATGGAACTTGTAGTAGTAATCCCCACCATCAGGAATCCTTCCAATAGATGAAAAGAAGGAGGGAGTATACGCTACAGGTATCGAATTAATGGATAGATTAAAGGTTTTATCCAAAACGTAATTGAAATTATCCCTTTTATAGGTATATAATTTTCCTCCCACCACATTTCCATCCACAACTTCCAGCTCTTCCACAGGTGCAGCAATCATATTAGCCTGAAGCATGTCATCCATAGCAATGGATGTGACATCGCCTTGATCATCGTTGGATTTAGATGCTAGATTACCTGCAAATTCAGCCACATATTTAAAAATCTTTGAATGCTCTTTCTGATCAGAATTAATCGATGTAATCTGCTTTACCAAGTTATGATCATCTACATAAGAATAAGTGGTGGTCTTAGTAAGGTGGTTACTGGTTTTGTACAGGGGAGGACCCGGTTCAGTTACATAATGGTAAGTAGAACTGCTGACCGAACTTATTTTTGCACCTGCTCCGGTAACTATTTCATATTTGCCGTAGGACATAAAAGTTTTGGAAGGTGTATTCCAACAGCCTCCCCCATCCAGCATTTTCATATCTGCCAGTACCAAGCCATATACGCTCACCCGGTTTAATTCCCGGTTCATATAATTATAAACCTCTTCTTCTAGGAGATCACCATCTTCATTGTACATAGTTTTTTTGTGAAGCAAGCCATGCTCAAATCCATCGGCCCAGTCCATACTCATAGGAGGAAAAGGATAGATCTCCGTCCCGGAAAGCCTCATATTACCCTGGGAGTACATACGCCAGTCATCACATATACCACCATTTGGAGAATTGGAATAAACCGGACTATTTGATGGAGGATAACGGTTGAGGATCGTAAAATTTACCGGGGTAGGCCGATCCGATTCTTTGAGAATAGGAAAGTATTCATACACCTCTTTTCCCAGGCCGGTCCTGCTTCGGGTAACCTGGCTGTAGGCTAGCATTTCACCATTGGCGTTGCTCAGATTATTGTAAGGAACGGACCTACGCTCCGTAAAATAATCCCATTTTTCAAAATCCGTAGTTACGTAGGGCCCATCAAAATCTTTATTGATACCATAAGGGGCAGAGGCAAATACATTTACTGCAAAGCTGGGTTCGTGATCATTGCCAACACCTGGGATATAAGTAGTATAACTATTATCCTGATCCCAGGAATAGGCTCTTTCAATACCAAAAACTGGTGCCATCACTAAGAGACCACTCGAATTTCCGTTATTAAGGTTATATCCAAAGAAAGTGGTTACATCTGCCCCGGTCATATTATCCAGATAGTGCACAGCCTTTACCCGGATCCCAGGTCCTTTCATATTTTGCTGTATAACAGGATCCCAATATTCATTACATTCGTAATCAAAGAACTTATACCCACCCGTAGGATAATGAATCTTGATGAGCACTCCCGCCTCATTAATACCACCTATTACCGAACGGTTTGCACCGGGTAACTGGTATTCAGTACCTACATAATTTGGTATGCGATGCACCCTAATGCGGTTTGCTCCCGTCTCATCGGGGTATATCCATAAGGTTGGTATGAGGCTATTGCTGTAATTACTATTGTAATAACCCCAAAAATCCTGTTGGGCATTGTAGCGATGCGGAAGTTGTATCAGGTTGTAATCAAAACTATATGCCTCCATACTGCCGTCCGAGTTCTTTATTTCCACTTCACTCAGAAAATAGCGGTGGCGATATTCATCACGAATACCACTTACAGGAGAGGTATAATTCCAATTATAATTCAATTGATAGGAAAATTGATTTTGGCTTTTTTCTTTAACCTTTTCTTCAACACTAATAGTACGGAGAAGACGGGCGTCCAAAATATCTAACCTTTCATGATGATTTGTGGTTCCTGGATGATAGGTTGAAAAATCTACCTTGATATTTTCCGTTTCAATTCGGGTGAGGTAAAGTGTATGGGTATAATATGTAATCTCGTTATCCAGATCCGAATCATAAAAAAGATCATACTTGATCCGGTTAGCATCCGAGCTACAATTACCACTCAGGCATTTGCCAGCTTGCAATGGTTTATCAACCGTGGTTTCTAGATCTACTCCATCGTATGTAAAATCCATGAGATGACCATTAGGTGATATTATTTGGCTGATGTGCCAGGTCACCGTATGGTTTAATTGCAAATCCGTATCCGTATCGAAAGTATTGCTCCCAGAACCATTAAAAGAAAAATAAACTACTGATACAATGTCCTCTAGACGGGTGGTCTCCTTCTGATCAAAAATATACTGATACCCCTGAGGATCCGTAATGGTAAAACTTTCAATACGCTTGGAAAAATCCTGATAATTAAAGCAATTACTGCTATAACTGACATAGTTCCCGTCAGGTGCCGGTTGATTATAACTTATTTTATAATCACCCAGACCAATGATCCTTGGAGTTTTATCTTCATCAAACACAAACTCTATGTGAGTACCATTTAAATTTACACTATACCGGTCCGGTTCGGTGTCCCTAACCCTGGCTGCCCCATTAGTTTGGTAATCATGTATAGCTTCCCTCGCTTTGGCCTGTTCCAAGTTCAGATTACCTTCAAAATAATCATAGTCAGTAAATTGGCTATTGGGGAAATCCCTTATTTCATTCTGATAGGAAAAAACCTGGTCATGCCTTAACCAACCTACATATTGTATATTGGGTTGTGAAAATCCACCTGTTAAGCAAGTTCTTTGCTTAAAAAACCACAAGTCATCCGGCAATCCTTTGACCTCACGCGTTATCGCGGGGGCAGCAATTAAATTCCACTTTAAACCCACCCATGTGGATAGGTCATTAACCTTTACACCCGAAGCATCATAATTCAACTTCAATTCTAAAGTTAGGTCTCTGTCTTTTATGGTATGGATAGGGACACTTACTGGGACCATACCTTTATTGGTTACCTGATCTTTCTGGATTATGGAAGAAAAGGCTTGTGCCTCAGGTAGCCTAAACGAAATATTGTCTTCATAAATATCCACTCGCTCCTGGCCAAAAAGGCCGAAAACCCACAAGCAAGTCATAAACAGGAAAAGGTTTCTGATTTTCATTGAAAAAATTATTAGATGAGGCCTATAGTACTATTCACTATAAATCAAGCGAATATTATACTATAATAGATTTTTATTCAGTTAATTAAGTTGTAATTCAAGGTTATTTTGGCAAAAATAAAAATTCCTTTATCATTACAAACGTTACTTAGAATCTTAACAATTTATTTACAGTCGTCCTAGAACCCAAACGAAGTACTCAACTGGAACATGGGCAGGTACATGGCCACCAGTATCAGGGCCACCAAAAAGCCAAGGAAAATGATGATGAGAGGCTCCAGGGCATTGCCCAGCATTTTGGCGCGGTGCTGCAGTTCTTCTTCCATCTGCACACCCAGCTTTTTAAAGATCAGCTCCAGCTGATTGGACTCTTCACCTACCTTTACGAGGGTAACCAGGCGCGCGGGATAGATGCTGAATTTGGCCAGGCCCTCGTTGAGGCTGGAGCCCTGCAGTATCATAGCCCGGATCTTTTCCATGGAGCTGGAAATGGGGTAAAAGCGTACCATACGGTGGGAGAGTTCCAACGCTTCGGTGAGGGGTACACGCGAACTCACCAGCAGGCTCATGCTCTGCACCATATTGAGGGTATGGGTTTTCAACAGCATGCTACCGGCAATGGGTATGCGCAGTACAATACCGTAAAATATCTTCTTATAGCCTTCGCGCTGGCGGTAAAGGAAATGCACCAGCAAGAGCCCGCCTATCAATAGCCCACCAAGCAGCAAGAGGGTACCGAAGCCTTCAGAGAGGTTGATGATCATTTGGGTTAAGGCCGGCAGTTGCCCGCCCATGCGCAGGAAGATATCCTTAAAAAGGGGCACCATATAGGTCAACATAAAGGTAACGGCCAGCAGAGCCGTGATCATGATAATTCCGGGATAAGTCAGCGCTCCGATAAGCGCCCTGCGCTGCTGTATCTTATTGCCGTAATAGGTGGACAGGCGCTTGAGCACTTCCCCCAGGTTACCGGTTTCCTCCCCTATCTTCACGGAAAAATGCTCATAGGCGGAAAAGCGGCCCTGGTCACGCAGCACTTCGGAAAAGCGGCCTCCGCGCGTAAGCTGGTATACAATATCAGCCAGCAGCTTTTTGTGTTTTTCCTTTTTCTGCTGCTCACCCATGAGGTCCAGCGCGGATTTGATGTTCATCCCTGCCTCCAGCAGCAGCGCCATTTCCCCGTAAAAGGATTCCTTAAAGCTATCGCTGAGCTTTTTACCGCCTATCTCGTAGGAGAGAGCTTTTTGGATGGAAAAGCCTTTCCCTTCCTTATTGGCTGGCTTCTTTTGCGTTTGCTTTTGTAGATCGTGCAGGGATACGGGCATCACTTATTGATTTGAAAGGCTATGGGATAGGTTTTGTAAAAGCGGAAGTACAGGCTGTCATCATTCTCACGGTACTGGCTCAACACCACCAGGTTTACCAGCCCGGTTTCAGGATCGGTATAAGCCTGCCAGCCAAAGGCCTGCAAGCCAAAGTTCTTCAATACACCATCGTTGCGCAGCAGGGTATCGCCCACGGCCGTCCAGGCGGTAAGGGTATCGTTACCGTACACCAGCAGGGAACTCTCCGCAAAATGCAGGGAATCGGCTTTGGTGATATCGCGACTGAGAAAGAGACGGGCGCTGAGCCACTCATTGTAGCGGTTGTTCTGATCCTGTACCAGGCGAAAGTAGTTACCGATGGTATTAAAGGTCATATAGGCCAAAGCCACCACCACCGCGGATACGGCCATGGTGATCATCACCTCGGTGAGGGTAAAGGCTTTTATTTTCCTACTCTTCCTCATGCACATAATACAAGCGCCTGCGCTGGTACACCTGCCGGCCACGGTTATCCAAAACGTTTAGTTCTACCTGCACCACCTCCTCCGCATACTCCAAAAGTTCCCCTTCATAATACAGCTTATCGGTTTCCCATTCCAGCACACGCCCTCTTTTACCTTCCAGGTAACCCCCGCTGAGGGTATCCATCACCTCGGCACTGCGCTGCTGGGCTTCCATGAGGTACACCACGGAAGAAGCGGGGGCGGACACCTGTATAAAGATGATCATAGCCATACCGGAAACCAGGGAGAGCACCGTCATGGCCACGAGGGTTTCCACCAGGGTGGTGGCCTTTATCTTTTTCACCAGGGTAGCCATGTGCATATTTCGGTTTTATTATCCCAGGGTTTAACCGGAATTCCCAGGTATTCCTTTTCCAGTTCGGTACGGTCTATTTTACCGTTGAGGAGGTGGTTCTCATAAATACCGGAAGGCGTGGCCAACATAAAATTACGGGCAATCAGGGTACCTTGCACGGTGCCACCCAGCTCCAGGTTGCCGTTGGCGTATACCATGCCTTTAACCAGGGCTTCATCCACTATTTCCACCGCCAACTCGTTGGTCCTTCGGTTTTCATCGGAAAGGCTAAGGATAGCTCCAAAAACTTCAGAGTCTTTATCCATAAAGAGGTGGGGCCCACGATCGGGCTTTTCCAGCTTCATAATGAGAGAGCTGGGATACTCCAGTTTGGCATTTTCCAATACCCGCAATGAATCGGATGCCACGGCATGCAGGCTCCCCTTAAAATTCCGGCCAATGGTTACTTTGGGCGCTATGAGGACCACCTGTTCCAGTTGGGTGGACGCAGATACGGTAATAGCGGTATTGGAACGGATAATGATATTGCCTTTCAAGTTGTAGCCGTCCAGCTGCACAGGGGCCTGCTGCTGGTACACCACGGTTCTTTTACCAAAGGAGTGCGCCAGGCTTTGCGGCAGATCTTCCAGGCTGCGGGTGCTGTCTCCAGGCAACACATTGCCTTTAAGATAGCTCTCCCAATCTTGCAGGAAATCCTTTTCCAGTTCCGGCAGGTGGTTATCGCTCCGTTTGGAGGTTCCGTACAGCAGTTGGTCACGGCTGTAATTGGTTCCCTCTACATAAGCGCGATCCACACCTTTTTCAGGCAGGAAAAAGATGCCTTTGAGCAGGGCCTCGCCCGCCAGCTGTAAGGGCCGGTTACGGTCGGCCAGCCACAGAGCAGTAGTGGAAAGCTCCGGGGAAGTATAGCCGCTTATGGCCGTACGGGAAAAAGAAGCCTTCCCGATAACCGCTTCACTGTAGATCAGCTCGTAAAGCCCCCATTTCCTTTTTTTAAGGCGTACGGAGTCACTGCCCGGCTCAAACAATTCATGCCAGTTCTCATAACTACCCAAAACCGGCATAGCCAGGCCCAGCATAATCCCGGACTCGGCATTGTCCCGAACGCGGTCAAAACTATCGGTGTAGATAAAGAAATTGCGGTTCATGGAAGCCAGCATGATCATCATCATGCAGAGCACCGCAGTAACGGTAGATACAAAGACGGCATATGTTAATGAGCCGGCCCGGATCATGGCGTTTTTACAAAAGTTTTCTTTTCCTCCTTCTTATAACGCAGCCATACGGAATCCGGGAAGGCCTTCAGCAATTCCAGTTCCTGGAACATTTCCCCTTGTTGCACCAGGTGAGAAGCTCCGTCCACTTCTACCAGGTAAATAGTGGTTTTATCCTGTTTGTGCGAAATAAGGCCGTGGTACACAATACGGGGCCACTGTAGCGGGATTTTAGTAACTGTTTTCACCACTTTGGGCTTCACCTTACTCACGGGTTTAGATGCCTGGGCCTGCTGAGAGGAAGGTGGAACATACCTTTTCCGGTTCTTCAGAAAAGGATCATCGTAATCCAATTGCAGTTCATAGGCGGTGGTCTCAACCCTGGCCATAGTCACCGGGAGATGGGAAACGGTGGTTATGCTTACCTCAGAGTTGCCTTTTACGGCTTTGTAAATGCGGTAACCGATAATTCCCCAGATCAGGAGTACCAGGGGGGCCAGTATAGCGATCTGGTTCTTCTTTTTCATGGCTGCAGGGTAAACTGCCGGGTACTGCTGTAGCTGCTGGTGTTGCCTGCCTTGTCATAAGAACGCACCCGCCAGTAGTACACGCCATTGGAAAGAGTATCCAGACTTAAGGTATTTCCTTTCACCTGGCGCCTCTCACGAAGATCGGTCATATTGGGATCGGTAGCCAGGAAAAAGGTGTCGCGGATGGATGAGCCAGTCTGGGAACCACGGGTCCACTGAAAATCCAGCTGTGCGCTATTGATAAAGTCCCCGTCATCGGGTTGCTGAAGCACGGGCGTATTGGGTAAGGTGGTATCCAGGTAAAAAGCACGATCGCTGTAGATGGTATTGCTGCTGGGATTTTCTCCACGCACGCGCCACACAAAACGGCCTTCGCCCGGCACATTATAGGCCAGGGTATCCTTGGGCGTATCGCGAAACAACACAAAATCACCCGTGAAGCTATTCTTCCACAACTCAAAACGATAGGAATCGGCATTGTAGAGGGACTGCCATTTAAATATCTGCCGGGGATTATTGGTGGTATCGTTATCCGAAGGGCTCTTCAGGATCAATTGCTGGTTGTTGAGGTTGAGCGTACTGTCTATATACAGGCGGTGTACCGTATAACCGGTGGAACTGCTGTTGTTGTACGCACGGATGCTCCACTCGTATTCTCCCGGATTGAGGGTAAACTGGTATTTGGTACCGCTAACATTAGTATCCAGCACCAGTTGGTCAATGCGCCCGAAATTGGGGGTTACAATCTGCAGTTCATAATGGGTGGCGCCTTCTACCCCATACCAGTAAAAAAGCTGGGTGGCCACATCGGTCTTGAGGCTGTCACGAGGGGTAAGCACATACACTTGCTCCTCCCCGATCTGGGGTTCCTGCCATTCCGTACAGCCCCAGATCATCATTCCTATAATCCCTAATGTTACCATTCTATTTATCCTCATCCTCTTTCTTTTTGATCTTTTGTACGTATAGTTTCAGGAACAGTTCCTCGCGGTGCGATTTAAAATTCTCTTCTTTTAAAAATTCGGCAGAAGCAATGCGTCCTCCCTTAAAGCCAGTTTCCAGATGGTGCATAAGCTTTAGCAGAGGTTTGTAATCCCCTTCAATGGTAAGGACAATGGTCTCTACCCTATAATCCCCATCCTCCCCTTCAAAGGGTTCGGAAAATTCAGCCAGTTTCAACCTGTTACGGTTGCAAAAGCTACCTACCTCGTGCAACAGGCTTTCCTGGAAACCCTGGGTAAAATACTCGCCCCCCAATTGCTCATCCAGCTTACGGTTGCGCTCACTCCAGGTTTTCATCTCATTCCCGAGATTGGCAATAAGGGCGTTTTTAGCCTTGTAATCGCGGTAGGTGGTGAGTTCCTCCACCGTACGACTGATGGAAAATTGGTAGGAAAGTATCAGTAGGAGGAAAAGCCCGCCCGCCAACAGGTAGAATTTCTTCTGGTATGGTGTCCATTTATTCAAGGCTGCAGCAACACTTTTAAGTTAAAATGAGCCTCATGGCGATCATTTTCTTCCTGGTAACCGGCAATCTGGATATCGCGGGTCCATTCAAATTCATTCATCTCCTTTAGCCATTGCTGGAAGTAGCCGTAATTATCCACCTCGCCCTTGAGGATGAGCTGATCGCGATGAAAGCGCACCAGCTTTTCCTTTTTCAGCCGCTTTTCCAAAGGAAAGAAGCTCATCTGCTCGAGAGCAATGCCCTTGGGCACGGTACCGGCTACCTGATCTGCCATCACCGAAAAAGAACTGGCTCCCACACCGTTGGTTTCCAGGAAACGGTTCTTACGTTCATAGGAGGCTTTAAGTTCTTCCACCATTTTCAGTTGTGCATCATACGACTGCATATTTTCACCCAGGACCTGGTTGGCATCATGGTAATAGTTGAACATCAGGAAACTGACGAGTAATAGAGCAAATACCGCTACCATGCCGGAAAACATACCCTTTTTATAGAGGTTGTGGAACTGCCAATCCTTACGATAGCGCACCACTTTGTACTGTTGCGACACAAAGGACCGGGAAGCCATGCTGTTCAATCCGAATAAAAAAGGGATGGTTAAATGAGCCGGGAGGTTTTCTCCCATGGCCAGTATATCCTCCTCATTGCATTCTGCCTCAGCCTGAACCATTTGTTGTTCCTTATCTATGCGGTGAAAACCGAGGTGCAGGTCATTACCCCGTAGTTGTTCCAACAAGGGCCAGATGGAATAGGTGCCGATAGCCACATCTATGATCCTGCGGTCTGCCGTTGTAATCTCACCCAGTACCTGGTCCAGGAAATCCTGCCGGACCACCGCCACCACGGCTTTATCCTCCAGGAAGCGGATATCATACACCAGGTCATCCAGCGAAATGTTGGGGAATGCCCGGCTCATCAAAACTTCTTCCTCCGTATCCGGGGCCGCATTCCTCAACTCTTTGATCAACACCCTGCGACCGGTAAGAATGATCAATACCGGAAGAACTTCACTGAAGTGGCTCAACACACGGGAGAGATCTTTACCGAAAGCGTTTTGCATCAGCTGCACCTCGTCCTTTACCCGTTTGAGATGCACCGCATTATATTGCACCTCAGCAGCAGTGTAACACACTTCGAGGGCTACCAGCTCGGCCGGAAAACGCAGGGATTGTTGTATGTTATCCAGCACTTTCAATAGAGAATGGTGGGTTTAATGAAAATATTAAGCTTGGTTTTGTTGTAGGAGCGGGTACGGCTGCTGAACAACCATTTTAACACCGGGATACGGGACAAGAGCGGCACACCGCTACCGCTGTCATTTACGCCTTTCTCCTCCAGTCCGCCCAGCAATACCATCTCCTCATTACCCACACGTATCATGGAGGTAAACTTCCGCGATACGGAACCCGGAGGCGCCTGGGGCGAAATACGGGCGGTAAAATCGCTTTGCTCCACGTCAATATCCAGGGTTACCTGCTCATCGCCAGACACAATGGGCTTGATAGTGAGCGTAAAGTTGGCCTGTACACTCTGGTAATTGCGGGTGGTAATGGGCAGCGGGTTCTGCACCCCGGCCACATTGGTTTGCTCCACCACGTAATACTCGGTATTACCGATGCTGATATTGGCTTCATGGCCATTTAGGGTGGACAGTTTAGGCGTGGATTTTACGTTGATAATGCCGTTATCCTCCAGCAAGCGCAGGTTCACATAGAAGTTGGGAGTTACCGGCCCCAGGTTGAGCGCTCCGAAACCATCAAAACTTTCCAGTAACCTATTGATGGACTCCGATCCGAAACGGTAATCAAAGCCCGGATAGATCTTTCCGCCTGACTGCACCGGCTCATCACCCACACCTACTTCAATTCCGCTGGACACCGTATTGTTGCGCTGGTAATCCACAATCATCACTTCAATAACCACCACCGGCACAGAGCGGTCTATGGATTCTATAAACTCCTCAAGGGCCAGTATCTGGGGATACGATCCACTTACCACCAGACTGTTCAGTTCACTGAACTCCTTGATCTCAATACCCTGCTTAATATCTCCGGGGATGATCTCAATCACCTTTTCTACGGAGCGGTGCTGCAGGTAGATCCGTTTGGTTTCCCGCAAACCTTCCAGGTTCCTTTCACCAATAATGTAAATGCTATCGCGTTTGCGGTAGGTGTATTTGGTTCCATAGAACAGTTTTTCCAGGAGGCCATCCAACCGTTCTCCGCTTACCTTCATAGTTACATCATAATCCAGGCGGGAGTACAGGAAATAATCGATACCGAGATTCTGGAACAGGTTGCGTATTACCTGGTCCAGTGGCTGGTTCTCCACTTCGAGACTGATCAGGTTGGAGTCCACATAGAATTGTCCGCTGGAAGCTTTGGCATTCAGATCACGAAAACGTTTGTTCTCACCATCCTTAACCTTCGGTTCGGGTTTTTCGATGAGGTAAAAGTTATCCGGAGTTTTGCTGATTTGCAGATCATTGGCAAAGGCCAGTTTATCCATGGCCTGATCAAAAGGAACGCTCTCCAGGTACACAGAAAGTAGCTTGTTCTCCAGACCAGGTTGGAACACTACATTATTCCCGGTTTTTTGGGTGAGCAGCTTGACCACCTTCGGGAGACTGTCATTTTTCAGTTCCATTGTGATGAGGCCTGTTTCTGAACCGTAGGTCATAGGAATGGTCTTGGGTTCACGCACAATAGGATCAGGCTCAATCATATATGGTTTTGCGTAGATAATATTACCGGTGAAGTCGTAATCCAGACTATACTGCTTGGCCAGGAAGAGCAGCACCTCTGCTACCGTAACATTGTTAAAATTGTTGATCACCTGGCCTTCCACCTTCGGATCCACACTGATATTTACCTTGTTGGAATTACCCAGGGCCCGCAAAAACTCCTTCAGGGGTACATTGCTTACGGAAAGATCAACCGGCTCTTCCAGCCCGGGGGACTGGCTGGTCACCAGGTCCATCTGCTGTTTAAGAAGCATAAAACGGTCTTCCTGCGCCCAAAGGGAAAAGGATAAGGTTAAAAAGAGGATCAGTACTCCCGTTCTCAAATTCTTCATATCATTTAATCCATTAGTAGGGAGAATACCTCCTCCAGTGATGTTTCCCCGGCCTCCAGTAATTCAAAAGCCCGTTCTGAAAGTTTTTTAATGCCTCGGTCGGCCAGCTTATCATCAATAAAAGCCAAATCATTTTTAATGGCCTCCGCCAATTCCTGATCAATGGGTATAAGCTCGTAAATGGCTTTCCGGCCCTGGTATCCGGTATAATAGCAATTATCGCAGCCGATGGGCACATAATGTGTATGCAAGGGCCGGAGCGGCCTGAAACCACTGGGAAACTCACTGGGGCGCACCTCCTCCTCCTGTTTGCAATGCGGGCAAAGGGTTCGCACCAAGCGCTGGGCGGCACTTAAATTGAGCGTATTGGCAATGAGGAAGGGCGGCACGCCCATATCAATAAGGCGGGTAACGGTTCCCCAGGCAGAGTTGGTGTGTATGGTGGAAAACACCAGGTGACCGGTAAGCGCTGCCCGGATAGCCATCTGGGCGGTATCCTTATCGCGGATCTCCCCCAGCATGATCACATCCGGATCCTGACGCAGGAAGGTGCGCATGGCCGTGGCAAAATCAAGACCTATACTTTCCTTTAGCTGAACCTGGTTGATACCCTCCAGCGTATATTCAATAGGGTCTTCAATGGTGATGATGTTGCGCGTTTCTTCATTCAGCAGCTTAAGGGTAGCATAGAGCGTAGTGGTCTTACCCGAACCGGTAGGCCCACTGATCAGCACCACCCCGTGCGGTTTACGGATGGCTTCTTTGAAGGTATGAAGATCGTGATCCGAGAAACCCAGCTTGCTCAGCTCTATCTGCATGGCATCGCGGCTCAGTAAACGCATCACCACTTTTTCACCGTGGAGAGTAGGCAGCACAGAAACCCGGATATCGAATTTCATCTGGTCTTCCCTGAATTCGATGCGTCCGTCCTGGGGAAGCCTTTTCTCGGCAATATCCAAGTGACTCTGGATCTTGATCTTGTTTACCACCGGAGGGTAATCCACCATAGGGATCTCATAGCGCTCTACCAGCTTACCGTCAATGCGGATACGGATACGACATTTATCCTCATAGGGTTCCAGGTGAATATCACTCGAACCCAACTCATGCGCCTCGCGAATAAGGTTGCGTAAAAAGTCCTTTTCTTCACGGTAATTAAAGGTAAGTTCCTGCTTGGGTTGATCCTTCTTCCTGCGGTAATAGCGGGTGAGGGTACGTTGGATCTTGGCAGACTCGGCTTTTTCCAGTTCCACCGGCAAACCAAAAACCAGTTCCAGCTCATCGATCAGGTCCAAACGGTAATGCAATTCATCCACGTAAAAAGCCAGTTGGTGTTTACCGATAAGCTTGGGAATAATCTGGTAATGGAAGGCCTGCTCCGGGGTAAGGAACTGCTGTTCGCCCGTGGAAATCTCAAAAAAATCGGAAGCTAGCATTTCAGCTTTTGCCATTAGTACATAAGGTTAAATTCATAGGGACTGAAGCCTGTAAAAGGCTCCAACAGAAGGAAAACCAACAGGAAAAGAGCTTGCAAACCCGCCAGTGGAACCGTGGATCTCCGGAAGACTATTATGCCCAGCAGCGTACTCAAAAGCAGGCTTGCGATCATAAAAACCGGAAAAAAAGGAAAGGGGAGAACGATAGCCAGCATCAGGAAAAAAAGCACATCACCAATACCCATATATTCGTTCCAGAGTTGGCGAAAGGAAACCCGTTTCCAGGCGAAGTAAACCGTTAACAACGCCAACTGAAAGGCAAGAAAGCCTGTGTTTAAAACCATATCGAGCCAAAACACACCGGGTTCCCGGCCGGACCATGTGCTTATAAGTAAAAGCACCAAGCCCAGCGGAAAAAGATACCAGCTCACTCCCCGGTACCGTAAGTCCTGGTAAAAGATGAGAAGCAATACCACCATGCTGGCTATGTAAAACAGGGTGCTCATTTTAATCCTTCACCACTTCCACCAGGTTTTGATCCTGGTCAATCTCCCAGATATTGATGGCTCCATCGCCATCAAAATCAGCCAGGGCAGTGGCGCGTGCTTTAAAGGTGGTAGGAGAAGCCTCTACCACTTCAATGCGGTAGTTGGCATTACCCCCCTCATCAATGGTCCGTTCGTGCTCAAAACCAATCTCATTCAGATCCGAGGAGTATTGAGACTTGAGCATAAAATGGCTACGCTCCAGGGTATACACATGTTTTAGCTGCAGCTTGGCTTCGGTTCCCTTGGTCTTGGAAATCAAGGGCATCAGGTTGGGTAGAGCCAGCAGGATAAGAATGCCTATGATCACCAACACAATGAGTAATTCATTAAGGGTATAGGCTTTTAGTTTTCGGTTCAGGGCTTTCATTGGGTAAGACTTAGTTTTACATTCTGCTAAAATGTTTATTCCTTTGCGCTTGACAATCGGACAAAATTGACTATTTTGGAATTCCCCTAATACACTGGGGATCCGGCCCTGTTTTTAAACCTTAACCGCTTATGAAACATGAAACCGGGGATCGTGTTGCCAAATTGGTTTCCTCCCTATCTCCCGCTGAAAAGGACGTGCTCTTTAAACACCTTTCCTCTTCCTTACCAGAATGGCAAAGCAGGAGCAAATTAGCCGACCTTGCCACGGAACTTAGCACTCCGGATTTTTCCAATGACTCCGCTTACAACCGGAAGAATTATGAGATGCTGGAAACCCGCATCCTGGACACGCTTCTTTTTGACATTAACCTTACCCGCAACGGCAAGCAAACCTCCACAATCAATGATCTGCTGAATATACGCAAGGACGGGCTTAAGATGCGTGTACTACAACAACGCGGCTTATTACACCGTGCCTACCAGATGGCGGAGAATATCAAGCAAAAGGCCATACGGGATGAGGGGTATGACGAGATCATCGAAGCTTTGAATTTCCAGTTGTCCATGATCGGCCTGCAACAGGACGCTGCCCAATTCAGGGAGCTTATCACACAGATCAACCATTATGAGTATTGCCGCTTTGCCAGGCGCAAGAGCCTGGCCCTGTTGTATGAGCTAAAGATGAAGAAATTCTACGGCATGGAGGAAAACCTGGACCTTTTTGTAAAGGACAGCATCATTACCCTGCAACGGTATAGCGAACGTATACATTGCCGTACCATTGAATTTATAAGCGGTTACTTTATCAAGGAGGATCTAGAGCTGGAGGGCAACTGGCACGAAGCCCATTACTATATGACCCGTTTATTCAAAAAAGCGGAGGCCTTACCCCCTGATACTCCACATTTCAGCTTTTGGGAACTGGCCTATGAGCAAGGCCGCCTGTGCCTGAAGAACGGAGATCATGAAAACGGTATTTTCCTGCTTTCCAAATGCATCGCCAAACTACCGCCCGAAGACCTGGCCCATCAAAAGTCAGTGGAACTAACCTTTGCCTCCCATTACGAAAACGGTCATTTTGAAGAGGCGCTTCGAATAGCCGAGGATTTTGCCGCTTCCCATTTTTATACCTATTACCTGAGGGAAAACTCCCGGCAAAAGTGGAACTTTATGAAAAGCTGTACTTGTTTTAGGATGGGTGACCTGGTACAGTCCAAAGCCTACCTGGAAAACACACGTGAATTTGAAAAGCAGAATATGCTGAATAATCTACAGGTACGTTTTTTAAAGATCATCCTGGCCGTTGAAAGCCAGAACCCTGATTTGGCGGACCATTATGTGGAGGCCATGCGGAAAATGGTATCGCGCAACCAATGGCTACCTTCCCTGAAGAAAAATGGTTTAGATGCCTTTTATTACGCTCTATTCAAGTTGAGGAATAGCGGTTATCGTTTGGATGAATTGTTTAGCGGGAGCCCTGAAATGATCACCGCTCTGCGGAAAGCTAACCGAAAGCTGAACTCTTCCCCGGAAAAACCCATGATCTCCTACTGGGAATGGGTACAGCAATACGCTCCGGCTTTGCAGAGGAAACAGCCAAGTACTCAGCAGCTGCGGTAAAAAGGCCTTAATGATTGAGAGACCCTCACTACCAACACCCTGGCGGGCAACAAGATTGTTAATAGGATATAGTCATTACTTCCAACTACCCCTTTACGAAAACAATATTCTCAGGTTTTTCTTCCGGTAATTTTCAGGAAGGGCACAAATAGTATACTCCAAACATTTTAGCCTGATTGGTAACATTGTTTCCAAGAGCTTCCATAAACAGCAACAGACTTATGAAAGACCTGTCTATATCCTGCAGACTACTCACCTCTTCCAGACCCCGTTATCTCGGAAAAGATGTATTTTCCTGGCCGGCCCGGTGACCTCATACGAATAAGGTTTAAACGAGACACCATCCATGTATCCCGTTTTAAAAGCTTCTATATAGAGATCCCGGATCAAAGCATTAATATCTCAAACTCCTATAACGGAACCAGCCGGTAATTACCGGCTGGTTCATGAATAATCAACTTATATACAGTGGATCTTTAGTTCTTAAACCCTATTTTATTGAAGGGTTAACTTTTGAGAGGAAAGAATAATTCCTTCCTTTTTACCGGTAAGAAAGTAGACACCTCTTGTAAGGCTGCTCACATCAATGGGGGTTTTTAGCTGATCTACCTCTACTTCCATCACCACTTTACCACTCAAATCGGTTAGCTCAAGAGTGGTGTTTGTGAATTCACCGGATGAATACTCCACATAAATAACATCATACCCTGGATTGGGGTAAAGCTTGAGCATCTCAGAAGCTTTGTCTTCCTCAAGTCCAATGTTCCCCAACGTTATTTTATACATATCACTGGTAAGGGTGAAATCAGACACATCCAACCCAGTACCGAGGTAAGCATCATTCCCTAAAACAAAAGAGATACCTGACGCAGTATAATCATTAGGAAAGGAAAGATTAGCTTTTTGCCAGGAGTCTGTAGCGGGATTGTATCTATGAAGGTCCGTGGAATTAGTAAAATTGAAAGGTATCATTCCCCCACATAGGTAACCAAAGTTACCAATAGAAAAGCTAAATGCACCTGTCCGCGGTCTGTCAGGAAAATTGGCTTTAGCCACCCAGCTATCGGTAGCCGGTACATACATATACATTTCTCCTGCCATGGCATTAAAGCCCCCCTGAGTAATATATAACTGACCGTTAATAACAAAGCCCGCAGGCTCAGACAAGGCCGTTCCGGGGTAATCTCCTTTCTGGGTCCAGGTATCGGTAGCTGGATCGTATTCCCAAACTTCCTTGGTTGAATTAAAGCCGGATTGCCCTCCGATGATGTACGCTTTTCCATTTAACACGGCAGAGAAACCGTTATAGCGTTCAGTGCCCGGAAAATCCTGTTTTTTAGTCCAGGTATCCGTAGTCGGGTCATATTCATAAGTTGACAAAGGGTATGGCTTTGCAGAGTCGGCTCCGGCACTGATATAACCTTTGCCGTTTATTGCAAAAGAAAATGAACCTATTCGGCTGACACCACCAGGCACACTTGCCAGGGCTGTGTAGTTATTAGTGGTCGGGTCAAACTCATAAAATGAATTTACAGCCACGCCACCGTCATCAAGGCCCGAGCCACCCGCTAGATATGCCTTTCCATTCATAGTAAAAGCTGTAGCTTGTTTAAGCGCTAAGGGATACGGAGTGGTTTGGGTCCATTGTCCAAGCATTGAGGTACTTGCTGACCACAGCAATAAAAGCGTAAAAAAATTTCTCATATTGGTTATAGTTTAATTATAGAGGGCACAAAACACCGCGAAAAGAAGAATCTATGCGTACACCAATTAGTATGCAGTGAGCAAGATTTAAGATCTCATTTACTCAATGAATAGGTAAGCAAATCATCTTTCAATTGAGGCAAAGAGCTGATTTCTGGCATGAAACGGACTTTTTATATAGAAAAGTTATTTAGCCCGATAACTAATCAATTGTAAATCGTTGAAATCATGTTTTCCATTCCAGTGAAGTCGTGGTTTTTGAGGTGTGAAAAAGAGCTCCTGATTAATTTTACGCAATACCTTCAGTGGCTTTAACCTATTTGAAAATTGCGTGCGTAGGACTCTCGCTGTTTGACACTTATTGCAAATTGCACTTTTGATTACATGGATACACCTCTCCTCATTATCATTAATGATCTTTAACCAGATATACCGTTTAGAAAAGTTATCCGGTTTGTTCCGTGTGAGGGTGTATACACAGCGCCCTGGATTATAAGTGGCGCAACCCTTCATATATCGCTTTGCACCATAAAACTGCCATGTCTGGGTTGATAAGCGAGTCAAATAGCATTTTATCCCATTGGTCCTTCCTTCACACACAATCTTGCCGGAGTAATGAAAACCTATTCTTTAAGGATCTTTTTAGTGATAAGAGCCCCTTTTACATTTACCTGCAGGATATACAGGCCCTTAGGATGGTTGGTGAGGTCTATCACCACTGATTCCAAATTGAGATCCTGCCGGTCTATGATTTTTCCCCCCGAAGTGGTAAGGATGTATGAGAAAGCTGTTCCAGGCTCGCTGAGCTTTAGTTTAAATTTCCCCGTGCCCGGATTTGGGTAAACCGCCATGGATTCAAGTGGAAGCTGCTCATAGTTAACGTTTGAAGAAGCAAGTTCATATTCCCAGGCTTTAAACATGCACCCTTTGCTGTCAGTAACTATAGCCGAGTAGCGACCCACCTGATCCATTATTGCCGTGCAATTAGCGGAGGGATATGGCGCATCGTTATAAAACCAGCTGCATTGCGGGTAGCCGGTAATTACCAGCGTATCATTGGATCGGCTTATTAAAGGGGTTATACTGTCAAGCCCCGTGAAATTAAGGCTATCGAGGGTAGTTTGATAGCCAACCGTTTTAAGGAGCGTATCATGGGAAGCGCTGATTCCGGGGTTGTAGGTACTTAATAGGGGAGATTGTTTAAATACCGTAGTATAAATTACGCATGCGGTTAAAAAGGAACCGTGCAGGGAGGGATGCGTAGCATCACCACCCCAAAGATCTATCGCGGGGTAAGCTGCAATGATCCGTTTAAAAGCAGGTCCGATAGGAGCAATTACCTGGTGAGCCGTATCATTCAGGAACTTATAATTCTGGTATATAGAGTCAATCATGGCCACTCCAGAAGTAAAATCCGGAGACAGACCATTCTTGGTGCCAAAGCCTCCGAACCAAATCATGTGGGCGCATGGGTGGTAATACAACAATGAATCCCTGATCCTGAGATGACCTTCAATCACTTTGCTTTGAAAGCTCGGGTCTGGAAATTTACCGCGCGGGTGTGAAAAGCGTCCCTGGTTATCCTGTAGAACTAAATAATCCCAATCATCGCCTTTTATGAGGTTATACACGTAGGGGTTGTTCATATGAGCCTGGTTACCCTGCCGGATATCCCCCACGGATATGCCTCCTGGTGTATGTGCCCCTATCACCACATGATGACCAGCATTGGCCGCTAATTGTTCAAATAAATTGGGTAAATTATTGGCACCGGTAAAGCTGTTGCCAATAAACAAAACCCTGGTGGTATCCTGGGCATTAGTACTATTACTCACCATCAAAATCGCAACGGCAATAAAGATCTTTATCAATCTCATATTCTGAATTTTAGGGTAGCTACGGGTAGGTTTTGGAGCATGGTTGAAAAGCATATTGCCGTCAAGTTATGAATTGACCGGCTTTAAAAGCATTCCATCTATTTAACATGCTTTGCTGGTTATCAGGGGCACCATACGGAGAAGCCATGACTATTTAAGTTTAGTGGAAAAAAGATGACCTTAATGGAGTTTAGAGAGTTAAGAGTTGCTAAACTGGCACTACCAATTTTGTTTCATTAGGCTCTTCTTTAATTTAAACCAAAAACCTTTAAGCACACTTAGAGCAAAGCCATTCCCTCGAAGAAACACAGCATTCTTTAACTCATCCCCTTTTAGGTATTGGCTTAGTTTCCAGTTGTTAATTTAATATGCCCACCTATCATTATTTTCAAACCACTTAATAGCTGGTGTTTTTCCTAATGATCTACTCACAATAGTTTTGAAAACCTATGTCAGGAGCAGCCGAAAACCTTAAGAGTAGGCATAATTCATAAAATTTATTGAAATGAAAAGAATGACATTCTTTGTAATTGTATTTATTACTGCATTGGTATTTTCTTGTTCCAAGGAAAGTAATTCGGATCAGAGCCTCAAAACAAGTTTAGACAAAAAAACAGCTTCATATACAGCTGGAGAAATCCATAATTTAGTTATGGACAATTTTTTGGCAAGCAGGCAACAAATTCTTAGCAATACATTATGTGATGTACCCAGCCAAGCTTGCAGTGATTATTTTGAATTTTTAGCCAATGGCTATTTATCAAATTATATCACTGTAAATATTAATGCATCAACACAATCCCCATTAGATTTTTACAACTCATCCCATTGGGCTGCTGCAAAAACATTAAGTGGTAGTGCTTTAATAGATGCTTTTGCGAATATATACTCTCCTGAAGCTGCCGCCATAATACAAGATGCATTTGACCTTGTTAATGTTACAACTACCTATCAAACCATCTATAATGGTTTGGATAATTTAGAAATAGACGCTCAAGGCTTAGCTTCAGCAGATCATCAAGAGATTGTATTATCAATTTTAGATATCACAAGACACTCGGCCATCCATTGGCAAAATAACAACGGAGGACCAGGAAGCTGGTACCCTACAGGACAAAATAATTCTTCATTGTATTCTGGTGGCGACCCCGGAATCAATGGTATTAACGCAGATCTTAGGGGCGCGACACAAGGGGCCATTGCAGGCTTTGTTGCTTCAGTAGAATCAAATGGCGTATTTGAAACGTTATCAGGCTCATTAACCGGTGCCCTTCTTGGAGCTACTTTTGCATCAGGATGGTCAGCACTATGGAGTTTCTTTGGTTATCTATTTTGAGTAAGACATGTCTCAACAAATAAAAAGGCCTGCACATAGCAGGTCTTTATCAAGGGTCAAAACAAAACTAGTTAGTGGTAATCACAAGGTTTTCAATATCTCATTACCATGTTTTACATTGAGAATGTACAAACTAGCTGACAAGGCAAAAAGATTGATCTTTTGTTGCACGCCACAAATCTAAAGGGTTAAATCTCTTTAACTTGAAACCGCTGATGGTAAAATCAGTGGTTTTTTAATTCCATTATCCCCAAAAGTAAATCGTCAAACAGGCCACTAGCATAGCTATGCTTTTAGAATAGCAGATGGTTTTTCTATTCAATCGTTTCAAATGGGTTCTCAAGGTGAGGTTCTTGCGTTCAATGTAATTGATTCCTCGGTTCTTTACCTTGTGAATAGCTTTGGCGATCAGGTTTTGATAGAGGTTGAGTTTATCGGTATAAATCTTTGTGGCCGAAGAGAGGGTGAGCGTATCAATGACCTTTCCCAAAGTTCTATTGTTCCTACGGCCAACTTTAAAATCAACTACTTCCCGTGTATCTTTACGAATGGCATAAGCAATCCAGATTAAACGACTTTTCCTTTTTACATAGGTTTGCAGCTCGTCCATTTCATATGTCTTTCCTATTGAGACACATGGCTTCTCAACACTCTTACTTATAGATAATATTCTTTTAGTTACTGTGTTGACGGAAATTCCAAGCAACCTGGAAATACTCCTTGTTCCACAACCTTCTTTTATGTGTTTTCTAATTTCCTGATCAATCTCAGATTGATATGCTTTGTTCCTATATTTCTCTTGCTGGTACCTTGCACAAAATTTGCAGAACCATTTTTGTGTGCCATTTCTTTGTTTGCCTGATTTTCGACACTTGACTGAGCAATAATTGCAGTTCATCTTTAATAGCGGATACTTTGAGACACTTATAAACAGAAAAGCCCTTTTCAGGGCTTTTAAGAGACTTTCTCAGGTTAAAACTACTGGATATATTTTGAATATTTCATCCGTCTAATTGAAATGACGTTTGATTCTAAGCTTATTAACAAGTCATTTTTGTAAATCAGATACTTTGACACACTACCGGAATCAAACGAAAAAAGCCCCGCTTTCGCGAGGCTTTTCCAAGTTGTCCCACTAGGACTCGAACCTAGACTGACTGAACCAAAATCAGCTGTCCTGCCAATTAGACGATGGGACATCTTTAATTGTGGGGTGCAAATTTACGCATTCCCATTAAATCACAAAATTTTCTTTAGCGATCTTTTAAGGGCCTTTAACAACTCCTTGGCATTTCGTAGCCCTTAATTTTTATAAATTCGCCACCATACAAAAAACAGGATGATGCAAAAGAATTACGCTAAACTGAATAACCTCATCGGCTGGCTCGTTTTTGCCGTTGCAGCCGTAACGTACCTGCTTACCGTTGAACCTACCGCAAGCTTCTGGGATTGTGGTGAATATATTGCCACAGCCGTAGGCCTGCAAGTAGGGCACCCTCCCGGTGCACCTTTCTTCCAGCTTACCGGGAACGTTCTTTCCCAATTTGCCTTTGGCGATGTTACCCAGGAGGCCTTTATGGTAAACCTGGTTTCAGTATTCAGCAGCGCTTTTACCATTCTCTTCCTGTTCTGGACCATCACCGCACTGGGTCGCAAATTTGCAGCTTCCTACGGTGAACTTAATGACGCCCGTATCATTTCTATCCTGGCGAGTGGTGCCGTTGGTGCCCTGGCCTATACTTTCAGTGATAGCTTTTGGTTTTCCGCTGAAGAAGGTGAGGTGTACGCCATGTCATCCTTTTTTACAGCCGTGGCCTTCTGGGCCATCCTCAAGTGGGAACATGAGGTGGAGCGTAGTCCCAAAGCCAGCCGCTGGCTGATCTTCATCGCTTATATGGTAGGTTTATCCATTGGGGTTCACATCCTGGTATTCCTTACCATCCCGGCCATTGTTATGATCTACTTCTTTAAGAAGGATCCGGAGATCAACCGCAGGAAATTCATCATCTATAATATCATTGCTGTTGCCGTACTGGGCATCGTGTTTGCCGCCATCATCCCACTCATCCTGAACATGTTCGGCAAGCTGGAAATACTTTTTGTCAACAACTTCGGGCTGCCCTTTAACAGCGGTACCATTTTCACCTTATTGCTGCTTATTACCGGGGCCACTTACGGACTTATCTATACCCGTAAAAAGGCATTACCGCTGTGGAACACCCTCCTCTTATCCGTACTTTTCATCCTTTTGGGTTACTCTACCTTCATTACCCTAGCCATACGCTCCAATGCCAATACACCTATTGATGAGAACAACCCTGAAGATGCATTAAGCCTGCTAGCCTACTACAACCGTGAGCAGTACGGTGACTGGCCCGTTATGTACGGACAGTATTTCAACGCTCCGCTGGATCGCAGTGAACCTTATACAGATGGTAAACCGGTTTACGAGAAAAACGAAGAAGAAGGTAAATATGTCATCTCGGATGACCAGAAGGCCAGCGTTCCCAACTACGACAACAGCTACAAAGGCTTTTTCCCACGTATGTGGAGCAGCGACCCTGGTCACGTGAAAAATTACATTGAGATTGCCGGCATTAAAAATAAGGAGAGGCGGCCCACCTTTGGCCAGAACCTGCGCTTTTTCTTCGATTACCAGATCGGCCAGATGTGGTGGCGCTATTTTATGTGGAACTTTGCCGGCCGCCAGAATGACGACCAAAACCATTACGAACTTACCCAGGGCAACTGGCTCAGCGGTATCGGTTTCCTGGATGAAATGCGGCTTGGGCCACAATCCAACCTACCCTATCACGATGCCAATACTCCCGCGCGTAACGAATACTATCTACTTCCCTTCATCCTTGGGCTGATAGGGCTGTTCTTCCATTTTCAGAAGGCCAGTAAAGATGCCTGGGCGGTATTGTTGTTCTTCCTCTTAACGGGCATTGCGGTGGTGATCTACACCAACCACAAACCCTTTGAACCGCGGGAGAGGGATTACGCCTTTGTGGGGTCCTTCTATGCCTATGCCATCTGGATAGGGTTGGGAGTACAAGCACTCTTCGAGCTCTTTAAAGACAAGATGCGCAATAAAGGAACGGCACTGGCTACCGGTGCGCTCTGCCTCCTATTGGTACCAGGTATTATGGCCAAGGAAAATTGGGATGATCACGATCGTAGCAACCGCTATACAGCCCGTGACATCGCTAAGGCTTACCTGGATTCCTGTGCGCCCAACGCTATATTATTTACCAATGGCGATAATGACACCTTCCCGCTCTGGTATGTACAGGAAGTTGAAGGCTACCGTACCGATGTGCGGGTGGTAAACCTTAGCCTCTTGAATACGGACTGGTATATAGACCAGATGAAACGGGCGGCCTATGAGGCGGCTCCTGTACCCCTCTCATTTGAACATGATCAGTACAAACAAGGTACACGGGACGTGGTATTTTACCAGGAACGTCCTGGTGTGGGCCGGTGGAAAGTGGAGGATTTCATCCGCTGGATCAAGAGTGATTCCCCCACTACACGCATACAGACCAATAGTGGTAAGGACCTACAGTTCTACCCCACCAAACAGTTGCGGATAAACATTGATAAGCAGCAGGTATTGGCCAATAATGTAGTTCCGGCCAGCGAACAGGATAAGATCCTGGATTATATAGACTGGAACATCAACTCCAATAACTTGTCCAAGCGCGACCTTATGGTGATTGACCTTATAGCCAATAACGACTGGAGCCGTCCTATTTACTTCAGCGTTACCGTGGGTAACAGCAGCAAATCGTATTTCTGGCTCGATGAATACTTCCAGATGGAAGGACTGGCCTACCGCTTTGTTCCTGTAAAATATGGACGCAAGCGCGGTGCGGTTGATTTTGGTGAGATAAACACCGATATCATGTATGACAACCTGATGAATAAATTCGAGTACGGTAATATGGAAGATCCGGATGTATACCTGGATGAGACCAACCGGAGATTGTCCTACAACCTACGGAACTGTTTCGGACGGTTAGCTGGTAAACTGGCCGATGAAGGTAAGAATGAAAAAGCCGTTGAAGTGCTGGATTACTGTATGGCTAAAATGCCGGAGAAGAAATTTGAGTTCAACTACTTTATCATGAGTGTTATTGAAGGGTATTATAAAGCCGGTGCCACCGATAAAGGCCGTGAACTGATCGATCTTTTTGCGGACCGCCTGGATGAGGAAGTAGTGTACTTCTCACAGTACAAGGGTGACAAACGCCAGCAGGTAATGCAGGATATCAACACAGTAGCGCAGTACTACCAGATGCTGGCCCAAATGGTACAACAGTACGAGCAGCCTGATGTAGACGATATGCAACAACTACAGGGCGAGGAGATCTTCCAGCGTTTCAGCGCAGCATTAACACAGCTCGGCCTCCGCTAGGCCGGGCTAAAACCAAAAGATGAGGTACTTTGTAAACAGCCCCTGGTGGTTACGTGCATGGTACCCTTCCTTGCTGTGGCATAAAAGCCGTAACAAAAAGGTGGTTTACCTCACCTTTGATGACGGACCTCACCCGGAAATAACCCCCTGGGTACTGGAACAGTTAAGGCAGTATGATTTTACCGCCTCTTTCTTTTTAATAGGGGATAACGCGCGTAAATATCCGCAGATAGCGCAAAAAATACGCGAAGCAGGACATCTTACCGGCAATCACACCTTCCACCACGTAAACGGTTGGAAAACGGATCTTAACACTTACCTGAAAGAGGTGAACGACTGTTCCCCCTATACCGATCCCGGTTATTTCAGACCCCCTTACGGCCGGATAACCCATCGGCAGGCAAAGGAGATTATCCGAAATGGATATGAAGTGGTGATGTGGGACGTAATCAGCGGGGATTTTGATCGTGAAGCCACTGCTGAGCAATGCTTTTCCAATGTGCAGAGCCACCTGAAACCAGGTTCCATCATAGTATTCCACGATAGTGAAAAGGCTTGGCCACACCTGAGGGAAACGCTTCCCAAAACCTTAGAGTTGATCCGGGAAAAAGGGTTGGTATCGCATCGCCTAGATCAAACCTCTTGACTTTAGCTCCAGGTATTTATTGATGGTATTTACACTCAGGTTTTCGGGTGCCGTCAGTAAAGCATGAATACCGTTTACCTGCAACTCCCTGCGGATAATTTCCTTTTCATGCATCAATTGCTCGGCTATTCCCTTGGTGTAGATCTCTTCCGTAGTTTCGGCCGGTTGTGCCATAAGAGCCTCTACCTCGGTATTCCTGAAAATCACACAAAGCACCAGGTGCTGCCGGGCCAATAGGCGCAGATAAGGCAACTGCCGGTGCATGGCATGTACCGATTCAAAATTGGTGTAGATAATGAGCAGGCTTCGCTGGCTGAGGTTTCTGCGCACTGCGGCATACAAGGTATCAAAGCTGCTTTCCTTATAGCCGGTTTTCTGGCGGTACAAGCCTTCCATGATCAGGTTCATCTGCCGGCTTCTTGAGGAAGCGGGAATAATAGTTTCAGGCTTATGCTGGAAGGTTATAAGTCCGGCCTTATCGCCCTTACGCACGGCAATATTGGACATCACCAGGCTGGCGTTAATGGCATAATCCAGCAAGCTCATACCGTTAAAAGGCATTTTCATAACGCGACCTTTATCCACCACCGAATAAATATGCTGGCTACGCTCATCCTGGTAATGATTGACCATCAACTGGTTCCTGCGAGCCGTAGCCTTCCAGTTGATACTGCGGTAATCATCACCGGCTACGTATTGCTCTATTTGCTCAAACTCCCGGTTGTTGCCCCTGCGCCTCAGCTTTTTGATACCAGCCTCGGTCAGGTTTTGTGAAATGGCGAGCAATTCATATTTCCTCATTTGGATGAAAGACGGGTATACCTTTACCATCGTGGTTTCCTCAAAGCGGAAACGCCTGCTGAGTAAGCCCCAGGAGGATGAAGTGTAAATGTTGATCTTACCAAATTCATACTCGCCCCTCTTTACAGGTGTCAACTCATAATGGATCCACCGGTATTCTGAAGGCTTCAGCGAAACTTTAAACTTTTGATCGCGCAACTGGAACTGGAACGGTGCCTCATCCATCACTACTACCTGCACTTCCATAGGATAGCGGCTCTCCACGTAGATATCCACCGGATTAGCATCACCGTTGGAAAATTTTTGAGGAATCTGCCTGCGCGCAAAGAAAACATCCCGGGCCCGGAAAAGCTGCACACCATCCAGGATAACCATAATGGCCAGGATTGCCAGGGCAACCTGCGCAATCACAAAAACCGGAGAAAGGGCAAACCCCAGCAGGAACAACAGGATAATGGCAATGAGGGCTTTTAACAGCCGTGAGTTAATATATAGGTTACGCAAGCGGTCCATTAACGGGGCACCTCTACCTTGTTTACCAATTGCTGGATGGTTTCAGCCACCGTAACTCCCTCCAGCTCACGCTCAGGGGTCAACAGTATACGGTGTTGCAAAACCGGTACGGCCAGGAACTTGATGTCTTCAGGGGTAACAAAATCACGGCCTTGCAAGGCTGCATAGGCACGAGAACTGTTCAGTAGTGCAATGGATGCACGGGGCGAAGCTCCCAGGTACAGTGACGGGTCCTTACGGGTCTGGCCAATAATATCCGCTATGTATTTCAGGAGGTTTTGCTCCACCAAAATCTCGCGGATAAGCTTGCGGAAAGAAGCAATCTGTTCTGCGGTAAGCACCGGTTGTACGTCATCCAGGGGGTCGCCCTTCCACTGAAGATGGTTCTCCAGGATAGACACCTCTTCCTCTAAGTTGGGATAATCCATCACCACTTTGAAGAGGAAACGATCTAGCTGTGCTTCGGGCAAACGATAGGTGCCTTCCTGCTCAATAGGGTTTTGGGTAGCCAAAACCAGGTAAGGGCTTTCCATGGGCCAGGTTTTACCTTCTACGGTAACCTGCCGTTCTTCCATCACCTCAAAAAGGGCGGCCTGGGTTTTGGCCGGAGCGCGATTGATCTCATCTATGAGTATAATATTAGCGAACACTGGCCCTTTTTTGAACTCGAATTCGCTGGTTTTCATATTGTATACGGAAGTACCCAAAATATCCGAAGGCATCAGATCAGGGGTAAACTGTATGCGTGAGAAACCAGACGAAAGACTTTTAGCCAGCAATTTGGACATCAGCGTTTTGGCAATTCCGGGTACCCCTTCCAACAGCACATGGCCATCTGCCAGGGCCGCTACCAGGAGAAGATCTACCGTTTTCTTTTGTCCTACTATCACCTTTCCAATGGTTTCCCGGACGGTTTGGATACCCTGCGAAAGTGGCTCGAGGTTTACCCGGTTTTGAAATGAATCTTGTGTTTCCATACTAATTTCACTTACTATTTTGATGAAGTCCGCCCCTGGTAAAACCAATAGAGCAACTCTTCCAGTTCCTTTAAGAATGCATCGTCCAGGCCTTGGTTTTCATCCGCCTGACGGACTACCCGGATCAGCCGATTAAGCTTTTCCGGGTCTTTACCGGAAAGCTGTGCCAGTTGGGCTACCTGATCTTCATCTACGCTTTTTAGAAAAATATGATAGCGCCTGGCCACATGCTGGTAAAAGTAGTTAATGCGTTTAGCGATAAGCTTCTGATGATCATGACGCGCAGTATAGTACAGCTGCCCCAGGGTTTGTGTAAACTCCAGTGAAGTATTGCGTACGGGTTTTGTAAGCGGGATGATCCGCTGCCTCCTACGCGCCTCAAAGAAAACAAAAATAAAAAGTGTGAAAAGCGTAAGGAACCAGGCCCATTTAAGCGGAGCTTCGGATAAGATAAAACGCATGCGGCTTTGACTTTTTCCTCGTCCCAACTGGTAATACTCTATATGCACAATATCCTCACCACGTGGAAAGACCGACAGCAAGCCAGCCGAAAAGCCATTCACTGCCGTATCCAGGCAATAGACATTGGTGAGCAGTTGAGGGTTAGGCGAAATAAATAATTGCCCTTTTCCCATGGGGTACTCCATAAAAACAATTTTCCCTTCTTCATTGCGGGCCCATACCTTATGCCAGGCAGAACTGTCGGCCTCCAGGTATTGCAATACTGCCGATCCGGGTAGCCTGAAGTTCTTAACGGGGTAACCTTTACGGTTGAAGGAAACCTCTACTTCGGGTTCATTAAATTTCCCTCTTATCAGGCTATCCGGACTAAGTCCGATAAGATTATTCCATTCCAGACCCAGCTCCTTACGGGCCGTGTCACCAATACTCCGGGATGCAATGAGCACGGTATGCCCGGCTTCTACATAGGTCTTTAAAGCCGTCCAGTCTTCTGGGGTCAAACCCATATAGGAAGCAATGATCAGCAGGTTTCCGGTGAGGCTGTCCGGGCTGGAGGTTAATTCGTAAAGTGTTTTAAAGGAAGAGGTCACCTCTCCTCCTGCCTGCTCTTCAAGGAGAACGTGCACAGCCTTGCCGCCAAAGGGTTCACTGTCTGCAGCGCTGAAGGTTTCCACCCAGCGCGTACCCGGCTGGTTGAGATAAATGAGGCTGATCAGCAACAATACCGAAAGGATGATCAACATGATATTTCGCCTGTTCCACTGCATCACAATGCCTTCTCCAGGTTTTGAAATTCGTCCCGGGCCTCGTCCAGTACCTTCTCGGTAACCTCAAACTGGCCGTACCAGGTATATTCAAACAGCACTGACAACCTGCCGAAGGGCCGGCTGATGGCTTCCTGTTGCAGTTCGTAGAGATAATCGTGGTTGGTTTTACCGGAGGCTACCTTTACCAGTCGTTTATCAGCCAGCCTTTTGAGCGCAAAAAGGTATTGCAGTCGTACTACCAGGCGCCATTGCTTTTCGGCCAAAGCCCTGGCTATTTCTTCCGGGAAGTTGATCTTATGGATATCCTCCTCGTTGACATCATACGAAAGCCTTTGTCGCGGTGGAGGTTTACGGAAAGCATGATGGTATTCAATACCAAACAACTTAAGGATAGCCCAAAGTAAGGCCAGAAAAGCCACGATATATATGAACACTTCTAGCTGGTACGGACTGGGACCAGTGCCAAATAACTTCCTGATCCAATTACCAGCGGCACGAAGTATACGATCCCAAAGGGATTCGCGAGGAGCATGGCGAGGCCCGTAATCATATTCACCGCTTTCGCGCAATTCTTCCACCTTGTCTGGTGAAAACTCACGGTAATCACGGGCGTCTGCCGGATCTCCCGCCAGTAAAAGAATAATAAAAAAGTACTTAATAATGCTCTTCATTCTGCTCTTCGGTAGATGCCCCCATTCCTTCAATCTTATCCATCAATCCACGGGATTCTTTCTTCTCTACTAAGTTGAAGTATTGAAAGGCCAGGGCCGTCTGAACGATAAAGACATTAATAAGCAAAGCGATATAATAGAAAAGGGAATACACCACTCCAAAGGTGGTACCAAATCCCTCAGGATCAACAACACCCGATTCCGAAGCTGAGGTAAATTCCTGAGAAAAGGAAATAAGGGCTACCGGTAACTGTATAACATAGCCAATGGCTGCCGCAATAATACTGGTTACAAACAATAGCCCAAAGGTGCTCCACCACTTACCGCCCGTAAGCTTAATGGAGCGGCCGATGACACTGACACTATTACTGTCGTCTTCAAACATGATGATTACCAGGATGAGACTAAAAGCTATGGCGAGGTAAATACCGGGAATGATGAGGAACAGATATCCAATGGATATACACACCAGGCCCAAAAGCACTGCTCCTAAGCCAGCCGGCAGTTTTTTCCATAATCGCCTGGTAATATCGGACATGTCTACTTTACCATCGGGACTTTCATGGTAAGCCCGCATATAACCCAGGCCAACCAGGGATACCACCAGGTAAATCATCATATAAATCAGCATGGTAAGAAAAAGGTTCCCCATACTGCCCAGCACCGCAGACGGATCGGCTACACCATTGGCTCCTGCTGAAGTAATTATTCCGAAAAAGGAACTCATGAAAAGAGCAGTCAGAATGACTCCTACGGCTATGAAAGGTCCGGAAATAAAAAGCTGGTATTTCAGGTAGCTTCCGGCATTCTGACGGATAAAGGCAAAGGTGATATTGATCTTATCACCAAACTCTCTCTCTTTGAAGAATTCAATTTTGGGTGAAGTCTGCATTTTTGGCAAGTCGATTAGGGTAAATAATAAAGTAGTATACTATAAAAGCTGCTGAACTGGCAATGATAGCAATCTTTGCGAGATTCGGCCAATCGGTTAAACGCGTAATAAAAGATTCCAGAAAACCGGCCACTACAAAGATGGGCACCAGGCCGATAACCAGCTTCACTCCATCGCGGGCACCCCTACGCAGGGAAGCCATACGTGAATAGGTTCCGGGAAACAGGAAGCTGTTGCCCATAACCAGGCCGGCCGCCCCGGCAATAATAATGGAAGATATTTCCAAGGTTCCGTGTACCCATATTGTCAGGGCCGAAGTAAGTAACAAACCCTTATGGAAAAACCAGTATTGGAAAGCTCCCAGCATAATACCATTGCTGAACAGGGCCATTACCGTACCTGCAGAAAACAGTATGCCGGCTGCAAAACAAACCAGCGCAACCCGGACATTATTAAAGGTAATAGCAAAGAACATATCGGTGCGCCCCATTTTCTTATAGACCGCCATAGGGTCTCCGGCCGCAATATTCTCCTCGGTCATGTTTACATAAGCATCCCCCAGGATCAGTCTGGCAAAATCTTCATCATGAGCCGTGGAAACGGCACCGATAAGACAGGAAATAGTGAAAAACAGGAACGAATAAAGCAAATATTTACGGTAGCGATAAGCTACTTCCGGCAACTCATACCTCCAAAAAGTCACAAAACGACTGGTTTTTTCACGTTTATTGCGATAGATAAAACCATAAGCCCGGGAAGTGAGACTATTCAGGTATGCGGTAATCTCGCCAGTTGGGTAATGGGTTTGAGCATAGGCAAGGTCATCGGTAAGCTGTATAAACTGCGAAGCCAGTTCATCCGGATCGCGGCCGCTGCCTGTTTCCAGGCCTTTTTCAAATTGTTCCCATTTTTGAAGATTGGCTTTTATGAAAGCAGCCTCATTCATGAAAATGATGGTATTTTGCGCGGAAAATAGACATTCTTAATGGAAATGCAGTCCATAAATATACAAACCACCCAAAATGTATCCCTGCGGTATCATTTGGCGGGTTTGGGCCACCGTATTGCAGCCACTTTTATTGACTTTATTATCCTCGCCTGCTTCGGGATATTTTTTTCTTTGCTGCTGGGGTTTACTGAAAGTTATAGCGTTACTACTTCGGTAATAGTAGGTTTGGTAATATACCTGTATTTCCTGCTTTGCGAGATCATCATGAACGGGCAAACCATCGGCAAGAAGGTGATGAAAATAAAAGTGATCAAGGTGGACAGCACCAAACCCAGCATAGGAGCCTATGTATTGCGCTGGATACTTTTACCCATTGACTATTTCATGATGGGGGGTGTGGCGATGATCTTTATCATTCTCACCCCAAAAGGCCAACGCCTGGGTGACCTGGTAGCCAACACTACGGTAGTACTGGATAAACGTGAAGAAAATGTACTGCAAAAGAAAAAAGCCATTATCGGATCGGTGGACCAGGATTACCAGCCCGTATTTCCTGAAGCGTCCCGTTTGAGCATGGAGGATATCAGCCTGATGCGCCAGGCCGTGGAAGCTTTCCAGAACCGGTCACAACGCGCTCCTATGGAAATGCTGAAAGAAAAGATCGAGGCTAAGCTCAACATTACATCCGGCCTGCACCCCATCAAGTTCTTTCATACGCTGATCAAGGATCATACGTATTATTCCTGGCGCGATCAATAAGCCGACTCCAGCTCCCGGATAATGACCTGGGCCGGAACAACCCCACTCTGGCGCCATTTCATTTCACCGGACTTATAGATCATTAAGGTGGGAACGCCCTGAATATTCAACTCCTGGGCCAGTTTCGGGTTCCTGTCAATATCAATCTTCAGTATCCTTGCCTTGTCACCCACCTGAGACTTTACTTGCTGGATGATCGGGGCCAGGGCTTTACAGGGTCCGCACCAATCTGCAAAGAAGTCTATCAATACGGGTTTTTCAGAACGGATTAATTCACCAAAGGATGCCATTACTTTTCTATTTTTCCATCTTCAGCCTTCCAGGCAGTAACACCCCCTTTCAGGTTGTATACCTCTTTAAAGCCACTTTCCTTCATTTGCTTAAGGGCTTTAGCACTTCTTCCTCCGCTATGGCAATACACCAGGTATCGCTTATCATGGGGCAAGTCTTCCAACTGCTGCGCAAAATTGGCATCGTAATAATTCATGTTCTGCGCTCCGGCCAGGTGACCGGACTGGTATTCTTCGGGGGTACGTACATCCAGGATAACCAATTCCTTATCCTGCTTAACCATGCCCGTAGCTTCGGTTACGCTTACATCACCACCGCCAGGGTTGCTTTGCTGCCCGTTACAGGCTAATACGCCAAAGGCGACCAACAGCATAAACAGTACTTTCTTCATACTCGTGTTTTTGAGAATTGCTATATCCTATGGATCAGGACATCCGTATAACCCCCGCCATTATAGAGGTTTCCTACTCCTTGTTCCCTCAACCATTTCAAAGCTTGTTCACTGCGCTGCCCGGAACGGCAACATAATACCACCGGACCTTTGAGGTTTCTAAACCTTTCCAATGAATCCGGCACCTTATCCAATGGGATATTGATACTGTTTTCTACGTGCCCGGATTCGAATTCTTCCGGTGTGCGCACGTCTATAATTACCGCATCACTGCGATTAATGATCTCCTTCAGGTTTTCCATAGCAGCTCTTTTTTCAAAAATAGAAAAGAAATGCGGACCAAATTACCAGATGATCACCTGTGCGGTATCGGCCAGTACCATTGGATCTCCTGGCTCGCAACCCCAGGCTTCCCTGAACTCGGGCATATTACTCATGGGACCATTTACCCTGAATTTAGCGGGAGAGTGCGGATCGGTTACCACCTGGTTGCGGAGGTAAGCATCCGTCTGGTTATTTTGCCACACCTGCGCCCAGCCCAGGAAAATGCGTTGTTGCCAGGTATAACCATCTATCACCATTTCCTCGCGCCCTTCTTCCAGTGACTTTTGGTAGGCGTAGTAACCAAGGGTAAGACCGCCCAGATCGGCAATGTTTTCACCCAACGTAAGTTTACCGTCAATGAAGGTTTTCAGTAAGGGTTCATAGGCACTGTATTGCGCCTGAACCTTCCGGGTTTTTTCTTCAAACTGGGTGCTGTCTGATTGGGTCCACCAGTTTACAAGGTTACCATGAGCATCATATTGACTGCCGTTATTGTCAAAGCCATGCGTGAGCTCATGACCGATCACACCACCTATTCCACCGTAATTAATGGCTGCCTCGGCATCCGTATTGTAAAAAGGAGGTTGCAATATACCGGCCGGAAACACTACTTCATTGTAGGATGGGCTGTAGTAAGCATTTACCAGGTGCGGAGGCATAAACCACTCATCCTTATCCACGGGCTTGTTAAGTCGGTCCAGGTTATCCTTTACATTGTACCGGTCCAGTGCCATGGTATTGGCCAGGTAACTTTCACTTCCAATTTCAAGACCTTCAAAATCCTTCCATTTGTCAGGATAACCGATCTTATATTTAAAAGCATCCAGTTTTTCGATAGCCTTCTTCTTGGTGTCCTCTCCCATCCAGCTTACATTGTTAATGCGCTCACGGTAAACATCGCGCATATCCTCGATCATCTCTTCAATGTCCTTTTTAGAAGATTCCGGGAAGTAGCGGTCTACAAACAAATGGCCCAAAGGCTCGTCCAAACCGTCTTCGATATTGGAGAGCACCCTTTTCCATCGTGGTTTTATTTTCCTGGAGCCCCAAAGGGTCTTTCCGAAAAATTCAAAGTTCTGGCTGGCAAAATTGTACGGTAAAACCGCAGCGTATTTATCCAATACGTGCCAACGGGTATAATCTTTCAAGGTTTGGATACCCGTTGCCGGCAGGATGGTATGTACTGCTTTCATAAAGTCCGGCTGCGATACTACCAATGAATCGAACTCAAGACCGATACCGTTATAGAAGCGATCCAGCTTAAGGGCCGGAAGACTGCTGGTCCATTCTTCCGCATCCATTTTATGGTAGGTTTTAGCAGGATCCCAGGCATCGGAACGTTTCATCGCGTTTTCCGCCAGTTTATACTCCAGTTTATAAATGGCTTCAGCAGCAGATGCGGCCTCTGTTTCCGGATAACCCGAAAGTACCAGTACCCTGGACACATGCTTTCGGTATTCCTCCTGAATATGCAGGGAAAGAGAATCATCCTTCAGGTAATAATCACGGTCCGGCAAACCCAGACCTCCCTGGCTAACTTTAAGGATATGGACGCTTGAATTCTTGTCATCCACATCCACCACAGTTCTCCAGGGGTTGCCCATACCGTTCTTCTTAAGGTATACCTGCAATTGCAGGTAATCATCAAAAGAAGAAACCGACTCTATGGAATCCAGCATAGGCTGCAGGAGCTTTAGCCCTTCCTCCTCTACCGCCATGGAGTCCATTCCTGTTTTGTAAAAGTCGGCCACCATTTGCTGGTAACTTCCCTTACGCAGGTCTTTTACCTCACGCACGCTATCCAGCAGACCTTTCACCTTGGCGTTATTTTCTTCAATAAGGATATTGAAGGAACCCCAGCGGGATTCGGTTTCCGGGATAGGATTTTTCCTGATCCAGCCCCCTGCGGTATACTGGAAGAAATCCGTACAGGGATCTACCGTGGTGTCAAGGTTGGCTAAGTCAAAACCAAGGTCCGGCTTTTCGGTCTCAGTCTTTTCAGGATTTTGGCAGGCCGTAAAGCCCAGTGCGAGAAGAAATACGGTAATTTTTTTCATGCTAAAAGATTATTGATTGATCCAGGCTTTACGCATTTTCAGCTGGGCAGGAGTGGGGTTTTCCATAACTTCCAGATCGTGCTTACGCTTAACATTTCCCATTATGGCTTTGGCCTTAAGGGTTTTTTCCTTGAAACCACCATCACCATCCGGGCGGGCTATTTTTACTTTTACCTTGTCCCCTACTTCGGTACTCTCATAATACTGGTTCAGTATGTCCGTAACGTTGGAAAGCTTAACCTCTTCTCCGTTAAACTCGATGAGTTCATCGCCTTCACGAAAACCCAGCTCCCGGCCAAAGGCGTCCATATCATTTACATCTTCCACTCTCAAGCGTTCCGTTTCAAAGTTGTAGCTAAAGCTCAGGTTGCCGGAACTGATACGAGAAATGCTGTACTCCCGTTGGTATTCAATGCCGGCCAGTGCAAACAGTTCCTCTAAGGGGAATGGTTCCACTCCTTCATAGTGGCGCGCAAAGAACTCCCGCATCTCCGGATAAGTCATTTCGGTGATGATATCAAAAAGCTGGTTATCCTGGAAGAAGGTATCCACACCGTAGGTTTCACCCAGCTCCAGGAGAAGGTCTACGAGGCCATATTCCGAATCGGACAACTCCCTTAATTTGAGATCCAGGGCCATACCGGCAATAGCTCCTTTCTGGTAGAAATTATAGTATTGATCCTTAAAATAATCTATGGTGAATTTACTGCTTACGGTAAGCGGTATATCGGAGTCAAACTTATCATTGGATTTGAGTTTTTCGCGAATGATATCCAGGAACTCATCCATATCATAGATATTGCTCCGAATCTGTACCAAGTGAGAATTGTACTCAGTAACCCCTTCATACAACCAGATATGGGCTGACATCTGCGGTTCAATAAAATTGAAATCAGCAACGTATTCTGAATGGATATTGAGGGGAGTAACAATATGAAAGAACTCATGTGAAGTAATATCCCGCACGCCACCGTAAAAAGTTTCACCGGGGAATTCAGGCATGTATAACACCGTAGAAGTGTGATGCTCCAGGGCACCATAACTGTTTCCGGCCTGGCTCATCGGCACGCAATACACCAGCACTGAGTATTTATTCACGGGAAGCGTACCACCCAGGTATACCGCAGCAGCATCCAGCACCGCTGCAATACGCTCCATGCAACTGGCAGCACTGATCGTGCGGTTAGGACTGTACACAGATACCATTACTTCCGCCCCACCTACCATTTTGGTAGCCGTATCCGGAACGCAGTAAAGTATAGGGTTATCGTGCAACACAAAGTAATTGTCTGCCTTAAAAGAGTCCAGGCTGTCCCCAAGTTCAAAAGGAAGTGAGGTACTGGGATAAAAGCCGGCTTGGTGGGCAATCTGCAGGTCAAAAGGATGATCCTTATAGCCATCCACATACCCGATGAAACCGAAATTATTCAGCAGAAATACGCTGTCTTCAACGGAAGTACCGGCCGGTTCAAAAATGTCAAAATCCTTTTCACTATCGTAGGTATCCTCCACGTAATAACTGATCTTGTAAAGCTTCTTAGCCTTGTAAACCCGCCAGCGGTTGGTATCCAATTGTTTTATCTCCAGGGCATTTCCCCGGGCATCAGTAGCCTTTAGCTCACTTACAAACTGTCCGTAGTCTTCAATAGCGTAGGTACCCGGCACTATTTTGGGCATATGAAATTCCACGCTGTCATAGCCCAATACCGGTGGTACAATCTGCACAGGCAGACGGTCATCTTTCACTGCCGTAAGGTCCATGAAAACACTGTAGGTCTCATCGTTCTGGAAAGGCTCGAACTGGGCACTTACCGTTAAGGTAAAACAGCAAAATACTGAGGCTGCGAGAATGTTCTTAAACATATCTGAGGATTAAAAGAATGGTTAAAAATACAGCGGAAAACTATTCATACTTAAGCGTATCCACTGGTTTAATACGTGCAATTTTAATGGAATGATAGCTTATAATAAAATATGCCAGCAAAATAGCCGTAAGTCCGGAGCTGACAAACACCAAAGGATGCAGCTCCGTAGTATAGGCAAAATTGGACAACCAGGCCCTGGTGAGCCAATACGCCAAAGGTAAGGCCAGCGCTACAGAAACTACTATAAGCCAAAGCATTTCCTTGAAAATAAGGTTGACCACCTGGGCACGGCCAGCACCTAGTACTTTACGAATACCCACTTCCTGGGTTTTGAGATTGGTAGTAAAAGAGGCCAGCCCGGTAAGGCCCAAAAACGAAATAAATATGGCCAGGTACGTAAGGAAAAGTATCAGCCGACTTTGGCGCTGTTCCTCCTCGTACAGTTTCATAAGGTCTTTATTGAGAAATGAAAACTGGAAAGGCACTCCGGGACGCAGTTGGGCAAAAGTCTTTTCCACGTCATTAAGGGCGCTAATCAGGTTTTTACTATCCACCCGAACGTGCAGGTAACCGGCAATTTCGTCCTGGAAGGTAATAATGGTAGGCTCTATATCCTGGTGTAGGGAGTGTGCGTTGAAGTCCTTGACCACGCCTATCACTTCACTCATATAATTCTCTGCCTGGCCAGGTGCTACTATTTCGATCTTCTGCCCCACCGGGTTCTTCCAGCCCATCATTCTTACCGTAGCTTCGTTGATGATAACGGGATACGTATTGCTTACCTCGTCCTGTTCCGAAAAGGTATGACCCTCTACAAACTCTATTTCCATGGTTTTGAAGTAATCTTCACCCACCATCATAAAATCCACCACCTGTTGTGAAAGGGTGCCTTTTACTCCCGGCACATTGATCACAATACGGTCAACCGACTTACCGGGAATAGCCTGAGCACTGCTACTGGCCTTTATATAAGGGCTTTGCGCCAGCTTTTGCCGGATGCCGCTGATGGTCCTGGCGGTGAGCGTATCGCGGATAGGTATAAGCATCACATCTTCCTTATTAAAGCCCAGGTCCTTACTGCGCACAAATTCCATCTGACGGTACATTAATAATGCTGTGATCACCACTGCCACGGAAATGGTGAATTGAAAACCTACCAGCAACTTGCGTACGCCCAGGCCTCCTTTTTGGCGGATGATCCCTTTCTTAAGGCCCGCCATGGCGGGCACCTTACTCAGGTATAAAGCCGGGAACCAACCGCTCAGGAAGGCAATAAGAGAGGCCAGACCCAAGGGCAACCACCAAAGGGTAAGGTTGTGCATAAAGTTCAAAGTAAGATCCTTCCCCATAATATTATTAAGTGGCGTGAACTCCAGCACCAGTTCCACCATAACCATTGCTACCAACAGGGCCATGCTGGCCAGGATGAAAGATTCGATCAATACCTGGTAAACAATTTCCCGCTTACCAGCCCCAAGCACCTTTTGCATACCGGCCTCTTTTACCCTGCGCAGGCTCCGTATGGTGGCCATATTGATATAGTTGATGCATGCCAGCACCAGTATGAGTAAACCTATGCCCCCAAAAGCATAGAGGTATCCTTTATTACCAGCCGGTCGGTCAAACTTTACCGGTTCGGCAAAGTGGACTTCGTCCAGTGGTGTTAAGTTGATAAGGTAATCGGCCTGCAGTCCCTGGCCTGCTTCGGCCATGTATTTTTGGTAAAACGAGCCAAAATCATTTTCCAGGCGGGCTGCATCAGCAGCGCTACTCAGCTTCAGAAAGGTATGGGCTTCGATCTGCCACAAGGAATTTTGCCAATTCTCTGCCTTATCCCTGCGATAGAAGGATAAAATAAGAGCCGAGTAGGAATGATGAGTATTGGCCGGAAAATCATCAATAAGGCCGGTAACGGTATACTCATAGTTATTGGTGCTGATCAGTTTGCCCACAGGGTTTGCATCTCCGAAATATTTCTGTGCAAAAGAGCGCGTAACCACCATGCTTTGTGGCTCATCAAGAGCCGTAGCCGGGTTACCGGCCAGGAAGGGTATTTCAAAAACCTTGAAGTAATTATGATCAGCCAGGGCCACATAATCGTCACTGGCCTGTATACCATCCCGTTTAAAGAGTACACTTTCGTCAATGTGAACAAACCGTGTTGCTCCTTCAATAAACGGAAATTCCCTTTGCAATAAAGGCGCAAGACCTATTCCGGCACCTCCATATTCTTCCTGCTGCTCGTCTACCGTAAACACAGAACTTACCCGGTATATTTTATCGTAGCCCGCAATGCTTGTATCGTAGGTAAGTTCACTTTGCAGGTAGAGAAAGATAATAAGGCACACCCCCAAACCTATAGCCAGCCCCATAACATTGAGCAAGGTGTACACTTTATTCCTCAGGAGTGCCCGGATAGCAAATTTGATGCGGAACTTATGCATGCAGCAGCTCCTTTTCCGAAACTATCTGCCCGTCCACCAGCTTTACAATACGGTTGGTATAAGCGGCATCGTGAACAGAATGGGTAACCATCACAATAGTGCTTCCGGCATCATTCAAGCTGCTGAGCATTTCCATGATCTCATTACCATGCTGTGTATCCAGGTTGCCGGTGGGTTCATCGGCCAGGATCAGCCGGGGATTGGTCACAATAGCACGACCTACGGCCACACGCTGTTGTTGCCCACCTGAAAGTTCATAGGGAAAATGCTTGCTGCGGTGCCCCAGCCCAATCTGTTCCAGCACACGGTCTACTCTTTTCCTGCGTTCACCCACTGCCACACCCTGGTAAGCCAGGGGCAGTTCTATGTTTTCAAATACAGAGAGTTCATCCAGGAGGTTGAAATTCTGAAAGACAAAGCCAATATTGGCCTTACGGAGTTTTATACGCTGTTTTTCGGAAAGGGTGCGTACATCGGTATCATCAAAAATATACAGGCCACTGTCATAATCGTCCAGCAACCCTATTATGTTGAGGAGGGTGGTTTTACCACAGCCAGAGGGACCCATAATGGAAACAAACTCACCGCGTTTCACGGAAAAACTAACTTCAGATACCGCCTGGGTTTCCACAGAACTGGAGCGATAGGTTTTTACTATGTGATGTAAGTGGATCATCCCGCCAGGCTAAAGTTTTAAAGGAGAAAAGCCCCCGCCATATTTTGTACGTTTAACACAAAATTACCTACAAGGTAAAAAGAACTCGGCTAAGGGGGCTTTAAATTTATTACAGGATGGGAATTCGTGAAAAAAAATCCCGGAAAATACAGAAACCGGACAATAACCGATTAACCCTAAAATTCTGCTACTTGAACTTGAAATTAAACAACCAATTGATGGTCCGGCCCTGTATAGAAACTAATTTAATATGATGAAAGAACTCCGCTGATTCACAGCTTATCCGGGATTTTTAATTTTGTCAGATCCGTACAAATCGCACCTTCACAGTGTGTACTTTATCAGCCAGGTGTTCCGCCACGCTGATCTTTTTATTGCGCAGCATCTGGGCGGCATAGGTATTTACCAGGCAGTTTTCACCATCTACGCTCACTATGGCCAGATCACCATCTTTATTCACTATAAAGGAAAGGCTCACCGAGGCATCATCTACATTGAGGCGTTGCATTTCCAAACCCTCAAGGGATGCTACTACATCGGATTTAAGATCTTTAACGGTGTTCATGGCCCTGGCTCCGGGCTCATTGCCCTTGGCCCCG
The DNA here is from genome assembly GCA_002695025.1 of Owenweeksia sp. GTDB lineage: Bacteria > Bacteroidota > Bacteroidia > Flavobacteriales > Schleiferiaceae > CAKZNE01. The sequence goes on from NZNV01000008.1 coordinate 169,785, forward strand.
GCAAAGCCTGCGGAAAGCAGACTTATAGCTAAGACCAGTATTCTTGTTCGGGTAGTTGTCATTTTTATGCTTTAGTTTTCGTGCCAATACAAAGGCAAGCGATATACCTTTATTTTAATTTACTGAAAATCATTTATTTAAAAATATTACTCTCCTTTTTACTGTTCATTTTCGAACAGCAATTTGTTCGGTTTTGAACAATAGAATACTTTCATCCTCATGGAAACCAGCCACTGTATTTTAATTGTTGACGATGATGAGGATATACTGACTTCAGCGCGCCTGTTGCTGAAACAGCACTATTCAAAGGTGCATTCCATTTCCGATCCTCAAACCCTGAATCACAACCTTGCCAAATTCCACCCGGACCTGGTACTGCTGGACATGAACTTTCGCAAAGGGGTAAATGACGGACGTGAAGGCCTCTACTGGCTTAATCACATCAAAGAAGTGAGCCCCGCTACGCAGGTAATTATGATGACCGCCTATGGTGAAGTGGAACTGGCCGTGGCCGCCATAAAGAAAGGCGCTTATGACTTTGTACTGAAACCCTGGACCAATGAAAAGCTCCTTTTAACCATAGATAATGCGTTGAAGCTAGGTCGGGAAAAGAAAAAAGTGGAACAACTGGAATACGCCAAAGCCTCACTGGAAGATTCCATCGGCCTCAAAGATGAAGACTTTGTAAGTAAGTCTCCCGCTATGAAGAAAGTGTTGGAAACCATCCGTAAAGTAAGTGCTACAGACGCCAACGTACTTTTACTGGGGGAAAATGGAACGGGTAAAAGTGTACTGGCCATGGCCATTCACCGGCTTTCGCCCCGCCTGAAGAACTCCTTTATTACCGTAGACCTTGGGGCACTGAATGAAAACCTGTTCGAAAGTGAACTGTTCGGGCATAAAAAGGGAGCGTTTACAGATGCCCACAGTGATAAACCCGGCCGCTTTGAGGTAGCACATGAAGGCACCATCTTCCTGGATGAGATAGGAAACCTGACGCTTCCTTTACAGGCCAAAATGCTGACCGCCATCCAAAACCGCAAGGTGACCAGGCTGGGTGAGAACCGTGAGCGCCCGGTAGACGTACGACTGATCTCTGCCACCAATATGCCGGTGCGCAAGATGGTGGAAGAAGGTAATTTCCGGCAGGATCTGCTTTACCGGATCAATACTGTTGAAATTGAAGTACCTCCTTTACGAGAGCGTAGGGAAGACATTCCCATTCTTGCCAAACGTTTCCTGGACCGTTTCAGCAAAAAATACCAGAAGCCGCGACTGCATTTCAGCGAGGAAGCTATTGATCGCCTATGTGAATACCATTGGCCTGGAAATATCCGTGAGCTGGAACATACTATAGAACGCGCTGTGATCATGAACGATGGAAACCAGATCCATCACTTCGGACTGGAGCTTTCCGAAAACCACAGCATCAGCCCGAACAACCTTAACCTGGAAGAGATGGAAAAACACCTCATCGTTAAGGCACTCGAGAAATTCAAGGGCAATATCTCAAGGGCGGCCAATGAGCTGGGCCTTACCCGGGCTGCCTTATACCGCAGAATGGAAAAGCATGACCTCTAACCGCTTTGGAATAGGACTGTTATTGCGGATCTGTCTGATCCTGGTAAACCTTTTATTGCTGGCCGCAGCATGGTTAAAGGCCGACCTGTTATTTACCTACATCCTGCTGATCCTCATACTCGCAGTACAGATCGGGGAACTGTTGCATTATACCAACCACACTAACCGCGAATTGAAAAAATTCCTGGATGCCATACGCCATGAAGACTATTCTGTCAACTTTTCCGGGCATAAGCTAGGCAAAAGCTTCCGCGATCTTAACGAGGGTTTTAAAGATATTATTGAGCGCCTTAAGAAGGCCCGAGTAAGCCATCAGGGTCAGACCGAGTTACTGAAAATGGTGATGGAGAGTGTAAGAGTAGGTATCTTGGTAATTGAAGAAAACGGCACCGTAAGCCTGATGAACCAGGCCGCATGCCAGATGCTGAACTGCCCACAATTTCACAATTGGGATATGTTCCGCAAAAAGAAGAGCGCCTTTGCCAGCCAACTGGGCGACCTCGATTTTGAGGGGCGTAAACTCATCCACCTTGACGACCGGGAGTTTTACCTGGACCTGGAGCACATCCGCCTGGTAGGAGAACGCTATTACCTTATTTCCTTCTCCGACCTGAAAAACGAAATAGAGCAAAAGGAAATAGAGGCCTGGCACAAGCTTATCCGTATACTGGCGCATGAAGTAATGAACTCGGTAACCCCCATCAGTTCACTGTCCGAAACCGTACAACACATGCTGACCAACTCAGCTGGTGAGCCTATTACCACCGAAGAGTTTACCATAGAGCGCATCCATGACATCCGTGAAGCCATGGGCACTATTGTTCGGAGAAGCCGGGGCATGCTTAATTTTGTGGAAGAATACCGGAAGCTCACCAAGCTGCCTGCCCCTAACTTTGAAGTTTTTGGGGTGAAGGAACTCCTGGACGAGGTAACAGCGCTTATGAAACCCCAGGCTGAAAAAGCAGGTGTAAGTCTTTCAGCCGAAGTAGCTCAGTCAAAGCTGGCTTTAAAGGCTGATCGGAAAATGGTGGAACAGGTGCTTATCAACCTCATCAGTAATGCTATATACTCCCTTGAAGAGCAGGCCGATGGACAAATAGCGCTGCGATCATCGGTTACTGAAGAACATACGCTTATTTACGTTCAGGATAACGGTCGTGGCATCCCGGAAAACATCCTCCCTTCCATCTTTATTCCCTTTTTCTCCACCCGGAAAAACGGCTCGGGAATCGGGCTTACGCTCAGTAAGAACATCATGAAACTGCATAAAGGAAATATTACTGTCCAATCCCAGGAAGGTAAAGGAACTACCTTCCAATTGACTTTTACCAATTGAAATTTACTCCACTTCCCAGGTACTTTTCCCCCGGATCAGCTCATCCAGGTTACCCTTACCCTGTAGTTCAAGTGCTTTATCCAATTGATTTTGCATGGCCTCTTCGTAGGTGAAACGGTCTTCACTGTAGAGTATGCCAAAAGGACGAGGGAATTTATCCGGTCCGGGTTCATGATTAAAAAAGCGGCTGAGGATATGCGCCTTAGTGGCATCTTTTTCATCGTGCACCCAAAGCTCAGACTGCGAAAAGCCCTCGGTAAGATCCACTATCTGCGGCTTCAAACCATCCAGGCGCAGGCCCTTATTTCCGCCATCGTAAACCAAAGGCTGCCCTTGTTGCAGAATGATGCTATTGGCATCCCTTTGCTTTTTATCCGTCCAGGGTTCAAAAGCCCCATCGTTGAAAACGTTGCAGTTCTGGTAGATCTCCACGTAAGAGGTCCCCTTATGTTCATGGGCACGTTTCAGCACTTCCCGCAAATGAGTAGGATCCCTATCCACCGTACGAGCCACAAAAGTGGCATCCGCACCTAAGGCCAGCGACAAAGGATTAAAGGGGTGATCTATACTCCCCAGCGGACTGGATTTAGTGTATTTACCCAACTCTGAAGTGGGTGAATACTGCCCCTTGGTAAGCCCGTATATTTCGTTGTTAAAAAGCAGAATGTTGATATCCAGATTCCTGCGAAGAGCATGAATCAGGTGGTTACCTCCAATGGAAAGGCCATCCCCGTCACCGGTTATCACCCAAACACTCAGTTCGGGATTGGCGGCCTTAAGCCCGGTAGCTACGGCAGGAGCACGACCGTGAATGCTGTGCATACCGTAGCTGTTCATGTAGTATGGAAAGCGTGAGCTGCACCCAATTCCGGAAATAAAGACCAGGTCCTTACGGTTGATACCCAATTCCGGTAACACGGTTTGCATTTGTTTTAGAATGCTGTAATCACCACAACCGGGGCACCAGCGAACATCTTGATCGCTGCTGAAATCTTTACTGCTATATGCTGTTCCGTTACGCTCCATGTAACTCCCTTATCTTTTCGAGTACTTCATCAGCCCGGAAGGGCAAACCTTGTATCTTATTGAAAGCAGTAACACTTGCATCGTATTCCTGCCTGATCAGTTTGCTCAGCTGACCGTTATTCAGTTCCGGGATCAACACTTGATCGTAACCCGAAATAATATCTCCCAGATCATTAGGTAATGGGAACACATGACGCAGGTGTAATTGGCTTACTTCCAGACCTTCGGAAATAGCATTACGAACCGCCACTTTTATGGATCCAAAGGTAGAGCCCCAGCCCAGCACCAGCACACGCCCTTTAGGCGGACCTTGTATCCGTTCCAGTGCAGGATAGTCATCGGCTATACGGGCAATACGCTCCGCCCTGATCTTCACCATTTCTTCATGGTTCTCCGGATCGTAGCTCACGTTACCGGTCTCTTTTTCCTTTTCCAGCCCGCCTATACGATGCTCCAATCCTTCCTGACCGGGCAAAACCCAGGAACGCACCAGTTTATCATTACGCTTATAGGGTAAGTACTCTTCTTTACCACTGAAATAAGGTGCTTGTATCTTCCCCAGATCATCGGATTTCGGAAAACGCCAGGGTTCCGCTCCATTGGCAATGTACCCATCAGACAGTACGATAACCGGAGTCATGTATTCCACCGCCATGCGGGAAGCCTCAAAAGCCACCCAGAAGCAATCCGATGGCGACCTGGCTGCAATCACCGGGATGGGAGATTCTCCATTACGGCCGTATACCGCTTGCAACAGGTCCGCCTGCTCGGTTTTAGTAGGAAGGCCCGTAGAAGGCCCGCCCCGCTGAACGTTGACGATCACCAGTGGAAGTTCCAGCATAACCGCCAGGCCGAGCGCTTCACCCTTAAGGGCCATACCCGGCCCCGAAGTGGCTGTAACACCCATAGACCCTCCAAAGGAAGCTCCAATGGCAGCAGTGATGGCCGCTATTTCGTCTTCAGCCTGAAAGGTCTTAACGTTAAAATTCTTATGTCTTGAAAGAAAATGCAGGATATCAGAAGCTGGTGTAATGGGATAACCCGCATAAAAAAGGTTGAGACCCGCCTTTTGAGAAGCAGCAATAAGTCCCATTGCCAGGGCCTGGTTGCCAACTATATTCCGGTAGGTTCCGGGTTTAAGCTTAGCACTTTCAATACTATAGCGCTTAACCGCTTCAATAGTTTCACCGTAGTGGTACCCCTTTTTCAACGCTCGTATATTGGCTTCAAGCACTATGGGGTCCGTCTGGAATTTGTGCGTAAGGAATTGCAGTGTAGGATCCAGGTTCCGATGGAAAAGCCAGTACACAAAACCCAGGGCAAACATATTACGCGAGCGGTCTCTTTCCTTCATGCCCAGCTCCAGATCCTGTAACGCCTCACGGTTGAGTTTGGTGATATCCACCCTGTAAAGCTGGTAGTCGGAAGCGCGCACCTCATCTAATGGGTTTACAGATTCATCCATATGCGCCAGTCGGAGGTTACGCTTATCAAAACCGGCCTCATTGGCAATGATAATACCACCTTTTTTAAGATTGCGGATGTTCTTTTTGAAGGCTGCAGCATTCATGGCCACCAACACATCCGGGTTACTACCGGGTGTATTGATCTCTTCACTTCCAAAATTGATCTGAAAACCACTTACCCCGGCCACTGTACCTATAGGGGCACGAATCTCGGCCGGAAAATCAGGAAAAGTACTCAAATCATTGCCCTGTAAGGCAGTGGTTAGCGTAAATTGAGAACCCGCCAGCTGAATCCCGTCACCTGAGTCACCGGCAAAATGAATGGTAACTTTTGAACGTTTTTCTTCCCGGGTCGTCATTGTCAAGCTTGCTCCAGTTTACTGATCTCCACCACCCGGGTAACTTCCGGGGCGTGTTTCTTCACGGTCATTTCCACGCCAGACTTCAGGGTCATCTGGTTTACGGAACACCCAGTACAGGCACCGTGGAGCTCCACCTTTACGGTCCCGTCATCATCAAGGTCGATAAAGCTGATATCGCCACCGTCCGAATTAAGGAAAGGGCGTATTTCACCCAGGGCCGTACGTATTTTAGAAATGGTTTCTTCTCTGTTCTGTATCATAGCACCTTAGTTTACGGCTGAACACCCAGCCATGGTTGTGATGCGGGTAATTTCCGTTGGCGGGAGATCTTTATTGCGTTGCACCAGCTCTTCCACCGTTCTGCGGGCCATATCTTCAAAGGCTTCACTTACAGGAGTATTCTCCTGAAGTATAGCCGGCCGGCCTACATCACCCGATTCACGGATACTTTGTACGAGTGGGATTTCACCAAGGAAAGGCACATCCAACTCTTTGGAAAGATGTTTAACACCATCTTTTCCAAAAATATAATATTTATTATCCGGCAGTTCGGCAGGGGTAAAGTACGCCATGTTCTCCACCATACCCAATACCGGCACCTTTATATTGTCAATCTGGAACATTCCAACTCCCTTGCGGGCATCGGCCAGCGCCACATGCTGAGGGGTGCTCACAATTACCGCTCCTGTTACAGGAACAGCCTGAACCAGGCTCAGGTGTATATCACCGGTACCAGGAGGCAGGTCGATGATCATAAAATCCAACTCTCCCCAATGTGCATCACGGATCAATTGGTTCAACGCCTTGCTGGCCATGGGGCCACGCCATACCACCGCCTGGTTTGCACCGGCAAAAAATCCGATGGACAACAATTTCACCCCGTAGCTTTCCACAGGCTGCATCCTATCCTTGCCATCTACATGAACCGATCCGGGGCGTGCATTGGGAACGTCAAACATGGTGGGCTGGGAAGGACCGTAGATGTCAGCATCCACCAGGCCTACCTGGAACCCCATATTGGAAAGGGCTACCGCAAGGTTAGCTGCTACAGTGGATTTACCTACTCCTCCTTTGCCAGAGGCTACGGCAATGATATTCTTCACTCCGGGAAGTTCCGCCCCACGGATCATATTCGCTTTTTGCTGGGCTGCTTCAGGCACCTCGATATTCACTTTTATCTTCAGCTTGGTGTCCACTTCATCATGAACCGTCTTCAGGATGTCCACCTCCAGTTTTTTCTTCACGTGCAGGGCGGGAGAAATGCTGATCACGTCAACCACCACCTCATCACCAAAAACCTGAACGTTCTTAACATGACCAGCTTCCACCAGATTTTTACTGGTTTCCGTAGCCGTCACTTTCTGCAAAGCCTCAATAATCTGAGTTTTGGAATATGCCATGAAATTTACTTCAATTAGGCTGCAAAGGTAAGGATTAAGCCCCCACTCTTAGAATGATTATAAATAAAGATGATAATCTCTTAACTAAGTTCTTCCAGATGAAAAATAAGCGGGCGCGAGGGTGAGGCGTCATTGTGAAACGGAGCCACCTGCAGGTTAAGAAGGTACAAACCTTCTGCCGTTCCTGCCGGCACGCGGATCATTTCCGTAATGGTGCAACCCTCACGGGGTTGTGCAGGAAAGTTCCAGAAGAGCTTGTGGGCCTGCACCTTTCCGCCATCCGACTCCCGGTCTACCGAAGGAAGGTCCAGCAGCAAATGGCGCACCCCCATTTCCTTCACAAAAGTTATCAACTCGGGCTCCAGGTAAGGGGGGTTGGTATTGCTGAAATCATGACCCTCCGGGTAATTTCCGGTTTTCAGGATCAATGACTCAAAATTCCACTTTTTGATGTGGCCTCTCAGGCTGCCCAGGGTAATTACCTGATCGCCATTTTTATCCTCAGGAACTACTTCTGCCAGGTACGCAAGAGTATGGAACTCTTTGAACTGTTGATTCACACTTTCACGTTCAGGTGAAATATGGCCGTAGCTCTCGGTGTGGGTACCATTACCGTGTGGGTTAAAACGGATATCGTAAAAATTAACGGGAGAGCCATCTTTTACGCTACCCACCCAACCATCACCTTTAACAGGCTCTTTCAGAACGGACGGAACGTGCCAGGCCCGCAACTCTTTCTTTGCATCGCCCAGAACAGATGACAGGTCTATTCCTTTATTGAGGTTGGCTCGATACTTTCTACCCAGGTGTTCCAGTGTAATTAGCATGCTCAAATATAGAAAAGTGAGGCGGCAATACCGTCTGAATGAAAGCGCCATTCCTGTGGTATGAATAACCGCCTATTCTGGAGGTGCAACTGTCCTTTTCCCAATACCGGCTCTACCTCTTTCATCAAGTAATACGAGTACTCCGGGGCAAATGTTTTTTCTATTTCCAGCAGGTCCAGACCTTCCCGAGTGCGCAAAGCGGTCATCAGGTATTCATTGAAGCGATCTTTCTCTGAAAGCTCTTCGTATTCCTGCGCCAGTTCTCCCTTTTCAATGGCCTTCCTATATAGGGCATTATTCGAAACATTCCAATAACGGTGCATAGCCCGGAACGAATGGGCCGAAGGACCGACACCCAGATATGGCCGCCCCTGCCAGTAGGAAGAATTATGCCTGGCGCGGAAACCCGGCCTGGCGAAATTGGAAACCTCGTAATGCTCAAAGCCCGCTTTATCCAGCATCTCCCATAGTATTTTAAATTGCCGGGCAGCTTGCTCTTCGTCTAATGGACGATGTTCGCCCTTCTCAATTTTATGATGGAGAGCTGTACGCGGTTCCACGGTTAAAGCATAGGAAGAAATATGAGGCACTCCGAGATTTAAGGCCTGCCTTACCTGATCCTTCCAGGCCTCGTCATCCATATTGGGCAAGCCATAGATAAGATCGAGCGTAATATTGTTAAAACCTGCCTGCCGGGCATTCTGCAGGCAACTTATGGATTGCTCCGCATTATGACTGCGGTTCATGAATTGCAAGTCACTATCCCGGAAGGATTGCACTCCTATAGATAGTCGGTTTATACCGGCAGCTTTGAGCTGCGTCAGTTTTTCCTGGCTAAGGTCATCCGGGTTTGCCTCCAGGGTAATTTCAGGATTTTCCGCCCAACGGAAAGTCTTAAAAGCTTTCTGCACCAGAGCTACTATTTCCTCATGCTCCAGCACTGAAGGTGTGCCTCCGCCAAAATAGAGGCTTTGCAGAGTTTCACCCTTAAAAAAATCCTTTTGTAACTCCATTTCCCGAAGGATGGCATTAACCATAGGCTCACGGTATTTCAGGGATGTGGAGAAATGAAAATCACAATACACACAGGCCTGACGGCAGAAAGGGATATGCAGGTACAGGCCGGCCATCAGCTGCGGGGTTTACGCAGTTGGATACGAAAGGTAGTACCGGCTCCAATCTCTGAAGCGGCTACGTAGATACGGCCGTTGTGGTACTCTTCAATAATACGCTTGGCGAGGCTCAAGCCAAGGCCCCAACCTCTGCTCTTGGTGGTATAGCCCGGCCGGAAAACCGTTTTGAATTTATTCTGAGGTATCCCTTTTCCGCTATCCTTAACATCAATACGCACCGAGCGGTTGGTTTCCGTGAGACTCACGGTAATATTCCCTTTTTCACCATCCAAAGCATCAATCGCATTGCGGATCAGGTTTTCGATTACCCACTCAAAAAGCTCCTTATTGAGCTCAGCACTAATTTGGCCATCGGGTAATTCCGAGCGGATCTCAATCTTTCGTGGACTGCGGTTTTTGAGGTAATCCACCGAGTTGCGTACCACTTCCACTACGTCCTGCTGTTTGATAGACGGTTGGGATCCGATCTTGGAAAACCGTTGGGTAATGGTATTCAGGCGCGTAATGTCCTTTTCCATTTCGGTGACCATAGTGCTGTTCTCTTCCTTATTTCGAAGTAGTTCCAGCCAGCCCATCAGCGATGTGAGGGGTGTACCGATCTGGTGGGCCGTTTCTTTAGCCAGGCCGTTCCAAACCTGGTTTTGCTCTGCCTTGCGGGCATTGCTGAAGGCGATGTAGGCAATAATGATGAAAAGTGACATCACCACCAATAACACGATGGGGTAATAACGAAGCTTGGTAAGGAGGATGGAGTTCTGGTAATAGATATATTGTTTCTGGCCGGCCCCAAGATCTACTTCTATAGGCTCTGCCTGAAGGCGCATCTCCTGGAGTTTACTATCCAGCCAGGCCTTATCCTGCAAGCGCTTTGCATCCACATTCTTACTGTTTACCACATTACCGTCCTGGCCTACCAGGATGATGGGAATAGTGGTGTTGGACTCTATGATCTCCTGCTCAAAGAATATTTCGCAGTTGGCATCATCGTGGATGATGTTATTCATGGCGTGCCCAAACTGGTTCACCTTCTTGATCTCCTCTTGCCTTAGCTCATTGAGAAAACCCTCGGTATACCACAAGGTGGCTGCCCCGATGAGGATAGCAAAAACGAAGAGAATAAACTTCCAGAGGTTCTTTTTTCCGTAAAAGTCCATGGTTTGCATTTAGGAAAAGTCTAACAAAAATACGCGCTAAATATTACAGTACACCTTTGGCAAAATAGTTGGTTGAGTAATTGCGTTACTTATTTTTCCTTCGTCATGCCGTTAGTTTGGTTATTTTTGACGATTTGGAACTTAACCCGAACAACAGCTTGTCAAAAGGACTAGTAATTATACCAACCTATAACGAAAAGGAGAATATCGAAAGGATAATCCGCAGGGTGTATTCCTTAAGTGAGCCTTTTCATATCCTGGTGGTGGATGACGGATCCCCTGACGGCACAGCAGACATTGTTAAATCGCTGCAAACGGAATTCCCCGAACAACTCTTTATCCTGGAGCGCAAGGGCAAGCAAGGCCTCGGCACAGCCTACCTCAAAGGCTTTGAGTGGGGGCTGGCCAGAGATTATGAGTTCTTCTTCGAGATGGACGCAGACTTTTCCCACAACCCTGATGACCTGGTGCGCCTGTACCAATGCAGCGTAAAGGAAAATAAAGATGTGGTGGTAGGCTCCCGCTATATCAAAGGTGTAAACGTGGTAAACTGGCCTATGAGCAGGGTGTTACTGAGTTATTTTGCCTCGCGTTATGTGCGGGTGATACTGGGTATTCCCGTGGAAGACACCACCGCAGGTTTTATGTGCTACCGCAGAAAAGTACTGGAAACCATCAATTTTAAAAAGATCAAATTTGTGGGCTATGCCTTCCAGATCGAAATGAAATACGTGGCCTATAAAATGGGATTCTCCATTATGGAGATACCGGTCATCTTTACCGACCGGACTCTAGGCAAGTCTAAAATGTCACAGAATATTATCCGTGAAGCCGTATTTGGAGTTCTTCAGCTCAAGATGAGAAACATCCTCAGGCGCTATAAGTAAAAACGGTTGTTACCATGAAAAAGATCCTGATCAAAAATGCCAGGATAGTAAACGAAGGCTCCGTAACTGAAGGAGACCTGTATATTGAAGGTGAACGCATTGCGCGTATCGACAATCACATCAGCCAGAAAGACAACAATACCCAGATTATTGATGCGGCCGGCCGTTACCTCCTACCCGGACTTATTGACGACCAGGTGCATTTCCGGGAGCCCGGCCTTACCCATAAGGCCAACATAGGTACCGAATCACGTGCTGCCGTGGCAGGAGGAATAACCTCTTACATTGAGCAGCCCAACACCGTGCCGCCTGCAGTAACCCTGGAGCTACTGGAAGATAAATACAACATTGCCGGACGCACCTCTATAGCCAATTACGGCTTTAACCTGGGCGCTACCAATGACAACATTGATGAACTGCAAAAGGCTGATTCCAGGCGTATCCCCGGAACCAAGGTGTTTATGGGAAGCAGTACTGGAAATATGCTGGTAGATGAGGAAAAAGCCCTGGAGAACATATTCTCCAAAAGCCCGCTACCTGTAATCACCCACTGCGAGGATGAGAAGACCATCCGTGAAAACCTGCAGCGTTATATGGCCGAATACGGGGATGCTATCCCGGTTCAGCTTCACCCGGAGATCCGTAGCCGCGAAGCCTGCTACCTTTCCTCTTCCCGAGCCGTGAATTTGGCTAAAAAGTACGACACACGCCTGCACATATATCATATCAGCACAGCCGAAGAAACCGAACTTTTCACCAATAAGATCCCTCTTCAGGAAAAGAGGATCACGGCTGAAGCCTGCATCCATCACCTTTGGTTCAATGACCAGGATTACAATGAAAAAGGTACTCTTATCAAATGGAATCCGGCTGTAAAAAAGGAAGATGACCGGAAGGCTATATTCAAGGCTCTGCTGGACGACCGTATTGACGTGATTGCTACGGACCATGCTCCACACACCCTGGAAGAGAAACAAAATCCTTATACCAGCGCTCCTTCCGGTGGACCTTTGGTGCAACATGCCTTGCCAGCCCTGATGGAATTTGTACGCGATGAGGAAATGAGTATTGAAACCCTGGTACAAAAGGCCTGTCATAACCCGGCCATACTCTTTAATATTGAGGAGAGGGGCTTTTTGAGGGAAGGCTTTTTTGCGGATATTGTATTGGTTGATGCCGCCAGGCCCTGGACAGTAACCAAAGAAAACATCCTCTCCAAATGCGGATGGTCGCCTTTTGAAGGTACCACCTTCCGATCACGCGTTACCCATACTTTTGTAAACGGCAACCTGGTGTACGATCATGGTAAAATTATTGAGGGTTTTACGGGTAAAAGGATGACTTTTGATCGCTAGAAACTTCATATCCATTGTTTTTGTCACCCTGCTGATCTCGTGTTCCGGGCGAAAAGAGACCACTATACCGGCCGAAATACTGGGCAAGGAAAAAATGACGGCCATACTCACGGATATCCACCTGGTGGAGGGCGCAAAGCTGGGACGCAGGATAATGGGAGATACCGTTTTGGCCGATGTCTACTACCAAAAGGTATTTGAGAAACACGAGGTGAGCCAGGAAAAATTCGAGGAGAGTTTCAACTTTTATTCCGACCATCCTGATATCATGGACAAGCTATACGACCAGGTGATTGAAAACCTGAATTCCGTAGAGGTAGTATCCCCCCGATGGGAGGATAAGAAAGAAAACCAGCAGGAAACGGACAGTACCGCCATTGAGACTGATAGCAGTGCGGTGAAGCAGGACACAACCGTACGTAAAATACCTAAAAGCCCATTTAACCGAAAGATCCGCTGATCATCTTTTCAGCCACTTGCGATAATGCCGGGCCATATCTTCCACGGTTTCCCTTACCGGCCTAAACTCAAATCCGAGCGTTTTTTTGATCTTATTGCTATCGTAATAATAGGTATGCTGGGCCGTATGAGCCGTTTCGCGGGTAACTACCGGTTTTTTACCGGTAATGAAGGACCGTAGCTTTTCCATACGCCAGATAATGGCACTCATCCGGGGCAGCACTTCGGTATTCGGAGCCTTTACCTCCAGGCTCTCGGCCACGTATTCAAAGAATTTCTTATAACTAAGGTTCTCAGCTGCAACCACAAAGCGCTGCCCGCTTACCTCACTTTCCATTAAGCGGATCATGACCTCAGCCACATCCCTCACATCCACATAGGCGTTGGTGCCTAGAGTGTAATATTTAAAGCCTTTGGCAATAGTGTGAAAAAGGGCAGGACTTCCTTGTTGCCAGTTTCCGGGCCCTAATATTATAGAAGGATTTACAATGACCGCGTTGAGACCTTCCTGTATCCCGCGCCAAACTTCCAGCTCTGCACGATACTTACTCCGGGCGTATACGCTATTGTGTTGTCCAGGAACCCACTCACTATCTTCATTGATATATTCCGCATCAGCCTTTCGCCCCAGGGCGGCCACACTGCTTACGTATACCATTTTGCGCACGTTCATCTCCAGGGCTGCATTTACCACGTTGGCCGTCATGGCCGGATTCTTCTCCAGCAAATCAGCACTATCTGATGAATCAAAGCTTACCAAAGCCGCACAATGATACAGCTCGGTAACGCCCTCCATAATGGTATAATAGCAGGTAATATCCAACAGATCGGCCTCCACCCATTCCAGGTTTTGTATAAGCTCGCCCGGGCTCCTGTAATACCGTATGGTATTTTCCACGGAGCTGGTGTCTGAGCCCGGGCGGTGGGTAGCACGCACCCTTTTCCCTTGTTTAAGGAGTTCAAAGATCAGGTGTGAGCCTAATAAGCCTGTACCACCGGTTACAAGGATCATGTTTTTTGAAATGAGAGCTCAAAGATAGAGGAAGGACTGAAGATGCAAAACTTCAAAAGGTATTACAAGGCTTATCCACGCATATTTGTTTGAGGAAATTAGTCCATACTTTCTGATAATGCTTTTAACTTTGTCCGTCTTATAAGATCAGGAAATGAAAAAATTTGTGGATGAGCTCCGCTGGAGGGGCATGCTTCACGACATTATGCCCGGCACCGAAGAGCTTCTGAACAAGGAAATGGTATCCGGCTATATCGGTTTTGACCCTACTGCTGATTCGCTGGGAGTAGGCAATATGGTACAGATCATGACGCTCGTACATTTTCAGCGAGCCGGCCATAAACCCTATGCTTTAGTAGGGGGAGCCACCGGACGGGTTGGTGACCCTTCGGGCAAATCCCAGGAGCGCAACCTGCTTTCTCCCGAGGAGATCAACCACAACCTGGAACGTCAGAAAGCCCAGTTGGAGCGCTTTCTCGACTTTGACGACCCCTCTAACGGAGCCGTTATCGTAAATAATTACGACTGGTTTAAGGATTTTTACTTTCTGGATTTTATCCGTGATGCCGGTAAGCATATCACGGTCAACTACATGATGGCCAAAGACTCGGTAAAGAATCGCCTGGAGTCTGGTATGTCATTCACTGAGTTTACCTACCAACTCATACAGGGTTATGACTTTTACCACCTGCATAAAGAGTTCAACGTAAAACTGCAGATGGGCGGCAGCGACCAGTGGGGAAACATTACCACGGGAACAGAGCTTATCCGCAGGAAAGGCGGGGGCGAAGCCTTTGCGCTCACTACTCCCCTTATTAAAAAGGCAGATGGCACCAAGTTTGGCAAGTCTGAAAAGGGTAACATTTGGCTTGACCCCGAAAAGACCAGCCCTTATGAATTTTACCAGTTCTGGCTCAACGCAGCCGATGCTGATTGCGAAAACTACATCAGGATCTTCTCGTTGAAAGACCGTGAGTCTATTGAAAAACTGATACAGGAACATCAGGAAGAGCCTCACCTCCGGAAGTTGCAAAGAGCCCTGGCCGAGGAAATAACGGAAAGGGTTCATGGAGCAGATGAATTGCAAAACGCCATTGAAGCCTCCGGTATACTCTTTGGAAATTCAACCGAGGAGTCACTGCGCAAGTTGAATGAAAAGACCTTCCTGGCCGTATTTGCCGGTGTTCCCCAGTACGAAATAGACCGCACCAGGCTCAAAGAAGGTATTCCCATCGTAGACCTGTTAGCCACAGAAACCCCCATCTTGCCTTCCAAAGGGGAAGCTCGCAAGATGGTGCAAGGCAATGGCATCAGCATTAACAAGAGCAAAGTAGATCTTGATAAGGAAATTACTGAGAGTGACCTGGTGAACGACAAGTACATCCTGGCCCAACGCGGTAAAAGAAACTATTTTATTATCCTGTGTAATTAGTAAGTTTATAGAATCCTACGTAGAAGGGCATAAACAATTTAGTCCCCTTTTGTATTATGTATCCGGAATAACTCGATAAACACATTGCAAGGATCTCCTAAAATAACGGAAGATAACCTCATAGAGGAATTCAAAGCTGGCAATAAGGCTGCACTGAATTATATCTATGAAGCGTATTCCGGTGCTTTATACGGTACCATTATTAAAATTACCGGTAACGAAGAACAAAGCCGGGACTTGCTTCAGGAGGCTTTTGTTAAGATCTGGAAAAAAGCGGATAATTACGATCCCGGAAAAGGTGCTCTTTATACATGGATGATCAACTTAACCCGGAACCTGTGTATTGATTACCTGCGCTCTAAGAAATTTAAGAACAGCCAGAAAAACCAGACTTTAGATAATCACGTATATAGTCTTGAAAGCAGCAGGCGTTTTGACCCACAACACATAGGGTTGAACGAATTGCTGAAACGCCTTCCAGACGAACAGCAACAAGTGATTTACTTTTCCTACTTTCAAGGTTATACTCAGAAAGAGATTTCTGAGGAGCTTAATATACCGTTAGGCACCGTGAAGAGCAGGGCTAAGGCAGCACTTGAAAAATTGAAAAGGGTGTTTAATTGAGATTTACTTTAGACGGTGGACGTTAGAGAATACATAGAATCAGGAATTGTTGAAGCTTACGCAACAGGTATGCTTGTCGATGCTGATGCCCGTGAGGTTGAGCAGATGGCAGAAAAGCATCCCGAGGTCCGTGATGCCATTCTTGAAGCTCAGTCCACATTGAATGCATTATCCAGGGCTTATGCCGTTCAGCCCAACCCTGAATGGAAGGATGATATCCTGAGTGCAGCCTTTGCTGCGCGGGAAGGTTCGTCTTCCAGGCAGGAAGAACCAGTTGTACGTACCATTGGTCATACCCAAACCGCTAAGTCCGGAGGGTCTTCCCGCTGGGCCATCGCAGCATCTATAGCGCTGTTGATCAGTCTGGGCATTAATGCTGTGCAGTACTCCAATTTCAATGATCTCCGATCCGAATTACGGGCCACCAACCTGCGTATTGCTGAACTGGAACAAAACCACCAGGTTATGGTGGCCAGTTACAAGGAAGCCAATCAGCAATTGGCGGTATTGACGGATCCTACTACGGCCAGCTTTGTAATGAAGGGTGTGGAAGGTCGCGATCCTGAATATCGGGCCGATGTATTCTGGAATGCCAAAACTGAAATGGTGTACCTGAACGTAAAAAACCTTCCTCATGCTCCTGCGGGTAAGCAATACCAGTTATGGGCGCTCAAAGACGGGAAACCGATCGATATGGGCGTATTTGACGGCATTGATCCCGACACCACTCTTAAAGAAATGGGAAGTGTTCCCGGGGCGCAGGCTTTTGCCGTAACCCTTGAACCAACCGGAGGATCCGTAAATCCCACGCTGGAGGAAATGTACATTTACGGAGCCCCAGCCACCTAGAATTTCCTGTTTATAAGCTTAAAAAGGTATAGAGAATGGTATTCTCTATAAGGTCTTTTTGTGAAGAAGGCGGTTTGTACAAATAAAGGATGTGAAAGGGCGGATCATCGTATTCGTCCTTGATTTTGGGAGCCGTTACTACATGATCATTGGTGATTACGGCAAACACGCTGGTTTCTCCCCTGAAGATCACAATCATCCTGAAATCCTGCTCCTCAGCGGCCGTTTTATGCTTTTCACGCAGGGCATAAGCCGTAAATTCATCAAACTCTCTTTGTTCAAAATCGTACATATCGAAAAGCTCCTGAAAGCCAGCTGTCTGAACAGTCCGGTTTTTTTCGGCCAGCAACTCGTTAACCCTATCTTCCGGCACGGTACCATCCTTTATCCTGGTCTTAAACACGTAGCCTTCCAGGACCACAATAATGCGATCGTCCCCACGATAACCATCTAATTTACGTTTGTCCCTTATTTTAACTTCCTTAAGTACTTCCCCGATCTTTTTACCACCTTCATCCTTCAGTACCGTTCCGGGATACAGGTATTTTTCGTCCGGAAGATCGGACGGTGTTATGCAGGCCTCCCTGCGGATTTTAAACCAGCCTTCTTCCGGATCGTAAGAGTACACCCCTACGTCTGCATTCAACTTGAACAATGCTTCCCCATTGGGTTTGTCCAATACTGTGGTTTCATCCTCTATGATCTGTGCCTGAAGCAGCGAGCCTGCCAACAGGCTGATAAGAACCATAAGTTTTCGCATCATCTACAAATTAGATTACCATTAAATTACAACCCCTGATATCTGAATTATCAAAGCGGCCCATTACCTCAAAACGGCCGTTGCTGTATACCCTGCCCAGATCCTGGGTTTCAATAAAGGCGCAACTATCCACGTTGGCCAGATCAATAATATTAATTCCTCCGGTTTTCCCCAAAGGAGCTTTGGCAAAAGGATCCGTCACCTCTCTTACGGCCACCTTCATCCAAGAGGGGCATTCAAACAATCCATCACCCCCGGAGTACGCCTGGGAAAGCAACTCGGTCATTCCGTATTCGGAATGGATACGATCCACGTGAAAGGAACTTTTGAGCACACTATGTACTTCTTCACGCAGCAGTTCCTTGCGCCTGCCCTTCATTCCACCGGTTTCTATTACTATAAGCGACTCCCAGTTCTCCTGGTAGTTTTCGGCCATATCCAGCAGTGCAAAGGTTACTCCAAAAAGGATCACCTTTTTTCCCTTTGCCAGCTTTTGGGTAATGGTATGTGCCAGGCTGGCGTGGTCATAAAGATAAAAACCACTGTCCTGATCCTCACTGAGCGCTATTAGACGCTCCACCATTTGAATAAGCGAGGATCCCTCTCTTTCCAGGTAAGAAGGCAAAAGAGCCAGTACACAATAGGCCGCAGGTAATCCATACACCCGCTCAAAAGCCTTCAAAAAGGTTTTCTCATACCAGCCGCTATCCCTTACGTGATGTTTACTGCTTATGCTGCCGCTGGTCCCGGAACTGCTAAAGATCACTTCCGGCTCAAACTTACCCGTCTGTACGCTGAAATTCTTAAAGAATCGTATCGGTAAAAAGGGAATTCCATTAACGCCTTGCACATCTGCAGCAACTATACCCAGGTTTTGCAGATAATGGGCATACACCGGATTTTCACGGGCCTGGAAATTAAACAGCTCCAAAGCAAGGTGGTTAAACTCCTCCTCGCTATGAATGTCAAAAATCCTATTTTTGAAATATTGATGTCCGGGCAACGTTTCGGGTTGAATGAGCGTTATATGGTTATATGAGAAACTTCTCTTCAAAAATACTACTCTTCAGTTTCATATTCTCGGCCCTGGCCAGCTGTAAGAATAATGACAGGTTCAGGGACGAACCTTTTTTGGAATATCGTTCCTACCGCTACGTATATGACGAGGACAGCACCTCAAACCGCAAAAGCATTGAATTTACGCTTTACTTTACCGATGGTGACGGAGACCTGGGCTCCGATGAGGAACCGAAAGATACCTGTGACATCTCCATCAATAACTTTTTTATCCGCTATTTTGAAAAAGTGGACGGCACCTATACGGAAGTAGAACCCAGGGATTCCTGTCTACCTTTTGACAGCCGTATCCCAAGCCTGTCTCCGGGAGGCTCCAACCCTACCCTGGAGGGAGAGATCATCACCTTCTTTGACTACAGCGGCTATCCTTTTAACGAAGATGTGGATTCAGTACGCTTTGAATTCAAGGTAGTAGACCGTGCCGGACACGAGAGCAATATCAGCGGCTCCCCTTCTATTCCTGTTCCTCAACGGTAGAACGTACTTCCTGGGGAAGGAATACCTCACTGATACTCACCACATGGTCAGCAATCCGCTCCATTTCTGAGATCAGATCACTATAATACATACCACTTTCCAACCGGAAACGGCCTTTCTCGATTTTTTTGATGTACTCTTCCCGCAGCTCCTGATACATTGTATTGATTTCCCTCTCTAATCTTTGGGCCTCCCTGAAATTCATCTTATTCTCGCTGGCTTCCAGGTTACTCACCATCAGATCCATGGCCTTTCCTACCAGCTCAGATAGCTTCAACACCCGATCCCGTATTTCCTGGGTGAAGTAGGCCTTCTTCTTTTTGCGGGCATCCAGATTGCGGCTGATCTCCAGGTAGATGTCACCGATACGTTCCAGGTAGTTGGCCACGCTGAGCATACTACGCACCCTGGCGCTGGCTTCTGAACTCAGATCCCCTGCCGAAGCCTTGGTTAGATAGGTAGCGATCTCTATTTCCATACGGTCGGAAATATCCTCGTAATTCTCCAGCTTCTCCACGTATTTCTTAAACTTCTTCTCCTCCATTTCAGTAACCAGGCGCGGCACATATTTGTAAGCCCTCCGCATGAGATCGGCAAACTTGGCCAGTTCCTTTCGGGCCTCTATGATGGATAATTCGGGCGTTGCCATCAAACCGCTACCGATGTAATCGAGACTAAAGACCTCATCTTCGCCTTTGGAAGGCACCATACGGGTAACCACCTTGGCAATAATACCCACAAAACCCACCATGATCAATACATTCAGAATATTAAACGAGGTATGGAACAAAGCCAGAGCCTTGGGAATACTGGTTGCTGTTTCGTAAGGATTACTACCAAATACAGACTCGGTTAAAGAGGCTATGATGTTGAGGAAAAAAGGTAGCAGCAGCAACATCCACAGTACCCCGAAAACGTTAAAGATAAAATGCGCCCGGGCCGCCCGTTTGGCGTGCACATTGGCAATAAGAGCCGCCAGGTTAGCGGTTATGGTGGTGCCGATGTTCTCCCCTAATACAATGGAAGCCGCCAACGGAAATGATATCCAACCCTCATTACACATGACCAGGGTAAGCGCCATAGCCGCACTGGACGACTGCACCACAATGGTAAGCAAGGTCCCTATACCCACAAATATCAGGCTGATGAGAAATTTACCCACCAGACCTTTTTCATCATAGGTAAGATCACTTAAGAACTGTAGGACCTCAGGGTGTGATTTCAGATCGGGAACGGCATCTTTCATAAAGGCCAGACCCAGAAAGAGCAGGGCAAAACCTATGAGTACCTCACCCCATAATTTGATCTTTTCGCGGCCGGCAAACATCATGGGAAAACCCACCGCCACAATAGGAAGACAAAGCGCACTGATGCTGAATTTACCGAGGCCCAATATGGAAATAAGCCAGGCTGTAACCGTGGTACCTATATTGGCACCCATAATCACCCCGATGGATTCCACCAGGCTTAATAAGCCGGCATTTACAAAGCTTACCACCATTACGGTAGTGGCTGAGGAGGACTGTACCAGGGACGTGATCAGAAGACCCGTGAAGATGCCGAAAAAGCGGTTGGAAGTCATGGCTCCCAATATTTCGCGCAGCTTGCTGCCGGCCACTTTCTGAATGGCATCGCTCATGACCTTCATTCCATAAATGAAAATGCCCAACGCTCCGATAAGGGTAAGAAAATCGAATATCCCGAAACTCATTTTTTGGCTTTAAGTTGCTGCTAATTTAAGGGTTGCGTGACATAAAAAAGGTATGCCGCAACTACGTTGCGGCATACCCCGTTTATACTGGAAAACCCTCAAGTTTAATTTCCTATAATTACTGAACAATCAGCTTCCTGGAAGCTTTGGCACCGTTCATTTCTACAGAAATAATATACACACCGCGAGATAAGGATGAAGTATTGAATTCCACCAACTCGTCAGCCGTTTCAAAACCGCTGATCCTCTGACCGGCCAATGATACTATCTCTACTTTCTTCAATTCATGGGTTGCAGTGCTGATAAATACCTTCTCCGAAGCAGGGTTGGGGTAAAGGGTAATATCGTTCAGCATAAATTCTTCCAGGCCAATAGGAGCCATATTTCCAGGGTTACCAAGGTCACCACTGTTGGACAAATAAGCTCCGTCCACACCGTTTACTGAAGAACCCAGTGCAGCACCGGTAGTATCAAACTGCAAGGACACACCAAGGCTCACATCACCAGCGCCCCAGCTTACACTGGAGATCTTCTGGCCCTTATCATCATAGAAGTTCACCTCATCGGCTGATTCCTGCAGGCTGGAGAACCCGATAATACCTACTTCGTCCTTGGCTATAACCACCAGGTTGGTCTGCAGTTGCCTCCAGGTATAAGCCCAAGTGCTGTCATCAGGTGTAACCTCATCGAGGAAGATGATGGACTCACCCGGATTGATCACCAGGCTGGTTTTTACTTTACGGGTTCCGGGCACATCATCGCTATCATCCCAGCTGAAGTCCAGCAGGTCGATAGGGTCTGATCCGTAGTTGGTCAATTCGAACCAATCGCCATCCACCGTTGGGTGTGCACTGTTGGGCATTACTTCGGTAATAGCCACTTTAGGCAGGATACGGATAATGTCCTGTCCTTTGCGGGGTTGTATCTGGTACTCATCTGTGTAAGGGTTGGATGGGTCATACTGACCACCAATACCGATCACATCAAATTTACCCACGGGAGGCTTACCCCAGTTGGTTATGATATCGGCATCCACACGCAGGATAACGGTATCATTGGTAGGCAATACTATGTTAAAGTTACCGAAGTTGGCGGAAGGCCAGCCGGTAGTATCCACCATTTCCACACCGTTCAGGCGTATAAGACGACCTTCGGTTCCTTCTCCGAGAGAAGTTTCCACAGCCGGGGCAGGGAGTGTATTTCCTGAAGAGATCAGTTTTACAGAATCGGGTACGATCTCTATAGTACCGTTAAACTGCTCAATATGACCGATAGCACGGATAAGATCACCTTCAACCGGGGTATAGAGAAAACCGGAAATATTACTCTTATACACTTTTACACCCGCATCATTATTGGGCGAAGTGATGTAGAAATCATAACGGTTGAAACCCAGGTTAGAGATAGAAACGATACCTTCCAGTTTACAACGCACATTCAACGAGTCAGATACACCATTGGCGTCTACACCTACAATATCAATGATATTATAAAGGGGAATGCTGTCAATAATGGTATATACATGCGTGGAAGGAACCCCGATATTAACACCGGTAGCCTGAGCAAGGGTAAAGGTAATGTCCTCATCATCCTCATTAAGACCATCCGAGATCATATTCACATCAAAGCTTACCGCAGTATCACCAGCAGCGATGGGCAGGGTAATAGTGTCATTAACCACCGCAGGAGTGGTGGTATAATCACCGGAAGTCACGTTCAGTCCGTTGCTTACATATACCTTAACCTGACCGGCAGACGTGGCAGCAGGAACTATAGGCATATCAACAGCTACAGTGCCCTGGTTTTCCACCCGCGACTGAGCTCCTGATGAGAAAGTAATGGTTGGGGTGGTTACTACCACGGGAATGATATCATTCAGGTCACGCGGCATGATCTGGTATCCACTGGTAAAAGGGTTAGAGCTGTCAAACTGACCACCGGCACCTATTACGTCAAACTGACCGGTAGGAACTGGTGAGCCATCAATATCAGTATCAGAATCAATACGCATGATAACCGTTACAGTACCGTTGGAGATGTTAACGCTTGCGCTGCTTCCGGCAGCAGGCCATGATGAGGGGGTAACCACACTAAAACCATTCAGGCGAACATATTCTCCTTCGGTAGATTCATCAACAGTAGGCGCAACAGCCGGAGACTTCAGTGTAATATTGGAATCCAGGCGAGCCACCGAATCAATAACCAGTTCAATCAAACCGTTAAAATTCTGGATCTCACCGATCACCCGTACAGAGTCTCCACGCTTCACGGTATAACCGCTCACATCCGTACTGGTAAATACATTTACACCTCCTGTAGCATCGTATATAAAGAAGCTGAAGCCATCGTTACCATCAAAATCATCGGTATATACAATACCATTCAGTTTACAGTAAACGTTAGCGGAATCAGGAACACCATTCACATCAGATGTGGTAACATCCGCAATATCATAAGTAGGAATTCCTGGGGCAGACGCATCATTATCCTGAACCACTAACTGGTAATCCAGGTTGGTACCCAATAAAAGACCGGAGGTAACACCAGTGATGCTCACAAATAGGGTTTCGTTACTTTCTACCAGCGCGTCATCTACAATACTGATATCAAAGCTTACGCTATCCTCATTGGCAGGAACATTCAGTGTAAAAATACCGGTAGTAGGATTGGGTGCAGGGTTTATAGAACCATCACCGGGAACGGTAATTCCGGCACCTATAGTCACCTGGAAGGTTATAGTCTCTGAAGTAGAAGCTGTTGGGTTGATCAAGGCATTAACCGTAATGGTACCCGCACTTTCACTTACTACCTGAGAGGTAACCGGGAAATTAACCGTTGGGTTAGCGGGAGGAGCCAGCAGAATGTCACTCAGTCGGCTGGGCAGGATCTGATAACCTTCGTCAAAGGGAGTGGAGCTATCATACTGGCCACCGGCACCTATTACGTCAAACATTCCAACCGGAGCCGTAGTACCGTCAATATCGGTATCACGGTCAATGCGAAGAGTAGTGGTATCGGTACCGTTGGTAATCAGAACACTGGCATCACTTCCGGCAGCAGGCCAGGAAGAAGGATTGATCACCCAGTAACCGTTGATCCGGATGTAGTCACTTTCAACCGACTCATCGGGGGCTGTAACCACCGTGGGAGTTTTAAGTGTTTTTCCTGTAGCCCACAGAACCACAGAGTCTGCAACTATTTCGGTAAGACCATTAAACTGGTCGATATCGCCAAATACACTAATGGAATCTCCAGGGTTTGGAGAGGTATAGGTAGGCACATTATTAAAGTTGAAAACGTTGATGGCTCCGGTAGCATCATAAATATAAAGGCTATAACCTGCGTTACCGTCAAAATCAATGGAATGCACTATCCCGCGAACTTCGCAGGTTACATTCAATGAATCCACTTCACCGCTAACATCATTGGTAGTTACCTGGCTGATGGTGTAGTAAGGCACTGTGGAAGCCGGTCTGGCTTCAAAGTCCAGCAGGCTGCTGGGTAGGATCTGGTAGCCTTCATCGTAAGGCGAGCTATTGTCAAACTGACCACCAGCACCTGTTACGTTAAAAGGAGCGGTAGGAACGGGGGACCCGTCAATATCCGTATCGCGGTCAATACGCAGGGTGGTAGTGTCTTCACCGTTGGTGATCGAAACACTGGCATCACTTCCGGCAGCGGGCCAGGAAGAAGGATTGATTACCCAGTAACCACTGAGTTTAATGTAATCTCCTTCGGTAGCTTCGCCAGGAACTGTAACAGAAGCTGGTTGCTTAAGGCTTACACCGCTAGTAAGTAGCACTATGGAATCGGGCACTATTTCAGTAAGCCCGTTGAACTGGTCAATAGTTCCGATTACACGGATAGAATCACCTACCGCAGGGCTGTTGTAATTGCTTACATCATTGAATTCAAAAACATTGATACCACCGGTAGCATCGTATATATAAAAGCTATACCCTGCATTACCGTCAAAGTCAATAGAGTGAACAACACCGTGCAGGCGGCATTCTACACTCATAGAGTCAGGCACGCCATTGGCATCGTTGGTGGATACATTAGCAATATCATAAGTAGGTATACCGCCTGCTCCTACCTGGGGCGCTTCTACGCGGAAGTTATCCACACCTGCATAATCAGAACCTCCATTTTGTTTAGCGTAAATACGAACGCGAACGTGAGTTGCTGAAGAAGGAACCGCAATATCAACAGTAGTCCAAGCTTGTGAATCTTTATTCAGTTCAGTAAGAGGTCCCCATGTTGAGCCATTGTCAAATTCCACCACGTAGGCCAGAGAGTCACTACTATCAAAACCAATGGTGTAATAATCGAACATTAAATGGGCGTTGGGCAAACCGCTTACGTCTACCGCTGCAAAATCAAGAGTATGGCCAAAAGCACCTCCACCGTTAGGGTTTTCCAGATCCTGCATTCCCCAGAAGTTAGCTCCGGATGAAGGAGTGATGGATGAGAGTGAAGTAACTGTGCCCCAAACATCACCTGATACATTGTATGAGGCAGGGTTATTAACGTAAGTCCAGGAACCTCCACCTTCAAAACTCTGCGTTACGGGAGCTGTTACAGCTGGTAATGGATTAACCGTAATACTGCCTGACATACCAGGCGCATGTGGGTCACATTGATAGCTATAGTTACCAACTTTTCCAAATACGTGCTGGAATGTCCAGCCGGTACCTACAGAGTTCCCGAAAGATTCAGGGTTTCCAGAGAAAGTACTGGTAGTACCGTTTACGTTATGAGAGCCGGAAGTGTTAGTCCAGATTACCGTATCACCTTGTGTAATGGTGAGACTGGAGGGGTTGAAGAAATTGCTACCCACGGAAACGTTGTGGACCGTGGCAAATCCTGCCAGGCTCAGCAGGCATACCAAAAGGGATAATCTTACTTTCATTTATTCAGGTTTTTAAATCCGGTGCAAAATTACCAAAGAATGCTGTTAGTATCAGCACCCGAGAGTTAAGCCAATGTTAAATGACCTATTTTAAAAGCACTTTTCGGGGCACAAATCCCGCTATAGTAACAGGTTGTGTGAAGCAACGATGACTTTGGAATAATTGCTTCAAATAAGCACTTTCTTTACACGGATAGCTACTCCAAAAGGTAATTGATGAAAACCAAACCTTAAGAACCTCTGGCCAGGACTCCTATAGACTGCAATAAAATAATGCATAAGCAACTCACAATCAACACCTGCCTATTAACCATACCAAGCCATCCATAACGCGCCAATTATTCCTGACGATTAGCAAAATGCACTTAATTCCTGGCCATGCATACAGGTTGGATTAAAAATATAAAAACCCACCCTTAAAGGGTGGGTTGATCATATCGTGTGAATTAAGCCGGAATTACCGGATCTTATAACTGAAGGAAAGACCAATTACTCTTCCCGGGTTATAGCTGTTGAAGATCCGGTCATCTGAGCCGTATGACTCCACCGTTTCTTCTTTAAGGTCGTCCAGAATGTTATCTATAGAAAGACCTACTTGAAATTTCTTGTCTTCTCCAAAAGATTTCAATAGGTTAAAATTCAGGCTGTGAAAAGGTTCGGTATACACATCCGGCACACGCGCAATACCCACAATGGCCAGCCTTCTTCCCTGAACGTTGTAATAGATACCCGCTTCAAAAAGATCAGGATCATTATAGCTCAAACCAGCATTTACAATGTAGGGAGCCTGGCCCTGCATAGGCCTGAACTCATCAACGGTTTCACCTTCACGGGCCCATTCTACACGACTTTCATACTGACCACCGGGTGTTTTATCCAAAGCGATCTGTGAAAATGCGTAGGTAAGGTTGGTATTCAACGAAAGGTTTTCCAGGGATGGAGAAATGAAATCAAAGTTTTTACGCAATTCAAACTCCAGCCCGTATACCTGGCCATCGCCTACGTTACGCGGCTGAAAGTTACTAGTAGCTGCCGCTGAATACGTTACTCTTTCAATAGGATCGGTAAAGTACTTATAGAAGGCGCTGACCGCTACGGTCTGGTTCTTCTCATAGAATATTTCGTACCTCACATCCAGGTTATCAATATATGTTTGGGTAAGATCCAGGTTACCCAATTCTGTTTGCCCTTTAAGAACGTCCTGAATTTGTGCAGTCGACTTTTCTTTAAAAGAAGGCCTGGCTGTAGTTCTAAAGTAGCTGAACCGAAGATTGGTTTTTTCGTTGGCAAAATAAATAAGACTAATGGTGGGAAAAAGGTCCAGCAGGTCCAAAACATTCTCATCATTAAATACCACTCCAGCCTGATCCTGACCGGTATAATAGTGATCAAATTTTTCCACGCGCAAACCTACCACCGACTTAAACCTTGAGCTGAACTGGAATTCTTCCGAAGCATAGGCCGAAATAATAGTTTGACGAGCATTAAAAGTATTGCTAGGCTGGTAGTTACCGGCATAAAACATACCATATCGCTTTTGTGGAGTCCAGATAAACTCATCGGTCAGCAATTCATTGGCATCGCCTGTGTATACCACACCTTGTTCCCCATTAGGCGCAGGTTGTTCCACTAATTGGTAGTTTAATATTTCAAAGTCGCGGTATTTATAGGTATAGCCTACGCCCATCTTAAGCTTGGCTTCATAACTTAGAAGTTCATGATTGAATGCCGCATCTACCTTGGCAGGCACATTCACTTCATTTAGATAACGCCATATTCTCACCGGAGAAGCTCCTTCACTGGGGTCTATGATCATTTGGCCATCTTTGGAAACATAAGGAGTAACCCTCACGTCCTTATCACCCAGGCGGGAAAGGGTTGGAGACACACGCCAGCTCAGTTCCCAGCTGTTGCGGGATTCTGTATTGGCCAGGAGGTATTCTCCTGCCAACAACACATTGGATAGGGAACGTTCGTTATACTCCAGGTTATCACGGTAGATTAAAGCGGAGTTATTAATCATCTGGTCATCCCTGAAATAACCAGACAGTTTCTGACCATTCTGCAGGTGCATCAGGTTCAAACGGTGTTTGGTAGTACCGTTCTTAATGGCCAGGCCCAGCAGACCATTCAGGTATACATTATTCTCACCCAGGGCACCGGTAATAGCACGATCTGTGCGCAGTTCACCAATACTGGGGTCTGGGTTTTTAAAGTAATAGTTTTGCTGGTATTGATCGTAGT
Organism: Owenweeksia sp.; assembly: GCA_002695025.1. Classification (GTDB taxonomy): domain Bacteria; phylum Bacteroidota; class Bacteroidia; order Flavobacteriales; family Schleiferiaceae; genus CAKZNE01. Next base: position 197,869 of record NZNV01000008.1, read on the forward strand.
AGTTGGTGGTATTTTTATAGGAAACCGAACCGATTAATCCCAATTTGGAATCTCCCATATCATACTGGTTACCCCCGGAAGCACCCAGGCTGAAGTTAGCGGGGCTGGTGGCTTCTTCAACTGCTAAGGTAGAGTTGAAACTTTTGGTAACCTCCGTGGTTTCGGAGGATTGCAGGGCCGGGTTCGGGATCTGATAATTAGGATCGGTAAGATTATCACTGGGAACCGCACGTGTACCATCGTCAAAACCCAGAAAATCGGTTCCACCACCGGGGTACGTCTTGTAATTGCTGTTAAAATGCTGCTCAGGATTATATCCTACACTGGCCGAAACATTAAAGCTGGGCTTATCCGGAAAATCTTTGGTTTCAATATTTACAATACCCCCTGCCATATCAGCCGGAAGATCGGCTGTAAATGATTTTAATACGGTAATGTTCTCAATGATGTTGGTTGGGAAAATATCCATCTGGATAGCGTTCCGGTCCGGGTCAAGACCCGGAACATCCATTCCGTTAAGGGTAGTCTTGGTATAACGGTCTCCCAAACCCCTTACGTACACGTATTTGCCACCCTGTATGGAAACACCGGGCACACGGGTTACCGCAGCTGCGGCATCACCATCACCTATCTTTTGGAAGGTTTGCGCTGATATACCGTCCAGAACGTTTACCGATTTTTTCTTAACGGTAAGCATAGCGGCTTCCGTATTCCGGATGGAAGAAGCGGTAACTGTCACCTCACCCAGCTCACTGGAGGAAGGTTGGATCTTAATGACTTCAATAACGTTTACCTCTCCGGTTTTTACTTCCACATCTGTAATGGTAAGCGAGTTGTAACCGATAAAGGACACTACAAGGCTGTAGGTTCCGGGGTCTGCCTTCAATTCAAATTTTCCGTCAAAGTCAGTGGTGGTTCCAATGGTAGTTCCCTTTAATACCGCGTTGGCACTATACAGGGGTTGGCCGGTTTCATCTATTACTGTTCCCCGGAGGGTTCCTTTTTGGGCAAAAGCCGCTACAGTACAAAACAGAAACGGCAAAATCTTAATAACACCTGCTATCCTCATCGTGTCCTTGTTAAATCATTGGGTTAAGAAAAAACTCGTCAACCAGAAATTCTGGTTGACGAGTTCATGATTGTTAATTATATCTGATTATTTATGACAATCTCAGAAATTAGAATGCTCCGCTGGTTTTAGCGTAAGTCCAGGCAAAAGCACTGGCATCAGCACCAGCAGCACCCTGGTTGGTTGAAACTTTAGCGTTAGCTTCAGTAAGGATAGCAAAAGCACCACCTACACTTGACTTATCCAACAGAAGTTTATCAATGCTCTTGGTAGAGTTGATTACCCATCCGTTAAAAGCAAGGGCTCCTGAAAGGAAGTTAGCAGAGCTCACGTTGTCATCCAATTCGATATCAGCTGAGCTGGAGAAACCTTCAAAGTACAGGTTGTTCAGTGTACCACGGGCACCATCACGGAAGTCACCCATTTCGCCACCACCAATGTCATTCTTATCTTCGTCACGAAGGATGTAACCAATCAAGGTACCGTCTTCCATAGTAAAACCGGCTTCGTAGCTTCCTTCCGGACCATCCACTTCCATGCTGTGGTCAGACTCAGAACCGGAGATACCCATAAAGTTGCTGATCGTACCTGAGTAAGACTGGTCAATATCAAACAGGTCATCACCTACGTTCCACACCAGGGCGTTGCTTACGTTTACACTACCACCGAAGAACTCGATACCGTCATCCAGGTTGTTGATGATCTCAACGTTGGTAATAGTAGTACCGCTACCTACACCACCAAGGGTAAGACCGTTGATCTCGTTACCTTCACCCAAAAGAGTTCCACCGTAACGGATAGACACGTAGTTGATTTTACCTGAGTTGTCAGCATCATTCTCTCCACCGTAAAGACCTTGAGTAACGTTTCCGGGGATACCTTCAATTTGTTTTTCGCTGGCGTTAGCAGAGATCTTGGCTTTTCCAAGAACAATAACACCACCCCAAAGACCGTAGAAAGACTCATCCAGGTTAGGAGAAACAGTTTCGCCAATAGCAATCTCATCCAGCACTGAAGTGAAGATGATAGGCTTATCAGCAGTACCCTCAGCCATAATGGTAGCACCACGGGCAATAACCAGGGCAGAAGCATTAGCTTCGCGACCGCCACGGGCTTTAATAATTGTACCGGGCTCAATTTTAAGAGTAACACCTGCATCAACAATCACACGACCGTTCAATTCGTAGATTTTGTCAGCAGACCAGGTTTCATCAGATTTGATAAGACCGGCTTTAACCACGTTTGTGGAAGTGTTGTTGTTGTTGTCATCATCATCTTTGTCACAAGATGTAAGAGCAAATACAGCCATTACACTGTACAGCATCATTGATTTCAATTTTTTCATCGGAATTCTGTTTTTAAGATTTGCCGCAAAGGAAAGTTGGTTATGTTAAGTCTGCATTAACTCAACTTCAACTTTTATCCAAGCCTTTAAAACCGCTGTTCCCCGGTAAAAAACACACTATTCATCCTTTATCTGTAAATTAACCTGGGTTTAATACTGGTAATACTGCATTAAAGATTTGTTAAGACGGGAGACCGGCTGGTGAATATGGTTACTTTTGACCCGTATTTTTCTGAAAACGTATGAAAAACAGCGATTACAAGATCCTTTTGGTGGATGATGAACCGGATATTATCGAGTTCGTAAGCTATAACCTTAAGAAGGAAGGTTTTGACGTTTTAACCGCCAGTAATGGTGAAGACGGTCTGGCTATGGCCAAGAAGAGTCATCCCCATCTTATACTGCTTGACGTGATGATGCCCGGCATGGATGGGATTGAAACCTGCGACCAGATACGGCATACGCCAAACCTGGAGGATACGCTTATTGCCTTTCTTACCGCCAGAGGTGAAGACTACAGCCAGGTAGCCGGCTTTGATGCCGGTGCGGATGACTACATCACCAAACCCATAAAGCCCAAAGTACTGATCAGCCGCATTAAAGCATTGCTGAGACGTTACGGCCAAACGGAAAAGAAATCCAACCTGCAGGAATTCGGCAAGATCATTATCGATCTGGACAAATACCAGGTAAAGTATAAGGATAAGAAGCTGGATCTTCCCCGTAAGGAATTTGAATTGCTTACCCTGCTTACTTCACGCCCCGGAAAAGTCTTTCATCGCGATGAGATACTGGATAAGATATGGGGTAACGAGGTAGTGGTAGGCGGCCGCACTATTGATGTACACATCCGCAAGCTCCGTGAAAAGATTGGTGAAAAGTATATCAAAACCGTTAAGGGCGTAGGTTACAAATTCGAAGTATAAACGTCCTTTAGTGTATCTTTCGGGAATATGAGAATGGATCAGCCGGGTTTCCTGGCTTTAACGATATCTCTGGTACTGGGGTGTATCGTTTTTGTTATCGGGATCTCCTTAGGTTTATGGATAAATAAGGACCTGCACTGGCAGGAGATACTCCTTTTTTCTATAATTACCGTTTTCATCGCCTACCTGCTCTTCCGTTTTGCGGTTCACCAGTTTATCTACAGCAAGGTAAAGATCATTTACAAGAACATCCATGACCTTAAGGTGGGTAACGATGCCGATGAGGATGAAGTGGTACGCACTACAGACCTGGACATGGTAACCCGTGAAGTTTCCGAATGGGCAGAGCAACGCAGGAACGAGATCCAGGAACTCAAGGCTCGGGAACAGTTCCGCAGGGAGTTTATCGGTAACATCTCCCACGAATTAAAAACACCTATTTTCAACATACAGGGCTATCTGCTCACCTTGCTGGATGGTGCCCTCGATGATCCCGAGATCAACCGCAAATACCTTAAAAGGGCCAATAAGTCCGTAGACCGGATGATCAATATTATTGATGACCTCGAAACCATCAGCAACCTGGAAGCCAACCGCGTTCATCTTGCCTACAGCGATTTTGACATTATCAGCCTGGTAAAGGAAACGTTTGAGCTGTTGGAGGAAAATGCCAAGGAACGGCAGGTAGAGCTCCGCCTTAAAAAGGACTATGACAAACCTCTTAAGGTAAATGCAGACCGCCAGAAGATAGAACAGGTACTCATTAACCTGATCATTAATGCTATAAAGTACGGCAAAGTAAAAGGCAAGGTTGAAGTGCGGTTCTACGATATGCACAACAACATCCTCATAGAAATTTCTGACGATGGTATCGGCATCCCGCAGGAAGATATTCCCCGCATATTTGAGCGTTTCTACCGTGTGGACAAAAGCCGCTCAAGGGAAGCCGGGGGCACCGGGCTGGGCCTTTCCATTGTAAAACACATCATTGAGGTTCATAAGCAGACCATCAACGTGCGCAGCAGTGAGAATGCCGGCTCAACTTTTTCGTTCACCCTTAAAAAGTCCAAATAGAGCGGTTCGGTCAACTGCTATACCGGTATTAGTATGGAACCCGGGGTACTCCAATGCCCTGGGAATATCTTCGGCCAGACTTACCTTTTTTTGAGACACCGCGTAGAACAATTTCTTTTCCATTAAACTTTCAGCCAGGTATTCCTGCTCCACCTGCCCGGGCGTAGGTATGAGTAAAGCCTTGTTCCGTAAAACGTGATAGTCCATTAAAGAAGAATAACCCGAACGGCTGATGATCAGGCGTGACCGGTTGATCACCTGCGCTATTTCCTCACCCACCATCAAATTCTTAAAGGGGATCTTAGTTTTCAGATCAGGCTTGCTTAATGTGCCCCGTACCAATAGAAAGTTTCCTTTCAATTGCTCCAGTTGGTTGAGCAGCTTTTTTTCCAGAAGGCTTCTTTGCGGTTCCGGTCCACTTAAAATTACCACCGCATCGTATTCCACTTGGGCCTCCTTTTGCTCCTCAAGCTGGGAAAGCGCACCAATAAACTTTAGCGGCACCTCTGGCTTCAAGGTATGCGTAAGTGCCCCCCCTATTGTATTCTCTCCCTCAAAATCGGGCACCCAACATTCTGAAAACCGGTTGATATAACGATGATGAAGCGTGTTTACCAAAGGGTAAGACACGGGTATGTTAAGCTGGTGCGTAATATAGGCCGAAGGCACAGAAGAGTTACTAAATCCCAGACGGTTATCTGAGACCATACCTTTAGCATCATACTTTCTCAGCAGCTTAGCAGCAAGAGCCCTCTCCTTATACACAGCTAAGCCTATACGGGGTAATTGCATCATCATGTTGAGAAAAAAAGCTCCATTTGAATAGCGCACACCATAAGCCGGTAACTCTTCGGTAGGTAATTCCGGGAAAAGCTCTTGCAAGTACTCCAGAGCCACGCCATCCGAGGCTATAACAGGCTTAAAGCCTGCATCCTTGAGGGCACGAATCAACGGAACCGAGCGTGTAGCATGGCCCAGGCCCCAATTCAGTACTCCGAATAATATGTGATCTTGCCTGGCCATAACTACCCGGCAATATCCGAAAATTGCCGATTGTAGTTGGGTTAAGCTATTTTTGCGCCATGGCCAGAAAAAAATTACAGCGCTTTGCTGAAAACCAGGAGTTCAGTCACGTGGTAGAACCCAGCCGGAAGGAAGTTGTTAACGGTTTGGAACTACGAGGCAAGTGGAAAACCGGCTTTTTTAAGAATGACAACCCTATCATCCTGGAGCTGGGTTGTGGCAAAGGAGAGTATACCGTGGCTATGGCCCAACGTTTTCCGGATCACAACTTTGTAGGAGTTGATATCAAGGGCGCCCGTATCTGGTATGGCGCCAGTGAAATCCATAAAAAAGGCCTGACCAATGCCGGGTTTTTACGTACTCAGATCGAATTGATTGATCAATGCTTTGCACCGGGTGAGGTTAGTGAAATATGGATCACCTTTCCTGATCCCCAGATCAAACACAAACGCGCCAAACACCGCCTTACCAATCCGGCTATGCTCAGGCGCTATCAAGACATTTTACACAAAGAAGGGCTGGTACACCTGAAAACCGACAGTGAATTCCTGCACGGTTACACCATCGGTTTGCTGGAAATACTGGGCCATCCTATCCTTGAGGCATGGTATGACATTGATCACCAGGTTATGAACCGTAAGAACTTACTACACGAGGTAAGCACACATTACGAGCAACTTTTCCGGGACAAAGGCAAGGCTATCTCCTACCTTCGTTTTAGCTTTAGGGAAGAAAATGGAAACTAACTTCTTTGATCGTGTCTATGCCGTGGCAGCTCAAATTCCCTATGGAAAAGTAACTAATTACGGAGCCATAGCCCGCTTTATAGGAGCCCCCAAAAGTGCCCGCATGGTAGGTTACGCCATGAATACCAGCGGCACCATGCCGGATATTCCCGCCCACCGGGTGGTAAACCGCAACGGACTGCTTACCGGCAAACACCATTTTGGAGGCACCCGTGTAATGGCAGACCTGTTGATCTCTGAAGGAATAAAGGTAAGGGACAACCAGATTCAGGACTTTGAGAAGGTATACTGGGACCCCAACGAAGAACTGGACCGAAACGATTTTATGATATGAGCGGAAAACTGTACCTGATACCCACCCCTATCGGGAACCTGGAAGATATCACCCTACGGGCTATTCGGATTTTGAAGGAGGTTGATTTTATACTGGCGGAAGATACCCGCACCAGTGGCAAGCTGTTGCAGCACTATGAGATTGGCACTCCGCTACGTTCGTACCACATGCACAATGAGCATAAGATCACAGAATCATTGGTTGCCGAGTTGCAGAACGGCCGTATAATGGCGTTGATTACGGATGCCGGCACGCCTGCCATTTCCGATCCGGGTTTCCTCCTGTCGCGCGAAGCAATTCGAAATGATATAGAAGTGGAAACATTACCCGGTGCTACCGCCTTTGTCCCCGCCTTGGTTAATTCCGGGCTACCCGCTCACAATTTTGCCTTTGAAGGATTTCTTCCCGCCAAAAAAGGAAGAAAAACAAAACTGGAAGAACTGGCTTCTGAAAAACGCACCCTTATTTTTTACGAATCACCTTACCGCATAGTCAAAACCCTGGAGGACCTTCTCCACACCTTTGGTGAAGACCGCCCGGCTTCGGTTTCCCGCGAGATCAGTAAGAAATTTGAGGAAACCCGCAGAGGCACTTTGAGTGAACTGGCGGAATACTTCAAAAAAAATTCCCCAAAAGGGGAATTTGTAATGTGTGTAGCCGGAAAAGCTTAAACGTGCATAATTTCGCCTTCCTTCTTTTCCAGTATATCGTCAACTTTTTTAGTGTACTTGTTGGTCAGTGACTGAACCCGTTCCTCAGCATCCTTGATCAGGTCTTCGGAAATACCGTCCAGGGCCTTGATCTCATCGTTGGCCTCTTTGCGGACACTGCGGATACCAATCCTGGCATCCTCACCTTCAGCTCTTGCCGCTTTCACCAGATCTCTCCTGCGCTCTTCGGTAAGAGGCGGAATGTTGATGATCACTAGCTCACCATTGTTCTGTGGGTTTAAACCCAGGTCTGAATTAAGGATGGCTTTTTCAATTTCCGGGATCATCGTCTTTTCCCAGGGCTGCACAGAGATGGTACGGGCATCCGGTGTGTTTACGTTAGCCACCTGATTGATAGGCGTTTGGTTACCATAGTACTCTACGCGTACTGAGTCCAACATGGATGGGTTAGCACGTCCGGCCCGGATCTTCAGGAGGTTCTTTTCCAGGTGTGAAATGGATTTATCCATTTGCTCACGGGCCATATCCAGGATCATAGTAATGTCTTCCATAATGTGGTAAAGATATAAGAAGATTAATTTTTTACCAGGGTTCCTACCGCTTCACCGGTAACAACCTTCTTGAGGTTACCGGGGGTATTCATATCAAATACAAGAATAGGTAATTTGTTTTCCTTGCTCAGGGTAAAGGCGGTCATATCCATTACGTTCAGTCCTTTCTCGTATACTTCCTTGAAGGATAGCGTTTCGTACTTCACGGCATTTTCATCCTTCTCAGGGTCTGCACTGTAGATACCATCTACGCGGGTACCTTTTAATATCACATCTGCATTGATCTCTATAGCGCGAAGCGTGGCGGCCGTATCCGTGGTAAAATAGGGATTACCGGTACCGGCACCAAAGATCACCACCCGGTGTTTTTCAAGGTGACGCACCGCTCTCCTGCGGATAAAAGGTTCAGCGATCTTATCCATCTCAATGGCGCTTTGCAGACGAGTCATTACCCCCACCTCTTCTAAGGCCGATTGCAGTGCCAAACCGTTAATCATAGTGGCCAGCATGCCCATGTGATCGCCCTGAACACGATCCATTCCTTCACTGGCACCGGTAAGACCTCGAAATATATTACCGCCACCGATCACAATAGCCACTTCCACTCCTTCTTCCACTACCTCCTTTATTTCGCGGGCGTAGTCTTTCAAACGTTCACCGCTGATACCAAATTGCTGATCACCCATCAGGGCTTCGCCACTAAGCTTTAAAAGGATCCTTTTGTATTTCATGAAGAGAAGTTGTGGGCGCAAATATAGGAAGGATGATGGCTTTGAATTACTACACCTCATAAATTCGTTCTGGTTTAATCAAAAGAGCCCCCGCATAGCGGGGGCTCTTAGCCTTTCAGGTATACTGATCCTTACTTACGGATCATTATTTTCTGGCTGTCCAGTTTATCTCCGTATTTAATACTAATTATATACAACCCATCGGCAAGTTCCGACCCGTCAATATCCAGAGTGTGTTTACCCCTGGCCATTTGCTCAGTATCCTGAATGGTTTGGGCTACCTGACCATCCATATTGATTAGAAAGACCTGTACCTGTTCATCATTTTTGAGCGTATAGTTTACGGTAACATTTCCACTGCTCGGGTTTGGAAACACCTCTAGCATACTACTCCTAGAAGATATCTTCTGATTATTGGAAGACGGGGCAACTCTCCCAGGATCAGGACCCGCTTCACAATCCACATCCACTGTCTCACAAAATGTTTCCATGCAACAAGCCCCTTCACCGGTATAATCCTTTCCAATTACAGTGAGACAAACTTCGTAAGAACCAGGGCCAGGGAAAGTATGACTGGGATCTTCGTTTGTTCCGGTAGTACCATCACCAAAATCCCAGTAATAAGCCACTACGGTAGTGTTATATACAGTTCCTATACTATTAAAGAAAACATCACATCCGTTCTGAGAATATTCAAACTCGGTATTTATATCACATGGCTCCGGATTGCAGTCAACATCTACCTGTTGACAAACGTCCGTATAACAGCATTCGTCCCCGTTAAATGCCCATACCTTAAGACACACCTCGTAAGAACCACTATTAGTGTAATAATGTGTTGGGGTGGCATCAGTAGAAGAGTACCCGTCACCAAAAGTCCATTCATAACCCACTATGGTATTACCTATGGCAGAAACATCACTTAGGAAAGTATACAGGCAATTCTCATCATTTAAAATGCTAAACTCGGCCGCAATATCGCAGGGGCAGGTTTCCACTTCGGTAAAACTTACATCATCAATACCATAGTCCCAACCAATGGAACCTGAATTTGTCTGTCTGATTTCAATAACAATGTTTCCCGAAGTAGTTGCTGTATAGGTTCCACATATACGGTTCCATTGCAAGCTATAATCGTCTCCGTCAATGCTTCTGATCACGGTACCATTGGCACGAAGATCTAATTGACTGCGAATTGCGTCATAAGGCGGTTTTGAAATAGACGGGTATAACCAATAAGCAAACTCGTAGGTTTTACCAGCCGTTACGGATACTGTTTCATACCAAACATCCCGGTTGGCCGTAGTAGAACCATCGATAACAAGAAAGTTACCACTACCTCCATGGGCTGTTATGTTTGCAAAAGTTGGGCAAGGAGTATTAGCATTGGGAAAAACCCCATAGCGGTTATTATTACATGAACCATAAAGGGTCAAATCACTATTAAAACCGCTGGTGCCAGATGAAAAATTTCCATTGATTACCAAATCTTCCCCATATGAACACGAGGGATTACAGGAGGTTTGGGCCTGAATTGCAAAGCCCATTACCGACAACCCTGAGAGTAGCAGGGTTTTTAAGTAGAGTTTAATTTTCATGATATAGAGTTTATAATTAATACCATGAAAACTACAATTATTCCTGGTTGAACTTTACACCCGATTTACAACTAATGCATTCTACTTCACGGGCTATGCTCATGAAATCACACTTGATTTTTACTGTAGAAACCTTCCTAAATATTGTTCTAAGTAATGTTTTCTACCCGCAGATACAGATATTCGTTCCTGATCCTTTAGAATAACATAACCTCCCCCCGACCGCATGTATTTATCCACATAATTAATGTTAATGAGGTGAGAATGGTGAACCCGCACGAACTGGTCAGGCGACAAAATATCCTCATAAACACCTAGCCTTTTTGAAACGATAAGTTTAGGACGATTACTGAACCTGAATATCGAATAACTTCCTGAGGCTTCCACCCTAACAATGTTGATTGGGTCAATCAGTAGTATTCCACCTTTAATGGCCAAAGAGAGTCGATCGGTAAGTGGGCTTAAAGAGCTATTAAGTCTCCCCTCTACTCTTTGTATTACGTCCAGGATATCTTTCTCAGCAACCGGTTTGTACAGAATATCAAAAGCACCTTTCTTCAGGTTCTTTTGCAGGGACTTATGATGAGTTTTAGAAGACATATATACCGGTAATATGTGAGGAAAACCCTGCAGTTCTTTGCAAAGACGAGCAATCTCATAGTCATTCTCCCAAGCTAAATCAATAATAACCAGGTCAATCTGTGAATATTTAAGGTAAAGACGGAACTCTTTCAAGTTTTCGCCCCGGTAAACATTATGCCTATTCCCGTAGAAACGGAGTAAAAGCAGTTCCAACTCCTGCACGGATTTCAGGTTGGGGTCAGCTAGCAGAATTTTCATAACTCAGGATTTGTGCTTCCCCCCATAGGTGAGCTTGGCCATGCTACTTCCTGTTATATACCAGAAATATTATGGTATTATCTAAAAATAAAAAAAACCCGTACGATAATCGCACGGGTTTTGTGAATCAGGTCAATTACTTTTTAAACGCCCAGTCCTACTCTCTTAAATTCCGTCACGGTCAATCCGTTTTTCACGGAAGAAAGATATTTGGTAATGTTCAGTTTACCGTCACGGATGTAATCCTGTTCCAAAAGCGTGTTCTCTTTGTAGAACTTGTTCAAACGGCCTTCAGCGATCTTATCCAGCATTTCCTCCGGCTTACCTTCCTGACGAGCCTGATCACGACCAATTTCCAGTTCGCGTTCAATAACATCCTGGGGTACCTCATCACGGTTCAAAGCCACAGGGTTCATGGCGGCAGCCTGCATAGCTACGTTACGACCAGCTTCTTCAGCTTCCTCGTTAAGAGCAACCAGGGTAGCCAGTTTGTTACCAGCATGGATGTAACCGGTTACATAATCTCCGGAAACGGTTTCATAAGCACCGATCTCCAGTTTTTCACCAATAACACCGGTTTGCTCAGTAAGCTTTTCAGCTACGGTAAGCTCACCCAAAGAAAGAGCCAGTAAAGCATCTTTATCGGCAGCTTTCTCAGCCAGGGCTTTATCCAAGATGCTCTGAGTAAGTTCTACAAAGCTTTCGTTCTTGGCCACAAAGTCGGTTTCACAGTTCAGGCTCACGATAGCGCCAAAAGTATTGTCAGCAGTAGTACCGGATAAAACACAACCTTCGGTAGCATCACGGTCGGCACGCTTAGCGGCAATCTTCTGACCTTTTTTACGAAGGATATCTATCGCTTTTTCAAAATCACCGTCAGCTTCCTGAAGGGCCTTTTTACAGTCCATCATACCGGCACCGGTTTGTTTCCTCAGTTTGTTTACATCTGCTGCAGTTATTGTAGCCATTGTATTTGTTTATTTAAAGTATTGCGGTTTAAAATCAAGAAAGGGATAAAAATCGCTTTTCACCCCTTTCCGTATATCATTATAGTGTTAAGAAAAGCTTAGATGATCAATTGGCTTCCTCAGCTTCAGCTTCTTCAGCCTGTCCGGCTTTCTTAGCGGCTTTCTTGATCTTTTCGTTGGATGATTTATCCTTGTCAGCCTTACGCTCAGCCAGACCTCCTTTGATATAGTCGGTAGCCTTTCTTACCATCACCTCGATAGACTTGGTAGCGTCATCATTGGCAGGAATAGCAAAATCCACCGCCTGAGGATCAGAATTGGTATCCACGATAGCAAAGGTGGGAATACCCAGTTTTTGGGCTTCGGCCACAGCAATGTGCTCCTTGTTGATATCCACGATGAAAAGCGCTCCTGGAAGGCGGGTCATTTCAGAGATGGAACCCAATTGTTTTTCCAGTTTGGCACGCTGACGGTCTACCTGCAGCCTTTCCTTTTTAGAAAGGGTATTAAAGGTTCCGTCCTCTTTCATCTTGTCAATACCCTGCATCTTTTTTACCGCCTTACGGATGGTAACAAAGTTGGTGAGCATACCACCAGGCCAGCGCTCCGTAATGTAAGGCATGTTTACGCCACCTGCAGCTTCGGCTACAATTTCCTTAGCTTGCTTTTTGGTAGCTACATAAAGAATCTTACGTCCTGAAGCGGCTATCTTGGCCAGGGCTTCGCCAGCTCTTTCGAGTTTGGCCTGTGTTTTATAAAGATCAATGATGTGAATCCCGTTGCGCTCCATAAAGATGTAGGGAGCCATGTTGGGATTCCATTTGCGGGTAAGATGGCCGAAGTGTACTCCGGCATCCAGCATTTCCTTAATGTTGTCGTTTGCCATTTTAATAATTGTTTACTTTCTCTAAAATCAATCTACCGGTGGTTAATACGTACGTAAAGCGCCCGGCAAATTTGGATACTAAACCAAATGATATTAACGCTTGGAGAATTGGAACTTCTTACGTGCCTTCTTCTGACCGAACTTTTTACGCTCAACCATACGGGGGTCACGGGTAAGAAGACCTTCAGGCTTCAATTCACCTCTCCACTCAGGGTTGATCTCACACAGGGCGCGTGAAATTCCCAGACGGATGGCTTCAGCCTGACCGGTAATACCGCCACCTTCAACGTTTACCTTTACATCGTAATTACCGAAAGTATCGGTAAGACGGAAAGGCTGCTCCACTTTGTAATGAAGAGGAGTAGTGCTGAAGTAGCTCTTGTAATCCTTCTCGTTAATGGTAATACCACCTTTTCCTTCCTGCACAAAAACACGTGCAATGGAAGTTTTTCTTCTACCAATGGTGTGGGTTACTGCCATCTTTATTATTTAATAATAGTATTTAAATCGATTGTTTTGGGTTTCTGCGCCTCTTGCTTATGCTCAGCTCCTTCGTATACATGAAGGTTACGGAACAATTCACGGCCTAAGCGATTTTTAGGTAACATGCCCTTCACAGCGTTTTCAACGATCTTGATAGGCTGCTTCTGCAACAACTCCTTAGGAGTGCTGAAGCGCTGACCACCAGGAAAACCGGTGTGAGTAATGTACTCTTTAGACTCTTCCTTGCTTCCGCTCAGTTTTACAGAACCGGCATTGATCACCACAACATTATCTCCACAATCTACGTGTGGGGTAAAATTGGGCTTGTGCTTTCCTCTTAACATATAAGCTACTTTAGAAGCCAATCTTCCCAAAGTCTGTCCTTCGGCATCAACCAATACCCAGTTTTTTTCTGCGGTTTGTTTGTTTGCGGATACAGTTTTATAACTGATAGTATTCACAACTGTTTTATTTTAAGCCTGTTACAATTAGCGTATTACCTCCCCCAAAAAGGGGCTGCGAATTTACAACTAAATTTCTGAATTACCCAAACATCTTGTTCTATAAAATATTGAAAACTACAACCTAAGCTCTCAAACCACCAAACGCATAGCGCATTTGCTTCGTAAATAAATGTAGAAGGCTTACTTTTGGCTTCCTTTTAGAAAACTGGAAATGAAAAAGATTACCCTATTTTTTGCCGCATTACTTATTACAACTATGGCCTTCGGCCAACATAAACATGGTAACTGGTGTATCACAGACCAGATCACTCAGGATCTGATGCAGAACGATCCTGATTTTGCCCAGAAATACCAGGAGAGCCGTAACCTTATAAACGAAACGGTGGCTGCTCAGAACAAGCAGAAGAAGCAAGCCATTACCTACATCATACCGGTGGTATTCCACGTAATTTACAACGATTACCGCGACAATATCTCCCGGGCCCAGATCGAAGACGGGTTGCGAGTACTCAACGAAGACTTCCGCAGGATGAACGCAGATACCAGTAATACGCGTGCCATCTTTAAAGGTGTTGCCGCTGATATAGAAGTGGAATTCCGCCTGGCCAAAAAGGACCCCCAGGGTAATTGTACAGATGGTATCACCCGCACACAGTCCGCACTATCCATCAATGCCCGCGATAATGTAAAAGGCCTGGTGAGCTGGGATAACAGCAAATACTTTAATATTTGGGTAGTAAACAGTATTAATCCTCAGGGTAACCCCGGAATGGTATTGGGTTACGCTTACCTGCCCCAGGCAGGCCAATCGGGCTCAAGGGACGGAATGGTCATCCGTCATGATCGGGTAGGTACCATAGGGACTTCTACCGGTGAGGGCCGCACTATTTCTCACGAATCCGGCCACTACCTGGGCCTGCTTCACCCTTTTAACGGTAATTCCTGTACCATTGGTGACGGAGTTAGTGACACTCCTCCCGTGGCTGCCGCCAACTTCGGTTGCGACCTGACCTCCAACTCTTGCCATAATGACAATCCTGACCTTCCCGATATGATCGAGAACTACATGGACTATGCTGACGACAACTGCCAGAACATCTTCACTCTTGGTCAGAAATCCATTATGCGGGCTACCCTCCAGAATAGCAGCCTTCGCCTGAACCTCAGGAGTACATCAAACCTTACGGCTACCGGAGTGAACAGTCCTCCCCCCTGCCAGCCTACTGCCATTTTTGAAGCGGAACGCAAAGTTATTTGTGCCGGTGAATCCATCGATTTTACGGATATGACCGAAGACGGAGATCCTACTATCTGGAGCTGGAGTTTCCCCGGAGGTTCTCCTGCTACCTCCAGCCAGCCCAATCCCACCGTAACTTACGCCAATCCAGGCTTGTATGATGTTACTTTAACCGTGGGCAATTCTGCCGGACAAGACTCTGTAACTTATTCCAAACTTATTTATGTAAAAGGGGTGGGATCATCCGTACACTATCCCAACTGGAGTGAAAGCTTTGAAGGAGCTTCGCTGCCCACACCTGATGTAACGGTAGTAGATGGTGGTGACGGTATTGCATTTGAGATCACTCCGGATGCTGCCAGTGCAGGAAGCCAGTCCCTTAAGCTCAATAATTTCACTTCTACCGTTATGGGTGAAATTGATGAAGTTATATCACCCGCCATCACCACTATATTTACTGAAAACCTTTCGCTCAGTTTTGATTATGCCTTTGCAGCCAGGCAGACTTCCAATGAAGATGAGCTGAACGTTTATGCTTCACTGGACTGTGGGGAAACCTGGATATTGAGACGTTTTTACCGTGGCGGGCAGTTGCGCACAGGCGCCAATACTACCCAGCCCTACGTTCCTGCAGCCAACGAATGGACCACGCAAACCATCAACTTTAACGCCTACGTGGGACCAGACCCTCTGCTTATTAAGTTTGAATTTATAAACGGTGGCGGAAACAACTTCTATCTGGATAACATCAACTTCACTGGTACTATTGGTACGGAAGAGTATTTCAGCGATCGGTTGCAGGTATTTCCTAACCCTGCCAGTAATCGCTTCACCATTCAATCCGAACAGTTTGAGTTGAACGGCTCCGTTCTTACGCTGAGCGATATGACCGGCAAGCAGATCCTGCAAACCACCCTGGAAACCAATAACCGTAGCTATTCCGTGGACGCTGCTGCTTTTGGTCTTACACCGGGTGTGTACCTGCTTACCCTTGAAAACGAAGGCCGGATAGCCAATAAAAAACTTATTCTGGAATAATTCATCGCAGACCTTAACCTTTTTTAATGAAACACCTTATTCAGTGCGCCTTACTGCTTATCCTGAGCAGTAAGGTTGCCTTTGCTCAAATCGATAGTACCCGCACAACGGTAAGTTTTTTCATATCTCCGACTCCTCAAACTTTTATGGTAGGTGACTCTCTACTGGTTACCGGTAATAAAATGAAGCTGGAACCTGGTACCTATCCTATTAAAGCATGGATTCCCACTTATGAATTGATTGACACTTCTTTGACCGTTAAAACCGGGGCTAAGCCATTTAAATTCATGTTAAGGGCGGAAAAACGGTCTCCCGCTTATCTTGAATATCTGGCAAAATCAAGTGAATATCAGACACAGAAGACACTAAATTTTACTTTACCGGTGATTGCCACGAGTATTTTGGCCGGAACCGCCACCTATACTTATTTCAAGGCACAATCCCAATATGAAGATGCTAATAAAGCATTGAAGCTATACCGCAATGAGAACCGGCCCGATAAGCTTGATGAAGGATATACAGAATTTGACAATACAAGAGAGGCTTATCGCCAAAACATAATCAGCTTTTACTCCCAGGTGGGAGCTCTGGCTATTAGCAGCTATTTTCTTTACCGCGGTATAAAATGGTTAAGACAAAATAAAGCTCCTCAGTATAAGGAAGAGAAAAACCCCCTGGCTCTTACTTCCATGTCGGCATCACCAACTATAGGAAATACCAATGGGCTTGTACTAGGATTAACCTTTAGCTTTTAACAATATGGCACGAAGAATCACCAGCTTATTCATGGCAATACTTCTTGCCACTGGCTGTTTTAAGACCGACATATTTGATTACGATGAAAAGGAGAATTTCCTTACTTCGGATTTTTACCAAAGTAAGTTAGATGATTTCGAATTGGTCATACAGGATATTCAACTGTTCGATCCCCAACCCTCTCCCTTTGGAGGCACCTCCTATGCCTACAGCATCACCTATGGTATAGAGGAGGATTTTTATCAGGACCTCAGGCAAAACTGGGATGGAGAAATACTACTCAGCCGTACAGTAAATACTCAATTAAAACTCTACCAGGAACACATAGTGGATGATAGTGCCCGCCTGTTTTTCACCGATACCATTGGCCGGAAAACTTTCCCTTTTACATCCACCATCAAAGTAGACCTTATTCTTAAAACTATTGCCAATAATGCTGTTATGGCGCGTGTGCCCAGCCAGGGTACCGTAGAAGCCAAACTTTAAACTTAATGCGCTTCCAGCCAGTTGCCTCCCTGGCCAAAATCCACCAATAAAGGCACTTTGGTTTCCACCGCACTTTCCATAGCCTCTTTAATAAGGGGCTTTATTTTTTCCACTTCGGTTTTGGGTGCATCAAATACCAGTTCGTCATGCACCTGCAATACCATTTTGGACTCAAAGCCTTGTGCTTTCAATTCATCATGGATGCGTATCATGGCGATCTTGATAATATCCGCAGCGCTTCCCTGGATAGGAGCATTTACAGCATTTCGTTCTGCATGGCCGCGCACCACTGCATTCCTTGAATTGATATCCTTAAGGTACCGCTTACGGCCCATCATGGTTTCTACGTAACCATGTTTACGGGCAAACTCCTTTTGCGTTTCAATATATTCATGGATGCCAGGGTAGGTCTGAAAATAAGACTTGATGATCTCCGCAGCTTCAGAACGCGACAAGGTGGTCTGCTGGCTCAGACCAAAGGCACTTACTCCATAAATAATACCGAAGTTCACTGTTTTGGCATTGCTCCGCTGTTCGCGAGTAACCTCTTCCAGAGAAACCCCAAAAACCTTGGCTGCCGTGGCAGCATGGATATCTTCACCTTTAATAAAGGCCTCCATCATACTTTCATCTTTGCTCAGCTCCGCTATAAGCCGCAATTCTATCTGCGAATAGTCAGCTGCAAGGATAAGGTGGTCATCGTTACGGGGAATGAATGCTTTACGTACTTCACGGCCACGTTCGGTACGGATGGGAATATTCTGCAGGTTGGGATTATTGGAACTTAGCCTTCCCGTAGCCGCCACTGCCTGGTTAAAGGAGGTATGGATCCGATTGGTAGTTGGACTAACCAATCCTGGCAAGGCATCCACGTAGGTGGACTTGAGTTTTACCGCCTGGCGGTAATCCAGTATGGTTTGTGCTATCTCATGCTCTTTGGCCAGCTCCAGCAATACATCTTCAGAAGTGGAATACTGCCCGCTCTTGGTCTTTTTAGGTTTGGCCAGGAGCTTCATCTTATCAAAAAGTACTTCGCCCAGCTGCCGGGGTGAACCGATGTTAAAATCAGCCCCGCTCAACTCGTATATCTTTTTCTCATACAACGCAACATCCTGCTCCAGTTCTGAGGAAAGCCGGGCCAAAGCATCACAATCCAGGTTGATCCCTTCAGTTTCCATATCCGCCAGAACCGGCACCAGGGGTACTTCAATATCCCGGAATACCTTCATGGTTTCAGCTTCTTCCAGCCGGGGTTCAAATACCTGCTTCAGCTGAAAGGTGATATCCGCATCCTCACCCGCATATTCCTTTATTTTTTCGGGATCCACATCCCGCATGGTGCCCTGGTTCTTTCCTTTTTTACCGATCAGGCTCTCAATGCTCACCGGGCGGTAATTGAGATACGTTTCGGCCAGTACATCCATATTGTGACGCATATCCGGCTGTATGAGGTAATGCGCCAGCATGGTATCAAAGAAGGGTCCCTTTACCTCTACTCCATAATTCTTGAGAATGGAAATATCGTATTTCAGGTTCTGGCCGATCTTTTCAATGTCTTCCCCTTCAAAAAAGGGCTGGAACTCTTTGGCAATAGCCTCTTCTTCTCCTGCCGGCACATTTACATAATAGGCCACTCCCGGACTATAGCTGAACGCTATACCTACCAGGTCAGCATCCGAAACTTCAATGTCCGTGGTTTCAGTGTCAAAACACACGGATTTTTGCTCCAGCAATTTTTTGAGCAAAAGCCTGCGCTCCACCGGATGATGGATCAGTTGGTACCAATGATCATGGGTTTCTATGGTCATGAAACCGGCTGGGCTTTCCTCTTCTGGCGCTTCGCTTTCCATCGCCTGACCAAAAAGATCGGTCTGGCCGTTCTTTAAGGGAGCAGCCGCTGCGGGCTTTTCCATTTTCTCACCGGTTACTCTCTTGAGGAGGGTGCGAAATTCCAGTTCGGAAAACACCTCGTTGATCTTCTCTTCATCCGGATCATTCTTCTCAAAAAGTTCAGCGTCAAATTCTATGGGTGCATCGGTAAGTATACGGGCCAGTTTTTTGGACAATCGCCCCTGGGCTTCATTATCACGGATCTTTTCACCCAGTTTGCCTTTGATCTCATCGGCATTTTCGAGCATCGTTTCCATATCCCCGTATTCGGCCAGCAGCTTTTGTGCGGTTTTAGGTCCTACACCCGGGAAACCAGGAATATTATCCACGGCATCGCCCATCATACCGAGGTAGTCCACCACCTGCTCCACGCGTTCAATGCCAAATTTCTTTTTTACCTCTTCTACACCCCATATCTCCGGTGGATTACCCATACGTCCTGGGCGGTACATCTTCACATGCTCTGTTACCAGCTGTCCGAAATCCTTATCCGGGGTCATCATAAACACCTCAAACCCTTCCTTTTCCGCCTGGCAGGCCAGGGTTCCGATCACGTCATCCGCCTCGTAGCCATCCACTCCCAGGAAGGGAATGTTAAAGGCGTCCAGTATACGACTGATGTAGGGAATGGATATTTTAATGGCCTCCGGGGTTTCATCCCGGTTGGCTTTATACGCTTCAAATTCCAGGTGCCTCACGGTGGGTTTGTCCGTATCGTATACTACGGCAATATGGGAAGGCTGCTGTTTCTCCAACACTTCCAGCATGGTGGTGGTAAAACCGAATATAGCGGAGGTATCCAATCCTTTGGAAGTGACCCTTGGGTTACTGATAAAGGCAAAATAGGCCCTGTAGATCAGGGCATAGGCATCAAGAAGAAAAAGTTTCCTGGGGTTTTCAGACATTTGTACGAGATATTTCCGCTAAAATTAGCATTATTATCAGAGGCTAAGCAATAATGTACCTTTCAATTCGGTTGCACCATCCATGAACTTATCCATACTCATAAGGCTGCTCATCGTAACAGTCATTCTCCTGATCATTGACCTGTATGCCTATCAGGCTGTGCGTACAGCTTTCCGGGAAAGCGCCTGGGCACGGTGGGTCTACTGGGGGATTTCAGTGGGTGTACTGTTCTTTATTGCCTACGGCTTTTTCTCCTTCAGCCGCCAGGACGGACCGGGAGGGATGTTCCAGCTACTGGCGGGCACGGTGATCCTCTTCCTGATCCCCAAACTTATACTCCTGGCTATTATGCTGGGGGAAGACGTTTGGAGGCTGCTGTCCGGCACTATGCGCAAGGTGGTCTACGGTAGCGAAACGGAATTCATAGTGGACCGCAGGAAATTCATCAGCCAGACAGCCTTGGTACTGGCCGCCATTCCTTTTGCAGGGATACTCCACGGCATCTGGAAGGGAAAGTACAATTACAACGTCATCCGAAAAACGCTGGGCTTTAAAGATCTTCCACCCGAATTTGACGGGCTTACCATCACCCAAATATCGGACATTCACTCCGGGAGTTTTGACAATGCGGAGAAGATCAGCTACGGAATAGACCTTATTAATGCCCAGCAATCGGACCTTATTCTTTTTACCGGTGACCTCGTCAATAACAAGGCAGATGAAATGGACCCCTGGATAGATCACTTTGCACGCCTGGAAGCGCCAATGGGTAAATTCTCCATCCTGGGGAACCATGATTATGGCGACTACATTAACTGGCGCAGCAGTGAAGCGAAGGAGGAGAATATGCAAAAGCTATATCGAACGCATGAAAAACTGGGCTTTAAGCTACTCCGTAATGAACACGTAAAACTCCAGAAGGAAAACAATTCCATTAATATTGTGGGGGTGGAAAACTGGGGTGATCACTTTGTGAAGCATGGCGACCTGGATAAAGCCACCCATGGAGTAGGCGAGCAGGATTTTAATATTCTCATGTCACATGACCCTTCGCATTTTGATTCCGTGGTGAAGAAGTTCAACAAGTGGATGCACCTAACCTTGAGTGGACATACACACGGTATGCAATTCGGGATTGAAATACCCGGTCTCATCAAATGGAGCCCGGTAAAATACCGCTACCCAAAATGGGCCGGGCTTTATGAGGATCTGGGGCGTTACCTCTATGTAAACCGTGGCTTTGGCTTCCTGGCCTTCCCCGGAAGGGTGGGAATATGGCCCGAAATTACCGTATTAACGCTTAAGAGAAAAGTTTAACGCAACAGGTTAAGGGCTCTTTGCAATATCTGATCAACCCCCTGGGCATTGGTAGTGGGATTGTTGTTGAGGGCAATATCGGGTGGAATACCCAGCTCTATGTTGTAACCATCCGGAGTAAAGGAGGCGGTAGCTGAAAAGCGGTAACGCCAACCGTTGGGAAGCTCCTGGTCAATGGGAATGCCTCCACCACCACCAGTCTGATCGCCCACTATACGCACATTAGCATAGTTACTGAGTATAGCCACAAAGGTGTTGGTAGCGGAGTAACAACTGCGGTTGGTGAGTACCACTACCTCTCCTTCATAATGCCCGAAGGAGGAAGGACCGAAACTATAGGAAAGCCCATTGCCGAAGTCATCGAGGGCCGGCCCGGTTTTCTCAAAGGTGATCAGCGCGTTTTTCTTTTCGCTAATAAAGGTCTGGGCCAGCACAAAAGCATTGTTCAGGCTGCCGCCCCCATTGTCACGCACATCCACTATCACACCTTTGGTACCTTTAAAATAATCCAGCATTGCCTTTAGGTTCTTCTCTGAAAAACCGCTGGAAAAGCTGCCGTAATACAGGTAGCCTATGGAATCGATAAGGGTGTATTTGAGGCCTCCGGCAATGCGATGATCCGGACCCAGGTAGTTGCGTTCCACCACATCGTAATTGAAATTTACCGGATAGCCCAGGTACCATTGCCAGTTGCGGCTGGTATTAAAAGGGGCCACCAGGTTAACATGACCATCCTCCAGATCGTACAACATACTATCCAAAATAGCGAATAGCTCTTCATCGGTGGTTTGGTCATCCACCATAGGGTCATAATGAACGCGTACCGAATCCCAGTTAATATCCTTCAGGCCAAAAAAGGAGTACTTATCCCGCACGGTTTCCCACAGTATATCAAAATTGGATTGAGGATCATTCTCCGGGTTTTTATCGATAAGTGCCTTTTCACAGGAAACTGTTAAAAGCAGGGCTAGTAGTATTAGAAGGATGTTTTTCAAAACTTGAAGATGGTGCTTACGGATAGTAAATGGGTGGCCGTCTGTATCTTATTAGAAATATCCAGCTGGGTATACTCCCATT
Source organism: Owenweeksia sp. (assembly GCA_002695025.1). Lineage (GTDB taxonomy): Bacteria > Bacteroidota > Bacteroidia > Flavobacteriales > Schleiferiaceae > CAKZNE01. Next base: position 220,285 of record NZNV01000008.1, read on the forward strand.
GATACGTGAGCTTCAGCCAATTGCTCTGGCTGACTTGCCAATACAGATCGGTGCGGGAATCCAGGGCAAAATAATCTCCCCAAAAGGCAAGATCGCGGGCGGCAATCTCATCCGCAAAAAAGGGTTTTACGTAGCCCGGGCGCATGTAATAGCAGCCTATGGGTAGGCCCAGGCCATATTGCACGCCAAAGGTGTCTCCAAACCAGTTGAATTGCTTTTGGGCCGTAAGCTGCACTCCTGCTGCAAACATCCCGTTAAAATTAGCTTCACTATTGGAGTAAAGGCGTACCTCCCGGTAATCCCATACATTATGGGAAAGGATACCCGCCAATAAGGCCCATTGCTGAACTTCACCCAGCTTATAGGACAAGCTATAATGGGCACGTCCTGCAAAAAGGGTGGTCCGGTTGGGATTGTTCTCCGGGTTGACATCCGGATACTGGAAACCTCCGAAGCCACTAATATCGAGCTGGCTTAGCCATTTTTCATCCTGGAAATAATAACCGGACTGTATAAGCCCCAGATTACCGGAATAACTTACCGGTGACAGGGCTGCATCCTTTACCGTTTGAAAAGCATAACCCAAACCAAAGGGCATATAATCCCCCTCCAGGAATTGCGCCTGGCTTGCCCCGGTGAAAAGCAAGCCCAATAGTACCATAATCCTTATTCGTTTGACCATAAGTACTCCTTGCCTACAATAATCTCATTTTGAGGGTCATTTTCCATAACCAGGGTAAATTCTTGGGGCCTGTTCTCTTTATCCAGCAACCATTCCACAAACTCACAAAATCCACCGAAATCTGCTGGCTGCTTGCCATTCAAGCTCTTTACGCGGTCTCCATAACGCACTCCTCTTTGCCAGAGGGCGGCATCCTCCGTAATGGAACTTATATAAAAACCACTGCTATCCATCAGCACCGCAAAACCTCCCTCTTTAAGATGACCGTAGGTGGGAATGCTGTCATAAGGTAAAAAACCGACCCGACTATTGGAGTAATCCAGGTTTAAGATGGATTGCTCCAATACTTTAGTACCAATCTTGGAACCGGATTTTTTTTCAATGTCCACAACCGTTTCATAGAGGGTATAACCACCAATGGATAGGCTATCGATCTTCACGTTAATGGTAGTATCCAGTTTTGAACCGAAAAGGCCCTCGGAAGAACCATCAATATCCCGGGTATATGGGTATTTTTTCCAGTTCCAGTCTTCCGCCATTTCACGGCTAAGGTCCAGGCTCCCCCCGGAGCCCAGGTCTAGCAAACAATGTGCGATCTCCAGGCTATCCGCTTTCAGACTTATAAAGGGTCTTCCTTCCGGGGATTGCATTTCCACGTAGTGCATTCCGTCTATATGTAGTGAACTATCACTCACCACCAGTTGATGATTTTTGTAGTCTACTCGCCAGTTGGCATGACGGATCAGGTTGTTACCGATAATACCGGCCGGGCTTACACAGGATATAACGGAATTCTCTGACCAATCTACCACTACAGCAGCAATATCTATGAATTGCACCCCCGCAATGTCAATGGTATCTATTAAGCTTACAATAAGCTCCTGGTTGTGGCCCTTCGAGTCATGGATCATTACATCAGCTTCTTCCTCCAGGCCCAACTCACCAGCCAGCTCTTTGGAAATAACCGAAACGGCTGCCCCGGTATCAAAAATGAAGTTGTAGGTCCTGCCTCCTATCTCAACCGGGATCAGGATTACGGGGCGGTTCTTAAGGAAACTCATTTCCTTGTAAAAGTCCTTGGTCACAATGTCTGATTTCTCACGGACCTTGTAGTAATCAAGGCTATTGAATATTCCACAGGCTGTAGTCAGGGCAAAAAGCAGGATCAGGCTAAGGGTTGATCTCATTGCGATCATTTGAGTGTAATTGAAAGGGATTTGTCCGATCTCACTTCTACCAGCTGATCTTTAAGATCCGGAGGGCCAAAGGTTCCCCGGGCGTTATTGCTGAAGCCATATTTCTCTTTAGGGATACCCATCCAGTTGGTGTCCAGCTCCTTATTATCATTGACATCATGAAAAGCGGATATGGCATATTGGCCTTCTTTCAGCTTGAGGCTAAAGGTAGCCTTACCCCCACTAACCGGGATTTCCTGACCGGCCACCTGCTCGTTTTTTTCATTGACCACTTTTACCAGAACATGGCCCTCATCCGAAGACATTCCGGTAAACTGAACGGTTAAAAGATGTTGGGCTGATATACCTGATGCCATGGCCAGAAACAATGCAATGAGCACTTTCTTCAAAACAAAACAATTAAAACGGAAAAATACGGAGAAAAAGGAGAATGTAAAGAGACACTAGCGGATAAGCACCACGGAGCCCTGCTTGTTTACCAGCTGCACCTCGTAATTCTTGGCAGGATCTACCAACTTGGCAAAGACCCTCCACATATAAACACCTTCCTTGAGTTCACGACCTTCGGACTTGCCATCCCAGGCACGCGAAGGATCTGCCTCTTCAGTTTCAAACACCAGGCGTCCCCAGCGATCAAATACCTTCATGGAGAACTCTGCCATAATACAATCTCCGTTGTATTTAATGACAAATTGATCATTGGTATTATCGCCATTGGGTGTAAAGGCATTGGGGACAAACAACTGGCAGGTGTTCACCGAATTCAAACCAGAATTCTGCGAATTACCACCACCCTTCTGGGCCATAGCTTCGATACCGCAAAGCGCAAAACACGCTGTGAAAAATATGGTAAGTACTAGTTGTTTCATTATACCGTAAAGACAAATATAAATAAATCCCCTTCACTTCCGGGCTGTAACAGGAAGAGATGGCCCCATCACTTATTCTGTGCTATCTAAGACCGAATTAACGGTATCAGTCAAAATCCGTAGTGAGCTTAAATCGCAATATGCGGCCATTACCTTCATCCGCCACGTAAACGATCTGGTTGAAATACGCTACGGCTCGTGGTTGTTTAAATTGCGTAATACCTGTTCCGGTTCCTCCAAAACTGGATTTTTGGTACTTGGTGATGCCTGTGGCTGCGGGGGGAAGCACTCCTTCCAGGCCTGTAGCCGTAAACTGGTAGAGGGAATCCGTTTCGGCATCCACCACAAAAATGAAGTTGCTGGCATCTCCGGCCACCGTTACATCATAAGGCTGTGTAAAACGGCCGGGAGTATTGATAAAACCATCCGCCTGGCTGGTATCACCACCTGAAGCGAGTATCCTGGGACGGAACTCCGCCCCGAATTCGGATTCATTGAATTCAATGTATTGCACCTTCAGGGCATTGGTTTCGTCCAGCGAGGTGAAAATAAAATCGCCTCCGGTTTGTGCAGTAAGCTGTGGTGGCTGTGCCAGGGTGGTAATTCCATTGGGATCTTCAAAATAATCACGGAACAGACCGCTGGAAGTGTTCACCGATATGTTGGAGATCCATTTATCGTTATTATCAAACCACACTATAGCATCATCCGGGTTTAAGGAGTTGGTAGCCGGGCCGGTACGGGTAACGTAGTAGCGGTTATTCCGGGCCGCATTCGCATCGGCAATTACAGCAATACGGTTGAATTCCACCTGTTTGTCACCAGTAGAAAAACTGCTTTTGGCGTAAAAGGGGTGTACGATCTTATTGACCACGGTGGCATTGTTAAGGCCATAACCGCTGTTACCGATAAGCCTTAAGCGGTAAATGCTGGCAAAAGAAACGGAATTACCCTGGATCACGGTATCGGTACGGCCAATAACCAAAAGGTCGAACCTGCGATCCTGCGCTACGGATTTTGCGCCCGGAATAAATTTCCGGCCAATAATTCGGCCAGCCTCGTCCATGGCAATAACTTCTTCTGTGGCTTCATCCACCACGTAGATCAGTTCGTCAAAACCGATACAAACATCCACGGGACGGTCAAAATCATCGAGTACCGGCAGAATGGGAACATAGGCCACCTGGCGGTAATCCACTTCGGGAACTTCAATAAAATCCAGGTCGGTCTTATTACCCAGGTAATCTTCACAACTGCTCAACCCTACCAAGCCCAGCAGCAACATTCCCATCGGTATAAAAATGCTTCTCATCATCCTAGCGACTCTCATTATTGATGTGTACCCGAAGGCCTATATTATGCTGAAAACCCAAAAAATCCGTGGGGTTTATGGAGTAATCGATGTAAAAGGGATTGGTTCCCATGCGGGTACGCAACCCTACACCAAAGGTAGGCCAGGTCTGGCCTTTTACACTGACCTTATACCCCAGGCGGGCAAAGAAAAGATCGTAAGTCTGGTACTCCAGCCCGAAGCGGAAATTCTCTGCATTATCATTGGGGTGGTTCAACTGGATGGCGGCCATCAGGCTTTGGTTTTCTTCCTTCCAGGGAATCATACTCACTCCCAGGCTGAAAACCGTGGGCACAGTATTCGCATCCAGGCTAATCCCCTCAGAACGGTTGAATACTACGGGTATATCCTTATCCTCATTGCCCAGAGATGAGTTACCTCCAAAGTTCTGCACCATCACCGCAAATTTCAGGTCTTTATAATCGGTTTTATAGAGGAAGGCTACATCCACCGTAGCATTGTGGTTACTGTAGTTGGCAATACCCTCGTAAATGTATTTTACGGTAACCCCTGCACTAAACAAAGAGGATAGCTGACGGGCGTAGGTAAGTCCTACCGCCAGGTTGGTCACGTAAACTTCCCGCCCGGTTCCGTTGGGCTGAAACTCCGTGCGCTCTTCCATGGAACCTGAGTTAAGGGCGTTAACACTGAAAGCCAATTTGCTCACCTCATCCTTAAGCCCGAAGGAAGAAGAAAGAAAAGATTGATTGATGCCGGCACCGATAAACTGGTGGGATAAGGCATAGGTTATGCTTTCCAGGTCGGTAAGTGCAGCCGGGTTATTCAAAGCGGAATAACCATCACCGGAAAGGGCCACACTGGCACCTCCCAAACCCACGGAACGAGGGTTGAGATCATTCTTAAGAAAGCTCAAGGCGGAAAGCCCCGCTCTTTCGCCCCCGAAGTTGGGCAACACCTGTGCCTTAAGGCCCGTAGCCGTAAGTATGGTCAGTCCGATATAGATCCAGGTATTCTTCATGCTCAAAATCTAAATGCTAAACCATATAAAACCTGGCGTGGGGCAAGGTAACGGGCCGGATTACGCGGGTCGGTACCAGTTTCCTGGGGACCGTTGTACTCAGGCCTTGGATCACGCCATGTAAGGGGAACATCATCTCCGTATTGATAGGCGCGGCCGGTAACCGGGTTAATGATCTGTGAATTCTTGTTGTTAAGCAGGTTACGTATTTCCACACTCAGGGAAATGCCTTTACCGTTCTTAAGACCCAGCGGAATGGTGTAGGTGAGTTTCAGGTCGAAATTATGCCAGTTATCCGCGGTTTCCTCCAAGTAACGATCGGTCTGTTCTTCGTACTCCGGACGGTTCAGATCATTGGACCCAACTTTTACCTGGGGCGTATAACGGTAGCCGGAGGTAAACTGGTACGAAAGGTAGGCACTGAAACCCGTGAGGTTCATCCCCATAATGGGCAAAGTACTGTCCGGGCTGAACACCACACCCAGGTTGATATTCCAGGGACGGTCAAAGGCCAGGAACTGCTCACGGGTAAGTGGTACCTCCCCGTTCTGTTCTATCTGAAGAGCTGATTCACGTGCAGAATTGGACTTTCCCCGGGCCACCTGGTAGGCGATGTTGGAGAAAGTGCGGAAATACTTTCCAACGCGGTAATTCAAACCAAATTCCACCCCGTAGATCTTGGCGTAATCCTGATTGATGTAAAAGGTCTTGGTTACCGTTCTACCGGTTTGATCCTGTACCAATGCACTGCGGGATACGATATAGTCGAAACGGTTGTTGTTAAAAGCTGTAAAAGTCATGGCCAGGTCACGCGTCAGTTTGGATTTCAAACCTACTTCGTAGGATACGTTCACTTCGGGGTCCAGATCCGGGTTACCGAGATTGGAGAGAAAAGAACGGTCCTGGTATACAGGATCGAGACCGGCATACAAAAAACGTGGGTGCGGTAAACGCATGCTGTGCCCGTAGTTGAAGTACAATACGTTGTTCTCGGTTACCGGGAAGGACACATTGATCTTAGGCAACAGGCGGGCTTTCCAGCGTAAACCAAAAATACTGGCGGTTTTACGTTCGTAATCTTCCCGAACCTGGTCAATTACCGGGGCTTCAGGGTTCGCCACAGCATCATCCGCAAACTTTCCGGGAGCCCAAAACGCAAAGCGGGCACCTAAAGTGGCGATAATACCTTTATACGTGATCTTATCCTGGAAGAAGAGGCCTCCTTCAATAGGGTTCACTTTCCAGATATCGTTGCTGGAACCAATACTTACAGCCGGTGTGGTTACGGAATCGTTAATACGGATAGGCGCTCCCACCCAGGGACGGTTTACGTCCACCCATTGGTACTCTTTAAAGGTTTGCTGCAGCCCGAAGCTTATCTCGTGCGTTTTACCAGGTATGTAGGTAGCCTTGGCGTTTACGGTATATTCCTGGGCATAATGATCATGCCAGGTAGGGCTGATACCTCCGTTGTTATACAAGCCATTGCCAGGCAGCACATAATAGGTTCCATCCTGTGAATTGGGGTTAAAAACCGCCACGGGATCAGTAATGATATTTTCTTCATCCATGATCTGGTCAACGGTGGCGGAGCGGAAGGGACGGCCATTAGCATCGGCCCGGAGATTGGTAAACAACCTTCCCAGCGAAAGGGAAAGGCCCCAGTTCTTATTGATCAGGTGATTGACATTTAAGGCGGTAAGATTGGAGTGATGGGTATAGGTAGTGGCATTATCCAGGTTCAGGCTGCGCTGGTACTGGAAACCGGGGGTAAGTATGGCATCAAAACCCACGATCTGCAAACTCCTGGTATTCTGGTTGACATTCAGGGAGTGCTGGTTGGTAAGGGTAATTTTGGTACCCGAACGTATTTTGTAGGCGAGCTTAAGGGTATGCGTATAGGAATTTGTTTGGCGTGGCGCCCAGAATTCAGAAGTATTGGGCAGCAAGGAGCTTTTCAGCTGATCAGCCGTGGAACCAAAATACTCATCGGTTAAAAAGGCGCTTACGTTGGTAAAGAAGGTAAGTTTATTATCGGTAAAGGGAACCGCAGAACCCAGGGAGGCTTCCACCCGGTCTGTATTAAAAGACGTGGCAACATCGCTATTGGTGATGTAATCGCGTTGCCAGCTGCCGGCAATTTCAAACTTCTGGCTTCCTTCACGGATGGTGGTATTCACCACCCCGGACGACCCACCTCCGTATTCGGCACCAGCTCCACCGGTGATCAGGTCGATATTGGCTATGGAGGCGCTGGAAACATCCACCCCAAAGCCGGTTCCGGCCAGCGGATCCTGTGCGCTGATACCATCCACGATATAGGAGGTTTCGTATACCCGGGCACCCCTGATCTGCAAACCGTCCTGGGTTTTTACCACCCCGGCCTGCATTTCCAGTACTTCCTTCACATCGCGAACGTTCATCTGGGCAATATCTTCCTGCTTGATGCTCACCTCTGAAGCCGCAGCTTCCAGGTTTACCTGGCTGGAGCGGCCTACAATAGTAACCTCGTTCAAGGATTCGGACTGCTCCTTCAATTGAATGTCCAGGGTTTTGTTTTCGCCCGGTTCAAAGGAAATACCGTTGTAGATCTTGGTCTCAAAACCAATGAACTGCACTTTTACCTGGTAATCATTGGGCTTGATATTGTTGATCACATACTCCCCATCCATATTGGCAGCCGTTCCCAGATACGTACCTACAATGGTAATAGAGGCTTGGTAGAGAGGCTCCCCATTGAGGTCGGTTATCCTTCCAGTAAGGGAGGCCGGAGCATTTTGCTGCGCCATGGCACTGACCATCAGCAGACAAAGACCTAAAAGGGTGTATAGTAATTTCTTAAAACTCATCCTTCAGTATCCTTCCAATTAGTTGTTCTACGGGCTGGGGATTACCATCCTTATGGAAATAATGCAGTTCAATAGCAAAAAATACCTGGATGAGATCACCGTTGCCATTCTTACGGGCGGTAGCTACGAGGTTATCGCCCATCCACCCACGGTTAGGGTCAAACTGGGCGCGGTAAAAGTCATCCGCATCCGCGGAGGCAATTATGGGAGTCAATATCTGGGTGTTCTGAGGCACCAACTCAGGATAGGCGACATAATCACCCTGAGGTTGAACGGTATCGTTGGAACGCGTCCGGAACACTCCGCTGGCGCGGTCAATATCCTCAATGGCAAAAGCGTTGGCAAAAACGGCCACTTCCTCTATTGCCAGGGCCTTGTCCAGCTTGGCCGTGATCAGGCTTTTACCGCCATTGCTCTGGTAGTCCTGGATAATATTGGCCATATAGTCCAGTATCACGGCATCCTGCCCGGTAACTGCATTCGGAAAGGTGGATGCCGGGGCGTCCATAAAGAATTTAGGGTACAGGCTAAGGATCAACTTGAAAGTAGGATCCCAGTAAACAGGTTGCTTCCTTCCGAAATCGGAGCCGTAATCCAGGAAATCGTACGCTATGGACTGATTATCCAGGAAGCTGCGGTAATCAGCGGCAATAGATAGTGAATGGGCGCTCACCCACAGGGTATTGGTACCGCGTGTTTTATTCTTCAGAAAAAACACATCTGAAGTATCCACCGCACTTTCCGTACCGGCCAGGTCCACTGACTTCAGGTACAACACATTGTCTTCCCCTACCTTTAAACCGTCTATCTCCAGGTTTTCAGGCTGGTCGTTACGGCCATAGTACAGTTTAGCGGTAGCTGGGCCGCTGCTCACTGCCGTATCCACTAAAAAGGAGATCAGGTTCTCGCGGGTGGATATCTCGGTCCAGTTACCATCATTAAAGCGGATATACACTTGCTGGATGGTCTGATCTCCGTCCGGATCAGAAGCGGTCCAGTAAAAAGTACTCACACAAAAGGCCGTATCCCTGGGACCGCGATCATTATTAAAGCTGGCGCTGGGCGGGGAGTTTTTCAGAGGCACTTTCAGGTAGGCCGGTGTAGGGTCAATATTGTTGTCATTATCAATAGCACGGACATAAAAATCAACGTCTGTAGTATCCGAACCCGCTTCCAGGTCAAAAATGAAAACCGAATCCTGAACGGTGGTAAATTCCCAGTTCTGGTTATCGGTAGATATCTCAAAACCCTGAATGTAACCATCCACATCAGTACCGTACCAGCTCAGGCGCACCTCGGAATTCAGGCGGTTTTCGCCCGTGAGGTTTATCGCCTCGATGGAGAGGTGAGTTTCCGGTAACTCCCCGGGTTTTATATCACCCTTGCGGCAACCTGCCAGAAGAATGAATACGGAAAAAATGATAACCTGATAATGACGCAAAGCAAACAGTAAAAGAGGTTGCCGGCTTGGCCGGCAACCTGATCATTAATTTATTTACGGACAATTACTTTTTGGGTACTCAATACGTTACCGTCCCTATCCAGGATACGCATCAGGTAGATGCCATTGGTAAGACCGGAAACGTTCACTTCAAGCTCTTCACCATTACTGCTGTTGGAAGACAGAATCACCCTTCCGTTCAGGTCATAAATGTCAGCAGACATATTAGTATGACCCGCAGAGGTTACTTTGAACCATTCAGAAGCAGGATTAGGATATACTTCCACACGCGCCACAGAAACTACTTCTTCCACGCTGAAAGGATTAGCACGGGCCGCACTATCCAGCTCAACGTTCAGACCGATAAAATCATCGTTGGCACGGGGCAGCAAGCGATAGTTGGAGAAACCGTAGGAAAGCACGCCTACCACGGCATCCATATTCATGGTATCACTGGTTTCGATAGGACCAACAAACATGGCTCCATCGGTAGTTTCATATACACTGTCGGTAACCAGCTGCACCCAGAGAGAAGAAGCTGCACTGCTGGACTGCCTTCCGGCCAGTACACGAGCTGATTTATTGATACCGAAGTTGGGATCAGTACCTACCATGTAATCGCCAAAGTTCACATCAGGATTGGTAATGTAGATCTTACCACCGTTGGGGTTTTCGAACTTCACCAACATACTTTCATACTTTTCCCATTCTCCGTTGGCATAGGCCGCACTGTCTGATGGGTCAATGCTTAAAGGCTGGATCGTATTGTAAGTGTTCAGGCGGGTTACATTGGATACTGCAATTTGAGTAAAGCCAAAGTTCTCCTGTACATCACCGGAAACCTCGATCCACTCGTTGCGGAAAAGGTTGGCGAGGTTAGGGTTACCCACGAGTGAGATACCGGTATAAGGTCCGCTGGCGGTATCCTGGATATATACGTAGCCCAGGTCATGAGGCTTGGTGCTGGCGGTTACCACACCTTTTACGGTTACAGTCTTTCCGAGGTAAGGAGACTCTCCGTTACCGGCCAGGCTGAATTGTACATCCGCAATGGTCAAACCGTTGTTACGAACGGTATAGAACTCGTAGTTAGGCTCGGGCTGGCTAAAAGGTTTATTGGGATAGTACGAAACGTTTCCTTCGTTATCCTCAGCATAGATATAATAGCGTACAATAGTACCATTGGCTTGTTTGGGGATGGAAAATTCATACTCATCCACAGAACCAAGAGCCAGAGGCATGTTGAATACGGGGAAAGCCAAAGTGGAAAGGGAAGTATCTGCAGACCAGCCGATAGCCACAGAGTCCACAGAACCGTCCAGGTCAGTGATGGTGGCAACGATATCCACATCCTGGTTAGCATTGGGAACCACCGGGTCACGATCTACCTCTGAGATAAAGGGAGGCGCAAAACCTACGTTGTAATGGGAATCATCAAAGGGGTTGATCTCAAAACCGCGACCACCGCCACCGGTGCAGCCGTTACCGCTCTGGCGGATCACACCTTTAAGGGAATTGTAGAAGGTTCCAGGAACAGGTGCCACAAAACTTCCGGTTCCGTTGGCTCCGGCCGGAGAGTTGGGGTTAACCACCTGGTGTGCGCTGGTTTTTTGAGCTAAAAAGCGATCACTTACGTTCAATACGTTTCCGGAACCGTCAGCCACGTCAAAGCTAACCCGCCCGTTACCAAAGGGTATTACGTTGGTTACCGTTACATTCTGCAACTCTACAAAAGAGCCTTCCCACTGGTTACCGTCCTGTACATTGTTCACACGATTCTGATCATTCAGATCAGACACCGGCACTACCGTGGAATTGGGAGCGGAAGCCGAACCTACAATAACAATAGAGTTGGCATCCAGGGTAGTGAGCTGATTGGAGTTTTCAAAGGCACTGATATAACCTGTTACCTCAATGATATCACCGGCAAAAAGCTGGGTAGCCAATGAATTGGCCTGGAAGGCGCCCTGGGCGTTTTCATAAATAGCCATCATCTCTAATCCTTTGTATGGACCGGGGGCTCCACCGTTAGCAGTATCCACCAAGAAGATAAAAGGACGCAGTCCTCCGATCACGGAGCCGGAAGCTACCTCGCTTAAACCTCCATCGGTTACAACTACCCCTACGGTCTTTACAGTATCACCGTATACCATGGAGGTGTCGTTACAATTGGCCAGGTCAATGGGTTGGTTGATCTGGGTAATACTCACAAAAGGATATTGTGCATGGGCTACCATGGCAAAACCTAATGCAAGTGCTAGAAGTACCAGTTTTTTCATGATTTCTGAATTATAGTTTCTGTTAGCGTTTATTTAATAATTACAAATTTCCCTACGGTTTCCTTACCGGTATCCAGGTCCTCTACCGAGAACATATAGAGTCCACGGCTAATGATCTGGCTGTCTAACGAAAGGAGGTCCCAGGCGTGTTCACCACCGGAAAAGCGGTTTTCTTCCACATTTTCCGCTCCGAAAGTCTTATACCAGCGGATATCGGACCCGCTGTAATTCTCATCGTGGTATATCTCGTCAATAAAATCGCCAGCCACCGTAAAAATGCGGATGCGGCAACGTTTGGGCAGGTTGGCAAAGATCATTTTACGGCTCTCTTCCTGGAAGTTGGAACGCCCTTCCCAAGCTGCTCCGTAATAGTAAGGGTTAGGATACGCAAAGGGAGCCTCTGTCTCTATATCATCATTGGCCTGCGTGCCGGGAAAAGCCCGAAAATTATTGGCCAGGAAACTACTTTCCAGGGACTCCAGCCCCGCTTCACTGTCACCACGGTCAAAAGAAGTTACCGCCACGGCATACTGCCAGCCATTGGGAATATTATCGATCACATAGCGGTAATAATAGGTCACCGTATCGTCTTCGAAAGTTTTAGGCTGAGCCAGTTCAATAGGTCCAAAACCGGTTTCCTTGAAAATGTTGTTTCCAGGAACGTCATATTCCGCCACCAGGTTAAAATCACGGGCAAGGTCTGGCACCCCGGTTACATCAAAGCCCAATTTGGAAAGGTATACACGGTAGCCTTCAAAATCCTGCTCATTACTGATAGGATCAACGGAATAACGGGAATTGTCCGACCAGTAGATCTCAATGCGGTTTTCCAGCGCCACTATTTTAGTACGGGGAATGGCGGGCGGACTGGGAAGTATAAAGCGGGTGATCTCATCATCATCGTCATTGTCTTCACCCGGATCAAGGATACCGTTAAAATTCTTATCCTCGCCATTATACGCTTGTTGCGCCCAACCTGCATTTTCAATGAGGTTAGCGCGTTGCTCTTCATTATTGGCTGTGTTGGGATTGCCGTCTTCCTTCTTTTTGGCCAGTACGTAGGCAAAGGCTACGTTCACCTCATCACCAGGCCCAAAATCGGCAAAGGGTCCAGCTGAAATAAGATCGGAACGGTTGCCAGGTTGATTGAGCTGGGCCTGCAGATCTATCCCAAATCCTGACTGGCAGGGCCCTCCTGTAGGGTTATCCCAGCAGGGGTTATAATTCAGCCCTTCGGTCATTTTTTTGAAGCGGGCCTGGTCACTTTGCGGGAAAAAGAAGATAGGCTCACTGGTACCCTGGAAGGTCCAGGCATTATAATGTAGTTTAAAATCATCCGGTTCCCATTGTTGGGTATTCACGTTGTAGGTGGAATCCAGCCGGGGATGATGAAAGCCGTTCTTATCCTCTGCCCCCAGGAACATCTGGCCAATATAACTTTCTGTAAAACCTACGTCACCGGCAGCATCATAGCAATAAGCCATGTTAAGGGAATCCATAAAACCATTGCCTCCCTTACTGTAAAAGGCTGCTCCACCGGAACCGGCCGGGGTGATATTCACGTTGCGCACCACGGTATTATTCCAAAGGGCTACGTGAAAATTGCTGAAGGTTTGTACTCCGGTGTTCCTGATCTTCAGGTTTACGATCACCATAAAATCACTGAAGTTGAAATTCCAGTTATAGGTCTGCATTTCAATCTCCACGTTCATGGGGTTGTTATGATCCTGGATGTTGATATCCGTGCCGGGCACCTTCACATTCTTATCTGAACATATAGCCACATAATCCTGGTGCGATACGGCCCGGGGATCATAGTATTTACTATCAAACAGCGAACTGCGCTCCATCAGGGTGCTTCCCACATCAGCTGTGATCTCAAAACCGGAACGGCCGGGAGCATAGCCCTGTGGCGCATCGTAGGCGGAAGTACTCACTACCTGTTGCCCTCCACCGGTTACGCCACCAATCCAGATGCCGCCCTCAAAGAGGTGCTCTATACCCGAGCCGGCAGGATACTCACAGGAGGGGTCACCGCTACCATCTTTATAGCCACGCCAGGCGTTGCCAAAAGTGGCATAGTTGGATACATTCAGGCGCACATTGGAGGCACTGGTCACCTTATCATCAAAACTCTGCTGTGCATGCAGAGCTATGCCGGTAATTAAAAAAGCTGCTGTAAGTAGGCTCTTGTACATCAGTTCTTAATAATCTTTTTGGTGATGGTTTCCCCGTTGGGAATGCTTACGTTCACCAGGTACACCCCGTTGGGCAGGGTTTCCATATTAATGGTTTTCTCCACGGCACCCTTCATCCAGTTATCGGTAAACACGGTTTTACCGGTAAGGTCCAGTAAACGCACCTTCATACTGCTGCCGCTGGTATAGGTTAGGCGCAGCTTAAGCTGGTCGTGCACGGGATTGTTATAAGACAGGTTACCTTTAAGAGGCAGGCTTTCCGCTGTATGGAGGTCCGAAAGTTCAATACCTATCCTCATAAAAATAGGAAGGTGATCACTGAAGTTGTACAAGGCTCCGGCAATATTGGCCGGGACGGAAGAATTGGTCCCGGAGTTTACGGATTGATTGAAGTGGCTGCCATCCTGGCCAATGGCCTGGTAAGAACCCGGCACATAGGAAACCCCTTCGGTACCATTCAATATCTCATCGGAAACCAGGAAAAAATCAAAGCGATCATCCAGACCTCCGCTCGAAAAACAACCGGAACCGGAGCTGTGTGTGCTTTGGGTATGGATACCGGCAAAAGCATTGTTGTTGCTCCAGGAACCACTTTGATTCAACGGGTCAAAAAACCGCTCGGACACGTTGGAGTAGTTGATGAGTTTCTGGTAGGCCGGCTCGCTGCTTGTATACAGGTTAAAGTCACCACAAACGATTACATTATTCTCACTTTCACCCGTCTCCAGCCAATCCATCAAGGCATCAGCAGCCTCGCTGCGCTCCAGCGCATCAGCTGAGCTATTGCCGGCTTTGAGATGCGCTACCGCCACCACAAAAGTCACGGTATCGGCTCCGATATCCAGCTTGGGGTCTTTGTAATAAAGGCGGTACAGGTCAATAACGCGAACCAGGTTACCCCCGTTCTTGTCGGAAACAATGGCCGTTTGCCCCAACAAGCCCAACTTCTCCGAATTATAATACAGCATGTTAACGATGCTGGAAGAATTGTTGTTGGAATACAGGGCACTGGCATATTTAGTTACCCCATCTGAGTTCAGCACAAAATCACGCACAAAACCGTAATTGGCAGGCGAGGCTCCCATCTCATTGACTGTGAAAATATCCGGGTCAACGTACTTTACGATAGTCTTAAGGTGTTGGTCGCGCTGGGAAGGAGACACATTATGTGTACAGGGTGCCGAACTGGCACGGTAGTACATCAGATTGTAGTTTAAAAGCTTAAGCTCCTCATTCTGAGCTAAAAGAAAAGATGGGAGAACCGCTAATAAAAGTAAAAATCTATTCATCAATCTGCCGCTTCAAAATCCGCGGCAAAGATAACTAGTTTCATTCCACCTATTACCCCTTTATGTTAAGGGAATTTTAATTTTGGTTTTTCTTCGGCTCTTCCTCCTCCCATTCAAAGATGATCCCAGGGTCTTCTTTTTTCTCCGGCTCTTTTTTCTTGAATATTTCACGGATCTCTTTTCCCTGCTCCTTCAAGTCCCTGGATATAGATTCCCCCAATGATTTCCGGTCCAGTGAAATTTCGGGATCACTGGCCTTACCGGTCATTTTCACATATATATAAGGATCATCATTGTTCTTCACTTCCACCAGGTGCTCGTCAAACTCTGATTTACCGGACTTGCGTGCGCGGTTATTGAACAATACGTCATCCAGCTTGAGGCGCATGGTATAATTGACCCTGTTGTCAAAATCATGTATTCCGCTGATCTGTAAGCTCAGTACATTACTTTCCACATCCATGCGGGGAATGATCACCTGTGATTCTTTTATAGAAATAGTATTGTTGAGTGAGTTGAAACGAACATCCTCCAGTTCCTTTATATCCGCAAAGCGGGAAAGGGCCTGCATGGGTTCGTAGTTTTTGAGGTTGCCGTCACGAATGCGGATATTGGCCGTCATCTCCACGGTTTCGGTAAGAACGGTGAGATCCGGCAGCATAAAGGAGGTAAAATCAATATCTGCGGTAGCCCGTCCATAAATATGATCGGCCGCAATAGCTTCCTGGCCGAAATCACCGAAACTCACAAAAAGGTCATGGATCTCAATGTTATCAGCCCCCAGGCGGGCATCCACCTTGTAGCGTTCACCGGTATTGAGGTCTACCGAAAAATATCCCTTATAACTGCCCTGGTCCGCCTTAAGCGAGAGGTCACTAACTTTTATCAGGCCATCGTGTATGCTGAGGTTCCCGGTAATCCCCGAGGCCTGGAATTTTTTGAACCCAAAACGGTCGACCCCTACGCGCAGATCAAGATCCAGGGAACGGGCCACATTAAGGTTGTAACTGTCATTACCTTTTTTACTGCTACCCACAAAATCCGAAAGGTCTATTTCCTGAGATCGCACGCTACAGTCCACCAAAAGCTTTTCATCTTCCAGCAGTATATAATTGAGCACATTCTCAAAGCGACCCTCCAGGTAGATATCGCTTTGGCCAGTTTTCAGGTACAGCCTCTTTACCTTGAGGTCATTACCCATAAAGGCCAACTCACCATTAATATCCTTTACGGACTTATCAGACCCCAGAAATTGAAAGGATGCCTCCTGAATGCTGAGGCTTCCTTCGGTACGTGCCTTTCGTAGCTCTGCTGCCTTTACCGTTTTCAATGACCCGAACTGGTTCTCAAAATGCACATCCATAACGATCTTGCCACGAGGTTCTTCAACGGTATCCAGGGGAAGTACTACCAACCACTCCGCCAGCTCCAGGTCAGAACGCATATTAAGTTTTACAAAAGGCGAGGAAAGCTCACGGATGAGCAGGTCGCCTTCAATGCTGCCAGTTTCGCCTTTGCCACGGAAGCGGTTCACATGAAGTTCATCGGAACCTGCTTTATAGGTATACCGGCCCGAACAATCAATAGCATGGATACGGGCACCTTTATAGCCGGACACAGAAGCACCTGTGGTACTGAAGTCCAGCTGAAAGCGCGCATCCTGCCCGGAGGCAAAGGTTCCTGAAAATCGAGCATTGCCTTTTCCCTTCAGTTCCGCATCCTTAAGAGTGTACCAACCCTGCTCGTGGAGCAATTGCTGCACATGGTTAAGATCCATTGAAGCTGAAGATGCCTGTACGGAGGTTTGGCCACGGGCCGTGGTGGTACTCACCTCAAAGCTCAGGTCCTTCCACTGAAGGCTTGCCGGCTTTACCACCACTGAATCCTCCCCGTAACCGGCAAGGGTAAAGACAACTTCCAGTGGAACGGCATGCAGGTAGCGGTTTTCGTTCACCCACAGGTTTTGCACCTGCAGGCTGCCCTTATTCTCCAGGCGATAATCGGATTCCTCAAAATTTCCTTTAAAAGTAAGATCGTTAATAAAGAATGCGGAGCGAAAACCAGAGCCCTGATCCTCAGTAGTGGCATGTATATCCTCCAGGTCCACCCTTTCCAGGGTAAAAAGCCCTTGCGAAGAGGACGTATCTTCTTTCCATATCCGGTAGTTGTCGCGACCATCAGAACGCAGACGGATGTTCACCACTGCCTTTTCAACGTCAATTTCCTTGATGGAAACGGAAGAAAAAAGCACCTCCCACACGCTAAACTGCAGGTATATGCGCTGAGCATAAACAAGGGTATCCCCTGGGCTGCTGTAAGCACCCGAGGAAAAAACATCTGTAAATACAAAGGAAGCATTGGGGAATTTTCGCAGGCTTATGTTAACACCGCTTACATCAACAGGAACCGCCAATTGTTTATTGATCTCTTTGATCAGGACACCCGAAAGCTTATCACGGTTGACGTACAGAATGGCAAAAGCCACCAGGAACAAAGCCAGCAAAATTGAAAATGCCCAAAGTCCGAACTTTATGATCTTCTTCCCCATACCCAGACTAGCAAACGTTTAACCTAGGGTAAAAAGTTTGCACGAAGGCTCAAAATTAAAAAAGCCCACTTCAGTGAAGCGGGCTTTTACCTGATTTTTTGATTTCCTCCCTCAGGATTTTTTTTGAACTTTAAAACCGTATTTTTCAAGAAATTCAATTTTTTCCTGAATTACACGACCTTCTCTTTTCTTAAGTTCCTTATCAATGCTCTTCTTAAGAGCTTCGAGTTCTTCAACAGAAAGTTTACCCAGAAACTGAGAAGCAAAGAGGGCTTTCAGAGTTTTATTGTTATTCTGGTTTTCACGCAAGGTGTGAACCAGAACACCGGGTGTTATTTTTCTTTTTGCCATAATGTTGAATTAATTAATTTGTTTCAAAAGTAATATCTAAAAGTTAATACACCTAATCCAAAAAACTTTAGTTATTGATCTTTAAAAACTGCACTTCTTTTTCCGAAAGATAACGCCATTGTCCCCGGTTGAGATTCTTCTTGGTAATACCAGCAAAAAATACTCGATCCAGTTTGGTAACCTCGTATTCCAGGCTCTCAAATATCCTTCGTACAATGCGATTCCTACCGCTGTGTATCACTATTCCTATGTTGTTTTTGGACTTACCTTCAATGTATTGGATCTCGTCTACTTTTATAGGACCATCTTCCAGCTCCAGCCCATCCTGTATCTTATGAAAATCGGTTTTAGTGAGATTTTTGTCCAAACCCACCTCGTATATCTTACGGGCTCCATGAGAGGGGTGGGTCAGCTTTTTGGCCAGATCACCATCATTGGTAAACAATAATACTCCGGTGGTTTTACGATCCAGGCGACCTACCGGGTAAAAGCGTTCGGAACCTGCATTACCTACCAGTTCCATTACGGTTTTTCGAGCCTTAGGATCATCGGTGGTTGTGATAAAACCCTTAGGCTTATTCAATACCAGGTATACCTTTTTTTCTTTCCGTATTTCAGAACCATTGAACCTCACCTCATCGGCAGGCTTTACTTTAAAACCCATTTCTGTAATGGTCTTGCCGTTGACCTCTACCAAACCGGCTTTAATAAGATCATCTGCCTCACGCCTGGAGGCTATCCCTGAGTGAGCCAGGAACTTATTGAGGCGCATTGTTCCATCATTGGATGGGGATGGTTTGGGGCCACTTCCGGCAGGTTTCTTTTTACCGATGGGTTTTTGAGGCCTTCCCCCGGGGCTTTTTTTCGGTCCTCGCTTTTGCATAAAAAAATTTTTGCAAAGCTAGAGATATTTAAACCTTTGAAGAAAGCCCGTTCAGGTTTCTGTGATCGCACTACGCTATCCTAATATCCTGGGTATATACAGGAGGTTCAACCCAGTAGAGGGTATTCTCATAAGTTTCCTAGGGAAAAAAGGCTTCACGAATATGATCCAGGCGGAATTGAGGGTTAAAAGTAATGCTGATAACGTCAAACTGAACATCCTTTTCCACACCATATTTTTCTACATAGGCATTAGCCGCACTGATCAGGTGTTTTTGCTTGCTTTTGGTAATAAACTCTGAGGGTGAACCGTAGCTGGAACTACTGCGTGTTTTGACTTCTACAAAAGCAAGGTGATCGGCAGTTTCGGCAATAATATCGATCTCCTCGTGCCGGTATCGCCAGTTGCGTTTTATAATGGTGTAGCCGTGTTGAATGAGATATGCCACAGCTGCCGCCTCTCCTTGTTCACCTAGTGTATTATGCTCAGCCATTCTCGAATACCAGTTCTACGGAATCACCAACCTTCAAAGAGGCTCTCCGCCCAAAGATCAGGGAACGATTGTCATCTATATGGCCGGCAGGAAAACCGAAACACACCGGGAAATTGTACGGCCTTACCACCGTGGCAATAATTTCCTCGGCACTCTGACCAAAAGGGATCTTATTATCATTCATAGCATTCATACCCCCTACAATAAGCCCGGCTATACCTTCAAAATAACCGTTCCTCTTCAGGTTTTGCATCATCCGGTCAATATGGTACAGGTATTCATCCAGATCCTCGATAAACAGAATATCACCTTCCGGCTGAATGGCCGTTCCTGAACCAGTCTGACTATATAAAACCGAGAGGTTCCCTCCGGTTACCCGGCCTTTAGCCTGTCCATTGCGGTTCAACGGATGGGCCGCACAGCTAATTACCAGTTCCTCACCAAACAGAGCCTTCCGTAAGCTCTCCAGGCTTTCCGGGGTATTGCTGGTAAAATTCACGGGCATCGTACTATGCAGGCATTCCACTCCTACCTTGCGGAGTTTATTGAGCAAAACGGTTATGTCACTGTAACCGCATATCCATTTGGGCTTTTCAATAAGGGGAAAAAAGTTGAGTTCATCAATGATACGCACCGTACCATAACCTCCACGCACACAAATTATTGCATCTATATCGATACTGTCTATAAAGCCCTGCAGATCAGCCAGGCGTTGTTCATCCGTGCCGGCAAACTGGTGGTGACTTTTAAAGAGGTTGGGAGCCAACTCCACTTTAAGACCCCATGACTCCAGAATTTCTATGGCCGGCTGGAGTTCATCCCGTGAAATTTTACGGGCGGTTGCCACCAACCCCACTGTATCTCCTTTTCTTAATGTTTTAGGAGTAATCAACGGGCGGCATTTTCCAGTTTACGCAAATACATCTGTATGGTGTTTTCCAGGCCATAATATAAGGCATCTGAGATCAGCGCATGTCCTATGGAAACTTCCTGCAGGTTGGGAACCATACGAGCAAAATACTCCAGATTATCCAGGTTCAGGTCATGACCGGCATTTACCCCCAGGCCGTATTTACCGGCAAGCTCAGCCGCCACTGTATAAGGCGCTACCGCATTTTCAGGATCCCTTTCAAAGCCCCGGGCATACTCCTCGGTATACAATTCAATACGATCAGCCCCGGTTTTCCCGGCTGCCTCGATAAAGTCCTCGTTACACTCCATAAAAAGAGACACCCTGATACCCGCCTCCTTAAAGCGGCCAACTACCTCCTTCAGTAAAACCTCATTTTCCACTGTATCCCAGCCAGCGTTGGAGGTGAGTACATCCGGGGGATCCGGCACCAGGGTAACCTGTTCCGGCTTCACTTCCAACACCAGGTCTATAAAATCTTCTGAAGGATAGCCTTCAATATTGAACTCGGTGTTCAGCCGGGGTCTTATATCCCGCACATCCTGGTAACGGATATGGCGCTCGTCCGGCCTGGGGTGTACGGTTATTCCTTCGGCTCCGAATTTTTCACAGTTCAGGGCAGCTTCCAGCACGTTGGGAACGGAACCTCCCCGGGCATTCCGGAGAGTGGCTATTTTATTGATATTTACACTAAGTCGGGTCACTGAATTTACGTTTAATGAGGCAATTGAAGCAAAGATAAAAACCTTAAGTTTGCTTTTACCTATGAACGTTGCAAAACACCTTTTAAACGACATAAAGCCGCTGCAATCTTCAGAACGGGTGCGGGATATCCTGGACCTGATGGAGGAGCTGAAATTTACCCACCTGCCGGTTATTGAAGAATCCCATCACTACCTTGGCCTTATAGACGAGGACGACTTGCTGGAGCTTGAGGACGATACGCAGCGCCTGCAATCGTATCACAGACTGCTCAAACCCTACTCCGTACCGTTGGAAGCCGATATTTTCAAGGCTGTGCAAATGATCGGTGCCGGACAACTAAGCATGTTACCGGTAGTGGATAAAGAAGGTAATTACAAGGGCTACATCTGCACCCGTGAATTGTTACAGGAAATAGGCCGGCAACCCACTTTTACCGAGAGTGGAAGTACATTGGTTTTGGAGATTCCCTCCAGGGATTACCAGATGTCGCAGGTAGCCCACATCGTAGAGAGTGAAGATGCACGCATCCTCGGCTTCTTTATTGATAATTCTGAAGAGCTGGACCATATTGAGATCAACCTTAAGATCAACCAGCAGGACATTACCCGTATCCTGAAATCACTGGAACGGTATAATTATAAGATTAAGGAAGTACACCATACCAGCCTTTTTGACGACACCCTGGATCAGCGTTACGAAGCGCTGATGAAATACCTTAATATGTGATTTATGAAGGTAGCCGTTTTCGGAAAGCTGATCACCCTTGAATCCCGGCCCTTCATTGAGAAACTCCACCGGGACCTGCTCAATATCGGGGCGGAGATCATAGTATACAAACGGCTCAATCGTTTTATTGAAGAGCATTGCGAACTGGGGCTGAACTTCAAGGAATTTGCCTCTCACGATCAGCTGCTTGAAGCCTCACCGGACTTTCTTATTACCATGGGTGGTGATGGCACCATATTGGACGCAGTAACGCTTATCCGTGATTCCGGCATCCCCATACTGGGTATCAATACCGGAAGACTGGGTTTTCTCTCCAACGTAAGTAAGGAAAAGATCACCGAGGCCATTCAGGCTTTAAAGGATACCAATTTCACCATTGATGAACGCATGGTACTGGCATTGGATACCCCTGAGCTGGAACTGGAAATGCCTTTTGCGCTTAACGAAGTAACGGTAAGCCGCAAGGACACCACCGCTATGGTTACAGTACATACGTGGATCAACGATGAATACCTCAATAGCTATTGGGCGGACGGGCTGATCATTGCCACACCCACCGGAAGTACAGGGTATTCACTAAGTTGCGGGGGACCTATTATTATGCCGGGCTCGGACAGTTTTGTGATAACTCCCATTGCTCCGCACAATCTGAACGTAAGACCGGTCGTTATTCCCAACAAGTATACGATCAAGCTGAAAGTAGAAGGACGCGAAAAGCAATTCCTGGTATCCCTGGACTCCAGGATATATGCCCTGGATTCTGGATCAGAATTGAAAGTAAGCCTTAGCACTTTCCGTATACGACTGATAAAGACAGAAATACAAAACTTTGCAGAGACATTACGAAATAAATTACTCTGGGGCCTTGACCGAAGGAATTAACAACCTTTAACCAAGGGCCTTCACGCTAAATGGTTATATTTGCCCTCATTTTTGCGAAATGAAGATCAAACTACTCATTTTCAAAATATTATTAGCCTCTCTATGGCTTCCGGCATACGGTCAGTATACCGAAGTAGGCCTGTTTGGAGGCGGAAGCAATTTTATTGGCGATGTAGGTGACTACGGTATCCACATCCCCAAAGGATACGCTGTTGGCGGTTTTGTTCGCTATAATTTCAACGAACGCTGGGCCTTAAGGTTACAATTCAACTATGGTTATATTGCCAATGAGGACAGCTCCTCCAGCTTTGGTTACCGCCTTAACCGCAACCTGCACTTCCGTTCACATATCCTGGAAGGAAGTTTAATGGGTGAGTTCAATTTTCTGGACTTCGAACCGGGCACCAAGCATTTCCACACCCCTTATGTGATGGGTGGTTTCGGAATTTTTAAATTCAACCCTACAGCCGTTTACCAGGGAGAGGAATACGAGCTTCAACCCCTGGGCACGGAAGGTCAGGGTACACGCGCCAACGCAAGCGGCCCCTACCCATTGGCCTCTACCTTTTTTGTATTTGGTCTGGGCTACAAATTCTCAATCGGTGAATTCACCTCTATAGCTATTGAAAGTAATTTCAGAAGCACCCGCACGGATTACCTGGATGACGTTAGTGGATATTATGCAGACCCGGAGATCATAGAAGAGGAAAACGGGCCCGTTGCAGCAGCACTCTCTGACCGTAGTATATTGGGTGGGGATAAGGAAAACCTGCTTAGAGGTAATCCTCAGAATAATGACTGGTATATATTCACCGGTATCACCCTTCAGTTCAAGTTTGGGGAACTGTATGAGAAATGCGCAAGCTTTGTGGGAAGATGAGCCTGAAGGAAGAAATCAAACACAACCCCCTACCTCAACACGTTGCTATAATTATGGATGGCAACGGCCGCTGGGCCAAGAAAAAAGGTTTCCTGCGTGCCATAGGCCATGAAAACGGTGTGGACGCCTTGCGTAATATTGCTACCGCTTCTGCAGAAGTGGGTATAAAATACCTCACGGTATACGCTTTTTCCAGTGAAAACTGGAACCGTCCCCGCGCAGAGGTCAATGCCCTGATGGCCCTTTTGGTCTCCAGCCTTCGCAAAGAGCTCAAGACCTTAACCAAGAATAATATCAGCCTGAATACTATCGGCAAGACTGATTCACTACCGCTAAAGTGCCAGCGGGAACTGCAGGAAGTGATCGAAAAAACCAGCAAACTGGATCACATGACCCTTACCCTGGCCTTGAGCTATGGCAGCAGGGAGGAAATAACAGAAGCCACGCGCACGCTGGCCCGTGATGTGAAAGCTGGTAAGCTGGATCCTGAGGATATAAGCGAAGAACATATTAGCCATAACCTTTTTACCCGGGGCCTTCCAGACCCTGATCTGCTGATACGCACTAGCGGTGAGTACCGGATAAGCAACTATATGCTTTGGCAGATCGCCTACTCGGAATTGTATTTTACCGACAAGCTTTGGCCTGATTTCGGGGCTGAAGATCTATTTAAGGCCATCCTGGATTACCAGAGAAGAGAGAGAAGATTTGGTAAAATCAGTGAGCAATTAAATTCCTGAACCAATAATGCGAAGAGTACTGTTGTGCCTGAGTGCACTTTTTATATTTTCCCTATCCCATGCGCAGATCTCCACTACCAAAAGCCTTCAGCAACTGGCTTTGGAAGGAGGCGGAACGTATGAGATAGGCGGTATTACCATTACCGGTTCAGACAACCTGGACCACCAGGTTATTCTTTTGATTTCAGGTTTAAAAGTGGGGCAAAAGATAGAACTGCCTGGGGAAGAAACTACACGCGCCATCAAGAACCTCTGGAACCAGCGTCTCTTTGACGATATTGGCATTTTCATTACCGAGATCAAAGGCAATGTGGCTTTCCTGGAAATCCGCCTGAAGGAGTTGCCCAAGCTCAGTAAGTACTATATCAAAGGTATCCGCAAGTCCAAACAAGACAACCTTCGGGAAGAGATCAACCTCTCCAGTGGTACCATCGTAACCGAAAACCTCATCGTAAACACGGAGAACATTGCCCGTGAATACTTTGTGGAAAAGGGATATCTCAATGCCGAAGTGGACGTGGTGAAACGTATTGATACCACCTCCAACAATGCGGTTATCCTGGGGGTAATTGTAGACCGTGGCGAAAAGGTAAAGATCAAGGAAATAGAGTTTGAGGGCAATGAAAACCTCTCTGACCGCAAGCTGCGCAAGGCCATGAAGGAAACCAAGCGCAAACGCATCTGGAACATCTTCAAATCCTCCAAGTTCATTCGTGATGATTACGAGGAAGACAAGCACAAGATCATTGAAAAGTACAACCAGAATGGTTACCGTGATGCCCGCATCGTGCATGACACCATCTATAAGATCAAGGATGATCGGATAGAAATTGACATGACCATTGAAGAGGGCCATAAGTATTACTTCCGGGATATAACCTGGCTGGGGAATACCAAGTACAGCAATGAAACCCTTTCCAAGATCCTCAACATTCAGAAAGGTGATGTGTACGATGCGGCCTACCTGCAGGAAAGATTATTCCTGGACCCTCAGGGTGGTGATGTAAGCTCGCTTTACCTGGACAATGGGTACCTCTTCTTTGACCTCAACCCGGTGGAAGTACTGGTGGAAAATGATTCCATTGACATTGAAATGCGGATACGCGAAGGCCGTCAGGCTACTATTAGCAAGGTTACCGTGGTGGGTAATGACCGTACCAATGATCACGTTATCATGCGCGAATTGCGCACCAAGCCGGGAGAGCTTTTCCGCAGATCAGACATCCAGCGTAGTATGCGTGAACTGCAGCAGCTTGGGTATTTTGAGCCTACCGAACTGAACGTAAACCCGAGGCCCAATGCCGAAACCGGAACGGTGGATATTGAATATTCTGTAGTAGAACGTTCTACCAGTCAGCTGGAATTACAGGGTGGTTACGGTGCCGGACGCATTGTTGGTACACTGGGCCTGAACTTCAATAACTTCTCCGCCCGTAACATATTCAACAAAAGAGCCTGGAAACCGCTACCTTCCGGTGACGGACAAACCATCAACCTGAGAGCCCAGAGCAACGGCTTGTTCTACCAGTCGTACAGCGCCTCCTTTACCGAGCCCTGGCTGGGCGGTAAAAAACCGAACTCATTAACTGTTTCACTATACCACAATATCCAGAACCTGAACGGGCGCTCCAAGGACGATCCTTTAAGACAATCCCTTACCATTACCGGGGTTACCGTAGGATTGGGACAACGCCTCAAGTGGCCGGATGATTATTTTACCCTGTACAATGCGGTGGACTACCAGGTATATAACCTCCGGAGATACCCGCTGGCCGGGATACAGTTTACCGAGGGCCAGGTACACAACCTGGCGTTGCGCTCCACCTTTGGACGTAATAGCACCGATTATCCGATCTACCCGCGCAGGGGTTCCCTTTTTAATGTTACAGTAGAGGCTACACCTCCTTATTCTTTGCTCAACGGACGCGACTACAGCTCACTGAGCGATCCCGAGAAATACGAATTGCTGGAATACTACAAACTGAAAGTGAACAGCAGCTGGTTTACCGAAATATTCAATAAGGCGGTGATTAAAACGGCCGGGGAGTTCGGTTACCTGGGAGCTTATAATGATGACGTGGGCCTTCCTCCCTTTGAGCGTTTTTACGTAGGTGGTGACGGTTTACAGAACTTTGTACTGGATGGCCGTGAGATCATCGGCTTGAGAGGTTACCCCAACAACCAGATCGTTCCCAACGGGGGCGGTTCTTCCAACCTGGGGGGAGCACTCTACAATAAGTTTACTTTAGAATTGCGTTACCTTATCACTGAAAACCCTAGTGCCCAGATATTTATGCTTTCATTCCTGGAAGCCGGTAACAACTATGATACTTTCGAGAACTATCAGCCGTTTAGATTAAAACGATCGGCTGGTGCCGGGGTGCGTATTTTTATGCCCATGTTCGGACTTCTGGGAATTGACTTTGGTTACGGATTTGACGCCATTCCCGGGCAGCTCCAACCCTCTGGGTGGAACACGCACTTCATAATTGGCCAGCAATTTTAATTTAATTAATTTCGCCCGGCTTATGAGGAATTTACTCATTTTACTAATTGGTCTGGTTTTTGGAACTCAGGGTTTTGCACAGCGTTTTGCTATAGTAGACAGTGAGTTGATCCTTACCAAAATGCCTGAACATAAACAGGCTCAAAACCAACTGGATCAATTGTCACAACGTTGGCAAGGAGAAGTGGAAGCACTTCAGTCAGAAGTAGCTGCTTTACAAAAAGCCTACAATGCTGAAAAAGTTCTTTTAACAGAGGAAATGCAACAGGAACGCCTGGATGCCATTAAGGTAAAGGAACAGGAAGTTAAAGACCTGCAACATAAGTACTTTGGCCCTACCGGTGAAATTTTCAAAAAGCGCCAGGAACTGATCCGTCCTATACAGGATCAGATCTACAACGCGGTACAGGAAGTGGCCCGCAGGCGTAAACTGGACGTTGTGTTTGACAAGAGTAGTGACCTGATTACCCTTTACAGTAACCAGCAGGTAGACATCAGCGATGAGGTGCTGGAAAAATTAGGTTACTGATTAAATTAAAATTGAAATAACAGTACGATGAAAAAACAATTAGCGATTTTGGTATTAGCCCTGGGGTTAATGACAAGTTTCAGTGCCGTGGCCCAACAAAAGATCGGTCATATCAATGCAGACGAGTTATTACAGATGATGCCGGAAACCAAAACTGCACAGCAGCAACTGGAAACCTATGGACGCCAGCTTGAAAAAGATCTCAAGGATATGGAAACCGAGCTACAGACCAAGGTTCAAAGCTTCCGCGAAAACCAAAAAGTGATGACTGAACTGGCCCGCGAAAATAAATCGCGTGAGATACAGGAATTGCAACTTCGCATACAGGAGTACAGCCAAAAGGCCCAGGAAGACCTTCAGCAAAAGCAGGTGGAATTACTTACTCCCATCATTGAAAAAGCTACCAATGCCGTTCAGGACGTGGCCAAGGAAAACGGTTTCACTTACATCCTGGACAGCTCACCCAGCAAAGCTGTAGTAATATTTGCAGCCGATAAAAGCGAGGACCTTATGCCTAAGGTAAAAGCTAAACTGGCCATCCAGTAATAACCGCTACACGCATTTAAAGAGTATATTAGTGCCGCTGTTCCTTCAATGGAGCAGCGGTTTTTTATTTCCAGACCATGACCAACAGACCCATAGGTATTTTTGACAGTGGGGTAGGCGGACTCACTGTTGCAGCCGCTATCAAAAAACATCTTCCGGATGAATCTTTCATCTATTTCGGTGATACCCGTCACACACCCTATGGTGATAAATCAAGGGATACCGTACAAACTTACTCGCGCGAAATAACCGAGTTTCTCCTGAGCCAGGATTGCAAAGCCATTGTGATAGCCTGTAATACTGCTTCGGCACTGGCTTATCAGAAACTGGTAAAGAAATTCCCGGATGTTCCTATTATCAATGTGGTGGATCCCGTGGTAAACTACGTAGCCGAGCATGCCAAAGGCAAAGTGGGGATTATAGCCACCCGAGCCACTACCCAGTCCGGGATCTACAAGAAAAGCCTGCTGGCCAAAAAACCTAAACTCCAGGTAGTTTCAGCCGCAACTCCTCTTTTGGTAGGTATTGCCGAAGAAGACTTTACCCATACGGACATTAGTCGTGGTGCCATTAAAGCCTATCTCAACAATGATGACTTCAGTAAGCTTTCCCTGCTCATATTAGGATGTACCCACTTTCCTTTATTCCAAACGGAGATCGAGAGTTTTTATGAAGGTAAAACGGAGGTTGTAGACTCTCCGGAGCTGGTGGCCCATCACCTTAAATCGGTATTGGTAGAACACAAAATCCTTAATGAGAAAGAGAGAGAAAAGGCTTCGTACCGCTTTTATGTATCGGAAAAAACCAAGGCTTTTTCACGCATTGCCCGTAATTTTTTTGGGGAGAATATTACCCTTACTGAAAAGGTACTTTCCTGATCAGGATTCCAGGAAAGAGCTTACCAGCTCAAAGAATTCCTTTGGCTTTTCAGCGTGCAGCCAGTGCCCTGCTCCATCAATAGCTTCCAGCCTGGCACCGGGAAAATGATCCAGGATCATCTCTTCGTCCTCATCCTGTATATACCAGGACTTGCCTCCCCGCACAAATAGGGTTTCCCCACTATAAATAGCATTAGGAGGCAGGGCATCTCCCACTTTTTTGATCTCGCGGGCAATTACAGGCACATTAAAACGCCAATCCAGCTTCCCCTTTTCTTTCCAGTAAAGACTCTTTAGCAAAAACTGACGGGTTCCCTCCTCTTCTATCTCCGGACCAAAAGCCTCCTCTGCGTCCCCACGTGAATTTATAGTTTCCAGATCCAGCGATTGAAGGGCGGCAATGATCTTTTGGTGGTGGGGCTTATACGGTTTGGGAGCGATATCAGCCACTACCAGCTTTTCCACTCGCTCAGGGTTAAGCACCGCAAACAGCATCCCTACTTTGCCCCCCATACTATGGCCTAATATCAAGGCCTTTTCAATATGGTGTGCCTCCATATATTCCTGCAGGTCATCACTCATCAGTTCATAGGAGAATGCATCGCTGTGGGGACTTTTACCGTGGTTACGCATATCCAGGAGGTGCACACAATAGGTTTCCGACCATTTGCGCCCCAGGGTTTGCCAGTTGTCGCCACTACCAAACACCCCGTGCATAATGATCAGATGTTGATCTCCTTCACCTAATATTTTTGAATATAACTGCATCTCTAATTCTCCTTTGATTCTTCAACCCTGTCAAATGGCGTAAGTTCAGACTTCGGCAGCCCTCTTAATTTGCTACTTTTGCGGGCAAAGCGCAAAAATACGAATGTCAGCACCAAAACGATATACAGTTACTGCCGCCCTGCCTTATGCTAACGGCCCCGTACACATTGGCCACCTGGCCGGATGCTACCTGCCTGCAGATATTTATGTGCGTTACCTGCGTCAGAATGAAAAGGATGTAAAATTCATTTGTGGCTCGGATGAACATGGCGTAGCCATTATTATGAAAGCTAAAGCCGAAGGCGTTAGTCCGCAGGAAATCGTGGATAAGTACAACGGCATTATGCAACAAGCCTTTGAGGGTTTCGGGATCAGCTTTGACATTTATTCACGCACCTCCAAAGAGATACACCATAAAACGGCTTCCGATTTCTTCCTGAAACTATATGAAAAGGGAGCGTTTACCGAAAAAGAAACGGAGCAATACTACGATCCCGAAGCAGAACAGTTCCTGGCCGACCGTTACATAGAAGGTGAGTGCCCGAATTGCCATTTCCCCGATGCTTACGGTGATCAGTGTGAGAACTGCGGGACTTCGCTAAGCCCTACGGACCTTATCAACCCCCGCTCACGTTTATCCGGTGCCAAGCCCGAACGGAGAAAAACCAAACACTGGTTCCTCCCCCTGGATCACCTCTCCGGAAGGATTAAGAGCTTCATACAATCGCATAAAGACTGGAAACCCAATGTTTACGGACAGTGTATGAGCTGGCTGGACGATAGTGGCGGCCTGCAGGCCCGTTCCATGACCCGTGACCTGGATTGGGGGATCAAAGTTCCCCTGCCGGATGCCGAGGGAAAGGTACTGTACGTTTGGTTTGATGCGCCCATCGGTTACATTTCTGCCACCAAAGAATTGATGGGTGACGACTGGGAAACCTGGTGGAAGGACGAGGATACTGCACTGATCCACTTTATCGGGAAGGACAATATTGTATTCCACTGCATCATTTTCCCGGCCATGCTAATGGAGCACGGTGAATTTATACTTCCGGACCAGGTACCGGCCAATGAATTCTTGAACCTGGAGGGCAAAAAGATCTCCACCAGCCGCAATTGGGCGGTGTGGTTGCATGAATACCTTCAGGATTTTCCCGACCAGCAGGATGTATTGCGCTACGCCCTTTGTGCTGCTGCACCTGAAACCAAGGATAATGACTTCACCTGGAAAGATTTCCAGACCCGCAACAACAGCGAGCTGGTGGCCATTTATGGCAACTTTGTAAACCGGGTATTGGTACTCATGCAGAAGTACTATAACGGAACCGTACCGCAACCGGCAGCCTTCTCCGAAACTGACCAGGAGCTGCTCCAGCTTTTGGCGGACGCTCCGGCCAACATCGGCCAAAGCCTGGATCAATACCGCTTTCGTGAAGCTCTATCTGCTTATATCCAGCTGGCTCGCTCCGGTAACAAATACCTTGCGGATGAAGAGCCCTGGAAACTGGTGAAAACCGACCCTGAGCGTACCCAAACCATCCTGTATGTAGCCACCCAGGTCTGTGCCGCCCTGGCTCAGCTGGGAGAACCCTTCCTCCCTTTTACCTCGGCCAGGCTTCGCAGTTTCCTGCACCTGGATCTGATGAGTTGGGAAGCTTGTAAACGCAAGGAGTTCATTCCGGCCGGTTCGCAACTGGAGAAAGGCGAGCTTTTGTTCCAGAAAATAGAAGATGACAAGGTACAAACCCAGCTGGATAAGCTAAAGAGAAACCCCACGCAGAATAACCCATCGCAAAAACTAATTCCCTTGAAAGAAGAGATCACCTTTGATGATTTTACCAAACTGGACATCCGTACCGGTACGATCCTGGCAGCTGAACCGGTTCCCAAAACCGACAAGCTCCTGAAACTTACGGTAGATATTGGTGTGGAAACCCGCACCATTGTTTCCGGTATTGCCGAGCATTTTAAACCGGAAGACATCATCGGACAGCAAGTATCCGTTCTGGCTAACCTGGCACCCAAAAAATTACGTGGTGTGGAATCCAAAGGCATGGTATTGATGGCCGAAAATGCGGAAGGCAAACTGGTTTTTGCGCAACCTTCTGACACCATGGAAAATGGATCTGTGGTGCGCTAACGGGAATTTTTAAGTCTCATTACCCGGAACTTCCTAATTAAGTTGCAGCTTTAGGGAACGATAGAGAAACAGTTAGGTGCTAGAACATAGATGCGGCCGGAAACGTACTAAGCGCGGTAGACAAAAGGAGTAATGTTTATTGCCAAATTCACCCACCTGGCCAGCTGATCCGGAGTAAACACCAATCTTTGTGGACTAAGCCAGGGACTCGCTGGTCTGGCAATTGTCGGTTTTCATTCCATGGTATAACACAAAAAAAGGCCGTCTTGCAAGACGGCCTTCTGATAAAATCTTAACTCTGATTAGAAGTCTTGTTGTAGGATATGAACAAGGTCTACAATAGCCCAAATCCCGCAACCACCGGCTGTAAGGATGAAAAGGATATTCCAACCAACTGGTTTTTTCTTATACCAACGGTGTGCTGCTAAGCCACCCAGGAAAAACCAAAGAGCCAGAGTAATCCAGTCCTCTTCCCTGAATTTTGAGGTAGCCTCGGGGCTTTGGATATCCTCTTTCATTTGGGCTTCAAAAGTCTTTTGAGCCTCAGCAATTTTTTCAGGGGTGATAGTTCCATCCTGAGATGACAATTCGGTTTGAGCGGAGTCTTTTGCCTTTTTTACGGGGAAAGATGCATTTGTTGTTCCAACACCTATTACAAGACAGGCCACTAGGGTAAGAATAATTCTTTTCATTAGTTATGATTTGATGTTAATTGGGTCCAAAGTAGAAAAAAAATTCAATATTTGGCCCGTGAAAAAACATTCTTCCATCTTATTACTATTGCTTCTGGCAAGCACCTGGTGCATTGCTCAACCTGACAATTTGCAGTTAATTGGTACTCTCAAAACCGAAACCAATCAATTGATCCCGCTTAAGCTTACCATTGATGTACAACCAGGAGGGGAAATTACGGGGATCTCAACCACCAACTTCCTTAATGAAGACCGCACAGAATCAAGGATTACCGGAAAAATTAATTTTGAAAAGCAAATGCTGGAGTTTTCCGAAATCGGAAACGTAAGCACTTCTTCTGATGCAAAAGCAAATGAATTTTGCTATATCCGGGTGAAAAACCTGCATTGGAGGCAAAACCAGGAAAAGTCTATTTTCAACGGACAGTTCAATGGCTTTTTTCCGGATAGCTCTCTTTGTGCCTCGGGTGAGATTTACCTGGTGAACTCGCAGCTGCTGCGTAAGATGGTTGAAAATAATAAACGGCTCAGAGACATTCGCGATTCCTTAAAACAAGCGGCTACTTCAGGGGTACAGGATACCGCTATCACAGCCCGTGTTGATCCTGATGCCCCTCTGCAGAATGCAGAAGTATTATCTCTGGCCTGGCATTCTAACCAGGTAAAGCTTCAGGTTTGGGACGGCTTTAAAGAGGATAACGACCGTATTGCTATTTATGTAAATGATTCCCTCAGGCATAAATCGGTAGTGGCCGCAGCACATAAAAAAACTTTTCAGTTTGATTTTGAGAACGAAAAAGTACTTACTATTAAGATAGTAGCGGAAAATGAAGGGAGCCAACCTCCTAATACGGTAAATACCCACCTTATTGATGCTGGAAAAGTTCATCCCTTGTCCACGAAGCTAAAAAAGGGCGAGTTTGTAGAAGTACGACTACTAAAATCTAAAGAATGAAACGGGTTTTTTTGGGTCTTACTAAAAGACAGCTGGCCATTATAACATTTATCGTTCTGGGCCTGATTTTCTTTTACCTCTTGTATTTACCGGCAGATCATTTTGATCATGGTGAGCCTGTGTGCGTGTCAACCGTTCTTTTTGATACAGAATGCTATGGCTGCGGAATGACCAGGGCCATTCAACACTTGTTACACGCTGACTTTACAGAAGCCTGGAAATACAACAAATTATCTTTTATTGTCCTCCCGCTGGCTATATATATGATCGCCACAAGTCTACTTAAGGCCACCAAAGAAAAAAACCAGGAAAGCTAACGCCCTGCTCACGCACGCCACCTTGCTGCTGGCGCAACGCTACCTTTTTACTTTGTAGCCCCGCTAGGAATCGAACCTAGATCCTGGGTACCGGAAACCCATATACTATCCATTGTACTACGGAGCCAACTTTAGTTGTAAGGTCTTAAAGTTTCAAAGTCAAACTTTACAACTTTAAACCTTCACTCTTACAACCACTTTGTAGTCCCGGCAGGAATCGAACCTGCATCAAAAGTTTAGGAAACTTCTATTCTATCCATTGAACTACGGGACCCTTTTCCTTAAAGGGCTGCAAATTTAGAAAAATCTACCATCTTATTTTTCCTAAATCCCCACCTCCTTTGAACGTTTTTTCTTACGAGAGTCTTTTTTAGTTATTATTGCAGCCTAAATTCTTAAACCTTAATCATCATGAAGAAGATCTTAATGATTTTTGCCGTATCTACGGTACTGTTTTCCTGTTCCAAAGACGACAAGGACACCAATCAACAGCCTAATTCCAGTCTCACCCCTCAATCTGTTTTGCCCGGTGAATGGAAAATGACCGATACCCACCAGGAAGGCACAACTAAAATGAATGGTCTGGTGGTTAATTCATTTGTAACTACCGGTTCAAACTTTAAGGGCACCGTTTTATTTGAAGAAAACCCCAATAAGGCCACAGCTAACTTTGGTTATGATTTCAAAAGTGTGGTAACCACGCACTTTGGTGGACAAACCTCTTCACAAACCTTCAATGATGTTATCCCACAAACACCAGCTGTAAGCACCTGGAGTATTAATTCAAAAGGTCAGTTAGAAGGCTTTAATTCGGATCCTTCCGCTGCCACAACCACCCCCTTTGATGTAGTTATCCACAGCCCTACCCAGATAACCCTTAAAGCTACTGCTAATACCAGTCAAAGCCAACAAGGAACCACGATTGAATCAGAGGTGAAATTTGAAGTTAGCATGGAAAAATTACCTTAATCCAAGTTGAAAAAGCATAAAAAAAGCCCCCGAAGATCCCGGGGGCTTTTTTTATTTAAGGTTCTTAAGCATATCGCTGACCATATCCTCCAGGCCGTAATCGTTCTTCCAGCCCCAATCCTCACGGGCGCGGCTGTCATCAATACTCTGCGGCCATCCTAAAGCTATATCATTGCGATGATCTATATGGTACGTCATCTCAAACTCCGGTATATGTTTACGGATATGCCCCGCCAAGGTTTTAGGGTCAAAACTAAAGGCAGAGAGGTTATAGGAAGTGCGGATCTTCACCTCCTCAGCGGGAGCTTCCATAATCCCTATGGTAGCCTTAATGGCATCGGGCATGTACATCATTGGCAAGGCTGTGTCTTCCGCCAGATAGCACTCGTATCTTTTATCCTTTAAAGCCTTATGGAAAATATCCACCGCATAGTCCGTAGTACCACCACCAGGTTCGGTTTTATAGGATATCAATCCCGGGTAACGGATGCTGCGCACATCCACTCCATATTTTTTATGGTAATAATCACACCATAATTCACCGGAAAGCTTACTGATACCGTATACGGTACCGGGATCCATCACGGTGAACTGTGGAGTCTCCGTTCTGGGCGTAGTGGGACCAAAGGCAGCAATACTACTGGGCCAGTACAGTTTATGGATGTAACCATCCTTGGCCAGCTTAAGAGTGTGGAATAAACTTTCCATATTCAACTCCCAACCTTTTTCAGGAAATTTCTCTGCTGTAGCCGAAAGCATGGCCACCAGGTGATATACCTGCGTAATACCATGTTTTTGGATCACTTCCAGCATGCGGTTACCGTCCTTGGCATCCAGCACTTCAAACGGGCCACTTTCCATAATGGCACGTGAAGCATCCTTAATATCCGATGCCACTACCGCATCATTGCCGTAACCGGACCGCAGTTGCTCTACCAGGTCCGTACCGATTTGTCCCGAGGCCCCTAAAACCAGGATTTTTTCAGACATACGCTACATTATCTTTCGCGGGCAAATATACAGTTTGAGGTACTATTCAAAAGCCCTTTCCCAAAACCGGCATTTTAGTATTTTGGAGCCAAAGATCCACGTATGCATTCCCGGATTTCACATTTTCTAAAGTCATTGGGGCCAGGTGTTCTATTTGCCAGCACCTGTATAGGGGTAAGCCACCTGGTGCAAAGCACGCGTGCCGGAGCATTATACGGCTTCGGATTGCTCTGGGCCGTTATCCTGGCGAACGTACTCAAATACCCTTTCTTTGAATACGGATCGCGCTACGCCAACATCAAGGGTAAAAGTATTATTGACGGCTACCGCGATACCGGCCGCTGGGTGCTTTGGCTCTATTTCCTTATTGTACTAAGCTCCATGTTCTTTGTAGCGGCTGCCGTGGGAGCAGTCACTGCGGCCTTCATGGACAACCTTTTAGGCATCAGC
Organism: Owenweeksia sp.; assembly: GCA_002695025.1. Classification (GTDB taxonomy): domain Bacteria; phylum Bacteroidota; class Bacteroidia; order Flavobacteriales; family Schleiferiaceae; genus CAKZNE01. The sequence goes on from NZNV01000008.1 coordinate 256,276, forward strand.
CGATGGGTCTCTTCCCCCGGAAACTGGCTACCCACAGCCGGACTTTTTGCCATTTGTATAACAGTATTACTGATCGGGGCCTATAAAGTGCTGGACTCCCTGATCAAAATTATTGGCAGTGTACTCCTTATTTCTACCCTGGTGGCCTTTGTACTTACCCTCTTCAACGGTCCTGTATCAGAAAGTCCATTCACCTTTTTTGACACCTCTGTATTTGACCCGAAACAAAGCGGCTTCCTCTTTCTCATCGCCCTGATGGGATGGATGCCTACCGCCCTGGACCTTTCCGCCTGGAACAGTCTCTGGACCCTGGAGCGTATCAAGCAAACGGGTTACCACCCTACTTTAAAGGAAACCATTGACGAGTTTGGTTTTGGTTATTGGACCTCCGCTATTCTGGCTCCCTGTTTCCTGCTGCTGGGTGCCTACCTTATTTACGGTACCGATTACAGCCTGCCGGCAGGGGCTGCTGGTTTTGCCCATGCGGTGGTAGAGCTGTTCACCCAATCCATAGGTAACTGGAGCTACCTGTTCATTGCTTCCTCCGCCTTCTCCATTATGTTTGGTACCTGTATTGCCGTTTTTGACGGTTATGCACGCACCACCGAACGTATCCTGCAGCTTCTACCCACTCGTACGGTCCGTCATGAAGCACCTTCTAATGCATTCTACTACCGCCTTACCTTACTGGGCATTGCCACCGGAGCATTGATCATTATTTTTCGCTTTGGCGCATCTTTAAAGGCCCTGGTAGACCTCGCTACCACTATTTCATTTGTACTGGCCCCCTTTATTGCCGTTATCAACTTCCGTCTGGTCATGGGCAGGGACATCCCTGCTGACCAAAAACCCGGTAAGCTGATGCAAGGACTTAGTTACCTGGGGATCATTTTTCTAACCGCTTTTTCGGTTATCTACATCTGGTGGGTTCTCTGACGGCTAAACCATTGGATATGTTTAAATTTGCAGCCGGAAAAAAAAATGACTACGAATGGACCCCAATGCCGGAAAAAAAGGCCTTTACAATAAACTCGGTCGTGAACAGCTATTAAAAAAACTCGAAGCCGAAACCTTTAAAAGGCGTACCGTCTCTTTTTATCGCTACGTGATTATTGAAGATCCGCAGGCTATGCGCGATGCCTTATACAACGAGTGGAATGCATTGGGCTGCCTGGGTCGTATTTATGTGGCGCAGGAAGGTATCAATGCTCAGATGAACGTCCCTGAACACAACTGGACGCAATTTGCAGAACAGTTGTACCATCACCCGGAATTTGACGAGGTACCCTTTAAGATCGCGGTGGAAGACGATGGAAAATCGTTCCTGAAGCTTACCGTGAAGGTGCGCGAAAAGATCGTGGCGGACGGGCTGAGTATTGAAGATTACGATGTAACCAACGTAGGCCGACACCTCAATGCCAAAGAGTGGAATGAGGCTATGGAAAGCGGCAACGCCATTGTAGTGGATATCCGTAACCATTATGAGAATGAGATCGGTCATTTTGAGGGAGCCTTGCTTCCACAGTCCGAAACCTTCCGTGATGAACTGCCTGAAGTGCTGAATATGCTGAAAGGCAAGGAAGACCAAAAGGTATTGCTGTACTGCACCGGAGGTATCCGTTGCGAAAAGACCAGCGCCTACCTGAAGCACCACGGCTTTAAGGATGTGAACCAGCTCCACGGTGGCATTATTGACTATGCCCGCCAGATCAAAGACCAGACCTTACCCAATAAATTCAGGGGTAAGAACTTTGTGTTTGACGAGCGCCTGGGTGAAAGCATCAGCGGGGAGGTGATCTCTCATTGCCACCAGTGCGGTGAACCCTGCGATACCCATGTAAACTGCGCCAATAAGGATTGCAATCTGCTTTTTATACAATGCTCTTCTTGTGCCGAAAAGATGGAGAACACCTGTAGTGATGAGTGCCTTTCAGTAATCCACCTGGATGAAGCAGAACAGAAGAAACTACGTCAGCAGAGAGATCAGAAAAAACGCTTTCACAGCCATCGGCAACCGGATGAAAGGGTCAAAAAAGTGAAATAACAACACCTTCAGGATGAATCGTTTAGGATCGTACAGACAACTTGTTTGGGACGCGGCTGTCTATACACCATAACCCTAAATTAATCAGCCATGAAAAAATTTCTACTAACCGCGCTTGCGTGTTCCTTTCTTTATTTACCTGCCTCCCTCGCACAGTTTATTGACTCTATGGAGGTAAATACCCTTAAATTGAAGATGTTTGCGGATGGCGGAATTGGGGAAATGCAAACCCAGGACTCTCTGGGCTATCATACCCTATTATATGCTCAAAGCCTTTGGTTTGCTGGGCTGGATGCCAATAATTCACTTCATGTTTCAGCCATCACGTTCCGTACCACCACACCTGACTTTAAGCCTGGCCCCGTCTCTAATGACCCGAATGCCGCCACCATTTACGGAAAAGTATACCACGTAAGCCTGCAAACCATTTCTGACTTTGTAAATGGTAATACCACCGGCATTCCCCAGGAGATAGCAAACTGGCCGGCCCACGGTAATACCGCTATGGGGGAAGCCGCCAAGCTCGCTCCGTTTGTGGATGTGGATAATGATGGCAACTACGACCCATCCCAAGGCGATTATCCCGATATTAAAGGAGACGAAGCACTGTTTGCCATTGCCAACGATAAAAATCACCGGCCCACCGAAGGAATGGGACTGGAAGTTCATGCCATGGCCTACGCCTATACAACCGGAGGTATTGAAGATAGTATCGTATACTTGGATTACATGATCTATAACCGTTCGCAGGATCAGTTTGCAGATGTATACATCTCCTCTTTCCTGGATTTTGACCTGGGTGACTCCGGGGATGACCTGCCGGCCACCAACATTAATGAAGACGCTGTTTTTTGCTATAACGGTGATGACGTTGATCAGGGTGGTTTTGGCAACCAGCCCGCATCCTGCGCCCTTCGCATTTTAAAAGGCCCACCTGCGGACTACCTGGATGGCGTGGATAATGATCGGGATGGCTGTGTGGATGGTGTTCTGATAAACGGGGCCTGTCAGCCCGAAGATCCCTCTAACGGTATACAGGAGCACTATAAAATGTCATCCAGTATGGCCTACTTCAAGTTTGCTTCCGGAGCTCCAACCCAAACTTCAGACCCGGTTAACGCCCCGGAATTCTATAACTATATGCGTAGTTTATGGAAGAATGGCAATAACCTGGTTATTGAAAACCCTTCCGGCTTTGGAAGCACCAACAATGGGGATGGCTATACCATAGATGGCTCCGGTACTAAAACCAACTATGTATATCCTGGTGATAGCTATGACGCCAGTGGAGCGTTCACCCCCTCCTCTCCTGTTAACTGGTTTGCTTCTCCCGATTTTTCTTCCGATTTCAGGATGCTGGCCAATATGGGCCCTTTTACATTAACTGCCGGTGAATCCTTTGACCTGAACATGGCCATAGTATGGAGCCGTGACAGCAGTGCTGCGGCAGGCTATACTCATATCAATAGCCTGGTAAGCGGGCTGGGCGCTCCTAAACCCGTTCGCAATGTAAGCCTTCGCGACTTTACGGCTGATCGGGATGTGGACCTTTTCTTTGATACCCAAAACCGCGAATGGGTATTGAATAACCATTCCGACCGGTCTTTGGACTTTAAACTCGTCAGTATAAGCGGAAAGCTTATCCGGCACATAACCATAGACGCTAAAAGTCACCTACCCATTCAGAGATCTGAGCTGGTAACAGGCATTTACCTGCTTATTAACCAAAGCAGCGGAAAGGCTTATAAGATCATGTACTAGCTAAAAAGAGCGTATAAACATTGATCCCTGAGATTTGTCATGTTTTAAGACGTTTCAGAATGTCTAAATTTGACAACCTCAAAAGACAGATTTTATGCCCTTTTATCATAAACTAGGTACTATTCCCCATAAAAGGCACACCACCTTTAAAAAGCCGGATGGCGGATATTATTATGAGCAGCTCTTTGGCACGGAAGGTTTCAGCGGTATGGCTTCCCTGCTGTATCATGTACATCGCCCCACTCAGGTAAAGGAAATACTGGGTTCCAGGGACGTAAGTCCTAAAATTGCGGTGGAAAAGAACATTACCAGCCGTATGTTGCAAGGTTGGAACGTAAAACCTGCCAAGGATTATCTGGACTCCCGCATTCCTGTATTGGTGAATAACGACCTCCATATCTCCCTGGCGGCACCGCAAGAGTCGCAAAAAGATTATTTCTATAAGAATGCGGATGCGGATGAAATGATATTTGTGCATAAGGGCAGCGGTACGCTTCGCACCTTTTTAGGCAACATCCCTTTTGGCTATGGCGACTACCTGGTGGTACCGCGTGGCATGATCTACCAGATAGAGTTTGACAAGGAAGATAACCGCTTGTTCATTGTGGACTCTTTCTCTCCTATTTACACTCCCAAACGCTACCGTAACCACTTTGGTCAGCTGCTGGAACATTCACCCTTTTGTGAGCGCGACCTACGTGCCCCGCAGGACCTGGAAACACACGATGAAAAGGGCGACTTCCACCTCAAGATCCGTAAGGAAGGTGTATTGCACGAAGTAGTATATGCCACACATCCCTTTGATGTTATCGGGTGGGATGGCTACAACTTCCCCTATGCCTTTAACATTAAGGATTTTGAACCTATAACCGGGCGTGTACACCAACCACCACCCGTCCATCAAACCTTCGAAGCGCATAACTTTGTGGTGTGCTCCTTCTGCCCTCGTTTATACGATTACCACCCGGAAGCAGTGCCTGCGCCTTACAACCATAGTAACATAGACAGTGACGAGGTGCTGTATTATGTGGACGGTGATTTCATGAGCCGTAACCACGTGGATAAAGGCTTTATAAGCCTTCACCCGGCCGGCATTCCGCACGGTCCGCACCCTGGTGCCATGGAGCGCTCCATCGGGCAAACCAAAACCGAAGAACTGGCCGTTATGGTGGATACTTTCAAGCCTTTGCGCCTCACGCAGGCTGCGCTGGATATTAACGATGATACGTACTGGAAAAGCTGGGTGGAATAATCAGAGGAAACCGTTTTCCTCCATCCAGGCATCACTGTAAAGCTTACTCAGGTAGCTAATACCGTGATCCGGTAATAACACCACTACCTGGTCATCAGGCTTAAAGTAGTGGCGGTATTGGTATACACCTTCCAAAGCGGCCCCTCCGGAGGGGCCGGCTAAAATGGATTCGGTGCGCGCCAGCTGGCGGGCCCGCAAAAGGCTGGGCTTGTCTTCAACCTGAACAAATTCATCAATATACTCGAAAAGCACGGTGGAGGGGATGATGTTCTTTCCCACACCTTCCAACATATACGGGCGGATATCATTTTCATCCAATACTCCCTCCCGGGCATACCTGGTAAGTACGGATCCTACCGCATCCACACCCAACACCCGGATAGCTGGGTTCTGCTCTTTCAGATATTGGGCCGTGCCGGAAATAGTACCACCCGTGCCCACGCAACACACATAATGGGTTAGTTTACCTTCGGTTTGTTTCCATAACTCCGGACCAGTAGAGTGATAATGGGCCTCTACATTGTGTGTATTGTAATACTGGTTGATGTAGATGGAGTTGGGCGTTTTTTCATGCAAAGCCCGTGCTCTTGAATAATACGACTCCGGATCATCGGGTTTGGCTTCCTTGGGGCAAACAATCACTTCGGCCCCATAGGCTTCCAGCACGGCTTTCTTTTCAAAAGATATCTTAGTAGTGGTGCAGATGATGCACTTATACCCTCTTAAAGCGGCCACCATAGCCAGGCTGCGCCCGGTATTACCGGAAGTGGACTCAATAATGGTACCCCCCGGTTTGAGGTAACCCTTTTCCTCCGCACACCGTACTACATACACCGCAATACGGTCTTTGGCCGAATGGCCCGGATTAGCCGCCTCCAGCTTCCCCCAAATATTGGTATTCAGTTCTTTGGATAATTCTTGTAAACGGATCAAAGGAGTTTCTCCAATGGTTTCCAAAATGCTGTTCTTGCCAATCACAGTGTGGAATATTGCTTAAAAGGCAGACAAAAGTACAAGCCTTGTACTAAAAACCTAATCCAGCCCAAAGGGTTTACAATAGGATCATAAACCTTTAGCCCTAAACATTTTTTACCTTTGCGATAAAGTAACAGAACCATGGATACAACTTTTGATACCACCTCCCTTAAATTGAAAAAAGAATACCCCAATGCGGAGGATTTCCTTCCCCTGAATGGTACCGACTACGTAGAACTTTACGTGGGCAACGCCAAACAGGCGGCACACTTCTATAAAACCGCTTTTGGTTTCCAGTCCGTAGCCTATGCAGGCCTGGAAACAGGCATGAAAGACCGCGTGTCTTACGTGATCCAGCAGGATAAGATCCGCCTGGTCCTTACTTCTCCATTAACCAAAGATGGCCCTATCAACGACCATATCAACAAACATGGTGACGGGGTGAAGAACGTAGCCCTCTGGGTGGACGATGCTACCAAGAGCTGGGAAGAAACCACTAAACGGGGTGCACAGTCCACCTTTGAACCTAAAACTATAGAAGATAAAAACGGTAAAGCCGTACTTTCCGCCATTCGCACCTACGGAGAAACCAACCATATTTTTGTGGAACGTACCGATTACGATGGTCCTTTCCTGCCCGGCTATATGAAATGGGAATGCGAGTATAACCCTGAGCCGGTCGGCTTAAAGTACATTGACCACATGGTGGGTAATGTAGGTTGGAATGAAATGAATAAGTGGGTGGAATTTTACGCCAAGGTGATGGGCTTTGCTCAGCTTATCTCCTTTGATGATAAAGACATCTCTACGGACTACACCGCTTTGATGAGTAAGGTAATGACCAATGGCAACGGACGTATTAAATTCCCGATCAACGAGCCGGCCGAAGGCAAGAAAAAATCACAGATCGAAGAATACATTGACTTCTACAACGGTGCAGGAGTGCAACATATCGCTGTAGCTACGGATAATATCATCGATACCGTTACCAAGATGCGTAGCCGGGGTGTGGAATTTCTGCGTGTTCCTGCCAATTATTATGATGATGTACTGGACCGCGTAGGCGAGATTGATGAAGACCTGGAACCTTTGAAAGAATTGGGCATCCTGATAGACCGTGATGATGAGGGCTACCTTTTGCAGCTTTTTACCAAGCCGGTTGGTGACCGCCCTACCTTGTTCTTTGAGATCATACAACGCAAAGGCGCCCGTTCCTTTGGAAAAGGAAACTTTAAAGCGCTTTTTGAAGCTATTGAACGCGAACAGGAATTAAGGGGTACCTTGTAATTTCCCTTTACCCTATTTTGATAAGCCGCCTTTTTAGGCGGCTTTTTTGTTAGCAGCCAACTCTCAATACCTGTTTTGGTGTCTTACAAGAAAAAGTATTTTAGTATCCATGAAGATTAACCACATTCTGTACCTGCTACTTTTATGCACTTCTGCCTATGCACAACCCTTTGAGATCAAAGGCAAAGTACTGGACAGCCAAAGCGGAGAGCCGCTTCCCTTTGTAAATATTGTTGCCAACAAGGGCTATACGGGCACCTCAACCGACATTGACGGCCGCTTTGAATTACGGTCATCGACCAACATACAAACGCTTACCTTCTCCTATATGGGTTACCATAAAAAGGACCTGACGGTTAAACCCACCGATAAATTCCTTACAATAAAACTGGAGGAAAGCTCTGCAGAACTGGCGGAAGTAACGGTCATTCCGGGTGAAAACCCTGCCCACCGCATTATCCGCAAGGCTGTGGACAACCGCAAGGTCAATAATCCTGAAAACATCAGCGCCTTCTCCTATAAGACCTACAGTAAGTTCGTCTTATCCGTGAATACCGATTCCGTGAATTCGTCTATTGACACCAGCTTTACCCTCATCGGTGAGGACACAACCAACACCAGTATCGACTCGTCCGGCTACAAGCTCAAACGCCTTATGGACAAACAGCACCTCTTTATGATGGAAACGGTGACGCAACGTGACTTCCTGGCGCCTTCCAGAGATAATGAGACGGTTCTGGCCAACCGCACTTCAGGATTCAAGAACCCGCTTTTCTCACTCATTGCCACTGAAATTCAGTCCTTTTCCTTTTACGATGATTACATTGAAATAACCGGTAACCAATACCTCAACCCCATTACCCCGGGCAGTACCTCGCGCTATTTTTTCATTATTGAAGATACTACCTACAACAGCCTTACGGATAGCGTTTTCATTATTTCCTTCCGGCCACGGCCCAATTATGGTTTCCAGCCTCTCCAGGGGCGTATTGCCATCAACAGTTCCAACTGGGCCATTCAGAACGTTATTGCCGAACCTTATGAAGAGGGCGGTATACAAGTGGAGATTGAACAACTTTACAAGCGCTATGGCGACCGTACCTGGTTCCCGGTTCAGCTGAATGCCCACCTCAAAATGAACAGCTTCAGCATTAACAACGCCAAGCCCTATGGCATGCTGCGTACCTACCTGAAAGACATTAACCTCAGTCCCGAACTCCGCAAAAAAGATATCAGCCGGGCCGACCTCACCATTACCGAGCTGGCTACGGACAGCCTGAAGGCAGAGCAGTTGCTGGATAATTTCAGGGTAGACAGCCTGGACAGCCGGGAGCGGGAAACCTACCGCGTGGTAGACTCTATTGGCAAAGCCGAGAACCTGGACCGTAACCTTAAGATCATGGCTGCCTTAGTAAGTGGAAAGATCCCTATCTACTTTGTAGACCTTGAACTGGATAAAATATTCGGCTACAACATCCATGAGGGTTTTAGGCTGGGGCTGGGCGGGCATACCAATTCCTTTATTTCCGAGTGGTTCAAAATAGGGGGCTATTTCCGTTACGGCACCCGTGATAACACCCTTAAATACGGCTGGGACACCAAGATGAGCCTTAATAAACACAGCAACCTGGCCCTTAAGGGAGGGTATCGCTTTGATATTTTTGAAAGTGGTGGTATAGACTTCATGCAGAAACCACAGCAAGGTTTAATGGCGGACAATTACCGGTTGATTTACATCAACCAGTTTGATGAAGTCACCCAATACTTCATGGGATTCACCTATGACCCATTGGCCAAACTACATGCCGAGGTGCGCTTTCAGCGGGAAAACCGCCTTACCCGGGGCGACTATTATTTCCGGAATGAGAGTGGCAGCGAGCCCGTTTGGCAAAACGGTTTTAACTACAGCGAGATCATCACCTCCTTCCGCTACTCCCCCAACGAAAAATTCATTGAAGGTCCCGGTTTTGGCAAACTTACCTTTAACATAAAATACCCGATTGTCTATTTCCAATACACCCGTGGTTTAGACAACACCCTGGGTTCTGATTTTGCCTATGACAAACTGGATGCCCGCTTTGAGTACGAGCACAAGACCGTACGGGTGGGAACTTTCAGCATGGCACTACAGGGAGGAATGGTCCTTTCCGATATCCCCTATTCCAAGTTGTACGTAGGTTCTGCAAACCTTACCAATGCGGGCAAAGCCGGCCGGGCCCTGAACCTGGCTGACCGGAACAGTTTTGAAACCATGTATTTCAATGAGTTCCTTTCCGACCGCTATGTGCAGGTATTCCTGCGCCAGGATTTTAAATCCCTTTTATTCAGGCGCAAGAACTTTGATCCGCACATAGAACTGGTAACGCGAGCCGCCTGGGGAAGCCTGGAACATCCTGAACTGCACCGGGGCATTGCCTTTAAGACCCTGGATAAAGGATATTACGAATCCGGCATCGAGATCAACCGGCTTTTGAAAATGGCTCAATTCATGGGTTTTGGAGTAGGTTTTTATTACCGTTATGGCGCTTATACCAAGGATAAATTCATGGATAATGCCGCTATAAAACTTACTTCCAAATTCAGCCTCTGAAGAAATCTGTCTTTCCTCTAAACCCTTTGTTCTAAAAGTCGTTATTTTGATGCCTCAAATAATGCAGGGGTAGAGCACGGCCAGATTTTATGTTTACATTCATTGCGCGCTTAATCTTAAGGAACAGGATCCTAATCCTTACTATTTTGTTTCTGGGCACCATTTTTATGTTGTACCAGGCCCAAAAAATAGAAGTTAGCTTTAACTTTTCAAGGCTGCTTCCTACCCATGATACTACCCAGGTAAATTATGATAATTTCCGTGCCACCTTTGACCAAGTAGGCAATACGGTAGTTCTGGCTGCTGAGGATTATGATGTTTTTGCTCCTGAGAATTACCCACACTGGCTGAAACTCCAGAAACGCCTGGAAAAGATAGAAGGGGTGGAAAGTGTGCTTTCCCCCATCAACGCCTTTACCCTTAAACGCAATGACAGCCTTAAAAAGCTGGAGGTGGTGCGCATGAACCCGGAATTGCGCAAGCCTGACCTTGCCTCTTTGCGCAAGCAGTTCTACAGTCTTCCCTTTTACAGAGGCCTCCTCTATAGTGAGGATAAAGCAACACCGCTGATGCTGGTACAGGTAAAGAGAAATGCTCTTTACGTAAAGCGGATAGTGGACCTCATCGAAGAAATAAAGGCTGAAGTAGCTGGTTTTGAAGAGGCCAGCGGGGTAAAAATGCACGCCAGCGGACTGCCCTATATCCGTATGGCCAACACCAAAAAAGTATCGCGTGAGATTTTCCTTTTTATTGGTCTTTCCCTCTCCGTTACTTCCCTGCTGCTGTTCTTTTTCCTGCGCAGTATCAAGGCTACCCTTATCTCCCTGCTGGTGGTGATATTGGGAGTTTGCTGGACCTTTGGCCTCATCCCCACCTTTGGTTTTACCATTACCATGCTCAGCTCCCTGGTGCCCTCGCTTATCATTGTCATCGGGGTGCCCAACTGTATTTTCCTCATCAATAAATACCACAATGAGTATAAGGAGCACGGCAACCAGATCCTTTCCGTACAGCGGGTGATCAGGCGTATCGGTGCGGCCACCCTGATGACCAACACCACCACCGCCATGGGCTTTGCCGCGCTGATCCTTACAGACAGCATCGTACTCCGGGAATTCGGGGTGGTAGCAGCCGTCAACATCCTGATGGTCTTCGTGATCTCCATCATTGTAATCCCCATCTTTTACAGCTTTTCCAAGCCCCCCAAAAAGCGGCATTACAAACACCTGGAACTGGACTGGGTGAAAAAATTCATCCAAACCCTTACGCATGTGGTCACCAATAAACGGCCCATCGTTTATGCTACGGTCATCACCCTTTCTTTAGCAGCCTTATACGGCACCACCAAAATGTACGCTACCGGTAACCTTACCGAAGAATACCAGTCCAGCGACCCACTTTACAAGGACCTGAAATACCTTGAGAAAGAATTCAAGGGCGTAGTGCCCCTGGAGATCGTGATCGATACCAAACGCCCCAACGGAGCCCAAAAGAATTCCACCCTTAAAAAGATTGACGAACTACAAAGCCGCCTGGCAGAGTTGCCCCACCTTTCCCGCTCCCTGTCCATAGTGGACGGGCTTAAATTTGCCAAGCAGGGTTATTACCGGGGTGATCCCTCCTTTTACAGCCTTCCCACCAGCCAGGAGCGCAACTTTATCCTGTCGTACCTACCCCGCTCGGGCAACGATATTTCCCTGCTCAACTCCATGGTGGATTCTACCGGGCAAAAAGTACGGGTGTCCATGCAGGTGGAAGACCTGGGCCAGGAAGAAAGTGAGGTGTTACAAAGCAAGATCCGCAGCATTATTGATGATGTATTTGAGCCGGAACGCTATACCGTTATCGTAACCGGAGCCTCCATAGTATTCCTCAAGGGAACGGACTACCTCATTAAAAACCTGATCGTAAGCCTTTTATTGGCCATTTTTGTGATCGCTATCATTATGGCACTGCTGTTCCGCTCCTTCGCCATGGTGATCGTATCCTTATTACCCAACCTCTTCCCGCTCCTGATAACGGCCGGTATTATGGGGTATGTAGGTATACCGCTAAAGCCTTCCACCATATTGGTATTCAGCATTGCTTTTGGTATTTCGGTAGATGATACTATTCACTTCCTCGCTAAATACCGGCAGGAATTAAGAGCCTCCAACTGGAACATCAACAGCTCGGTACTGGCCGCCATACGTGAAACCGGCATCAGCATGCTATACACCTCCATCATACTCTTCTTTGGTTTCAGTGTATTCATAGCTTCCAGCTTTGGGGGTACGGTTTCCCTGGGTATACTGGTATCCATTACCCTCATCATAGCCATGCTCAGCAACCTCCTGTTGCTGCCTTCGCTGCTGATGAGCCTTGAAAAGCTGGTAACCAACAAAGAATTTAACCGCCCCATCATTCGCCTGTACAAGGATAATGATGATGAGGATGATGAAGACGAAGAAAATGAGGACCTTTCCGAATCTGAAGAACCTGAAAAACTAAACCTATGAAAGGAATAATCCTGGCCGGTGGATCCGGTACACGTTTACACCCTCTTACACTGGCTATAAGCAAACAGCTCATGCCGGTTTATGACAAACCCATGATCTACTACCCGCTGAGTACGCTCATGCAGGCCGGTATCCGGGATATCCTTATCATTTCCACCCCGCATGATATGCCCCTGTTCCAAAAACTTTTGGGTGACGGCAGCCGCCTGGGTTGCAACTTCAGCTATACCGTACAGGAAACCCCCAATGGCCTGGCCCAGGCCTTTGTGCTGGGTGCCGACTTTATCGGTAACGACAGTGTGGCACTGGTGTTGGGTGATAATATTTTTTACGGCACGGAGATGGAACAGTTGTTGAAGAACAGCCGCGATCCGGACGGAGGGGTGGTTTTTGCCTATCGTGTTTCAGACCCACAACGCTACGGAGTGGTAGAGTTTGATAAGAATCTGAAAGCCATCTCCATCGAGGAAAAACCGCAAAAACCCAAATCCCACTTTGCCGTACCCGGACTTTACTTTTACGATAATAATGTAAAGGAGATTGCCCGTAACCTGAAGCCATCGGCCCGTGGGGAGTACGAAATTACCGATGTGAATAAAACCTACCTGGAAAGAGAAAAGCTTGCCGTAGGTATACTGGACCGGGGAACCGCCTGGCTGGATACCGGCACCTTTCCCAGCCTGATGCAGGCCGCTCAGTTTGTGCAGGTGATAGAAGAGCGCCAGGGCCTTAAAGTAGGTTGTATTGAAGAAGTAGCCTACCGCCAGGGCTTTATTGATTCCGCCAAACTGGAAGAGATTGCCAGCCCCTTGCTGAAAAGCGGTTACGGGGAATACCTGTTAAGCCTTATCAACGAATAAGTAATCGTGAAACTGATCGAGAGCTACGTAAAACTGGTGGAAAACACCCTGGCCCGCCAGGACCTTGATCACCAGCCGGCAGAACTGTATGAACCCATTTCCTATATCCTGCGCCTGGGGGGTAAGCGCCTGCGCCCTGCACTGGCACTGGCTGCCTGCGAACTATTTGAAGGCCAAAAGGAAGAGGCGCTCATGCCCGCTATAGCGGTGGAGGTATTCCACAACTTCACCCTCATCCATGACGATATTATGGATGCCGCTACCGTGCGCAGAGGCAAGCCCACCGTACACCATAAGTGGAACCCCAACATTGCCATCCTTTCCGGGGATGCCATGCTGGTGAAAGCCTACCAGTACCTGGCGCTGATGGATGCCGACCTGCTTCCGGCAGCCATGAAAGTGTTTTCACAAACCGCTATTGAGGTGTGTGAAGGACAGCAGTACGATATGAATTTTGAGGATCGCCTGGATGTTTCCGAAGAGGAATACATTGAAATGATCCGCCTGAAAACTTCCGTATTGCTGGGCTGTGCCCTGCAGCTGGGCGCCATAGTAGCCCGCACCGATGCACGGAATGCGGAAGCCATTTATCACTTTGGCATTCATATCGGTATTGCCTTCCAGATACAGGACGATATTTTGGACGCCTTTGGTGAACCCGATAAAGTGGGAAAAAAGCCAGGCGGGGATATTCTTCAGGATAAGAAAACCCTCCTGATGATCTATGCCCTTTCCCAATCTCCGGAGCTACAGCAACTGCTGGGACCGTCTAAGGAACCCAACCAAAAAGTAAAGGCCGTACGGGATATTTTCATCCGCTCCGGAGCCCTGGATCATGCCCGCAAAACCATGGATTACCATTTTAAGCTGGCTATGGACCACCTGCATAAAACAGAGGGTCGCTCCGATGTAAAGACTGAACTGGAAAACTTTGCCCATTTCCTCATTAAGCGTGACCGGTAAAATGAATACCGCCCTGCAGCCAATACAAAACACTTTAGCTGCAGATCAATCTTTACGATTAAAACTCATCCGCCAACTGGAAAAAGATCTGGGTCATCATTTTTTGGAGGAACACGATAAGCTGGAAACTATTTTTTCCAAACTCTGCCAGCAACTTCTCGCCAAACCCGGGGAATGGAATACCTGGATGTATCGCGCAGATGTGAGCGAAACCCGTATATCCGGGCTTCGTCAAAAGGAATTTACCGTAGAAGATATAGCTCTTTTAGTACTGGAAAGGGAAATGCAGAAAGTGATCTTTCGCAGCCAGTACAACTCCTAGAAGAAGAAACCGATCACCGGGAACCAACTGCTGCCGTAAGGAGAATCATAATCGTGCAACACATTGAAGCGCAATCCTATCTGGAAGTAACCCTTCTCACCCAAAGGCTGGGCATACCCACCTTCCAGGAAGAGGACGGGCGTCCATTGATTATTCAGCTCATAACCAGCTGGTGTGGCAGCCGGATTGTATAGGGCCACATCGTGGTTGAGGTATTCAAACTGCGAACCCAGGTAGAGAAAATCCGTAACAAAGTAATTGCCAAAAAACTTGGGGCCATACACTTGGTTTTCATAGCCTTTCACTTCCACGTAAGCCCCCCGGTTGAGATCGTACACCCGGTTGATCTTGGCATACTGGTATATAAATCCGCCCCCGGCAATAAAGCGGTCGGTCACTTTATAACCAATGCTGGGGGAAAGATAGATGAGGGTGTAACTCCCGAAACTGGCGCTGGCATTACCGCCAAACACCACCCTGTCCCAAAAATTAGGCTCTTCACTTTGGGAGGGTGTTACCTGCCCGGGCTTTACAGTTCGTTTTTCCACCTGCGGCTCCTTCTTTTGTTCCGTTTGGGAACTGTCGCTCTTGCTACCCTTATCACTAAAACGTTCGGGCACCTGTGCAAGCACCGTAGTACCGATGGTAAGGAAAAGAATCAAACTGCTTGTTTTCAATTTCATAGTGACTAAACGTAAATTTTAAAACAAAGGTATCACAGGTATGTTACCTTTACTCCTTCAGAGCCCGCAAAAGGTGTTCCTGAAAGCTCGAAATGTATTAATTTTGACAAAATTTTCACACGGCTGATATCTTTATCATGGACAGATTTTCCTTCCTCGGAGGAGTTCACGCAACATTCATTGACGATCTTTACCAAAAGTATTTAAAAAGCCCGGATAACGTTGAGCCCAGCTGGAGAGCTTTTTTCCAGGGGTATGACTTTGCCCTGGAAGAATACGGTGATAACGGGGGGCCGGCCGCAGCCGTTGGGGCCGTACTCAATCACGATGAGATCGTTGAAGAGATCCGCAAGGAATTCCAGGTGCTGGAACTTATTGAAGACTACCGCACAAGGGGGCACCTCTTTACCCAAACCAATCCCGTACGGGCCCGGAGAAAATACTCCCCTACCCTGGACATTTCCAACTACGGGCTTAGCGAAGAAGACCTCGACAAAAATTTCCAGGCCGCTAAAGAAGTGGGCTCGCATAAGTCCGACACATTGCGGAATATCATTGACCACCTGCAAAAAACCTATTGCCAGTCCATAGGGGTGGAATATATGTACATCCGCGATCCGGAACGGATCAACTGGATGATAGACCGGCTCACCAAAAATGATAATCAGCCTTCCTTTACGGAGGCCGAAAAAAAGGAGATCCTTGAAAAGCTCAACCAGGCGGTAGGCTTTGAAAGCTTCCTCAATACCAAATTTGTAGGGCAAAAGCGCTTTTCCATTGAAGGTGCGGAGGCCGTAATTCCCGCGCTGGACCTGGGCATTAAACGTGCCGCCACCCTGGGCATCAAAGAGTTTGTAGTGGGTATGGCCCACCGCGGACGACTAAACGTATTGTCTAACATCTTCGGGAAAACGCAACGCGATATTTTCAGCGAATTTGAAGGCAAAGAGTTCAAGGAAGATGAGTTTGACGGTGACGTAAAATACCACCTCGGCTACTCCAGTGAAAAGGAACTGGACAATGGCGAAAAGATAAAGCTCAACATCTCCCCCAACCCTTCTCACCTGGAAGCGGTGGATGCCGTGGTGGAAGGTATTGCCCGCGCCAAGATCAACAATGATTATAATGGTGAAGAGCGCAAGGTGATGCCCATCCTCATCCACGGGGATGCCGCCATTGCCGCGCAGGGCATTGTATATGAAGTGGCCCAGATGGAACAGCTGGACGGTTACCGCACCGGTGGTACCATTCACGTGGTGATCAATAATCAGGTGGGCTTTACCACCAATTACCTGGACGCCCGCTCCAGCACCTATTGCACCGATATTGCCAAGGTAACGCTCTCTCCCGTTCTGCATGTGAATGGTGACGATGTAGAGGCCGTGGTACACTGCCTGCTTTTTGCCATGGAGTACCGCCAGCGCTACCATAAAGATATTTACGTGGACCTGCTCTGCTACCGCAAGTACGGCCATAATGAAGGTGATGAACCGCGCTTTACACAGCCTTTGCTGTACAAGGCCATTAACAACCATGACAACCCCAAGGACATCTACCTCAAAAAGCTGAAGGAAGAAGGTATTGTTACCGATGAGCATGTGAAGGAACTGGAGAACAGCTTCAAGGAAATGCTGGAGATGAAGTTTGACGAGTCCAAGAAACTGGAAAAGAACACCATCACCCAGTTTATGGAAGACGAGTGGAAAGATTACCGCGCTTCCAAGCCCGAAGACTTTGGTGAATCCGTAGATACTTCCTTTGATAAAGAGGAACTGATCGACATCGCCAAAACCATCACTACCCTCCCCGAAGGCAAGAAGTTCTTCAACAAGGTAAAGCGCCTGATGAAACAGCGCTGGGACATGGTGGATGAAAAGAATTCGCTGGACTGGGGTATGACCGAGCTGCTGGCTTATGGCTCCCTCATCAAGGAAGGTTTTAACATCCGGGTGAGCGGAGAGGACAGTGAGCGCGGCACCTTCTCACACCGCCATGCGGTATTGAAAGTGGAAGATTCTGAAGAGGAGTTTGTACTCCTCAACAATATAAAGGACCGCGAAGGCCGCTTTGCCATTTACAACTCCCTGCTCTCCGAGTACGGGGTGCTCGGCTTTGACTACGGTTACGCCATGGCCTCACCGGAAACCCTGGTGATATGGGAAGCCCAGTTCGGTGACTTCTTTAACGGAGCCCAGATCATTGTGGACCAGTTCCTCACCGCGGCTGAAGACAAATGGAAAGTACAGAACGGCCTGGTGCTCTTCCTGCCTCACGGTTACGAAGGACAGGGAGCCGAACACTCCAGTGCCCGCCTGGAACGCTGGCTGCAGCAATGTGCCCAGTACAACATCCAGGTGGCCAATGCCACCACTCCCGCTAACTTCTTCCACCTGCTGCGCAGGCAGATGAAGCGCGACTTCCGCAAGCCGCTGGTGATCATGACACCCAAGAGTTTGCTTCGCCACCCCAAAGTGGTATCTACCCTGGAAGAGCTGGCCGAAGGCAAGTTCCGCGAACTGCTGGACGATCCCAACGTGAAGAAAAAAGCGGATGTGAAGAAGCTGGTGTTTGTAAGCGGAAAACTGTATTACGAGCTGGACAAGGCCCGCGAGGATGATCCGCAGGATGACCTGGCCGTAATCCGCCTGGAGCAGTTGTACCCGTTGGTGGATGAGCAGATCAAAAAGCTGGTGAAAAGCTACAAGAATGCCAAAAAGATCATCTGGGCACAGGAAGAACCCAAGAATATGGGAGCCGCTTATTACATCAAGATGAACTTCCCGGTGGAGATTGACGAAATACTCTCGCCACCCTCCAGCGCCAGCCCTGCAGCCGGCTCATCTAAAGCCCACGCTGCCCGTATGGATAAACTAATTAAGGAAATTTTTAACGCCTAATAAAAAGCACAAAATGAGCGTAGATATCAAAGTTCCATCACCCGGAGAATCAGTATCAGAAGTGGAAATAGCCCAATGGCTGGTTTCCGATGGAGACTACGTAGAAAAAGACCAGGAAATTGTTGAACTGGATTCCGATAAGGCCACCCTGGCCCTGCCGGCCGAGGAAAGCGGGGTGATCTCCATTTCCGTGGAAGAAGGTGAGTCCGTAGAAGTGGGCCAGGTCATCGGTACCATTGATACCGATGCTGCCAAACCCGATGGTGGTGATGACAGCGACTCGGACAACAAAAAGGAGAAGAAGGAAGAAAGCAAGGATTCCAAGGAAGACAAGTCCACCGAAAAGGAAATGGATGCCAAGAAGGAATCCAAAGACGAAGATAAAGGCAAGGCTCCCGCCAAAGAAGAAAAGACCTACGCCAGTGGCGTGCCTTCTCCCGCTGCCCGCAAGATCCTGGATGAAAAGGAAATTGACCCTAAAGAAATAAAAGGCAGCGGCAAGGATGGCCGTATTACCAAAGAGGACGCGGTAAAAGCGGAAGCCTCCATGGGATCACCTACCGGGGCCGCCCGTAACAGTGATACCAAGCGCATGAGTTCGTTGCGCAGAAAGCTGGCCCAACGCCTGGTTTCCGTAAAGAACGAAACCGCTATGCTCACCACCTTTAACGAGGTGGATATGAAACCCATTTTTGACCTGCGCGCCAAATACAAGGAAGAATTCAAGGAAAAGCACGGGGTAAGCCTCGGCTTTATGTCCTTCTTCACCAAGGCCGTAGTACGCGCCTTGAAGGAATTCCCGCAGGTGAACTCCATGATTGATGGCGACAACCTGGTGACCTTTGACTACCAGGACATCAGCATTGCCGTGAGCGGCCCTAAAGGACTGATGGTACCGGTGATCCGCAATGCAGAGAACCTCACCTTTGCCGGCATTGAAAAAGAGATCAAGCGCCTGGCTACCCGTGTACGTGACGGTGAAATTACCGTGGACGAGATGACCGGGGGTACCTTTACCATTACCAACGGTGGAGTATTTGGCTCCATGCTCTCCACGCCCATCATTAACCCTCCGCAGAGCGCCATTTTAGGCATGCACAACATTGTGGAGCGCCCCGTGGCCATTGACGGTAAGATTGACGTACGCCCCATTATGTACGTGGCCCTTTCCTACGACCACCGCGTGATTGACGGCCGCGAATCCGTAGGCTTTTTGGTGAACGTAAAAGAAGCGCTGGAAAACCCCGAAGAACACCTGATGGGTGGTGATAGTGCTGCGGAAAGAGCACTCGAGATTTGAGGGTTTAGATATAGAAAATAGATTTTAGAATTAAGAGCCCCGACTAGTGTTGGGGCTTTTATTTTTAGGGAAATACACCTTTTACTCCTTCTGTGTAATACTGTAAAAAACCAATCTAATTTTTTCTATCCAGATAGACATTATATAAATAGGCAACAGCAATTAATATATTTATCAATTATTCATGGTTTAAAACAAGCATATGCCTAAGCGATTACCAACTGAATTTGCAATAAACATGAATTTGTATAAAATGATGATTTTGCAACAATCTGAATTGGGATATGTAAATCAACAAAATTATTTTGATGAGTACTCTCCTTGTCATTTATACTTTGTTTGTAGAAGGCCAAGACTTACTATAGATCCAGACTTTTTCCAAATTGATAAACAAAGTATTTCTCTTAAAATAAGAGTTCATTATAACGATAGAATTTCAGAGCATCAACTAAAATTCCACAATAATCTTGGAACTGTCAATGCTAAACTAATATCTGAATATCCCTATAGTAAATTTCAAATTATGACTGAGAAGGGCATTTGGTCCGATGCCAAAGTTTCTCCATTTGTTCAGTCATATAACCTGAATTTTGACACATCGTTTTTAGATTTGGAAGTACTCTATATAGGTCAATCCTATGGTGTTGATGGCGCTAGAACGGCACCTGATAGACTAAAACAACATTCGACACTTCAAGGAATTTATGCGGAAGCGATAACAAACAACCCTGATAGTGAAATTTGGCTTGCATTAGCTTCCTTCGAGCAAGTTAATATAATGATGATGGATGGACGAACTAAATTTACAGAAGAAGAGCTTGAAACGGATAAAAATAGGATGATGCACGTATTTAATAGACTTAATTTAGAAGGCATAAATGAGCAACAAAAAATCAATTTCACGGAAGCTGCATTGATTAGGTATTTTCAACCCTCATATAATATAATTTATAAAGATACTTTCCCAAACCCTGCACATAAGACCTACTCCGAATGCTACGAGTTAGACATTAACTCTGTTGCAATAGAAATGCACACAACTGAAATGATCAATTGCCAGATGTATTCAGAGAAAGCTGAAAAATCTCCTTGGCATTTTAAAAAGTTTTTGCTGCATTCACCTGAAGAGAGGAGAAGCATGTTTGAAATACTATAGCTGCCATCTTCTGGCGCAAGCATCTTTTAGTCACCGAAGATTTATCAAAGGTACACCATGCTTGTGCCATATAACCTACTAAGCCTTAAACCTAACCAGCTCCGAAAGCGAAACACCTAGTGCTTTGGAAATTTCCAGTAAAGAATAAAGCGTAGGGTTTACTTTTCCGTTCTCCAACTTCTCCATCGCTTGGCGGTCTTTATTGCAAGCCCGCGCCAGGTCGGATTGGGTCCAACCCTTTTTGGTGCGCAGCTCTACAATGCGCTGACCGATCTTTCTTTTGAGTTCATCTTTGGTCACAAATCAAATGTCACCTTATAATACGGCTCCTGCTCCCGTGCGATTTAATCGCGCGTAATTACTAGGATACTTTCAAAAGCTCCTGTAAAGAAATCTCCAGGCCGTTGGCAATTTTCATTAATGTGAGTAATTGCGGGTTGGTCTTACCGTTTTCGATCATGTACAGTTGCGTTCTGCCTATCTCGCAATCAAATGCAAAAGCCTTTTGATCCAGGCCTTTCTCCTCCCGTAACTGCTTAATACGGGCACCTAATTTTTGAAAATATTGAGCTTCTTTAGTGTTCACTATACCGAACTTATGGTATTTTTCCCTACCTTGTGTTCGTTATTCCGAACAAGCGTTATGAACCAATTCCGAAAACTCAAGATCCAGGGCAAGTTCCGCACCCGCGCACGGGATATTATCACCGTACCCGAAATACGGCTGGAAGGCAAATGGCTGGAAGAACTCGGTTTTGAAGAAGGTAAGGAAGTACGTATTAAACAGCAGCGGAATAAGCTCATTATTACACTGCATAAAGAATAATAACCACACCCTTCAACTGTCACGCCACCGTTCAGTCTTCGATACGGACGCTTCGCACCCACTCAGACTGACGCTTCCTTACTTCCAAAATTTTGCGGCTCCCGCGCTTGTCACCCTGAGTTTTTACGGAGGCCCCCAGGCCAAAGTAAAAGTATCGAAGGGCGATAAGCGCAAATTTTTAAAGGAAACACTTTGCCATATCTATGAGTTGCACCATGAATAAATTATACCCGCTAACATCCTTCGGCTCTGGTTCGACAAGCTCACCAACCGCACTCAGGATGACCTTTTGTGTTTGGTTGTCGTAAAAAATGTCCAGCGCCCAGTCTTCGATACATCACGCCTTTGGCGTGACACTCAGACTGACCCCTCTTTACTTCAAAATTTTCATGGCATCCGCGCTCACCCTGATTTTTCAGGAAGGCCAATAGGCCAAGTAAAAGTATTGAAGGGCGGCAAGCATATTTTTAGCTAAACACCCGGTCTTCCCTTCGACTAAGCCTGTCGAAAGGCTCAGGATGACTGCTTTATTTGTGTGGTTTTAATAAAAAACATGTTCAGAGGAGGCGCCCTTCTTCCATAGCTGTATAAAAAACAAGACCGGTAGTCCACAGGAGAAGTCCCGAAGTAAGCACCGCGCACGGCTTGGACTTCGAATGGAATAACGGTCGTAGTTTTTAAGGATAAGGAAGGCAGGCTTGACCTTTTGGTTCTTTTCTGTCAAGAGAAAAGAACATAATCAAAACCTCATCATTACTCCTCATAAAGAGCAATTCCACTAACTTTCTTCGTCTGGCAGCGGTCTATCCTTCGACTCCGCTCAGGATGACCGCTTATTAATTACTATCTACATATAGAAATGTCACACTGAGCGAAGTCGAAGTGCGGCATTTCTCCGCTAAAAAACGCCCAACGCCCAGTCTTCGATACATCACGCCTTTGGCGTAACACTCAGACTGACCCCCTCTTTGCTTCAAAACTTTTGCAGTACCC
>NZNV01000009.1 GCA_002695025.1 Owenweeksia sp.
ATTTCATAATGGGAGCCGTAGGGCTTACCGGCACGGTCGTAAGGTTGTTCGTTAATGTACGAACAGCTTCCCATGGCCATACGGAAAGCAGGCGGATCGGATTTATACATCCAGTCTTTTTGCGTGGTGAAACGAAATGGATAAGCGCGCTTCACTTCCTGATTATTTACATATAAACGGTAAGAGTAGGTGGTGCCCGGCTGTACCTCCGTAAAATATAATTTACCGCAGCTGGCATTATGAGAGCTGGTAAAAATGGTATCAGTAGACCAGTGGTCACCGGTAGCGGTATCCATATAAACCGCGTAAACCTGGGCGGGCGTGGTGGTTTGTATCCACACCACTGCTTCACGCATTTCGGCATAACCGAGCATCGGCCCCGATTGCAGTAAATTAGCCTGGGCCAGGATGGGGAAGGGAGAAAGAGCAAGGCTGATAAGAATGATCCTGATAAGCATAACGTTAGCACATGTTTATTCAAAAATAGAGCGTACCCGCTTACCAACGGTTGAGTTTACATAAACTTAAAGTGACTACTTTCGAAGAAAATAAGCGGATGCAACAATTCTCTTTTAACGATTATGGGGCTTACCTGGAACAGGATTTCCGGCATCGTTGGTTACGGCCTGCTCTGCTCAGGGAGAAGCTGGAGAAATACAGGCGATTTCCAGGTTTGCAATGGGAAGTGCTGGGTAGATCAGAGGAAGGAAGGCCTATTGAAAGCATTCGTTTTGGAGAGGGGGCGATAAAAGTGTTGGTGTGGACACAAATGCACGGTAATGAACCTACGGCCACCATGGCCCTGATTGATCTTTTGAATTTCCTCACACATGAGGATGAATACGATCCTTATCGAAGGGCTTTGCAGCAACATTTCACCATTCTCTTTATACCGATGCTTAACCCGGACGGGGCAGAGCGCTTTAGCCGGAGAAATGCTTTGAACATAGATCCCAATCGTGATGCATTACGTTGGCAATCAGCGGAAATGCAAATATTCAGAAAAGAGTTTGACCGTTTCCAACCGCATTGGGCTTTTAACCTCCACGATCAGCGGAATTTCTTTTCGGCCGGAAATACAGGCCGTACGGCTACCATCAGCTTTTTAGCTGCTTCGGAAAATGAAGAACGGGAGCTTACAGCGGTGCGCAGGAAGTCCATGCAGTTGATTGCAGGCATGTGGCGAGGCACACAACATTTAATTCCTGGGCATTTCGGTCGTTATACGGATGAGTTCTATCCGGCTGCCCTGGGTGAATTCTTTCACATTCAAAAGGTGCCCTGTGTGCTCATAGAGTCCGGGGCTTACCCGGATGATCCTCATCGCGATATGGCGCGCAAGCTCAATTTTTGCCTGATACTGCAAGCCCTGGAGTTAATACAAAGCGAGGGGTATACCCGGGAAAATCTACAGCACTATTTTGATATTCCGGAGAACGGTAAAAATCTTTTTGACCTGATTATCCGCAATTGCAGACTGGTGAACGGTGTCAAAACTATTCGTGCCGACCTTGGTTTTATGTACCAGGAAACCGTGCAAGAAAATGAGCTTGTCCGCAAACTTATACTTACGGACATCGGAGACCTTTCCTACAGGCATGGTATTGCCGAGCAGGAAGGAGGTGCAGTTGCAGGAGAGTTGCAATTGGATAAACCGGCTCATTTCCACATGAAGGTTTCCGGTAAGGAAGTACAATTTGAAAACGGATATCGAAATGAAAAGCATCAATCCCTATGATCTGAAACTGATCAGGGAATACCCGGAAGATAGTGAAGAGAGTGTTCAGCGAAAACTGGAACTGGCAAACAGCACCTTCCAGCAATTCAGAAAGAGTTTCTTTAAGGAGCGGAGTGAAAAAATGCTGAAGATCGCCAGCGACCTGCGCGACAATGCTTCAAAATACGCTAAAACATTAACCCTGGAAATGGGAAAGCCCATCACTGAGGCCCAGGCGGAAGTAGAGAAATGTGCATGGGTATGTGAATATTATGCCGAAAAAGCTGAAGAGTTCCTTTCTCCCACCATTATAAAAACGGACGCTGCAAGAAGTTATGTATCCTACGAGCCTTTGGGGGTTATCCTGGCGGTGATGCCCTGGAATTTTCCTTTCTGGCAGGTGTTCCGCTTTGCGGCACCTACCGTTATGGCCGGCAATACAGCGGTTTTAAAGCATGCCAGCAATGTACAGGGTTCAGCTCAGCTCATAGAGGAAATATTCAGAAGGGCAGGTTTTGCCGAAGGGGTGTTCCAGAACCTGGCCATTCCTTCTAAAAGAATGGAGGATGTAGTGACCAATCCTATCATTAAAGCGGCTTCGGTTACCGGAAGTGAAAAGGCGGGATCTGCCGTTGCTGAGGTCTGTGGCCGCGAGATCAAAACCACGGTTTTGGAATTGGGAGGTTCCAATGCCTTTGTGATATTTGAGGATGCCGACCTGGAAAAGGCAGCCGCACTGGCTGTAAAAGCCCGTATGATCAATAATGCTCAAAGCTGCATTGCGGCTAAGCGCTTTATTGTGGCGGCAAAGGTGGAGGAGGAGTTTACCCGTCTCTTTATTAATAAATTGAAAGAGTTGAAGGAGGGAGATCCCATGGATGAGGAGACCCAGGTGGGACCGCTGGCGAGAGTTGATCTGGCGGAAAAACTGGAAGAGCAATTGCAAAAATCGATAGACCAGGGCGCACAGCTCCTGTACGGGGGTAAACGAAAAGATGCTCATTTTCAGCCTACGGTCATCAATAAGGTACAACCAGGCATGCCAGCCTTTGACGAGGAGTTGTTTGGTCCGGTAGCGCCCATCATTACGGCTCAAAGTGATGAGGAAGCCATACAGTTATTGAATCAGACTTCCTTTGGCCTGGGAGCCACCCTGGTGACCTCTGATATTGCCAAAGCCGAAAAACTGAGTAAGGATATTGAAGATGGAGCGGTATTTATCAATGAACTGGTGAAGTCCGATCCGCGATTACCTTTTGGGGGTACAAAGCGTTCTGGTTATGGACGGGAGCTTTCTCAACACGGTATCCACGAGTTTGTGAACGCCAAAACGGTGTACATCAATACCTCTTTAAAGGATTAAAATACCTTCTTAAAAACGTAAAAAGAAAACAGGATTACGATGATGGCCACCATCACGTATATGGCATTACCATAATGCAGTTTATGCAACTTCAGGTCTTTCCGGTAACCCCATACAAGGTAGGCGATGAACGCTATAAAAAAGATTCCGGCAAAGATCCAATGCCCGGTGGTAACATTTTCCATAGTAAGTTTGGGATCAAATTTCAGACAAAGATACCATGAAGAAGCAATTAGACCATGTAGCCCGTTTCCACGATGTGTTCCGTATTGGCAATGAAAGTATTCCCCGCGCCAGAGTAGAGGAGGCTACTTACCAGTTACGGTACAATCTCATGAAAGAAGAAAATGAGGAGTACCTGGAGGCAGCCCAAAACGGGGACCTGGTGGAAATTGCAGATGCCCTGGGTGATATGATGTACATTCTTTGCGGCACCATACTGAAACATGGCTTGCAGGAAATTATTGAAGAGGTATTTGAGGAAATTCAGCGCAGCAATATGAGCAAGCTGGACGCAGCAGGTAACCCTATTTACCGTGAAGACGGCAAAATATTGAAAAGCGACCAATACTTTAAACCCGATATCCGGAATATCCTGAACGCTTATACGCCTGAAAAAGAGAAATAAAAAAAAGCGGACAACCCGGAGGCTACCCGCTTGATATGCTTATTCCGGAAAACCGGTAAATCTTAGTGTGTACTCATTTTGGTTTTGAGCTTACTGATCTGCGCTTTAAGCTTTTCACAGGATTGATTGATAGCGGTCTCAAACTTGTCCGAGCGGGTATCTGCATAAATATCATTTCCCGGAATGTTGAGCTTGATCTCAGCCACCTTGTTTTCACGTTTGTCATTGTAGTCGAGCTTCAGGTATACCTCTGCACCTACAATATTTTCAAAATACTTGGTAAGACCGGAAATTTTCTCTTTAGCGTATTCGGTCAGTGTGTCATCCGCGTGAAAACCCACGGTTTGAATGTCCCATTTCATAAGTTTCAATTTTCAGATTAGTATAAAAAAGAACAGGCCACCCTTCTAAAAGGTTTAGTCTGTAAAGGAGACTAAGATAAAGGCTTTGGTATGATAATTGGCCAAACTTTAGAGAATAATATTAGTTTTGCGAAAGAGCATTAATGAAACCAAAAACACATTTATGAAGAGATTGACTTTAACGTTTTTGATATTGGCCGGTCTTCAGATGATGGCCCAGGAGGGACCGGTAATTTCCAGCGCGGTGATTGCCGTGGAGCGTAATAATGACATTGCAGAGGCCAAAAAGTATATTGATGAAGCCCAGCAGATCATATCCACCAAACCTAAAAGTGAGATCAGCTCCAAGAACCTCAGTAAATTCTACTACCACAAAGGCCTGATCAACTTCAGGGTATACAATAGCGAGGATCCAGCTATTAAAGGTCTGGACCCTCAAGCTTTGGATAAAGCAGCTGAAGGTTTTCGTCAACTGATCGATTATGAAAAAGAGATAGGCAAGGAGCGCTATACGGATGATGCCAAACAGCAGATACCTTACGTAGCCAATGCTTATGCCCAGCGTGGTATAAATAAAAGCACCAATGAAGATTTTCAAGGTGCTTATGAAGATTTCCTGTATACCTACGAAATGAAGCGCCAGCCGCCACTTTCCCAAACCGATACCGCGATGGTGTACAATGCGGCTATTATGGCGCAAAACGCCAAGATGTACGACAAGGCTATTGAACTGAACAAACAGCTTATTGATATGGGCTACCGTGGCCAAACCTATAAGGCTACCGATGCCGAGTCCGGCCAGGTGGTGGAGTTTCCCGGTAAAAAGCAAATGGAATTTGCCGTAAAATCCGGAGGCTACAGCAATCCCGTGATAGAAGGGGATGTGAGGGCCGATATTTACCTTACCGTTACAGGACTTTACCTGAGAGCTGGCGATACCGCCATGTACGAACAGTATGTGACCGAAGGACGCAAGAAATTCCCTGAAAACCAGCAGCTTTTATTGCAGGAACTGCAAAAGTTCTTTGCCAACAAGCAATATGATAAAGCTATGGTAAACCTGGATGAGGCGATTGCCCAGGATCCTGACAATGTGATCATGCATTATAATAAAGGGGTGATCCTTCAAAATGAAATGAAGGAATACGACAAAGCCCTGGAAGCCTATCAAACAGCGCTGAGTATCGACTCAACCTACAGTGATGCGCTGTATATGAGCAGTATCATTTTTATTGACCAGGCCAATGCCATTGGTAAGGAAATGAACGCTTTACCGCTAAGCGCCAATGCCAAATACAAGGAATTGGAGAAAAGGCAGAAATCTATTTTTGAAAAAGCTTTGCCATACCTCGAGAGAGCCCATAAGTTTAATCCAAGTGATGAGCAGGTAACACTGGCTTTAACGCAGGTATACCGTGCGTTAAAGATGTACGATAAAGCCAAGGCTCTGCAGGAATAAAAAGGATACAATGAAGGAGCGGGTGCAGAACACCCGTTTCTTTTTAAAACATTTATTTTACATAATATTAATTATATGAAAAACTTACAGCAAAGCCCGTAATCCCGAAACCTCGGGATTTAATATAATATCAGATATAATGGCTGTAAAGCCTTATATCGACAGATATTATGTTAAGGGCTGCGCCTAACGCCCTGTCCGTTTTTCAACTATAATTAATACTATGTCTGCGCTGCTCTCCGGTAAACATCCTGCTTTTCTGCCTTAAGCCCTGGTTTTTGTAAGAATGCCGATACGACACAAAGCCCGTTTGTAAACCCAGATGACCTCTTTATTCCTATGCTTGTCTCGTTCCTCAAATAGTTATTTCAGCACCCGCTCAGGGCCACTATTTTCATAATAAATTAATTAAAACTTTACTCTTATGAAAAAAAATCTGATCATCGGTCTGTTCCTAATGACCGTCTTGCACACCGCCTGTAATAAGGAAGACGCGCTTCTGCAGAATCCACCTAACCAGGCCAACAACGATTCCCGAAAAGCTGCCAGTCAATTTTACACGGTAGCAAACGGGGTTTGTATAATCTCTTCACTGGACAATTTAAATGCCTTCCTTGAAGATACTATACGCCTTGACTCCCTGGAAGAACTAATGATTGCGGAGCTGAATGCCACCGCCAATTATGTGACCTATTCTTCCTTTTTCTTTACACCAGATTACATGGGCAGCCTTACCGGTGATGATCTGGTGGCAGCTGAATCAGATCGGAATGAGCTGATCTATAACATTACCAACCAAGACCGTGTAGTGAAGATCGGAGGGTATTTTATCCTGGTTAATACGGAGGATGCTTTGATGTATGTGCGGGAAGATGATACCCCCAGCGCGTATGATGAGCTGGTAAATCAAACCACCAGTCATCCGCAAAACAAGAAGATCTCCTTTGAGCATGATCTGAATGATGTCATTGCCTATCTTGACGCCAGTGGCTACGTTTGGGATGAGGCAGATTTTCAGGGTATTTTCAAGAGAGGCTGTCCTGCCGCGCCAGGAAAAATCTCTACCAAATATCTGTACAACATTGGTAATGCTGGTGCTCCTTCGTATTCTACCATCCATATTGGCGTTCTGTCAAGGTACCAGAACTTTGGTGTGTATGGCCGCTTGTACTCAGAGTCCAGAACCTTCACCCCTACAAACGCAGGTATAAACTGGACCAAACAAAACCACGTAAACCCTTACTGGTACCAAAAAAGATGTAAATCAAAGTCCAGCTCCAAATCCCACGTAGCACAAGGAAACCAAAGTTTCGGTTATTTTAAGAAGACTTACTATAGTAGTGTTAACAAGCTTGAACATTATTATTGTAAGGTACGTGCCAGAAGCACTCACCCCAACAGCAACCAGCAATGGACAGCCTACGCTATCGTTGGCCATTAAAAAATAGTATTTGAATCAAAACGGAACGGGCGTCTTATAGGTGCCCGTTTTTTTTTGCTGCATAGGGTTCTGCTACACTCCCCTGCTCCCGGATCTCACTTTGCAGTACTACCCGCCAGGCTTTAAAGTAACCGGGAACCGCCTTAGGTGGCAGCATTCCATTACGATTGCTAAGTAGCCTCGATTTATCATCGCATTTCAAAATCACTAAAACAAAGCCCTTGCTGGTTAAAAACCTTCTAAAACAAAGCCGGCACCTTTAAAAATGACTGCGTATAACACATTTTCCGTGCGATAGCTAAATACAAGCGTCAGGTACCGGGCTATGCCACTAATTTCAGCCTCCTAAATTTTAACACATCAAAACAAACATGAAAAAATTAGTACTATGTGTGGCTTTCCCTCTGGCCGCTATGGCTCAGAACCCGGTTGGCCAAATGATTATTGGTGATAATGATGACGACCGTATGGGCCAGAGTTGTGCACTATCCAATGATGGTAGTATCCTGGCCATTGGCTCTTCTTATCATGATGGCGCAGGTGCCGATGCCGGTATGGTACGGGTATACACCAATATGGGTGGTACCTGGACGGCTATGGGTAATGATATCAATGGCTTGGTGGCCGGTGACCGTTTTGGTACTTCAATGAGTATTTCCGGGGATGGTAATATACTGGCGGTAGCCACTCCATTTAGTGATGTAGGTGGTAACAATACCGGACAAGTACGGGTATTTGAGTATAGCAATAACAACTGGATACAAAAAGGCAGCACCCTCAACGGTATGGCGGCCAATGACGCCTTTGGAACCGATGTGGCTCTTTCGGACGATGGCACGCACCTGGTGGTAGGTGGTCCCTATAACGATGGAAATGCCTCTAATTCGGGTCACGCCCGCGTATACCAGTTTACCAATGGTGAGTGGGCACAAGTAGGAGCTGACATACAAGGCAAAGGCAGTAATAACAATACCGGTGAAAGTGTGGCTATTTCGGCTGACGGTTCTACAGTAGCCGTTGGGTCTCCTGCCAATGGCACCATGGGTTCTTTTGCGGGTTTAGCCCGTGTGTTTAAGTACACCAACGGTAGCTGGACCCAGCAGGGAGCAGATATTTACGGTCAAAATGCAGGGGATTGGTCTGGAGAAAGTGTGGAACTCTCCGATGATGGCTCCGTGGTCATGATTGCCGGACGAAGTGCAGGTGCCGGGGCAGGGCAAATACGTCTGTTTACCTATAGTAATAATACATGGACGCAAAAGGGAAGCGATCTTAACGGAGAGGCCGCTGGCGATTTTTCGGGATGGTCCACCAGCCTTTCTGCCAACGGTAATATTGTGGCTATTGGTGCAGTAGGAAATGATGGAAATGGCCAAAGCTCGGGCCACGTAAGAGTATACTCTTTTTTTGGAACAGACTGGATTCAGGTAGGTGCGGATATTGACGGTGCCCAGGCCAATGATGCCTGCGGTTCTGCAGCCAGCCTTTCCGCAGATGGAACTATCCTGGCCGTAGGTACATACCGATACGGTATTCCTAACGATACGGTAAAACCGGGTTCGGTTCAGGTTTGGGACCTTACCACTCCCCTGGCCAACCGCAACGAAGTGGCCACGGGTTTAGCCGTATATCCTCAGCCAGCTGTGGATTTCGTGAATATTGAAACCACCAGCGGAACACTGGAGTCGGTAAGCCTATACAATACCAGGGGAGAACACGTTTTAACAAGCTATGAAGCCCAGCTTAAGCTCCAGGATATAGCCTCGGGGCTCTACATTCTTCAGTTAGAGACCAGCGAAGGTGTGTATCGTCAAAAACTGATCATCCAATAAAAAATCCTTTTGTACGGGATCAAAGGCCATCGTAAGAATATTGCGATGGCTTTTTTGCTTTTACACCGTAAATGTTAACACTACAGGTGTTAAAATTGGCGGGAAATACCCAGATTGAGGGTACCTGCATAAGGTCTTTGCTCCAATTGTGTTGAATTCAGGTAAACTGAATTCAGAAAAATACTGGCCTGGGGCATAAGGTGGATCTTCCACCGGTCATTAATGGCATAGGAAAGGTCAAAGCCTCCTATACCTTCAAAAGTATTGCCCTGGAAAGGGCTTTGAGAACCATGGTTACTATGGCTTACGGCCGTTAAATTATCAGGATCTACCCATGAAGACTGCGCAGCCGTTAAAGAGTTCCAAACCACACCCAACTGCCCATGCAGCGCTATATTTTTAGAATGCCATATCCGTAGTCCTACTATAACCGGTACCTGCAGATAATCATAGGTGTTAACCGTGGTGTGATTGATAACGTCATGGTGGAAAGCATAGCGCTCTGAAAAGGAAGCATAACCAAGGCCTGTAGCAATATATATCTTGGGATTGAGGCGATAGCGTACACCTATAGAATAATTAAAAGTTAAACCCGAGCGCTCGTGTTTGTTTTTATGGGTCTGAAGATCTTCATCCGGCTTAATGTGCAGGATACGGTACGAAGCTCCGACACCGCCCTGTGCCATGAGGGTAAACCGCTTAGCGGAAAAGGTTTATTGTTCCAATGACAACAATGAGCCTTTTTCATTTACTACAAGGGAAGTGTCATTGGGGAGAGCCGCTTCGGAAGAAGTTGTCCTTCCTATATCAACACCCCTCTCTTCCGGGTCCACAGGCTGAAAAGCAGTACTCGTTTCTTTCACATCCGGGTTGGTTCCTGCTCCCTGGATACCCGGAGGTATGAAGGAGGAATTATCAGGTATTTCCCCTTTTTGCTTTTCAGCTTGTACCCGCTCCCGCTCATATTGGATGGTAACCTTAGTATCCGGCTCAGAAACGGCAGAAGCCAGGCTTACAGAAGAGACTTTCTCAGAACCGGAACTTGTTTTGGTATCCGATACCGGCAATGCCTGGGTTTTGAGAGAGGAAACGGCTCCTGTTGAAATGGATTTCTCCGTAATAGTTTCAGGTAAAGACTCCACACCTGAAACTTTCCCGGAGCCCTCTGAATCTTTGTTGCCGGCTTTGGTGTCAGCTGGTAAATCGGGACTCTCCATTACACTATCCACAGGCTGTAGTTGCGGAGCGGATTGGTTTTTTAAAGGATAGAACACCCAAACCAGGGTTATCCCAAGGGTACAAAGTAAAGCCAGCAGAAGCCAACCTGCTATTCTGTTTTTCCTTTTAGCAGGTAAGGACGCAAGATTGATCTCTGATTGTATGGCTTCAAAAACGGACTCCTCTACCGGAAGCTTAAAACCTTCCAGTTTTTGCTTCAGCACATCTTCAGTTGTATTTTTCCCGTCCTCCTCTTTCATCGGGCCGCACTATATATGTGTATAGTTTTGAGCAATTCTCTCAATTTTTGTTTAGCCTTGGTAAGTTGGCTGCGTGAAGCGCTTTCGGAAATACCCAACTGCTCCCCGATCTCTTTATGCGAATAGCCTTCCAGTACGCTAAGGTTAAAAACCATGCGATAACCATCAGGAAGCTTATGGATCAATTCCACAATTTCTTGTGCACTCATCTCGTCAATGGGTAATTCCCAGTTGGAAACACTTTTATCGGCCAAAACACTATCCGGCTCAAAAATTATTTTTTTTCGCTTGTTTATGTATTCAAGACAGCAATTTATGAGAATTCGCTTCATCCACCCCTCAAAACTTCCCTTAAAAGAATAGCTGTTTAGGTTTTTATAGATTTTCACAAAAGTCTCCTGGAGTACGTCATTGCTGGCATGCGGGCAACCTACGTAGCGGTAGGCAATACCCTTAAATAAAGGGGCGTAGCGGTTGTAGATCTGGCGGAAACTTTCCTGATTACCATCCTTAATTTCTTGTATGAGTTGGTTGTGATCCAAAATTTTTTTTGTGGGGCAGGAAGCGTTTTACGGACTACTTCAATCTACTTATCAAATACCTAAATACAATTAGAAATGAATATGTTCGAAAATTACCCCAAGAAAATTTTCCTTGCCTTATGCTTAATGGGAGGGATCTTAGTTACACAAGCTCAAACGGCCCGCGTTCAGGTTATCCACAACTGCGCGGATGATATTGCCGATAGTGTGGATGTGTATTTGAATGGTAATCTGTTATTAGACAATTTTGCCTTTAGAACCGCCACATCTTTTATTGATGCTCCTGCCGGTGTACCCATTGATATTGATGTGGCTCCTAAAACCAGTACCAGTGTGGCTAATTCCATTTACAATTTGAACACCACCCTGGTATCGGGCGAAACCTACGTAATCGTGGCAGCCGGTATTACGGGTTTAAGCAGTACCACCTATTCCAACACCCCTGCTTTTGAGTTGGATGTGTTCCCCATGGCTCGTGAGCAGGCGGCCACAGCTGGTAATACCGATGTGCTGGTATACCATGGTGCTACCGATGCTCCTACAGTAGATGTTTACGAGAGCAGGGTTTTAAATGCCACGGCTTCGGATGACCTTATGTACTCCGATTTTGATGGTTACCTTGAACTACCTGCTAACGATTACACGGTAGAAGTGAGAGATGCCAGCGGAACTACCGTAGTGGCCAGCTACGAAGCTCCTCTGCAAGCTCTGGGCCTTCAGGACTCGGCCTTAACTGTGTTGGCATCGGGTTTTCTGGATCCTTCAGCAAATGGCAATGGTCCTGCCTTTGGGTTGTATGCCGCTTTGCCTGCCGGTGGCAATTTAATTGCCCTGCCCAATTCTACTGCCCGCCTGCAGGTTATCCACAACTGCGCGGATGATATTGCGGATAGTGTGGATGTATACCTCAATGGTAACCTATTGCTGGACAATTTTGCCTTCCGGACTGCTACCCCCTTTATTGATGCTCCTGCAGGAGTAACCATTGATATTGATGTGGCGCCCAAAACCAGTACTAGTGTGGCTAATTCTATTTACAATCTCAGTACTGCACTCACCTCCGGTGAAACTTATGTGGTTGTGGCTGCTGGTATCACTGGTTTGAGTTCTACTACCTATTCAGTAAACCCACCATTTGAACTGGATGTATTCCCCATGGCTCGTGAGCAGGCGGCCACGGCTGGCAATACCGATGTTTTGGTATATCATGGTGCTACCGATGCTCCTACGGTGGATATTTATGAAAGTAGTGTATTAATGGCCACGGCCTCTGACGACCTGATGTACTCCGATTTTGATGGTTACCTTGAGTTGCCCAACAACGATTACATTGTGGAGGTACGGGATGCATCCGGCACCAGTGTAGTAGCCAGTTATCTGGCACCTCTTCAAACCCTGGCACTTGAAGATTCGGCTATTACGGTATTAGCATCTGGTTTCCTGGATCCTTCCGTAAATGGCAATGGCCCTGCTTTTGGCTTATTTGCTGCTTTAGCTACCGGGGGTAATTTAATTGCCTTGCCAGAAGGTTTTGTAGGACTCAATGAGACAGCCGGTATGGATCTTTCCATTTATCCAAATCCAAGTAAAGGTACTT
Organism: Owenweeksia sp.; assembly: GCA_002695025.1. GTDB lineage: Bacteria > Bacteroidota > Bacteroidia > Flavobacteriales > Schleiferiaceae > CAKZNE01. Next base: position 12,420 of record NZNV01000009.1, read on the forward strand.
TATTCATTAATGGACTTCATAATGGCCGGGTGATCATTACTAATCTTTCCGGAAAAGTGGTAAAAGAAGTCAATAATACAGGTGACAGGATTGATATCCGTGATCTCAGTAAAGGATTTTACCAGGTTTCCATTGAGCAAGAAGGCCAGGTTTTCAATGTAAAGCTGATCAAGGAATAGTGGTTTTTGCCCATATACTCTGATAGTGAGCCCATCCTCCCCGGATGGGCTTTTTTGGATAAGCCTAAGTGTGTTTACACAATGTGGCAACAGAAGTTTATACATTTCGCAGGCCGGGAATGCCGTGAGCGTATCAATGGTCCATTCATGTGGTCTACCCTTTTATACAAACTCACCGTCCCTTTGCGGGAGTTTCTTCAGGCTACTTTAAAAGAGGAAACCGGCCAGGTATTCCCGGCCGGCTATATTTACTTTAACGTAAAATCCGATTTATGGATGAATGTTAATGATCATTTTCCGGTCGCGGTTATAATCGCTTGAACCGGGTGTGAAATCATTGTAGTGGTACCAGGCATTACTGATACCAGACCAACCCCAGTTCATCCAGAAATAGGTGGGAGAATACGTATAGGTCTCATATTCATAGCGTGTTCCGGGATTGTGAATGGAAATGTACTTATTACGCTTATACCCGTCACAAACCCAGGCATGGCCGGAGGAATTATCCGGAGTGCGTCCCCGGAGAATAACAGGACGGGAGAAATAATTGAGCTGTGATACTACCGTACTTGCATTGTAACCTACATAAGTGGCAGTACTCGCATAACCGTAGTTGTTTACCAGCACATTACGGGCATTCCCCGTTTGAGCCCCAGAACCAGTACAGCTATAGCTCATTCCTACGTAATTACCAATATCCCGCATCAGTTTGGATGTTTCATTGCTTCCGGAACCGTTGGGCATACTACTCCAGCTGTAAGCATTGGTGGGATAGGCCCAGTAACGCATTACCTGAGCTGTGGCTGTAGCCACACACCCGGCCGGTGCATTGCCGTTGCTATAACCGCTACAATTGAGGTTACCATCATTTACAAGATTGTTGTAACCTACACCCTGCCCCCAGGTAGTAGCCATTAGCGGACCTTTTTGTTCCTGAACGGTACCACCGGATATTATGATCTCTTCATCCTCAGGAGGGGCAGCGTAGGACCACTGCTTTTCAATTTCTCCGGGTATGGATTTCTTTTGTGACTGACGCAACTCTACAGCTCGTGCCTTGTGATCCTCTATCCAGTCGTATAAACCACAGGATTGAATAAACTGTGGGTTTGTATTAAAATAACCCGTTTCCGAAAAAGCCAGGATAGGCACTTCTCTGCGCGTGGCAGAAACCACTACAAAACCTTCCGGTTGCATCTGGATCACATAAAAGGCTGCCAAACCATCCGATCCGAAAATAGTAGTGGTTTCCTTTACTTCTTTTTCAGAATCAAAACCCCGGGACGACCGAAAATCAGCCCGGTTAAGAGCCTTGGGATCCGGATGATGCAGAAAAGCCTGATCATGGGCAAAGTTACGGGCCACCTTTTTGGCCAGTTGCAGGGAAACATCAGCCTGGTCTGGCTGACCGGGAGTGTGATTGCTGCGCTCTTCTTTAGAGCAGCTCACAAGTACCAACAAAGCCATTAGCAAGGCCAGTACAGAGGTAGTTTTCAAAATTCTCATGTTAGACGTATTAGATTAATCAGTGCAAAAAATAAGTAAAGTCGACATGAAAATCTAAGCTTAACCACATTATTTTCAGACAAGTAGACCTTCAATAACGTGCATTATACGCGTTTAAAAATCTCAAACGCTTCATCTCCAATTTTTAGAACTGATACATATACAAGCCTAAAAAAAAGGATGAGACCCTTTTAAGGCTCAGGGACAAATCGAGATCAAATAGCGGTGCTTGCTTATTCCCCGGAAGGACTCCTTTGAGATATTTGACGCATTAAAAATCCAGCACAAACTCGGCCCACTCCCCCTTTACGGAGCTGGCAGAGATGCTTCCTTTATGCAGGCGCATAATCTGCCGTGACAGGCTCAGCCCAATACCCGAACCCTGCTCCCGGGTGGTATAAAACGGCAAGAAGATCTTGTCGCGTTCCTCTTCGTTAAATCCTTTACCATTATCCCGGACCTTAAGCCGTAAGGAACCCGACTTCCCGGTTTCTGCCGTGATGCGGATATGCTTGTTGGCAGTACCCTCCAAAGCTTCGGTGGCATTGTTCAACAAGTTGAGAATAACGTGCGTCAGTAATTTTTCATCGCCCGGGAATTCTTTGGAGGGATGGGTGTTGACCACTTCCAGCTGTACCTGCTCCGCTTTTTCCTGGCTTTTAAACAGCAGTCGAATAGATTCCAGCCAATGATCCATGTTTATAGGCTTAAATTCCGGTTGAGGCACCCGCGTTAGTTTACGGTAATTGTCTACAAAGCTGCGCAGGCCTTCTGCTCTCTCTCCTATTACATTCAGCCCCTGCACGGTATTGTCAATTTCCTTTTGTTGTAGCTCTCCCGCCTTCACCGTTTCTCCTTTTTTCACATAAAAGCCGCTGAGTGTTTGGCTCAGGGATGTAATGGGCGCTATAGAGTTCATGATCTCGTGGGTCATGATACGGATAAGTTTTTGCCAGGTCTCCAGTTCATTTTCCTCTAGTTCGGCCTTGATGTCGTACAATGAAAAAATGCGGTACTTCTTTTCGGAAAACCGTATTACAGCTACTTGAACGGCAACCTGCTTCAGCTCCTTGCCGTCCGGAATTTTGATGCTTTCTCCCTGTCCGGGCTTCAAGCCTTCCATAAGTTTATACAGCACAGGATTATGCTGTTTTAAGCGGTCCATATGGGTAAGGTTGGGCAAGCCGGTTAATTTCAGGGCGGCATCGTTCACGATCTCTACAAAACCTTGGTCATCAATGGCTATTAAGCCACTGGCTGAACGTTTCATGAATTCGAGGAAAAAACGCTCGCTATGTGCCTGCCGGATCCTGATCTCCGTAATCAGCTGGTTGATACGGTTCAGGTTCTCGTGCAATCCGCGTAAATTCTTATCGCTTACGTTTTCCGGGAAATGCAGGCTCCCGTCTTCACTTTTAACGGCCTCAAAGAAGAAGTGCAGCTTGCGGTGCGTACTCTGCATATAATAAAGCAAATTCCACCCGCTGATAAGTATGGCTAACAGGGAAATTACTGCATAACCCCATTCGCACAGAAATACCAAAAAAGAGGCAGCCACAATCAAAAGGGTAAAAAGCGCCAATCTCCCTATTACACCAAAACGGGTATACTCAGAGCTCATAGCGCTTGATCTTATTGTATAAGGTCTGGCGGGTAATTCCCAGTTTTTCAGCTATTAAGGAAAGGTTGCCCTCATAACGATCCATAGCGTTTATGATCAGGTCCTTTTCCATTTCTGAAAGGGAAGGGAGTTCCCGACCTGGATGATGATTAACGGCTTGCAGGTCGAAATCAGCAGGCATCAACACCTGTCCTTCGGCCAGTATTACCGCCTTTTCCAGGGTATGTTGCAGTTCTCTCACGTTACCCGGCCAGTGATAATTGCCCAGTTTCCGGATGGCCTGGCTCCCCAATCTAAGCCCGGGCTTATGGTATTTTTCCTGGTAAACCCTCAGGAAGTGTCCAGCCAGCAATTCGATATCCTCGCCCCGCTCCCTGAGCGGAGGCAGCTCAATTTTAATGGTATTGATGCGATATAGCAGGTCCTGGCGAAAACTTCCTTCCTGTACCATTTTTTCGAGGTCTGCATTGGTAGCGGCTACCAGACGTATATCTACCGGTACGGCTTTGTGCGAACCCAGCGGAAAAACCGTGCGACTTTCCAGGGCCACCAACAATTTGGATTGCAGGTGCATAGGTACATTACCTATCTCATCCAGGAAGAGTGTTCCTTTGTCGGCCAGCTGGAACTTACCCACCTTATCCTCTTTGGCATCGGTAAAGGCTCCTTTATGATAACCAAAAAGTTCACTTTCAAAGAGACTTTCGGGTATGGCCCCCATATCCACGTTCATCAGCAGCTCATTCTTTCTTTTGGAAAGACTGTGGATCTGTTGGGCTATCACTTCTTTACCCGTCCCGTTTTCACCACTTATCAGCACATTGGCATCAGTGGTGGCTACCTTCTCCACCATCCGCATCACCTTACGCATTACGGCAGATCCCGCTATCAATTGCCGGCCCTTATTTAATTCACCTTTAAGAAATGATTCACGGTTCTTCAGCTGTGCCACTTTCTGGTGCGACTGGCGAAGTTTTAATGCCGATTTAAGCGTAGCCACCAGCTTTTCATTGTCCCAGGGTTTCAGTACAAAGTCCACCGCACCCAGTTTTAAAGCCTTTACCGCCAGTTCCACATCGCCATAGGCCGTGATCATCACCACTTCCACCTCCGGGCTGACCTTTTTCATTTCGCCCAGCCAGTACAAACCCTCGTTACCGGTGTTGAGGCCAGCTGAAAAGTTCATATCCAGCAGAGCTACGTCAAAATCCTGCTTTTCAAGCTCTCCCTTTATGAGGTTGGGGTTGGAAAGGCATACTACTTCCCCAAACTCGTACTGTAAAAGGAGGTTCAAAGCGCTCAGGGCGCTTTTATTATCATCTACTATAAGTATCCTGCCGGCTTTCATGTGATGTTCCAAAAATACTCAAAGCAACAGGTGCTTTGTAAAGTGTATAAAAATTAGACAGCGGACTGTCTATATTTTTTACTTTTTAATTAATTCCATTATGGCTAAAATTATGATTATGAATGATTTGTGATTATGGCACCTGGCTTGACATGGGGTAAATCATGGACCGCCAGATCAGCAATAAATACCCTGTTTCCAAAAAACACCTGGGATGGATCATTCTCGGGGCTTTCATCATTATTGTCATTTGTGCGGCCCTCCTAGTGGATACCTCTTCTGTGTATAAGGTGGATAAAGACCGGCTTACCATAGCAGAAGTCACGCACGCTCCCTTCCAGGATTACATTAATGTACGGGCGCGGGTGGAACCTTCCTACATGGCTTACCTGGATGCCGTGGAAGGGGGTATTGTGGAAAATATTGTTGCCGAAGAAGGTGCCATGGTAAAGCAGGGAGATACCCTGCTGGTACTGAGCAACCTTAATCTCAGCCTGAACATACTGAACAGCGAGGCACAATTGGCGGAGAAAGCTAATTTCCTGCGGGAAACACAGATCAGCATGGAACAGCAAAAACTTTCCCTGCAGCGGGATTTACTGCGCCTTGAATACGACCTGAAGCAAATGAGGCGTAAATATGAGCAGGATACGATCTTTCATGAAGACCAACTGATCTCCGATAATGAATTCCTGGAGTCCGAAGAGGCCTATCAGTTGGCGGAAAAGTTGAAAATACTGAGCCTGGAAAGGCAGGAGCAGGATGCGGTGTTCCGTAAGAACCAGCTACAAAAGATCCGGCAAAACCTGGAAAGCATGGAACGCAACCTGGCCCTGATCTACCAAAGGCAGGATCATCTTATAGTACGCGCTCCTGTAAATGGCCAGTTGGCGTCTCTCAACGCAGTTCCGGGTCAGTCCGTTAATCCCGGCCAGCGTCTTGGGCAGGTAAATGTACTGGACGATTATAAGTTGCAGGCCAGTATTGATGAACATTATATTGACCGTGTGGAAGAAGGTCTTTCCGCCCGCATGGAAAGACAGGAAACTGTATATCAACTTACTATACAAAAAGTATATCCTGAAGTAAGTGAAGGGCAATTCCTGGTAGACCTGGTATTTAAAGACTCCGTTCCGGACAATATTCGTAGCGGACAAACCCACAATATCAGCCTGCAGTTGGGAGACACTCAGGAAGCTACCCTCTTAAGGCGTGGCGGCTTTTTCCAGTCTACCGGTGGGCAATGGGTTTACCTGCTAAATGAGGATGGTACCAAAGCTTTGAAGCACCCTATCCGCATTGGCCGGCAAAACCCGAAGTATTACGAGGTTCTGGAAGGGCTGAAAGATGGTGACCAGGTGGTTATCTCAGGCTATGACCTTTTTGGGAACAATGAAAAACTACTGCTCAAATAACGTATAGAACTCTTGAACATTTATGGAAAATATGATCCACATACAAAAACTATCCAGGACCTTCCGCACGGAGGAAGTTGAAACCCTGGCCCTCAATGAAGTAAACCTCAGCGTTAAGAAAGGAGAATTCACCGCTATCATGGGTCCTTCGGGCTGCGGTAAATCTACCCTGCTAAACATTATCGGCCTGCTGGACAATCCCAGTTCCGGCTCGTATCAGTTTGACGGACAGGAAGTATCCGGCCTCCGTGAACGGCAGCGCACAGCGCTTCGCAAGGGCAACATCGGCTTTGTATTCCAGAGTTTTAACCTCATTGATGAACTGAACGTATACGAGAATATTGAAGTGCCGCTCAAATATTTGGGCATCAGCGCTTCTGAAAGAAAGACCAGGATAGAGGAAGTACTGGAACGGATGAAGATCGGTCACCGCAGGAAACACTTCCCCCAACAGCTTTCCGGAGGTCAGCAACAACGGGTTGCTCTTTGCCGGGCCGTGGTGGCCAACCCCAAATTGCTTTTGGCGGATGAACCCACCGGTAACCTTGACTCGCGCCACGGTATGGAGGTCATGAAACTCTTACTGGAACTTAACCGTGCCGGCACTACCATTGTAATGGTTACGCACTCCGATTACGATGCGGGTTTTGCACACCGCCTCATCAACTTGTTTGACGGACGGGTGATCACCGAAGAAGAGAAAAGAAAACTGGAAGACTCTCCTGAATTATTTTAACCCTAAGCTATCCCCTATGAAACTCATCCGTAAATTAAACCGTAACTGGCAATGGGTACTTATCAATATGGGCGGACTGGCGCTGGCCTACGCCTGTGTAGTACTCGTATTTTCCTTCACCGCCAAAGAGCTGAGCTACGACCGGTTTCACCGTAAGGCTGATCGTATTTACCGCGTTACCACCAGCACCCACGGATCCAGTATTATGCACCCCGCCCGGGTGTGGGGTGAGTGGATCCCGCAATTACCGGAAGAATACCCCGCCATTGAAGGTTTGGTGCGCATGGTGCCGTTTAAAAAAGGTATCGTGCAGATTGGGGAACAACGTTTCTATTCCGACCACCTTTTTAAAGCAGACAGTTCCTTTTTTGATATGTATGATTTTAAGTTACTCAGTGGCAAGACAGATGAAGTACTCCACAAACCCAATGAAGCTGTGCTTAGCCGTAGTTTGGCGCTTAAATATTTTGGGAACCTGGATGTGCTGGGCAAACAACTGGAAATAACCCATCAGCAACAAGACAGTGCCGTTGCCTATACCATAGTTGGCGTTATGGAAGATTTTCCGGCAAGTTCTCACTTTCATGCCGAGGTGCTTACCACCATACCCGATATGGAACTTAACTCCTCTTGGGGATATACGTATTACCTCGTGAAAGAAGGTACGGATATGGAAGCGTTACGAAGCTCTATACAGCAAAAGTGGGATGAAGAACTGGAAGAAGGACAGATACCCAAGCAAATACATTTTCAGAAACTTACAGACATTCACCTGTACAGCCATAAAACCCGTGAAATAGAATCCAATGGCGACATACGCTCTCTGATACTATTGGTAAGCGGAGCGGTGATCATTCTCTTTATTGCCTTGATCAATTTCCTGAACCTTAGCCGGGTACAGTTTATTGCAGATACCAAATCCATCAAGATCAAAATGATCAACGGGGCTACCAGGAATCGTATAGCGCGCGAAATTGCCACAGAGTCATTGGTCATCTCGCTTACTGCTATACTTTTAGGCCTCTTCCTGTCTCATAAGCTAAGCGCCTACTTGCATACCGACCCCTTTTCATCCTACCTGGCGGTTATTCTCATCTCCTTGGTTTTTATACTGTGTATAGCCTTTCTCTCCGTGTATCCTTTGCTTTCTTCACGTATAGTGTCCGATACCCGGGTTTCGCGCTCATCAGCCGGGCTGTACACCTTCCCCTTGGTGTTGCAGTTTACGCTGGCGGTAATTGCCATTACCGGCACCATAGTGCTGCAGCGCCAGATCAAGTTCCTGAATGACCAGCACCCGCAAGCCACCAATGCCAACATCGTAGTAATTGAAAGAAACCCATGGACAGTGGTTCAGCGTTACGATCGCTTTAAGGGCGAGTTACTCAATGATCCTTCTATTGTAAGCATGACCGGGGCCATGGAAGAACCGGGCGGTGATGTGCTGGATAATTTCCAGTTTGAAATGGAAGGAATTGAACCGGACGAAAGCCGAACGCTCTACATCCTTACCACCGATTCCAACTTTTTTACGGCTATGGGTATAAAACCGCTGGCAGGTACCGTAAATCTGGGCTATACACCTGGCCAGGAATGGGAAAGTAATGCTGTGGAGCTAAGTATGCTTCTACAAGATGAAAATGGCAGCCAGGAAAGAGCGGATGAACTTTATGAAAAGATCCGCGATTACCGCGAGAAATACATTCTCAATGAAAGTGCTCTGAAAATGCTCGGTATTGACGATCCTCAGGATGCCATCGGTCGTAGTTTTCGCCTGCATTTTCAACTTCCATTTCTCTTCCCGGAAGGCACCGTAGTAGGCGTAGTCCCTGATTTTCATTATACCAACCTGCACAACCAGGAAAGGCCCATGGTTATCGCTCCCCGTAAAATGTTCAACTATAACTTCCTTATACAGATCGATCCTGAACGCAGAAGTGAAGCCCTTGCAGCGATCAATAAAAGTTGGAACACCATCAACCCTGAGTTTCCTTTGGAGTACAGCTACATTACCGATGCGTATCAAAAAGTGTATGCTACGGAATATGCGCAAAGTAAGGTGCTTTCACTTTTTGCGCTCATCTCCATCCTGCTGTCGGCCCTGGGGATCTATGCCATTGCTGCCTTCAGTATGCAGAGACGGGTAAAGGAAATAGGCATCCGTAAAGTGAATGGTGCTACGGTTTCAGAGATCATAATGATGCTCAACCGCAAATTCATTCTCTGGGTGACCATTGCCTTTGTAGTGGCAGTTCCCATAGCCTGGTATGCCATGCACCGCTGGCTGGAGAACTTTGCTTACAAAACAGAACTGAGTTGGTGGATATTTGCTTTGGCCGGGCTCATTGCCATGACAGTGGCCATGATAACGGTTACGCTTCGCTCCTACCGGGCAGCCACCCGCAACCCGGTGGAAAGCCTGCGTTATGAATAAATGCTATTTCAATTGGAAGCTAAGCTTGTCCCCGGTTTTTTCTAGGCGAGACTATTCATGGCGGCTTCAGGGGTAATAACCGGTGGTCTGGCAATCCCGAATCAGGATGACCTGAACAATACCGTCCGTAAATCTTTATTTAAAAAAAGCATTGATCATGAAAAAACTGAAAGTAGCCATACTATACTACTCCTCCACCGGAGTAAATTACCAATTGGCCCAATGGGCTACCGAAGCCGCCCAAAGCGCAGAGACCGAAGTCCGCAGGTTGAAGTTCAGGGAAACTGCCCCTCAGCAAGCCATTGAAGGTAATGATGCCTGGAAGGCTTTTCACAACTCGGAAGAAAATAAAAGGGAAACGGAGGCCTCACTAGACGACCTGGAATGGGCAGATGTATTAATATTCAGCGTACCCACCCGCTATGGTTCTGTTCCTTCACAGGTACAATCCTTTATAGATACCACCGGAGGTTTGTGGTTTGAAGGAAAGCTGGCCAATAAGGTGGTAACAGCCATGACCAGTGCCCAGAATGTACACGGAGGTCAGGAAACCACCCTTCTGTCTATCTACAAAACTATGATGCACTGGGGTGCTATTCCCGTAGCTCCGGGTTATACTTTCCAGGAATCCTTTGAGGTGGGCGGAAACCCGTATGGTACCAGTACTCAAACCGATGGCACAGGAAAAGTACTGGATGATGTAAAACCCGGGGTAGAAAAACAGGTGAAGCGCGCCATAGAAGTAGCCGGGTGGCTGCAGCACGGACGCAATGCTTAAAAATGTTGATAACTACCAGTTTGAATAATTTTTGATATGGAACTTTATTAATTAAGATTCTGTGCTGGCTTTAACCAAGCGGTCAAGCATCATTTTACTCCTGGTTGACATATTTTTCTTTTCAAAGATGACGGAAAACATACCAAAGCAAATTACATTTTCTTACCACTTATAACTCTAATATGCCCACTTATGGGCAAAATCTGCCCACCGGTATAGTCGCACTTAAATACCCTATGACAAACTGCCACCTTTGGGGAAACTTATAAATTAAGAACCCATGAAAACAAATTGGCTTAAACTTACTTTATGCGCAATGATAGGAAGCATCGTGCTATTATCATGCTCTAAACAACTGAAACCGTTGACAAAGCTGGCGTGGAACTAAAGACCTTATACAGCGGGGGAAATTCCCAAGGTCCGGATGATCCTTGTATAAAACCCTGCGATACCAAATCAACCGTAGACAAACCTATAGCATGTGATTGTAAAGGTTATTTCTGTTGCCGGGTTTCTGGCGGTGGAGAAGTAAATCTCCAATGCAGGAAACCTTTGCAACCTGCACCAGATCGTGCCGTTTTTGGAGGTGTGCAGTTGGATCCTTATGAAATAGGTTTCGACAACTTTACGGCCATGGGCACTTGCAATGGTATTACCAATATGATATCCCTGCATAAGCCCAACCCTCTAATGCCTGGCGATAATGAACTCTTGTTTTTTGAAGACAATATCCCAGTAGATTTCCCTACCCATCCCTGGACTATTACTTTTTCTTTTTATGATGCGGTGGGTAATCTTCTCGGCACCAAAGATTGGGTAGCTACTTTTTAAGCATATATAATCTTAAAAGCTAAAGAGTCTCCAACCTTAAGGTCGGAGGCTTTTTTTATGTAGTTTGGTTTTCTGTGATCCTTAAATTGCCTGCTGGGTATAAGCGGTGTCTTTATTATGGATATAAAGCTAACTTTAACCTTATCTCACTTCAACTTTTCCCCTACCTTAGCCTTGCTACAATAACCAAACGTTAGTTTACACCCCCGTGAACCTCCAATACCTGCTTGTGCGGTCCGCTCTGACGTGGCTGATCAGCCTGCTTACCTTAACGGGAAATGCCGCCATTACGGATAGTATCCCGCTGTATATATTGGAGGATGGGCCCGAAGGACGCGTCATTATCTCGGAGCATGTGGAGATCGCACTTTCCCATCGCAAATACACTTCGCAAGAGATCATCGGTCCGGAAGCTCCACCTTTTGGGATCTTGCCTGATTCTGTCCATACTAATTTCCCGTTAACACTATGGGCACGTATACGCCTGCGCAACCAAAGCCCGGATGTGCAAAACCTCTACCTGGGCTTTTGTAACCTGGTGGATTCGGTTTCTTTCTACACCCTGAAGGACGGACGCTTGCAGGACCTTAAAGTCAGTGGTGCAGCTATAGACCCTTTTCAAAAGAAGCTCATCACCTCCACCAATCATATACCCTTGGAGTTAGGTGAAGGCGAAGAGATCACAGCTTATTTCAAATTACAGTTCAGCCAGCCGGTATCGCCTGAACATCTTGGAGAACTCTTTATACAGAGTGATGGCTATGTGCTGGGAGCTCTGCTGGAAAAGTTTGCCGTACAATTCTTTTATGCCGGTCTGATGTTGCTTTTCAGTCTACTGAGCCTGTTCACCTACCTTCTCTTCCGCGACCGCACCTTTATTTACTTTGCGGGCGTACAGCTAAGCTTCACTTTTTACTTCCTTAGTGTTTCCGGTATAATAGACACACTTTTACTGAGAGGACACTCCTTTCCGGTACCACCTATTTTCCTATCCCTTTCGGTACTGGTGCTTTCTGTGGGGCTGTTTGTGAACGCCTATATCCGTATCCGGCAGCATTACCCACGCTACTACCATTGGTATATGGCACTCACCGTATTTACTGCTTTAAGCAACCACCTGGGCTTATGGATACTACAGGAATATTACCAGGTAGCATTCTACTACAACGTTGTGTTGATCGTATGGATCATCTTCACCTTTATCCCGATCTTGTTACTGGCACGGGGCAACAGCCGGCAGGCCCGCAATCTGTTGGTAGCTCTCTCAGTGCTTTTCCTTACTTCACTCCTCTACGTGATCTATTTATTGGGCTACTTCCCGCAGGGATTCCCGGCCGGTTACAGTGTGCAAGCGGGTACTCTACTGTTCGCACTCTTGGTTTTCTACGGTTTATTTGACCAGGTGAACGCCATTAAGCTGGACCGTCAAAAAATGGAGAACCTGGAGCAATTGAAATCGCGCTTCTTTGCCAATATATCACACGAGTTCCGCACCCCTCTTACCCTACTATTAGGGCCTATTGAACAATTACGTGAAAAGGCCCATGAAGCAAGCGATAAAAAGCTGTTGGACACCGCCCATACCAATGCCCAGCGCCTGCTGGATCTCATCAACCAACTGCTGGACCTGGCACGGCTGGAAAGTGGTAAGATGCAACTGCAGCTTAGTGAGCTCAATTTCCCACAGTTCCTGAAGGGTATTGTTATGTCCTTTGAATCTCTCGCCCTGCGGAAAAACATACGGCTGCATTTTATGAGTCGTAATACCAGTATACCCTTGTGGATAGACCGTGAAAAGACCGAGGTGATCTTCTATAACCTACTTTCCAATGCCTTTAAGTTTACCGATTCCGGTGGCGAGGTGGCAGTAGGCGTAAGTGAAGATGATGAGCAGGTGGAAATAGTGGTACGTGATAACGGTATCGGTATTCCCGAGGATCAGTTAGCTCACATTTTTGATCGTTTTTACCAGGTACAAGAAGCCTCGCTACGACAGGTGAATGGTTCCGGTATCGGACTGGCGCTGGTGCAGGAACTGGTGCAGTTGCAACAGGGCAGTATCCGGGTGGAGAGTACAGAGGATGAAGGCACTACTTTTATACTCAGCTTCCGGAAATGTAGCAGCCACTTAAGCAATGAAGGACTTCCGGATAGCGGTACAAAACTACAGTATAAAGCTTCAGTTATCGATACGGAAACCTCCGTAACCGAAGAGGAGGCCTGGGAACGCCCCCTTTCCTCCACCCCACTTTTATTGCTTATTGAGGACAATGCCGATATCCGCGATTACATACGCCAGCAACTGCAAGGCCATTTTCGCCTGGAGGAGGCCGTTAACGGTCGTGAAGGCATTGAAAAAGCATTGGAACTGCACCCGGACCTGGTGATCAGTGATGTAATGATGCCCGAAAAGGATGGTTACGAGGTGTGTCATTTCCTGAAACAGGACGAGCGTACCAGCCACATACCGGTCATATTACTCACGGCCCGTGCCAGCCAGGAGGAAAAGCTGAAGGGGCTGGAATACGGAGCTGATGATTACCTGCTCAAGCCCTTTCATTCCCGTGAGTTGGAGGTGCGCGTGCGCAAATTGATTGAATTGCGGGTGCAGCTGCGCAGGAAGATCCAGGAAAACCCCACCCTCAACTTTAGTGACCTGGGCGGAAATCCGGCCGATCTGGCCTTTATGGAAAAGATAAACGGCTGTATTGAAAAGTATATGGATGATAACCAGTTTGGAGTAGGCACCCTGGCCGAAAATATGGGCATGAGCAGCGTGCATCTGAACCGTAAGCTCAACGCACTTACCGGTTACTCTTCAGGGAAATACATACAGCAAACCCGCCTGCGCAGGGCACTAAACCTTTTGGAGAATACCCGCATGAACGTTTCCGAAGTAGCCCTGGAAACGGGTTTTAGCAGCACCGCTTATTTTGTAAAGTGTTTCCGGGAACATTATGGTAAAACACCCGGTAGCATTCAGCAAAAAACCTCCTGATCAAGGTCTTAGATTTTTATTTTATACCACATGTTTCAAAATTGATAGAATGTGAAAGGATTGTGATACCTGCTTCTTCCCGTTTCACCACAGTTTTGCAGTCATACTAAAATCAACTTTATGAAAGCAAAACGACTATCCATTTTTATTTTTCTGGCCATCAGCACCTGGGCCTTTGAAGGGCACGGCCAGGTAACCATCAACCAAAGCAGTTTTTTGCGCGCCAGCGCTCAGGTAGACAGCGCTTACACTCCTTCCCAAACCACCGTAAGCCTTCCCGCTGAAGGAAGTGCTCAAAACTGGGACTATTCTACACTATCCTATAATTATGTTTACCTATACACTTACCTGGATGCCGCACAGGACCCGGCTTTCAACAATGCCTTTTCCAAGATCTCCAGTAGTTTTTCCTTCCAGGCATTCCAAACCCAAGGATGGAATTATGATGGTATGGACGCCAATGGCTGGTATGCGGTGGGACGTACTACCAGGGATTCCGCTTTTTCCATTACCGCTATTAGCGGAGGAGCCAATGACTCACTTTTTTTCCCGGCATCAACCGAGGCTTATGGCGGACGTACGGATTATATGAAATTTCCTACGACCTATCCCGATCAATGGACTCAAACCCGTACGGAGATAACACCTTTTGCCCTTACCGTGGGGGCCTTTGCTCTGAACCATACACCCGGAGAAGGAAAGAGAACTCAAATTGAGACCCGTGAGATTAAAGGTTATGGTAAACTTACCATTGCGCTGGCGGATGGCAGCCCTTCCCAGACCCTGGATGTGTTATTACTGAAGGTACAGCGTACCAGTATTGACAGCTTCTTCCTGGGTGGCAGCCTGGCTCCGGCTCCCCTGATGGCGGCTTTCGGTATCAACCAGGGTATGAGTGTTTACGATTCGTACTATGCCTTTTATAAGCCTGGCTATGGAGCCCCGGTGATGACCATTGATATTAATTCAGGTGCTGGTGGTAACGTTTTTGTAAGGCCTGCCGCTGCACGTTCAGGCAATATCGCTATACAGGAATATGATCAGGCCCTGCACCAGAGCTACCCCAACCCTGTAGCTCCGGCAGAACAGTTGCATATTGACCTTGACGAGCCGATCAAGGCGGCCGCTCTCCAGGTGATCAACACCAACGGTCAGCTTGTATACGAGGCTCTGCTGGACGGGCAAGCTTCCGCGCATTTTGAATGTACTATTCCTTCAAACCTGGCTCCGGGCCTGTATTTCTACCAACTTATTAATCATACTCAAAGGCCGCTGGTAAAGGGACGTCTATCGGTACAACCGTAACAGCATGTCCCTTTGCCTTTTCTGAACCCGGCTTCCTGCCGGGTTCTTTGCTTAGTATGCAACCCCTGGAATATTCTGTTCAGCCTGGCGAAGCGCAGTGTAAGGGGAACAAAGACCTCTTATTATTCCTGGTCTTTAATTGGTCTTGGTATATTTGCCCGCTCAAAACTGAATAATACCACCATGCCCGACACCACACCTCCCTGCCCCCAATGCCACTCTGAGTACGCTTATCCAATGGATATGCTTTTGGTATGCCCGGAATGCGGACACGAATGGAACCCCAATGAAGTACAAGATGATAATAGCCTTCAGGTAAAGGATGCCAACGGAAACCTGCTACAGGATGGTGATACGGTAGTGGTCATCAAAAACCTGCCGGTAAAGGGAGCTTCGAGTCCTATTAAGGCCGGCACCAAGGTAAAAAACATCCGCCTTACCGAAGGAGATCACAATATTGATTGTAAGATTGACGGCTTTGGCGCTATGGCCCTTAAGTCAGAGTTTGTGAAGAAGGCCTGAACCCAAAACAGCGGATCTGCTTGCACAGACCCGCTGCGGAATGAACTCTATTTACCGTATACAGATTTCAAAAAATCCTTTACACGCAAAGGCTTTTTACCGGTGAGTTCCTCAAAAATGTGGCTTGTCTCCGAGAGTTCGCCTTGAGCCGTGGCCAGGGCAAAGCCGAGGCTAACCCCAATCATTTCCTCCGGCACCCCGGCTTTTTTGAGAGTGTTGTGGTATTCCTGGGGATCGGGAGAGGTATAGCTCACTTCCTTTCCGCTGATTTCCGAAAGGTAGCCGGCTATATCCTTATAGGAAACGCTTTCATCCGAACTCACATTATACTCCTTATTCTCATGCCCCGCACCGGTAAGAACTGCTGCTCCTACCCTGGCCATATCGCTACGGGTGAGTAAGGCCGCCCGGCCATCACCGGCTGGCAGGTATAGTCCGGTTTCAAAAACGTTTTCTCCAATAAAAAAGGGAACAAAGTCCATATAGAGGTTGTGCTTCAGTATGGTATAGGTCATTGCTGAAGCCTTGATCCACTCCTCCGTCTTGAGGTGGGCCTCTGCCACCATGTAAATAGGCGAGCTTTCCGTTTCATTTTTACGGGCAAAACTGGTATACACAATGTGCTTTACACCAGCTTCACGGGCGGCATTTACTACATTATGGTGCTGAGGCACACGCTTTTCAATGTCGCTGGCCGAAACAAAATAAAGTTTATCCACTCCTTTAAAAGCTTCTTTGAGAGAGTCAGGTTTATCGTAATCACCGTACACCACCTCTACACCTTTTGCTGTAAGGGCCTTTGCCTTTTCATCCTCAGGGTTCCGTGCCAGAGCCTTAAGCTTAAGTTCTGCTGAATTATGGGTAAGGAAGTCTATCACAGTTCCTCCCAGTTGACCGGTTGCCCCGGTTATTAAAATGGTATGCATCACGTTGAAAATTTAAAAATACTACATTAGTAACCTTTGGTTTTTTAGTTACTTTTGGAGAGTAAAGGTAAAAAACCAGCTCTATGTAAAACAAGAACTTACGCTGGAGTTACCCTCTTACCCCTAGGTTACTAATACTGAGAAACAGTACTATGGAGATGGAAAAAAAACTGGAAAAAATATCTTTGAGCGCAGCTTGCCCTGTGCGCAATGTCCTCGATCGTATTGGTGACAAATGGTCTATTCTCGTTATGATGATCCTTAACGAAGGTGAAACCTTTCGCTTTAACGAATTGCAAAAGATCATCGGAGACATCTCCCAGAAAATGTTGACTGTTACCCTCCGCTCCCTTGAAGCGGATGGCCTGATCTCCCGAAAAGTATACCCCGAAGTTCCGCCACGGGTAGAATACCGGCTTACAGATATGGGCAATAGCCTCATTCCACATATCAACAACCTGGTGCAATGGGCGGATGAATACATGGAAACTATTACGGCCACCCGCCAGCGCTATGGCTCTTAAGTAATCTCCACTAAAGACGGATACTTGAAGAAGGAGTTACCACTTTACAATGGTTGTATAAAGCGGAACTTGTTTTTCTCCTTCCAGTTGCAAAAAGTACACTCCCGGGGCTCCATGAAGTGATATATCCATTTCCTTTTCTCCGTTTAGTTCCTGGAAGTAAACTATCTTTCCGTTGCTGTTGTGAATAATGATCCGTGAGAAAGTATCGGAATCTGCTCCAAACCCTATCTTAAAATTACCGGAACTGGGATTGGGAAACACGTATACCTGAGGAGCGCTTCTTTCTTCAAGCCCTATGGGGTTATACAGGAAATCCAGGGTGTCATTTCCACACCCGTTTTTAGTGATGAGGCGGATGTTAACCGGAAGGGTGGTATACTGTACCGTAACTTGTGAACCATATAGGGTATTGTTTACATCATTATTAATCACCCAGGCATAAATATCGGCATCTTTTGACACGTCTCCGTTTAAGGTAAGGTCATGCAAACTCCCGTTCACAACATCACTTACTACTACAATATGTCCTTCCGGCAGGTGCACCTGGGGTTTAACCGTTAAGGGGCCTATGAAACTACTGGTATCTCCACGGCAAGTATCAGCCAGGTAAAAGTCATACTCGAGAGTGTTTAATCCCGAAATGAGATGTGGGCTACTTACAATACCGGTAAAAGTTCCGGTGCCCGGCTGAAATCCCTTCAGTCCGTACTCGATAAAGGATTTTCCACTACCTGAATCCCAACTCAGCGCAAGGGTCCCACAAGCCGTATCCACATATGAAAGTCCTGTGGGCTGCACGCATCCATAAATGGGTTCATAGTAAAAGTCATCGATGTAATATTCCAAATGCCCGCCATCGGACTCCAGGCGAAAAGCCAGGACGGTATTGTTACCAATAAGCGGAGTGTCATCCAGTTCAATAATATATTCCCGGAAACTATCCGTAGGATTCACCAAACTCACATGAGCATAGCGTACAAAGCCGGCTGTATCATACATATTGGGCATAGTGCCCAAAAAAAGACTATCTCGTATATCCTGGGCGTCATAGCCTAATTCATAAGCAGCTTTAAAACGAACCCGGTTTAGTCCTGAAGGGAGATCTGAGAAGGAAGGTCCTACCGCAAAAGAAACAAAAGTACCGTCATTTATTTCCAATGCCTGCGGCAAACTGGGAGGAGGCATTCCCCTATCCGTTGAATCTACCTGGGCAATTGTAAAGTTTTCAATAGACCCTACGGCTAACCAGCAGGGAGGTAAATCAGGGCCAGGCACATCAAAACCGGTAAAATAAGGTGCAGTTAAAGGTGGGCAACTGGTCCGGACCAAATAGTCATCAGACCAATAGCTGGTATCTGTCGGGCCACATATAACCCGTATGGCAAATTCATACTGGCTGGAATTTGTAAGTCCAGTTAAGGTAATCGTATCCTGGGTGGAATTAACTACAGAGCGGGTTCCCGAAGGCTGACCAGCAAGCCCGTAACTGACCTGGTACGTATAATTGCTGTTATACGGAGCAATATGAATCTGAACACTGTTCTCCGAAGCGCTTATTACCTGAACGCTATCCGGCAAGGGACAGGTAATGGGCTTATCAATGGCAATGTTATCAATAGCTGCATAAGTACCGGAACCACGAATACTTTTGAACCGGATCTTTACGAACCCTGAATACCCTGTAAGATCTGCAATATGGTCTTGCCACGGGGCACTCAGGTTAGGTTGAGAAGGCCCGGTAAAAGTGTAAACGCTATTCCATCCATTACCGCTGTCCACCTCTACCGTTAAGGTTGTAGATGAGAATGAACTACTTACGTGGGTAGAAAATCGGAGTTGCGGATTGGAAACACCGGACAGGTTTACCGGGCTATTAAGTTCGAGTGAGCTTATATAATTGGTGTAAGCATGAGAGGGATCCCAGCCAACTAGGGCAAAATTTCCAAAACCCTTGCCTGCGTGAAAAACCGGCCGGTCATTTAGAGCAAGTCCCCAAGACCCGGTAGACGCTTCGAACATATAAGACCTCCAGCCAGCTACGAAGGTAGTGGGAACGTCTACGATTTTAGTGTGCCAACAGTTACCCAAATTCCCGGTAGCGCCATGAATAGTTTGATCAAAATCTTCAAAATAAGGTAACTGTATAACCGAACAGGGTGTGCAAAAATGGAAAGGACCGGTCCATTGGCTGGTATCACCAGCACTACATATGGTTTGTAACCAGTACTCATAGCAGGTATTGGGTTGCAGGGTGCTGATACGTAAAGAATCTGCAGTACTGCTTAGGACAGAACCCAGGGAGGGATTAGTTATGAAATCGCCATTATACCCTATCCAAAGCTGGCTCTGAACAGATGATTTAGGAGTTTGCCAGCGTATGATGGCCGCAGTATCTGCCATAACCTCATGGGTTATGGTAAAAGGTGGTGCGCAATCCACACTTTCAAGGAGTATATCATCAATGGCCCGCCCATCCGTGGCGGGTGCAGCTCCATTGTCATACTGGCCAAAGCGTATCTGGAAGGTGGGTGAGAAATTCTGGTTATTTTTTCTCAGGGCTTCACTAAGGTTCAGGTTTGAAACACCTACCCATTGGCTGTCAATCCGATCGGTGGTCAGGTCATATAATTCGATCCAGGGTTCAGTATGAGCTCCCCTGATGTGCACACGATCTTCCGGATCGGCCTCATCAAAAAAGGAAAAGTGATAAAACGCCAACAGCACCGAGCCTACATCATTGGTGTCGTAATTAGACATGTCCAGTACAGCCGTAAACTGGTTATAGCCACCCCCATCCAATACGGCACTTACCGTATCTGAAATGCCAATGGTAGTATTGGAATAGCCCATATCGAAACTGACCTGACTGGAGTGGGAAGTGGCCAGGTAAAATTCAATGGATGGCGTACAGTAGATACAATTGGAAGAACCGGCATACGATCCGCTTACGTTCTCAAAGTTCTCATACAGGGGCAGGTTCACAGGTTGAAGTTGCCCATACAAACCCAGAGGAACTGCTAGTAAAAGGAGCAGAAATCGTTTCATAGATGTCATTAGGTTAATTTGCTAAAATACGGTCCTGGCAAAAGTAGATAATTACCGGAAAATCAACCCCAGCCCCTGACCTTCATGCCTTAGTGTTCTTATTACAATTACTTGTATCTTTGAAGGATAAAATTCTAATTCCTATGCACAAACGTTATTCTTTTTTAGTAGCTGTTTTGCTGGGCATATCCACAACTGTGGTAGCTCAACTGGACACTATAAAGATCGATCTTGGAAACTCAGCGAGCACCAGTCCAGCCCCCTGGAATAATATTACCGATCAAAACCAGGGTTCTGTTACTGACCTGCTCAACCACAATGGTTTTACCACCGGTATTGCCGTAGCGGTTACCGATTCATTCAACGGAAACAATACAGCGGGTCTTGCCGCGCATGATTCCCTGAAAGTTGTGGCTCAGGCAGCCGGGGACAGCTTTTTTGGAAGCAAGGTGCCTGCCGTGGGTGGCCATCAGGTTACCGGTGGATTGACCTTTTACCATATGGACCCCCAAACCCCTTACAGCTTTGCGGTTTACGCTTCCCGGGGTAGTACATCAGATAACCGCGAAACCAAATACATCGTTGAGGGAGCAACAAAAGATTCAGCTAATTTAGATGCTGCAGTTAACAGTAATTACCAGGCACATTTGTTCAATATTTACCCGGCTGCAGACAGTACCATTGTACTGACCGCTACTACCGGCCCCAATAACAACAACGCCAGTGGGTACTACTATATGGGTGCCGTTCAGGTAACCTTTTTAAATACCAGCGGACCTGGAACTAAATCACTAACCTTAACCGCGCCTAACGGTGGCGAGTATTGGGAAGAGGGTAAAAGCCCTGAGATCCGCTGGGAAAGTGCCAACATGGTGAATATTGGCATTGATTATTCTACAGACGGTGGCAGCACCTGGAATGCAGTGACCAACGCTGCCCCTGCCCTTTCCGGTTCTTACAGCTGGACGGTGCCCAACGGAACGTCTGCCAACGCACTGGTACGGGTTTACGATCCCAATGATGCCACCATTGCCGACACCAGTGATATGGCCTTTGAAATTGCTACTGCTGACCCTAACAGCTACCAGATCGTAGTATTGGGTTCATCTACCGCGGCCGGTACCGGTCCGTCTTCCCGTGACAGTGCCTGGGTATGGCGTTATCGCAGGTATATTACCCAAATGGATACCCGTTTCCAGGTGATCAATTTAGCGGTAGGAGGTTTTCAGACCAAGAATATCATCCCCACCGGAAACCCTAATAACAACATCACCAAGGCTATGACCTATGTACCGGATGCCATCATTGTAAACCTTCCTTCCAATGATGCTTCAGCCAACGTACCGGTTAGCACGCAGATTGCCAATTATAACCAGGTAATTTCCATAGCCGCAGCGGGAGGAACCTCTCTTTGGGTAGCTACACCACAACCGCGTAACCTGAGCAATCCTGCTCAGATCCAGATCCAACTGGATATGGTGGATTCTACCTACGCTATTTTCGGGAATTTCGCCATCGACTTCTGGACGGGTTTTAACAAGCCAGACGGAACAATGGACGGTAAATACGATAGTGGTGACGGTATCCACATGAATGATGCTGCCCACAAGATCCTTTTCGAAAGGGTAATCGGAAAGAACATTTACAATTACGTTCTGAACAACCCCAACCCTAACCCGGATAATATCGGGCTAAACGAAAATGTACTGGACGGTTTGAAGGTGTATCCCAACCCCGCTTCCGAACGTTTGCATATCAATGTAGAAGGGAGCGGAATGAAGCTGAAAAGCCTGGAGATCTATAACCTGAACGGACAACGTATCATTGCTGAGCAGTATACTAAGGAAGCCGTTAAAGGCGAAATACTGCTCAATAACTTCCGTGCCGGCACCTACCTGATGAAAATTGAAACCAGTAAAGGTGTAAGTACACAAGTACTGGTGATCGAATAATAGTACCATTATATACCCAATAAAAAAACCCGGGCGTGGCCCGGGTTTTTTGTTTAGGATTGTTCAGCATCAGGGATTCACCAGTAACTTTTCACGGATGAAAATACCGGTTCCCTCTACCTCAATTATATACAGGCCTTTAGTAATTCCCGAAAGGTCCAGTTCAAAAATTTCCATATCCCCACCTGCTGCATTGATACGTTTTTTGAGGACTTCCTTGCCGGAAACCGTATAAAGCTTCACCTGATCCGGACTTATATCTTCTGAATTCCAGCTCAGCACAAAACGGTTGTTGGCAGGATTGGGATAAAGCTCTATTGCCGGCTCCAGGCGGTTTTCTTCAATGCCCACCTGGTTCAATGGGTAGGCGTAGGATTCCTTCTCACCACAGTCATTGGTAACGGTAAGCCTGACTACATAAGTAAGAACTACGGTATTGTACGTATGCTGAGGATTAACCCCACTGCCGGTATTACCGTCCCCGAAATCCCAATGGTACGAACGGGCATTTTGAGAAGCAGAAGCGTCAAACTGAATTTTTAAACCAAGTGCTCCGCTGGAAATGATCTGGTACGTCCAGGAAGGTATGGCCGGTTCACACAACTTAACGGTGTCCCCGAAAGTGGCACTATCCATACAGGCATTCACCACGGTTAAGGTTACATAGTAGTTGCCCAGCATACCATAAGTGTGGGTATAATTCATCCCGGTAGCGGAATTCCCATCTCCAAGGTTCCAATAATAATTGACAGCATTGGCTGAAGAAAGGCTCCCGTCAAAGGCTACCATGGCACCGGTTGGCATAGCTGTGAAACCTGCCGTAACCGGAGCGCAAACATTAATGGTCTGCACGATGGTACTGGCATCCCCGCAGTCATTGGATGCCGTGACCGTTACGGTATACACCCCAGGAGAAGGATAGGTATAATCCACTCCTCCGAGGCTGGTAAGCACTACTCCGTTACCCATATCCCAATTATAGGATGTTACACCAAAGGCCCCGGTAGTACTCAGGGAAACGGAATCACCGTATGTCATTACATTAAGTGATCCGGCATACAAGGTGTCGCACACGTCAATCACCTGCTGCACCGTATCCGTTTCTCCGCAACTGTTGGCAGCGATAAGGCTTACTGTATAAGACCCTGCCGCACCATAGCTGTGTTGCGGGTTAGCCATATTGGAGGTCGGACTCCCGTCTCCAAAATCCCAGGTAAGGGAACTACCCGTACTACCAGAGGAGTTAAATAATACGTCCAGAAAATTACTGGTATTGGTAAAGCTCGCACTGGCCGCGGGTATAGCGGGAGAATAATAATTTAAAGTATTCACAATGCCTCCCAGCAGATGTTGTCCGCAAATGGAAACTACAATATCCCCATCCGAACCGGTTTTTAAAGAAACGTTCACGATATCATTGCTGGGTATGGGTTGGGCCAGGGTTATTTCGATAAGGCTATCATTCAAGAGTTGAGCAGAGGTTACGGCCAATGCTCCCTTCTTTGTAGAATTTACCACAAACTCACTCCCGGAGGGTGTAATGGAGGCCGGTGATATTTTCCTGGTCGTTCCAACCTGAATACTTCTGGCTCCACAATCCACTGAATCTGCGTCCGGAACGGGCGGATAAGCCATCATAAACACCGGTAATGTACAGGAATTAGCCACGCCCAGCACTGCCGTTACCCTTGATTCACTGATCAGTACTGGAACCCCGGTAAGACTCGGTCGGTATTCCTGGTATTTGATGGTTACAGCATATTGTCCACTGTTGTTGATCTGTGTTTGAACCGCTCCCGTAGACGTATTGAGCGTAAAACCGGAAGATGAACCTACCTGGTTGGACATACTATAACCAGTGCTGTAGGATTGGTTGCCTACGGTTGTACCACTGATATTGGCAGGTGCTGAAGAACTGTAATATACACTATCCCCATCCGGTTCGGTAAAACTATAGAAGTTCAGTGCTTTATTAGGACACACCAACCGAATGAGGTCATTTTCATTCATCTCCGGAGTGGAGTTAGGGCCCATGGTATTATTAAGGATAGCGTAAAAGTAATCTGTACTAGCAGGGTTATAGGCGATATTTACCATATTGGAATAGCGGCCACAGCAGGATGAAGTGCTAAAAGTAAAATCCGCGCATTGACCAGGAAGTATGGTATGCCCGGTATACTTTGCCATAAGCAGATTAAGGGAGCCACTGGCGTTTCCCACGCAATAACCCAGGCCGGTAACAGGATTGATATTGCCGCTACCACTAAGTGATACACTGGAATTAGCGAAACAACTACTTGAAATACCTATACTGATATTGTTGAAAGGAGGAACCCCCGCAGCATCATAAAGCGAATAAGCGGTTATTTTGTAACGTAACGGGTTATTGGTTGGACCGGGATCACTTTCATATTTTATGATCAACCCTCCCAACTCATGGCCTGCATAGGCCAGGGTTGTAACCACCAGAAAAGAAAGGGAAAAGAATAATTGTTTAAGTCTCATTTACGCAGGTTTCGGGATTATAGCCTTAAAAATGAAACTACAAACCCACTATATCAAGACCTAATTATTCAAGGGGTATTCATGTTTTGTGAGCGGTACTCTGGAAGGTATCAGTTTATCAACGTTCTTTAAAGTTAAGCGCTACCGAGTTAATACAATAACGTAAACCGGTAGGCTCTGGTCCATCTTCAAAAACATGACCCAGATGGCCGCCACATTTGGCACATATCACCTCGGTGCGGTTAATCCCGTAACTCTTATCGGATTCGTCCACAATAGAAGTATCCGTAGCTACATCGTAAAAGCTGGGCCAGCCGGTGCCTGATTTGAATTTGGTTTGGGAAGAAAAAAGTACGTTGCCACAGGCTGCACAAGTATAGGTTCCCTCTGTTTTAGTATCCCAGTACTTACCGGTA
>NZNV01000010.1 GCA_002695025.1 Owenweeksia sp.
CAATTGCCCGGACTGGCTGTAGATCTCCATCTGCAGCACTTCTTCCCGCAGGCGGTCTATATGGAGGTAATCGGTGGTGGGGTTGGGGTATAGTTCTATGCGGGCTTCGGTATGGTGCTGCTCAATGAGGGAGATGGCAAAACCGGGGATCTTGGTAAGCAGGTAATAGGCTTCCCCGGTAGTCCAGGCTTCGGTATACTGGGAGAAGATAAAAAGGTCACCGTTGTCATCGGGCAGCATCCACAGGGGCACATGGTTTTTATCTCCGTACAGGATAATGCTGTCGGTACCATGATCATTAAAGCGGTAAACCAGCACTTCCCTTTTCTCGGCCCCTTCAAAGGCCACCACATCAAAAGGAGCGGACCCAGCCAGGAAACCGGTGTTCCGGTCTTCATCGTAGGCAAAGGCATAGGCGGAATTATTGACCCATTCAGGACCAAAACCCTGGCGTACCTGCACACTGTCTCCCCAGGGGCGAAAGGCGTAATAAAACTGGTAATCCGTGCGGGGATTCCACGGATCATCGGTATAAAGCACTCCTCCGGTTCCTCCACTTCGAAGCCCGGCATCCGTAACCTCAAAACGTGGCACATAGGCAGGGAAGATATAATTACCTGAACCCGAAACGGACACCGATCGCCTGCCACCCACTATGCGGAGGGAGTCCAGGGAAACCTCGGCATAATTGCATTCCAGCGCCTCTGCAAAAATGAGGTTACCATTAAGCGGATGCTGCTGGGGATCTATAATTGTATAATTGTTAACGGGGCCTGCAAGCGTTACGTCCAGCCAATTATGAATTCTACGTTGCCCCTGCAGGTTGCGCACATCAATGTGCATAGAGTCCAAAGCATTATCCTTGGTTATGAGTACCAATTCATTTCCTGTGGCCATAAAACCATTGATAAAGGGACCATAAACCGTAAAGGCACTGTATTCCTGTAACTGGTTATGGGCCCAACGCCTGATGTGTATTTCATTGGTATCGGGCCGCCAACGGTTTGTGTAGAAAAAAAGATCACCATTGCTCTTAAAAGAACGTACAGCAATAGCCCCGTAATGCGGTTTAAATAAAGGCGGAGTTATTTCTTTAAGCAGGGTGAGATCTGCTTTATTATAAAACAATATCTTTTCTACGTATTCTGCTTGCTGGGGTATTTTATACACACAATAAAAAGCCAGTACAGAATCTGAAACATCGGTTGCATAGAAGGTATGCGAACCGTGCATACTAAAGGGCAATGCGGTATCATGGAACACCTGTCCCCTTAATGGATTCCCATAAAAAAGGGCACCTACCCAGGTGGCCAGGGCCACCCGGATCAGGATTCTTTTTGTGGGTTGTAGGCTGTGCATGATCAATAACAGGTTATAATCGCAGAGCGATAAGCTCCCGCATGAAAATATCTTTGACCTCCAATGTAAGAATTCAGATTCCCCGATGCGTTCTGAGTAAATGAGCGATAGTCAGTCGCAAAGAACTCCTCATTGGTATAGTTGTTAAAATACTGCTGGCTTACCTGGTCAATAATGGTTTCTATTTTGGCATACCAGCCGTACCAGTCTTCGGTAGAATGGCCTATACAGGCATTGGCACTGCCGTGCCAGTACAGGCTGGGATCTGACATACCGCCCCCTATTACCATGGTACCTGCATTGGTTCCCGGGTTTATCAGGATCTGTTTTCCCTGGCAACGCACTTTATAGTCGGCCATATTATTGGCGTAATTACGGATAAAGTCTGCGGCATCCAGACCGGGATTATTTTGTGAACACTACCCGGCCTTCTCCGCCCCGTGGTAGGGAACTGCGGGCGTCATATAGGGATAGGCTCCGCCTGCCTGTTCCGGGGCGGTATACAGCTCCATGTGGATCTCCGCAAAGCCTTCCTCGGTATTCACCTGCTGTACCACCATATCGGCCATTACAAAAACTTCGTCCTGGTGCTGGTTCAGGCGGTCGGTTACGCTGTTGTAGAGTTCGGCCCAGGCCTGCAGGTATTCCTGGTTGCTTACGTAATAGCTGCCGTTGTTTTCGGTGATCCTGAGCTGCACGCTTCCGGAGGTGACCACCCACTCGGGTTGGCGTGCCATCTCGTTGTAAAACATACCGTTCAGGAGCCCTTCCAGGGCAAAAAAGGCATCATCCAGGGGTTCATCGCTTTCGGCACCTTTGTACTTGTGGTTTTGGAGGGCGGTGAGTTTTTCGCGGCTGCGGTTAAAGAAACGACTGCGCTGCTCATTGGGCATTTCCCCGAAGCGGGTGTACACTTCATGGGTGAAATTACCGGCCAAAGTGCTGGTACTTACGTTACTTTTCATTTCCCGGTCTTTAGAGCAGGAGTAAATTACTAAAATAGCGACAGTTAATACCGTCATTACTGTACTTCTTTTCATGGCTGAAATATTTATGAGTTAAACATTCCAGGCTTGCAAGCGTAACAGCCCTAAAAACCAGCCCTCCCCACACTTACTTTTTATGAAGCTTTTTTTGCTCTTCAGCCTGATCCTAAAATGCATTTTCACCCACTTACTCAGGACCAGTTTTGTACGCAAAAGTGAAAGATGACGGACCAAATATATCTTTATTTTTTGGAAATGATCCAAAATGGATATTATTATCCTTTTTGGATAATGCAACGCCCGTTTTGAATGAGTTTACGGGGAGGCCCGGAAGAAGGTACGCAACGTTCATTTCAAAGGTGCGGTCCTTTGAGGCCAACGGACAGCACTTTTGCGTTCAAAAGTCCTGTCTTTTTACTTCAAAGGACCGGTCTTTTGGAAGGCTTGCTTTAAACAACTGGAATACAATTAATTGTAAAGATGATCCTGCCCTATTACGGGCGCAGGGGAAATTCTCTGGCTTACGAACAATTACAGAGCTGATTTTGAGCGCACAAGCACCTTTAAACGTTAAAATCTATACTTTTTCGATACAAAGCAGCTTTAAAAAGGCGTTATACTCTTGTTCACTGTTTGTTTAATTTAAAAGGTCAAGTTATGAGTATTCCTTTTAGAGTAGTAGAGAGAGGGCTACCCGGTTCAGCCGGGGGACCCACCAGGTTTTACGCCCAGTCGCGCACCAGCGGGCGGGCGGACCTGGATTTGATCGCTGACCGTGTTGAGAAGATCAGTACGGTAAGCCGGGCGGATATCAAGGCGGTACTTTCCGCCTCTGTGGACATCATCATCCAGCTGTTGCAGGAAGCACGAAATGTGGAACTGGGTGAGTTGGGCCGTTTACGGGTTAGCCTGAGTTCGCGGGGTGAAGATGCCCCGGAAAAGGTGACGGTAAACAGCATTCGTAGCAGCAAGATCCTCTTCAGGCCGGGACCGCGCCTGAAGGATATGCAAAAGCTCCTGAAGTTTACCAAGGATGCGCCACCCGCAGCCCCGGATTCCGGGCAATAAAAAGAACCCCCGCCTTGTGCGGGGGTTTTTGTTTATAATGCTATTAAGCAATATGTTTAAACTCTTCAAACCTAAAGGCAAGCCTTTCACGGTCAGGGTACAGCTTCCTCTGCTTAGGGAGAATAAGCTTTATGTCATTTACCTCCTGCAACCCATATTTGAGCATTGGACCATCTCTTTCTAAAAGAATATCTTTTCTTACCACTACTTTGTAATCCTCTGGCCTTACTCCCAAGAAATTATTATCGTATGCAGCATGATGTATTTTGCAAAGAGAAATACCGTTTTGAACAATAGGTTCGCCACCATCTTTCGTGTCTCCAATTATATGTGCTGCATCTAAGAGCTGAGTATGCCTCAATTTACATATCGCACACTGGGAAGTGTATGCGCTTAAAACCCTTTCTCTAAAAGCTCGTTGATGAAGCCTGACCTTAAATTGTGCCGTACGATACTTACGCTCATAAAACACCCCTACCTCTCCCAGTTCACCTTCCATTCTGATTCGCTGTTTGTCATCCAAGGCAACGGTAAATGAAAGGTTTTCTACATTATCATGTATAATCGTAACTGGCCAACAGGCGATATACTTTCCTTTCATTACTTGGTGAAAATAAACTAGGGGAGTGGCAGAAACCATTAGGTCTCTTAGGCCCACATTACTATAATGGTTAGGGTTTTCTCCTTCATATTTATAATGCATAAAGTCGTCACCATCTCCAAGCTTATCCTCATAGCGTCCATTATCAATAATGGAAGTAATGGATAATGGTAATGCCATGGGTTTAGGTTTCCAAATACCCCTAGCCCCTACTAATGTTATACGCTCACCTTTATAATTAAACCCTTCTGCGAGAACTTCTCTAGGTAAAATATCTTGATGAATTTCATTTTGCCTCTCCAGCCATTCAAATGCTGCCAATCTTATTAAAGAATCGTTCATTTGTGTAATAAAGAAACTAATATAGGTTTTGCCTTCTAAACTATTACATCTTAATCGCGCATCTCATAAGAAGCATGGCAAGGCTCCTCACAAGCCCATTCTTTTACTATCCATTATTGAATTGATGGATAGAGGGCTCATTGCCCAAAACAAAATATTCATCAGCCCGGAATTGGTAGCTACCTTTCAAAAGCTTTGGCTTAAACTGGTCCCGATAGGTACATGGCAAGCCCGTTTCTACCTTCCTTTTTATCACTTAACCGGAGATAAATTTTGGCATCTTTCTACTCCGGAAGGTGCTAAGATCACTCTAACCAGCTCCTATTCTCCTAAGAGTTTATCGGCATTAAAAGACAGTATCTATTTTGCCTACTTTGATGAAAGTGTCTGGCAATGGCTTAGCAAGCCTAAGGAGCGCCATCATCTAAAGTTGTGGATACTAAAAGAATATTTTCCAAAGCAGGACTATTCTTCTCACTTACTGGCACAAGAAACCTATGAATACTTAAAGACTTTAGAAGTCGATTTTTTGAATGGCTCTGTTGCCTCCCCTCCTCCTAAATATTTACGGGTAATAGAATACGAAGCACGCTCTGCGCTTTTTAAAAATGCAGTTCCCAAACTCTACAATTACTCTTGTGCTATTTCCGGCATGCGACTAACAGCAACTTCTAATGTTCAGATGATCGATGCCTGCCATATAGAACCATGGAGTCAATCCAAGAATGACAGTATCCAGAATGGCATTGCACTATCTCCAACGCTGCACCGTGCTTTTGACCGTCACCTGATCTCTATTGATGAGGATTACCGGGTGGTGGTTTCTTCTAGTTTTACCGAAGACCTCCAATCTCCCTTTAATTTAAGCCAATTCAAGGGAAAACGAATTCTTTTACCGAAGGATGAAAGGTGGTATCCTTCGAGGAGGTTTTTGGCTCAGCACCATGCTAAACTTTTATAGCTTCATTCCATGATCCAAATATTTAAATAAAAACACTAAATGACTACTGATACCAAATCTAGAACCTGGATGGTCCGTGCTGGACGAGGAGGTTATCTTATTGATGAGTTCTTAAGCAAAGGCCTCATATCCATCGGTTGGAATAAAATTGGAGCCCTTACAAAGAAAACCACTTATGAGGAACTAAAGGATAAGTTAGCCGAGACATATCCAGATGATGCTAAAGGTCGTATCAATCAAAGTGCAGGGCAAATCTGGCGCTTCTTTAATGAATTTAGTATTGATGATAATGTAATCACTTATGACCCTGAAACAAGATCATACTATATAGGACAAATAAAGTCTGAATACAAATTCAGTGATATCTACGAACATCACCACATTCGATTTGTGAGTTGGGATTCCTATCCCTACGACAGAGATTATCTAACTCTGGAGTCGAAAAATATCTTAGGCTCCATTCTTACGCTCTTTGAAGTGCCCCCATCAGTAGTTGAAGAGTTTGAATATTTATCTCCGATGAAACCACCTTCCGATGAATTTTTACAACGAATGGATGAAGAGAGTGAAGAATTTATAAGACAAGAAGAGGAACGTATTGCAAAAGATATTGTTGGTCGATCACGAGAATTCATCAAGGACATTATTGTAAAACTGGATTGGAACGAAGTGGAACAAGTCTCAAGTGGAATTTTAGCAACCATGGGCTACAAAACTCGCTTAACGTCTCCGGGCTCTGATTTAGGCAGTGATATTATCGCCTCTCCTGATGGCTTGGGACTTGTTGAACCTATTATAAAGGTTGAAGTTAAGCACAAAGTAAAGAGTAAGGAAAAAGTCTCAGCTCCCGATATACGCAACTTTATTGGAGGTTTACGACATTACACTAAAGGAATATATATTTCCACTACGGGTTTTTCTAAAGAAGCACAATACGAAGCTGAACGGGCTAACTTCCAAATCACCTTAATAGACTTTGAGCTGTTTGTTGATTTGCTAACTGAAAATTACGAAAAGCTAGAACCTGAAATAAAAGCCTTAGTACCACTAAAGCGAATTTACTGGCCTATCAGTTAAGTCGGTATTTTAAGGTATTTCTTCTTAACAGTTTCTGTATTTTCATTTTGTTGGTGCTTAGCCGAAGGCTCAATAACATTTTTGGTGGTATCTGTTCCATTAACATTTCGCCTGCGGCCAATGGGGAGCTCTAGGTCCCTCTTACTTCCAGCTCCACCACTGCATGAAGTAATTAAAAAGATGGTTATTATATAAAAAAATGTTTTAAGCATTTTTCGCATGCCCAAGGTTTAAGGTATATAACTAAGGTTTTCTTATTTACTCTTCTTGGGACCTGATCCAAAGTTATATTTTTTATAGCTCCACTCAGCCTGACATTCTGTTTGGCAATATGAAGAGTGGCAGCACCCTTCGACTCTACTTGGTCAAGCGCAACACAGGCGCTCAGGATGACAAATAAGTAATCCGGATCACCCCTCCACCACCAAACGTTCCTCCTGCAGGAGTTGTCCCTGGTGGCTGATGCGCACCAGGTAGAGGCCGGGGCTAAGGTGGTTAATGGAAAGGTCCTGGTCTTTTTCCACGCCCGTATGGCGGCTTACCTCCTGCCCTTTGGTGTTGTAGATGATCACATCCAGGGCTTCGCCCATAGAGCTTTGGAGGCTCAGGTGGTCCCGGGCCGGGTTGGGATAGAGGGTAATGCCGTTGCGGGTACTTTCCCCCAGGCCTATGCTCCAGTTTACGCAGGCGGAAGTATCCGCACAACTGCCCCCGTACACCACTACGGCATATTGCCCCGGTGCATCAGGCGTATAGTTACGCCCCGTGGCCCCCATGATGGGTATGCTGCCCTGGGAGCAGCTGAGCCATTGGTAATTCAGCCCTTCGGCATGGGCCTGCAGTTCTCCTTTTATGGTGCGCACACCAGGTTTATGGGGTATTACTTTTAGCTCGGTACGCCAGGTGCTATCGCAACCGGCCTGGGTTTGTTGCTGGAGTGCATACACCGTATCGCCCGTAATGGCCCACTCGGTACCGTCAATAAACTGGTAGCTACTGCCCTCACAAACGGTATCAAAGCGGGTGTAGCTATACACCGAGTCTACCCATACGTTGGTGCTCATCACCTCACCGTCCATCTGGCAGCGGCCACGGCCAAACACTTCGTAGGTGCGGGGGCCATCGGGCGCCAGCCGGAAGACACCGGTGGTGTTACTGTCTGCAAAAGCCATTTCGGAAGAGCGTATGTGCCAGTATTCTCCCTGGCGCAGCTCCTGGGCATTGGTTACCTGTATGGTAATGGAGTCGCCCTGGCAAACGCGTTGCCCCAGTAAGGACTGTTGATCCAGCTCCGGGCCTGCGGGGGTAAAGCAGGAATCGTAGCGCAGCACAAAAGAGTTGCGGTCTACAATGGTTTGGGCGGCACCGGGAGACGCGTCAAACCAATGGTCTGAAACCCCGCTTATATAAATGTTTTCTTCTTCGTCCACCGCAAAGGCACAGGGCATCATATCGCCTTGTGGCTTAAAATAAAAATGCCCGCGGCTGGTGCCTGCCTGGGTCAGTTTCAGTACAAAGGCAGCAAAATACTGGGAGTACGATAGCTGTTGTCCGGGACCGGGTAAAAAGTCAGCCGAATCATGGAAGGTACCAAAGAGGTAGGGTTTGCCCATTTCATCCACGCTCATCTGGCTTACGTGGATATCGCCCATAACATGGGCCCAGGCCAGTTGCAGTTGTGGTTGTTGTGGTTGCAGCTTGCAGATGAGGCTACGGTCTTTGGTGGTGGAGGTCAGGCGTTTTATACCTGGCCCCGGGTCTACATCCAGTGTACCGAGGTAACGGGCGGTGTAGTATAGGTTTTCCGAGTCATCCACGGCCAGGGCTTCCGTTTGCACCTGGCTGGTACCGGCATCGCCAATAACCACGGCCCGCATTATTTCGCCCTCCGTGCTGTACTGGGTGATAAAGCCACTGGTGCCCACGGCAGGGTCGGTAATAAAGAGGGTGGTTGGGGCAGGGTCCACATCCATGGTACCGGAAAAATCACCCAGCAGGTAAAGCTTGCCGGAAGCGTCTAAGGTCATATCCTTGATCATGGCATTGCCGGGATAGGGGAAAGACCAAAGGTAAGTACCGTCTGCAGCCAGCTTCACCACCGCCCAGTTGTTGCCACCCGGCCTGCGGATGTAATGGGCAACATCGGGATTGGGGTCGGCATCCAGGCTGTCGCGGAACAGCATACGGAAGGTTACATTGCCGGCCGTATCCACCACCAGGTCGTTAAATTCATGCCAGCTATAATGGGTGGTAAAACCGCGAGACCAGATGTATTTACCGCAAAAGTCGAGACGAGAAATAATCACCGTAGGTTCCTGCCCCGGGGCTAGCACCCGTTCTGAGCCCAGTATAAGGTTACGCTCGGTATAGGATTCTATATAAATGCCGTGGTGATTAAGTTTGATGTGAAAGGTCTTTTCGGTGCTGCTGCCCATGGCACCCAGGGTTACTGCCCAGCGTACGTTGCCGGAATCATCATACTTTACGAGGTAACCGTCATGGGCTCCGGTACTGTTGAGATGGTAGGGCATGCCTCCGGGATGGGCCACTTGAAAATCCGGGGAAAAAAGAAAGCTGCCTACTACGTATACGTTGCCGGTATCATCCACTGCCATATCATGGAGGTACGCGTAACTGCCATTGATACGCTGCATCTCCATATGCCCCACTAAGGATTGCCCGTGCAAACCTGAGGTCACGATTAGCAGAAGAAATAATAAATAACGCAAAACAACTGGACTATACTCCAAAAATAACAATTCCATCCACTTGATTAGTGGATGGTTAAGGAAATTTTAGCAATATTATGCTCGTCCCCCGGTTTTTAAGGGCTTAGGCGGGTACTAAATTTTTGAGGAGGCTTTCGAAGAAGGCGCGACCATCGGTATTGCCCAAGTTGCTGTCTGCGGCACGTTCGGGGTGAGGCATCATCCCGAAAACGTTACGGGTCTTATTGGTTACTCCGGCAATGTTGTGGAGGGATCCGTTGGGGTTGGCTTGCTCGTTCACCTGGCCTTCTGCATCGGAATAGTAAAAGAGGATCTGCTCATTATCCTGCAGTTCCTTCAGGGTGGCTTCATCGGCAAAGTAGCGGCCTTCACCGTGCGCAATGGGGATCTTATAGGCTTTGTCTTCCAGGCCTGCGGTAAGTGCATTGCTGTGGCTGCCGGGCTTCAGGTGCACATTCTTACAGATAAAGGTGTGGCTGTTGTTGTGTTGGAGGGTACCGGGCAGCAGTCCGCTTTCGCAGAGCACCTGGAAACCGTTGCACACCCCCATTACATAGCCGCCCTTATGAGCAAACTCAATTACTTTTTCCATGATGGGCGAAAAGCGGGCAATGGCCCCGGAGCGGAGGTAATCACCGTAGGAGAAGCCACCGGGCAACACGATGAAATCCACGTTTTGCAGGTCGGTATCCTTATGCCAGAGTTCCACTACTTCCTGTTGCATGATGTTGCGCAATACATAGATCATGTCCTGGTCACAGTTACTGCCGGGGAAAATTACCACTCCGAATTTCATAAATGCTGATTTTTGGCTTTTACTAGGCCGCAAAAATACGTTTTTTAGAAAGGTACACCAGCCGGAAGAAACAAATAGCTATTGCCCGAACCCAGGGGTTAAAGCAACCAGCTGCCGGGCAAATGGCTCACTTTTATTTCCAGGCTTTTCTGTGGAGACAGTACTTCTTTCCCGCTCATACCCAGTATAATGAGCTTTTTTAATTCCTGAAGATCCGTTACCCCCGGGGAAATGATACCGAAATTTTTTCGATACCGCGTACGTGTAGGACGGAGCTGGGTTGTCTTAGAAGGGTAAACGAATGGTACAACTTAAATAAAATCCACCGCCTACATGCTTATCCAAAGCCCCCTTGAACCGGGAACAATTGATTCTTCACCTATCTATTCCAACCGCATTGCCACGCTAAACAACCCATCTGCAAGGAGCCGTACCTCCAGCCCCCGGACCAGGTATTGGCGTTTACCATGGGTGGGTTTATTGATAATCGCTACGTTCCTTTCTGTTTCCTTATACGCCCAGACCTCATATCAAAAGGGATTAGCGGTACACACCAAAACGGAGCTAAGGCAAATAATGAACGACCCCACAGTGAATTATTACGATGTGGCCAAAGCGGGGCATGCCTATTATGAAAAGGTAGACCTGAGTGTAAAAGGCACGGGGCACAAACAATTCCAAAGATGGTTAAATGCCAATGAGTATAAGTATTACCCGAGTGGTGATCGCCATAACGTTGACCCTTATTTCGCCCTAAACCAATACAAGTCCTTTATCCATGGCCAGGGGACTGCCAAAGTCTTATCCACCAACGATTGGAAAGATCTGGGACCTTATTCCATTACCTATTTAACGCAAGCCAAGAACCCGGGAATTGGTCGGATTGAGGATATGTACATTTCTCCTACGGACTCCAGCATACTTTACATTTCCAGCAGAAGCGGTGGGTTTTGGAGGTCCACAGATCATGGTAATACCTGGGAGGGAACTACGGATGCACTTTTCTCTTCCGGGGTAAATACTTTTACCGTTTCGCCTACTAACTCACAAAACATTTTGATTAACTCAAGAAATGCCAGTAACGGTTACTCCAATGGTATTTATGCCAGCAACGATGGTGGAAAAACCTGGACACCGACCCCGTTCAATCCGCAGAATTTAAACTTCATGGGCCCTGGCAATGACTTCACTGTAATGGAAGTAGCCTATCACCCCCGTGTGCCCAACCTGGTATTTGTAGCCACCTCAGAAGGTGTTTTTAAGTCCTATGATAACTTAAACACCTGGACGGTATCACAACCTAATCAGTCTTTTAAGGAAATTGCCTTTCACCCCACCAATGACAGCATGGTGTATTTGTACAATAGTCGACAATCGAGTAACCAGGCCAATGTTATTTATAGATCTTTTGATCAGGGCAGTACCTACCATACAACCAATCTTATCCAAGGCAATAATAACGATAGATTCGTTGAGCTTTCTACCAGTCCCCAATGCCCTGATTGTGTTTGGTTTGCTTCCGGAAAAGGGGTTTGGGTTTCAAAAGACAAAGGGTTGAACTTTGACAAGCTATCGGCTGCACCGGAGGGGCTTTGCGAAGGTTTTGCCGTAAATGATGCCGATACGTCAAACATGCTCTTTGGTTACGTAGAACTGTATAATTCCACCAATGGTGGCCGGACATTCACTAAAGTTTCAGGTAACAACAACAGCAACTACATTCATGCGGATCTGCGAAATATAAAATCTGTAAACGGCAGATTTTATGCAGTAACGGATGGTTTTTTAGCCAAATCCAAGGATGGAGGGGTGAGCTGGAAAAGACTCACGGAGACCGGAATTGGAATTCGGGAAAACTACAAACTGACCGTATCTCAAGCCAATCACTACTTCACACTAACCGGCTCCCAGGATAACGGGTCCAGCATGTTTAAAGACAATCGGTGGTTTAGAGTTTACGGATCTGATGGGATGGAGTCGGTTATGCACCCCTTAAACGAAGAATGGTTCATCATAAGCTACCAAAGTGGAGGAAGAATGCTCACAAAGGAAGGTGGCAGAAAGTGGACTTTAGTTACTCCCCAAGGCAGCAATTTTGGAGATTGGGAGGCACCTTTAAAATTAGACCCCAATAATGACATGACCGTTTACGATTTCAGAGAAGAAGTATGGAAATCAACCAATTTTGGGGAAGACTTTGTGAAATTAGCAAAGCCTTTTTCAAACAGGATTCTGGAAGCCGCCATTGCTCATAACAATTCCAAAATTATGGTGGTATCAGGATATGATGCCATCGCGAAATCGACTGATGGTGGCGTAAGCTTTACAGACATTAAAGGTAGTCTTCCAAATGGTCGCATTACGGATATCGCCTTTGACCCCAATAACGATGATGTCTTCATAGTAACCTATGGCAACTATCAGGCGGATAACGCCAAAGTGTTTTTGACCCGGGACGGTGGGGCCAGCTGGACCAATATCACCTACAACCTGGGCAGTATGCCGATACTATCGGTGGCCGTTGATCCTACCGATCAATCGAATATTTATTTGGGTGGCGAAATCGGAGTGTACACGATGCCCATGGGACAATCCAGCTGGAGCTTGTTTAACACTGGTATGCCCAATATGGCGGTAAAAGACCTCGACATCCTGCACGGGAGCAATACCCTCAGGGCTGCCACCTGGGGAAGGGGTTTGTGGGAGCAAAAACTAATAGGCCGAGAAGACTACCCGGAAATTCTAACCACCTCTTTGAGTGACACCCCATCGGAAATTGAGCCGGCAGAGAATTCCATTGAAAACATTACTTCCAAGCTCCGGTATAAGGGTCAGCTGAGCTCGGTTTTTGTAAAATGGTCTGCGGACAGTACCAGCTTCCACCAAACCATTCCTATGAGCTTGCTTTCGGATTCTACCTGGAGAAGCAACGCACCCCTGCCACCATTACCTGCCGGAACCCGGGTGTTCTTTAAAGTGGTGGCCGTGGGCAGTGCCCAGGATACTTCAGAGACCGACAAGTTTAACTATGAAGTGAAAATCAAGAAGAGTTGCGATGCTTCCGGAAGTCCTCAGTTTACCTCGGTATTCATTGAGAATGTTTCCATCGGAAATATCAATAGATCTTCTCATAACACTTCGTACACCCGGTACAATTCACCTGAATTGTTACTGGTGGAAGATTCCACCTTTACCCTGACTATCACCAGCAACCAAGGTTTCCTCTCCAACAATTATGCAGCCTGGATCGATTATAATGGCGATGCTATATTGGATGCATCAGAACAAATTATGGATAAGCCTAATGCCGGAATTTCGGCCAGCCAGAGCTTTACGGTCCCTAAAACAGGCAACCTGAATGCTTTGGTGACCTTACGAGTTCGTTTGAGCATTGCCCTTGCTCCATCGGCCTGTGGTGAACAACCCGGTGAGGTAGAAGACTACCTGGTGCGCATCATCGACAAAAACTCACTCTGGCAACCCAGTGAGCTTCCGGACGAGCTGGATGCGATGATTTACCCCAACCCCAATCAGGGACAATTCACCATTGAAATGGATGAGGAGACCGAAAACTTTGGGGTACGCATTTACTCCCTGGTGGGTAGTCTGGTGGATGAGAGGCAGGTGAAAAACCAAGGCCGGAATACCATCCAGTGTCATCTACCTGCGGGGTACTATTTTGTTACGGTTTTTAGTGGTGAGCGCTTAAAGACTTCTCAGATTATCATAACCGATTGATTACGCTTGAGCGAATCAAATAACCGAATATCAAACGAAAAATATTCCTGATGAACGCTTCGGTGATCCTCCTTGGCCCAAGTCACTTCGATTGGGTGACTTTACTGCAAACGCAAGGGCGGTATAAAGCTGCAAATTATTCTGGATTATGGTGGTTTACCCCACATGTTTTGACCGTTGTAATTATAGATTTCTTTGAATGGCAAAACGAGCATTTTGAGAAGACAAAACCACCTCCCGATGACGGCCATACTTAATTAGCTTTCTGAAAAATGCAGATATGAACCAGCTAAATAACTGATCAATAGCAGGAGGGTGTTTTGGTGAAAAACGTTTTGGACAGCTGTGACCAGAACTGTCAAACCAATCAGTTCAGCGCCATTATTGACCGCTTTGAACCTTACTTCACTAACTCAAAACCTCCCTTAACCAGCACCTCTCCACCTGGCGTAAAATCTTCGGGATTGAGCACTTCGAGGTAGCCGCCAGACCTGCGGCCAATCTTTACTTCTTGTTTGACAAACTCATGAGCATCGGCCGAAGAACTTTGCACCAACACCCAGCTTTGGCCGCCTTGCTCCTGCACCGCATCTTCGGGTAGGGCCGCTGCGGTATCCGTTGCGGAAATGATCTCTGCCTCCACGTACGTACCGGGGGCGAAGTTGTGAACTTCAGCTTCCTGAAGGAGATGTGCATGCACCTGTGCGGTGCGGGTTTCGGCATCCAAATATTGATTAACGAGGTAAACCTCAGCTAAGTAGCTTTGGCCGGGGTTGTTTTGCAAACGAAAATGGATCTGCTGCCCCTTTCTTACCCAGGGCAGGTCTTTTTCAAAAATATTCAGCTCCAGGTGGAGGTGGTCGGTGTTGGTAATGCTCACGGCTACATCCGAAGGGTTGATGAACTTACCGCGATTGACATTCACCGCAGTCACCTGCCCGCTGATGGGTGCCCGCACCGCGATACTGGTTCGGAGGTTTTCATCGATAAGCCGTTCGGGATCAATGTTCATCATCTCCAGTTTTTTCTTTAGCGATTGAAAGCGCGCACGAGTCACCTGGTACTCCGACTCAGCTTTGAGAAAATTCTTCTGGGAGGTGACATTGTCTTTCACCAGGTCCTGCTGCCGCTCATAATCTGATTGCAGGTAAGAGAGCTTCCCCTTAGCTTCCAGAAAATCCTGCTGAACCTGCACGTACTCAGGGTTTTCCAGCGTAAAGAGAAGCTGTCCCTTTTCTATCCGCTGTCCGGGGAGCAACTCCAGGTCTTTTACGTACCCCCCAAAGTAAGCACTTACCGAAGCCTTGTTTTGAGGCGGCACGTCCATCATGCCATTCACCTTGATGAGTCGGGAAAACTCCCTGCGTTCAATTTTTCCCAGTTCCATCCCCGCTGAGGAAAACTGGGACCCCGAAACACTGATGATGCCTGAGGCCACCTCCTGCTGTGGTTGGATTTCAATGGGGGCAGAATCTTCACTATTTGCGCAGGATTGTAATCCCACGATTAGAATGCCGGGCAATATGGCTTTAAGAATGCTTTTCATTTCTAGTTCATTAAAAAGTTGGCTTCCAACACGGTTTCATCGTATTTCAAAAGATTTTCCAGGTAGCTGATTTCAATATTCCTGGCGTTTTCCAGCAGTTGCACGTATTGCAAAAAGTCGATCTCACCATTTGTAAAAGCTTTACCAGCATGGCTCAGCAATTCACCGGAAAGAGATTTGCCGGAAGTTTCATAGTACTGCAAGGCTTCCCCGTATTTTTTAAGATCACCCAGCAACGAATGGTAGTTCGCCATCAACTGCGTTCTGTAATTTTGATACTCACTTTGAACGGTGGCCTGCTCCGTTTTTGCAGCTTTAATACGGGCACGGTCTGCGCCAAACCACAGTGGCACCGCTACCCCGAACTGTATGCCCTGGTAGGTTCTCGCATCAGGAAGGTTATTGGTTCCCTGGAAAACGCCTACCTGCAAGTCGGGTAGAAGCTGCTGCTTTACCAGTGAAACTACCTTTTGCGACTGCTCCATATTTGCCTGGTAGTAACGGATACCAGGATGTTGTAAACTGTCAAAGCCCTGCAATGACAGCCGCGGCAACTCCGCTTCAGCTACCTGAAGTACAGAGTCACTCTGCACCCAGCTTTGCAGATTGATGTAAGCCTGCTCTTCACTTTGCAAGCTTTGCTGCAACAAAAGGTGTAATTCCCGGTACTTTGATTCGGCTGTTAATTTTTCCAGGTAGTTGGTCTCCCCCGCCTCGTAGCGCCTTTGGGCGGCTTTCGCAAAATTACCGTACAGGCTGTCGAGGTAGCGGTAGTTGTCCGTGAGCTGCTGCCAATACACCACGCGGTAGTAGGCTTTAGATACCTCGCGCTTTACCAGGCGTTCATCAAGGGCGTACTGCTGCTTTGAGAGCTCCACCTTACTTTTCTGAAGACCGCGTTGTGCCCCGTAGATGGTGGGGAATTTCAGCGACTGGCTGATGCCCCACACCCGGATGGGAGCCCCGTTTTCGGCAATATTATTTTCATCAAAATTGTAGTACAATTCGGTTTTGTCAATATCGATGGCCGAGCCTATTAAGTGTTTACTATGTTCCAGCCTTCCGGCAGATGCTTTCAGCCGGTTATTATTTTCCAGGGCCAGCTGTAGCGCCTGTTCCAGGTTTACCGGTTTGCCTTGCGCCATTCCCGCCAAGGGCAAAACCAAAATGAGAAGCAGACCGACTATTTTTCCGGAAACCTTCGGATGGCCGCCCTTGCGGTCAAAGATGGAGTACAGCACTGGGAGCACGATAAGCGTTAGGGCCGTGGCCGAAATGAGCCCGCCCACCACTACAGTGGCCAATGGGCGCTGCACCTCAGCTCCGGCCGAAGTGGAGACTGCCATGGGCAAGAAACCCAGGGCCGCAGCGGCAGCGGTAAGCAAAACCGGGCGCAGGCGTTTTCGGGTACCCATCAGTATGCGTTTGTGAATGTCCGTTATTCCTTCGGCTTTTAGCTCTTTAAATTCTTCTATAAGTACAATACCGTTGAGTACAGCTATCCCGAAAAGGGCAATGAAACCCACGCCAGCCGAAATGCTGAAAGGCATGCCACGGAAGTAGAGCAGGAGTACCCCTCCCACCGCTGAGAGCGGAATGGCGCTGTAAATCATCAGGGCTTCTTTTACTGAATTGAAAGCGAAGTAGAGCAACACAAAGATCAGAACGAGAGCAATCGGCACGGCCACCATCAGGCGGGCGCGGGCGGTACGGAGATTTTCAAACTGTCCGCCATAGGTCACACTGTAGCCTGTGGGCAGGTCGATCTCGCGCTCCACTATGGCCTGCACATCTTCCACCACAGATTCCAGGTCGCGGTTGCGGACGTTTACCCCCACCACAATTCTGCGCTTGGTATCATCCCGTGAAATCTTTGCCGGTCCCTTGGTGAAGCTGATGTCGGCAAACTCGCTCAGGGGAAGCTTACTCCCATTGGGCGTTAGTACCGAGGCCATTTCCAGGTCTTCAATTTTCTGGCGGTGGTCTTTGTCAAATTTCACCACCAGGTCAAACTGCTTTTCACCTTCGAAAATGGTTCCGGCCGTGGCCCCGGCAAAGCCCATTGTAATGAGGCGGTTCAGCTCATCGATATTGAGGCCATACCTCGCAATTTTGCCGCGGTCGTACTTCACCGACATCTGCGGGAGGCCGGCCACTTTTTCAACGGTGATATCAGCAGCTCCCGGCACATTCTGTATGGCTTTTTCAATTTCCTGCGCTTTTTGGTTGAGGATGCCCAGGTCTTCACCAAAAATTTTGATGGCCAGGTCTGCCCGCACACCGGTGATCAATTCGTTGAAACGCATTTCGATGGGCTGGGTGAACTCGTAGTCCACCCCGGGAATCTCCATCAAGGCTGACTTGAATTCATCTGCCAGCTCGTCTTTAGTTTCTGCGGTTTGCCATTCATCCTTGGGACGTAATTTTATGATCACATCGCTCTCCTCCATAGACATAGGATCGGTGGGCACCTCTGCCGCCCCGATACGGCTTACTACCTGCTCTACCTCCGGGAATTGCTTCAGGATCCTTTCCATGCGGGTGGTGGTTTCGATGGTTTTACTCAGCGAGGTGCCGGTTTTCAGCACCGGCTGTATCACGTAATCACCTTCATCGAGAGTGGGTATAAACTCCCCGCCCATTCTGCTAAAGAGAAAAGCCACCACCACAAAAAGACCAACGGCCAGGCTCAGCACCAGCCTCTTTTTTCGAAGCGCCCAGCGCATGGTGGGCTGGTATTTTCGCTCCAGCCAGCTGATGAGGCGGGTGGAGATGGTTTTCTTTCCGGGATCAGAAGGTTTCAGGAACAGTGAGGCCATCACAGGCACGTAGGTGAAGCAGAGCAGCATAGCCCCGGTAAGGGCAAAGCTGAACACCAGCGCCATGGGACGAAACATCTTGCCCTCCACATTTACCAGCGAAAGAATGGGGATAAAAACGATGATGATGATGAGCTGGCCAAACACAGCCGAGCGCATCATTTTAGTGGCAGCACCAAAGGTGATGTTGTCCACAAAATTCTGGCGTTCGCCTTTTGGCAGTGCCATTAGCTTGGAGCGCTCTGCCGTGATTTTAAAAGCGATAAACTCCACGATGATCACCGCCCCGTCAATGATGATCCCAAAGTCGATGGCGCCCAGGCTCATCAGATTGGCATCCACACCAAATATGTACATGAGGCTGAGAGCAAAGAGCAGGGTAAGAGGAATCACAGAGGCGACCACCAGGCCCGAGCGCAGGTTTCCCAGCAGGAGCACCACCACAAAGATCACGATAAGGCAGCCCAGGATGAGGTTTTCGGCAATGGTAAAGGTGGTTTTTCCAATCAGTTCGCTGCGCTCCAGAAATGGGTTGATGGAAATGCCGGGCGGCAGGTTAGACTGAATTTCGGCCACCCGCTCTTTCACCGCGGTGATCACCGCTTTGGAATTGGCACCTTTTAGCATCATCACCTGGCCCAGCACCTTTTCACCTTCCCCGTTTCCGGTAATGGCCCCAAAGCGCGTGGCGTGGCCAAAGCCCACATCAGCTACATTTTTAATGTAGACAGGCGTGCCGGCACGGTTATCTACCACTATGTTTTCAATGTCTTCGAGTGAACCCACCAAACCTTCACCACGGATAAAGTAGCTCTCGTTGGTCTTTTCGATATAGCCGCCCCCGGCCACGCTGTTATTGCGCTCCAGCGCCTGGTACACTTCGGCTACCGAGAGGTTCATAGCCCTTAGCTGCTCAGGATTCAAAGCCACTTCGTATTGCTTCAGGTAACCGCCCCAGGTGTTCACCTCCACCACTCCCGGTATACCGGACAGTTGCCGCTTTACCACCCAGTCCTGGATGGTTCTAAGGTCGGTGATGGAGTAACGGTCGCGGTAAGTGGAGTCCACATCAATAATGTACTGGTAGATTTCCCCCAGGCCGGTGGTTACAGGCCCCATAAAGGGTTTTCCGAAACCGGAAGGAATGCGCTCCTCCGCACTTTTTATCTTTTCGGCAATGAGCTGACGAGGCAGGTAGGTACCCATGTTATCGTCAAATACCACGGTAACCACCGACAGGCCAAACTTGGAAACTGAGCGGATCTCCTTTACGCCTGGCAGGTTGGCCATTTCCAGCTCCACGGGATAGGTCAGGAATTTCTCCACATCTTCGGTGGCGAGGTTGCGCGAGGTGGTGATGACCTGCACCTGGTTATTGGTAACATCAGGCACCGCCCCAATGGGAATATTGTTGAGCGCATACACCCCGAAACCTACAATGGAAGCAGTAAAGAGCAGCACGATGAGTTTGTGGTGGATGCTGTATTGTATGATACGTTCTAACATTTCGCTGTGGTAATTTCCTTCAACGAAAGTAGACCGGGCGTCTAAGGGCTTCCCTAAGGGTTCCTTAAGGTTTGCTTA
Source organism: Owenweeksia sp. (assembly GCA_002695025.1). GTDB lineage: Bacteria > Bacteroidota > Bacteroidia > Flavobacteriales > Schleiferiaceae > CAKZNE01. Next base: position 19,607 of record NZNV01000010.1, read on the forward strand.
AAAAGAGCTATTTGGCGCTAAAGCCCAAGTTGAGGCTTACAAAATAGGCGTTGAGTCCCGTGCTGCGCGTGTAGTAGCCAAAGCGCGTTTCGAGATATTTGATCATAAACACCCACTTGCCGGGTAAAAAGGGCTTTGTTCTCACCAAACCATAAAGCGGGCTGTACCTAAAGTTCAAGCCAAACTTCTGGCTGTTGAGGGCAGAAAGGTCGTAATCTGAGGTATAAAATTCTTCGGTACTGAGATGCTGCTGATAGGGCGCAAAGTAATCTGCGGCTGTTTGCACGTGATAGCGGAAAAATGGCGCCAGGGTTAAAGCGGTGTTCAGCTTAAAGGGAATTTCCAACTCAGCGGTGTGGGCATTGATCCCGAAATCATCCCAGTAGTAGCGATAATAGCCTCGCACCACCATAAAATCGAGAGGGAAATAATTGAGTCGCACCCCGATAGGAAGTTTAAGGCGAGTATCCGGCAGGCGTTCAATATCATGGCTAACAACATCCGAAAAGTAAACTCGGTGAAAGGGCGTAGAGAGAAGGCCTTGCATGTACACAAACTCCCCGCTCAGGTTCATCTGCAGGCGTTTGTTGATCACCTGTGAAAAATTCACCTGGCCGTTGTAAGACTGGCGATTTTTTGTGGGCAGTGAAACATTGCCTCTCAATTCGATGGGATAGATCAGGCTCCACTGATCGATGAAAGCCTGGCCCAGCACATTTACCTCTGAGTTGCTATGGTTCCATTCTTTGGTGTACGAAAGTCCGAATGAAAACGAGGAGTAATCATACTCCTGGCTCACTCCTACCCTCACGCCATAGGTTTCGTTGCGATTGAGGTTTTTGCGGGAATACGAGAGCGTTCCGAAACCCCGAAGGTCAGAACTGGAAGCCGATGACATGTGATTGTCGATATTATCGGTGCTGGCGGAAGAGTAGTAATCGGCACCTCCATAAAACCCGATGGCGTTTACACTGTCCAGAGGAATGTTGATGGTAAAAACATTGGCAAAGTTGTTCAGTTGCTCGGTGCCGATACCGCCAGTAACCGCCCCGTTGTTGCCATCCTGCTGGTAGTAATTACTAAGGAAATTAGCTTCGATCTCGCGACTGTTGCCCTTCATGCGATAGCTGTCATCATCCTGCGCCAGTGCCGGTAAGGCGAGTAGCGCCAAGATCAAGAATCCTAACCCGCTTAAAACTGATTTCTTCATCCTCTGTCTAATTACAACCACAGCCTCCGCCAACTTTTCCACCATTGGCACCGGCTGCTCCCTCGCGGTAGGTTTCAAAATTGGTTTCAAAGGTTTCGGCCTTTTGCTGAGAAAGCGCCATATCGCTATCGTTGAGATACATTTTTTGATAAGCCGCCACCGAAACACAGCCCGGCAGCAGGTTTATCACAACCAGCCCAATGGCTAAAAAAACTATCTTTTTCATACTAATAATAATTAAGGTTCAGGTTGGCCGACTGATGCATACTGCCATCGTCAGCGATCACCACGGCCTCCACGTCATCCATCTTATTTACTAAATCCAGCCCCTGCTCGCGTCCCAAAACAAAAACCGAGGTAGCCAGGGCATCCGCCAGTTCGGCATCCGGGCAAATTATTGTTACGCTGGTGATACCGGTGGTAGGATAGCCCGTTTTAGGATTCACAATGTGTGCGTAGCGCTTACCCTGGCAGGTAAAGAATTTCTCGTAGTCGCCTGAGGTTACGATGGCCATTTCGCTTACCTCCAACCAGCCCACCGGCCGGTCAGGGTGCATGGGGTCGGCAATTTTGATCTTCCACTTTTCGCTGTCGGTATTCTCACCCCAGGCAAGCAGGTCACCGCTGGCATTTACCACACCACCCACCACTCCGGGCATGGCCGACATCAATTGGCGTGCACGATTGGCTGCATAGCCTTTGCCCAAAGCTCCAAAGCCGATCTTCATTCCCTTCTCCGCAAGAAACACGGTAGTATCGTTGCTATTCAATTTGATCTTCTGAAAGTCGGTCTTTTGCCTGGCTTCGGTTACCGCGGCACTGTCAGCCAGTTGGTGCTCCTGTTGATCAAAGTGCCAGATGCGATCCATGGAAGCAAAGGAAATGTCGAAAGCGCCCCGGGTGAGGGCCGACACCTTCTTAGCGCGATAAATGAGGTCAAAAAGTTCCTTGTCTACCTTTACGGGACGTATACCAGCCTGACGATTCACTTCGCTGGTTTGTGAGTGGCTGTCCCAGGATGAAATCAGTTTTTCAATACGGTCGATCTCTTCGATGCCGGCTCTTACCGCCTCCCAGGCAAGGGTATCATTTTCGGCCACAGCTGTGATCTCAAAGCGGCAGCCCATCAGCTTGAGCACCTTGTGAGCCTTGCCCGGAGGCGGGCCTGCAGAAAAAGCACTCAAACTCAGCAGCAGTGCCGCAGTAATTCCAATAATATTAAGGTTGCAGCTTTTCACAGTCGGCAATAAACTCCTCGGGAGATTGATTCTTGAAAGCCAGTTTACCCAGCACCCTTTCATTGGCATCGAGCATCAAAACATAAGGAAAGGCGCCTGACTCGTTGTACTTTTCCGCCAGCTGCTCATTGTGTTTGGTCTGTTCCGCGGGTAACTTATTCTCCTTCCTCATCGGAAAATCCAGGTAGAGTATGGTCAATTTGTCTTTGGCGTAGTTGCTAAAAGCTTCTGTTGTCAAAATATCTTTCTTGAAGCGCATACAGGGGCGGCACCAGTCCGAACCGGCAAATACCATGAGGATAGGTGCCTCGTGTAAGGCAGCGTAGCTTTCGGCCTCCTCCAGGTTGTGAAACCAAAACTCTTTATCGCTTTGTGCAAAGGCACTTCCTGAAACCATGAGCATCACAAGTGCGGCAAACAGATTTTTCATAGCATCTATTTTTAAGAGAGCTTTTAGCTCAACATTCAAAGTACCCGGTTTATTCTCATCCCAAGCTTAAAAGCTCCTTAAGATTTGCTTAAAATCACGTTGAAGACGCTTCCTTCCCCAATCTTGCTTTCCACCGTAACAATTGCTCCAATGGCATCCGCAGCTTTTTTCACAATCGACAACCCCAGTCCGGTGCCCGCTGCCCTGTGCCCTGTGGCATCAGACCTAAAGAAAGGCTGAAACACCTTTTCGAGATCGGATTCTTTTATTCCAATTCCATCATCGCTTACCCGGCATTGCAGTATATCTGAATCACAATTCAGTTCCACACGTACCCTCCCATTTTCATGAGAATATTTAAGCGCATTGCTGATGAGATTCTCCAAAATGAGCGAGTAGTAGTAGCGGGGCACCGCGAAATTCCCAAAGGTGCCGGCTTCCCATTTCAGTTGGATGTTTCTCGCTTCGGCCTTGTGGTAAAAATGATGCAGGGCCGTTTCTACTACTTCCTCAGCCGGTGCCAATTCATTGAGCTTACCCCCGGCTGATTCCATGCGCGCCATGGTCAAAAGCTGATCGGTGAGGTCGGCCATGCGATCGATCTCACCCAGGCTGTAGCGCACCTTGTCTTCATACTCCGCAACACTCCGCTCCTTGCGGATGAGTACTTCCAACGTTCCCCTAAGCGAAGCCAATGGCGTTCTCAGTTCGTGGGAAGCATCAGAAGTAAACTGCCGCTCGCGCTCAAAAGCCCGCTCCAGGCGCTCCAACAGTTGATTGATGGAAGCTGAGAGTTCGTAAAGTTCATCGCGGTTAGGCGGTAAGGGCACCCTTTGGTTGAGGTGCTGGTTGTTGATGCGGTTAGTGGTCTCGGTGATCTCTCTTACCGGACTGATGCTGCGCCCCGCCAGGTATCGCGTAATGAAAAAGAGCCCCAGCAAAACCAATGGAAAGCTGATGAGCAACACATTCCTAAGGTTGTGGATGACCATAAGGGAGGAGCTTAGCGACATAGCCGCTATAATATAGCCCTTGAGTTTCCCCTTTTCGTGAATTGGAATCTGCACCTGCCGAAGCACCTCCAGGTTGAGTCTGGAGTTGAAATGTTCTGCCTCACTATGGTCATTTTCAAATTGGAGGCGCTGACCTTTAAGGTTGGGCGACTTATCCATAAGCTGGCCGCGGCTGTTCATCACCTGGATAAAAACCGGCACCACCTGGGCCTCCCGGTGTTCACGCTCTTCCCACTCCCCTTTGTTGATGAAGAAAATGCTGTCGCTTACGATGGTGATTTCGGTGGTGTGTTTTCGCGCTTCGTAAGACAGGTCGCGATCAATGTTTTGATAAACGGTGGTTTCCACAATGCTGTAAACCAAGGCATACACCAATGCCACGATGAGAGCCGTAGCCACCATATAATTGAGGGCAATCCTGTTTTTAAAGCTCAGCTTCATAGTTCCCGCGCTATATATCCTGCACCCCGCACCGTTTGGATGTAATTTTCGTCTTTCGAAAAATTGAGTTTTTTGCGCAGGGCGTTGATATAGACATCAATCACTCCGGTGTTGTAGTCAAAGTGGATATCCCACACACTTTCAATGATCTGCGTGCGTCTGCACACCCGCCCCTTGTTGCGAAGCAGGTGTTCCAGTAAGGCAAATTCCTTTTGAGTAAGCTGAATTTCAGAACCATCTTTAAAAACCTGGTGGGCCACAGCATCCAGGGTTACCGGGCCAAGGTTGAAAGTCTGATGCTCTCCGGTAGCCGGCCTCAATTGTACCCGTATCCGCTCGAGCAACTCCTCAAAGTGAAAGGGTTTCTTGATGTAATCATTAGCACCAGACTGCAGTCCGAATACGGTTTCCTGCACGGTATCCTTAGCGGTAAGCATGATTACCGGTGTGGTTTTGTACTGCTTTCTGAACTCTCGGCATAGCTCAATCCCGCTCAGTCCGGGCAGCATCCAGTCCAGTAAAAGCAGGTCATACTCCCCGCTAAGAGCGTGCTCCAGACCTTTTACGCCATCAGACATCACATCTACAGCATAGGATTCTTCCTCAAGGCCCTGCTTCAGAAAGTTGGCTATACCGGGTTCATCTTCCACTACCAGAATTCTCATGCTACAAAGTTGATTCAGGCAGCTAAAAGTACGCTATAGATTTTCTTAAGATTTGATTAAAAAGAGAAGTTAAATCCCGTACTTGGTGGTAAAATCCACATCAGTATTAAAGGTAAGCAGGGAGACACCTGCCACGACATTGCCCTCATAAATTCGGTTACACCCAAGTGGGTGCTACACTAAGAGAAGAGCCAAAGCTTTTCTCAAGGAACCACATCAACAGCCACCTGCCTGCAGGGTATTATTTTGTTACTGTTTTTACGCCTGAGCGCTCCAAGACTTATCAGATTATCATAACCGATTGATGCCACCCTTGAAGTTCCGGGAAATTACTCAAACGCAAGGGTGGAAAGGTCTACATTACCCCCGGTTACTATCATTCCCACCCGTTTGCCGTGGAAGTGTTCCCGGTGGCGAAGCAGGCAGGCCAGGGCTACGGCACTGGAGGGCTCTACGATGATCTTCATGCGTTCCCAAATGAGCTGCATGGCTTTCAGGATGTCACGGTCTTCCCAGTTTAAAACTTGATTATATGCGAAATGGATGAAGACCTTTGGCTTTTAACCTGAACAAAGTAGCTCCCGGGAGCTAATACACTTAGATCAACAGCCAGCTTTCCAGCCTCAGCCTCTTCAGCGCTTACTATGTGGTCACTCAACACCCGGCCGGTTTTATCTATAAGCAAAACTTCCATGACCTTTTGATCTTTTACCCCCCAACTAATATTCAGCCAGCCTGAAGTGGGGTTTGGATAGATATCATAAAAATGATCCTCATCCATCTGGTGATCCTCTATTCCAATTTGCTTCAGAGTAGCGGAAAGACTATCGGCCGTATTACAGGCGTTCTTTACCTCAAGGGTAATCTTATAGTTAAGGGAGGCGGTGGCAAAGGTATGCACAGGGGCTATACCGGTATCCTGGGTTCCATCCCCAAAATCCCATTGATAGGTATTGGCAAAAGCAGAGCCTGCAGCGCTGAATTGGATGTTCATGCCGTTGGTGGTGGTCCCTAGTATCTGGTAATTCCAGGAAGCCGTGGGAGCCGGAGGGCAAATGGTTACCGTGTCTGCATACCCCACACTATTGCCACAGGTATCTGTAATGATCAATGAAACCGGATACGTGCCGTAAGTCTGATAGACATGAGCTACCTGACTGCCGCTTTTGGCAGTTCCGTCTCCGAAATCCCAATTATAGGACGTGATGCCAAATGAATTGGAGGAGGCCACGAAGAAAACGGAATCAAGGGACAATAAGGTTATGGATATTGATGCAGACGGAGTGTCACACACCAGGATATCTTGCACAATAGTATCACTACTTCCACAATCATTGTAGGAAACCAGCCTTACCGGGTAAATGCCTCCTGCGGGAAAGGTATGCCATACTGTAGAATCACTGGCGATGCCCGTGCCGCCAAAATCCCACGAAAAGGAATTTCCGTTATTTGAATACGCCTGTAACCGTACCGACAGACCATAAATACTGTCTGCAGTAAAACCGGCTGTAACCGCAGGGCAGACTTTAGTGGTAATGGTATCGGTTAACCAGGAACCGTTTAAGTCCCTGCAACGGTTACTTATCCTTATCACGTAGGTTGTTTGAGGAAGCAGATTTTTAAAAATATGAGAGGTCTTACGGGCATAGAGGACAGTATCCTGCCAGGTGGATGAACCAAGGGGTGAGATACCAACAATCAGGGAATCCGATACTACATCCCATTGTATTTCGGCCTGAACAGTTCCAACATCTCTGATCCAAAGAGCATTAGGCAAAGGACATGGGTCAGAGCCATAGTCCACTACGAGGTCATCCACCCCTACAAAACCTGAAGGAGGGCTGATTGAGTTTTTAAAACCGCTGATCCGAATGGCTATAGTGTCTCCCCGGTATGGCGTGAGATCTATGGAATCCGGATACCAAAAATCGTCATAACTATATTGCATTGGGTGGTAGGTATTACCCACCTGTACAGCCTGTCCATTCTTCACAACCTCAAATTTCACAGAATCACCGGGACCCCAGGAATTATAATATTTAAAATACAATTTAGGAAATGCGGTGGTGTCTCTGAGTATTATCTCGGGACTGGTCATATCGGTGTTGAAAGCTTGAGGATACTCAAACCGTATGAACTTAGTAGATTGTGAACTTGCAAAAAAAGAAGCTGAATTCCTTAAGCCTTGATCAGGAGCACCCCCCCTAGAGCAATACCAACCGCGAACACCACCTAAATTCCTTTGCCAGCAAGGACTGATCGTATCATAAAAAGGATCACTTGCCCCAAGCCAGTCAAAACTGTTAAAGTTCTCCTGGTAAGGCACTTCCTGATAACCGCATTGGGTGCTTAAGAAAAAGGGCTGTGACCAGGAGCTCCATCCACTTAGACAGCTATCCCTAACTACCAGGCGATAATTTGTTCCGGCCTCAAGGTTGGGTATGATGAAATTGTTTTTAGAAGTGGCCGGTTGTATTATAAGTGCATCAGAAGTTCCTGCCTTCTTATATCCAATTTCCCATTTTAGCCCTTGTCCGTTCAGCCATCTGATATTCAAATGATTTACTCCTGCATTATTCAAGCTTATGAGATCGGAGCCTCTGCAAGTGGAATACTCCTGAATGGATATATCATCCAGGGCAACACAAAAATTATGGGTTGTTCCAGAGGAGACTGTTGGAGCAATATAACCTTTAAAAATCAATTGTACAGTATCGTTCCCAAACTGCAATAAACTTACGGTGTCTTCTGTCCATCCTGCGGGGTTCTGCGGCCCGATAAAGGTTTTAATAACAGTTGATGCACCCTTATGGCTCGCTATTACCTGAACACTGTCCACAAAACCTTTATACACTCGCCAAAATCGTAGTTGCGGATGGCCTAAGTTACTAAGATCAATAAGTGGAGTGGTAAGTGTAATAGGTGGGTGGGGATTATTTGAAAATGAGGCAATGGTATGTACAAACTTTCCTTGCCCAGTGGTGTGATCCTGCCATGGCCCCGGGTTTGCATAGGCACTGCTATTAACGCTGGTACTTGCCACATAGCGATCCTGGCCATACAAACTGGATTTCCAGCAGGAATCCAAATTACCTGGAATCTGGGAGCTGTGGACCGCAGGAGAAAAATTCGGCCCATCAAAATCCTCAAAATAAGGGGTTTGACAAACCGGGCATGGGGTATAAAAAGTTGTTTTCTCCGACCAAAAACTAAAACCATCGGATCCACAGCTATCCCTTACATACACGTCATAATTGGTGTTTCCTGTTAAACCTGAGAGGATCATGGAGGTAGACGTGGTAAAAAGTTTAGTTCCTGAACCGGGAGCATAACCAGCAGGACCATATTCCACCTGCCAGCTATTGGCACCACCACTCACCCATTGAATATTGGCAGTGGTGGCTGAAACAAAGGTTACCTGTACACTATCCGGTCTGGGACAAAGTGGTTTCTCCCGGATTTCAATATCATCAAAGCAAACGCGCGGTGTGGTTGCCCCGGAGATTTTGCGATTCGCTGTAAACTGCAGCATAACCGTATCCCCGGCATAGGCCGAAAGATCAATCAATGCTTCCCTCCAGGGATCTGTAAATGACGTTTGCTGGGCATTGACAAAGGAGTATATACTGTCAAAACTTACTCCCTGGTTATGGGAAATATTCACTTTAAACAGGCCAATACCCGTGTCGGCAATATGGTAGAAAAACCGCAATTGCGGATCGTTTAAATTAGAAAGGTCAATTTGGGGCGAGGTGAATGAAATGGTATAAAAAGAACTGTTGGGAGCCCTTCTGGCGTATAAATAATTCCTCCCATGCACAGTATGATTTCCAAGTAAAATCTCATTATTGCTGATCATCTCACCAACCCGGAAAGTTTGTCCCTGAAAGATCTGTCTGCTCCAACATGGATCAAAAAAACCAGAGGAGCTACTCTGCCAGTTGGCACCATCAAAGGTTTCCAGGTAAGGGGTTGGCTTGACGGGGTTAAGGCATTGTGCAAAACCTCGTATTCCTAAAAACAAGTTCAAAAAACCTAAAAAAAGCAATATGGATAATCTTTTTTTCATGGCAGGGTATACGGCAAAAATAGGTATTATTTAGACTGTTACGGAATGGCAATTATCCCATTACAGCAAAGGATCAGGAACAGACCTTCACCTTTAGTCTTACTTGTTCATTTTAATAGCCTTTCGGATGTAGTACAGTGACGAATACAGTTGACCGCTTTTAGCAAATTGCAGGCCTTTCTGAGAGTGGTTTTGGTTAAATAGAGAAAAACCACAGAGCATAGAAGAAAGTAGTACTAAGTATTTTGAAGACTTAACCTATAATGTATCTTCCACAATTGTGATCTCCATACGACTCTTCTCTTTGCTTAATTAACCATTATTAATAGGGTCATTCATATCATTTTTCATAAAACCTAATGCACATCCCTCATTTAAAGGGAAAATATAGTTGGTTTATAAATACTTATTCTAAAAATCTAATGAATGTGAAAAATCCGATCATCATTAGTATTCGTAATTTCTAAATTCTCCTCCTTAGCTTTATTAATGATACTTTTTACCCCATTATTTAGTTCTTTATAATAAATTCCTAAACTGCCGGAATGATGAAAGTAGAATACAAACTCATTTTTTGGTTCATAAAACATCATACTGTAAGGTGCATTATGACTCATAATACAGTGAAGAGCTATATACAGAAACTTATCCCAATTTTCACACACACAAAAGCCGGTATAGTGCGGTTCTACATCACTGTCTTGAAGCATTGCTAAATAACTGGCGGTAGGCTCTTCCTTATTTTCATGCGAATAATCATATTTATCACTTTCAAGGTCCCAAGTGTCAATACAGAAATCACCCCATTTACTGTTTTGCCCAAAGGGTTTAACTTTAATATTGTATAAAAACTCTCTAAACAACAAATAGAAGTGAACGATTGATTGAGCTACAGGATCCTCAGTCCACTTTGAATAAATCTCAAACTTAAACCCCTTACTATTAGGAAGATAATCAAAATCTAACCAATCAAACCCTTTAAATTCATTAGAGTTATACTTACTTAAAACTTTCATTAGTTTTATTATTTAATAGTCTTTAATTGGCCCCATGGAATAAACTTACCCTCCGACCCTTTGTGCTTTGTTAGGATAAAATCACCAAATTCATCCGCGTCCCTATACCATTTTAATCCTTTTTTGGTCTCCTTAAATACTTTAAACTTACTTCCCCCATGCCCGGCACGATCAACAGCCCACCAGAGATTATCTGATGCGCTTTTATAAAGTTTACCAAACTTAGAATGGTATTTCATCATAGATGCTCCTTCTTCAGTTAATTTCCAAAGACCTCGACCAGTTGTTTTAGCCATAGCACCAAACGTAGCCTCAGCGGCAGCACCTGCCCCCTTTCCTTCCAATCCCATTGGCATCAGGGTCATGGCAACGGTAACTCCATATTCCGAATTATCCCTTCCGTTCAGTGATTCTCCGGTCATGGTGGTTGTCCGGTTATCAAAGGGGTTAAGGGCCTGGAGTGTTACCCAAAACGAATTTACAATATCATAGCCGGCACTGGCAAAGAAATTGGTTGATTCTGACCAGTTATCTACCCATGTTGGCTCCCAAGCCCGCATGGTTTCCTGTGGAGGTAATTTAGTTGGAAGATCAGGAAAATCCGCAGGATCAAATTTGGGCTGCTTGGGTGTAGTAACAACAGGTTCTGAAGGGGTTCGGCTCTCAAAATCAAACGGGGGAATGGTCGGCCCGCTGTCCGGTTTTCCTCCTTTAGGCGGGTCCCCATCCAGCATTCCTGTGGGATCCACAAGGTTAATTGGGTTATTCTGCACAAAGTTATAGGGTGTTAGCCAACTTCTTGCTGCACTCATGGGGTCAACGCTTAGCCAATTGCTTAACCTGGGATTATAATACCTGGCACCGTAGTAGTAATTTCCGGTCTCTCCATCGTACTCCTGGGCATTAAACCTATAAGGTGTGCTGTAATGCCAGGTATGGCTGTTCTGAACTATAGCATTTTCACCGTAAGAAGTATACATATAATACTGGTGGGGCAATCCCGCCTGGTCGGTCACCCATTCGGTATTACCGAGGTAATCCGGATGGTACCAGTACATTACCCGCTGTTCGGCACAATTCACCTCATAGAATTCACCAGCCCAGTAAATCCCTAGCTCGCATAAGCACTGGGGGTCTTCCTCACAACCTTCGCTCCACAGTACGTAATCAAAGGTGGTATATTCCTCGTAGGAAGGTATATTGGTCATTTCTTCAATATCATACTCTTCCGTATCAATATTAAAGTACTGCATGGTTTTGAGCAGGTCGTCCTTAACACCCCACTCCGGGAATCCTCCGGGACCCTCAATAGGTTCAGGCCACTCATCGCCTGGGGTTTGCTGAGCAAAAGGATACATAATGAGGGCACTCGCCACACGAGTACTGCCCATATAATAATGCTTGCTGGCATCTACAGTCTCCTCATAGTGGGTTGCCACAAAATAAGCGTTGTTGTACACGGTGTACGGGTCAAGCACCGCAAAGGTGCTACCCGATTGTCCCTGCTGCGAAATACCAACTCCCCGGATGGTGGCTTTCAGTACCCGCTCACCATTCTGATCATAGGTATAATGATGAATACCGTTGACGTTATTTACCGCACTTAGCTGCTGATTATTATCCCAGCGGAATTGTTCAGTATAATAAGCCGGGTTCCCTCCACTGGCCGGAACCTGCACATCCAGCACACTACCCTCCTGGTTATAGTTATAGCGGTAGGTGGGATCTCCCGGGCTGCTTACCTCGTATACCTGATGGGGTGTTCCGGTGGTGGAAACGGCATAATCATAGCTCAGGTCGTAATTTAGGGCCGGGTTTACCACACTACCGCCTGAGGTCGTTAGGTGTTGCTGGGTTTTACCGGTAATACCTCCTGCAGTATTGTAGCTAAGGTCCGTTTTTATGTAATGACTCATATTGGTGGTAGTGGTACTATGAGTGAGTCTGCTCATATCATCATAAGTATAACTATGATTATAGGTACCACCCATAGCTACACCGTTTACGGTAAAAGCACCGGCTATATCGGCTATGGAGGATACCCTTCCGAACGAATCATAGCCTATGGTTTTATCGGTAATTTGAGAGGTGGTGTTGCCATTGGCTCCGGAGGCCCAAACGCCCACCTCAGTAAGCAGCCGGCTTTCAGCATCATAGGTAAATGATGTAGAGGTTTGGTTGCCATAATCAATGTCCTTAATATTTCCAAAGCCATCATACAATATATTATCAATGATGGAACCGGAGGTGGAGCCCACAATACTTTCCAGGTCTCCAATACTGTTATAGGTATAATCCACCTGTTCCCCATCGGGGTAGATCATGTATTGGATACGTCCCCAGGCATCATAATTAAATGAGGTTTCAAAATTACGGGTTCCGGCCTGGGGGATCTTAAAGGATTTTTTCTCCCAGGTACGATGCCCCAGTTCATCGTAGGCATACTGTTCAAGTTTATAATCAGTACCCTGCACCAGCTTCACTACCCTGCCGGCTCCGTTTACCCCATCATTGCGTGAACCATAGGTATAGAAAAGATTATTGAGGTGCCCGGACTGAGGGTATATCTTTTTACTGATCCGGCCGTAATTATATTGCATCAGTATATGGCCTGAACCCATTTCATCACTCTGTAACTCTACCAGGTTACTCGCCTTATCATAGGTATAGGACGTCACTCCACGATCAGGATGGTCCTCTTCTGTAAGACGACCCATATTATCATAGGTGTAGGAGGTAATTTCATTAAGAGGGTCCTGGGTGGATAATATTTGGTTGAGAGCATCAAAGCTGTAAAGGGTAGTAGCGTTAATACCTCCAACATCTTCTATGACCTTGGTAGTTTGTCCCCATCCGTTCAAATAGGTTTTGGTTTGAGAAACAAAATTTGTTTGAAGGTAAAACTTGTCACTTTGATCCCATAGGTAAGAATAACCGCTGGTTACGTAACCCCCACCTTCGGTAACGGTTTTCTCAGATATTGGCCGACTGGCATAATCATAGGAGCGCTCTTTCATAATGAGTGTGGCATCCCTATCACTATTAAGGCTCTCCAATGTATTGGTTGTGATATCTTCACTCACGGAAAGGCTCACTGATGTTTCCCTTCCCAGATAATCCAAGGTTGAAATGCCCGATACTTCGCGGTAACGATCATTGGCACTACCGTTTTTCTTGGAAACATCTTTCTTTACCTGTACTACCCGTTGCAGGCCATCCATAAAGGTAACGGTGGTCAAAGGATTGAGTATAGCCGGACGATTAGGACTGCTAAAATCACATTCCACGTCACAGGCGGCTGAGGCCGTTCCGCCTGTACCACTCCAACAAGGGTCCTGTGAATTTACGGGGTCCCTGGGGTTTACATTATGGTAAGTTAACGCATAGGGTACTCTATCGCGGTAATCAGAAGAGGAAGGATTAAGCCCCTCCGGATGATAAACAAAGGCTATGGTTGGAGCATAGGAGGTGCTTGAAAATGCATAAGGTGCAAAAACACCAACCAGACGCTCATAATCATCATAGCTATACCCGGTGGCATTCCCATTGATGTCCACCGTTCTAAGTAGCTTTCCGGTTTTATAGTTATACGAGTTACAGATCTCCTCACCATACGAGTTTGCCACCCGTTTTACAAATTGCTTAACCTCTGTATCATAGGTGAAATACGTGCTAAACCTTTGGTTTGTATGATTGGGAGGGCCGGTAAGCTGGATAACGTTTCCGTTATTATCATACACTATATCTGCAATGGATTTGGTAGTACCATCAGCCAGGTACTGGGCTATTTGTGCCGGTGCCAAATCGGCTTGACTGCCGGATGTACGTGCCTCTACCACACTTTTTCTCTTAAGACCGCTGGGATTTATGGTACCGAGGTATATGCGATGCTCACTGAGAAAATTGGTTTGCCCTGCAGCATTAACAGGAGCAAAATAATCCATTTGAGCCGTAATACGGGCAAGGTATGTGGTAGGATACACCCTCTCGGTAATAAAAGTAGTATCTACCACACGCTTGCGCAATACCACTTCAAAGGTTTCCTCAGAGCCTATGGGTTCCGGTTCGGGCCCACATGGATTAACCACTGGTTCAAATAAACTGGCGGGAAAACACAAGGTATCCAAGCGAAATGAACCCACTGATACTAAATAACAACGATTACCATTCTCGTTATAGCTATCACCATCAAACGGACTTTCACCTTCCAGAAGTTCAGAATAATAGACAGAGAAAGTGGTGTCTTCATAACGTGTAGATATAAACATATCTACAATGCGATCTTCCGGGGTTCCCGGAACTTCGGAGCCCTCGCTCTTATATTCAGTTACGTTAGTATAGCCATCATATTTAATATTAAATTTTTTAGCAAAATACTTGTCTTTCTGATTATTCTCCAGTTGAGGAAAAGTGAAAATTTCAAAATCAGTGAGAGCGGGGAATACCGTTTGCACCTCTGATATAGGAAGCTCATCATTTTCGAGATCTACTACTGTAAAATCCTCATCAACCTGATCTACCTGGTTGAAGTATTCAGATTCCACATCCTGAGAAACAAGACGGTACTCAAAGTTATAATGCGTTTCCTCAATAGGGTCTATGTAGTATTTAAACTCGAAACCAAATTCTCCCTCTTCGTAGGTCTCCTTATGTCTTAAAATATATTCCTCGTAGGGGATTCCCCGGGTATATTCAAAGCGTTTTCTGTAATTAAAATCGTTTTTGATGGGTCTATCGTAATCAGTAACATGAGTAAGAAACACCTTGGGATGATCTTCTATTGCAATCTGCCGGTTGGCTCTCTCCCGGCTTTCAACCCTGGTGAATCCTAAAAACTCACGTTCACGCCTGCTGTAAATCCCACCATCATAATTAAACCAGGTTTCAAGACTATCTACTCCATCAATATCATTGGAGGAATTCACTATATCCAAACCATCGTTCACCTTCAGGTAAGCCAGAATCCACTTGCTCTGAGGCATATCCCAAACCATCCTGTCCTTTGGTTTGGTAGTATGTATTTTTATGGCCACAGGATAATCACCGTATTTATTACCTACCCGCTCATAATCCAAGGTAAAACTTCCTCCTAAAGGATTAATAACCTTCTTGAGCAGGTTACTTTTCTTTAGCTCACAATAATGCACCGTAAGATCACCATTATCTTCGGCTTTTACATAATCCAATAAGCCGTCTCCATTCATATCTCTCATGACGGATTCCAGCTTATTTGCGGCAAGATTCAGGTTGCCATCACCTTTTAGATTTCCTTTAAAATGTACAAAAAGGAGGGTAAAAAGAGGAAAGGAATACCCGCCTGCTCCTTTAACCGAAATGCCTAATTGCCGCGAGAAATTCACATCATCTATCTCGGACAGGTCCATATTACCGTAGGCCTGAAAGGAGGTTCCGGTATTGAGTTGCAAGCTAACAGAGCTACCATTATATTTCAACATATCGTTTAGCCCATCACCATTAAAGTCAAGGTATGTTACTTGTGCCTTGTTACCTGTAGCGGTAATATTGACCCCTGCCGCAAAGCTATTATCTACAATATCAAAAGCTCCTACATAGGACGATATGAGATTCGCAAGTGGATACGTATAGTTTTTGGTACTGGTTGTTCTAAGGTTACTTACATTATAGCCAGCAAGTAGACCCTTACCACTGTTTAGCTCTACCCATAATGAATTGCTTTCCGCATCAATGCGATCAATAAGCCCGTCACCATTAATGTCTACCCAATCATATTCATTAAACGCTTCACCTATCTCAAGTGTATTATTTTTTTCTTTTATCCCAATAAACCGAAGGTCATCGTTAATATATTGTCCCGCAATTAAATTGGTAGCCTCAATGGTTTTAGATTGCCCTAAGGCATTTATACCACTCCCAAATTCACTTGTGTTTTTATGACCACCAAAAGGATCAGTGAGGTTAGACTGTATCCCGTTGTTCATATTATTAACATCAGGATACCGATCTCCATTTAAATCAATAAAACTGGATACTTTTTCTTTTAAGTATTGATTTCGTTGGATAGTCTCTGAGTGCATGAAAAAGCTGGCACCAAAAGATTCAGATTTGGTAAACGATTTAGACTTTAAAGGAGTGGCAAAGGCACTATAATTGTCTGGAATTACAACTATTTCTGGTTCGTCAATTTGCGGAGTTTCATTTAACTTACCGGGTGCAACACCTGCTCCACTACCATAGGATGCAATATGGGTAGAAAGGGCAGCCCAACGATCTAACTCTTGAAAACTGGTATAGGTATCGGTAATATGGGGGTAATAAGTTAAGCCTCTGGTGTTTTCACCTCTAAGTGCATTCAATGTGAAAAACTTTTGATCCTTAGGGTTTAACTGCTCCTCTTCCAGGGAAGTAAAATCTGCTAATTCAGGGGTTGATCCATCGCTAAAGTCCAATTCATCGGAGGGGTACCTGTTAAGGTGCAACTCTGAGGTATCTATTGCTACAATTGAAGCCTCACTCCATCCACATTGACCCCAATGCAAGTTATAATCCTGAAGCTCGTTAAATATTCTGCAAAAAACATCAAACCCTATATCCGCAGTCTCCGGTACGGATGTACTTGAGTTAAGATTGTATATATCAACGGTTGTATTATCCTTAAGAAAATCCGCAAAACGTTTATTGGAA
The DNA here is from genome assembly GCA_002695025.1 of Owenweeksia sp. Taxonomy (GTDB): domain Bacteria; phylum Bacteroidota; class Bacteroidia; order Flavobacteriales; family Schleiferiaceae; genus CAKZNE01. Next base: position 36,352 of record NZNV01000010.1, read on the forward strand.
CAATAAAAGCCCGCAAAAACTTTAGCATTACTAAGGTCCGATCGTTTAAAAGAGTTAATGCCTGCTGATTGACCTTTGTTTACTGAGTTCAGGGAGCTTTGCAATGGCCCAGGCACCTCATACAACGATAGGTTGCCATTGTTATCCAACTTGACCAATACCTTGGAAAGGAGCTTATTTATAGTTTTAGTGACAAAAAATCCTTGAATTTCAATGGTATTTGATGAGGCTAATTCATCCGATGTGAATGCATCAGCATATGAACTAAGGCTTATCTCCGGCCAAGTACGCAAATCATCCGAGGCCGCGCCACTTGCGGCTATGGCAGGGCTATCCATAAGGATGAGTCTATTGTACGTTTGATAGTGCACGGCCGGGTAAATATTTTCATAATTAACCCCACAAACAGGCCCTAGCCGCACCTCCGGCCGCCAATTAATTTCCTTCCAATCTATATTTGAGGTGCTAACGGCCTTAAAGGTTATCACACAAAGATCATTAGCAGAAGAATTAGGTACAAGATTAATGGCATTTAAAAATGCAGGAGCAGAAGTTTGTCCAAACTCCTTGAACTGAGATGGTGAGATACTGGTAGCCCCGTTGGGCTTGATAACATAGCTATAATGATTTGTGGCAGTGTCACCTGTTACGGTATCCTGTTTGAATAGAACTATTTGCAAAGTAACCGAATCAGTTATCGAGCCCACATTGAAGCCAGGGGACCAGGTAACCTTTATTGCCTGATCTCCGAAAAAGTTCACGCCCTCAGGGGCGGACAAGAGAAAGGCATCCTCATAATTTGTGTTGGCATAGTCAAGCCCGTTAGGGTCTATCCTAGTGGTTCCGGAGTAATTGGTCAATGTAGTATAGGAAATGGAAGGATTCCACTCCAGAAGATCTCCATATCCATTTTCTTTGGAATTGCAACGAAATAGTATTTTGTCTCCTTTTCTTACTTCGGTTGAGGCACTTACAGTTGTTGAGGTTCCATTAATACTGACCATATTAGGACTGGTAAGAAAGGAGCTATTCAGTTGTATCCCCACCTTTACATCATCATCGGAGGTCGCTATTACCTCGGCCTGTCCATCAATATCAATCGTTCCTTCAAACGGAGCCTCCCATATACGTATAACCTCCATGTCTTTTAATTCTTCCTCATCTTCAGGGATGGTTACGCTCACACCTTTTTTTACCGGATTAGGAGTAAGCTCACTAGAGGAACTGAAGAATATTTTGCCATATTCCCCTACCTTCCCAAAATAAACGTGACTCTGGTCGCCAGAGGTTAATACTGCATCCAAAATACCATCAGCATTGTAATCCGCAGTGTAACTGGTAGTTTTTGAGTAAGTTTCATTCCAGTTTTGCCCGTATGAGAAAATTGGAGAAAGCGCAAAATCCCACCCATAACTCCTTGAGGAGGATCGAGATGAAAAGAAATTATGGTCATGATAAATTTTCCGTGACCCTTGAAAATAAACTTCTCCATTTTCACCCAGTTTTAGCGGATAGTAAATATTGCCAACGCCAGGCTTATTATAGATAAGATCCGGGAGCCCATCTCCATTAATATCATTAAGCTCTGTTTTCCCATAATCAAAAGTCTTTCTTGCTCTATCATGACCTGAAAAAGTAAAGCTTTTAGTTGGGTTGGGTGCTAAACCTGGTGCCAAACCTAAGCCTGCAGAGCCACCGACACTATATCCAAAACTTAATGTGGTACTAATGGGTGAAGGCAATATTGCCTGATTAACTCCGGGTGTGACTTCAACCAGCTTCTCAAGCACCTTTGCGGTAAGACCATTGTCTATTCCATCCAGAATACCATCTGCGAAATGCTGAACCTCTATGGTCTGCCCACTGCTATAGGTCAAATCCTCTGAGTAGTATTCAAAATTGTGTTCATAGAACTTTTTACCAGAACGCCACTCCTCAACTGAGGATAATAAAGTTTTAAAGAAATCCCCTTCGGTATATTGAAACTCAAATCTCCTTATTTCCTGAGTTGTGGTAGCAGTATTATAGTAAAGTATCTTAATTGTCTCCAGTCGTCTTCCGTCTACTTCCTTTCTGCCAGACTTCAGGGAAACCGTTGCATCAATTCGATTTCCACTTGTAACAAACTCTACTTTATACTTTCCTTCACCTGAAGCGTCACCGGTATATCGAATGTTATTTAATAAAACTGCTTTACCTCCAGACTTAATATCACCTTGAGTAGTGTTATTGAGATGGGTATAATTGTAGGTTATATAGTTGCCCCATTTGTCTTCAACCCGCTTGAGGTTCCATGTTACAATATCATTGTTTTCATCAGTTATGATAGCATCTGCGCTAAGTGTATTTCCATCTTCAGTACCATAGAAGAAATGAGTCCCATCAGCCGTGATTTCTTCCCAACAATAATTATCAGTACCATCACCGTGACGAATAACTTCCTTATAAGAAGCCATCGTTTTCGTGAAAAAATGTATTCCATTTAACGCGGAAATTCGGTTACCAGGATACCGGTTAGCCTTCACTCCTCCCTCCATAGTAAGCGATTGCCCATTGAGCACATAGACTTCACTCTCCGCATCAGGGTCAAAAACAGGCGCCCCCCACCGGGTATCTATAGACACTGAAGGCACGTTTATATTCCAGCCCACACCCAACCATCCGGTGCTGGCATCACTGCTGTAGTTGAGGTTAAGAGATGGTGTCATACCCTGCCTTCCGGCAGGTATGGCCAAGGGATAACTGATGCTGGCCTCACCAGTCTGGCTGATGGAAGGCGGCTGCATAATGCTCATTTCCGCAGCTGGGTTGGCTGCTTTAATATCCGATATAGCCGTAGGCATAAAAGCACTGGCTTCCGGCATTTCCGGGGTTTTGATAAGCCCGGCAAAGTAATTGGTGCCTCCGGGAGCCGTGGCGCCCACCTCACCTTCAGCTATATCCACTAATGCTGTATGGGAAGCCTTCCAGCTCTGGCTTTGGCGATCGAAATAAAATAACTGCACTTCCGAGAGGGCGTTGCCCGTCATCAGCTTGGCGGGATTTACCCCAATAGTGATGTTCACCGTATCCCTGGCCGCATCTTCCACCAGGTATCCCCACCCGTTGCGGGTAACATTGATAATATTGCGGGGTATGGCCGGCATATCCACATCCTTAACCACAAAAGCTTCCAATGCCTGGGTTTCTTTTACCATAGCCGAAAAATCCTCGGGGAGCGCCACCGGACGTACCACCTGGCTTAAGGCTGGGCTTTGAATTATTTCTGTACTCAGGCGGATCTCCACATCCCGAACCTCCACGGAAGCCTTCAGGTTATTAGGTGCGTTAAAACGCACTTCGTTAACTCCCTCTTTTAAAAGAGAAAGAGGAATAGCCTGGCTTACCTTTTGCCAGCCTTCCTTTTTTTCAGGGTGAGCACTCACAAAGGCCGGAGCTCCATTGATGGATTTCGGTAAGCTTAAGCCATCTTCCAGTCCATAGATACGGTAGGTGAGGTAGGCATATACCTGCGGGTTTTGCTGTGGCAACCCGTCAATGGAAATACGGAATACGTCATTGGCCGCCAGGTTCATCGGGTCGGACGGGTGATCACCCATATAGCCTACTTCCTCTGTGGCATGGAAGACTATACCGGCCAAGGAAGCAGGGGCCGTACGAGTGCGGTTTTCTTTTTCCGGTCTTGTATCGGGAATAATTTCATCGGAAGGCGCGGGTTCTGCTTCCAATGCCGGTAACAGCACCGCCCCGCTATAGGGAGTGTGAAGATTATTAAAACTCTCTTCGATAAGTGTGGCGGCACGGGCAGAAGCCAGCAGGTCAGGAAAGAGGAATACAAAAGCCAGTAAAAGGGCTGCGGTTTGGGTAAACTTATGTTGCATGCGGTTAAGGGATTAACGTAAGTTAGATTTGATTCTCAGTTGTTGGGTTTCGGAATAGGTGGCCGAGTTAAAACGGATGAAATAGGAGCCATCCACGCGGAAGTGGTAATGGTACTCATCCACATTTCCTTCCGGACGGAAAGCTTCGGTACTCATCAGGTTACCCTTGCTGTCAAATATCTGGATGGTAAAGGGAATATCACCCAAACCGATAAAACGGAAATTAACTGCTTCGTAGCGATTGCCTGGGTTGGGGTAAATGGAAACACCCCTGCTTTCTATTGTCGTAAAGTCTTGGGTATTCAGCCCCAAGGAGTGAAGGTAGGCCTCAAGACTCTGTTCATCCATATTCAGCGGACCATTGCCCGGCAATACGGAAAAGGCCCAGGAAGCATGCCCGGAAGTATTCCCACTTTCACCCTGAGGACCCGTATTGGTGGTCTGTTCATCGCCATCCCCGGCTTCCTCATAAAGGATGTTACCTGAAAGAGTTAAATCGGTAAGGTTTTCACGGCAGTTTTCCAGGACGAACAACTCATCCAACAGGATCCGATTTTCCTGGCTCAGAGTAAGCTGGTACTGACCTTTGTTAAGGCTCCTTACCTGGCTCATCGGTTCGGTAAGGTAGGTTTGTAAAACCTGTCCGGTCTGCAGGTTAGCCAGGTGAAGTTGGGCCGGCAGCGCCTCGGGCTGGAGCTTCACGAACAAGTGGTTGAAAGAAGAGTCCAAGCGGCTACAGGTGAGGAGTTCGGATTCCGCCAGGGGGTCACACTCCCGGGAGCTGGCTTCCCAGGCCAGGTAAAGATCCTCTGGAGTATCCAATACGGTAATGGGTATCGCCAAACGGGTTTGTCCGTTCAGGAGGGTGGTCTGGACAGGGTATTCGTATATACCATTGGTCAGCAGGGCCTGCTGGTTACTGTCCAGGAGTGTATCCAGGGTCAGGTAGATCTTATCCGCAGGGGATGACCAGTTCATGAGCCGGATCTTCCAGCCGTTGATCATGGGGCTACCTCCGCATTCGGGTGTGGATAGTTCCTGATCTTTTTTAGAGAGTATGATCATTGATCCGTCCTGCATGGATACAGCAGGCATATCCCCCACTATAGCGTTTGAATCCAGGCTTATGGACAAACTCTTTCCATCTGAAGTATAGGTCTGACTTTGTTTAAAACCAATACGATCTATACGCCCCAAGGCTAAGACCTCTTCATTGTAAAGCCGGTCCAGTTTCCAGTTCCAGGCCTTGTCGCTAAAAATATCCAGGTAATCCCGTAGTTCGGGATCGGTATTCTCTGTAATGTTTATAGAGTATTTAAGGGCCAGGTAGGATTCCACAATACGGGCCGCTTCTTTTTCCAGTAACTGATCGTAAAAGATGATCTCGGCAATTCGGGTATGCTCTCCCAATTGTACGGTGGCCGGGCGGTGACGGTGGTCTGCCCGTCCCTGGAACGTAAAACGCAATAGGGTAGCTTCCTCTCCAATGGTGTCTATCTCCATCTCACGGCCGTCCAGTATGGCTTTATGGGGATAAAGGGCTACTCTTCCCAGTTGCAAGAGTTTTTCACCGGCATCAAAGAGGGGATTGCCACGTAATACCACGAATAAGGTTCCCGAACTTTGTGAAGCGATGTGTTCCAGTTTTGGGTGGTCTTCATCGGCTGCAAAATCCAGTACAGGATGGTTGCCAATATAGTACCGCGAAAGATGCTGGGTCGAAGAATAAGCACTATCGGTTTGTTTGAGCCATACGGCCTCTGGCAAATGCTCCAGGATCTGGGCATTGCCCCAAAAAGTAAATAGACTGAACAGAACGGCCCACCGCAGACCAGAAGCGGGCAAAGCAAAAGGGAAATTGCACATATCAATTAAAGTTAAGGTTCTACTCCATCCCCTATACATAGGTTTATGCCAAAAGCATCAACCATGCACGAACGGGTGATGGCCACGTATTTTCCTCCCAGATATGGCATTCACCAGTTTATACGCTGTGGTATACTACTGATATTTCGCCAAATGTACTACTTTTATGAAAGTATGCAAATATCACAATCCTAAAAATGTAATCATTTGATAATAAATGCATAACACCCCTAATAAATATACATTAAGTACTTGGTAATTAAACCCAAAAAATCTCAGCGAGCGTACTGTGGATTCATTCTTCATCATACCAGAAGGTTGGATAAAAAACATTTTACACTCCAGATTTCCAGGCATCAACACCCAGCCTTTGGATTGCACACTACACAATTTTTTAGATACCAAATTATCCAGAAGGGTTATTTACCGATTGATACCACCCTTGAAGTTGCGGGAAATTATTCAAACGCAAGAGTAGAAAGGTCTACATTCCCCCCGGTCAATATCAAGCCCACGAGTTTACCACGGAAATGCTCCTTATGCTGAAGCAGGCAGGCCAGCGCCACGGCACTGGAGGGCTCTACGATGATCTTCATACGTTCCCAAATGAGCTGCATGGCGCGTTTAATATCTTTTTCGCTGCACAGAAGGATGTCGGCCACCAGCTCTTTGATGTATGCAAAAGTGATCTCACCAAGGGAGGTCTTGAGGCCATCGGCTATGGTATCGGGGTTCAGGCTGGGCACGATCTCGCCTTGCTTAAGGCTGCGGCAGGCATCATCGGCATTTTCGGGCTCACAGCCCATTACTATAGTTTTAGGGGAAAGGTATTGGGTGGTTAGCGCGCTGCCGGACAATATTCCCCCTCCGCCTACGGGCACCAGCAGGTAATCCAGGCCAGGGATCTGTTCGTGTAGCTCTTTGGCACAGGTAGCCTGCCCTTCTATGGTGCGAAGGGCGTTATAGGGCGGTATAAATATGGCCCCGGTTTCATCCTGTACTTTTTGCAGGGTGTTTTCCCGTGCTTGCAGCGTGGGTTCACATTCCACCACGGTAGCTCCATAAGCCTGCACTGCGTTCTTCTTTACCTGCGGGGCATTGGAGGGCATTACGATCCAGGCCTGCACCCCGGCTTCGCGGGCGGCCCAGGCCAAAGCCTGACCGTGGTTACCGGAAGAATGGGTGGCTACACCTCTTTGCTTTTCATCCGCACTCAGCTGCAGAACTGAATTGGTAGCCCCACGCACCTTAAAGGAGCCGGTCTTCTGGAAATTCTCGCATTTGAAAAACAGCTGCACTCCGCTGAGTTCATCCAGGAAAGCACTGGTGAGCACAGGTGTGGTATGGATAAAGGGTTTAATGCGGTGTTCGGCCGCTTCAATGGCATCCCATGTGATCATGGATCAGATATCGTAAGGATGCTTGGAGGTGGAGGGAAGGATAAGAGGAACAAATTTAGGCCTCTTCTCCAGTTCAATGATCAGTTCTTCCTTTTCCTGGTGCAGGGTCTTCATCTTCTGCACTTTGTAACCTTTTTTGAAGATGCTTACCCGCACCTCATCGGTACGCAGGTAAGGGGCATCGTAATTAAGGGTAAAACCGCCCTGGCCATCTGTTTCCACGGAGTGGATAACTTCCCCGTTACGTTCAATACTGATCACCGCTCCGGGAATGACCTCACCCGATTGCACGTCCGTTACCACACCTTGCAATGATATGGGTTTGATGCCAAGTGCCTGGGCATAAAAGCTCAGGAAAAGAAGGCTGGTTAAGATGGCAATTGGTCTAAACATCTGAACTCAAAGGTACTATCTTTTCTGAAAACGGGATACCGGGATCAAAAATTTCTTCCAGAATGCCCTTCAGGAAGGTCTCAAATTCTTCGGCCAGGCTTCGGTTTACACCTTCTTCCTTACCAAAAACAAGGGGTAGGGTTCCCTCTTTAGCGTTGCGCAGGCTAATGATGGAGGGCAGCACGCGCTCTGCCAATTCATTATTTTTCAAGTATAGCCATGCGTAAGTCATCAATTGTAGAGACTTGTTTTTCTTTTCGGGTTGCCTGAGGTCTTCCATAGCGTAGAACTTCAGATCGCGGGCATCCACGCCCCCGCTCTTATAGTCCGTTACGCGGATCTCCCCGTTCCAGCGGTCAATGCGGTCCGCTATACCGCGTATTTTTATTTGCTGCCCGCTAGCGATGGTAATCTGCGCCTCCAGCTCCTGCTCCAGGGCTATGATCTCTACAAAGCCGCCTTTCTCCAAGGTTGATTGGAGTTGTTTCCTTTCGCTGCTGAGGAAGTTGCGCAACATACTGGTGAGTGCCTCACGGATAAGCAGGTTCTTACCACGGTTAAGTTCCGGCAGGCCCAATTCCCGCAAGCGGCCCACCACCTCCTTCCGAAGGTGAGCTTCTTCCCGCTGAAAGGCGGGCAGCTCCGGTGTAAAATACTTAACCGGCCCTTGTTCACGGTCTTCGTTCTCGGAATAGTAGTCCTGCAGTATTTCGTGCAATACAGACCCCTGGGTATTGTAACCGATCACCTCTTCCACCTCATCGGCATCATCCACCCCCAATACTCTACGATGGTAAAAATGCAAGGGGTTGTTCACGTAGTCGATAAGGGCGGTAGGCGACAAGCCGCGGCTCGCCATTTGGTTTAGCCGCTCCATCACAGCCGGGGTCTTTTCCACCCGCTTCTCCTTTTGCCCTTCCAAGTGTACCCGTCCGGAAATAGTTTGCCGTTCCCATTCAATATTGGGGTTGATGCGTAGCAACTCATATTCCAGCTGAGCAATGAATCGACTGGGCTCCCCTCCTCCCAGTCCGCTGTTGCGGGTGTTGTAAATAAGGGTAATGTTTTCGGCCCTCTGCAACAGGCGGTAAAAGTGATAGGCAAAGATGGCGTCCTTATCCAGGTAGGTGGGTAAGCGGTATTTGAGTTTTACATCGTAGGGAATAAAGCTGTTCTGGCTTCGTCCTTTGGGGAGTATGTCTTCATTGATACTGGTCAGTACGAGGTTGCGAAAATCCAGCGTACGGGTTTCCAGCATCCCCATCACCTGCAGCCCACTTAAAGGCTCTCCACGGAGGTCAATGGTTTCACTAGCCAACAACTCGCGGTAAAAATGATACGCAGTTTTCAGATCAGTAGCCACTTCATGGGCGGCAAAGAGATTGGCCAGCTGCTGGAAAAGTTTAAAAAAGGAGAACAGCACATGTACGTTAAAGCTCTGGTCTTCCAGCCTTTCTTTCAGCCACTCACAAAAGCGGGCCATGGCCGTGCAAAATTGCCGGGGTTGCTGGCGGTAGTCCTGGAAGAGTGCACGTACTTCTTCCGGGAGGGTTTCCTCCGTCCAGCGTTCCAGCCCCTCGGTAGCAATAAATACCTTGTTCTGATCCCGGATGCGGCTACGCCATACCTCTATGTTTTGCGGATCGGGATGAATCCGCATCCAGAGGGGATGCCCCAGGAGGTCATTCCACTTCTGGTGGTAAAAGGCAGGGTTGCCCTCACGGTCCTTTACCGGCTTGGTTTCAAAGTGGGTATGCATCTCCCAGATAATACGGAAAAACCCGGAGATGGAAGCGTTACGCATGGGCAGGCCCATGGTTACGTTAAGGCGCTCCACGGGTTCCGCCAGGTGGTTGAGAAAGGTCTGCAGCAGGCTTTCATCGGCCATCACCAGCGCCACATCTTCCAGCTTATCATCCAGGTATTCTACAATGCTGGCGTTGGCAGCTATCATCTGCAGGGTATTACCGGATACGGCTTTTACGGTGATCTTTTTAGGGTCCCTGGCCAGGTGGTTCTCTACCCAGTTCAGGCGGTCGTCTTCCTTAATGCGCTTCAGCAGTTTACTCTCACGGAGAAACTTGCCGGCCTCGTGCATCTCGTCCTGATAGTAGTACTCGTCAATATCCCAGTAAAACTCCGCCAGGCCCGCTTCATATAACTGTAAAAAAATGCTTTCCTCGGCCTGGTTCAGGGCACTGAAACCAGCAAAGTACAAACGTTTATAGCGCTCCCGCAGGGCAGGGATCCTGTCACCTATACACTCCGCCATTTCACGGTAGGCGAGGCCCTGGTATACCCGTTGGCTTTCCTTAAGATCAGTGGTAAAATTATTATAGAGTTGCGGCAGGCTTTCCCAGAACTTCAGGTAGTCGCGCACCATAGGGGTATCACTGGTCTCTCCCGGAGTAAGGTCCCATTGTTCAATGCGCTTGGCATCGGCCAGGTAGCCAAAAAGATCTTCCGCCTTCACCAGGTGACGATCTATCTCGTTAAAATCGCCCAGTAGGGTAGACGCCCATTTCACGAATTCGGAGAAGCTGTCCTTTTGCGTTATTTCCAAAGCCGAATAATGCTTATACAGCTTAAAGATGAGGGCGGCATTTTCCTCTTGCTCCCAACCCAGGTTTTCCAGCAGAAAATCCTCTACGGTGGTGATATAAGGAGCAAATACCGGCCGGTCGATAAGGCTGCTCAGCTCCTTTTTCAGGAATACCGCAGCCCTGCGGCTGGGCATAATCACCGCCATATCCGGCAGGGCGGTATCCTGTTCTATAAGTTTACGGGCAAATTGCCGCAGGAAGCTTTGCATGAGGGCCACTGAACTTTGCCTTAAAAGTATAAAAGTTCAGGGCCTTTATGCGGTATTATTCAAATTTCTCAAAGCGGCTGAGGAAGCGGTTCATCTTACCCCGTGTACCAATGGTATAGGTGAAGGGTGGCTTTCCTTTTACTTCATTCCTGCGTTTTTTCAGGTCCAGCTCCTTGATGAGGTCCATAAGCGGCTCTTCACTGGTAAAGAACACCAGTTGGTTGCGCTTGTACTCAAAGTAGAAGTAGGTGCTGCGGTCCACCTCCAGGTATAGATATACCTCATCGCCCCTGCGCTTACGCTGTATCTCCATGAGGCCTTTCATTTTCTTGTTCACCGGGTATTTACCGAGGGCGCCTACGCCTATATCTCCACTGGACAGGAAGGAGATGGCCTCCGGCACCCATTCCAGGGTGATGTCCGTAAGCAATACAGTCTTTTCGTATTCATCCGGGAACTCTTCAGGTGCCCCATAATTGGCAATGGCATCAAAGAATTTCTTCTTGTCTTTAGGCTTCAGCAACTCATCTGCTGACACCTGGAAGGCTTTGCGGTTGAGGTCCGTTCCTTCCAGCAGGGTAACCTTGTTCATGATACCGGCCATCTGCTTGAGCACATCATCACTGAAGAAGAAATCGAGACCCAGCACCAGGTCCAGCACCATATCATCGGTTTCCAGGTTGTAATCAATATTTCCCCAGCTGTTGATATTCATCTGGCTGGCATCTTCCCCAATACTCATGCTACCTTCCCCGTGCATTTCGCAGGCGGTATTATTAAAGGTAAGGTAGTTACCCGGAGCGGAAGGATCATCCAGCTTTTCAGCGTTTACGATCACGTAGGCCCCGATGGATTCTTCGTAATAGAGCTTACCGTTGGCAAAGAACATTTCCTTATCCGCTGCGGACACTCTTTTACTGAGGAAAGCTGCGTATCCACTAATGGTATCCGAAGCCAGGAACACCCCGTTGTTGAGGTTCTTGGTCTTATCATTTGGATCTACATAGGGAAGGTCAATGATGATGTTATCGGGATCTACAATGGATTCAAAAGCAAACCAATCCGTGGTAACCGCTTCGCAGTCGGACTCGATATGGGTACTGCCTTTAAAGGCCAGCGCCTTGCGATCCGCCTGCAAGCCTACCTGGCCGTAGTAGGCAAAATAAGGACTCATATAAAAGCCGTCTTCCTGTTTTACGATGGCTCTTCCTATTGTAGTCTCGGAGGTATCTACTTTAATCGTTTCAAAATGAATGGGCCAGGGTGTACCATCCTGGTCCAGGTACTCGTAATCCGCGGAGGCGGTATATCTCCTGCGTGAGGTAATGTCCACTGTACCTCCGTAGAATTTATGGAATTCAGTAGTGCGATTGGCCGTTATAGCGGCATTGGTAAGGGTGCGCATTTTGGCGTTCTGCTCTATTTCCACATAGCCCGTATCCGGGAAGATGCTGGCATCGGCCACCTTGATCTCGGGCACCTTAAAGGATTTTAACAAGGAACTTTCCAGGTAGAATTTGGTGTAGCCGGCCTGGAAGCGCAGGGAATCCTGGCGTGGATGCACGGATACCATTTCGGAGGAAGCCTCGCCACCGCGTTTCTGTACGTCAATAGCCTTTTGCGGGATCTGCCATTCAGCATAATCCATATAGCAGATGTATTTGTTGGCGGGAAAGCTGAAGTAATCAGCCGGATCGTTGAGGGTAAACTGCCCCTTCTCCTGGTCAAAGTTCACGCGACCCTTGGCGTTTTCCATACCAAAGCCCCATTCAGCCGTGGGGTTGGCCCGCACCCGGAAGGCCAGTTGATTGGAAGAGAACTCACGGTTCTTGAAGAGGTAGTCCTGCGAGCGTGTTTCGGCATCAAAGAACTCCAGCAGGCCTTTACCCTTTAAGGCATTGGGACTGTGTGCCAGGGTACCGGTGGCCGTCATGCCCACCTCATCATACATGGCAAAGGGTGTTTCGCGGCTGGTGGTATACAGCACATCGTTCTTGGGCTCCCAGTGCAGGAACACGCCCTGCCCCAGGGCATGAGGTGTTTCAGGCCCGGTCATCTGGGCCGTGATCTCGTAATTTTCAGCTATACCGTTGGTACTGTCCGGGAAGAAGAAAAATTCCGGTGAGTTGGCCACGGAGTTGAGGTAATCAATACGCCCGTCACCACGCAAGCCTTTATTACTCAGGCTCAGCTTACTGGTAAAGGTGCCCTTGCCCCCGTAAGCCGCCAGGCCGGCAGGCGGTGTTTCCGTAGTAAACCCGAGTGAATAATCCGGCTGTACCTTAATAGTTTGCTGCAGGTCCGGGAAAATGCCGGCACTGGTAAAGGTGCCCTCAAACTTAAGACCCTGGGTAGTAATATTGTCCAGGCTGTCTATCTCAAAGGGTTCCAGGCGCACAAAGAATTCCTCACGGTTATACACCCCGTTGAAGATATTCTTCTTGTCATAGTAGATATACGAATCCTTGGCACTGCGGAAGATGGGGTACTGGTCATACGATTGCTGACCACTTTTGTTATTCGGCTCATCAATAAGCAGTTCCCCGGTAAGCTCCTGCAGGACGGTTTTCACGTCTACCAGTTCACGGGGGCCACCAAAGCGGGGTTCCTGGAAGCTCTCCACCTTAAAGCGCATGGAGTCTACGTTTTCCATATTGATGCGGAAATCGTTGTAATTGAACTCAAAAAGCTCTCCCCAATAACTGAAACGCCCGGCTACTACTTTACCGTCAAAGTCGAAGTTGAGACCTTGATGCACCACGATCTTATTTTCACGGGGAAAGAGGCGCACCTTCTGCGAATCACTGAGCGCTATGGTGTTGATCCCGATGATCTCCATATCGTAATCCTCCAGGCTGATGGTGGCGTTGTTGCCCTGGGTGAGGTTGGATACAAACTGAATCACATCGTAATCCCGCTTTTTCTCGTAGTTGGAAATGTAATTGAAGACCTTATCCTTTACGGTTCCGGTTTGAGTATCCAGGTCGTACTGGACAAAACCAAAAACGGACATCTGCATCATAAACCGGTGTGCATTGCGTGGGTCCATACGCAAAAAACGGGCTACCTCATCATTGCTGAACGTCCTTTTCCCGTAAGTGTCCACCATATCACGCAGCAGGTATAAAGGGCTGCGGTCATTCATCCCGCGGAGTTGATCAAAGCGGTTTCCGCGGTAGTAGTTCTTGGATTCAAACACCACCGGGGTTTCAGTACCCAGGTTAAGGTTACCCAGCTTCATTTGCGGATCGCCATTGTTCCAGGTCAGCACCTCAAAGGCCATATCCATTTTGTGGTAGGAGTTGGAAAAGGGGGTTTGCCCAAGGCCTTCATCTTCGCGGATAATGTTCAGCTGGCCATTTTCGGCCAGGTAGCGCATCGTCACTTTGGGGTGGTAGATGCTGTCTTCTTTCAGCTTTACAATGAGGGATACCTGTTCACTTTCAATCTTATCCGGGCGCAGTAAAAAACGGTCAGCCTCCGTGGTGATGATCTTCTGATCCTTATAGCTGAAGCTGAAACGGGCCTTGGAAGAGTCCGTGCCCCCCCCATAAAATTTGGAACCGATCACCGCAAAACCGCCTTCAAAATCGGCACCTGGCACAATATCCTTAATGGCAATATGCTGATCATAGGAAGTAAAACGGGGAAAGGTACCTCCGCCACGGCCTCCTACACTGGTAAGCTTTTCTTCAAAAAAGCCCAGGGTGGGTTCCTTCAAAAACAGCAGGGTTGTGAGCTTCACACTGTCTGCCTCAAAATCGGTTTTGGTAACGTTGATGGTATAATTTGAAAGTTCGGCAAAGGCGGAGTCTTCACTGAGGCCGGCCCGCACAAAATACACGTAGCCTCCGTTGCCTTCAATGGTATACCTGCGGGGGTAAAAGCTCCCCGCAGTGCCTTCAATGCGGGTACTGTCGCCCTTGTATTTGCCCCAGATATCGGCTCCGTCAAAAGTAAAAACGGGTTCACCGTCAAAGCCAAAATTATAATCGCCACTGGCCAGGCGCCACACAATACGGCCATCATCGTACATGGTGTAATGGTAAAACATCTGGTAGCTGGTACGTAGATAATCCGAAGTGGCCCGGGCTATGTTATCCCCGGATAATTTTTCCAGGTCTTCCAGCCAGGGCAGCAGCAACTTCTCTTCTTCGTTGCTTTCAATGTGTATGAGGGAGCGCAGGAACCAGTTCCACTGCTCGTATTCATTAATGCGTTTTTTGAGGAAGTTATTGCTGATCTTATACACCTCTTCGGCTTCCTTATCGGATATACCCCCACTGGTCCATACCGTGGTAAAATCCAACAAAAGGGGTTCTAATTCCTCATCTTTGTCAGCATCGGAATCCTTCAGAAACTCCCGTACCTGGGAGGGGTAGGTTTCACGGTCAGGGGTAAATTTTTTGAGTCTTTGCCCAAATACGGCTGATGCCCAAAAGCTCAGGCACAGCACTGCTAACATCCTAACCGTTTTCAAAATATGCTTTAGTTTATCTTTTTATACAAACAGGCCAGCCAGCGACCCTCCTGCTCTTTACTGACCAATTCCATACCATGTGCGGTTGCCTCGTCATCCAGCAAATGAAAGTCATCCTCAAAAAAACCGCTTAGTGCCAGCTGCCCGCCTATGGGTAACGTTTTGATGTAGGTTTTCATGTCTTCCAGCAAAACGTTGCGGTTAATATTGGCCAGAACCGTTTCAAAGTGCAGGTCTTTCAACAGCTCTGCATCCCCAAGCCTGGCTTCTATATTGGAGCAGTGGTTGCGTTCCACGTTTTCCGCAGTATTTTCTACCGCCCACTCAAAATTATCAATGGCCAGTATATCAGCGGCCCCGCGCATAGAGGCTAAAATAGCGAGTATCCCGGTGCCCGTACCCATATCCAAAACCTTCTTACCTTCCAGGTTCATATTCAGCATCAACCTGGACATAAGGCGGGTGGTTTGGTGGTGACCGGTACCAAAGGACATTTTGGGCATGATCTCTATAGTATAGAGAAACCCTTCGGGCTTTTTATGGAAGGGAGCATAGATAAACACCTGCCCGTCAATATCAATAGGTTCGTAATAGGTTTCCCATTCTTCATTCCAGTTCTTATTCTCCAAACGGTCCGTCTCGTAACTTATGGTAAACTGGTTGTTGTTGAAAACGTGAAGTTCCTTCAGTTCATCGGGATTAAAGTCCTGCTCCAGGATATAAGCTTTGAGACCTTGTGGGGTTTCTTCAAAAGAATCGTAGGGCAGCAGATCCAGGTTGGCAAGTAGTATATCGCGACCGGGCTCTACAGGACTGATGGTAAATTCTACAACGAGGTATTCTTTCATGCTAGTTCTTCGGCTATGCGGATGAGTTCGGTATACGAGTCCAGTTTAAGGGAGGCGCCTCCAATAAGGCCTCCGTTTACGTTGGGCTGCCCGAAGATGTCTTTAGCATTGTCCGGTTTTACAGAACCCCCGTACAGGATGGGAGTTTTTTGGGCTACATCTTCCGTATACAAGGAGCCAAGGCGCTTGCGGATGCTGGCGTGCATCTCTTCGGCTTGCTCCGGGCTGGCGGTTTCCCCGGTGCCAATGGCCCAAACGGGTTCATAGGCAATAATGATCTTTTCCATTTCCGATTCGCTGATACCGTTCAGGCCGTTTTCCAGTTGCAAGTTCACTACGTTTTCCTGGTTGCCATTCTGGCGTTCCTGCAACAGCTCTCCCACACAGAAGATGGGGCGCAGGTTGTTACTGAGGGCCTCGCGTATTTTCTGATTGATCACATGATCGGAATCTCCAAAGTACTGCCTGCGCTCACTATGTCCGAGTATCACGTATTCAGACCCGGTACTTTCTACCTGGGCAGCGCTTACTTCACCTGTATAGGCGCCACTGCTATACTGACTGCAGTTTTGGGCAGCCAGGTAAATGCCGGACTCCTTTACTCCCTGCGACTCGCCTAAATGGATAAAGGGCACACCCAGGATGAGTTGGCTTTGAATGGTTTTCCCACTGAGGTAATCTTTAAGATCGTTGAGAAATTCGCGACCCTCCGGCAGGGTCATGTTCATTTTCCAGTTACCGGCTACAATTAAATCCATACTTTATCTTATTTGCAATGCTCCTAATCCAGAACTGATCATCTGTTTAATCAAGCTGCAAGTTAAAACGGTTTTAGGGATGTGGGAAATTAAATCGGTTGAGGTTGTAAAGTTGAAAGGTTTTAAGGTTTGCCTGCCCAATTTTAACCTTGCCACTTTATAACCTTACAACTACTCGTACCGCTCCCACCAGAAGTCCGTGCTATCGGTAGTTTCAAAGCGGATCACTTCACCCAGTTCGGGCATAGCAATGGGCACTCCCTTTGTAGCGGCTTCCTGTGAAAAGCGTTCTACGGGATCCTTCCAGTCGTGGAGGGCCAGGGTAAAGGCTCCCCAATGGATAGGAATGCTCACTTTAGCTTTCACATCGCGAGCGGCCTGTACGGACTCCTCGGGATACATGTGGATGTGATGCCACAGCTTATTGTACTGCCCACATTCCAGGAAAGCCCAATCAAATGGCCCCAGCTTTTCACCGATCTCTTTAAAATGGGTATCGTAACCGCCATCACCGCTCCAGTATACACGATGCCGATCACTGGCAAACACCCAGCCTCCCCACAAACTTTTGGCGCGGTCAAACATCCCGCGACCGGAAAAATGACGGGAAGGGACAAAGGTTGCCTCAATGCCTTCCAACGCTACAGCATCCCACCAGTCCAGCTCGCTCACCAGGTCATTAGCAATGCCCCAACGTAGTAGGTGACGTTTTACGCCAACCGGCACGTAGTAATGACCTACTTTTCCCTTCAGCTTTTGAAAGCTGGAATAGTCCAGGTGATCATAATGGTCATGAGTAATGAACACTGCATCGATTGACGGAAGTTGGTCAATAATATAAATCGTACTATCGGTATAGCGCTTGGAGCGGAAAGGCCCTACGGGAGAAGTATCATCCCCGAACATAGGGTCAATAAGAAGGTTTTTGCCGTTCAGCTTCATCAAACCCACGGAATGCCCAAACCAGATGAACTGGAAATCGGCCGTATCGGTTTCCCAGGAAGCGCGGTGAAAGCCTTGCATCGGCAATTCCTCTTTGGGTCCACGATTTTCTCGGCCGGTAAATTGTTTTTTAATGAGGCCGGGCATGGTCTTGAGATTCACATCCATAGTGGTTTCGCTCTGGTTCACAAATTTCTCACCATCCCACTGCGGGGAACGTGCATATTGTTGCTCCAGTTCTTTAGTAATACTACCCCCGAACTGAGGGTTAAAATTCATATAGGCCCAACCGCCCACCGTTAACACTATTAACAGGGAAGCAATAATTATAGCTGTCACTTTCAGGAATTTTTTCATAGTTATGGGTAAACATATTTTAACCGGCAGCGGTCAGTTTATGGATATCGGCAGGGTTAATGATTTTCTTATTGTAACCATTAAGACTTACGCGGATCATGCTCTGTCCAATCTGCTCGGTGCTCACTACTGAACCTGGATTCATCTTCTGGATTAGCCTTAGCAACCAGCCCAGGTTTTTGATCATAAAGCGGTAGAATTTACTGCTGGGTTCTACTCCCCGTTTGGGCACAATAAAGCCAGGGCGATACATGAACGCCTGACGGAAACCCAGCTTCAATAAGTCATTTTCGGTCTTTCCCTTAACCCGGGCCCACGTTTGCCGCCCTTTTTCGGTAGAATCGGTTCCTTGCCCGGAGACGTAGGTAAAGGTCATTTGAGGGTTCAGGCGGTGCAGGGTAGTGGCCAGGGCTATGGTGTAACGGTACGTCTTTTGGGTATATTCTTCCTCCTTCATGCCCACGGAACTTACCCCCATGCAGGCGTAGCAGGCATCGTAGCCTTCCAGTTGTCCGGCCACGGAGTCAAATTCCGAGAAGTCCTTATGAATAAGCTCCTTTAATTTGGGATGTTGTATCCCTAAGGGCCTGCGACCAATGGATAAAACTTCACGTACTTCTGCATGATCCAGGCATTCCAGCAGAACCCCCTTACCTACCATCCCGGTAGCACCGGTTACGATAACTTTCAGACCCATGATCGTTACTTTATTTCCTGCATTTTCCGCACCTGCGAAAGCATCATTTTCTTAGGCGTAAAGGGAAGCATTTTCAACATCATCCTTGGCACGAAGGGAACCCCTGAGATCACATCCAGTTTACCATCCAGCATAGCCTGATAGCCATCCTTTGCCACCGTTTCCGGATTGGCGGTATCCTTGAACATTTCCGTTTTATCCATTCCCGAAACCGAGCCGAAACTGGTCTCCGTAGCCCCGGGCATAAGAGCGGTAACGGTGATATTAGTATCGTGTAGTTCTTCTGCTATGGCATTACTAAAGGACGTTACATAAGCCTTTGTGGCGTAGTACACCGCCTGTAAAGGGCCGGGCAGCAAACTGGCCGTGGAAGACACATTGAGGATCTTTCCACGATTGCGCTTCACCATATCCGGGAGAAAGCAACGGGTCAATTCGGTCAAGGCCACAATATTCAGGTTGATCATATCCAGGTCCTTCTGCCACTCCCTTTCATGGAATTTACCTACTCCGCCAAAACCGGCATTGTTGATCAGGAAATCCACCTGTTCTCCGGCTTCTTTTACTTCATCGTATACTTCCCTTCCTGCCCCGGCCTGTGCCAGATCCTTTTCAATCACCATCACCTGGGTGGAGTATTGGCTTTCCAGCTCCTGCTTCAACTCTTCCAACTTTCCCCTGCTACGGGCCACAATGATGAGGTCACCACCTTTGGAGGCATGGATGCGCGCCAGTTCCTTTCCTATTCCGCTGGACGCTCCGGTTATTAAGGCCACATTTTTCATAGTATTATTATTTTGAGTAATTAATCACTTACTTTTTCTCCGTGCAAATTTTTTTAGTCTACAACTCATATTTGCTGAACAAGGTATGGCGCACCGCTTCCATGTTTTGCGGCCTGCGCAGCAGCTCTGCGGTTGCCAAACCATCTATAATAATCAGTATCAATTCTGCCTCTGCATCGGGATCAGCATATCCTAATGCCTTAAATGCATCAGCAGCTATCTTGCGCATAGGGTGAGACATACTGTGATCATACTTTTCTGCTTGCCATTTTAAAGCATACATCAGTCGCCAATAATGGTATTCCTCTTTATCAATATTAAAAGGAAAGGCCAGAATTCCACGTAATACATCCTTAGGGTCTTCACGCATCACCATACTGCCCAAAAGGGATTGCGCCTTTTCCATTCCCTGCTGCTTGATAGCCTCCAGCAAACC
Organism: Owenweeksia sp.; assembly: GCA_002695025.1. GTDB lineage: Bacteria > Bacteroidota > Bacteroidia > Flavobacteriales > Schleiferiaceae > CAKZNE01. Next base: position 56,007 of record NZNV01000010.1, read on the forward strand.
CTCCTTATTGGTAAAGTGCCGGAAGATCAACCCTTCTGAAACGCCTGCCGCCCTGGCCACTTTATTGGTAGACACCGCGGCATAGCCCTTTTCAGCAAAGAGCTTTAACGCGGCCTCCAAGATCTTTTCCTGTTTTTCAGTCATTTTCAAAAGTGAGTAATCACTCGCAAATATAATGACGTTTCTCAAAACACCAAATTTTGCACGGTTTTTTACACCCGCACCCTTGGATCGAGCCAGGCGTAGAGGATATCCACCAGGATGTTGATGATCACGAAAGTGAAACCGATCACCAGCACGGCACCCATCACCACGGGAAGGTCCAGTTGATTCAGGGCCTCTACGATCTGTTTACCCAAACCGTTCCAGCCAAAAATGTATTCTACAAAAACGGCCCCGGCCAACATAGAGGCAAACCACCCGGATGCTGCTGTAATCACCGGGTTCAGCGCATTTTTGAGCGCGTGTTTACGAACGATGGTACTTTCCTTCAAGCCCTTGGCACGGGCGGTACGGATGTAATCCTGCCCCATCTCTTCCAGCAAACTGCCCCGTGTTAATTGGATGATCACTCCCAAAGGACGAATACCCAGGGTAATAGCGGGCAGTATCAGGTTGCGGAGCTTTAAATGGATGCCTTCCCCCATATCATCTACCTCGTACAGGCTGCCGGTCATATTCAGACCGGTATACTCCGCCAGGAGATAACCGAAGATCCAGGCCATAAGAATAGCTGAGAAAAAAGAAGGTACCGACATACCTAGCGTGCCGATCACGGTTATGGCACGATCGGTAAAAGTATCTTTCAGCAGGGCGGCAATAACTCCCAGAAAAACCCCGATGAGCATCGCGATGACAATACTGGCTACTGCCAACACAATGGTATTGGGCAGGGTTTCTCCAATAATGGAACTCACGGTTTTTCCCTGGCTACGGAACGACTGCCGTAAATACGGCCATTTGAGAACCAGCCGCGTCTCACCCAAGGTCAACAAGTTAATATGGGGTACATACTCAAGGCTTTGGTGCGTATAACTTTCTTCACTGACTAAATGCAGCGAAAGCGGGCTCAGATCATTGAGGTAATAGAGGTACTGTTTACTGACTGGCTGATCAAAACCGTACTTATGTTTGATAGCGGCCAGCTGTTCGGAATCCTCCCGTTGGTCCAGCATCATGCGGGCCGGGTCGCCCGGCAGTACCGTAAACAGGAAAAAGACAGCGGTTACCACCCCAAACATCACCAGGATGCTGTACCCGATCTTATTTAAAAGGTAACGCAGCAAGCGTTAAAGCATGGGTTTTATATCCTTCTCAAAATCAGGAATATCATTGTAATGCCACTTACCAGCTACCGTTCCCTCCTTCAGCATCACCAATCCGGGGTTAGAACGGATGATGGTCTTAAGCGTGGTAAGATCCATCGTAGCAAAAGGAAAAGGTGTCTGTAGCTCATGCCGCATCTTTTCCACTTCTGAATCCAGTGAAGCGCTTAGGCCGATGATGGGATAATCTGCACTTTGTACCGCTTCTGCAAATTCATTAACGCGTGCGTAGGCTTCTCTATCGGTTTTGCTCATATCATAAGCAATAACCAGGAACACCACCGGGGCTTCCAGTACTTCCTGGGTAGCGTCTTCATCATTATAAAGGATCACAAAATCGTGCACCGGGGGCTCGTAACCGTGTTTTAGCACTACGGATTCTGTTTTATCACTCTGTATTTCCCATTCTTTTTTCTTCCACCATTCCTCCGCCATATACTGTTCAGAGGTTATTTTTTTCTCATCACCATTTTCCTTGTTCTTCATGTAATACACGGTGCCGTATTTAGTAGGCTCAAGGCCCAGCTCTTCCGCAGATTTCATACCCTCTACAATACTCTTACCTTCAGCATAGGCCCTAAAATCCTTGATCGGTAAATGATTCAACACATAATACCCCATAAAGCTGCAGCCGATGAGTGCCAGCACCATCACCGCAGAACGGCCTCCCGCAGAAAGCACCGGCCGTATATACTTGAGGTTGGTAAAAATGATGACGATAAGGACGGTAAGGATCACATCCTTGCCAAAAGACTCCCAGGGTGTAAGCGGAATAGCGTCACCAAAGCAACCACAGTCCGTAACCTTATTGAAGTAGGCGGAATAAAAAGTAAGAAAGGTAAAGAAGAGGATCATGAGCAACAGCAGCCAGGCGGTGAGCTTTTTCCAATGACCCAATAACAAGGCCACTCCCAATAACACTTCCAGGATCACGATAAACACGGCCAGGCCGAGTGCGATGGGTTGTAGAAAAGGCAGGTTGAGGACATCCGGGCCAAAATACTCGTCCAGCTTAAAGCTGAACCCCATGGGGTCATTGAGTTTGATAAGTCCCGAAAAAATGAAAAGGCCTCCCACCAGAATGCGGCAAACCTGGGTAATGAAGTTCATAGGTTCAATTTTTAGTTGGCGGATACATCAACCCGAATTTACGCGTTTGATCTTTCCTGTGAAACCGCAGCTTCGTTCATCTTGATCAGGGCAAAGACCGAATAGTTCACCATGTCAAAATAATTGGCGTCAATACCTTCCGAAACCAGGGTAGCACCTTTATTGTCTTCAATTTGCTTAATGCGCAGTATCTTCTGCAGGATAAGGTCGGTAAAACTACTGATGCGCATATCGCGCCAGGCTTCACCGTAATCATGGTTCTTACGCTCCATCAGTGTTTTGGCCTCATCGGCATAACGCCTGAAATGACCCACAGCTTCTGCGGTATCAAGGTCCGGCTGCTCCACCAAACCCAGCTCCAGGTTGATCAGTGCAATAATGGAATAATTCAGGATCCCGATAAACTCACCCTGCAGATCGTCCGCAACAAGTTGTGTGCCTTTTTCTTCAATGCTGCGGATGCGTTGTGCCTTGATAAATATCTGGTCGGTGAGCGAAGGCAGGCGTAGTATGCGCCAGGCGGCACCGTAATCTTTCATTTTCTTTTCAAAAAGACCGAGGCAGCGGTTAATTACCTCATCGTATTGCTGCGAAGTATGGCTCATTTAATATTTTAGCTGCAATTGCACATTAAGCGATATGGATACTCCAAATCTCCCTCAAAAAGGGGCTGCGAAAGATACCATTTTTAGGCGGAAGCACAGCCTGAAGATCGGTGGTGCCCTTCGGGTGATCGACCACCCTTGGGTGATGGGTATTCTGAATACCACCCACGATTCTTTTTACGCAAAGAGCCGTGCCCTGCAGGAAGAAAATATCCGCGAGAGGATTGTACAAATGCTGGAAGAAGGCGCGGATATCATTGACGTGGGGGCAGCCTCTACCCGCCCTGGAGCGGAACTCTCCGAGCCTAAAACCGAGATGGAGCGTTTGAAACCCGCCCTCCGGATATTGAGCAGGGAGTTCCCGGATACCCCGGTTTCGGTTGACACCTATTGGAGCGAGGTGGCACGCATGGCTGTAGATGCAGGCGCTCATATCATTAATGATGTTTCAGGCGGCACCATTGATGACCGGATGTTTTCTGCAGCTGCAGACCTCCGGGTTCCCTATATTTTAATGCACATACAGGGCACTCCACAAACCATGCAGCAGGATCCCCGTTATAAGGATGTTTTTCGTGAAGTAGCCTATTATTTTTCAGAAAAAATGCAGGCTTTGCTGGAACTGGGTATCAATGATATCATCCTGGACCCGGGTTTTGGCTTCGGTAAAACAGACGTACACAACTACACTTTAATGCATCACCTGAGCGATTTTAAGATCTTCGAGCGGCCTCTGCTGGTGGGTGTCAGCCGCAAGGGAATGATCAGCCGGGTGCTGGGAATACCGTCACAGGAGGCCCTGAACGGAACCTCCGTTTTAAATACCATTGCCTTGCAAAAAGGAGCTTCCATATTGCGTGTACACGATGTGAAAGAAGCCGTGGAAGCAGTGAAATTAGTTACATTCACCCAAAATTCAGCCTGATGTCCTTTATAGATTTTAGCGTTCTCGACATCATTGATATTGCTCTTGTGGCCTTCCTGCTGTACCAGTTGTACCGCCTCATACGCGGAACGGTGGCCATCAACATCTTTCTGGGGGTTGCGGCTATTTACCTCATCTGGAAGCTGGTGGAAGCCCTGCAAATGGAATTGCTCAGTGAGATCCTGGGCAAGTTTATTGGTGTAGGAGTATTGGCACTGGTTATCGTATTCCAGCAAGAGATCAGGCGTTTCCTGCTGGTATTGGGGTCCACTAACTTTACCAGGCGCAGGAAGTTCCTGAAGCAGTTGAAATGGCTGCGTAGCGATGAGCAGGAGCTGGACCTGGAAGAGATAGAAGTGGCCTGTATAAATATGGCCCGTAGTAAAACCGGTGCACTCATTGTAATAGAAAGACAAAGTCAATTGGGTTTTTACAGCGAAACCGGTACCGTGATCAATGGCCGCCTTTCATCGCGTATGCTGGAATCCATCTTCTTTAAGAACGCGCCCCTGCACGATGGAGCGGTTATCATCAGTGGTGATCGTATTGTAGCAGCCGGCTGTATATTGCCCGTAACGGAAAAAACCACCATCCCCCGCAGGTTTGGCCTGCGCCACCGGGCGGGCATTGGTGTGGCCGAAAAGACCGATGCCCTGGCCATTGTTATTTCCGAAGAAACGGGCGACATCTCCTTTGCCATCGGTGAGGTTTTTCAGAACAAGATTGAGACCAGCCAATTCAGTCAGAAATTAAGGGCATATCTGGAAAAATAATTATTATTGCAGTCCGTTTAAGTAAACCGTTGCGGTTAAACGGAACCCTACATCCTCTCACACTTAGTCTTTAAACCATTTATTAACATTCGCATAACCGAAAGGTGAATTAAAAGTGCCTTTTTGTGTGCCTTATTCGTTTGCCTTGAAAACTAAATTGCTCATAGACCAGAAAGTACTTCTTATTGAGGATGATGAAGTACACCAAATGCTGCTGACCTTCATGCTGAAGGACCAGGGAGCCTTGCTTACCGTTGAACCGGATAAGGATGAAGCCCTGAATAAGTTACGCAATGAAAAATTCGATCTTATACTGTTGGATACTCGCCTGAACAATACCAATGCACTACGTTTTACCCAACAGCTACGCACGGAGTTAAGCCTGGACACCCCCATCATAGGCATGTCCAGCGTAAACCTGCAGGGTCGTGGCATTTACAATGGATTGGATGAAGTGCTGATGCGCCCGGTTGAATACGGCCAGTTGATGGATACGATTGCACTGGTAAAGAACTTTGCCCGCAATAAAATCTAGAACTGTAGCTGAAAGTACCCGCTGTCCAGCGCTGAGATGTTTACCCCTTTTTCTACGGACCACTTTTGCCAGGCTTCGGCCACTGGGCCTTGCATCGTTTTACTCAAAACCAATGTTTGGGGGAGATTCTCAGTTTCCGGTGGATAATCGCTTTCACCGTTTACCAACCATACATCGGCCTCGGGAATTGCGTTTACTTCATGCGGGCAATTCCAAAGCACCGTCCCCTCGCAGCACATCAGCCCGGCCCTTTTGCGAAATTGTATAGTGTGAAGATCATCCCGCCAGCCAATTATTTCCGGCTCTGCCAGGTTATTGGCCCAAAGGTGGTGGCGTATGTAAAAGGTCATGGCATCTTCATCAGCCAGCAAAGCAGAATCTGCCACCAACACCCCCTGGCCTCCCTTCATAAAACTAAGCGCATCATGATCACGCATGGCATAAACGGTTAGTTCGGAATGTTGCCGCAAATACACATTCTCAAACACCTGCAGTGCTAAAAGAACTACCGCAAGTGCTTTCACCAGCTGCAATTTCCACAAGCCTCCCCTGAAAAGCCAGGTAAAACCAAAACCTAAGAAAAGGTAAAAAAGGACCAGCTCCAGCCTGGATATATGGATCTGGTCAATAAGGAAAATCCTCAGGCCTTCTATCCATTCCACACTGGAATTCATGAGATGCAGCAGCCAGTTGTATGTGACGATCAATGCTTTGAAAAACCAGCCTGAAGCTGACAGGATCAGGGCCACCAGCCCTACATACATCAATACCGTTACCATGGGGATCACCAAAAGATTGGACACCAGGAATAAGGTTGGGAACTGGTGAAAGTAATAGAGGCCCAGGGGGAAGGTAGCTATTTGTGCCGCCAAAGACACCGTAGTGATGGTCCACACCTGTTTCAGCGCCCAGTTACCTGGCTTCCATACAGATTCAAACTTAGGCTGTAACCATACTATACCTAATACTGCCATATAGCTAAGTTGAAATCCTACTTCAAAAAGATAGGTGGGTTTGATGATGAGCAACAGCATAGCCGAAGCCAAGAGGGTATTGTAAATGGAAGTAGGTCTTTTGAAAGTAGTACCTACCGCCACAAAGCTGAACATAGTGGCCGCCCGCACCACAGAAGGCGATAGGCCGGTTAACAGAGCATAGGCCCAGAGCAAGACCAGGAGAATGAGGCTACGTAAGAGCACTCCATGGCGAAAGCGCTCCATAAAAAACAGCAGGTAATAAGTGAGCATGTACACAATGCCTACGTGCAGGCCGCTTACCGCGAGAACATGTGTGGCACCCGCAGCGGAATACGCTTGCAACAACTGGTTATCAATATCGTAGCGGTAACCCAGCAAAAGTGCCTTGGTAACGGCCTTTTCATTTTCCTGTATGGGCCATTTATCAATGACCGCCAGCAAGTGCTTGCGAAGCCGGGCACTCCATCCTTTCAGAGAAAACCCGTTTTGCCTCGCCAATAATTTCCAACGGCTGGAAGGCAGGTAGGCCTGCGCGTAAACAGCCTGCAGGTTCAGGTAGTTCCGATAGTCAAATTCATAGGGGTTTTGAGGCCCTTCCAATGTCTTTAATTGTCCCCGGTAAAGGATCTCATCTCCGTAAGCCAGCGCCTGGGAATTACTGTCCCGTTCAAAATAAAGCAAGGTTTTGCCCGAAGCCAGCATCGCTGAGTCTTCATGGATAAGGGCCAGCATCTCTGCACGGCACTTTATGCTGCGTTCACCGTTGGTAGGTTGTTCTATCAACCTTAGATGATACGAATGTGCAGCCGGGTAAAAGCGGTAATGATCCGAAAGGTGTTGTTCACTTTGCCAATAGCTCAGGAAGAGCCCAAGAGCCATGCAAAACAAGGCCGAAGAAACTCCAAAAGCCGTACTTTTAGTGTCTTTATAAGACCCCTGAAACAAGGTTATCCATAAAAAGACCAGCGTAGAAACACCAAAAAGCAGGAACGGAACCAAGAGCGGAACGTGGAAGAAATTAGCCCAAAGTATACCCATCGCAAAAGCGATAAATATGCGCAATAAAGGATATCTTCCGGACCCCATTTTTAATTCAAAATATACAAAAAACCAGAAAATCATTGCCACGCCTATATAAAGCCATCTTGCTCACTTTAAGCCTGGGGTGCGGCATGCTCGCCACGGCCCAGAAAAACGCTGTATCCTTTAACCTGGGCTACCATTACAACCCGGATGAGTTTTACCTTTCGGCTGCGGAGCTGGACAGCAATTTTTCTCCGGAGCAGGGCCTACGTTTTGGGATGCGTTTCAAATACCAAAGCTTTTTCAACACCACCGCCCAATGGGCCTGGCACCTTCAGGCGGAATACAGCTACCGCTCCATCCCTTACCAGTTCCAGACACCCTATACAGACAATCAGAAATTTTCCGGAAACCTGGAAGCCCAATACCTGGACCTGGGCCTGGGGGTGGACCAGCGTTTCTGGTTACAGGAAAAACTGCGCATTGGCTGGTCGGCCACCGCAGCCTTAGGCGTTCCTTTTCAGTCAGACACCACCACTTCCAACCGGCCTCCGCCCTATCCCTTGCGCAGGGCTACCCATTACCTGCCTTACCTGGAACTCAATGCGGTGCTGGAACGTGTGTTCAGCACTTCAGATAAAGGAGAATGGTACGTTAGTATAGAACCTACAGCGCGCTTGTACGCCCGCCCCCTGCACGAGCAGGAAACAAATAAGGGCATTTTTACCGGTCTCGGATTTTCGTTTGGAATAGGTTACCGCGTCTATTAACGGTAAAAGTTGCTACCATCCAGGTATTTCCAAACGGCTGGCGGAAGCATAAAGCTCACATCCTTGCCGGCTTTAATAGCGTTGCGGATATCTGTAGAAGCAATCTGCATAATGGGCGCTTCGGTGACGGTTACCTTAGGATGGGTTTTCAACTCACCACCATCCGATTCAATGCGGGGGTATACGTAAATGGAATGGTGTTCCAGTATCCATTCGTAATTGCGCCACTTATGGAAATTCTCCAGGTTATCGGCACCCATGATAAGGGCAAAATCGCGATCCGGCCACTTTTCCGAGGCATGCGCCAGGGTAGTAGCCGTATACGAAGGTTGTGGCAAGCCGAACTCCATATCGCTTACACGTAGCTTATAGTACTCGTCAATGGCCAGTTGCACCATATAGAGGCGTTGCCGGTCATCCAGCAGGGTATTCTTCTTTTTATGAGGATTGTGGGGGGTTACCACAAACCACACCTCTTCCAGGTCCGTGTACTCCAGCATGTGCTGGGCAATTACACAATGACCGATGTGAATGGGATTGAACGTTCCGAAGTAAAGTCCCGTTTTTTTCATTTTTCCAGGAATGATTGCACCAGTTTTTCGGCTTCCTTCTTAGCCGTTTCCAGGTCGTTGTTCAGGAGTATATGATCAAAACGGTCCGAACGGCCGATCTCCTTGCGGGCTTTGGCCAAACGCTGGCGGATCTTGTCCTCATCATCCGTCTGGCGTCCGCGAAGGCGCCTTTCCAGTTCTTCCATGCTGGGTGGCATCACAAAAATGGCCAGGGCATTGTCTTTATAGAGGCTCTTCAGGTTAAGCCCCCCCACTACATCCATATCAAAGATCACCGTTTTACCGTGTGACCATATCCTTTCTACTTCCGAGCGGAGTGTTCCGTACATGCTCCCGGAATACACCTCTTCCCATTCAATAAACTCTCCGTTCAACACACTTTGGCGGAAATCCTCATCGTTCAGGAAGTAATAATCCTTACCATCCACTTCCCCCCCGCGCGGGGCGCGGCTGGTTGCCGAAATACTGAACTCCAGGCCCAGCTTGCAGGTAAGGAGATGCCTCACCAGCGTGGTTTTTCCCGATCCACTGGGAGCTGAGAATATAATGACTTTACCGGGCTGGACCATAAGAGTGAATGATTTTAAGAAGGGCTATGCCTCAGAGAATATTTAAAACCTGTTCTTTTATTTTTTCCAGTTCGTCCTTCATCTCTACCACCAGCTTTTGCATGGCCGCATGATTGGCCTTGGAGCCCATGGTATTGATTTCACGACCCATTTCCTGGCCGATGAAACCCAACTTTTTACCAATGGGACCACCTTCATCCAACAAAGCGTGGAAGTAGTCGAGGTGGCTCTTCAGACGTACGCGTTCTTCGGTGATGTCCAGTTTTTCCAGGTAGTAGATCAATTCCTGTTCAAATCGGTTCTCATCCGGGCTTTCCTTTAATTCGGCCAGGCTGCGCTGCATCTTTTCCCGAATGCGATCCATACGCTCCTTATCGTGATCCTGCATGTTGTTCATGCGAGTTTCAATAGCCCTCAGGCGTTCCCGTAAATCCTCTTCCAGCTTTTCACCTTCAATATTGCGGAATTCCACCAATTGGATCAGGGCATCCTTAGCCACATCCTGCAAGGCCTGCCAGTCCGAATCACTGAGTGAATCATCTGCAGCCTGCATTACATCGGGCAGGTTCATCACTGCGTTAAGGATATCTCCCTGAACACCTGCTTCACCGGCAATATCTCTAAGCTGGCGGATGTATTCTGCTACCAGCTCCCGGTTGATGCTGGGTGCCTCCTCCACCCCGGTGATCTCACAGTAGAAGTTCACATCTATCTTACCCCTTTGCAGGGCTTCCGCCACCATCTGCCGCAGGTCGCCTTCCTTTTCGCGGAAAAGGGTAGGCATCCGCATGTTGATATCGGTTTGTTTACTGTTCAGGCTCTTTACCTCCATGGTAATTTTCTTGGCGGGTAGTTGCACTACCGCCTTACCAAAGCCTGTCATGGAATAGATCGGACTCATAAGCTGGCAAAAGTATAAATTCAGCGCTTGTAGAACGAAACAAAGTAAACTCCAGTAAAAAGGAGCAGTGCTGCAAGGCACAGGATCAGCGTTATTTCGTCCTTACCCATAACGATAGCCGTAAGGGCAGCAAAGAGAGGTTGGAGGTAAATATAAAAACTTACGGTGGTAGAACTCACTGTTTTCAACGCAAAAACATTCAGCAGATAGGCCAGGTAGGTGGTGCAGATCACTACAAAGCCTACTTTCCACCAGATATCCACGGGCATGGCGCCCCATTCAATATCACCAAAGTGCGGACCCCCGAAAGGCAATACCATAAACAGACCAAATAAGAATACCCAGCGGATCACGGTTATAGCCTTGTACTTTTTCATAAGGGGCTTTACCAGCACCAGGTAAACGCCATACGACAAGGCATTGAGCAATACCAGCACATTGCCCCATGATTTATCGGAATCCAGGATATCTGTAACCTGTCCGCCCCGGGTAATCAGGAACAAGGCTCCCATAATACCCAGCACAATCCCGAATATCCGCCCCGGCCGCAGGGACTCCTTTAATATTATGGCGGACAGCACCAGCACCAAAATAGGGTTTACCGTCATCATTACAGCCGCGTTGATGGGTGTGGTGAGGTTGAGTCCTTCAAAAAAGAGCATCTGGTTGCAGGCTACCCCGAACATACCACACAGGGCCAGGCGGGGCAGGTCTTTACGCTTTATCCTTTCCCAACTAAAAAGGCGTGCGGTAAGCCAAAACAAGCTAGTGGCTCCAATGGCCCGTACCAGTATAAAAGTAAGCGGAGTAATATGGCCTGGCATCACATCCTTGGCAATGGAGTAGTTTAGCCCGTAGATAATCGCCACGGCCAGCAGGGCCAGGTGAGCCATTAATTTTTCCCGTTGTGACAAGGCGTATACTTTGAGGCCGCAAATCTAACCTAATATTATAGAGCGATGTACCTGACCGATATACTTTGCCACAGCCATACTATTTATAACTTTGGGGCTCCTTAAAACATAAAATGTATGTCTGAGCACTCAAAAGATTTGAAATTCAATACACTTACCATACACGGGGGCCAGCAGCCCGATGCAGCCTACGGTTCTGTAATGCCTCCCATCTATCAAACTTCCACCTACGCCCAGTCCGAACCGGGAGGACATAAAGGGTACGAGTATTCCCGTTCCGGCAACCCTACCCGCCATGCCCTGGAAAACAGTATTGCTGCTATTGAAGGCGGAAATTACGGAATGGCCTTTGGCAGCGGCTTGGCGGCCATTGATGCGGTGATCAAAATGCTGAAGCCGGGTGATGAAGTGGTTTCCACCAACGACTTGTACGGGGGCACCTATCGCCTGTTCCGCACCATCTTTGAACCATTGGGTATCAAGTTCCATTTCATGGCTATGGAAAAGGCCGACTCCATCAGTGCAGTGGTAAATGAAAATACACGCCTCATCTGGGTGGAAACGCCTACCAACCCCATGATGAATATCAATGACATTAAAGGCATCAGCACTATTGCTAAAAAGCACGGTGCCCTGTTGGTAGTGGACAATACTTTTGCCACACCCTACCTGCAGCGCCCGCTGGACCTGGGAGCGGATATTGTGATGCACTCCGCTACCAAGTACCTGGGGGGGCACTCTGACGTGGTTTTAGGGCTGCTGGCCGTAAAGGATAAGGAACTGGCGGATAAACTGTACTACATCCAGAATTCCAGCGGTGCCGTATGCGGTCCTATGGATTCCTTCCTGGTACTACGTGGTATCAAGACCCTTCATGTACGCATGCAACGCCATTGTGAAAACGGAAAGGCCATTGCCCACTTCCTGAAAGGTCACGCCAAAGTGGATAAGGTGTACTGGCCCGGTTTTGAAGATCACCCCAACCACCAGGTAGCCAAAGAGCAAATGAAGGATTTTGGCGGAATGATTTCCTTTACCGTAAAAAGCGGAACCCTGGAAGATACCGTAAAGGTGGTTTCAGCTCTGAGAGTATTCACCCTGGCCGAATCGCTGGGTGGTGTGGAATCACTGGCCGGGCATCCCGCCAGCATGACACACGCCTCCATTCCCAAAGAAGAACGCGAAAAAACGGGTGTGGTGGATTCACTGATCCGCCTGAGCGTAGGCATTGAAGATATTGATGACCTTAAGGCTGATCTGGACCAGGCTCTCAACTCACTTTAATTTATATCAAGCCTTCCCTACCGGAAGGCTTTTTTAAGCACCTATACTATGATCCAGTTTTTTATTACCGGCAGTAGTTCCGGCATCGGCAAGGCTCTGGCGCTGAAGGCACTTGAAGAAGGCCATAAGGTTACCGGCATCAGCCGCAGGCATATTATTGAACACCCTAACTATCACCATCTCAGCTACGACCTGGCGGATATGGACAGCTACCTGAAGATGAATTTCAACCGCAACCGGGAGGCCAGCAAATTGGTGCTGGTCAACAATGCAGGCTGGTTGGGAGAGGTAAAACCTACAGGCAAAATAAACCCGGACAGCTTTAAACGGGCCTATGACATTAACCTGCTGGCGCCCTCAGTGCTTAGCAAAATGTTTGTGGACCAAACCCAGGAAACCGGGCAGGAGCGCATGGTGATCAATATTTCCTCCGGAGCCGGAGCTTACCCCGTTCCCAGCTGGAGCTCATACTGTGCTTCCAAGGCGGCCATCAACCTCTTTACGCAAGTCCTGCAAACCGATCACCCGGATGTAAAGTGCTGTGCTATAGCCCCTGGGATTGTGGATACCGAGATGCAAGGTGAAATACGCAGGGTACAGGAACAGGATTTTCCGGATAAGCAACGCTTTATAGATTACAAGGACAAAGGAGAACTAGCCAGCCCTGAAGCAGTAGCCCAAAAAATATTTTACCTGATAACCAACCCCGGTGCTATTCCTGACGTAGTATTTTCATTAAGAGATGTATCTTAGCATCAACAACTTGGAACAATTTATACTATGAAAAAATTTTGGATAGTGGCCGTTGCTGTATTGGCTTTAGCTGCATGTAAGAAAGATAAAAGTGGCTCTCAAAATACGAATCAGACAACCTATGAAGAACGTCTGGTGGGCGACTGGGACCTTACGGCCATTCACTATAAAACCGTGATCCCTAATCCAACCGGAGGAGAACCTATTAATGTGGATGACGATGGCCAGGATGTGAGTGGTGAATTCAATATTAATAAAGATCCCAACCAGGTAAACATGGATATATCCTTTACTGCGAATGTCCCCACTCCCTTTGGTGTTTTACCCGTTCCGATTAGCCAGCAAACTGCCGGCACCTGGACCGTATCTGCAGATAACTCCACCATTTACCTGGAATCCGAAGGTGAGACACTGATTTTGGAGGTAAAGAAAAACGAAGAAAACCTGCAGGTTTTTGAAAGTGTGATCCCGAACAACATCCAGGGTTTTGGCCAAATTGATGTATTAACCACCCTTACCCTGAAGCGTCAGAATTAAACCTTTGGCAGGAGGTTTGGTCATAGAACCAAATAAATCAAGAAAAATGAAAATGAAATTTTTGTTGAGCCTCCTGTTGGTAGCAGCTATCGGCAGTGGCGCCCTGGCCCAGGAAAAACACCATGGGCGTGATGTTAACCCCGAAAAAATGGCCACCAAAATGACCGAAAAAATGGTGGCAAACCTGGGGCTGAATGATGACCAGAAGGCTAAGGTATACGAGAGCAACCTGAAGTTTGCCAAAGTGCGCAAGGAAAGCCGTAACGAAATGAAAAGTGCTGCGGACCAGCACGAAGCAGATATGAAAGGCATCCTCACCGAGGATCAGTATAAAATGTATGCTGAGCACAAGGATAAAATGAAAGATCGCATGCGCGAGAAACACGGAAAAAGGCAACAGCCTGAATAACCCGGGTTGGACAACCCCTTGAACCGCCACGTGTACACCTGGCGGTTTTTTTATGCCCTTACGCTCCATTTTCACAGCCTCTCGTAAATCCTTATTTTGCAGTTTATCTGAAATGAAGATCTATGGCCGGACACAGTAAATGGGCAAACATCAAGCATCGCAAAGGTGCGCAGGACAAAAAACGCGCAAAGATATTTACCCGCATCCTCAAGGAAATACACATTGCTGTAAAGGAGGGCCATGACCCCAGCCCGGATACCAACCCCAGGCTAAGGCTGGCGGTGCAGAACGCCAAAGGTGCCAACATACCTAAAGATACCATTGAGCGGGCCATTAAAAAGGCTTCCGGAGCGGACTCTGAAAACTATGAGAACGTAAACTACGAAGGCTATCTGCCCAATGGAGTAGCCGTTTTCATAGAAGCTTCTACCGATAACATCCAACGAACAGTGGCCAATGTGCGTTCCATTTTCAACAAAGCCGGGGGAAGCCTGGGCACCAACGGCTCCCTGGAATTTATCTTTGACCATAAAGGCATCTTTGCCCTGAACCGTGAAAACCTCGGTGAACGCAATCGCGAAGAACTGGAGCTTCAGCTTATCGAGGGCGGAGCTGAGGAAGTGGAAAAAACCGATGAGCTGTGGATCATCACCACGGCCTTTGAAGATTTTGGGCCCTTTCAGCAGCAGCTGGAACAACTGGAGCTGGAAGCACAAAGCTCCGAACTGGAACGCATCCCCAGCTCCACCGTAAAACTTGACGTTCCCGAAGCTTTAAAAATATTGAAGGCCATTGATCGCTTTGAGGAAGACGATGATGTACAGAACGTATTCCACAACCTGGAAATGACCGATGAGTTGGAAGCAGCATTGGACGATGAGGATAGCTGAGAGAAAATCATAATGTCCTAACTTGGCGGCCTGAAATAAACACCCCTACAGATAACCCCATAGCATGCAGGAAAAAATCCAAAAACTCGAAGAAAAAATGGCCCAGGCCCAATTGGGTGGTGGCGAAAAACGTATTGAAGCGCAACACAATAAAGGCAAGCTCACCGCCCGTGAGCGCATCCACTTCCTGATGGATGAAGGCAGCTTTGAGGAAATAGGAATGCTGGTAACCCACCGCAGTACCGACTTTGGACTGGATAAGCAAAAGATATTAGGTGACGGGGTAGTAACCGGATACGGAACCGTAAACGGACGCCTCACCTACGTTTTTGCCCAGGATTTTACCGTGCTTGGTGGCTCCCTGGCAGAGGCTCATGCCGAAAAGATCTGTAAGATCATGGATCTGGCTATGAAGAACGGAGCCCCGGTGATAGGATTGAACGATTCCGGAGGCGCACGTATTCAGGAAGGGGTGGTTTCCCTCGGTGGTTATGCCGACATTTTTTACCGCAACACCCTGGCCAGTGGGGTTATTCCCCAGCTATCGGCCATCATGGGCCCCTGTGCCGGGGGAGCCGTATACTCTCCTGCTCTTACCGACTTTATCATGATGGTGGAAAAAACCTCGTATATGTTTGTAACCGGCCCCAATGTGGTGAAGACCGTAACCCATGAGGAGGTAAGCTCTGAAGAACTGGGAGGAGCATCTACCCATGCCACCAAATCAGGCGTTACCCATTTTACCTACGAAAACGAGATTGCCTGCATCGAAGGTATTAAGAAAGTGCTGAGCTACGTCCCTCAGAACTGCGAGGAAGAGCCCCCACAACTGGATTATAAAGGAGCGGAGGAAAGCCGCCCGGCCCTCAACAGCATCATCCCTGATAACCCCAACCAGCCCTATGACATTCGCGAGGTGATAGATGGTACCGTGGACGAGAACAGCTTTTACGAAGTGCATAAGGACTTTGCCGAAAATATTGTGGTGGGTTTTGCGCGTATTGGTGGCCGTTCCATCGGTATTGTAGCCAACCAGCCCGCCTTCCTGGCCGGGGTTTTGGACATCGACTCTTCCACCAAAGGAGCCCGCTTTGTGCGCTTCTGCGACTGCTTTAATATTCCCTTGTTGGTATTTGAAGACGTACCCGGCTTCCTGCCCGGCACCGACCAGGAATGGAATGCCATTATTACCAACGGAGCCAAATTACTTTACGCCTTTAGTGAAGCTACCGTGCCCCGTATTACCGTGATCACCCGAAAAGCCTACGGTGGTGCTTATGATGTAATGAACTCCAAACACATTGGGGCGGATATGAACTACGCCTGGCCTTCAGCCGAAATTGCCGTGATGGGTGCCAAAGGTGCTGCGGAGATCATCTTCAAGAAAGAGATCAGGGAGGCAGATGATCACGAAGCCAAACTGAAGGAAAAAGAACAGGAGTACGCACACATCTTTGCCAACCCCTACCGGGCGGCAGCACGTGGTTACATCGATGAGGTGATCCGCCCGGACCAGACCCGCGAAAAGCTGATGCGCGCCTTTAAGATGCTGGAGAACAAAGCCGATAAACTACCCAAGAAGAAGCACGGGAATATTCCTTTATAGCTTAATGCCTAAATATTTTTTCAACATGCCCAGACTCTTAATATTCTTAACCTTACTAGTTAGTTCATTAAGCGCTCAACTTTCCAATACTCATGTATACCAAGGGGAAGCTGTATCTGCGAAGAAGGCCTCTTTTGGGGGATTTATGACTGCCGAAAACGGCTCCTTCTATACCTTTGGAGCAGATTATATTGGTCCTGAGCCGTTTAAATCTACCGGAGAGTTCCACATTCGTAAATATGACATCGAAACTTTGGATCTTCAAAGTGATATTGAATTAAATGAATTTGAGTTTGAAGGGAATGAGACCTGGTTTAGAAAAGTGATCCGCACTAAAAACGGTATTCATACCTTGTTTGAATCTCACGACCCAAAAAGGGATGTAAAATATCTTTTACACAGAAAGCTGGGTGTGAAGGGTTTTACCTCACTTTCTAAAGTAATAGCAACTTCAAACCAAAAGTATCAGGCTAATGACGTGTTTACGCCCTACTTTTCGCGTGATTCCTCTAAAGTCCTCATTTATGCGGATAAAGAATCCAGCTCCTCTGATGTAATTCCTCATATATATATTCTCAATGGTAATTTTGAAAGTATATGGGATGCTCCTTTAAGTCTTTCTTCGGATAAGAAAGGTATCAAGCCAATGGGAATAACCCTATCAAATAATGGGGCTGTATATCTTTTGGCACTTGCTGATAATGGTAAGATAAATGAGAGGGACTTTACAAATACCAACTACCTTATTTATAAAATTGACCAAAAAGGATCCAAAGTTATACATGACTTTAGTCAATATCCGGCTCCTATACATAATGGGATGATTCAGGCGAACATGCAAGGTAAGCTTCTATTCTTTGCTTTCATAGAAGACGATTCAAAAGCCAGTAGGTGTCTCTCCTTATTTTTTGACCAGACAAATGATAAACTAATTTCTGAAAACCAGATTGACTTGGAGGAATTTGGACAAGGCCTCCAGGCGAATCGGAATAATTTATTTGCCAGCCTGGCAAACATTCGTGGCTTACAAAGGATCAGTTTTGAAAATTTCTTTGAATGGAAGGATGGCAGTATGACCCTTTTAGCGGAACAATATTACCAACATGGATATGAAGCTGACCCCAACACAACGTTTGAAGCTCAAAATATTATGGCTATCACCCTAAATCAATCTGGTGATCTCAAGTCAGCCTATATTATACCTAAAAGTGCTGATGTAGCTGCCAGAGCCTATTCCAATATTAATTACTACTCTTATATGGCAGAAAAGAAAGATGACGAAGTTCAGATATTCTATAATACGCACGGAGAAAATTTAGAGCAATTAGGCAATAGCCTCTCCATAAAACACAACTTTGGAACTTTTAAAATGGACATTGCCTTGGTTCAGGCTAACCTGAACCCTGAAGAAGGGGTCACTTACCATGAACTGAATAGAATAACAACTTCAAGTATTAAGAAAACTCGTTTTTTGGATACCGACCGGTATTTACGTATAGGTTCAAACCAATATATAATTCTTTATGCGCCATCCTTATATAAGTTTGGCTTTGCCAAAATCAAGACTTTTGACTGACCTTCCACCGGGTTTCCTCATTAAAACTAAACTATACATTCGCAAGACAGGAACATTATAAACCATGAGCATCAACTGGAAAACCGTAAAGGAATACGAAGACATTACCTATAAAAAGTGTGAGGGTGTGGCCCGGGTGGCTTTTAACCGCCCCAACGTGCGCAACGCCTTTCGCCCCAAAACCGTAGCGGAGCTCTATGAAGCTTTGCTGGACGCCCGTGAGGATACCTCCATTGGCGTGGTGTTACTTTCTGCTGAAGGTCCTTCCAGCAAGGATGGGGTATACTCCTTCTGCAGTGGTGGCGACCAGAATGCCCGCGGCCACCAGGGTTACGTAGACGAGGCCGGTATGCCGCGCCTCAACATCCTGGAAGTACAACGCCTCATCCGATTTATGAGCAAAGCCGTGATTGCCGTGGTACCTGGCTGGGCCGTAGGTGGCGGGCACAGTTTGCACGTAGTTTGCGACCTCACCCTGGCCAGTAAGGAACACGCTATTTTTAAACAGACGGATGCCGATGTAACCAGTTTTGACGGTGGTTACGGCTCTGCCTACCTCGCCAAAATGGTGGGTCAGAAACGCGCCCGTGAAATCTTTTTCCTGGGCCGCAATTACTCCGCACAGGAAGCTTATGAAATGGGTATGGTGAACGCGGTGATCCCGCACGATGAATTGGAAAACACTGCTTTCCAGTGGGCACAGGAAATACTGGCCAAATCACCCACCTCCATCAAGATGCTGAAGTTTGCCTTTAACCTTACCGATGATGGTATGGTAGGGCAGCAAGTATTTGCCGGAGAAGCTACCCGACTGGCTTATATGACGGATGAAGCCAAAGAGGGCCGCAATGCCTTCCTGGAAAAGCGCAAACCCGACTTTAAAGACATCAAGTACCTACCTTAAACAAACCAGTTTCCAAAAAAAAAAATGAAAAGCCCGCAACCTTTGCGGGCTTTTTGGTATCTACCTATTGAACGAAAAACCTATTAAAGATGAAAAAGCTTTTACTTCTCGGGGCGCTGGTCCTTTCCTACTGGGCCAGTGCCCAATCCTATTTTTCCGTGGGCACCGATGTGTCGGGTGATGATGCACCCTTTGCAGTAGACGTCACTGACTTGTCCTACGCCATATCACCGGGTCAGGATTCCCTTTATGTGAAGATCACCCATGCCAAACCACGTCCGATTAGCTTCGGTTTTGCGCTGGCTATTGACACCAACCTGAACACTTCGGATGGGAGCTCCATAAATCAGACCAATATCGCTAATAACATGCCCAACACCTCCATGAATTATGACCTGCTGTTGTTTGGCTACCAAAACAGCTTTGTTCCCGGAATATATACCGAAGCTTATGGAAGTTCATCAGGCATACCAATCAACCTGGATTTTGAACTGGATACCGTAGATACTTATTTTTCGGTCTTCAGGATAGCCCTGGACGACATTGGTGGGAATTACGACCTGAATCTCATCGGTTTTTGCGGAGGCTTTGACATCGTTTCTGCCGGCCCTTCAGATGCCGTACCCAACAGTACTTATGGCGAAGTGCGCAACGGAGCTATTGGCCAGGCCGAGCAAAAAGTGAGCGGGTTCCGTACCTACCCCAACCCAGCCCATAAGGTAGTACAGGTAGAAGGTGTAAAGGACGGTGAGCACATCCTGATCCGGGATACCTCCGGTAAGGTAGTACAGGACCTGGAAGTAAAAGACGGTGAAATAGAACTTCCGCTGCCATTGGACGGCCTTTATTTTTTACAGCAGGAGGGGGGTAAAAACGTTTTAAAGATGCAATTCCAACCGTAGTCCTTCGCGGTTTTATTGTTTCCCCAGGGGCGGTGATCAAAAGATTACCGCCTTTTTTAATTGGATACACGCCAATTGCGCGTTTTGTTACCACATGGAAGTACCCGCACCATCGTCAGTAATCGGACTAGAGCCGGGGTGTATCGAAGTGGGCAAAATGAACAGGTTTTGATCCGTGGCTCTTCCAGAATCACACTTAACCTGACACCCGTTTCTTACCCTGATCCTACATGAATATACGGCATGTGACTTATTTCAGGACCTACCACACCTCACGACCTTTGATTGTGCTAATATCCAATGCTATGAAAAAACAGTTATGCCTTCTTTTTATTATTATTCTCAGTGGCCACCTAACACGTGCTCAGTACTGGAGCGCTACCGGAGCCAGTACCAGCGCTGGCGCGGTGTACCTCATTACGGCCACCCATGTGGGTGATCATATTTATGTGGTTGGGAACAACCAGACTTTTGCCTATTCCACCAACAAAGGCAGTACGTGGACCTCTACAAGCGTTACTTTGCCCAAAGGCATCTTTGCGGCCTTATACTCTGCAGCCGGAAGACTATATGCCAGTGCCAAGGTCAACAATTACGATTACGAACTTTACTATTCCACCGATAATGGAACCAGTTGGACGCTGGATACGGTTGGGCTACCACTCAACATAGTCAAATCCGGGAAAGCCCCGGTGAAGGTGAAGGATATGGGTAATGATTACATGATCGCCTATAATTCCACAACCGCGCGTGTGAAACATAAAAGTGCCTCATCCTGGAGTGTTACTACTATAGATAATGTGGTTACAGAAGTGGTTAATCACGATGGTAACTGGTATGCCGTGGGCGTTCAAAAGATCGTAAAGAGCAATGACCATGGAGCTTCCTGGAATGCTTTGACCACCAGTGGGCTTCCAGCCAACTTTCAGGGTTCTTTCCTGGCTTCCAACGGTTCCGATCGCCTGTGGGTATCCGTGCCTCCTGCCAATGGCGGTGAAGACATCTATTTTTCGGATGATGATGGTGCTTCCTGGTCGCTGACCAATTCAGCCGGTAATTTCGCATATAGCAATCCTTGGGTAGGAGCCATGTATGCAGTAGGGAATTATCTTTTTGCAGCCGTGAGCCCCAAGTTTGCCAATTTCCAGGACCCTCCTCCCTTCATTATCTCTTCTGCCGTTCAACCCAGCTTTTCCGTGGGTGATACCAGCGGCCTGCCACGAGGAGGAACCACCACAGCCCTGCCTTTTTTCTTTCATATAGGAGATAAACTATACACTATGATGGGAGACCTTCATACCAGCACCCCCGGTTTTCCTGCCAATGTAGGCATTACCGAAAGAGAGCTTACCGGGTACCAGGTCTACCCCAATCCGGCATCCGATTACATCCGTATTAACAGTCCCGAACCCGTGAGCTGGGAATTACACACCCTGCAGGGACAACGGCTGGGGCAAGGAAAAAGCACTATGGACAGCCCTATATCACTACAGAACCTGAGCCCGGGAGTGTACTTTCTTAGTTTCCCGAATGAGGACCGCCCTGCGGTTCGGATCCTGAAGGATTAAATCAAACCACCTATCAAAAGTAGTTCGA
This sequence comes from Owenweeksia sp., assembly GCA_002695025.1. Classification (GTDB taxonomy): domain Bacteria; phylum Bacteroidota; class Bacteroidia; order Flavobacteriales; family Schleiferiaceae; genus CAKZNE01. Next base: position 77,463 of record NZNV01000010.1, read on the forward strand.
AGCGGCTGTTTTAAACCTGCCGCTTTTTTTTGGGTCAAAGTCTCAACCATAAATTAATGTAAACCCTGCAGCCACCTGTTACCAGAGCATTTATTTGGTATCTTGGTGCGGCTTAAACTAAAACTCTCCAATTATGAAAAGGAAAATAATGGCCCTGGCGGGCTTTGCCCTGGTAGCTTCAGCCTTGGCTTTCAGAAGTGGCGACATGCTGGAAATAGGTACTACAGCGCCCATGAGTGAGGTGAAAATGAAAGACGTTACCGGGAAATCACACTCCCTAAGCGACTTGAAAATGGAAAACGGCCTCCTGGTGATCTTCTCCTGCAATACCTGCCCTTTTGTGATCAAATGGGAAAACACTTACCCGGAGCTGGGACAGATGGCCAAACAGAATAAGATCGGTATGGTGCTGGTAAACAGTAACGAGGCCAAACGCGATGGTGATGACTCTTTTGAAGCAATGAAAGAGCATTACAAATCCGCTAACTACAATACGCCATACGTTATGGATAAAGATCACCAACTGGCTGATGCCTTTGGCGCAAAAACCACCCCGCATGTATTCCTTTTTGACAAGGACATGAAGCTGGTTTACCGGGGCTCCATTGATGATCGTTTTGAAGACCGCAAGGACAGTCCTGAGAAAATGTACCTGCAGGATGCTATCAATGCCCTTGCAAAAGGCAAACCCATTGACCCGGCTGATACCCGACAGATCGGTTGCTCCATAAAAAGAGTAAAGGCATAAACACTATTCACATACCGTAGCGGTAAGGTGTTAAAAATTAACTAAAAGGCTTAAACGCAGAATAAAATTTTCAATTCCTGCGTTTAAGCCTTGTTTTTTACCTAACCATTCTGCTATGAAAACTATCCTTTCCTTTGCTGCCCTACTTTGGGCTTATCATCTCCTGTTCTGGCAGGAAGCCCTGGGTATTAACCTCGTTCTCTTCGGAACAGCATTAATCGCCATTGCTTATTTCAAGAACCGTCCACTTCGCCTGAGGCCAGCACACATTTTCCTGATGGGTCTCACCCTGGCCAATGCCATAAGCGTACTATGGATAAACACCTTGTTCAGCAACACTCTTTTTGCCTTATTGTCACTGGCTACCTTAACAAGCTTGCACCTTAAACATGAGTCGGTGTTTGAAGCTTTTCTCAACGGAGTCTTCAATATATTCAACCCCCGGCAGGGCGTCATACCCGGACTGGCAGGAATGCTACCCACCCCAAAAACACGCGGGGCTCTTTACTTACGCCTTAGCGCAGTACCACTGATCATCCTCACCTTTTATATGGTCCTTTTTTCGGCTGGTAATTCCATCTTTAATGCCTGGACCGAGGAATTCTTTTCCGGGTTCCGAAGGCTTTTTTCCAACTGGACATTTGAGTACACCCTGTTTATACTTCTTGGTGTTCTCATTACGCGCTGGGTATGGCGTACCCATTGGGTACGGTTGCTCAGGGTGAAGGCCTACAATGAATGGGAAAGAAAAACCGGCACCCCAAAACCTTTTGTCCTGATGGGCCTCAAACATGAGTATCTGACGGCTTTTATGGTACTGGCCTTACTCAACCTGCTTTTCCTTGCCGTAAATATCATCGACATCCGCTGGGTATGGTTCCGGTTTTACGTACCAGCAGAATTCAGTCTCAAGGATTTTGTACATGAGGGTGTAGGCTGGCTGATCTTTAGTTTACTCGTTTCCATGGGGCTGATCCTTTTCTATTTCCGGGGCAACCTCAACTTATACCGGGATAACCGCAAGCTGAAAACCCTTGCGTATTTCTGGATCTTTCAAAATGCTATCCTAGCGGTTTCTGTGGTGATCAGAACTTTTTATTACATCGGTTTCCACGGCTTGGCACCAGGCCGCATTGGGGTGCTTATTTTCCTCACCATGGTTCTCCTTGGACTGTCTTCACTGGCATGGAAGATCGGCCATAATTATAACAATGCCTATGTAGTAAGGGTAAACACGCTTTTCGTGATCGGGGTATTGGGTGTATCGTCTCTCTTGCCCTGGAACCATATCATCCTACGCCACAACCTCGCCCATGGCAATGTTAATGAGATTGATGTGGACTATTACCTGGACCTGGATCCCCAGGTATACCCATTGGTATACGAAAACCTGGATATCATAGAAGCCCAGATCAAAGGGCATCAGAGAAATGCGCGAACCTGGATAAACTATAGTTCCCTTGAGGACTTTAGAGAAGCCTTGAGATGGCGTTCGGAAGCTTATCTGCGTCAGAGATCAAAGCGTAGCCTGGCTTCCTGGACCTATGCAGATCAAAAGGCTGTGATGGCCCTTACTGCATATACTTATTAGTGGTACAGGAAACGCAGTATATTTCGGATACCGGGTGATATTCCGCCACTGAACTTTTCCACCAAAGCTATTTTGTGAGCACGCGTTTGGGTGGGATAGGGGTAGATCTTGTTGAAGATGGCTCCTGCTCCCAGCCCCTGTTGTTTGGCCATAATCAGTTCCTGCACCATTTCTCCGGCATTGGGGGCCACAATGGTGCCGCCCAGCACTTTGCCATTGCGGGGCTTCCAGCGGCTTTTTTTCAGGAAGAGGATAACGTGTCCGTAACGGTAGTCCGAGGCAATGGCCCGGTCATCACCTTCCAGTTTAAAATCCACCACTTCATAAGGGAGACTGCGCTTTTCCATTTCTTCCTTGCTGAGGCCAAAAGTGGCTACTTGGGGATCGGTAAACGTGCACCAACTGAAATTGTCCAGATTGAACTTTTGCTTAAAGGGCCAGGGTATAAAAAAATTATTGAGTAAAATGGTGGTATGTAACTCAGCACCATGACTAAACAAAACGTTGTGGGCCGCATCACCGGCAAAAACAATATTCCGGTTACCCTTTGCCCTCAAGTAGTTATCTATCAGTGGCCAGTCTTTTTCCCGGTCCATTTTCACACCGGCCTTTTCCAGCTGTAAAGTGTCATAGGGGATATCCCGTCCTATGCCCACCAGAACGGCATCACAGGGTATTTCAATTTCTTTCCCTTCCTGATTTTTAAGCACGGCCGTCCGGCCATTTCGAAAAGCAACCAACTCCTGTCCCAGCCTGAAATCTATATCTTCCTTTTCCAGCTGTTGTTGCAACAGCGCTGAAACTTCAGGAAGTTCCTTCTTTAGGATACGGTCATTCTTTTCGAGCACCGTAACCTTTGAACCTAGCCGTGCAAAACACTGGCTCATTTCCAAACCGATAGGACCACCCCCGATCACCAGGAAATTCTCCGGAATAAAATCGATGTGGAAGAGGTTCTCGTTGGTGAAAATTTTCATCCTTTCCATGCCCTCCACCTGTATCCTGCGTGGTTTGCTACCGGTGGCCACCAGTATTTTCTTCGCCTGGTATTCCTGGCCGTTAACCTCTACCGCATTCCTGCCGGAAAAGGAGGCTTGTCCAATAAGCACGTCTATCCCCTCCTCTTTTTTCAGGTAGTCAGCACTTTCATGCTTGCGGATAATCTCCTGCCGGCTGTGTACATAGTCCAACACTCTACGGATGTCCGGCTTCCCGGATAGGGTATATCCGTAGGCTTCACTATCGCTTGCTTTTTTGAGAATGTCGGTAACGTGGATCAGTGCTTTGCTGGGGATGCAACCGGAATTAAGGCATTCGCCTCCAAAATTGTCCTTATCCTTATCGATCATCAACACTTTGAAACCGAACTGTGCCATACCAATTCCTACACCCAGTCCACCGGAGCCGGCTCCTATTACAATAATGTCATATCCGGTTTTCATACGCTGGCTTAAACGAAAAATTACCCTTTTACGAAGGGCCTGTACATAGCAAAAGGCTTAAAGGCTATCCATCAACTCTACAAAGAGATTGCTGAGCTTATCATCTGCTTCACCGGCTACGGCAATAATTTCTTCAATGTTTACGGGCTGCAGGTTATCAGGATCACATTCATCTGTAATAACAGACACCGCAAGGCAGGGAAGGTTCATGTGGTTGGCAATGATCACCTCCGGCACAGTACTCATCCCCACCATATCCGCTCCGATGATCTTCAGGTACCGATACTCGGCCCGGGTTTCCAGGTTAGGACCGGTAACGGAAGCATATACACCTTCCCTCACAGGAACCATTTGTCTACCGGCTATTTCTTTGAGCTTTGCAATAAGGTCCTTTTTGTAAGGCTCGCTCATATCCGGAAAGCGTGGCCCCAACACTTCCAGGTTAGGACCGGTAAGGGGATTAAAGGGCTGCAGGTTGATATGATCTTCAATGATCACCAGGTCACCTTTTCGGTACTGGAGGTTTACACCACCGGCCGCATTGGAAAGAAGCAGGGTTTGAATGCCGAGCATCTTCATCACCCGGATAGGGAAGGTAATTTCCTGCATGGAATGGCCTTCGTAAAAATGAAAGCGGCCCTGCATGGCCACAATTTTTTTACCGTTCACCTTACCGCAAATGAGGTGACCGGCATGGTACTCCATGGTAGCCACCGGAAAGTGTGGAATGTTCTTATAATTAATGGTTTCGAGTACCTCTATCTTGTCAATGAGCTTCCCTAAACCCGTGCCCAATACTACACCCACATCGGGATTATCGTACCCTCTGCGTTTAAGGAATGCGGTGGCTTCTTCAAGTTTATGGATCATAGGTCTGGAAATTTTTTGAGGTCATCAATAGTATCGAGATCAGTTTTTTCAGGCAGCAGTGCCCTGGAAAGCCCTTGTTTTTTCACTTGTGCCAAAGTTTGGTCAAAAACGCTTTCAGTACTCCAATCTACGTTTTCAAAGATATTCACCTTTTGGGAGAGGCCCAAGAGGTAATAACCACCATCATTAGCCGGTCCAATCACCACATTATGGTCTTCAAGCTTTCTAAAGGCTTCTTCAAGGGTTTGCGCATCCATTTCGGGGCAGTCACTACCAATGATCACTATTTTCTTATAGCCTTCATCAAAGCCCTTTACAAAGGCTTCGTGCATACGGGCACCCAGATCATTGCCATGCTGGAGCTTCTTCTCAAAATCCTGGGGGGACCAATTATCCTCCTGATTGATGAAATCTCCATAATACAATTGCCGGGCAGCATTTACGCCAAGAGCAGCCAAACGGGTTACTTCCAGCAATTTTTTGTAGATCTCAACGGCCTGGTGATGCCCCAGATCTTTTCCCAGCCTGGTTTTTACTTTGCCCTGGATAGGATTTTTGATAAAGATCAGCAGTAAGCGGTCGGACAATAGCGGCATCTTGAGTATCTAGTTTGGTATCGGATATTTTTTTCTTGTACAGTTTAAGGAGCTGTGCCTGGCTCTTTCCCATTTTATAATTCAGCCACACCAGGAAAAAAACCCACTGCAGGCGCAAGGGTCCGTTTTCTATATACTTGCGTGCCGAAGTTACCGTGGTACGGGGAATTATAGTAAAAGACCCGGCATTTTTTATACGATGAATGATTTCCTGATCTTCCAACATCAGGTGGTCATCGCGGTACCCGCCAATGCTTTTAAAACATTCCCGTTTTATAAAAAGACTTTGGTCCCCAAAGCGGAAATAATTCACATCAAAGCGGGTAAACCAGGCATTGGCTTTCAGGAACCAGTGATCATTGTCAAAAGAAAGACGGTAGCAGCCGGCATCAAAGCCTTCATCCAGCTTCTGCATGATATCATGAATAAAACCCTGCGGTGGACGAGTATCGGCATGCAAAAAGTAAAGAGTGTTATTCCCGGCCAGGCTTGCTCCAAAGTTCAACTGGCTTCCACGCCCCTTATAAGGAGCCTTTACAAAACGCACTCCTCTTTTCAGGACTTCAAAAGGGGTGAGGTCCGTGCTGCCACCATCGGAAACAATAATCTCCACCTTAAGGTCTTCGGTCTCGTGCAAGAGAAAATCCAGCAGGGAGCCTATGGTAGCTTCCTCATTAAAGGTGGGAATGATGATGGAAAAAGAATATTCCATTTTAAGGGTATCTTCAATAGTACGCTGAGACAGCATTAAATGTTTTAACGGAGCGAATAGACTTTTCCGGGATGGCTCTGCACCACACCTTTGAGTTCCAGGCTCATTAAAACGGTAAGCACTTTACCAATGGGCCATTCGGCACGGTAACCAATCTTATCCAGCTCCAGTTTACCGTTGGCCTCATTCAATATACGATGCAGTATTTTCTCCGGTTCATCCATCTCTATAAACAACTGCCTTTGCGGTTGAGCCTTTACTTCTAGCTCCTCCCATCCTAAAAGGTACTTCAGGTCTTCCACTCCACTTAATAAAGATGCTTTATTGGTCTTAATAAGATAATTGCACCCTTCTGAAAAAGTATCGTCCAACCTGCCCGGCACGGCAAAAACATCTCGATTATAGTTGTTGGCAATTTCGGCTGTAATAAGGGCACCACCCTTGCGGGCAGCTTCCACCACTATCGTAGCGTCACACATTCCGGCAATAATCCGGTTACGTTTGGGAAAATTCTCACGATCCGGGGGAGTGCCACTTATAAACTCACTAAGCAGGCTACCGCCTTCGTCCAGTATTTTTTGAGCGGTGTTTCTATGCAGGGCAGGATAAACGGTATCCAGTCCATGGCCAAGTATTGCCACGGTGAGAAGCTTATGCTGTAAGGCTGCTTTATGACTGGCAATGTCAATTCCGTAGGCCAGCCCGCTTACCACCAGGGGTTTAAAAGGCTGCAGACTTTTTATAAAGTTGTTGCAAAAGTTCTTGCCATAGTCGGTAGCATTACGCGAGCCCACCATAGCCAGAGCTCTTTGTTCATTAAGCAGGGTTTTTCCTTTCTGGTAGAGCATCACCGGCCCATCCTCACACAGCTTAAGTCGCCTGGGGTAATTTTTGTCCAGGTAAAAGAGCGGGGTGATGTCATTTTTCAGGATGAAGTCTATCTCCTCTCCGGCCCGATGCAAAACCTCTTGTTCTGAAATACTCTTCGCAGACTTGGCACCGATACCCGGTACTTTCTGAAGAAGGCTGCGTTTCTCTTTGAATACGGCCTCGGCACTACCGCAATGGGCCACCAGGCTCCTGGCATTAATGGTACCCACCCCGGGAATGAGGGTAAGGCCGATACGATATAAAAGATCGCTATTCACCAGGAAAATTTACAAAAATCCGGTAAATAGCGATCGTTCGTTGAAAGTCTTATTTATCAGCGTACTATAACCAGCTTTCGCTCCAGCGTACCTGCATCCGTCCGAACATTCAGGACATGAGTGCCACCGGACAAATGTGAAACATCCATAGAATAACGTCCGCTGCCTTCCTCATTGAATTGTATCGGCAAAGCTTGACCTGCTATATTGGAGATAGTGATCTCCTGTACGTGTACCGGATTTTCAAAAGTGAGCTGGGCATGATCCTGGGCAGGGTTCGGATACAAGGCCACAGCAGCTCCGGATAGCTCATCCGTGGAAAAGATAGCCGCTACATCAACGTAGGTAATATGGTTCATATAGGTCATTCCACCTCCATTATTGGCGTGAGTAAATTCCCCTCCGATATAAAGGTTATTATTCATGTACACCAAACTGTTAACGGTAGAGTCCAGCACACCGAAACCACCTACCCAGCCATCTTTGTAATGCAAAAGGTTACGGCCATTGGTACCAAATCCCGGATACACGATATTGCCTCCTATGAATAATCCGTAGGGGGTACTTTCCAGGGCCTTTACACTTTGGGATTGCAGGTTGGTTTGCCAGCTAAATTGCCAGGACTCTCCAATTACCCTGGTCCATTGACTACCGTCAAAATACCCAACAGCAAAGGTGTCCTGTTGGCTGGAGCTCAACAGCTGACAACCGGCAAAAAGATTACCATCATGGGTTTCCAGGGCATAAACGGTGTTGGTTACTCCATTAGCCAGGGTGGAAAACTGGGTACCATCCCAGGCAGCAACCCTGTTGTAGGTGACTCCGTCTATTTGCTCAAAAGCTCCTCCCAGTATAAGTTTACCATTGTGTACTGTTAACGAATGCACCGGGGCATTGGGTGTGCCTATACCTACCCATTCAGAGCCATCCCACTTGGCAAAGTTCTGGAACATGCTAGTAGCATTGATCTTACTCCTGAACCACCCCGCAGCATATAACTCATTATTATAAACCTCTAAGTCATACACTATGTTGGGTAAGGCACCTATGTAAAAGTCTCCGATACTACTCCATTGCGAGCCATCCCACATAGCTACACTGGAACCTATACCTGTACTACCTGCCTGCCAGATGTCACCAGCAACCACTATATTACCATTCCACTCCAGCATATCATGCACATCGTGCTCTACCCCAGTTCCGCCAAAGGGTACCCAGTCAAAACCTGCAATCCCGGATATCCAGTTTCCGATACTACCAGCCGCAACGGTTCCAGCCGTATCAAAGGTACCGGCTGCCAGCAAATCACCTGAGCTTAGGGGTATAATGGTATTTACATTTCCATCTATACCCGCTTTCATACTCTGGAAGTTTTGAATGGCGGGGTAACCCGGTTGTATCCAGGCCAGCTCCTCCGGGGTAAAACCACTTTGGCCAACCCAACCGTTAAGCTCCTTCATTTCCATATCCAGGAGGTAGGCGTAGTTCATTTCACGGCTGATCTTGCGGGCCAAAGGATCATGACCACTGGTCTTGATAAGATACCCTACCGCACAATACGTATTATAGGGATCTATGAAAACCGGTTGCCGCTTTGCGTGGTACAGGTTTTTTGGGAAAACCCCCGCTTCAGCATATTGGGCCAGGTGTTGCAAGGCCGTAAGGCGGTTCTGCTTCTGCTTGTTGTTCAGGTGATCAGTAGGTCTTTCACTCAATATACGGTGTACCCAAAAAAGATGGGTTTGAATGGGATTTTCCTCAGCCGGGAGTTCAAATATCTCAGGAGGTAAATTTTTCTCATACGCCCACCTTTCATTGACATCCTTAAGGGATTCATAAAGGTTCTGGGCTTGCATACTGGCAGCGCCAATTAGGGTAAAGACGAAAAGAAGTACTCGTGTTTTCATAATTTATGCTTTTCAAATTAGATGCAAAAGGAAGGAAGAGGGTTGCGTAAAAGGATTTCATAAAAGTAAAGCAACCTTATTTACCTTTAATGCATCATAGGTTAAACCACAATTTGCATTGGTTCCAGACGAACTTATAAAGGCCTGCCAAAAAGGGAAAACTGAAGCTCAAGGTGAGCTATACCGTCTTTTTTACCGTAAAATGTACGGTGTATGCCTTTATTATTCCAAAGACGAAACGGAGGCCATGGACCACTTGCAGGATGGTTTCATCCATCTTTTCCAAAAGATAAAAAAATATTCCTTTCAAGGTTCTTTTGAAGGATGGACGCGAAGGGTGTTTGTGAATTTGATTTTACAGAAGTACCGAAGCAGGAAGTTGTTGTACCCCACCGGGCTGGAAACTTTATCCGCAGAGGACTTCAGCTATGAAAGCATTATTGAGGATATTACAGCAGCGGACCTTCTGGAAATGGTGAGAGAGCTTTCTCCCCAGTACAGGCTGGTATTTAACCTGTTTGCGATTGAGGGGTTCTCACATAAGGAGATTGCGGAAAAGTTAAACATAACAGAGGGTACTTCCAAAAGTAATTTATCGAGGGCCCGTACATTATTGCAGGAAAAAGTAAGGGAGCGATTCCCTGAAAGTTACAGAATGAAGAGCAATGGAAAATAAAGAGAATCTAGACGAGCTTTTCAGGACGAAATTCAACGATCTGGAAGCAGAACCGCCTTTTGACAGCTGGCCGGACATCAAAGGTCGTCTGGCCCGGAAAGAGCGTAAAAAACGAATGGCTTTCTGGCGCTACAGCAGCGTGGCAGCGGCAGTGTTACTGGCTTTCTTTTCCGGTTATTTTTACCAGGGCTGGAACACCATGCCCAACCGCCAGCTAAAGGAAACCGGCCGACCGGACATGGTCTTGCCTGAACAGCAAAAACCACAAAATACAAAGCCCGGTTTTGTGAATGAAACAACTCCCTCCGAGGAAATAGCTCCGGCTCCTAAAAAGAGCCCTGAAAATTCAGGGTTCAGCCGCAGCCAGAGGAATATTGCCTCTGAAAGTATGAAAACCAAAACTCCGGGAAATGCGGTTAAGGCGGGTTCGCTTACAGAAGGCATCGCAGAAAATACACCCGTAGGCACTGATCATGAAGAACCCATTTTGAGGGAGGATAACTCATCCGTGGCCTTCAACGCTTCTCGGGAAGAAAATGAATCAGCCAAAAGAGCAGCTGGCAAACTCCAGGGTTTCCTTACTTCTCCAAATTCCGGGAACAACAACTCAGAAGAAACCAATAGTGATATCCTGGTAATTTCTCCTGAGGAAATGAAGCTTCTGGCCGAAGGCCATACCACAGAGAAGCGGAAGGGCTATAAACGAACCTCAGGTATTGAGCTTTCGGTACTGGCCGGACCCACCGTGCCTTTTATGGATGTCAGTGTGAAGGATCAAAATGCCTCCACTCAGAACAACATTCGGAATGAGCAATTGGAAAACACCTATGCAACCGGTATGAAAGTGCTGATCCGCAACGATCGTAACTGGGAGTGGCAGGCAGGGCTTATGGTGAACAATTGGATACAAAACAGTAATAATGTGCTTCTCAGCAGGCCGGCTCCATCCTCCATTACTTCTAACCCGAATAATGTAACCAGTTCTGATGTGAACGGGTTTACCTCCCTGGGTAACGTTTCTTTTACCGAAGATGCCAGTAAAGTAGTTTCGCCTACCGGTGATCTTACCCAGTATTACCTGGTGCCCAATATTGGCCAGGAATACCAGTTTGTGGAGGTTCCCATAGGTGCCGCTTATTACTTACTCAACGGCCGGTTTGAGATGAAACTCCAGGCCGGTTTTAACGCGCGTATACTTTCCCACAGCAATGTTTACCTGGAATACCCGGATGGCAGCACCAGTGATTATGACGGTTTACGACCCAACGATTTGTCCCTTCAGCTAAGTACAGGGCCAGGTTTTGCCTACCGCATAACTCCCAAGCTAAGGTTCCGTTTAGATCCTATGGTCTATTATGGAGTTACCCCAATCAACCGGGGCAATGATGTTGAGACTTACTATCATCAACTCCTGTTCTTTTCGGGGATTTCGTACCGGTTTTAATTGTAGTTACTGGCTTTTTGTATATTTGGAGGTTACATGGAACCAACTATTGACAAATACATAAGTCGTTTGCTGTTTGATCACGAATGTGTGGTAGTTCCCGGTTTAGGGGCTTTCCTTACCCGTTATCACCCAGCCGAGATCAATCACGCCACCCACATGATGCGCCCACCTTCCAGCCGGGTATCCTTTAATGCACGTATCCGTGAGAATGACGGTTTGCTGGCCAAGTACATCAGCATTTATGAAAACCGCCCGTACAGTGATGCTTTGGAAAGCATTGCTATTCACGTTCGTGGATGGAAACGTATTTTGAAAACCGGAAAGAAAGTAAACCTTCCCGGAGTTGGCCGCCTGTATCTTGATAAAGAGGAAAAAATACAGTTTAACCCTGCCATTGACGTAAATTACGACAAGTCTTCTTTTGGGCTGGGTATTTTCCGCTCTCCTGCAGTACAGCGTGAAATGGAGATCAAGAAGTCTGTTCAACGGGCCATCGATATTCATATTCCCGCCAGAACCCAAAAGGAACGTGAGAAAAGAAATTTACCCTTGCTGCGCTGGGCTGCTGTTCTTGCCCCCTTCATTGCCCTTGGTATTGCAGCAGGAGTATACCTGAACAACAACCCCAATCCCTTGAGCAACTTTGCCAGTTTTTATCCATGGAGTTATTCCTCAGAGGATCGTGCAGAGCAGCTTAAGGAAACAATACCCGTTACAGAGGAAACGGTGAGCGCACCTTCCTCCAACGAAACGGAAATAAACACAGCTCCTGAAACCACCATAGATGAACCCATTAAGAAGGTGGTGGAAACTCCCATTAACCAAAGCTCTTACCATATTGTGGTAGGCTCATTTAAGGAAAAGGAGAATGCTGAGCATTATATCAAGGAACTTCAGTCCAGAGGCTTTGACGCCTACCTGGCCAATGGAGACAGGCGCTTTCATCGTGTAGCCGTGGGTAACTTCGCCTCGCATGAGCTGGCCACTACTGAGCTTTCCAAGGTGAAAAGTCAGATAAGTTCAGGAGCCTGGGTTTATTCTAATTGACTTAATTTTGCCGGAAATTCGTCCGGATGAAAGCTAAAACACCCAGTGATTCTCTTACCATAGTAACGGAAATCGTTCTTCCCAACGATACCAACAATCTCAAAAACCTGTTTGGAGGGCGATTGCTCAGCTGGATGGATCGCGCTTCAGCCATTGCGGCCCATCGCCACTGCAAGCGTATTGTGGTGACCAGCTCCGTAAACAACGTTTCCTTTAACCAGCCTATTCCCCAAGGCAGTATTGTAACCCTTGAAGCCCGGGTTTCCCGTGCATTTACTTCCAGCATGGAGGTTTTTGTGGATGTTTACATTGAAGACCAAACCGTTGCAGGCAAAAAGGTGAGGGCTAACGAAGCCATCTATACTTTTGTAGCCGTTGATCAATTGGGAAACCCTATCAACGTTCCCGCCCTGATCCCCGAAACGGAACTGGAAAAGAAACGTTATGAGGGTGCTCTTCGAAGAAGACAACTGGCCCTGATACTTTCCGGAAAAATGAAACCCAGCGAAGCTTCGGAACTGAAGGCACTTTTCTTTTCACCGGAAGAAATAGCCAATTTAGAGAACCACGAAAACAAGGGTAACGATAAGGCTTAGGTAAACCAGGTCTTTCATCCACCACTTATTTACGTACTGCACCAGGTTGGACAGGAATACCGCTACCGGGAAAGCCATGATAATTTCCCCCGCCCAGGGACTTTGAATGGGGATAAAAAGCGCTAGCCCCAAAACAAGCAGTGCGGCATTGAAATTCAAGAACTGACGCTTTTGGATTTTTGCATGATTCAGTGCCTTAATGTACTCCAGTAGTGACATGAGTACCGCTATTGTCAGGAAGAAGTAGGGCCATATAGCCATAATATCCAAATCCAGGGTGCTTAACCGGTACTGTATAAGCATCTCCCAGAGCACCTCCTTGAAGGATTGATCAGTAAAGAAAAAATATCCCGTATACATCAGAAAGTAGAACGCGGCCAGACCTACCACCGGAATAATTACTGAACGGAGGTTAAAGTGCCCGAATAGTATGACCGACACCCAACATACCACCAGGAACACCAGGATGGGAGGAAAAAAAACTGACCCAATACCGGTAAGAAATCCAATGTTAAAAATAATCTGTAAAACCCCGCTACCAGCCGTTATCAGCGAAAGCACCTGACCTATAAGCAGAATGAGCAAAGGTAAAATAAGCAATACTGAGGGGTAATTTTCATAGCATCCGAAAAGCCATAATACTATGGACAATATGGGTATCATATAGTGGTGTCCCTTTAAAAAACCCTGACGGATCAACAGGCCGTTAAACCAGGTACTGTACAAGGGAATGAGCAATGTAACACTGAGCCTGAACACAAAAGGACTTATGGTAACTGACCATCCGCCTATGAATAATTCAGCCGGGGTATACAGGTGAAGGAAAGATGCAACACCTACCACCATAAAAGACATCAGCAAGGCCGAAGCGAGCGATTGTACGGTTAAGTTATTGAATAGCCTTGCCAGCATACGTCTTTTTATCTAATTTTGGCAGCAAATTACTGAAAATGCAATTCAAAGATATCGTAGAAGGACTGGGAGATTTTTTTGAGTGGACCTTTGGGATCTTACCCATCCTGGGAAATATTCCCAACATCCTGTTTCTTCTTATTGGCTCTGTATTATTCCTTTATTGGATGATGGAGATGCGTAAGCACTCCAAGGCTGGTGAGAACTAGAGATCGTAACCGATATCTCTTCTGAACGTAATTCCTTCAAAGCACACTTTTTTGATGGAGTTATAGCTTTTTTCCAATGCCTCTTGCCTGGTTGAACCATAGGAAGTAAAAGCCATTACCCTTCCTCCGCTGGTTACTACATCCTGCCCTTCCAGTTTAGTACCTGCATGGAACACCATGCTCTCCTCTACATTTTGCAATCCGCTTACAACTTTACCCTTGGCGTATGAGCCCGGGTAACCTTCAGACACCACCATTACAGTGGTAGCCATCCGCTCATCCTCTTCAATACTTACTTCATTCAGCCTCCTTTCACCAGTTGCCTTCAGGATTTCCACCAAATCATTTTTTATCCTGGGAATAACCACTTCTGTCTCAGGATCACCCATTCGCACGTTGTATTCGATCACGTAGGGCTCATCTCCTACCTTGATCAACCCCAGGAAAACAAAACCCTTATAGTCCATACCGCGATTGCCAATTCCCTTAATGGTAGGTTTTACGATCCTTTCCTCCACTTTGTCCCGGAGCTCCCGGGTAACGAAAGATACCGGAGAAACGGCTCCCATGCCACCCGTATTGAGACCTGTGTCTCCTTCACCAATGCGCTTGTAGTCCTTCGCTACGGGAAGCCAATGGTAGTTTTTTCCATCGGTAAGAATGAATACGGAAAATTCAATGCCGTCCAAAAATTCTTCGATGACCACCTTACGGCTGGCTTCCCCGAATTTTCCGGAAAACATAGCTTTTAGCTCTGTTTTGGCCTCCTCAATATCATTCAGGATCAACACACCTTTTCCTGCGGCCAGGCCATCTGCCTTTAAAACGTAGGGAGGTTTAAGCTCATCCAAAAAGCCATAAGCTCCTTCCAGGTCTTCTCCGGTAAAAGATTGATAACGAGCAGTAGGAATATTATGCTCCACCATAAAGGCCTTGCAGAAATCCTTGCTTCCTTCCAACTGCGCGGCATTCTTGTCAGGGCCGATCAACAGAATATGTTTGAGGTCTTCACGCTGCCTAAAATAATCGCTTATGCCATTCACTAAAGGATCTTCCGGTCCAACCACCACCATGTCTATTTTCTCGTTCAGGCATAGTTCAGCTACATCATCAAAGTTAACGGGGTTTACCGGTACATTTACAGCTATTGATGCGGTACCGGCATTGCCCGGAGCTACAAAAAGAGCCCTGCAAAACGGACTCTGTTTAATTTTCCAGGACAACGCATGTTCGCGGCCTCCGCTTCCTAAAACAAGAATGTTCATGTGGTTTTTTCTTTGCTGCAAAAGTAAAACTATCCCTCAAAGCGGCCTTCAAAAAACCCGCTTTCAACATTTTACAGGAACCAGGGTTTATTGCCTATGCTCGAATGGCTCAGAAATAGGTATTTGCAGGCTGTGAATTCCATTGCCTTTTATCCGTTCATCATCTCTACGCTTTTTATAGGCCTGAGCCTCATCATCATTATTTCCGGTACCAGGTCAACCGATGAATGGCTGCAAGAGGTGCTACCCATTTTTAAAGAATCAGAGGCCGAGACCGCCCGTGAACTTTTAAGTGTCCTCATTGGAGGGATGTTCACTTTAACCGTTTTTAGCTTCTCCATGGTGATGGTGGTATTAAGCCAGGCCGCCAACAACTATTCACCCAAGGTACTGGACGGTCTTTTAAAAGATAAAAGGCCACAGTTTATTCTTGGTTTTTACGTTGGGGGACTCCTTTTTTGCCTTCCGCTTTTGCTGAACCTCACCGATTCCCGGGAAGATGCATCCATTTCCATAACCGGGGTTTTTCTGGCCCTTGTTTGCGCTATTACAGACCTTTTTCTTTTCATACGCTTTATACACTATGTATCGAGCAGCGTGAAGCCTGCCGAAGTGAGCCGCTCCATTTACAAACGGACCTATGAACGCTGGAAGGAGCGTGATTCAAAATCATCGGAAAGGGAATATCTTAATGAACCTTTTGAAACGGAATTGTCATTTATCAGTGAAACAGCCAACCGCTCTGGTTATTACCAGGGGGTTAATGAAAAGCGGCTCCTTAAATTATGTATCGAAAACAATATCACCGTAAAAGTTTGCCCGCAAATTGGGGATTATGTTCTGAAAAACTCTCCTCTTTTTAAAATTTCCGGAACCTGGGAACCGGACAAGAAATTACTGGACCGTCTCCATGAAGCCTTCCTTTTTTATAATATCGAGGATATTGAGAACAATATTTTTTATGGGTATCGCCAGTTAACAGAAGTAGCCGCCAAAGCTTTGAGTCCAGGCATTAATGATATTGGCACGGCCCGCATCTGCATTGATTTCCTTATTGACCTGCTTAGTATGTTTACGCGTAAACCTCTGCATTATGGTGTGAAGGATGAAAAGGGTGAGATACGCATCATCTACCGGCCCATTACGCTGCACGACCTATTTGAACTTTGCCTGGACGAGATCCGTCTTTGTGGGCGCACCGATAAGAATATTATGGACTCACTCATCCACGGTTGCATACTGCTATTGGGACAAGATAATGAAAGCGTGGAAATGCAAAAAGAAGTGCTTGGATTTGCCCAAAAAATACGGCATGACCTGGAGTGCGGAAAATACCTGGAGGATACATCCTATCTGCTTGAGCAGTACAATAGCAAATTACAGCCGCTTTTTTCCACAGCTAACCTCTGAATGAGCTGTTATCAATCTCAAAAATCGCTTGATGGGCAAGGGTTTTGGCACACTTCCTTTAAGTACGGTATTTCAGTGTATTAATATGTAAAAAACCTACATTTGCCCTGCAAATACCTTATTGATATCTATTATGTCTGAAAAATTCAAGAAGCAAATCGATGCTTTTATGGAAGGTGTTAAAGCCAAGAACCCTAATGAGCCTGAATTCATTCAGGCCGTTGAGGAGGTGGCAGAAACCGTAATCCCATTTATCGAGGCAAACCCCAAGTACAAGGAAGCACGCATATTGGAGCGTATTGCAGAACCTGAGCGTGTGATCATGTTTAGGGTACCCTGGCTTGACGACCAGGGCAATGTACAGATCAACCGTGGTTTCCGGGTAGAATTCAACTCCGCGATCGGACCGTATAAAGGTGGCCTTCGCTTTCACCCCAGTGTAAACCTCTCTATCCTTAAGTTCCTGGGATTTGAACAGATCTTTAAAAACTCCCTTACTACGCTGCCAATGGGTGGTGGTAAAGGTGGCTCTGATTTTGATCCCAAGGGAAAATCCGACAATGAAGTGATGAAATTTTGCCAGTCATTTATGACCGAGCTTCAGCGCCACATTGGCCCTGATACGGATGTACCTGCTGGTGATATTGGTGTAGGTGGCCGTGAGATCGGCTATATGTTTGGCCAGTACAAACGTCTGCGCAATGAGTTTACCGGTGTACTTACTGGTAAAGGCCGCAACTGGGGAGGTTCATTGATCCGTCCCGAAGCCACTGGTTATGGAGTGGTTTATTTTGCCGCTGAAATGCTGGCTACCAAGAACGATGCGTTGGCCGGTAAAACGGTTGCCGTTTCAGGATCGGGTAACGTTGCCCAGTTTGCCATTGAAAAGGCTACCCAACTGGGAGCCAAGGTGGTTACTGCGTCTGATTCCTCCGGTTTCATCTATGACAAGGAAGGTATCCACGCAGACAAGCTGGAGTTCCTGAAAGAACTGAAGAACGTAAAACGCGGCCGTATCAAGGAATACGCTGAGAAGTTCGGTTGTGAGTATCACGAAGGCAAAGAGCCCTGGGGTGTTCCCTGTGACATTGCCTTCCCATGTGCTACCCAGAACGAGATAGACGGTGAGGAAGCTAAAATGCTGTTGAAAAATGGTGTGATGTGCGTAGCGGAAGGAGCTAACATGCCCTGTACTCCAGCTGCCATAGAAGCATTCCACCAGGCTAAGATCCTTTTCTCTCCGGGCAAAGCATCCAATGCAGGAGGTGTGGCCACTTCCGGTTTGGAAATGTCGCAAAACAGCCTTCGTTTGTCATGGACACGTGAAGAGGTGGATAGCAAGCTGCACAGTATTATGCAGGACATCCATCATGCCTGCCGCCATTATGGTAAGGAAGACGGTGGTTTTGTGAACTACGTTAAAGGAGCCAATATTGCCGGATTTGTTAAAGTTGCTGATTCCATGCTGGATCAGGGACTGGTTTAATTACCGGTAACTCCCATAAAAAGAAAAACCGCGCTTATAGCGCGGTTTTTTTTATGTTTTGAAGTTGGGTTTTTATTCTCCTTTTCGCTGTACCACTTTAGGCACCCGGAAATAGTCAGTGTCGCGGTCCGGTGCATTCTTCAGAGCTTCTTCCCTGGTAGATTGTTCCACCACCACATCTTTGCGTAGGGGAGCTTCCTCATCCGTCATATAAACTAAAGGCTCCACGCCCTCCAGATCAAGCTCATCGATCTTTGCCACGAAGCCCAGTATTTTATCCATATCGGCTACCATACTCTCCTTTTCTTCCTCGGTAAATTCAAGGCGTGCAAGGTGAGCCAGCTTTTCTACTTCTTTCTTATCGATCTTCATACGGCAAAAGTAATTTATTCGTGGTTCAAAACCATTTCCGGCTTTCTGTATTCTCGCAACTCTCTGGAAATTAAAAGATAACTCTCCTCCCTTAAACGATCTATTTCTGCCTCCGATTGCTCCTGTGGTACCAGGAAAGGACTTATTACCGCCCGGCAAACCCCGGGATAACCTTTAAAAAGTTCAAACGGAAGATGCCGCTTATTATCGGGATAGGTAACGGGAATGATCGGTATATTCTTTTCCACTGCCAACCGAAAAGCACCGTTCTTAAACGGAGCAAGATCCACCTCATATTTGGGCACACCACCTTCGGGATAAATACAAACCCCAATACCTTCATCAATCTTAACCGCTGCACGATCAAATACATCCCTTCTGCTCCTGAGGCTACTGCGATCTACCAATAAATTGGTTTTACGGTAGAAATAGCCGAAAAGGGGGAATTTGGTGAGTTCTTTTTTACCGATAAAAAGAAAGCAATTGGGAAACAGTGCCAAGGTCATCATGATGTCTATCATACTGGTATGATTGGCGCATATAATATAGACCTTCTTTTTATCCGGGCGTTCACCCCACTTCGCGCGCGGCCATAAACCAGTCCAGATCAGGACTATCCATGCCCATGCCCTGGCAAAAACAAAAAACCGCGGATACCATTCAGGCTTAAGGGAAGTGACAAAAATAAAAGGGTACAAAAGCAGGATAGCCACGGCTATACCGAGGTAAAACCATAGTTTCCATAAAAAAACAAAAGGCGCCCCTATCCATTTCACGGCACAAAAGTAAACTTTTGATCAGGCTTCTTACTTTTGGCAATCACAAATTACTAGTATGGCACGTATTCTAACCGGAATCCAAAGTAGTGGCAAACCTCACCTGGGCAATGTGCTGGGAGCAATATTACCCGCCATTGAACTATCTGAGCAAAAGGATAACGAATCCTATTTTTTTATTGCTGATATGCATTCCCTTACCACCATTAAAGATGGTGAAACCCGAAAGAGCAATGTATACGAGATTGCAGCGGCATGGCTGGCCTTTGGGTTTGATACGGATAAAAATGTGTTTTACCGGCAGAGTGACATCCCCCAGGTAACAGAGCTTACCTGGTACCTCAATTGCTTTACCCCTTACCCTATGCTCGCCAACGCTCATTCATTTAAGGATAAAAGCGACCGCCTCTCAGACGTAAATGCAGGCTTGTTTGATTACCCCGTTCTGATGGCAGCAGACATATTGCTATACGATGCCAACCTGGTGCCGGTGGGCAAGGATCAGCAGCAGCACCTGGAGATGACCCGTGATATGGCCGGGGCCGTAAATCATCAAACCAACCAGGAGCTTTTGGTAGTACCTGAAGCCTATATTCAACCTCACGTAATGACTATTCCGGGCACCGATGGACAGAAAATGAGTAAGTCCTATGGCAATACACTGGATCTTTTTGCGCCTAAAAATCAGCTGAAAAAGCAGGTAATGAGTATTGTTACCGACAGTACTCCTCTGGAGGAACCCAAAAATCCTGACACCTGTAATGTTTTTGCCATTTATTCACTCGTAGCCGATGAGCACAGTATTGCGGAAATGCGCAAAAATTATGAAGCCGGAGGTTATGGCTACGGTCACGCCAAAAAGGACCTTTTGAACCTGTTGTTGGAAAAATTCGAAGAGCCGCGTACCCGTTTTGACCATTACATGGCTAATCCCCATCTTATTGATGAAGAACTAGCTAAAGGGGCAGCCAAGGCAAAGCCTGTTGCTAATGAAGTTTTGAGCAGATTACGCAAAGCCCTGGGCTTTGCCGCCAATTAATCATTTAGCTTAAGAACCGCCAGGAATGCCTGTTGGGGAATCTCCACATTACCCACCTGGCGCATCCGTTTTTTACCGGCTTTCTGTTTTTCAAGCAGCTTACGCTTACGCGAAATATCACCTCCGTAACACTTGGCAGTAACATCCTTACGCAAGGCACTGAGGGTTTCACGGGCTATGATCTTGGCCCCGATGGCTGCCTGTATGGCGATCATAAATTGTTGGCGCGGTATCAGCTCCCTGAGCTTCTCACACATCTTTTTACCCAGGTCGTAGGCATTGTCCCTATGAATAAGGGCGGACAAGGCATCCACCGGATCACCGTTCAGCATGATGTCCACCTTTACCATTTCCGTTTCACGGTAACCAAGTGGGTGGTAATCCAATGAAGCATACCCCCGGGAAATGGTCTTGAGTCGATCGTAAAAATCAAAAACGATTTCTGTGAGGGGCAGGTCAAAACTCAATTCAACCCGTTCAGAAGTCAGGTAA
This sequence comes from Owenweeksia sp., assembly GCA_002695025.1. Lineage (GTDB taxonomy): Bacteria > Bacteroidota > Bacteroidia > Flavobacteriales > Schleiferiaceae > CAKZNE01. Next base: position 98,204 of record NZNV01000010.1, read on the forward strand.
ACCTGGTTTTTCAGTATTCCCCTTTTCTCGATGCAAAGGTTCATGATACCTCCAACATAATCGGATTTAGTAATAATCTGGGCCTTTATATACGGTTCTTCAATATGATCCAGCGTGCTCGGATCCGGGAACTCTGAAGGGTTATTTATAATGATCTCCTTTTCCGGATTCTTCTTCAGATAGGCCCGATAAGATACGTTGGGAACGGTAGTGATCACCGTCATGTCAAACTCACGCTCCAGTCTTTCCTGAACGATCTCCATATGTAACATTCCCAGGAAGCCACAACGAAAACCAAATCCCAATGCAGCAGACGATTCCGGCTCAAAGGTGAGTGAAGCGTCATTCAGTTGCAGTTTTTCCAGGGAGGCCCGCAATTCCTCAAAGTCTTCTGTATCCACCGGGTAAATTCCCGCAAATACCATGGGCTTCACGTTCTCAAACCCGGCAATAGCTTCTTTGGCAGGTTTTTCCATAGCAGTAATGGTATCCCCTACTTTAACTTCCTTAGCCTGTTTAATTCCTGATATTATGTATCCAACGTTGCCCGCGCTAATCTCCTTCCGGGGCTCCTGCTTTAGTCGTAGTACACCAATTTCATCCGCACCATACTGGTGACCGGTAGCCATGAACTTTACAGCTTCTCCGCTGCGGATCCTGCCATTTACAACTTTAAAGAAGGCTTCAATACCACGGTACGGGTTATATACCGAATCAAAGATCAGCGCCTGAAGAGGTGCATCCGGATCTCCTACCGGAGCAGGGATGCGTTGCACTACGGCTTCCAGTATTTCGGATATCCCCATACCAGTCTTGGCACTAGCTGGGATAATATCACTTTCATCGCAACCTATGAGATCAATAATCTGATCTTTGACCTCCTCAGGGTTGGCACTGGGTAGGTCAATTTTATTCAATACGGGAATTATTTCCAGATCGTGTTCCAGCGCCAAATAGAGATTGGAAATAGTTTGGGCCTGGATGCCCTGAGCAGCATCTACCACCAGTAAGGCTCCTTCACAAGCTGCTATGGCCCGGGATACTTCATAGGAAAAGTCCACGTGGCCTGGAGTATCAATAAGGTTAAGGGTAAACTCACCCTCACCGTTCTTATAAACCATTTGTATAGCATGGCTCTTTATGGTAATACCTCTCTCCCGTTCCAGGTCCATATCATCCAAAAGCTGATCCTTCTTATCCCGGTCAGAGATGGTTTGGGTAGACTCCAGCAAGCGATCGGCCAGAGTACTTTTTCCATGATCAATGTGCGCTATAATGCAAAAGTTGCGGATATTCTTCATTCGTTCAATAAGATCAAGCCTTCTCTAAAGCTGCGAAATTAAGGGAAAAACGTCACACCCTATCGAATAATGAATGAATAGCGTATGTTTGTGCAAAGGACACTTATTAACAGTTTCGAAAAAACAGGCAAGGCCCACCTTCACTCATTCCCTTCTAAGTTTTAGGGAAATAGGTTTGTGGTTTATTAACAATGAGGTAATTTTAACGGTCCATTCAGAAAAAAATTCGTCATAAGTATGAAAAAAGTCTTATTCCTGCTCACTTTTATTTTTGCACTTGGTGCATTTTATACAGCCAAAGCCTCTCACGTGGCGGGCGCTGACATTACGTACCAGTATATCGGTGACAAAACCGGAAACCCCATGGATTATATTGTCCAAGTGCGGATCTACAGAGATACAGAAGGTACTACCTGGACGGTAGACCCCTTGACATTAAATGTTGAATCTGCTACCTGTAGTAAATCATTTACCGTGGATCTTCCCATGATCCCTTTCCCCCCCAATGCTAATGATGCTAACGGAGGCGGTTACATTCCCGGTTATGAATTATGTGGTGACACCGCTGCTACAGACAGCTTACGTTTTGTTCAATTTCTTTACCGTGATACTGTAAGACTTGACGGATTGTGTACGGACTGGGTTTTCTGGTATGAGGCCCAGTGCTGCCGAAACTCAGCTATTGATAACCTGGCTGATCTGAATACCCTCTTGTTAGTAGGCCGCCTCAACAATACCCTGGGGCCCAATAACTCAGCCGATTTTAATACGGGTGCGGTTAAGCTTTTCTGCAAGAACCGCAAATTTGAATGGTCGCAGGGAGCTTCAGATATAGATCCTAATGATGAATTATTATTTGCTTTAGCCAACCCTCTTGAAGGGGCCTACCCTGGGACTCTTGTCGGGTATAATGCCGGTTATTCGGCTGATGAACCGATGACCACCATAAACGGCTTTAAACTCGATTCCTTAACCGGGGTATCAACCTTTACACCGGCCAAAAAAGAGTTTATTGTTTTTAAAATTACCGTACAGGATTACCGGTTTAACCCTGCCAACGGCCAAAAAGTACTCGTGGGTGAAGTGATGCGGGAAATCCAGATCCCGGTGGTGAACGAATGTGGATCTACCAACTCTTTTGAAACCGGCCCGCGACTGAACCTGAACGCTTTTGGGCAAGATCTTCAGGAGATAAATGTAGCAGACATCCAGGATATTCTTGACGCAGCCGGACTGGACACCGCTTCCAACCCTCCGCCCGTCAATAATGGTGTTCCTGATTTCACTAAAAGACAAATCCCCATTATCACCTCCTATAGCTGTTTTGATACAGTGGTACGACTGAACTTTGACCCTAAATACCTTCCTATCTGCAACTCTATCGATCCTACAGACTTTCGTATTGTAGGCCCTGATACGGTTTTACGGCCGGTGGTTCGCCTGGATAAGCACTGTAATAAATTTGCAGGACAAACGGCTTCAGACTCACTGGACCTGATCCTGGAAAAACCCTTTGACATTAACGGACGCTATATCCTTTTTACCAAAACCGGTAACGATGGTAACGTTTTAACCGATGAGTGCGGCTTTGAGTTAGGGGGTAACTTTATAATGATCATTGATGTGAACGACTGCCCACCATTATTCTATACCGTAGAAAATGTTACCGTGCGGGACGACAGGGACATCCAGGTGGACTGGAAGGTGAACCCTGAATATTTTGCCAAGGGAGCTGAAACAGTTTTCAGTGCCTGGGCGATACTGAAGAGAAATACCTCTGCGGGCGGTGGGTTCTATCCGCAGGATTATGTGGATCTTCATACGGCCCGTACCTGGATAGACGCTTTTGTTACGGAAGAAGAACTGGATAATGTGAGCTATGAATACGCTATTCAACTCATTCAGAATGGGGAGGCATTGGCTCCACAAAATCAGGTTAGCAGTATCCTGCTGCAAAACCAACCTCTATCCAACGGTTTCATACCCTTTAGCTGGAATACCTATACCGGCTGGAATGACCCACAATTCAAATTCTTCCTGGGGACCTTTGATAAAACAACTTCCAGTTTTGAATGGGATGAGCTGGACTCTTTAGGAAATGTCCTGAATTACGACTTTGATATGGCTCAGCATATCCCTGCCAAAGACTCTGGTTACTATGCTTTCAAAGTGCAAGCCATCAGCCTGGATCCGAATATCAACTTTGTTTCCGAATCAAACTGGTTGTACCTGGATTTTCGCCCCGAGCAGGATTCTATTGTGGACTCTACCATTACCCTTGGAACTCCCTACATTCCCAACGTATTTACGCCTAACAATGATGGTTTCCACGACAGGTTCTGGATATCCTTGGAAGAAGGTGGTGGAGGAAACTACCGCCAGTACGCTCAGGTATCCATTGAGGTATATAACCGATGGGGGCAGCTGGTGTATGAGAACTCCGATTTTGGTTCTATAAACACCCAAAGCCAGGGTTGGGATGGTACGGATATGAATTCCGGCCAACAACTTGCCGATGGTGTATACTACTACATCATCAATATGAAAGACCCGGAAACCTTTACCGAGAAAAATTACAAAGGACACGTGACCATTTTTAAGAACGGTCAATAGAATAATCTCTTACCATATTAAGAAGCCCCGGTTGAAATCAACCGGGGCTTTTTTTTGGTGTAAATACGATCATGTACTGAAAGAGTGTAGCTGTTTATAGCCATTCCCTTTCCAGGCTAGTATCATTCAAAAGTTGATCCTTCTGATATGGTTTGGGTGGACTTCCGCAAGCGGTTGGTCCGTGTGTTTTTTCCCATGCTCAAGGAACACTATAATGCGAAAGTTGTGGATCTTCTTCATTCGTTCAATACGATCTGATATTTCCTATATCGAAAAAGAGTTGTAAACCCATCGAAGAATAAATGAGTGGTACGGGTTTATGTAAAGAACATTTATCAATTGCTTCGAAAAAACGGGTAGGATCCACCTTCGCTAATTCCCTTCTAAGTTTCAAGTGGTTTGATTTTCAGATCATTAACAATGAATGTAATTTTAACCTCCCACTCAGAATAAAAACTAACCCTTGTTATGAAAAAAGTCCTAATCCTGTTCTGTTTTGTTTTTGCACTCGGTGCATTTTACACAGCCAAAGCCTCTCACGTAGCAGGTGCTGATATTACCTACCATTATATCGGTGATAAAACCGGAAACCCCATGGACTACATTGTCCAGGTGCGAATCTATAGAGATACTGACGGTAATCCCTGGACGGCAAATCCTTTGACCATTAATATTGAATCTGCTACTTGCAACCAATCATTTCAGGCAGACCTTCCCATGATACCCTTTCCTCCCAATGCTAACGATGCTAACGGAGGTGGTTACATTCCAGGTTATGAGCTTTGTGGTGATACAGTAACTACGGATAGTTTACGGTTTGTGCAGTTCCTGTATCGTGACACAGTACAACTTACAGGGCCTTGCACGGATTGGGTCTTCTGGTATAAGGCCGACTGTTGCCGAAATAGATCTATTGACAATCTCCAAAATCCGGAAGGCAGGGAGCTCTTATTAATTGCCAGGTTAAACAACACCATAGGCCCCAACAATTCTGCCGATTTCACCACACCAGCCGTAAAATTATTTTGCAAACAAAGAAAATTCACATGGTCACAAGGGGCTGGGGACCCGGATGCTAACGATGAGCTTTTATTTGCATTGGCAAACCCCCTTGAAGGGAATTATCCCGGTTCACCCATACCCTATAATCCTGGCTTTTCTGTGGAGCAACCTATGACTACCGTTAATGGCTTTAAACTGGACAGCTTAACGGGTATTTCCACATTTACTCCTATGAAGGAAGAATTTATAGTTTTCAAGATTACCGTGCAGGATTACCGCATTGATGCTTCTTCCGGGCAGAAAGTCCTGGTAGGAGAGGTAATGCGTGAAATTCAAATACCAGTGGTAAACGAATGCGGATCTACCAACTCCTTTGAAACCGGTCCACGGCTTGACCTGACCGCCTTTGGACAAGACCTCCAGGATCTGAATGTAGCGGATATTCAAGATATTCTTGACGCAGCGGGACTGGATACGGCATCTAATCCTCCGGTTATAAATAATGGCGTCCCGGATTTTACCAAAAGACAAATCCCCGTTATCACTTCCTATAGTTGTTTTGACACTATTGTCACCCTGAACTTTGATCCTAAATATCAGCCCACTTGTAACTCTATTGATCCAACAGACTTCCGTATTGTAGGTCCTGATACGGTTTTACGCCCCGTAATCCATATCAATAAGAATTGTGATCAGTTTGTTGGTCAGACCGCTACCAATCAGGTCCAGTTGATCTTGGAAAAACCCTTTGACATTAACGGACGCTATATCCTTTTTACCAAAACCGGTAATGATGGTAACGTTTTAACGGATGAGTGCGGCTTTGAGTTAGGGGGTAATTTTATAATGATCATTGATGTGAATGACTGCCCACCATTATTCTATACCGTAGAAAATGTTACCGTGCAGGAGGATAAGAACATTAAGGTAGACTGGAAGGTAAACCCAGAGTATTTTGCCAAAGGAGCCGAGTCCGTTTTCAGTGCCTGGGCGATACTGAAGAGAAACACCTCCGCGGGTGGTGGATTTTATCCGCAGGATTATGTGGACCTTTATACAGCTCGCACCTGGACAGACGCTTTTGTTACGGAAGAAGAACTGGATAATGTGAGCTATGAATACGCTATTCAACTCATTCAGAATGGGGAGGCTCTGGCTCCACAGAACCAGGTTAACAGCATTCTCCTGCAAACGCAGCCCCTCTCCAACGGCTTTTTACCCTTTAGCTGGAATAACTATACTGGTTGGAGCAATCCTCAGTATGAGTTTTTCTATGGAGAGTTTGAACAGTCTACTTCCAGTTTCCAATGGACATCGGTAAGTCCATTAGGCAACACCTTGAATTATGACTTTGAGTTAGGGCAATATATTGATCAGACTGATTCAGGCTATTATGCATTTAAAGTGCAAGCGACCAGCACTGATCCGGGTAATAACTTTGTATCGGAATCCAACTGGTTGTACCTGGATTTCCGCCCTGAACAGGACTCTATCGTAGATTCTACTATCGTAAATCTAGGAACTCCTTATATCCCCAACGTCTTTACACCTGACAATGATAAGTTCCACGACAGGTTCTGGATATCGCTGGAGGAAGGTGGCAGAAATTACCGCCAATACGCTCAGGTATCTATTGAGGTATATAACCGATGGGGAAAATTGGTGTATGAGAACTCTGATTTTGGTCCTATAAATACCCAAAGCCAGGGTTGGGATGGTACGGATATGAATTCCGGTCAGCAACTTGCCGATGGCGTATACTACTACATCATCAATATGAAAGACCCGGAAACCTTTACAGAGAAAAATTACAAAGGACACGTGACCATTTTTAAGAACGGTCAATAGAATATCTTCTTATCATACTAAAAAGCCCCGGTTGAAATCAACCGGGGCTTTTTATTGGGTATTTATTATAAAATAAGCGGATTAGCCTTATACGCTAGCCGTTATTTCATTTTAAAATCTTCCATAAACTTGGTGGTATAATTACCAGCTATATAATTTTCATCATCCATTAAAGCCCGATGGAAAGGAATAGTGGTTTTAATTCCTTCAATCACAAACTCATCCAGAGCTCTCCGCATTTTATCAATAGCTTCCTCACGGGTTTGGGCCGTGGTAATAAGCTTGGCAATCATGGAGTCATAATAGGGAGGGATGGTATAACCAGCATACACATGCGTGTCCAGACGCACACCATGGCCTCCCGGAGCATGGAAAGTAGTAATGGTGCCCGGTGAAGGTCGAAATCCATTTTCAGGATCCTCAGCATTGATACGGCATTCAATAGAATGGAGCTGTGGCTCATAATTCTTACCACTTATGGGAATGCCGGCCGCTACTTTTATTTGTTCACGGATGAGATCATAATCAATTACCTGTTCGGTAATCGGATGTTCCACCTGGATACGGGTATTCATTTCCATAAAGTAGAAATTCCGGTGTTTATCCACCAGGAACTCTACAGTACCTGCACCCTCATATTTAATATACTCTGCCGCTTTGATGGCCGCTTTACCCATTTTATCACGCAATTCGCTGGTCATAAAAGGGGAGGGTGTTTCTTCCGTAAGTTTTTGATGCCTGCGCTGAATAGAACAATCGCGTTCCGAAAGATGGCATGCCTTTCCGTTGGAGTCTCCTACCACCTGTATCTCGATATGGCGCGGCTCTTCAATGAGCTTTTCCATATACATACCATCGTTACCAAAGGCAGCTCCTGCTTCCTGTCTGGCTGATTCCCAGGCCTTTTTAAGGTCTTCCTTCTTCCAAACCGCCCGCATTCCTTTGCCACCGCCACCCGCAGTTGCCTTAAGCATAACCGGGTAACCTACTTCTTCAGCAAGCTTTTCGGCCTGCTCATAAGATTCCAATAAGCCTTTTGAACCGGGGATACAAGGCACTCCTGCCGCAATCATAGTTGCTTTAGCGGTAGCCTTATCACCCATTTTTTCGATCATCTGGGGATCAGGACCAATAAACTTGATACCATTTTCGGTGCATATCCTGGAGAATTTGGCATTCTCAGACAGGAAACCGTATCCTGGGTGTATGGCATCCGCATTAGTGATCTCAGCCGCAGCTATGATGTTGGGGATATTCAGATAGGATTCGCTGCTGGAGGGCGGTCCGATGCATACAGCCTCGTCCGCAAAGCGGACGTGCAGACTGTCTTTATCAGCGGTACTGTATACCGCTACGGTTTTAATGCCCATTTCCTTACAGGTGCGGATAACGCGCAAGGCTATTTCGCCCCTATTGGCAATTAATATTTTTTTGAACATACTTATGGATTTAGGTTAGGACCGTTAGTCCGTATGATCTCTTAAGAAGGATCTATCAACAGAAGTGGTTGATCATACTCCACCGGAGTCTGGTCATCTGCCAGGATCTTCACCACTTTACCAGATATCTCGCTTTCTATCTCATTAAAGAGTTTCATAGCTTCTATGATGCATACTACATCTCCGGGCTTTACCTCATCACCTACGTTTACAAACAGCTCCTTGTCAGGAGAAGGTCTGCGATAGAAGGTACCGATCATGGGTGATTTGATAGCCACGTATCTGGAATCATCTTCCTCATTGGCTTTTGCCGGTGTACTCTTTTCCGCTGAGGATTGAGCCGGGGCCTGTGTCGGAGCAGCTGCCGGTTGTGCCGGAGCTGCAGCGGGCATCTGAGGCATGGATATTACCTGTGGAGCCTGATGCTCAACATGGTTATAAGCCGCATCGGTTTTAATATTTATCTTAAAATCTTCGGTTTCGAGGTTTACCTCAGCTGCACCGGAGCGAGCTACAAATTTTATAAGGTTTTGTATTTCTTTAAGATCCATACCTGATCATTTAAAGGTTGCTAAACAAATCTAATTAAAAATATTAGGAGGGGTCATAGGCCCAGACAAGATAGGCCGAACCCCATGTAAAACCGCCACCAAAGGCTGAGAACACCAGGTTATCGCCTTTCCTGAGATTTTTTTCATAATCCCAAAGGCACAAAGGAAGTGTACCGTTGGTTGTGTTTCCGTATCGATGAATATTGAGCATTACTTTTTCAGGTCCGATGCCCATGCGATTGGCCGTTGCGTCAATAATACGCTTGTTGGCCTGGTGGGGCACGAGGTAGGCAATATCATCGGAACGAAGGTTATTACGGTCCATGATACGGGCCGATACTTCAGCCATATTATTAACCGCAAACTTGAAGACCTGCTGACCTTCCTGGTGCACAAAGTGCTCCCGGTTTTCTACGGTTTCGTGTGAAGGCGGACGCATAGACCCTCCCGACTTGATGTACAGGAACTCACGGCCAGCACCATCACTTTTCAGGATAGAGTCCTGAAGACCATATCCTTCTTCGTTGGGTTCAAGCAGAACGGCACCGGCACCATCGCCAAATATTACACAGGTAGTACGGTCAGTATAATCAATAATGGAGGACATCTTATCTCCACCCACCACAACTACTTTTTTGTATTTACCGGTTTCTATGAATTGTGAGCCGGTAACAAGGCCGTACAAAAACCCGGAACAAGCCGATTGCAGGTCAAAGCTAAAAGCATTCGTAGCGCCAATTTTGGTAGCTATGTAGGCAGCCGTAGAGGCCACAGGCATATCGGGAGTAGTGGTAGAGCATATCAACAGATCTATCTCACTGCCTTCGATACCTCTTTTAGTAAGGAGTTCCTCCACAGCTTTAATGCCCATAAAGGACGTTCCGGCTCCTTCTTCCTTTAGTATTCTTCTTTCCTTAATGCCCGTTCGCGAGGTGATCCATTCGTCCGTGGTATCCACCATGGTCTCCAGTATCTGGTTGGTAAGCCTGTATTCAGGTATATAACCGCCAACTGAAGTAATTGCTGCTTTTACTGCCATTATTGAAATGCTTTCTTTATATGCTGGGCCAAATTGGCCGATGCTACTTTTTCAGAAGCGAGGATCATATTAGAGATAGCCAAAGCACTGGAAACCCCATGTCCTAAAATTACATTTCCGTTAACACCCAAAACCGGTGTCCCCCCGTATTGCTCGTAATTGAATAAGCTAAGGTAATCATCATTGACTTTTCTCTGTTGCAAAAGCTTATAAAAACCTTCTGCCTGTTTGAGGAAAATATTCCCGGTAAACCCGTCACATACTGTAACATCCACATTACCATCAAAGAAATCTCGCGGCTCAATGTTACCGATGAAGTTCAATGAAGCTTCTGACCGCAGGAGTTCATGCGCTTTTTGGTACAGCGGACTACCTTTACTTTTTTCACTTCCTGTATTTAACAAGCCGACACGTGCCTTGTTTATACCCCACACTTCACGGGCATATATTTCACCAAGCTGCGCAAACTGCACCAGCATCTCTGGCTTACACTCTACGTTGATACCCACATCCAGCAAAATATTCTTTCGGCCATTGGGCAACGGGAATGCAGAAGCCACACAGGGCCTTACGATGCCCTCAATAGCCTTTAAGGCATGCATAGCGCCAACCATTACCGCACCGGAATGGCCGGCACTGGCCAGAACATCAATTTTTTGGGAAGCTAAAAGCGCATAACCCTTTGCCAGGCTGGAATCGGGTTTTTGTTGAAAAGCACGGATAGGGTTTTCATCCATGTGAATGACTTCACTGGCATGAACAACAAACAGGCGATCATCTTTCAAACCCTGTCTGGAGAGAAACTCATCAATAGTAGTCTGGTCTCCGATCAGCCAAAGTTGGGAATCCGGACCAAGTTGCTGAAGCACACCGGCCACTCCCTCTAAAGTAGCAAGGGGGGCATAATCTCCCCCCATCATGTCAATTCCTATTTTTACCATAAGAAGCGAAAGCACAGCCTGTTAAGCGCGCCTTCTATCACTTTCTCAGGCTACTTCTTTTTCCATTACCACTTTACCTTTATAGTAAAGCTTTCCTTCGTGCCAGTAAGCACGGTGGTACAGGTGGGGCTCACCGGTAGTAGGACAAACGGCTACGGTAGGCGCAACGGCCTTGTAGTGCGTTCTTCTCTTATCTCTTCTTGTTTTCGACTGCTTACGCTTAGGATGTGCCATTTCCTTATGGTATTTCTAAATTAATTTAAAAGATTTTTCAACTTATCCCACCGGGGATCGGTTTCCTGAGTTTCCTGATCACTATGCGTTTGTCCCGGGCTCATGTCCTCCAGCCTTTTCAATATATCTTTACCTTTTTTACCGGCCGCCACATCGGGGTGAACCTTTTTAAGGGGCACCGCCAGTACGGCCAGTTCATAAAGATACTGGGCTACATTTACCTTATGCTCCCCCTGGGGAATAATCAGTATATCCTCCTGGGTATCATCATATTCATCTCCAAACTTCACTACCAGTGAAATTTTATTCTCCAAGCGCAGGTCAAATAGCTCCATGGTAAGGTCGCAGGGTACTCTTACGCTTCCATTCAGCGCAAAATCAAAATCCAGCGCGTTATTTTTCTTATCCATGACTGCCTTAACCTTTAGGTCAGCATCGTCAAACTCATCGTAATCAAAAGCCTCAAAGAACTTTTTATCGAGCTGATAATCAAACTCGTGCTTTCCTAACTTCAGCCCGGAAAATTTTATATCAAATTCCTTCAACACACTCATGACCGCTCAAAAAGTTAGAGCCGGCAAAGTTACAAAATCTTTTGATTGAACAAGCTAATCGTCTTTCTTTCCGCGATTTATCTTTAACGGGTTCTTTTCGATCTCCCGGGTAATGGCTCTGCGCTTTACCAGATCGCAGGCCAACAGCACCGCTTCACGGAAAGAAGATTCATCCGCAACACTCTTTCCGGCAATGTCAAAACCGGTACCATGGTCTGGGCTGGTACGTATTACGGGCAAGCCGGCACTATAATTTACTCCGCGGCCGAATGACATGCTTTTAAAAGGTATAAGGCCCTGGTCATGGTACATAGCCAGGATAGCATCAAAGTTCCGGTAATTACCACTGCCAAAAAAACTATCGGCTGGATAAGGACCGAAGGCTGCTATGCCATTCTCCAATGCTTGTTGCACGGCCGGAGCCACAACCCTGTCATCCTCATCTCCTATAAGACCGTGGTCTCCGGCATGAGGGTTCAAAGACAAAACTGCTATCCTTCCCTTATTGATATGGAAATCTTTTTTAAGGCTATGATGTATAGACCTCAGTTTTTTAAGAATCAGCTCTGCATTAAGCTGTGATGCGACTTCCGACACCGGGATATGGACCGTGGCCAGGGCCATGCGCATATCCTCACTGACCATCATCATGGTGGCCTTGCTCTTGAAGCGACTTTCCAGGTAATCCGTGTGCCCGGCAAACTTAAAGTGCTCTCCTTGTATAGTAGCCTTATGAATAGGCGCTGTTACCAGCGCATCAATGGTCCTATTCTCCAGTTCACCACAGGCCGCATCCAAAGACATATAGGCATACTTACCTACTTCCTTGCTTTCTGCTCCCAGTTCCAGGATCACATCCTCTTTCCAGCAATTAACCAGGTTGACCTTATTATGGAAAAGTTTGTCCATGCTATTAATCACCTGGAAATTAAACTTCTCCATATCGAGGGCCTTCCGATGATACGAGGCCACTTTGGTAGAAGCGAAGATCACCGGTGTGCAGAAATCCAACATCTCAGCAGGCTCAAAAGTCTTCATGATCACTTCAAGGCCAATGCCATTGAGATCACCAACGGAGATTCCTATAATGGGTTTTTGCTCTTCCATTAAGCACGGTGCTTTAAGAAGTTATACAACAGACGAACGCCTACCCCGGTACCGCCTTGCAGGCGATATTCATGATCTGCACTTAAAAAGGCGGGTCCGGCAATATCCAGGTGTATATATGGATAATCCGTAAACCGCTCCAGGAATTTGCCAGCCGTAATGGCCCCTCCTTCCCTTCCACCTATATTCTTCACATCGGCAATGGACGATTTAAGCAATTCATTGTATTCATCCCAAAAGGGGAAGCGGGCGATCCTTTCATAGGTTTCTTTACCAGAACGATCCATTTGTTCAAAGTAATCGTCATCAGCATTCCCCATGGCTACTATACCATATTTACCAATAGCCACGGCTGCAGCACCGGTTAAAGTGGCTAGGTCCACCACCAGTTCCGGCTTATATTTTTTGGCGTAGGCCAGGGCATCCGCCAGTATCATGCGGCCTTCGGCATCGGTATTCAAAACCTCAACCGTGGAACCATCATACATTTTAATTACATCGCCCGGGGTGTAAGCCCTCTGGCCAGGACGGTTATCCGTAGCCGGCACCAGACCAATGATATGTAGTGGAAGCCTGGCTTTACTTACGGCTATCATGGTTCCGATTACAGCTGCAGCCCCTCCCATATCGCTCTTCATGGAGTCCATTGAGCCCGGTGTAGGCTTAAGGCTTAAGCCACCTGTATCGTAAACTACTCCTTTGCCCACTAATATGATCGGCTTTTTATTAAGAGGTTCACTGGGGTGATGTTCCATTATCGTAAAGGTTGGCGGATCCTGGCTTCCCTTGTTTACGGCCAGTAAACCTCCCATCTTCAGCGTTTCTATCTTCTTTTTGTTGAGCACTTCTACTTTAAAACCAAACTGCTCTCCTGCCTTTTGGGCCTCCTTGGCCAATTGAAGCGCAGTAAGATGTATTACCGGCTCATTAACCAGGTCACGAGCCTTAAAAACCCCTGCCATAATAGCATCCAGGTCATTGATCTCCTCACGGGTAGCACCAACCAGTTTTACTTCTTCAAGAGAACTTTGCCTTTCCTTTTTATCACTGAAATACTTCAGGAACTGGTAATTGCCAAGAGCCATGCCCTCCACAAAAGCCATGGGATTGATAGAACTGGCAAGGCTCTCCACCTTCACCTTTTTAACTTTATCTGCACATAATTCCTTGCGGGCCTTATTTCCAGCAATACGCAACTTCTCTTGATGGCTATACTCATTTCCCTTGGATCCGGGTATATGAATAAGCAACCACTGGCTGGTGTAACGGTTAATGCGCACCATCGGGCTGCCTGCATCTTTGTAGGATTTTTGCCAGTATTTCTCTTCCTGCGCGGACATGGACAACTTTTGCAGGTCATCTTTTTGAGAATACAGGTAAACTGTGAACTCTGCGTTATGGGAAGACTTTACTGCGCTAAACTTCATAGATGTTTATTTGTTAAATTTGAAAACAAAAGTATTACTATTTAAAGCAACCTTTTAACAAGCTTGACATCCAATAAAATAAGCATATCGTATTTGAGTTATAATGCTGGAGGTATCCGGAATGTTTGATTGCCCTGACCCCATTGAATGAAGAAATTACTACTACTTATCTTATTGATCGGGTTTCCGCTTCACGAGGCTCTATGCACCCATAATCGCGCGGGAGAGATAACCTATAAATGGCTGGGTGGTACTACCTATGAAGCTACTATAACCACCTACACCAAAGAGTCGGTAACGGCTGACCGGTGTGTGCTTGAACTTTTCTGGGGTGATGGTAGCAGCTCTATCCTTCCACGCGTAAATGGTCCGCTGGGAGGCTGTGACTCCAGCGGAATGGGCGAGTTTCTCGGGAATGATATACAGGTGAACCGCTATATAGGAACCCATACCTATAATACCGTTTCCGGGGCCAAGGGCTATATCCTGCACTTTGAAGATCCCAACCGTAACGCAGGTATCAATAATATTGTCCAATCCATCACCGTACCTTTTTACGTGCAAACGGAGCTGTTTATAGCACCCAGCCTGGGAGGCAACAACTCGCCCGTTCTGTTGGAACCTCCTATTGATAATGGTTGTACCGGACAGATATTCAAGCACAACCCTGCCGCCTATGATGAAGATGGTGACAGCCTTGCCTACCGTTTAGTACTTTGCCGCACAACCGATGGACGGGAGTTACAGACCATTTACGACCCTCAGTATGTTCAGGACAGTATAGAGATTGACCCTTATACAGGTCAATTGATTTGGGACCTTCCACGAAATGTGGGTCAGTTCAATTTTGCCATTCAGATAGATGAATACCGGAAAACGGGTAACGGTAGCTATTTCCGCATCGGTTACGTGGTGCGTGACCTCCAGGTAGATATCCTGGACTGTGGGAACAACCCTCCCCAAATACAACCAGTAGGTCCATTTTGTGTGGAAGCCGGACAAACCCTGAACTTTAATGTAACCGCCACAGACCCGGACGGAGACCCTATTACTTTTACAGCAGAAGGCGGCCCTTTTGCCACATCCAACGCAGCAAGCTTTACCGGCAATGTCCAGCCTAACCAGTACCGCCTTCCTCCCAGGACGGAAAGTTTTAGCTGGACCACCAACTGCAGTAACGTACGTCAGCAACCTTACTATGTGATCCTTAAAGCTAAGGATTCTGTTGAAAACCCCTTCTTTGACACCCCGTTGGCCGATGTGGTTACTGTTGAGATCCGGGTAGTGGCCCCCGCCCCGGAAAACCCCCTGGCTACTGCCCAGGACAATTTTATAGACCTCCGGTGGGATGAAAGTATCTGCAAGCAAGCTATTGGCTACCGCCTGTACAGGCGGGAAGACAGCTACGGTTTTGTGCCGGCCGAATGTGAAACCGGGGTGCCGGAATACACCGGCTACGAACTCCTGGCAGACATCCCGGGCTTATCCAATACTACGTACCAGGATTCACAGGATCTTCAAAGGGGGGTACGGTATTGTTATATGGTAATTGCTTATTTTGAAGATGCTTCCGAGAGCTATGCTTCAGTAGAATTTTGCACCGCCCTGCCTCTTTCCCTTCCCCTTATGACTAACGCGGACGTTCTCACCACAGCCGTTACCAATGGAAAGATCCAGGTTAAGTGGATCGCTCCCCCGGCCCTTGATTCAGCAAACTTTCCCCCTCCGTATGGCTATGTGCTTTACCGCGCTACCGGCCTCAATGGTCAGGATTTCCAGCAGATTCAGGTATTTAACAGCCTTATAGACACCAACTACACCGACTCTTTGCTTAACACCCGGGATACCTCCTATCGTTATGCGGTAGATTTTCTTTCCGGGCCGGATAATGACACCGTGGGCCGGGCAGATCCCGGTAGCTCGGTGTACCTGGAACCCGTGCCTTTTGACGAAGGAATTCTTCTGAATTTTACCCACAATACTCCGTGGTTCAATTATGAATATGTGATTTACCGGGAAGATAGCCCCGGAAGCACCAATTTTATAGCTATTGACACCGCTTTTACGGACAGCTACCGCGATACCGGCCTCGTAAACGGAGATACTTACTGTTATAAAGTGGAAGCCTTTGGGCGGTATACGGCTTCCAACACATTGCCCATGCCGTTGGTGAACTTTTCACAGGAAATATGCGCAATACCTTTGGACACCAACGCGCCCTGCGCTCCACAGCTTACCGCCAGCTACAGTTGTGAGCAGGACTCTTTATACCTGCAATGGAGAACTCCGGATAATCTCTCCTGTAAGAATGATGTGGTGGAATACCGGCTCTATTACAAAATGAGACCTGAGGATGATTTTCCAGAGCAGCCCTTCCGGGTCCTTTCCAGCAGTGATACCACCTACCTTATCAAGCGTTCCAACGATGGGCCTCCTGTTTCAGGCTGCTATGCCGTTACTGCGGTAGATGATGCCGACCAGGATGCAGGCGGACAAGCCAATGAAAGTCTGTTCAGTACAGAGATATGTGCCGAAACCTGTCCGCTTATCGAGTTTCCAAATGTTTTTACTCCTGATAATGATGGGTTTAACGACCTATTCTCAGCCATCAGCTTTAAGGACATCCGCGAGCTGCGAATATCCATATACAATCGCTGGGGAACCCTGGTATACCAGAATAATGATGGAAATGATTTCCTCAATAATGGCTGGAACGGAAAGGATATCAATACTGGAGTGGATTGTTCAGAAGGTGTGTATTACTATCTCTGCCGATATACACCGGCCGACCTTGAAACCTCAAGGGAACAGGAAGCCACTGGCTTTGTACATTTGTTCCGGGATAATAATTAAGAAACTATGTTTACGGGCATCATCGAAACGATGGGTCAGGTAAAGCGCATTGATAAAGAAGACAGCAATGTACATTTTACTATAGCCTCATCCTTTACCCACGACCTTCAGATAGACCAAAGTGTGGCCCATAATGGTGCCTGCCTTACCGTGGTATCACTGGATGATGACCAGTATACAGTAACGGCTATTGATGAAACCCTTCGAAAAACCAATCTTGGAGACCTGAAGGAAGGCGATCACATAAACCTGGAGCGTTGCACTCAAATGGGAGGAAGGCTGGATGGACATATCGTTCAAGGACACGTGGACCAAACCGCTACCTGCACCCGGATTGAAGACCAGCACGGAAGCTGGAAATATTATTTCAAATACCAGCCCGATACAGCTCATATTACCGTTGAAAAGGGTTCTGTTTGTGTAAATGGGGTAAGTCTTACCGTAGTAGACAGCTATGATGACCTCTTTTCTGTAGCCATTATCCCTTACACGCGGGAGCATACCACCTTCAAATACTTACAAGAAGGCGAAAAAGTAAACCTCGAATTTGATATTATCGGAAAATATGTGGCCCGGATAATGGGGCTACGGGTTACCGATCAATAAACTCCTTCAGGGAAGAAGCATCCAGACCTGTTACTTCCAGGAGTTGCTGGCGGGAGCCATGTTCAATAAATGCATCGGGAAGACATTTACACTTTATCCGGCAATCTACACCTATGCGGCCCGCCAGAGATACGATGCTTTCGCCCGCTCCCCCTGCCTTACTGTTCTCCTCCACGATTATTACTTCATTATATTCCTCCAAGATCGCAATAAGCCCGGCCTCATCCAGAGGTTTAAGGTACACCAGGTCAAAATGAGCATATTCTGAGCCTTCCAGAGCCTTCTGAACTTCCAGGCCAATGGCTCCAAACGAGATCACCGCCTTGGCAGATCCATTCTTTACTTTTTGCAGCTTGCCCAGGGGTAGTTCCTTCTTTTCCAGCTTTCCAAAACTACCATCTTTGGGGTAGCGAATGGCAAAGGGACCGCCTGAATAACCAGCGGCTTCCTCCATAAGTGCCGCCAGGGCAGATCCGTCCAAAGAGGCCGCCACTACTATGCCTGGTATGGTATTTAAGAAACCGGGATCAAAAGCTCCGTGGTGGGTAGGACCATCTTCACCCGCCAGTCCGGCCCGGTCCAAACAGAAAACCACCGGTAACTTTTGCAAGGCTACATCGTGAATGATCTGGTCATACCCTCTTTGAGCAAAAGTGGAATACAGGTGACAAAAAGGCTTAAGCCCATTGGCGGCCATCCCTGCTGACATGGTAACGGCATGTTGCTCAGCTATCCCCACGTCAAACACCCTCTCCGGGAAACGTGCCCCAAACTCATGCAAGCCGCTACCGGACAGCATAGCGGGGCTCACCCCCACAATGGTATCATTGGTTTCCGCTAAACGTATAAGCGTTTGAGAAAATACGTCCTGGAACGAAAGGGAATTAGTTGCTTTAGCAGATCCTGATCCTGCTTTCCACCCTTTCCCCTTTTGGGTGACAAGGTGGATCATTTTGGGACGATTTACTTCTTTACTTCTAGAAAGTGAATTGATGATCTTTTCCACACTATGTCCATCAACTCCCCCCTCAAAATCCAGGTGGAAGGCATCGCACAATGCCTTATAATTCCCAAAATGAGCCAATGCTCCCACATTAGCATCAATGGAAGACTGGTTATCATTGAGTATTACTGTAACATTCAGCTGCCTTTCGCCCAGGTAATTCAGAGCTTCCAGGCTTTCCCCCCCGGTGAGCGCACCATCTCCTATCACCGCAATATAGTGCCGCTTTTTACCTTGTAGCCTATCGGCCTCGGCAAAACCGATGGCCGCGGATATGGATGTGCTGGAATGCCCTGCTCCAAAGGGGTCATACTCACTTTCCGAACGCTTTGTAAAACCCGACAGCCCTCCCTTTTTACGGTTGGAATGGAATTTATCCTTCCTCCCTGTAAGTATTTTATGTATGTACGCCTGGTGGCCTACATCCCAGATCAGTATATCGTCAGGCGTATTGTACACATAGTGAAGGGCAAGGGTAAGTTCTGTAACTCCAAGGCTGGATTTGATATGCCCGGCCTTGGTTTGGGTGGTATGCAGCACAAAATCACGCAGCTCAGCGGCCAGTTGTGTGAGCTGTATTACAGAGAGTTTTCGGAGATCTCCAGGAGTGCGGACAGAGTCCAGTAATGTGTGCATACGGCAAATGTACCACACCTTATAAAATGGATAAGCGGAATTTAACGGATAGCCTTAAAAGGCGAGGCCCCGAGCATTTGCCCGGGGCCTCTGGTCAACCAATTAACCAAACCTTAACCTAATTAACCTGCTAAAATTTAGAAAGAAGCTTTCGGCTCTTTCTGGTTAATCGCTCGGCTATGAGATACATAACCGGAACAACGATCAACGTTAAGAATGTAGCAAACACCAGGCCAAAAATAACCGTCCATGCCATTGGGCTCCAAAAAACGGCATTATCTCCACCAAAATAAATATTGGGATTATAGCTGGATAACATACCGAAGAAGTCGATGTTGAGACCAACTGCCAGCGGTAAGAGGCCTAATACTGTAGTGATGGCGGTTAGCAATACCGGGCGGAGACGAACCTTACCGCCCAGTTCAATAGCGGTACGCAGATCCTCATCTTCCAATTCATCACCCCCAGTTATTCCGCGCTTTTCCCGTAAACGGGCGCGGCTCAGTTCTATAAAGTCAATAAGAACAATACCGTTGTTTACCACAATACCTGCCAAAGAGACAATTCCGATACCTGTCATAATTACCACAAAGTCCATCCGGAAAATGCCCAGGCCAAGGAATACACCTATAGTACTGAAGAGTACCGTCATGATGATGATGAAAGGCTTGGTACCGGAGTTAAACTGTGATACCAGGATAATGGCAATAAGGGCCACTGCTATCAAAAGAGCCGTAGTGAGGAAGGCAAACGACTCGGCCTGCTCCTCCTGCTCACCGGTAAAGCTGAGGTTATAACCTTTAGGCAACTCATAACCTTTCAGTTCCGCTTTGATCTTATTGTTGATCTCCGTGGGGTTATATCCTTCTATTACGTTTGAAGATACGGTGATGAGGCGCTCGGAATCCAGTCGTTTAATGGAGTTAAAGGAATTATCGAACTTATAGTCTGCCACCGCTGAGATAGGTACCTGCACAATCTTACCCGTTGCCTGAGAGCGGAAAGTAACCAATTGGTTCATCAGGCTGGCTACATTATAACGGTACTCTTCCTTAAGGCGGATCTCAATAGGATATTCATCTTCACCTTCTTTATATTTACTGGCCTCGCGCCCGTAGAGAGCGGTGCGCAAAACAAGGGCCACCTGCTGGGTGGAAACTCCTAACCTCCGTGCACGTTCACGGTCAATGGAGATCAACATTTCCGGCTTATTGGTTTCCAGGTCAATCTTAAGACCTTCAATACCAGCAATACGCGCTCTGTCTACCGTGTTTTTTACGTCATTCGCAATGGTAATAAGCTGATCAAACTCATCACCGGTGATCTCTATATTGATAGGTTTACCAACGGGAGGACCATTCTGCTCTTTTTCCACATTAATGGTTACTCCGGGTAAATACCCCAGCAATTGATGGGTTACATCCTTTTGAATATCGGTGGTTTTAATACCTCCGCGATACTGATATTCTACAAAGGAGATAGTGATCCGGGCCTTATTGGGCGTTTTCTGACCGCCTCCGCCAAATTCATTCTGGCTGGCAGTTTCTGCTCCCACGTTGGTAACCACGGACTCCACCACTTTATCGTACGGCTCCAACACTTTATCCAGCTTTTCCTCTACCAATAGTGTGAGGCTGTCTGTAGTCTTAACATCGGTTCCCAGCGGAACTTCCACAAAAAGATTGATGTAATTAGGTTCGTTCACGGGGAAGGTTACCACTTTAGGGTTGCTTCCAAAGTAAAACATCATGGAAAGGATCATCATGACAAATGTTCCTATCAGGATCAGGGCTGGCTTTTTACCGCTAAGGGACCATTTAAGGGACCGGGAATAAAAATCCTCCAGGTGTACCAGAAAACGGGTTTGAAAAGTAGCGGAAAGGGGTTCCAGGATATAGGCAAACAAAATGATCAAGCCTGCTATGATCAGCATCAGGTTCCCGAAAGTGAAACCTCCGGCCAGCACTGCCAACATTCCTATCCCTCCAAAAACGGCCGCTGAAATAAGGGCTCTTTTATGATTGGTCTTCTTTTCAAGATCCTGTTTTTTGAGGAAGGTAGCCGTAATAACGGGATTGATAACCAAGGCCACAAAAAGTGAAGAACCCAGTACAATGATCAGTGTTTTGGGTAGGAAACCCATAAACTCACCGATAATGCTATCCCAGAACAGTAACGGAAAAAATGCCGCCAGGGTAGTGGCTGTACTACTGATAATAGGAACTGCAATTTCGCCCACCCCCTGCTTGGCAGCTTCAAACTTTGAGAGCCCTTCCTCGTCATACAGGCGGTAAATATTTTCAATGGTTACAATGGCGTTATCCACCAGCATTCCCAGGGCCAGGATAAGGGAGAACAACACCATGAAGTTGAGTGTAATGCCCATGGCGCTGAGCACCAGGAAACAGATGAACATAGAGAAAGGGATGGAAAGTCCTACGAAAATCGCATTCCTCAAACCCAGGAAGAAGAGAAGCACCAAAACCACCAGGATAACCCCACTCACAATGGAGTTTTCCAGGTTACTGATCTGGTTCCGGGTTTGCACGGACTGATCATTGGTAAGGGTAATCTTCAAGTCTTTGGGAAGGTAATCCTCTTTAGCTGATTTCAGGATCTCCTGGATCTTATCGGTAGCATTGAGCAGGTTTTCCCCACTCTTTTTTATCACGTTCAGTGAAACTACCGGCTCCCCATCCAGGCGGGCCAGGCTTTCCAGTTCTTTGTAGGTAAAGGATACATCCGCCACATCCTTAAGGTATACAATATTGTTGTTCTCGTGTTTTACAATGATGTTACGGATCTCATCAATGCTTTCAAATTCTGCATCAGTACGGATGCTTCTACGCGTGTTTCCCAATAAGATATCACCGGCCCCGATGTTTATATTCTCGCTGGCAATGGCATTCTCAATATCCGAAAAACTGATCTGGTTAACCTTAAGCCGTGGCAGGTCCACATTGATCTGAACTTCCTTTTCTTTATCTCCGGTAAGCGTAGCTTCCGAGATCTCGGATAACTCCTCAATGTCGTCCTGAAGATCTTCTGCATAATCTACCAGCTCATCAATGGAGAAATCTCCGGAAAGGTTGATATTGAGTACCGGGATCCTGGTAAGATCCACATCCAGGACCACAGGATCCTTATCAAGGTCAGAAGGTAACTCACTCTTGGCGCGGTCTACGGCATCCTTTACATCCTGCAAGGCCTTTTCGGTGTCCACATCAATATTAAACTCCACATTAATGATGGATACATCCTGTACGGATTCTGAATTCAGCTTCTTGATACCATTCACACTTTTGATCTCCTTCTCCAGGGGACGGGTAATCAGGTTCTCAATGTCTGAAGGGGTGTTCCCTGCATAAGGTGTTTGCACGTAAATAAGAGGGAATACAATTTCCGGGAATGACTCCTTGGGCATGGTGCGGTAGGAGTACAAGCCGAACAGGATGAGCAAAGCCGAGAGTATGAATACACTGATCCCGTTGTTGAGAGACAATGTACTCAGCTTGAATTCTCTGTTGGTTTTATTGGCCATGATCTTTTTTAAAGTTTTTTAGCTGCTTATTGAATGGCTACAGGGTCGCCATCATTTAATTGGTCATAACCTACGGTGATCACTTCATCACCCGCTTCCAGACCTCCTTTGATCTCGGTTTTATCACCAAAGGATTTCCCTCTTTGGATATAGCGTTTTTTGGCCACGGTTTCTCCTTCTTCGGTAGAGCTCACCAAAACAAAGTCTCCCTTCAGGTCTTTCTTAATGCACTGAGAAGGTACCACCAGGGCCTCCTCATTCTGGTAATCCCTGATCAGGAGGTTGGCCAACACATTGGGCTTGATACGGCCATCGCGGTTTTGCAGGTTGATCTTGATCTTGAAGCTGCGGTTATCCGGGTTGATCACCTGGCTTACAAAAGTTACCGGTGACATACGGGTAATTCCCAGGGCAGGTATTTCCACTTTCACACTATCACCCCTGTGGATAGCGGGCAGGTATTCTTCAGATAGCTCCGCCTCTATCTCTACACGCTCCAGGTCTACCACCCTTACAATCTCCCTTCCCATATTTACAAACTCACCTTGCTTTACTACAATATTATCCACCGTTCCACTGATAGGGGCTTTAATAATGGTGTTGTTGTACTGGCTTTGAACCTGCGCATAACGACTTTTGGCGGTTTCAAAATTATTTTTGGCCTGTAGGTACTCTATTTCAGAGCCTATGTTCTGTTGCCAGAGATTATCCCGCTTGCGGAAGGTGGTCTCGGCTAGCTCAAAGGCTGATTTGGCCTCCTGCAGCTGGTTAGCCACCGCATCATTTTCAATACGCACCAAAACGGTTCCCTGGGCTACCTTCTGACCCTCATTGGCAGGGATGGCTTCAACCCGGCCGGATGTTTCGGCACTGATCATGATATTTTCCTTGGAGGTAACGGTACCGGTAAGTTTTACAAAGTGCTCGAACTTAGCTGGTTTTATTTCACGTATTTCCACACGGGCCTGGCGTTCAGGCTGGGTGGTGTCCATTTCAGCAATCTGGTCTTCCAGGGCTGTAATCTCCGCCTTCAGCTTGCTTAGCTCCTCTTGCTTTTCGCTTAGTTCCTGCTGTTTGGCCTCCAGGCTTCCCTCTTCGGCCTGCGGCTGGCAAGCTGCTACCAGGAATACTATAGATGCTATGAGAATGATCTGTTTTTTCATGATGGTTCTGATGATGTAAAGTTTTATTTACCGATCGCCAGGATCAGTTCTTCTTTTGCGTTTAATAGACTTTGTAAGGCGTTCAAATATTCCTGTTGGGCTTCCAGGTATTGGTTCTCTGCCTGGGTAAGATCCAGACTGGAGCTGATACCCTCCGTATATTTTACCCGGGTTTTATCCCGTATTTTCTTGCTCAGCTCCACGTTTCTCATCTGGGTATTGTAGTTATCATACATATACTCATAATTGGATTTGGCCTGGCCGTACTGCAATTGCAGCTGGCTTTTAGTAATCTCCATAGCCACTTCTGCCCTTTCCAGGTCCAGCTTCGCCTTCTCTACCGTGGCCGGCCTTCCAAGCCCTTGCAGGATATTCCATTTAAGGCTGAACCCTATAGCTGTATTGGGTATCCAATATTCGTCCGTGCTCCACGCCCTCCCCAAGTCGTCCTGGTAATTGTTTTGGCCGTGGCGGACAAAGCCGGAAAGAGTAGGCAGGTACTTCATTTTTTCATTCCTTACGGAAAGCTGCGCTCCTTTTTCCTGGATGCTGATAGACCGGTAATTGATATTATCCTCTACCGAAAAATTATCGGTAATAAGCATCCCTTCATCGCGTAGTACATCATCAATGGAGTTGGTCAGGGAAATTTCTGCATCTACATTGCGGCCTAGGCGAAAATTGAGCATCATCTTGGCCAGGTCATACTGCCTTTGGGCACGGTTCAGGTTATTGTTAAGGTTAGAAACCAGCAATTCCAACTGATCCACATCCTGTTCTTCTACAAAACCATTATCGTACAGTGCCTTGGTTTCACGAAGGTTCTTTTCCAGGCTGGACATATTCTCACGGACGATCTCAACTGTTTCTTCTGAAACCAGTACACCGTAATAGGCCTGGGCTACATCTTTCTTTATCTCCTGTTCAGAGATCTCTTTATCCAGGCGGGCGCTCTCCTTATACACACGGCTGGCCTGCAATGCCACAAAATAGGAGCCGTCCAGGATCAATTGGTTCAGGCTTAAACTGGCAGAGTTTTGATACTTAGTACCAAAGGTTACATAGGCAAACGTACCCTCCGCACCTCCAAAAAACTCGGCCGGAACGGGCTGCTTAGCCAGCTGGGCATTATAGGTAAAATCAAAACCTGCGCTTATCTGTGGTAATCCCTGTGAGGCGGTTTCCTTTATGGTCTGGCGAGCCTTTTGGTACTCCAGCTGCTTATCCTTAACGGAATAGGCATTTTCCACCGCAAGTTGCTGGGCTTCCTTCAGTGTAAGTGAGCGGTCTTCCTGCTGGGCCACTCCCTGAAAGCTTATAAGCAACACCGCTATAAAGGTTGTTATTGGCTTCATGTATTGTATTTATTCTTTTTCTGATTTTAATTTTTGTTCCAGGTACTCCAAACCCTTGGGCGAGGCAATACCCCTGATGTGGTACACCAGGCCCTGCCGCATAATGGGCTTCATATTGTATTTATTTACCAATTGCTCTTCCTCGTCCGGCAAAGTCTCCACTTTACTACAATATAAATGGGCTACTATGTCCGTCACAACGTCCTCCCGGTATAAGCCATTCTGCTTTCCACTTTCAATATTCTCAGCAATCATCTTAAGGATAAGCTGTTTGCGCCCGTGGAAAACCTCATTGTAGGTTTTAGGATAGTATTTTCTCAACTGAAAACGTACACCAGGATTGTGGTTTTCCAGAATCTCACGCACCACCCGGTCAATGTCAAAAAGTTCATCAATGGCGTTTTTTGCACTTTGATGGATCTCTTCCATCCTGCTTTTGATGGTGTCATGAACCAACGTCACACATTTGTGAACCAGGTCAGCTTTATTATCAAAGTAGCGGTAAATGGTCTTTTTGGAAATACCCATCTCCCTGGCCACATCATCCATGGTAATACTACGTATGCCGTACCGCATAAAGAGGTCCAGTGTCCGTAATATGATTTCCTGCTCCTGTGTTTCCATAATTTCAGGGCGCAAATGTAGAAACATATTCGTTATTGGAAACTTTTTGTGTGTAAAAAGTTTCCGGGGTTTACATTTTTTATCTCGTATACCAATTTCAGACTTGGTATTTTTTAGCAACCTTTGCAGCTTTAATTGCCTACTTAAAATGATGGATCATCAGACTGTATCTGAAGTATTGGCCAAGCAGGCCATTGGTTCAACCGTACTATTAAAGGGCTGGGTGCGTACCTTTCGCAGCAACCGTTTTATTGCCTTAAATGACGGAAGCACCCTTAAAACCCTGCAGGTTGTAGTGGATTTTGAAAACACTGAAAAGGAGACCCTGGATAAGATCAATACCGGTGCCTGCCTCGCTATAAAGGGAGACCTGGTTAAGTCACAAGGTCAGGGCCAGGATGTGGAAGTTCATGCTACGGACATACGAGTTCTCGGAGAATGCGATCCCAACGTTTACCCCTTGCAGCCTAAAAAACACTCCATGGAGTTCCTGCGGGAGATTGCTCACCTGCGCCCTCGCACCAACACCTTCGGGGCTATACTACGTATTCGTCACGCATTGGCCTTTGCCATCCATCAGTATTTTAATGAAAGGGGATTCTTCTGGATGCATACCCCTATTATCACAGGTTCCGATGCAGAAGGGGCCGGTGAAATGTTCAATGTATCCATACTGGATAAAAAGAACATTCCCCTGAATGAAGACGGGGAAGTGGATTATAAACAGGACTTCTTTGGCAAGGAAGCCAACCTTACCGTTTCCGGTCAGCTGGAAGCCGAACTTGGGGCCACCGCCCTGGGAAAAGTATATACATTCGGACCTACTTTCCGCGCGGAAAACAGCAACACCACCAGGCACCTGGCGGAGTTCTGGATGATAGAACCCGAAGTAGCCTTTGCCGACCTGGATGATAATATGGACCTGGCCGAGGATTTCCTTAAAAAGGTGATCCAATATGTATTGCAAGCCTGCCCGGATGACCTTCAGTTTTTGGCCGATCGTTTGGCCAACGAAGAAAAATCCAAACCGCAGAACGAACGCAGTGAGATGGGCCTTATTGAAAAGCTGCAGTTTGTGGCCGATAATAACTTCCGCAGGGTGAGCTATACAGAAGCTATCGACATCCTCAGAAATTCCAAGCCTAACAAGAAGAAAAAATTCCAGTACCTCATCGAAGAGTGGGGTGCAGACCTGCAGTCCGAGCACGAAAAATTCCTGGTTAAGCACTTTGGCGCTCCCGTAATATTGTTTGATTACCCGGCCAAAATCAAGGCTTTTTATATGCGCCTCAACGAAGATCAGAAAACCGTTCGCGCCATGGACATCCTCTTCCCGGGTATCGGAGAAATTGTAGGAGGTTCACAACGTGAGGAGCGGTACGACATACTCAAGCAAAAGATCGCTGAGTTTGGTATTGAGGAAGAGAGCCTTTGGTGGTACCTGGAAACCCGCAAATTCGGAACCTGTGTGCACAGTGGTTTCGGGCTGGGCTTTGAGCGCCTGGTGCTTTTTGTAACGGGAATGACCAATATCCGGGATGTGATCCCCTTCCCAAGAACTCCGGGAAGTGCTGAATTTTAAGGTGTCCTGAACTTTTTACAGGGATTTTTGTCCTATTCTTATTAAATTCGGCAAAATTTTTGATGGGAAGCAGGAATTCTTGCTGATTTTTCCTACTTTCCTGTCGAGATAACCCTAGCAAGAATTCAGGTATGCTGAAGCAACAGCTCAGTCAAAAACTTCTTCAAAAACTTTCCCCGCAGCAGATCCAGCTGATGAAGTTGATCCAGTTGCCTACCCAGGCGTTGGAGCAAAAGATCAAGGAAGAGCTGGAAGAAAACCCTGCTCTTGAAGAAGGCCTGGATGAAGAAGATCGTTACGAAGAGGATACCGACACTTACGAGGATGACGATAATCAGAGCATCGAAGCTGAAGATATAAACGTTGATGAGTACCTGAGCGATGATGAGATCCCCGACTACCGACTTAAAGCCAATAATTACTCCAAGGATGATGAGGATGCCCGCATACCCATCAGCGGAGGTATAAGCTTTACGGAAGTGCTGATGGACCAGGTCAGTATGCGCAGGATGAGTGAGCAGGACAGGCAGATCGCGGAATACCTGATTGGTAATATTGACGATGATGGCTACATCCGCAGGGAACTCAGCGCTATAGTTGATGACCTTGCCTTTACCCAGAATATTTTCGTGGAAGAGGAAAAACTGGAGGAGGTCCTTGGCATCATACAGGAGCTTGACCCTCCCGGAGTGGGAGCACGTAACCTGAAAGAGTGCCTGCTCATTCAGTTAAAACGAAAGGAAAGAACGGCTGATGTTCGCCTGGCCTACGAGATACTGGACAAGTATTTTGACGAGTTCACCAAGAAGCATTATTCCAAGCTGATTGAGCGGCTCGAAATTGACGAGGACTACCTCAAGGCTGCCATTGAAGTGATCAGTCACCTCAACCCCAAACCGGGTAATTCCTCCAGTTCCAGCCAGCGCTCTGTACAGGCCGTAACTCCTGATTTTACCATCAGTATTGAGGATGGTGAACTGGAATTGAGCCTCAACTCGCGCAATGCCCCTGAACTCAACGTAAGCCGCGAGTACAAGGATATGCTGGAAACCTATAAAGCCTCACAGGGGAAGAACAAGGCCCAGAAAGACGCGGTAATGTTTGTAAAACAGAAGCTGGACAGTGCCAAGTGGTTTATTGATGCCATCCGACAGCGTCAGCAAACCCTGCTCATCACCATGTCGTCCATCATGAATTTCCAGAAGGAATATTTCCTCACCGGTGATCAGCGCAAACTGCGCCCTATGATCCTGAAGGACATTGCCGAGGAAATAGGTATGGACATTTCCACGGTTTCGCGGGTAGCCAGTAATAAATACGTGCAAACACCTTACGGCACCTTCCTGATCAAGGAATTTTTCTCCGAATCCATGACCAATGATGCGGGTGAAGAAGTGTCTACCAAAGAGATCAAGAAGATCCTGGAAGATTCCATTTCTGAAGAAAACAAGCGGAGGCCACTTACCGATGAAAAATTGGCCAAGCTCCTGAAGGAAAAGGGATACCCTATAGCCCGAAGAACGGTGGCCAAATACCGCGAGCAACTGGGAATTCCCGTGGCCCGTTTGCGTAAAGAACTTTGATGATGGGCCGCACGCTGGCACAATGGCTTTCGTACCTTCTTCACCCGGTAGTATACCCCATACTGGGAACCCTGATCATCCTTGAAGCACTACCCTATTATGTAAATTCACGGCTTACTATACTAAGCCTCGCCCTGGTGTTTACCGGAACTTATATTTTCCCGGTGGCCATCAGTTTTCTCTTCTACCGTATACAGTTGATCTCCAGCCTGGAAATGAAAGAAGCCCGTGACCGCAGGTGGCCTTACCTGGTGGGAGCGATCTGCTACTATTTTACCGCCTCCTTTTTGGGTCAACTGGGATTACCGAAAGACCTGAAGCTTTTTCTACTGGGCAGTGCCAGTATTATTATTATCCACCTGTTCATGTTCCGCTTTTCCAAGCCCAGTGCGCACATGGCGGGAATAGGTGGATTTACAGGCTTGCTGCTGAGTGAATCGCTCAAATACCATATAGGCTTCCTGCCTCTACTGGCGCTCTGCTTCCTCCTGGCTGGTTTTCTGGGCAGCGCCCGTCTAAAGCTGCAAGCACACAGCCCGGGCGAGCTAGCTACCGGTTACTTCTCAGGGATTATTATTATCAGCCTTTCCCTATTGCTGGGTTAAAGGGTAATGGAGATACCTACACTTAAAGGAGTGCCGGGTGAAAAGGTGTCAAATGAATCATACAGGGCAGGGTTCACTCCCTCCGGGTAGGTCTGTTCGCTGAAAAGCTCACTCAAGCCATAGTAGGCGTACACATTAATAAAGCTGTAGCCCGTTCTCACATAGGCTCCGTACATAAAGCGGTTCAGGTTACCCAGGTTATTGAACTGGCGGTTGAAATTATCCGTAATGAGTTTGGAGTAACTATTTACCCGAACACCCACTTTGGCGCCTACGTAAAAGCGAAAAAAGTTTCCCTTTTGGCTGAGACCGGACCGGAAACGCAACTCAATGGGAATATGAATATACTGAACCGTCAGCTTATTACTGTTGATCGTATCTGTATCCAGAAAAGAATAGAATTCCCGGCCATCCGCAGCATTGGTGCGGAGTGACAAATTGTTGTAAAAATTGTTACTGGTAAAACCTATACCATAGGCAAAGCTGAAATGGCTTTCCTCACCAAACTGCACATCGTCCATAAAGGAAAGGCTATGACCATTGGAGCGCCAGCTTTGCTCCAGTCCGGGAGGAGACTCCAGCAGGTAATCATACGTAAGGTCATAGGCAAACCAATCTTCATGTTTAGGCTTGATCTGGCTGAAAAGGTTGGCTGAAAAAATGAGGCAACAGGTGATTGCTATAAGGTTTCTCATGGCATGAATTTAACAATTACTTTATGGAACTGGTGTACAAGATAAATGTTTCCACTTATTTGGAAATTTAAGCGTTTCATGCTCCTGTGCAGCTTCCGGCAAGTTCTTACCTTTGCCAAAATTTTTTAAAATTTTCTCATGAGCGCACGTTTGTCAGAGCAGGAAATTCAACGCAGGGATGCTTTACAAAAACTCCGTGAGGCAGGAATTGATCCTTACCCGGCAGCCCTTTACCCGGTAGCTGATTATTCTGTTGATCTTAAAAAGGATTATGAAGAAGGAAAAAAGGTAGTCATTGCCGGCCGACTGATGCGCAAAAAGGTGCAGGGTAAAGCTTCCTTTGGCATGATACAGGACAGCAAGGGAAAGATCCAGGTGTATTTTAACCGTGATGAAATTTGCCCCGGAGAAGACAAATCCCTCTACAACGATGTATTCAAGAAGCTTTTGGACCTGGGCGATTTCATCGGGATCAAAGGTGAGGTTTTCAAGACCCAGGTGGGTGAGATCACCGTTAAGGTGGAGGAGTTCACCATACTGAGCAAATCATTGAAGCCCCTTCCTGTGGTGAAGACGGATGAGCAGGGTAATGTGCATGATGCCTTTACCGATCCCGAGCAACGCTACCGCATGCGCTATGTAGACCTCATCGTTAATGACCACGTACGCGAAACCTTCCTGAAGCGCACCCGCCTCATGAATGCCATGCGCGAATTTTTCAACCAAAAGGGTTACCTGGAGGTGGAAACTCCCATTTTGCAACCCATCCCGGGGGGAGCAGCGGCACGTCCGTTTGTAACACACCACAACGCCCTGGACATACCTCTATACCTGCGTATTGCCAATGAGCTGTACCTGAAAAGGTTGATCGTAGGCGGTTACGAAGGCGTATACGAATTTGCCAAGGACTTCCGTAACGAGGGGATGGACCGTACGCACAACCCGGAGTTTACGGTGATGGAAATATACGTGGCCTATAAGGACTACTTCTGGATGATGGACTTTACCGAGCAAATGCTGGAACACGTGGTAAAAGCGGTTACCAACGGCAGCACGAGTGTAAAGCTTGGTGACAAGGAGATCGACTTTAAAGCGCCCTTTAAAAGGGTGACCATGATAGATGCTATTAAGGAGCACACTGGTTTTGACATCAGCGGCATGAATGAAAGCCAGCTGCGTGAGGTTTGCCAGAAACTCAACATTCCCGTGGATGATACTATGGGGAAAGGCAAACTTATTGACGAGATATTCGGGGAAAAATGCGAACCGCATTTTATACAACCCACTTTCATTATGGATTATCCCAAGGAGATGTCGCCACTTTGCAAAAAGCACCGTGACAATCCCGAGCTTACCGAGCGCTTTGAGCTGATGATCAACGGCAAGGAAATAGCCAACGCCTACTCGGAGTTGAATGATCCCATCGACCAACGCGAACGGTTTGAGGATCAGTTGAAACTTTCTGAAAAAGGGGATGATGAGGCCATGTTCATTGACCAGGACTTCTTACGTGCCCTGGAGTACGGCATGCCTCCTACTTCCGGAATGGGCATCGGCATAGACCGCTTAACCATGCTGCTTACCAACCAGAGCAGCATACAGGAGGTATTGTTCTTCCCGCAAATGCGCCCAGAGAAAAAGGTAGCGGCTCCCAGTAAATCCGACTTTGAAAAAATGGGCGTTCCCGGTGAGTGGAGCGAGCATGTAATGGCCGTATACGGTAGCGTAGACGAGCTTAAAAAAGCCAAGCCCACCCAAGTACACCAGCAAATGAACGGTTATCGCAAAAAGAATAAGCTGGACGTTCCAGCCTTGCAGCTTCCCGAAGTGGAAGCCTGGTTTTAAAGCGTCTGGAAATTCTTAAAGACCTCGTCCCGGTAGTTTCGGCTCACCGGGATTTCCTGGCTACCCACGTACAGGCAGTTGCCTTCAAAGGAGGTAACATGCTGGATATTTACGGCATAGGAACGGTGCGTACGCACCAATGACTCAAACTCCAGGCGTTCCATAATTACCCCGAGGGTAACCGTTAGAAAGTATTTGCCCTCCCGGGTTTGGATATGCGTACAGTTACTGTCTGCCTGCAGCCATTGTATAGTATTGAAGGGCACCTTTTCAAAACGGTTGCGGTTACGGATAAAGATGCTGTCGTTGAGCAGGAAATGCTCCTCATGTTCCTGGGTTTTTTCCGGTTCTTCCGTTGGCATGCTGGCCGGTTTATTGGAGGAATAATTGGAAATAGCCAACTCGATGGCCAGGTGTAGCTCCCGCTCGTTAAAGGGTTTCAGCATATAAGCCGAAGGCCTGGCTTTGCGGGCCCGGTCAGCCGTGGCTTGATCGGAAAGGGACGTAAGGAATATCACCGGCATATCGTATTTATGCTTGATACGTTCGGCCGTTTCTATACCATCTAGGGGTCCCAGAAGGTTTATATCCAGCAGTACAATATCCGCTACTTCCTTTTCCAGGGCTTCCAGGGCATCACGGCCCGTATCCACACAATCCACAATATGGTACCCGGCATGTTGCAGCCGCGCGGCAATATCGCGGGCCACCAATGCCTCATCTTCTACGATCAATACCTTTACTAAGGCCATCCCTTTCTCGATTTATGCAGTACGGGATAAAGGTAGGGTAATTTCAAAACAGCTGCCACTTTTGTAAGTGGTTTTAAGTTCTCCCCGCAGCTGTTTGAGCAGGGAGCGGATCATTTCCATACCGAAGGAGATACTTGCCTTATCCGGTTTGCCTTCAGGAATGCCGGGACCATTATCCAAAAGGGTTAGCTTCAGTTGTCCTTCTTCCTCCTTAAGACTTACACGTAATTCCGGCTCTTTCACCTCTTTAAAGGCGTGTTTAAAAGCATTGGTGATCAGCTCATTAATGATCAACCCCAAGGGGATGGCAATGTCCACCACCAGCGGTTCCACCGTAACTTCTGTCTGCAACTTCACATCTCTTTCGGTATAACCAAAGGAATAGCTGATGGAGCTCAGGAGCTGTTTGATGTAATGGTCCATGTCAATATGGGTTACCTGGTCATCGCGGTACAGCCGCTCATGGATCAGGAACATGGCTTCTACCCGGCTTTGTCCTTCTTTTACGGCTTCCACCGCTTTCTGGTCTTCCAGCTGGAAAGACTGGAGGCTCAACATGCTGGCAATTACCTGCAGGTTGTTCTTTACCCGGTGGTTCAATTCACGCAGTAAAAGTTCTTTTTCTTTTTCGCGTTTTTCCACCAGCAGCTTTTGCTCATTAAGGAGGCGGTTGGCCTTTTGTTTTTGGCGGTACGCAAATACCAGCGCGGCTCCCAGGCCTATGAACAATACCAGGCCCGCAATGAGTGCCTTGATCTGGGTATTGCGTTTTTGGGCTTCGGCTTTTTGCAGCGCTTCCTTCTGCTGCAGGCTTTCTATCTGGCGTTCTTTCTTCTCGGTATCGTATTGTACCTGGAGTTCGTTAACATGGCGGTTACTGGCTTCGTTCAGGATAATGTTGGAGATGCTGTCAAAACTATAGTAGGTGAGAAAGGCTTTTTTATACTCCCCCAGGGCCTCATAGGAGTAGGATTTATTCTCCAGGGCCCTGGCAAGGTCATCCCGCAAACCAGCTTCCCTGGCCACACGGGCACTGATGTCAAACTCCGTTAATGCCTCTTTATGAAGGCCCTCCCAGGCGTAGGATGTTCCCATGCTATTGTGCCCTAAGGCAATACCGTGGGCATCGCCAACCTCTTTGCGAAGGGCTATACTTTTGGAGTACATTAAACGAGCCTCTTTGTATTCCTCCTTTTGGAGATGAGTATTTCCCATGCTGTTCCAAACGGCCGCCAGGCCCGTTTTATCCCCGATCCTTTCCATTATGGCTGAGGCATCTTCATAATTGGCGAGGGCTCTTTTAAGGTCTCCACCCCGGGCGTGAAAATTCCCCATATCCAAATAGGCAGATGCCATAGATTCTTTTATACCGGACTTTTTGCTGTAAAAAAGTGCCTGTAAAAAATGTTCTTCTCCTTTATCCCGATTCCCCTGTTCCAGAAGGGTATAACCGATGGCTCCATGCAGGGAAGCTTGATCCCGCAGGATGGTGGATGTGGAAGACTCACAAAATTTCAATCCTTTATAAAAAAGGTCCAAGGCCTTGGCATATTCACCTTGGCGGTTATACACATTACCCATGTTAAGGTACGTGCTGGCAATGCCGCTGGTGTCTTTCTGCGCCAGCCGCAATGCAAGATTCTTATTGTAAAGGTCCATGGCCGTAGAAAAGCTGCCCTGGAAATAGGCCAGCCTCCCCAAACGGTTATAGGCAAGGGCTTGCCCGGTAGTGTCATTGTTCTCCCGGGCAAGCTTTAAAGCCTTGTTAGCATAAGACCTGGCGGCAGAAGTATCATGATCCGCCAGTTCCCACGCCAGGATGTTATACGCTTCAATTTTATCACCATCCGGCAAAGAATTACCGAGATAATGCTTTAAACTGTCTATAACAGGATTTTGCCCCCTTACCACAAAAGGGGGCAAACCAATCAGCAATACAATTAATAAAATGGATTTATTCCGCATGGCCGCCACCAAGCCCTCCGTGATCGGCCTGGTCATAGTTCATTTTTGCCCTGCGCGTGTTCGTGCCATCTGTGACCCGTACTTCAATAGTACGGCAGGTGGCTTCAATATCAGACCGAAATACGGTTTGGATGCCCATCAGTTCGGAATTGTCATTAATCAGGCTCTCTACATGGATTACATACACATCGCAATCTGATAAAGTGGATGGGGTTGGCGGAAGGTGAAACTCTTCTTCCTCTCCCATGGCCATGCCTACATAAAGGCGGTAGCGTGTTTGCTCTTCCTCATTTATGTACTTGGAAAGATAGATCATGGGGATCTTGAAAAAATCGGCTTCAGGTTGTGCCATGTTTCTAGGGTTTTAAAATTTACGTTTGGTTCTTGCTCCTTGATGAGCGCTTTAAAAGTAGGGAAATTATGGCAAGTTCCGCTACCACAAAGGAGTTTTACCACTACGCTGTTAAATAGCAAAGGGCCTGGCTTTTAACAAAACCAGGCCCTCGCTCAATTTGAAAACACTTGTTCTACCGCTTAAAGAGCAATTGGGTAAACACCGTTTGCTCTTCTTCCGATACCTTAAGTATATATACACCTTGTGGCAGGCTTTCCACCGAAAGGTGTAATTCCTGTTCACTACCCGGATATTCTCTGATCACTTTACCACTTGCGCTTAGTATTTGAACGGATCTCTTTACCGCATCCGGCATTACAATACTTAGTTTATCCTGAACCGGATTGGGATATACCTGCGGTGCATTCCATTGAACATTCTCTAAAGCCATATTGCTGATGATCACGTCCTGGCATACACTGTCGGTACCGCAGCTATCTGTGATGTACAGACAAATCCGGTACAAACCATTTGCCCCGTATTGGTGAACCGGGTTTTGGGTCATGGCAGTATCGCCATCACCAAAAGTCCATAACCACGAAGTAACGCCTGTGGGGGAAATAGATTGGTCCGTAAAGCTTAGCTCCCCGGGCAACCCAAAGCTATATACAAATTGGGCATCGGTGCCGGCACAACTCGCATCTACGGTATCGGTATAAGTACTGCTTCCGCAAAAATTTTCGATATACAGACTAACCGCATACAAACCAGGCTGGGTATACACATGGTAAGGCCAGTAATCATGGCTAAAGGTGCCGTCACCAAAGTCCCAATAAATGGAATCCGCATCATCAGGACCAAAGCCGGGAACCATGGCGAAACCCTGCGCGGAATCCTTGGGGAAAAAGAAAGCAAACAGTTTAAAGCTGTCTGACATTTTAATCCTAACGGAATCCGTGGCAGTGCCGAAGCCATCCGAAACCTGGAAGTAATAAGTGGTGTCCATAAACGGAAAAGCATACGTCTGGGCCAGGGTGGTATCTGCAATGGTCCACAAGCCATTGATCCACCGGTAGGTGTACGTTCCCGTTCCTCCTGAAGCGGTTCCGTTTAACAGGATAGAGTCGCCCTGGCAAAGCACTACCGTATCCGGCAATTGGATATCCGCATGAAGGGTGGTATTAATTCCCAATGCGGCCACATAGGAATCGCGAGAGGCTGAAGCGTTGTGGGGAACCAGCGTGTAGTTGCCAAAAACTGCGGGGGCTCCCCCACCCTGCAGGTGGTTGAATACACCTCCTAAAACGGCCAGGTTATCCGCAAAACTCACCGCCCGGTGCAATAGATTAGTGCCGCTTACCTCAGTGGTGTACCAGTGTACCTGCCCCTGCTGGTTGAGCTTTACGATCAGAGTATTTTTAGTGGAGGCATTCAGGATGGGGGTATTGCCGAAATGTGCGGAATTGTTATTAAAACCAGTGCATAATATGACTTCTCTTTGGTTATTAATATCCAGGGCCGGGCCGGGCCAGTTTCCCTGGGTACTATCACTATACGTTGCCCAATGGGTAGTACCGGTTCCAAAGTTATAAGCCATGACCGCATTGGCACTTTGACGGGTTTTGGCGGCCAGGAAAAGGGTATCCCCGGCTTCTTTCATATCGGTAATTTGTACGGGCAAACTGTTGTGGCTAAAAGCCAGGGTATTCAGGTCCACCTGGTAAAGGTTGGTGCTTACCGTATTGAACTGTGTTCCCGCCTGTGCAGAGGTGATGTACAAATAACTACTTCCACACACAAATAGGTTTCCAACATTCACAAGGTTACCACCGGGCACCATGGCAAGAAATGCGTTTACCGCTCCATTAGCGGGGTTCAGGTTCAGGATATAATCCCCTCCCAGCACATCCGAGGCGCCATTGGTGTTTAAGGTATCGTCATATACCATGGTGTACAGAGCGCTGCCATCTTTCTTTACCGACACGCCTTTGGGTGTGGAATGTGAAAACAGATTACCATCGGTAAAAACCCGGTTCCAAACAGCGCTACCGGAAGAGTTAAGCTTTACCAAAAAACAGAAGTCATTGGGTGACCCATTTACATCTCCGGCCCCGAATGACATGGTGTCCACGTGTACCGTGCCCCGCGAATAACCCTGCAGGTATACATTCCCCTGGTCATCCACATCCATAAACGCGACCTTGACACCATCGGTAAAGAAATTACTGGCCTGGGATACACTGAATGCTATATTACGAACCCAGCTTATACTTCCTGTAGCAGTATAGCGGATCACCAGGGCTGCGGGGCTACTGGGGTTGTTCATCTCTGCCGGGTTGTAGGAGAGATACGTTTGACCGTTGAAAATGGCTGAATCCCGATACGCTACTACCGCATAAAAGAAGCCATTGCCATCTTTCTTTACAAACAGGGTTTCACTTTCGCGATTGGATGACACATGATCCGCCCAGGTAAAATTTTGGGCGCTTATGCTGTATACCCACAGCAAGGCCAAAAGAGATAGTATTTGCCTCATAAACCAGTATTTAAGCGACAAAACTGGCTGTAAAGAATCTGACTCCGACTATCCGCCAAGGGTAGTTTAGCACCTACCCGGGTGGGTAGTGTTGTAAAACCTTTTGATTATTAACTATTTATCCATCACAAAACTTACCACTTCCCTGCGGTTGCTCACTCCGAGTTTTTCGTAAATATTCTTGAGGTGAAATTTTACGGTATTTACGGATACGTGTATCTGCTCGGCAATTTCACGGTTGTTACGGTCGCTTAAGGCCGCTTGCAACACTTCAAACTCCCTGGGGGTTAGTGGTGTCTGCAACTTAGCGTTGATATCATCCAGGTTGAGATCAAGGTGTTCAGGATTTTGGGTAACCAGGGCCTTGATGCGGGATTTGAGGTTTGATATCTCACTGTTGAGCAGGGCTTGTTTGAGGCGTATATGCCTGCGGTAATAGTAAAATCCGGTGCCGGCTCCCAAAAGCAGGAAGCCAATGAGGGCCAACAAAGTATTCTGGTTAGCCTGGCGCGTGGCCAGTTGCTGGGCAGCCAGGCGGTTATTCAAATGGAGCAGTTCTATCTCTGCATCCTTCTCCCGCATCCTGTATTGTGCCTCCAGATCCCGTACCTGTTTCAGAGCTTCGCTTTTGCTCAGCTCCCCGTACAGTTCAATATACCGATTCATATACGACAGAGCCTGCATAGGTTTACCCAGGCTTTCATAGGCTTTGCCCACAACCTGCAAAACAGCTGCTTTTTCTCCCGTATTCCCGGTTTCATCCATCAGGCTTAACATCTCTTCTCCCGTTTTAACGGCCTGCTCATACGCACCGGAATAATAATAGGCCCAGGCGCGGGATTTGCCGTTCAGGAGCTTTTGGTCTACCATGCTTCTGCCCAGCATCATAGAATCTGCCTTATCATACAACTGCAAAGACCTGGCATACTCCTTCTTATCGGCATATATATCCCCTTCAATGATAAAGGCATAGGTTTTTATGGGAACATAGTCATAGGGCCTTACGGAACCGGAATCAATTTCGCGCAAACACATCAGGGCACTATCCGGCATGTGCAGACTTTTAAGGGCATACGCCATATTCAGCAGTACATTACCGGCCGGGAAACCTTCCTTCCTGAACAGGGTAAGGCTGTGCTGGTAATATTCTAACGCCTTGCTGTGTTGATGTAAAAAGCTATCATTGTAAATATTGCCGATGTTGGTGTATACTTTGCCCACCGAAATGTTATCACCCTCTTTTTTGTAATGATCTGCTGCATGCTGGTAATAAGTAATCCCCTTCTCATAATAACCACTCCAAGCATAGGCGCTTCCCAAACCCATCAAGGCATTTCCCCGGTTTTTGTTTGGTGCACCCTCCTTCTCCAGGTCCAGCACTTGACGGTAATAATAAATGGCTGAGTCATAATGTGAGATGGTCTTATGGGCATGGCCCAGACTGAGTAAGGCATTACTCAATTTTTCCGGCTTTGCACTGGCCCCTAACTGTACGGCATAACGAGCCACCCAAAGGGATTTACTGCTATCCGTACTTCTGAAATTGCGGGAATAATGGATCAGCTCCGTGATTTGCGAGTCAACCGGCAGATTCACCAACCCGGACCTCAACTGATCCATAAAAGTTGTATCCGGCTGACTGTATATAAGCCCAGAGCACAGTAAAAAGCACAGTAAACTTAATCGCTTCACCTCGTGGAATCCTAAATTACCGGTAAAAGTAGCTAAAGCCATTATTATGAAGGCTCAGGTTGAGCCTGCTTTATACAGTGTACTAAGATGCTCTAAATCCTTTTACCTTTGCGGCTTTGAATTGAAAAATGGAGTTGTATCCCGCCTCATTAGCTAACAGCCTGGACTTCCCCGTTATACGGAAGGAAATAGCGGAACTGTGCCAGACCACAGGTGGGAAAAGCATGGTGCAGAATCTGCAACCCATTCCTGACACCTTTGAACTGAAGAGAGCCCTACAGCAAACCAATGAACTGTTTTCGCTCTACCTGTCTGGCGATCCGGTACCTTCTACTTTGTTTGATTCCGTAAAAGGGGCCACCTCCGTATTGCGCACGGCCGGCACCGTGCTGGAGGAAAGCCAGTTCAGCCTGATCCGTTCTCTTTGCCTCAGCTATAAGCAGGTGCATCGTTTTATGGACAAGCAAAGGCAGCGCCTGCCGCTATTGGCGGAATGGATCCTGGCTACTGAACCGGAACCGTTGATAACCGAAGCTATTGACCAGCGCCTGGACGAACGCGCCCAAGTGCGTTCCAATGCCTCCAAAGAGCTGGCTTCCATACGTCAGAAACTTACCAAAAGCCGGGCAGCTGCGGACCGTATCTTTGACCGGGTTCTCAAGAAATACCGCGAGAAGGGCTACAGTGCCGATTTCAATGAAACGGTTTCTGAGAACCGCAGGGTACTGGCCATACAGGCGGCCTACAAAGGGCAGGTGCAGGGCATTTTCCACGGTAGCAGTTCCAAACACTCGATTGTATACATTGAGCCGGGTGAAACGGTGGAGATCAACAACGAGATTGCCTACCTGCTGGACGAGGAGCGGCAGGAGATCCGCAGGATACTCAAGGAACTGGCCAATTTAATCCGTCCCTTTACAAACTTGCTCAACTCCATTGAAGACATCCTCACCGAACTGGACTTCATTAAGGCCAAGGCGGCCTTTGCCCACCGGGAAGAGTGCTGCCTGCCTCAGCTAACGGAGCAGCCTCATGTGAAGCTGAAAGAAGCGTACAACCCGGTCCTCAAAATATTTAACCGTCACAAAGCAAAGCTTACGGTACCGCTGGACCTGGAAATGGACGTACAGCATCGCCTGCTGGTGATCAGTGGCCCCAATGCAGGAGGTAAGTCCATAACCCTGAAGACCCTGGGCCTGTTGCAACTGATGCTGCAAAGCGGTTTGCTGCTTCCTGTGCACCCGGCCAGCCGATTCTTTTTATTTGGCCAATTGATGGGTGATATTGGCGACAACCAGTCCATTGAGAACGAACTTTCCACCTACAGCTCCAAGCTGGAGAAGATGAAGCACTTCCTGCAGCATGCGGATGATCATACTTTACTGCTTATTGATGAGTTTGGTTCCGGCTCCGACCCGGACCTGGGCAGTGCCCTGGCGCAGGTATTCCTGGAAAAGCTGAACGGTTTCAAGGTATTTGGTATCCTCACCACCCACTACAACGCCATTAAGGCCATTGCTGCGGCTACGGAAGGCATCCAGAATGGCGCCATGCTGTTTGACCGGCAAACCTTTAGCCCGGAATACCGCCTGGAAACCGGCAACCCTGGCAGCTCCTACACTTTTGAAGTGGCGGAGAAGTCCGGAATTGCACCCCACATTATTAAAGAAGCCCGCGAACGTACCGGAAAAAGCACCCTTAAGGTAGACCAGTTGCTGGTACAGATACAGGATGAAAAACTGCAGCTGGAAAAGAAACGCGATCGCCTGAACGCGGAACTTCAAAGCATCAAAAAGTTGGAAGCGGAAAAGGCGGATACCATTGTAAAACTGCAGGAGAAGCTGGATAAACAAAGCAAGCTGAACGAGGAGAACGACCGCCTGCTGTACTGGGGTCAACGCTTCCAGAAGCTGGTAGAAGGCTGGATGGACCAGCAGTCGCAGAAGGACAAAAAGGCCATTGTGGCCCGCTTTATTGGTATGCTGAACCAGCGCAGCGGAGAGGTGGAAAAGGAGGAAAAGCAAAACTTCAGCAAGGCTCAATCCAAACGGGATAAGAAGATCAACGAGTTGAAGGAGGCGGAAGTAAAAGTGGGCGACCGCATCAAAGTGCTGGACAACAATTTACAGGGTACCATAACCGCCATTAAGAACGGCAAATACACGGTGGCCATCGGGAACCTGAGCTCGGTGCTGGACCGGGATCAGTTCATTCCCTTTAGCGGTGAGCTGCCGGACCAACCGAAAAGGAAGAAGCGGAAGAAGAAGTTTAATAAGCCCCAAGATGGGAAGCCTAAGAATCAGAACCCATAACCCTATCTTCCTTCTAAAATCCCTTAACCATGAAA
This sequence comes from Owenweeksia sp., assembly GCA_002695025.1. Classification (GTDB taxonomy): domain Bacteria; phylum Bacteroidota; class Bacteroidia; order Flavobacteriales; family Schleiferiaceae; genus CAKZNE01. Next base: position 139,977 of record NZNV01000010.1, read on the forward strand.
CGCATCTTCGGGTACCTTTTTATAGTAGTGGCAGTGATCCTGTCTTTAGGCTTTATCCTGTTGCTCAAACCTTTGGTGATGAACCTGCGAAACTTCCTTGATCTTCTAATGGGGAATGGAGATGCTTACGATGTAGGGTATTTTATTGGCACCACCTTATCCGGCCTGCTGTATGTAGGGGTTACTATTCTTTTCTGGTTTTACGGGCTACGCTTCATCAAAACGGTTAAAACCTAATTATCCCTCACCCACACCACCCGGGTGATCAATGATCGATTATCCTCAAGCATCCGCAGGTAATACCAACCTTCCTTAAGTTGATTGCGGTACAAGGTAAAGCTGGTACCTTTCAGCCCCTGCTCTTCCCGTACTATCTGACCCAGACTGTTGTACAGCACGAGGCGGCCATTATCCAAAGCTCGGTCCAACTCTATATTCAATTGATTGGAAAAAGGATTAGGGAATACCCGGCTGACTGACAAACCTGCTTCAATTATATCCGTATTGGGCAGTACGGTAAGATCGGTATACACCACACTATCACAACCGGCTACAGTAAGCAGGGAATCCTGGTACATACCGGTTTGGTAATAGCCATTAGCACCTACCCACAAAGTGTCTCCTTGCTGAATGGTAAGGCTCAGGCTGTCTGTATACACCGGGTTCAGCAACAAAATGGTCGTCAGGATGCTGTCGCAAAAATGAGCAGTAACCAGGGTATCCTTATAAATGCCGGATTGAAAATAGACATGGGTCCCTACCACCAAGCTATCTCCCTCACAAATGGTCACACTTATGCTATCATTATAAGAAGGGGTTACCTGCAAAATGGTGGTCAGGATGCTGTCGCAAAAATGGACACTGGGCAGCGTATCATTATAAATGCCGGATTGAAAATAGGCATGAGTGCCTACTACCACACTATCTCCCTCACAGATGGTCACATTCGTACTATCGTGATAGGAAGGGTTTACCCAAAGGGTAGTGGTTACAATACTGTCGCAATTATAGGCTCCCAAAAGAGTATCCGTATACACCCCGGCCTGAAAATGGGAAAAGCTTCCTACCTGTAAGCTATCTCCCTGGCAAATGGTAGTGTCCTGACTGACGTACTCCGGGAAACAGCAACTTAAACTCACCTGAACAGGTGTGATCCGGTCCGTGGTGGTGCCGTCTCCTAACTCGCCTTCACTATTATCTCCGCAGGCCCATATACTACCGTTTTTAGCCACAAACATGGAATGCCACGTACCAGCCCCTATGGCTATGATATTGGAAAGGGAAGGTGCCTGGGCCACAGATTGCTGGGTTGTGGAGGTGACCCCCAGCCCCAATTGTCCTTTTTGGTTACGGCCGCAACCCCAGACCGTACCATCTGCCTTGAGAAAAAGGGAATGGTAATCACCAGCCGCAATACCTACCACTCCGGTTAAACCGGGAATTTGAAAAGGGACCGAACGATGGTTGGTGGTACCATCTCCGAGCTGACCAAAATCATTACGTCCACAGGCCCAAACCGTACTGTCGTTTTTGATAAAGAGCGAATGGCCATAGCCAGTGGCCATTTCGGTAATACCGGAAAGACCAATGGCCTTTACCGGCAGGTTACGGCTGATCGTGCTGCCATCACCCATCTGGCCCCAGCTATTATATCCGCTGCTGTATACCGTACCGTCATACTTCAGGAAATGAGAGTGCCCATAGCCAGCCGCCACCTTCCATACACTGTCTATAGTATTCAGCTGGATGGGCAGGTTGGAACCGGTAGTGGTGCCATTGCCAAACTGGCCTGTGCTATTCAGGCCGTTTACCCAAACGGAACTATCGGCCTTCACATAAAGGGTATGGCCGGTTCCGGCCGCAATGGCCACTACTTTATTCATCTGCGACACCTGTACCGGGGCCGGGCTGTTATTAGAGGTGCCATCACCCAATTGTCCGTACGAATTAAAGCCACAGGTCCACACCGTACTGTCTGCCAGCAGAAACACACTATGATTGCTTCCGGCATCCACCCAAACCACATTATCTAAATTATTTACCGAAACGGGAGTAGAACTTCCGCTAAGGCTGTTATTTCCCAGCTGACCATGCTGGTTCTTACCCCAGGTATACGCTAATGAGTCGCCACAAAAAGTTACCACATGACGATTACCCCCGTCTATTTTCTGGCCGTGGGAATAAGCGGTGGTAAATACTAAAAAAAGGAGTAGCAGGGTTTTAGAGGGAAATGACATCACACAAATGTTTCAGGGTTGCTAGACTTTAAGGCTGCAAAATAAGGGAAGTTTGATCAGTTGGCATACCATAAGCCAGGGATCAGGAGTTAATAGACGCATGATATCCTTCTTTTTAAAGAGGTACTGCTTGACAGGCCTGTTGCTTTGCCTGCTTCCCCTGTATGGCCGGGCACAGTTCAGTGGCCAGCTGGAGGTGTTGAAAGGACTAAGCTCCCAAAGTCCTGGTATTTATACAGGGCCTTCTCTGGTATACCATCGCAGAATAACAAGGGATATTTTTCCGGGTATCAGTACCGGCTTCCTTTATAGCCTGGCGGACGGGAGAAACAGAGAATCTTTTTCTGTGCCCCTGCTTTTCCTGGCCCGGTACTACATAGACGGTTACCGCCCCCAAGGCGGGAGTGAATATCTTGAAATGGGATCCGGGGTGAACCTGGATTACTACGAAAAGGAAGGTGAGGAGGACAACGAAGCGGTATCCTCTGTAATCCTGAACGTGGGCATGACCATGGGTTATCAGCTTCCCAAAAGCTATGACTTTGGCCTCCGCATGGGGCTACTGCTCAGAGAAAGCCAGCCTTTGTATTATCTGGGGTTGCGCCTTGGGCATACGCTATAGTCCACTCCTTTGAAGGTAAACACTAAACAAAACCGATAGTGGTTAATCGGGTTAAACAAGCTTTCTTCCTTATTTTAATTCGTATAATCCAAGCGCCCTAACCTGGCCAACAAGAGATAGGATTAGAAGCGGAAACATAATAGAAGAATATTTAACACCAATAAGCAAAAGCAGGCGCTTTAATCCTGCACGGCTGTTTCTACAATCTGAACTTCTGCCTGGTGTATATTCAATTTTATCCAACCTAACTTGGTTTCAGAATTCACCATTTTCCGGAATACAATGTATTTATCCACATCCTGTGGAAAGTCCCTGCAATTATCAGCCAGGTGTATAATTTCATATTCAAGGGTGGTGTCCGCAGGGTTTTTTATAATCCTCCATCCATCGGCAAATACCAAAGTGTTACTGCCCGCTTGAAAATACCCCGCCTGATCATTGAAAGTTCCTTTATCAACCGGCATTACTTTAGTGGTATCTCCTGAAACTTCATATAATGAATAACCCGGCTCAGGCGAACAAGTATAGCGATAGCGTATTCCTACCGTATCACCATAGCCTCCATCAGGCAAGGGCTTTCTTTCCCATTCAATCTTTTGGAACAATGAATCTCTTGTAGTGTAGCTGAACAATTCCATATCAACCAGGGGTATAATCTTTACGAAATAATGGATGCCCGATCCGGGTGATTGCCAACTACTGGTTTCAAACATAAAATCATCCTCAAAATCATTTTCCAAATTGTATTTGGCTTCACTTAGCACTTCAATATTGCGGTTAGTAATAATCATGTTCATCGTATCACCAACTGAGAACACACTATTCTGAGGATCGGTATTGGTATCCGCAGGCTTGCTTTCCTTTTTACAAGCAAGCAGTGAAATGCTTAGGATACCAAATATGAGAGCAGGATACTTCATTTGCATAGCTTTAATCTGATATTAAGGTAAAAGAGCATTCAAACTTGTAAATATAACTATATGGGCAGGATACTTATTGTTCTGCCCAATATCTCTCCGGATACCAGGTGAAGATGATACGTATCTTTTGCATCAATCTCTTTTGTTTCTATTAATTGAGGCTTGGTCCTGCTAATTTTAAAGCTTATACCCGAAAACCCTATTTTAGCCAAAAGCTCAATACCAATGGAAGAAACCACTACCCCCCTTCTCACCAATGATGCCGTTGTTTTAGGCCTTTTAGTCATGATCCTGGGATTTGTATTCTTTACTTCCCATAGTGAAAAGTCAGGCTGGCAAAAGTTCTATACCTACGTTCCGGCCTTGTTGCTGTGCTATTTTATTCCTTCTGTTTTTAACTCGTTAGGGGTTATTGACGGGGAACAAAGCAACCTCTACTTTGTGGCTTCACGTTACCTGCTGCCCACCTCCCTGGTGCTGCTCACCCTGAGTATAGACCTTAAGGAGATCTGGAAGCTGCGTCATAAGGCGGGACTGATGTTCATCACCGGAACGGTAGGAATCATTATTGGCGGCCCACTGGCGATATTGATCGTGAGTACCTTTGCGCCTGATGTAGTAGGTGGCCAGGGCCCGGAAGCCGTGTGGCGCGGACTTTCCACCATTGCCGGAAGCTGGATTGGCGGAGGCGCCAACCAGGCGGCTATGTTTGAGGTATTCCAACCTTCGGGTGAGCTCTTCTCCGCCACCATCGCGGTGGATGTCATCGTGGCCAACATCTGGATGGCCTTTTTGCTGTACGGGGCGGGCATTTCTTCACGGGTAGACCGTTATTTCAAAGCTGATGCTTCTGCCGTGGACCGTCTTAAGGAAAAGATCGAGAACTACCACCTCAGCATCGCCAAGATCCCCACCTTAACGGATATCATGATCATCCTGGCCTTTGGCTTTGGTGCTACTGCCATAGGACATTTCGGGGCGGACCTTATTGCGCCCTTTATTGAAAACCATGCTCCTGGCCTGGCCAAATTCAGCCTCACCAGTGGCTTCTTCTGGCTGATCGTTATTGCCACTACGCTGGGCATCATCCTTTCCTTCACTAAGGCCCGTAAGCTGGAAGGAGCGGGAGCTTCCAAACTGGGGAGCGCCATGCTATACATCCTGGTAGCGACCATCGGTATGAAAATGAACGTACTCGCCATTTTCGATAATCCCGGTTTATTTATGGTGGGCCTCATCTGGATGCTGGTACATGTAACCTTATTGTTGGTGGTAGGACGCCTGATCAAAGCACCTTTCTTTTTTGTAGCGGTAGGCAGCCAGGCCAATGTGGGCGGAGCAGCCTCAGCCCCGGTAGTAGCCAGCGCCTTCCATCCTTCCCTGGCACCTGTAGGTGTATTACTGGCTGTACTCGGCTATGCTTTAGGGACTTACGGAGCCTATATTTGCGGACTTTTAATGCAGGCGGCTGCACAATAATCCTATGAAAAAATTACTGGTTCTAACGGCCTTTATCACCGGCTTATCCGTCCAGGCCCAAACGGATGAAACCGCAACCATCAAATCCATTTACACCCATGCCCTTACCAAACAGCAGGGCTATGAATGGCTGCGTAAACTCACCGGTATGGGTGGCCGCCTGGCAGGTTCGGATGAAGCTACGGAGGCGGTAAAGGCTTTTCAAAAAGTAGCGGACTCACTGGGCTTTACTACTCAATTGCAAGAAGTTACCGTGCCTCATTGGGTGCGCGGACCCAAGGAAGCTGCTTATTATACGTTGAATGGTCAACGCTACGAAGTAGCTGTTCGCGCTTTAGGAGGATCAATAGCTACACCGGCTGAAGGGCTTACAGCGGAAGTAGTGGAGATCACTTCCTTTGAGCAGCTGGACACGATGACGGATGAACTGGAAGGCAGGATCGCCTTTTACAACATGCCTATGGACCCGGCTTTTATCAATACTTTCTTTGCCTACGGCAGCGCGGTTAAGCAACGTTATGTCGGTGCCCTGGAAGCTTCCAAAAAAGGAGCCGTAGGAGTGGTAGCCCGCTCCCTCAGTTCCAGCATCAACCCCTACCCGCATACGGGCAGTATGACCTATGCCGGGGCGGATCAGCAAATACCGGCTTGTGCCATCAGTACTTTACACGCGGAACAATTGAGCCGCGACCTGAAAGCCAATCCCAAACTGGAATTCTTCATGCAGATGGCCCCCAGGGAGCTGGACAGCGTGGTTTCCTATAACCTGGTAGCCGAAATCAAAGGCTCGGAAAAACCGGAAGAGGTGATTGTGATTGGCGGGCATATTGACTCCTGGGACCTGGGTACCGGGGCCCATGATGATGGTGCGGGCTGTATGCACAGCCTGGATGCTGTCTGGCTACTTAAAGAACTGGACCTTTTACCTAAACGGACCTTACGTGTGGTTTTCTTTATGAACGAGGAATTTGGCCTCAACGGGGCAAAGGTCTACGCTCAACGCTCAAAAGAGGAGGGCATTGACCATGTTATTGCCATGGAATCGGATGCGGGAGGCTTTACGCCCCGTGGTATCAGTATGGTGGCCCCGGACAGTATTATAACGCGTATTCGCAAACTTCGCGACTACCTGGAGCCTTATGGAGTGCATGAATTCAGTGAAACCGGGGCCGGAGCGGATATCAGCCAGCTTAAAAGCGATGACCTGGTGATGATAGGCCTGCGCCCGGACAGCCACCGGTACTTTGAGGTACATCATTCCAGCCAGGACGTACTGGCCCAGGTAAACGCCCGCGAACTGGAATTGGGGTCGGCCACTTTAGCGGCCCTTATTTACCTGTTGGATAAATACGATATAGTAGCGCTTTAAAAGCATTTCTCTTTACTACACTATTATACCGTATTACAGACCTCTCATGTTATAATGGTAATCCTTTACTGGTTTAAAACCTCCTGAGTAATTCTCATTTTCGGCCACCTCCACATACACACTTACCACGCTATTTCGACTATCATAATTATACACCCTGGCAAAGTGATTATCGTTTAATTCTGCTACCAATCGCCCCTTTTCATCGTACACATAGGTGTTGGATGTGGAATTGAAGGGAACTACTTTCCAATCATCGACAATGGCAGGTGCTGAGCCTGATTTAAAAAGAGTGAACTCCAGTTTTTCAGGGTTGCTGTAGCTGCTTACATCCACCTTCATGGTTACCAGTGACCAGTCTCCCGCCTGAACGGATTCAGTAGCAGATATAGTACCCATGTTTACCGTGGAGCCATTTTGTAGCTTAAGATTCGCCTTCATTCTGAAATTATCCTTGCCGGTTTTGTAGACCCATACCTGGCTATAAAAAACCTTATTGTTATTTCCTTCAAATTCAATAGTTCCTGTTACGCCAGAGCTACCTGTTAGTTTAACAGATTTTTTTCCGGTATGTGCCACATCGGTATGGAATGGCGCGTAAGAGGGTACCCTGCGAATGTTGTCTGCCGTTATGCCTTGTATTTCGGCATATTCATAGCTAGCTTCTTCAAAACTGGTAAATAGTGCTTCTTTATATCGGGTATTGGTGGCCGAAAGAACCTCTCGTTCATATCTGTTATCCTGACGCAACGAACTATACTGACCTGAAACACCACTCCTTGCCTCAATAGGATGAGAAAAAGGATTGTACCTGGTAATTTCATATAGCTTTAGCCAGCTATCCGGGTGGGTCGAAGAAGAATGATCGAAATCCGTAAAACCAACGTAGCTTCCATCGGGGTTTATATTATCATTCCACACATATTCTTCTTTGATCCTCCACTCTCCATTAGGCCGATTAACATCTGTAAAGTCTGAATAGGTAGAATTCATTTTTCGATAAGACCAGTTGTTGTCCCATACGGTAGCAAAAGCCGATATCTCTTCCTTTACATTATTTTCATTGTAGGCATATAATTTCTCATACGCTATTTGCGATAGCATGTTCTTATTAGAAGAAGATATGGCTTTGCTGGCCATGCCGGAGTAAACCGTGTAGGCTGGCACCACTTCTGTTTCAAACTTACCTCCCCAGCTATCTTTGTATTTTGATTTAAGAACGGCTCCTGTCAACAGATCAATATCGGTATTATAAACTTCCTTGGTACCCGTAGCGTCCTTAAAAATTACCGTTTTAGGGATGGTAGGATAATTTCTGGTAGAGGTTCTTACCAAGTAATTGTTTTGGACATTATTAACATAACCTTGGCTAAATTTTAAGGCTCCCATGCTATAGATGCCCAATTTATTCTGATCATAAATCAAATCAGCCGGAGTAAAATATTCGTAGTTAACCCTGCTCACAATTTCATTGTATTTATTAGCATTAATAATTCCCGCCAACTGACCTATTTTAGAGGTCTTCATATCATAAAAGTAATTTTTAGTTCTATGAAGCCTGCCACTCCAGCCTTCCGGATGATAATTCTGATCTGTTGACTCCCGTGCTTCAATCATATCTGCATCAGGGGTAAAAAAGCTGTATATATTCTTGGAAAGGTAATCCCCATCCGTCTGATAATCATTTAAGACCGTAACCATACCGTACAGCACAGGTGTGCTGGCATAATCATAATAATCATAGAAGTCATAGTGCGAGCTCTTGATATATTCCGGCTCTTTACTACATACTCCGGAACTGATGCCTGTTTCGGTAGCATCAAAGGTGTATAGGTATTTTGTTCTTTTGGACGTATTATCAATATGATCGGTAAGAGTAACCATGGAAACTCTAACATCTCCACCCGTTTTATTGTAGTTTTTATATTCCATTTTACCACTGTGTATGTGATCATACCCGGGCAATAGGGAGCTCAGAGAGGAAGAACTCTCGGACGTTATTACACTCTTGTTGTGATCCTTAACAGTTACTTTGGAATAATAAAGTTTATCATCTGTTACAGACGAGATCTTGAAATCCAGGTAATACGTTTTAATGGTGGGCGGGAAAATAGATTCTCTAACCTGAAACGGATAGTTGTATATTCTATCACCGGCTTCAAAGGCATCTTCAAAAGGTATATTATTGGCCTCTTTTAGATATTTATTTGAGAGATTGTTATCCTGCTTGACCAGGAATCCCATTTTTTCTCCACTGACGGTATAATAATTATCTCTTTCATAATCAAACTCTATTTCCAGTCCTCCTCCGGTATTTACGGAAGATAAATGCCAATAAATAGGGTCAGATGGATTTACCTTATGGTCATTATACGCGGCTGATTTGCCTGGTGCCGGAAACTGCCAACCATCCCAATCATTAGGATTGTAAGGCTGGCTGGGATTGGTATACCCGAAAGTCATATCCGGTATTAATTTCACGTTACCCGGCCCGTAGGTTTGTACGGACTTAAGGGTTAATCTACCCATTCTTGGTTGACTGACCGCATTTATATTTTCATAAGAATTGGTGGTATTTGGAGCCAGGCTGTAGTCTGTATCAAACACTATTCTCTGCAACTGTTTTTGCTCAATAAAATCGCGAGCACTCTGACTAAGGTCTGCGATATCATATACATCCAATACGCCATTAAAACCGGTTGTACCGTTTGTAGCGGGAGTGGAACCCTGATTACTGTAATGAAGGCCGTACCCACCGTTGGATGTATATTCCACCAGTTTGTTATAATCTTGATTCTTAAGCAGGATTATTTCATTGAGTTTAAGGCTATGGCTCGCTTTAGTTTCTCCAAATACGGGTGACCCGGCCGAACTATAAAAGCCTTTGCCGTCAGTTTTAATATCCTTTACAAAAAGAGCCGTATGCGTGCGTGTAGTAATTTTATTGAGATATACATTTTGCCTGGTTCCGTGTACATAGGATTTATAGGTGTTATCCTTATTCTGTGTATAACCACTAAACGGGTAGCGCCACTCGTAGTGATTAGAGAAAACCCCATAATCCATTTTAACCCAGTAGCCCCAATCGCTTTCATCAACCTTTCCATTATTATTAATGTCTACAAAATCGGAACCGGTTATGGCCGTTAATAACCAAGCTGTGGCGTACCGGTTACTATTTTCCGTAGAACTGTAGTCATCCGTATCAGCCGTTCTGATAGATTTTGCAAACTGATATTTATTGTATACCGGATAGGCAAAATGATAGGTAGTTCCATCACTACCGGTAACCATAATTCCTCCTATTCCATTAGCAGGAAAACTGGTGCTACCAGGAACAGGTTCTTTCATAAAACCTTTTTGTACTGGTAAACTGGTTTGTAATTCAGCATTGGAAAACCACTCTACGTTGTTGGCCTTAACAAGCTTATCCCCTATCATGCTACCGTCATTTCTTGAGTCAATACGCTTCCCATTTTGATAGAGGTGGGTGTCACTTAATTTACACTCTGTTACGAGAACATTATTACCGTTGCGATAATCCCGCAAAGTTGCTCCCGCTGAGCTCCAAGTAAGGTTACCGTTTCCTAAATGATTATCGTAAAAATTGGTATTACTGTTATATATAAACTGAACCTTGCCATAGGTATCATTACTGTTGAAAAACGGGGCGGGCATATAGTACTCGTGCAGATCGCGGGTATTCCCGGCAACAGACCCCACTTCTTTTCGAAGTGGCATAATACCTCCGCTTATGCCCGGGGCTTTAACATTGTAAGAATCATACGCAATATGGATGGAATTATCGGAGCGAGTACCATCCTTACTGGTTACATCGGATACTGTGGTGCCAAAAGAATTATCCCCTTTATAAGATTTAATGTTCTGGGCACTTCCATTTCCTTCTTTTAAATACGTTTGCACATTGCTACTATTCCACAACTTTGTGTAATTATTACCGTGCAAGGCAGAATTCTCCACTTCTCCCAAGTAAAGACTGCCAAAAACATGCATATCTGTTTCAAGGTTAAGGAAATATTCGTATTCTTTTTTAAAGAAAGTGCTTTTTGATGGTAGTGTTCTTTTTACATAATCATTAATGGTGGCTACCTGTTGGGTATTACCATTCATGCCATTGGAAATACTCTGTGAAATTGCGCCTCCAATTACCTGCCGCACCAAAGTCTGCCCAATAGAAGCTGCAGCGGAACCAACACTTGAAAAATCAAGGCTCAGTGAGGTGCCCAGCATATATGCACTTGCAATAGAACTAAAGACGGTAAATACATCGCCATGCCATTTATCTTCCATTTCTGAGGTATAAGTAACACCAATGGCAGTAAAACCTTTTCGAGTACCAAAACCCACCCGAAAAATACTACCGAGACCCACGCTACCTCCAGACCCGGCCTCAGAATCCCAGTTTTCTTCATACAAACCAAAGACATTAAGATGATAGCCATGCCCTCCGTCATCATGGAGGGTATTCTCAATCTGTTCAGTCACAAAATCATCAGGAAACATAGCTACATCCCGCGTAATTGCACCGGCATTCAAAGACCAGCCCAAGCCCACCCAAGAAGACTCCTGACCATGGGTAATACCAGAGTGATAGGCCAGTGGCATGGAAAATCCACCTTCGGGACTAGGTACGTTCAAGAGGGGAAGGGTATACGCCAGGTTTCCGGTTACCAGGTTTACCATATCGCTGGTAGCGGTAGATTCATACGCTTCATATTCAGACTGGCGGGTTCCCCCTCCCAACGCCCAGCTTGTGGTGGGAAATAATTGGACATTCAGGAAAACCAAAGCGGTTGTCCAGCCGACTACTTTCTTCTTTAGGTTAAAAGGCTTTTTCATAGGTTTTGGGCTAAGTTTTTGATCTTTTCAAGATCCTTATGCTGGTATTTAAACAGGTATTGTTCACCATCAAAAGGTGAATGAAAATAAAATGAGGTGCCGGGCTTTGTAATTACTTCAGATGGATAGGTAATTAAAACGCGACTCTTATCGGTATAATCAAAGGTGCGAAGCATACGGGTTTGGAGAGGCATTATCCTGTCTCCGCTAGCCGTAACTGCGTAATAGGTTTCACCCTGGTTAAAAGAAAGTTGATTGATTGCCTTTTTAAAGCGGGCTTCATCTGCAGCTAAAAAATTTACCGGATTTTCTCCTTTTTGGGAAATATCCAATACAAACACCGCCACTTCATTACTCTCTTCCATTCCCTGTAAAAGTTCTACGGGACGATAGGCCATAGATACTGTATACAGACCTTTGGTAATTTTAACACGTCCACCGCTTTCCGGCAGATGCAAGTACGCTTCCATCTCCTTTTTACTTTGAGGGCCGTTATGGCAAGCAATACTCAAAAGGAATAGAATTGCTATTATAAGCTTATTCTTTCTCGGCATGAAGTTCCTTCAAAATTTCCTCGGTAATATTAGTCACCGAATCCACAAACAAAACATTCCCACTTTGATTGGCTCCAACTATCATACTGTAGTTATTCTTCTTTGCGTATTGAGCTATCAATTGATCTATCTCATCCGTAACCTGCCTGCTTATCCTTTCATCTTCGCCTTTCAAATGCTTCTGATATACCTCTCTTCGTCTCATATAGAAAGCTCTAAGAGAATCACTACCTAGCCCTTGTTGATCGAGCCAAGTAATCTGGTTTTGGATAGAGTCCAGTTCCCTTTCAGCTTTTTGCCATTTTACTCTAATCTGCTGAAGTTCTGGCTGACTTTCTCCATATTGGGCTATTAGCTGGGTAGTATCTACGCAACCAATCTTAGGTACCTGACGGGTACATCCTATACTAGCTAATAGCACTAATACTGCACTTATATTTCTCATTTTAATTTTCTTGTTTTTAGCGCATTGGCTTTAATCATGGGCTTCCAAACTTTTTAAAATAGAGGTTATAGACCCCAGGTTGTAAAACATCAAAGAACTTTTATTTCTTTCATCTTTTCTAAAGTTTACACGATAAAGGCAGAGCATTCCTTCACTCTCAATTACTGATAAGCTTGTGAACACTTCTAAATCAAAAGGAGCTAAAACCGCACTTTTGCCAGAAGCAAAGCTGTGCGCTACCAGGCCCTTACCCTTTTCAACCGTAATAAGCAATTGGTCATTAACCCACTTTACTTCACTAGTAAAAGGAGAAGCATAGGAATAAATTGAATCAAGACTACCATTTCTCAAAGAAAGTAAAGAGAGCTTACTAGCATGTGATTGTGGGTTTTCTACACCTACCAAAAATAACTCAGGTGTTATTACCCTAAAGTCAGCTACTAATCCATTTGAATTAACAGGTAATTTGTTGTGCTTTAACCTTCCCTGAGAGTCTACAAAAGGAAAGTTTATTGAGTCTCTGCCTCCATACATGTCCCAGGCAGGAACGTATATATTCTTGCCTACACGTTGAAGATTTAAATCCCTTGCATGAATAAAGCCTCTGGAGCCAAAACTAAAATCATTCAGCTTTACGGACCACAAAGTGTCTAAGTTAAGAGTTGAGGCGGTAAGATAGAGGCCGGAGTTTACTTGATCCGTTTGAACAGTTGACCCGAGAAAATACAGTGTATCATTGAATTGTACCATTTTACTCAAGTCAAATCTGACTTTACTTTTCAGAGATAACTTTTTAGTGCTTGGATCGTAGAATTTAAGATAGGTGAGGCGGTCTTTAATATCTCCTCCATACGCTAAAAAAACACCTGCTTTGGTAACGGCTAGATCATTGATCCACAACCGTTTATTACTATCAACCGGTACTTTCTCTATTATTTCAGCTCCTTTCTTAATAATGGTAAGGTTAAACCGGCTATTAAAAGAGGTTTCAGGAGTTTGGGAAAAAACATAATGAATTGAATCATTATAGCTTTTAGCCACTAGGTGTTTTACACCTGCAAACCCTTCTATGGTAGTTTGAGAAAGCCCAACCGGGACAGCAACCATTAAGGCTATTATTGTAGTGAAAAAGTGATACTTAGCATTTCTCATATCTTCCTTTTTAGCGCTATAGATTATCAACCGCATTTAAAAAGCTCTGATATGTTTCTAAGGAATGGTACTTTGCCACTAAAGAAGTTTTGGTAAGAAAGCCCATTCTCAGAACCATATTTCCTCCTGCATTAGAAAAACCCCTATCTACAACCTTTCCAAACTCATTATACGTTACTGACCTCATGTTATTAGCTGTTAGTTGAACATTACTAAATCCCACATTCAGGTTAATGGTTACAGTTTGTGTAATTGTTACGGTAGTAAGCCCGCTTTCGGTGGAGATGGTTTGCTGAGGAGAACTTGCTGAAACTGTGCTAACAATTACCCTCCCTGCTGCATCATCATACCTTCCTAACCTTGCAACATCTGTTGCGGCCATACTTCCACTTATATTGTAACCTTCTGAATTAGGATCATCTCTAAGTCTAACCTCTCCTGAGAAGGTATACGTTCCATCATCCGAGAAGCCATCAAAAACCTGGAATAAGTTTGTATAGCGGCCTGCAGCTACATCTATGCGGTTATTGGCAAGCAATGTTCCCAAAATCTTTTCATTACTTGCTGTTGCCAGGTTGGCGGTAGGTGCATTTCCGGCCATAGACCTCCAAAAAGCATCACTATTGCCCCAGATAGTTCCCCATCTAAAACCTCCAAAATAATCATAGGGACCCCAGCCCTCTGTAGAGATCTGATCATGCCATCCCCATCCTTTGGCGAAAGCCCATAAACCCTCCCAGAAATTGCCACCATCCGGATCAATGCCATTAACAGGACTATTTCCCATGCCTAAATAGCTACTATGATATTGTCCATAAGGATCTGTTGTGCTCCAACGTCCCAAGCGTCCATCCCAAGTTCTTAGTTGAAAGAATTCATGTTCGGTACCGGGCTCCCGGTCTCTTTCCTGACCCTGGAAGGCAAAACGATAAGCACCTGCTCCAGTTGTAAATTGTTTATTAGGCATGGCCATCCCAAAGGGGTAGTAATCGGTCGCATTGAGCACAACCGCAGCAGGTAGGTTTTCTCCGCACTTTGCTTTAAGCTTTACGTTGTCAATTGACAGATGAGCCTGCCCCCCATATCCAATCAGAAATACATTATAGCTACTCTTACCGCCCGGCAGGCCAATGCAATGTGTGCCTTGAGAGGTAATATTTTGCTGCACACTTCCCCCAGCGTAGTGAACAATGACTTTCATATAGCTATTGCTGAACGCCAGAAGATCAAAACACAATTCAAAAGTATTGCAGTTTGTCTGATCATTGGCTGAAACACTAAACAGTTTGGATAAAGCTACATCACTTTCTAAATGTTCTCCCTGACACCCCAAATAGCGGGAGGAAACGGAGGTTAGAGTAGCCTGATTTTCATATTCATCATAAACACCCCCCCAACCTTGATAGGTTCTGTCATCAAAATTATCTTCATCCAACATCCGGGGTAAGTAATATATTTCTGAACCTTTTTCTACTACCGCCCTTACGTTGCCAATCACATCGGTTAGCTCATACAAGTAACCATTATACCCTCCTCCGGTGGCATTGATACGGTCAAAAATTCCTACCCTTCCATGACCATAAACCGGGTGCTCTGGCTTAACTGATGACATGTTCTGAAAAGGTGTCTTTTCATAAACAGCCATTAAGGTCCCTGCCGCATCTCTTACATAATAGGTTCTTTTAACTTCTACATTATAGTCAGGATTATCATCATAATCTACCTTCAGGTAACGGTTGCCGCGGTCATCATAAAAGTATTCAACCCGCTTAAAAGCGTAAGTACTGCCATAATTGCCCCAGATACTTTCAACTAAACCCAAAGAGTTATATTCAATATGAGTGTTTTCATCATAAACATCAGTAAGTTGACCTCTTTGATTATAGGTGTAGTTATTAAGCGACTGATTTCTAAGATCCTGGTAGCGTGTGGTATTCGAATTATCTCTGCTATCCGTCACATACGATAAACGATTATTTATTCTTTGTCCGTTACTCAACGGGTAGTGATAGGTAAAGCCATCCATACTTACCTCTGAAGAGGCACCATAACCGTTCCGGTTTAAGGTTAATAAGTTTCCATTTGCATCATAAGTAATCCCCCATACTTTATAAGCACTATTGGCTGCTGCACTGAAAGCAGGATTTACGTTGAGTATTTCATTAGCACCTAATGGGACACCATCTTGTAATGCGTTTATACAGTTCATATTGCCAGGCTTATTCTGACATGTTGCAGCTGTATAATTGCCATACACTGCTTGTGTAAGCCAGCCATGTTGATCATAGGTATAGTTATATGTTTCCTGCCTATTAAAGGTTTGGGTACTGTTGGTTCGCAAATTCCAACGCCAGGATTTCACTAGGCCATTGTGATGATTGCCTGTATTGTTCCCGTAATTGATATAAGTGCCTTCCCGCAGGTAGTCCTGATTATAATAATCGAGACTCATACTAAAGACATCCGGGGCAAATCGTTTATGGGAGGAAGTAGCCACACGATCTTCTCCTGGATCCTTCTCAAGCTCCATAGAAGGATGGTTGATGGATTTTAATTTCCCATCCAGTGTATAAACATAATCTACCCCTTGCAGATCATCCGCCAGTTCTACTCGCTTTACCCTTCCCAAAGGATCATAAGTATATTGGGCCTGCTCCAGCCAGTTAACTCTGTCTGTACTGGTGAGAACTTTTAGCAATCTGCCTTGTATATCATACTGAAAGCGATGATAAAAGCGCTCAGATGGAACTTCCTTCTGATAAACACTTTCTTTAACCTGTCCATTGGGTCCGTAGGAATAATTTATAGTCTTAACACCAGCCCCATCCAGTTTTCGAACGGCCCAACGCACACGTCCCAGATCATCGTAACTATACCAGGTTGTGACATAATCATTACTTGTTTTAGAAATATTACCCCGCAGGAAAGATTGCTTGTAGTTGGCAACTGACAAGCCTGTAGTAGTTGCAAAATCGGGATCAGCCAGATCATATTTAATAAAATTCTGATCCTTGCAATAGCTATCATCAAGCCCATCCGCCACTGAGCTTGATGGGTTGTATATATTATTTATAATATGGTGTGTGCTTCTTGAGTTTATCGGGGCCTCCGTCATATTCTGAAAATAACGATCCGCTGAATTTCCTCCACTTTTAAAAGTTCCTATTTCCACCGGGCGGCCTAAAGCATCAAAATTGGTATAGCTAAAGCTTCCCTGCCAGCCATCGGCTCTTTGTTTGGCATTTTCTGAAAACCTGATTTGCCCATCTTTACGATATACATACTCCGTACGCCCTTCATCAGGAGACTGGCGTGCAATCATCTGGTTAAGACTATTGTATTCATAGGTTGTGGCCATGGTATGCGCTGGTTCTCCGGAGCTGTTTTTAAGCTCTGAAAGCTCCAGCTTATAATCATCCAACACATTTAGAGCATCTGCATCAAGTGGTTTAATTGTTTCGAAAAAATAATCGGCAACTAAGTGCTCTACCTGAACTACCTTTAATACCACATTATCCAACTGAGCACTTAATGAATGGGGAATAATTACCGAAGCATTAGTAAGAACCACCTCTTTGAGTTCACAGTCCTCGGGATCGTATTTCTTTTTGATAAATCCTTTTTTTCCCGATGCAATATCCGGAGCCTGCCCTGCTGAATAAGCAGAAGCCGTATAGATATCAAATTCAATACTGTATATATCGGCCAGTTTAGCACAGGCTAACTCTAAGCCTCCAGGAGGATCAGGCGGAAGCCCGGTGCCTCCCTCATACGGAACCGTTAAGCCGGAACCTAAACCTCCCTGGCCGGTGCCTTCAATTACCAAGTCATCATAATAGTAAACTGGGTTAGTGGTTGACTGACCTCCAGGTTCACCTCCCTCTGCTCCACCGGGCTCTTCTGGTGCCTCTCCGGGTTCTTCTCCTGCCCCCTGCCCCCCTTCACTTTCCATTTCGAAACCAGGTTCTAATGTTGCTTCATCACCATACGTTCCAATAGGGACCGTAGGATCTTTAAGCTTAAGTTTTATGAAAATTTCCCTATACTCATCCGTAGCGCTAGGTGTACTGGCTGTAAAAGAAATGTCTTTATCATTGGATGAAGTGGAAAAACTGAAATTTCCGGAATAATTATAAATAGGATAATTGGAGGTATTACCGTTTATCTGAGAGGTGGTAGGGTTATACGTTGTGCTAATCCCTAAAGGAGGAATTACTTTCACCAAGCGTCCTGCCTTGTCATAATAGTTAAGGGTAAACTCATAATAATTAAGGTTGTATGATATTTCTGGGGAAATAACAGTTCCATAAATCCAATAATTTAGTTGATTTTGCCATGACACTTCTTTGATCCGGTATAAACCGGCTGGTAAGTTCGGGGTGGTTCCTTCAAAAATCGTGTTTCCAGAACCGAACTGTACATTGGTGTTCGTTTTGAGGTCTATGATCTCATATTGAAACTTAATGCCTTGGCTGGCATTCATATATTCGGGAAACCTGAGGGAATTTTCGCAACCCTTGGGCAAATGAATATCCACGTAAAGTTGATTTTCCATTAAGGCTTTCACTGCCATTGTTCTTTTATTAGAACCATTCACCGACCCACTAAGGCAGCTAGCTACTTTTTTTCCATCACGATCAATAAAAAGAACCGCCTCTTTACCATCAGCATCAATAGTGATGGTTTTATTTACCTGGTAGCCTACATTCGTCATGCTGTTACCATTAGCATTAACCGTCCATCCATGAGCATATCCAAATAAATAATAGAGTTCTCCTTTGGCTGGAATCGAATACATTTGAGCTTCATTACCGGAACCCATGCGTTTACTATTTCCAGCGGAAGCAACTCGTGTTTGTTGGTTCAGTCTTGGATGAAAATAGGCTCTGCTATAAGGATATTGAGTAGTTGCCTGATAAGGATCTTTAGTATTGTTATTACTATAGTAATGCCCCAGCGTTCCGGCCAGGGAGTTTCCCACTGGATCAGGATTATTCAGTTTGGCATCGTCAAAATTGCTATAGGAGTAGGGGTTTCCATTTACATCTACAAAGAAATTTGGATTATAGCATGAAGTAGAGGTATTGAGAGGAGCCACATTACTCCGGATTACATTGCGACCATATTTATCTCGCAAGGGTTGCACGGCAAAAACCTCTCCCCGGGAAAGGTTATGGTTTTGGGCCTGCATAAGCTGACCCTGGGCATTAGTATAATTTATTGAAGCACCTATAACATTACCGGCCAGATCATAGGAGCGGTTCATCTCCCAGTTAAGGTTAGGATTTGTATTGCAAATATGGACTCCTACTGCAGGAAAAGTAAATGCTGGTTGAAATGGTTCTTCCGGTTCCTGTGGCTCTTCATCGGGGTACTCTTCTTCCCCTCCTTCTGATTCCTCCCCGATGGGAAAGTCTATCCTGATATCCTCCAGGACTACGTTTTCACCTTGCACCGCAATATCCACTAATAGATCACCTCCCTCGTAAGCACTCTCATGCATGACCTCTCCATTGCTCATATAGAGAATAACTCCATCCATTTTAACAATAGCCAACTCCGTTCCTTCCTCAAACGATCCAAAATCACCGATCATTTCTCCATTTTCAAAGAGAAAAATCGTTTCATCCTGCAGATATATGCTATAATTGATCGAGGTAAAATCTGCGTCCTCGTTATTATAGGAAAGGCCTATTGCCCTGGCACCGCTTTCATATGAAGCGTAAAAGAAAACCCCGCCATCATATTCTTCGGTTAACACGTCTACAGAAGCCGCACCTATAGAGCCCCATTCTTCCGATGGTTCGGTTATGTAAAGCGTATTGGTTTCCTCATCATACTCCAAGCCCACCAAGTCTCTCCATTCAACTTCCCGGGACTCATCTGAGCCTGTAGGCTCTTCCTGTGCTCTCATATTAACAACAGCAAAAAGAAAGGCTGGAAGCAACAATAAAAATTTAAGCTTCGAAAGGTTAATCAGGTTATGGTACATCAGGCTTATTTTAGGAATTTCACATTACTGACATCATTGCTGGGATATAAAAGATATGTTTCCCCATACAGTCTTGCCTTTCCTACAAACTGGCCAATATAGACCTGTGTATAAGAGTAACCAGTTCGTGATTGCTGTATGGAAAGTTGTTGGGAATAAATAGTGGTATCTGCTACGTCCCCCAGAGAGTTTTGACTTGTCCCTAAACGGATTTTCAGTTCCTGGAAACCAATAGTGTCATGAAAGGAGACTTTAGCCCATAAATTGTACACGTAACTACTGTCGGCTATACCGTCAAGTGGATTGGTAGTACGTACAAAAGAAGAATCTTTAAAATCCGGAGAGGCTACCAGTCTCTTATAGAGCTTAAAATCAACAACACCATGCTCCTGCTGGGCTTTGGCTAATAGTGCACATAGCAAGAAAATGCAGGTAAGTAGTAGGCAGGTAGATTTCATTTTAGGTTAATTAGGTTCTTCAAAGAAAAAGAAGAGTATTTAAAATTACAAGATTTTTAAAAGAAATTAACTTAATGAAGGCTCCTGACACTCCTATCCCCTAACCCTTACATGCCCATACAAGCGTATTGCTTCCAAACAGCTCCATGAAATCCACTCGTTCAAAATTTTCCCGGTAAAGATCCATCACCCGCTGGCGCTCCTGAAGCTGTACAAACATGAAGTTGTGGATAAGCATACCTCCGCGGTTAAGGTGAGTTTGCAACGACTTTATAAAAGCTTCCTGTCCGAACTGTGCAGGCACCTGATCATCAATAAACAGGTCCACAACAATAAGATCGTAGCCCCTGGCGGTGCTCTCCAGGAAGCGTGAGGCATCTTGTATATGCAGCTCCACTCCCGCCAGCGCTTCCGGAAAATGAGTTTCTGCAATTTCCCGGATCACAGGGTCCAGCTCTACCGCTGTTATATTTCCGTTAAATCCCCTTTGTTTTTTCAGCAGTTCGGAAATACTGCCTCCCCCGTATCCCAGGATCAAAACTTCATGGATCTCCTCCCAATAGGGCTTAAAATGACGAAATCCCGAAGCAAAAACCTGGTGCAAACGCCCGAACGAATAGTTACTGTGTGGCCCATTGAGGACTTTTTTCCCATTTTCCCAAAAAATTTCAAGGCACCCACTAACCTCACTTTCAAAGATTTGTACCCTTACTGGATAGAGATAACTAAAAAATTTCAACTTTTTTTTCAAACGCAGTAAACCTTTACCCTATTAGGTAGTTCTTATAGTTGGTTAAGGTTTGGTTAATTGTTTTGATTTAGTTTGAAACAAGGGGAGGCGCCCGCCTCCCTTTCTTTTTTTATATACCTGCCTGTTCCATACTCTCTTTTCAAATCCTTATCTTAACCTACCCAAAAGTAGGCAGAAGATGAAACTTACCCTTAATCCTGTTTTTCGTGACCACCTCCGCACCGAGATATCCGATATAAAACTCTATGTACAAAATTGGCTTAAACGCCATCCGCAAGGGGATATTTACGTGGGATGTGACTCCAAAGTACGTGGTAGCCGGGTTAAATATTCTACGGTGGTTTGCCTTTGGGATGTGGGGAATGGAGTTTCCGAAATCTACAAAAACGAAGTAACCCCGGCTCCCCCGGATTCATACACCCGCCTTTGGAACGAAGTAACCCGGGCGGTGGACACGGCTGAATACCTGAAGGAACTGGGCCGTATCACCGTTCATGTGGATATCAATTCCAACCCTAAGTTTCGCAGTCACCAGTTATATGACGCCAGCATAGGCCTTATTACTTCCCTGGGATTTGAAGGGGCGGGTAAACCCTTTTCCTGGGCCGCCAGTTGCGGAGCACACCGCCATTGCCAATAGTCCTTTACAGGGCCGCCACATTCAATTTCACTACTAGCCCAGACTTCCTGGTTCCTGAGAAGTAAAAAGCCCGTGTACTTTATCTCCAGTGCCCGGACACATAACATGGTCTTCATAGCTTCATCCAAAAAGGTTACGCTTCCTAAAAAAGAAGTTATTATTTGGTAATATCTGCCTGAGCGAGAAACCTCAGGAAGCTATAAAGTGTGAAAATCAGCCTCCGCAGACCCGTAGAAAGAAAAATCTTAAAAACATTTTCGTAAGTAAATTCTTACTTTAAATATCGGGTTATTAACAACTTCCAAGGTCCACACCATAAAACATGTCATCAATTCACTGATTTTTAACCTGTTGAATTTTTTTTATTAACAAATGTTTTTTACATTCGAATGCTCAGAATTTAAGAGTACCAAACATCATGTTTAACCACATTGTATGCATCTGATCATTCATTTATTGGAGCAGCTACATTCTGATCATCTCTTTGGGGGAGGAGGTAAAAGTCTTGACCTGATCAATAATCCGGGAAAGGCTGCAAATGCTATTACGCCCAATCGGGCATGCGTTTTCAAGCGATATAATTACCGCTTTAAAGCCTGAACTAATACGCTAATACTTCCCCGATAGCGCGACTTACTTTATTCGCGTCAGGGATCATAGTGGCCTCAAGCGTGCTATTCAGAGGAATGGCGGGCATATTCTCAGAACCTAGCACACGTACCGGTGCATCCAGGTACTCAAAGCAGTTTTGTTGTACTAAAGCAGCAACCCCCTGTGCAAAAGAGTTATTTACAGGCTCCTCAGTAACCACCAGGCAGCGGCTGTGCTTTTGCACTCTTTCGTATATGAGTTCTTCATCCAGCGGAAAAAGTGTTCGCAGGTCAATCACTTCCACTTTACCGGGGTAATCCCTGGCTGCAGCTATGGCCCAGTATACTCCCATGCCGTAGGTGACCACGCAAAGGCTGGGGCCGTTACCCGCATCATCTGCTTCATGGGCAATACGTCCTTTGCCAAAAGGCAATATATAATCTCTGGAAGGCTCCGGGGTTTTAGCATCCTCCGTTCCCTTGATCTTGCTCCAATACAAACCTTTGTGCTCCAGCATTACCACTGGGTTGGGATCGTAATAGGCTGCTTTCATCAAGCCTTTCAGGTCGGCACCGGTGGAAGGATAAGCTATTTTGATACCGCGTATATTGGTCAGCACGCTTTCCACACTGGAAGAATGGTAGGGACCACCGCTTCCATACGCCCCGATTGGTACTCTAATTACCGTACTTACCGGCCACTTACCATTGGAGAGGTAGCAGCTGCGGCTTACTTCGGAGAACAGCTGGTTAAGGCCAGGCCATATATAATCGGCAAATTGTACTTCAACGAAGGGTTTTAAGCCTACTGCGCTCATCCCCACGGTTGATCCGATGATAAAAGCTTCCTGGATGGGCGTGTTGAATACCCGTTCCTTACCAAATTGCTGGGCCAAAGTAGCGGCTTCACTGAACACTCCGCCCAGCCGTCCGCCTACATCCTGGCCATACAAAAGGGCTTCGGGATGGTCTTCCATAATTTCACGGATGGCAAAAAGGGCGGCATCCACCATTACGGTCTTTTCTTTTCCTTCGGGAGCACGCTCTCCTTTTTCCTCGGTTATCCCGGTAGGGGCAAAATCATGGGTAAAAAGATCTTCCGGGCGGGGATCTTCTGCTGCTGTGGCGCGCTCATAATCGTTTTGCACCAGCTCTTCACTTTCCTTCTCTATTTTTTTCAGGTCCTCCTGGGAAAAGCCGTGCTGTAAAAGATAGGTCCAGAATTTAGGCAACGGGTCACGAAGAGCGTGTTCTTCAAGATCATCGCGATAACGCTCTTTACGCACACCAGAGGTATGATGGTTGAGCAAGGGCACCCGGGCATGCACCAGGAAAGGCCTTCGCTCCTTACGTACTGTTTCCAGCACTTCCTTCAGGGTATTGTAGCTTTCCTCAAATACACTTCCGTCAATGCTACGCACCTCTATGCCTTTAAAACCTTCGGCATATTCCGCAGCATTCTGCGCCCTGATCTCGTCTGCACTGGCGGAGATATCCCACTCATTGTCCTGCACCAGGTAAATGATAGGCAATTGTTTCAGGGCAGCCATCTGCATAGCTTCGGCTACCTCACCTTCAGTCATGGCTGCATCACCGATGGAGCATACTACTACCGGTTTTTCCTCACCCTCTTCATCCATTTGGTGCAATTCGCGATAACGAATACCCATAGCTACCCCCGTAGCGGGGATCACCTGCATTCCGGTAGCCGATGACTGATGCGGGATCTTTGGCTTATCCGGGTCATTCAGACTGGGATGCGAGTAATATGTACGGCCTCCGCTGAAAGGATCATCACGCTTAGCCAGTAACTGTAGCATACAGTCATAGGGCGTCATGCCGATACCCAACAGTATGGAATCATCCCGGTAATAGGGCGAAACAAAATCCTGAGGATTGAGCTGTAAGGCACACGCCAGCTGAATAGCTTCATGGCCACGTGAGGTAGCGTGTACGTATTTAGACGTTACCTGGCGGTTGGCTTCATACAGATCTGCCATGGATTTGGCGGTCGTCATCAGGCGGTACGCCTTTTCCAGGGTTTCCTTTGCTATTTCAGGGCTGGTAGCCTGCTTCTCTGCCTGCATTCTACTCGTTTTTTTGTTGAGAGGTGTGCAAATATCGTAAACTCCTGAGCAATCGGTTGAGTAGGGATTTTTACTTAATTTTCAATCTTTAAAACCAAGTATATGCAATACTTTACTGAAGACTTCCTGGACTTCTTCAAAGAGCTGGCTGCCAACAATAACAAGGAATGGTTTGATGAAAACCGCAGACGCTACAAAGCATCCGTAAAGGAGCCTTTTGACCATTTTGTGGGCGACCTCATCCTGAACATCCGGAAGCTGGACAACCGGGTGCTTATCGAGGCGAAAGATGCTACTTTCCGCATCAATCGCGATATCCGGTTTTCTCCTAATAAAGACCCTTACAAATTGGATCGGTCAGCGGTTATTTCTCCGGCCGGCCGAAAGGATCATTCTGTACCAGGGTTTTACCTGAGTTTTGGTCCGGAACACACCATGTTTGGCGGTGGTGCCTATTTCATGACCCCTGAAAAGCTGGCCCGTACGCGTTTCTATATTGCTTCCAATCCCAAGGATTTTCAGCGCATATTGAACGATCCGGCTTTTAAAAAGCACTTTACGGAACTAAAGGGCGAGGAAAACAAACGACTGCCCAAAGAACTGCAGGAGGCAGCGGTCATTGAACCCCTGATCTATAAAAAGCAGATGTACTATATGACGGAACTGGAGCCTGAGACCATCCTCCGGGATGACCTCATGGACCTCTCTATGAGTTACTATAAAGCCTCACAGGGTGTACAGAATTTCCTGGCCGACAGTATGGTCTGAAAACAAGCTGGAGCCGGATAGCCCTTACTGTTGCTTACGTTTATCCCCGAAGTTGTAGGCAAAACCCACCCCCAGCACCTCTCTGAATTGGGTGCGGGGCCCATCAGGCGTGCCATCCTTATTGGTATCAATCAGGATGTCGTGATCATAGATCACGTTCAGCGTCAAACTGGCGGAGATGTAATCGTTCACCTTCATAAAAATGATCATCTCACCGTTCACATCCACAAATTTATAATTGCCGTCCAGGTAGTTGGAGTATAGGTCCAATTTGGATTGCAGCTCAATATTTTTACCCAGCGGGGTTTTGAACCCCAGGTTAACATAACCACCCACTTCCACGCGATTGTTACTTCCGGTATCTACTCCAAAGGCTCCCATGCCGGCCAGCCGGTCATCGTATACCGAGGTTATTTTAAGAGTGACCGGAGAGATGAAGGCGCTGAATTTTTTATTGGGCTTATACGTAAAACCCAAACCAAACAGGGTATAAGCCGGGGCCAGGAAGCCGGATATTTTGGTAGTATCTTCCCGCAGTCCCGGGGTTTCATAACCATTGCTGAACTGGGTTCGGAAATTCAAAAGGGCACTGACATTCCATTTTTTACTGAGCTTGCGGTCCAGCCGTGATTCAAACTCAAAGCGGTCATCGGTCTTGCTGAAGAGGGTATCCTGGAAGTTAAGACCATAGGCCATATTCACACTATTGAACCAGGCCCACTTGCCACCTTTATCATAATCCGCAAAAGCATTGAAAAGCACATTACCGGCCACGGAATTTACTCCTCCCGCCTGCCAGTTGCTGTAGGAAGCCTGGTTGAGCTGAATGTTGAATTGAGCCCCGGATTTCCAGGCTGTATCTGCGGGATTAACGGCAGCAGGAGTTTGAGCAAAGGTTAGGGTTGAAACAAAAAGTAATACTACCGTGCGTACGATTTTTTTCATGGATTTTAGCGTAAGTATGGATTTTAAGACAAAGTTATGGCATTAACGGTTTAGACAGGGGAGGGTTTACGAATCGTATAAATGCTTACTCTTTTACTACCTCTACCACCTGGTTCTGGTAGGCAAACTTGATGAGGCCCACCACCGTTTTAGTATTGGTTTTTTGCAGCAGGTTTTTACGGTGACTGTCCACGGTTCGTTTGCTGATAAACAGTTTATCTCCGATCTCCTGGCTGCTGAGCTCCTCGGTAATGAGCTTCAACACCTCGATCTCCCGTTCCGAAAGGTCTTGTAGATTGGCGCGTATGGCACGCTCTTCCCGCACCTTGCTGAACATGGTATTGATCACCTGCGAGCTGTAGTGGGTTCCTCCATCCACGATCTTATCCAGGGCATCTGCCAGCTCCTGCTTCCCGGTATTTTTAAGGATATAACCTTCGGCTTCAGCCATGATAATCTCGTCTACGGCATCCTTTTCATTATACATGCTCAACACCAGGACCTTGATCTCCGGGTAATTACTTTTGATGGCTTTGACCAGTTCCACCCCGTTCATTTCGGGCATGCTGATATCCGTCATCACCAGGTCGATATCATCTCTCTGCTGAAGGATCTCTATTGCCTGACGCCCGGAGCTGGCTTCTTCTATGATATTGAAGCGCTTGAATTTGCGCAAAAGGGAACGTATGCCATCAATGAACATTTGATGGTCATCCACAATGAGAATATTGACATGCTCTTCAGCATCCATTTCAGCCTGCGTAAA
Organism: Owenweeksia sp.; assembly: GCA_002695025.1. GTDB lineage: Bacteria > Bacteroidota > Bacteroidia > Flavobacteriales > Schleiferiaceae > CAKZNE01. The sequence continues at coordinate 166,612 of NZNV01000010.1, forward strand.
TGGTGTTAGGGACTTTAAAAGTACAAATTTCGGGATCACCCTCCCAAATTCAAACCTCTTCCAAAGGAATCTTGATGTAAACGGTGGTACCGGAGGGTGAGCTTTTAACATCTACGGTACCGTTCATCAGGCGAATCCTTGAAAAAATATTGGACCAGCCCAGGCCCCTCCCCTTTTCGATGGATGCAGTATCAAAGCCTTTTCCGTTATCCGAAATACTAAGCTCTACACCGGCCCCTGCTCTTCTGAGCAGCAAGTGGATACGCGTGGCCCCGGAGTGTTTCAACATATTGTTGATGACTTCCTGGATAACCCGGTACAGGGAGGATTGACGTGTTTTATCCCTTTCAAAAACTTCTTCATCGGCCTGCAGCAACACTTGTACCTGCATGGAAAGGTTGATGTTCTCGGCCAGTTCATGGAGGGCAGGCTGCAAGCCTTTATGACGCAGTACCTCCGGCATCATAGCGTGCGAGATAGCCCTCAGCTCGGTTATAGATTCATCAAGCAGGTGCATGGAGCGGGTAATCAGCTCTTCTTCTTCATTTCCCTTTTGATCTCCTTCCAGGCTGGCCACGTTAAGTTTGGCCGTAGCCAATATCTGTCCCAGACCATCATGAAGGTCCTGGGCAATACGCATACGCTCACGCTCCTCCGTTTCAATTACGGATTGAAACCGGATCTTCTGTAATTCTTCTTCAGCAGCTGCCTTCTCAGCCTTTCGTTTAAGCCGTAACCCATTATAACCAAAGCCCGCCAAAAGCAGGAGCAATCCCGCTGTTAAGGCTATGAACAGCATTCGGTTCCGGGCCGCGTTGAGCGCCAGATCCTGCTCTGCTGTTACCGCTTGCAACTTCGCATTTTCCTTTTCTTTCTTTTCGGTGCGATAGGCCACTTCAAGGTCTTTAACCAGGCGGGCATTACGCTCATCCAGCACTGAATCCCGCAGTCGCAAATGCTTTTCAAGGTTAGTCAGGGCAGCCTCTGTTTGGCCAAAACGCTTATTTACCAGGTACTTCATCTGGTACAAGTCCCTTATTTTTTCATAATTATCACTGGTTAATGCGTTGTTCTCAGCACTATCCAGATACATATAAGCGGCATTTTGCCTTCCCTGTAGAGAGGCTATATCCGCCAGGTTGGTAAAAACCGTGGCCTTGTGGTAATGGATTATGGGGCTATCAATCTGCTTAATGATATCATACGACCTAAGAAAGTAGGTTAGCGCAGGACCCACCCTTCCCATTTTCTTCAGAGTATTACCAATGTTATTCAAGGTACGGTCAAGAGTGGCCTGGCTATTATTTTCCAGGATCAGGTTCTCTGTAAGTTTGTGGTAGTAAAGGGCAGAGTCAAACTCCTGGTTATCATCAAAATTGATGGCCATAACATTCAGCGCATCACGTTGATAAGGCCAGTATTCCGGAGGTAATGAACGGGTAAGCTCCATGGCGTAGCGCGCATACTTCTTCCCTTCCTCAAAATCCTCAAAATCGTGGAACAAGTTCGATAAGGTTATATAGGTATCGGCCAGTTGCTCTTGATCTTCTTTGGCTTCCGCCAGGCTCAGGGCTTTTAACAGATTATCAACGGCAGACTGAAAATAACCGTGGTCCTGGTAAACCAGGCTTACGTTGCGATAAAGGTGGAAGAGGTAAGCCGTATCCTGCGTTTGCTCCTGGTATGCTTCAGCTATTTTAAAGTAATGAATGGCTGAATCCATAGACCTTTCATGGATCATATTCATGAAGAAGGCACTACGCCCAAGATGCCTGGGGTTATCGGAGAGTTTAAGGCATTGACGGTAATGAAAGGCTCCGGCACTATCATTACCGCCATCCGGGTAGTATTGCCAACCCAGCTTCATATGGATATAGCCGTTAAGAGAATCGGAATTAGAGGGATTGAGCAAGGCGCTTTTCAGGGAATCAATAGTCCCCGCAAAGATTGCTCCCGTCCCCAATAAGCATACAATGGTGATAAGGATCCTGTGCTTCAAGCTGTAGCGGTTGCAGTTTTGGACCTCACAAGATAAGACCCCTTTCCAGTCTGATCTATACGTAGAGTTACGTATTCTTTTTACCGAAGTATCGCTCTTTTTACTTCTGCTTGAATTTTTCGATAGCGTTTTTAGTGAAGTCCGAAAGAACGAGTTTACCGCTCATAGCCGCGCGTTGCGCCAGCAGTTCATCCCAGTCTTCGGTGCCTTTCCAGAAGACTTCCTTCAACAGTTTCATGGCTTCGGGATTAGAGGATCTCAGCTTTTTCACCAAGGCTGCGATGGCGGCATCCATATCTGCCGCAGTATCAAAAATATCGTTGTACAAACCCCTTTCATGAGCCCAGGCCGCACTGCGCCATTCTGTGGCGTTGATAGCCAGATCGCTCATGCCGCTTAAGCCCAGTTTGCGTTCCACGGCAGGACCTACCACAAAAGGCCCGATACCCACTGCCAGCTCCGAGAGTTTCACATCGGCATATTTAGTGGCAAAACAATAGTCTACCGAGGAGGCCAGGCCCACACCGCCACCAACGGCCTTACCCTGCACACGCCCAATGATAAGCTTGGGGCATTTGCGCATGGCGTTGATCACATTGGCAAAACCGCTGAAGAATTTCTTCCCGGTATCCAGGTCATTAATAGAGATTAGCTCATCAAAGGACGCTCCGGCACAAAAAGCACGTTCTCCGGCTGATTGCAATACAATCACCTTTACGGCATCATCCTTACCGGCCTGTGTGATGGTATCAGCCAGTTTGGCCAAAACCCTGCCGGGCAGTGAATTGCTAAGGGGGTGAAAGAACTCTATGTAGCCTACTTCGTCTTTCAGTTTCAGGCTCACATCGCCTTGTTGTATAGCATCAGTCATAATGAGAGGTTTTGCGGCTCAAAAGTAACGGATAAGTATTAAGATGACGAACGGTTTTTGGAACCAGAACCGAAAAGCCCCAGGCGCCTGGCTTTTTCACGCCAGCTCTTACGGGCGTGTTCCTGCAGGTCAGAAGTTTTGTCAAACTCATCCACTATCTCAAAACCAAGCAGGGTTTCCAGCACATCCTCCATGGTAACCACACCGGCCGTGCCGCCATACTCACCTTTTACCAGCACTATATGGTGGCGATGCTTGATCATGAAATTGTAGAGATCGTAAATGCTTTTATCCTCATTGACCACGGGAAGTTCGCGCCTGATATCACAAAGCAGCATATTCTTTTCCTCCTTGGAGAGGTTGAGCATTACATCATTCTTGTGGATGAAGCCGTTAATGTCATCTTTAGACTCGGTATAAAGCGGTACACGTGAGATCTGGTCAAAGGAGTCGTCCTTAAAGAACTCTACAATAGGCATTTTTTCATTGGCCACTACCATCATGGTGCGTGGGGTCATAATATCCCTCACCGAAGTTTTGCGCAGGTTTACCAGGTTTTTGAGGATGGCCGCTTCCTCCACGGTGAAGACACCTTCTTTACGGCCTACTTCCGCCAGGGCTATCACCTCATTGCGCTCCACAGAAGGTTCATCTGATTTCTTGAAAAGGCGGGTGAGCCACTGTGACAACCACACCAGGGGAAACATTAAAACGGTAAGTACAGAGAGGCTGCGTGTGGTAAGGTAAGCCAGGTTACGCCAATACTCCGCACCTAAGGTTTTGGGTATGATCTCCGAAAAAACAAGGATCAAAAGGGTAAGAGCTCCCGAGATGATACCTACGGAAACATTTTGAAAAACAACACCCGCCTGGGCGCCCACTCCTGCGGCACCCACCGTATGAGAAATGGTGTTGAGCGACAGGATAGCCGATAGAGGGCGATCAATATTGGATTTAAAATGGAAAAGTTTGTGCGCCCATTTTTTCTTTTTCTGAAGTTGTATTTCAATAAAGCTGGGGGTAATGCTCAGCAATACCGCTTCCAGTATAGAACAGAAGAAGGATATTACCAGGGCAAGAAGTAAATAAAAGATAAGTAAGGCCATAAACGGAACAAAACTGATACAGATGTATCAAATCTGCCGGCCTTATTGTTCAGCTATTGCCTTATCGGATAGATATGGGCCAGGCGGATGGTAATATCCTGCGGAGCCGCTTCATCCCCACCAAAATAGGGGAATAACCAGTAGCGGAAAGCTGAGGAGTTACAATCCCGGGCTTCGGTAAAAAGCATATCATCAACTCGAACGGTATAAAGAGAATCTTTGGCGGTAACCACCACGTTTACTGTATCAAAAATCTGCACTGTTTTCAGTTCCTTCCCATACCGCTGACCGTTTTTATACCAATAGGCACCCAGTTGAATGCCCCGCTCCTGATTATAGCGCCAAACGGCCCGTATGCTGTTGGTATGGTGATGGGTACTGCAATCGGAAAAGCCGATCAGTTTGTTCCAGTCTTTCTGATTGGCGGCCTGTTTGGTTTGGTACACCGCTGAGCTGTCAAAAATCACCTTTATAGCAACGGAGTCGTGCGGAAGCAAGGCTATGCCTTCACGATCAGAATAGTGCTCACCGGATTTTATGAGGTAGGTGAGAAAATTATGCTGGAGAAGAACCGTATCCAAGGGTCCTCCCAGGGTATCAACAGGATCGGCAACGGAGTCCATAACTTCCAATATGGAATCTGTCACAGGCCCCGGGGCTATAAGGGCTTTGGCCCCGTCCTTTTTAGAACAGGAACATCCTGCCAATAGTATGGCCAGCAGTCCTAAAAACTGCCTACTCCGCCATCGCTTGTATGTTTTTATGAAACTCACGGACACTGCTCACCTCGCTAATAATACTCAGGTAATATTGATACCATTGCCGGGGAGCCTTCTGTTTGGCTACCTGGTGATCCGTGTGTTTACGCCATATATCAATGGCTTCACGGCTGGCCCAGTAGCTAATGAAGATACCTCCCTCACTATTAGATACGGAACTGTAACCCAAAAAGCCCATTTGCTTCTGTGCTTCGTTCATCAATAGGTCGTCCATAGCCGCATAACCCTCCAGTTCATCGGTTTTTTTGGACACAAAGATCACGGCAAAGAAAGGTGCGGAGGGAGCTTGCCCGTTTTTCCAGTAGGTAAGCATTATTCCTGATCCAGTTTTTTAACCATGGTCAAAATGGTGGCCAGGGCTACGGTTTCGCCTTCCTCATCGTATACGTCCACGTTGAATTTTACAATGCCCTTGGCAATGTCGTCCTCGCTCTTTTTCTCCTGGTCTATCTTCTCCTTCACGGTGAATTTCACACCAATGGTCATCCCGGGATAAACCGGTTTGGTAAAACGGCATTCATCAATCCCATAATTCAGCAGTACCGGCCCTTTGCGGGGATCTACAAACATTCCCGCTGCCTTGGACAGCACATAGTAGCCGTGTGCCACCTTGCCTTCAAAGATGGTCCCTTCCAATGAAGTAGCATCTACGTGGGCGTAGAAATTATCACCACTCACCTGCGCAAAGCTCGCAATGTCCGCATCCGTAACCGTATGCTTATGGGTATACACGGTATCGCCCACCTTAAGCTCTTCAAAATGCTGGCGGAACAAGTGTTTTTCCACTTCCGGGCGGGATGCTCCGGGCTGGTACACCTGGGTGATTTCAGTAATAGTATCCGGGTGGCCCTGGATAGCTGTACGTTGCAGATAGTGCAAAATACCACGCTTACCACCCATTTCTTCCCCGCCTCCGGCACGTCCGGGGCCTCCGTGGGTCAGCAGCGGCATAGGGGAGCCGTGCCCGGTACTTTCCTTAGCCGATTTGGCGTTGAGCACCAGAATGCGACCGTGCATGTGGGCCGCCTCCACTACAAATTCACGCCCTATCTTATCATCAGCCGTAATGATGGAAGAAACCAAAGATCCCTTGCCCATGTTGGCAATTTCAACGGCCTCTTCCAGGCCTTTATACGGCATGAGGCTGGATACCGGTCCGAAGCATTCTACTTCGTGTACATCGGTGTTTTTAAAGGGGTCGTTGTTGCGGAAAAGTACGGGAGCCGCAAAAGCTCCTTTTTCCTTGTTACCCCCTACCAGCTCATAGTCGCGGATATCCCCGTATACCACTTCCTGTTGTTTTTTGAGGCGCTCCACATTTTCCATGAGGCGCTCCACCTGTATTTGGGATGCCAATGCACCCATGCGTACTTCCTTATTGCGGGGGTCACCAATCACGGTTTTCTTCAAACGGTCGGTAAGTGCCTCCTGTACCGCATCTATTCGATTTTCAGGAACCAGTATTCGGCGTACAGCGGTACACTTTTGCCCGGCTTTGGTGGTGATCTCACGTTGTACCTCTTTGATGAAGATGTCGAATTCCGGCATACCGGGTTCCACATCCGGGCCCAGAACGGCTGCGTTCAACGAATCAGCTTCCAGGTTAAAAGTTATGGAGCGATCAATAATATGCGGGAGCGCCTGCAGTTTTTTACCGGTAGCAGCCGAGCCAGTAAAGGTTACGGTATCCCCGGTTTGAACGTGATCAATGATCCCGCGCCCTAAACCGGAAACAAGTTGCAGGGAACCTTCCGGTAATATTTTGGAGTCAATAATAGCTTTTACCGCATGTTCGGTGAGGAAGGACGTGTATTCCGAGGGCTTTACCACGGCTGGAACGCCCGCCATCAGGTTTACGGCAATTTTTTCCAGCATTCCCCATACCGGGAAGTTAAAGGCGTTGATGTGCACTGCCACACCCCGTTTGGGTACCATGATGTGGTGACCGATAAAAGTTCCTTCTTTGGAAAGGGCGGCCGGCTGTCCATCCACGTAATACGGTAAGTCTGGGAACTGCCTGCGCAGGGAGGCGTTGGCAAAAAGGTTGCCGATACCGCCTTCAATATCTACCCAGCTGTCAATTTTGGTAGCCCCGGTGCGGAAGCTGGTTTCGTAAAACTGGTTCTTGATCTCAAACAGGTGCAAAGCCAGGGCTTTGAGCATTCGTCCTCTTTCCTGGAAGGTCATTTTGCGCAGGGCTTTTCCACCCTTTTCACGACCGTATTGGAGAATAGCTTCGTAATCCAGTCCGGCACTGGAAACAATTCCTATATCATCACCGGTAACGGCATCTTTAGCAATCAGCTCTTCGCCTTTGCCATTTACCCATTCACCGAGTACGTAGTTCTGTATATACTGCATGGTATGTCTGAAATTTTGAGGTGGGTAAAGATAAGGCAATACGTGAAGGCTTGAAAAATTCAACTCCTATCGAAATATACAGGCTCTAAGTCAATCCAATAACCAAGGCGTTTAGAAATATATGCTTTGATTTGATCTTTATAATCCCATATCTTCAAATTGTCACTTTTAAAGTGTACTGCTTCAATTTTAGGTACAGGAAAACCTGGAATCCTAGGATTTGCACAAACATCCTTCAAGGTTTCATCCAGGTCAGGCGAGACATACAGTGGCAGAGGAAGATATTGAACACTTCTATCGAATGAGTACGGATCGTAACAAATCCACTCATGACGGTCTTTAAACTCCTTTCTTCCACTTAGTGGAAATGCTGTATAAAGTCTAACCTCCTTCTCATTATTCCACTTTCCTGAATCAACCTTATGAAAACCAAAAACTGTAGAAGGGTCAAACTGAACGCCTAAAACTTCCTTAACCTTAGAGATTTTATCAAGCTCTTCCAACCAAACCCTGGTATCAGGGTTCTTTTCGTAATAAACCGGTGATATATCAAACGCTTCCCAATCTTTCTGTTCATTCTGAAAGCTCAGTTCAATGGCAACCCCTTTTCCGTTACTTGAATATTCTGAGTTCCAGAAATGCTCCGATTCCAGATTTTCGTGATCCGTTAAGCTTAGGCTAAAAGAATGTTCTTTAACCCAGTCTACATCATGTCGCAAATATTTATTGAATCCCTCAGCAGAGTATTTATATTCTTCCTGATCGTTAACTCCTAATAGATTATACATTCTTAAGCTTCGCTCGTTAACGATTGACATCAAAGCTTCCAAAGACGTAAAGTGGAGGAAGGTTTTTTCCTTAGTATCAACATAGTAGCGCCCAACCCTCTTTCTCTGTTGAATGTTCTCCAATGACATTTCAAAATTTATAATGGCCAATTCTTTAAAGGAATTAAACCCTCTATGCTTTAAAAACACATCGCTTTTCACTTTCTGATTAAAACCCTCTATTAAATCATCATATAGTTTCTCATTATACATAATTGTGAAATTTATTTTTCACAAAAGTATTTTCCAGAGATACACAGGTTTTCAGAATGTATAAATCACTAATTATCAAACTAAAACCCCATCTGCGAACCGATCTCGATCACTTTATTAGGTGGTATCTGGAAGAAGCCGGTAGCCGAAGCATCATTGCGCTGCAGGAACACAAAAAGGGCCTTACGCCACTTCCACATCTGCTTATTATCACGCGGTATTACATCCTTGGTGCCCACCACATAGGTCACATTATCCGGGTCAAAACCCTTAATCTTTTTATGCAGCAAGGGTATCAGGCGGTTTACGCTCACCACATCCTTAAAGCCGTAATTGGCCTTAGCGAGATACACATGGTCCCGCAATTCTTCAAGTTCCAGTAAGTCGTTAAAATCAATATGGGGAATATTCCTGCGCCTTACGGAAAGGATGATTACTCTTTCATGAAGCACCCGGTTATACCTGAAATTCAGGAGCAGAGGGGGTGGGATTCGGTCCAGCGTAGCGGAAAAGTAAATAGCCGTACCTTCGATCACGTGCTTAACCCCCAGGTTGATCTCGTCCCACTTATCAAAACCAGGCGACTCACTGGCCTGTATCCGTTCGCTGAGGATTTTTTTGCCCTTGCGCCAGGTGGACATTACTCCGTAAACCAACACAGCGATCAATAGCGGGAACCATCCGCCATCCGCTATCTTGAAAATATTGGCACCGAAGAACGCCAGATCCATGATCAGGAAGAATACACTCAGCGTTGCCGCCTGCCATACTTTCCATTTCCAGATCCGGATCATGGCCGCAAATGCCAGTAGAGTAGTAATGACCATAGTAGTGGATACGGCCACCCCATAGGCCGAGGCCAGGTTGGAAGAAGTCTTGAAGCCCAGCACCAGGAAGGCCGTAGCCACAAACAACATCCAGTTCATGGAAGGTATATATACCTGTCCGCGCTCCTGCGCAGAAGTATGCACGATGGAAAAACGGGGAAAATAACCCAGGTTCACCGCTTGGTACGTCAACGAGAAAACCCCGGATATAATAGCCTGTGAGGCAATAATGGTAGCTATAGTAGCCAACACCACGCTGGGGTATAAGGCCCATTCCGGGGCCATGCGGTAAAAAGGGTTGTCAATAGCTTCCGGGCTGCGCAACAAAAGCGCTCCCTGACCAAAGTAGTTGAGCACCAGGGCGGGCAGCACCAACACAAACCAGCCTATGCGAATGGAGCGTTTGGAAAAATGACCCATATCCGCGTACAGCGCTTCGCCACCGGTAACCACCAAAAAAACCGACCCCAACACCAACACACCATGCCAACCGTGGTCCATAAAGAATTGGATGCTGTACCAGGGATTCAGGGCGTGAAGTATCTGTGGAGAATCCATAATGGACACTACACCTAAAAGGCCCAGGTAGCCAAACCATACCAGCATAATAGGTCCGAAGATGCGGCCTACCCCCTGGGTACCCCGTTTCTGGAACCAGAACAAACCAAAGAGAATGACCAGGGTAATGGAAATGATATAGGGTTCAAAAACCGGGGTGGCTACCTTGAGCCCCTCCACGGCACTTAATACCGAAATAGCTGGAGTGATCATCCCGTCACCATACAGTAGGGCCGCCCCGAACAAACCCAGCAGGATGATAAGAGTCAGCTTCCGGCCTTTAAAGTGTTCCACCACCAGGTGCATAAGGGCCAGGATGCCTCCCTCTCCTTTATTATCCGCCCGCATCACAAAAACCAGGTACTTGATGGAAATGACCAGTAGGAGGGACCAGAAAATGAGGGACACCACTCCGTAAATGTTCGCATCACCAACCTCCAGCCCTCCCAGTGTAAGGAAGCATTCGCGCACGGCATACAGCGGGCTGGTACCAATATCCCCGTACACAATACCCAGCGCTGTAAGTACCAGTAAGGATAATTTAGGAGCGGTTTGACCGGACATTCCGTAAAGGTTTAAGTAGCTTCATAACACCTCTATGCAACCCTTTTGTTTCGGTGACCGGCTTTTAAAACTGTAATATTCCTCTATTTTAGAGGGCGTGGCAGGCTACTAAAACTAATTTCATAGATTAGCTTGCACTAAACTAAGTGTACTAAGTACAATAACAATTATCCTGCACTCAAACTAACACGGAACTGTATATGACAAATGTTCAAGCTTCGGCCAGCAAGTCTTCACGTTACATACTGGCCGCCACGGCTGTGGCAACATTGGGAGGTTTCCTTTTTGGATACGACACCGGTGTAATTGGTGGTTCTCAGCTTTATTTCACGGAATTCTTTGAATTTACCAAGGCCCAGCAGGGTTGGGCGGTAAGCAGCGCCCTTTACGGCTGCTTGATCGGTGCTTTGGCAGCCGGTTATATCGCCTCTACCTTCAGCCGAAAGAACGCCCTGATCTTTTCAGGATTGCTGTTTGCCATTTCTGCATACGGCTCCGGGATACCCGACACGCTCACCGAGCTGGTTATTTATCGCCTCATTGGTGGTATCGGTGTAGGTATAGCTTCCATGACCGCTCCCATGTACATTGCCGAGATCGCACCCCCAAAAAGCCGTGGTAAACTGGTATCCTATTACCAATTAGCCATCGTACTCGGGTTTTTCCTGGTGTTTGTAGCTACTTATTTTATTGGTGGAGGAAATACCACCGAACTCACTCCCGAACAGTTGGAGGCCATACATACCTATAATGTTGAGGAAGGCTGGCGCATCATGTTCTGGTCCGAGCTGATCCCAGCCCTGTTGTTCTTTATCCTCTTGTTCTTTGTGCCCAACTCCCCCCGCTGGCTGATGATGAAAGGCCGTGATGCCGCAGCTCAGAAAGTACTGGCCCGTATTACGGTAAGTGAGGCTGAAGCCGAAAGGGAATACAACGAGATTCGTGAATCCCTCCACGAAAAGAAAGAACTGGAGAAGGTTTCCGTCTTCTCCAAAAGTGTGCGTAAGATCCTGCTCATCGGTATCACCCTGTCCATCCTGCAACAAGTAACCGGTATCAACGCCATCCTGTACTACGGAGCCGAGATATTCAGTAATGCACTGGGCTATGGACCGGAAGATGCGCTTAAGCAACAAGTGCTGCTGGGAGCCGTAAACCTCATCTTCACCTTTGTGGCCATTTACCAGGTGGACAAATGGGGGCGCAAGCCCCTGCTCATTGCCGGAACCACCGGTATGCTACTCGGTTTAGCCACTCTGGGTATTTCCATTTATTTTGACAGGATGGGTGTGATTTCCCTGGTGGGTATCCTGGTGTTCATCGGTTCTTTTGCCCTTTCCATGGGGCCCGTAACCTGGGTATTGCTCTCCGAGATCTTCCCTAACAAAGTACGTAGTGCCGCCATGTCCATTGCGGTAGGTGCACAGTGGCTGTTTAATGCCATTGTAGCCAATACTTTCCCGCTTATTGTGGGAAGTGAGATCAACGACACTGCCTTTAACGGAGCATTGCCCTATTTCGTCTTTGCCGCACTATGTGTGGTTACCATCCTTTTTGCGTGGAGAGTAGTTCCGGAAACCAAGGGTAAAACCCTGGAGGAGATGGAAAACCTTCTGGCGGTACCCGAAGCAGAAGATTAATTTTAAAGTTACGTTCTCATGAGAAAAACATGGATGTTCCCGGCCTTTGCTGCTTTGGCCGTTTCCTGTGCCAATCCCGAGCCACCGGTGGCTGATGAAAAACCAGCCGAAAGCCAAAAGCCCAACATCATTTTCATCATGACCGATGATCACGCTTACCAGGCCATCAGCGCCTATAATGATAAGCTGATCGAAACTCCGAATATTGACAAGCTGGCTCACCAGGGTATGCTGTTCCAGCGTGGTTTTGTAACCAACTCCATTTGCGCCCCCAGCCGTGCAGTAGCCTTAACTGGCAAGTTCAGCCATGTGAACGGCCTTAAGGACAACCTGGATACTTTTGACAGCACCCAGGTAACCTTTCCAAAGCTGTTACAGAAAGAGGGTTATAAAACCGCGGTTATCGGTAAATGGCACCTCAAGACCCAACCCACAGGCTTTGATTACTGGAAAGTGCTCCCGGACCAGGGACAGTACTACCATCCGGAGTTCCGTACCAAGAACGGTATGGTTAAGGAGCAAGGCTATGTTACCGATGTGGTGACCGACATTTCCATGCAGTGGCTGGATTCCGTTCGCCAGGGTAATCAGCCTTTTTTGCTGATGTACCAGCATAAGGCTCCGCACCGCGAATGGTGGCCCAACCTGCCGGACATTGAAGAGTTCACCAGCCGGGAATTCCCGGAGCCTGCCACTCTTTTTGATGATTACAAAGGACGTGGCCGTGCCGCTAAGGAAACGGAAATGACCATCCATACGCACATGGCGTTGAGCAGTGACAATAAGATTCACCCGGACATAGTGAATAAACTGGGCTATAAATCCTTCATGAACTGGTACCAGCGCATCCACCTGGAGCAATACAACCGCCTGAGTGCCGAGGAAAAAGCCCAATGGGATAAGTACTATGGCCCTATCAACGAAGATTTTGAAAAGCTGGCTCCACAGGGCAAAGAATTGACCAAATGGAAATACCAGCGCTATATGCAGGATTACCTGGGCACCATCCGCTCGGTGGATGACAACGTAGGGCGCCTGATGGCTTACCTGGACAGTACCGGTTTGGCGGAGAATACCATTGTGGTATATACTTCAGACCAGGGCTTTTACCTGGGCGAGCACGGCTGGTTTGACAAACGCTTTATGTATGAAGAGTCGTTCCGTACACCTTTGATTGTGCGCTGGCCCGGTAAGATCAAGGCCGGAACGGTAGATGATCACCTGGTGCAGAACCTGGACTTTGCGCCTACCTTCCTGGATGCGGCCGGAATACAAGTTCCAGAAGATATGCAGGGCCGCAGCCTCTTACCCGTTTTTGCGGAAAAAGCGGACGACTGGCGCGATGCACTGTACTATCACTATTACGAGTACCCCGGTTTCCACATGGTGAAACGCCATTACGGAGTACGCACGGATCGGTATAAACTCATTCATTTCTATTACGATATTGACGAATGGGAACTCTACGACCTGGAAAAAGATCCGCAGGAAATGCAGAACCAATACGATAACCCTGAGTATGCGGATGTGCAGGAAAAGCTGCACCTGCGTTTAAAGGAACTGCGGGAGCAATACCATGATAATGACTCGGTAACCACCGCTATGCTCCATGCGGATATTGAACGTGCCAAACGCAAGTCTATCTACAGTAAATAATTTCCACATGAAGCCTCTAGCGCTATCCCTTTGTATTGCCCTGCTTATAGTTGCGTGTAAACCCGCACCTGAAAAGCCTGCAGCAGAAACTCTTTCTTCCCCATCCGGTAAGCTCAGATTATACTTTGATCTTTCCGAAAACGGCACTCCCCGCTACAGTGTGGCTTTCAAGGATAAAACGGTTATTGATACTTCTCTTTTGGGCTTTACGCTGGAAAATGCACCGGCCATTACCGGTAATTTTAAAGTGGTAAAAATCTCAACCAATGAAGAAGACGAGACCTGGGAAATGCCCTGGGGAGAGCAGAAAAAAGTGCGCAACCACTATCATGAACTACAGGTAGAGCTGAAGGAAAAAGGTGAGGACGGACGACCTATGAAATTATACTTCCGGGCTTATGATGATGGTATGGCTTTCCGATACGAATTCGCCAAAACGGATAATGCCGATACTTTACTGATCACCGATGAAAACAGCGAATTCAAACTTACCGGGGATCATACCACCTGGTGGACACCGGGCGATTGGGACATTTACGAGCACACTTACAACGAAACGAAATTCAGTGCAGTAGACGCCATTTCCAAACGCAACCACCCCAACCTGGGGCAAACCTTCATCCCCGAAAACTCCATGAACACCCCGGTAACTATGAAAACCGAAGATGGGGTTTACCTGGCTTTTCATGAAGCCACCCTGGTCAATTACAGTGATATGACCCTGCGTGTAGATGCTGAAAACCTGAAGATGACCAGTGGCCTGGTAGGCTCGGATCGCGCTGCTTACAAAGCCAAGGTAGCTTTGCCCTTCAGCACCCCCTGGCGTGTGATCCTCATTACGGATAAAGCTACGGACCTGCTGGATTCCAAAACCGTACTCAACCTCAACGAACCCAATAAACTGGGTGACGTAAGTTGGTTTAAACCGACCAAATACGTGGGTATCTGGTGGGCCATGCACCTGGACATCAACTCCTGGGACCTGGGCACCGGTCGCCATGGAGCTACCACAGAAAGAGCGAAAGAGTATATTGATTTTGCCGCAGAGAACGGTATAGGCGCGGTATTGGTGGAAGGCTGGAACGTAGGCTGGAACGGCTGGAAGAACGCCCGTTTTACCAAGCCTTACCCGGATTACGATATTGAAGAAGTGGTACGCTACGGCCGCGAAAAAGGCGTGGACATCATCATGCACCACGAGACTTATGCGGACCCGGCCAACTATGACCGTCAGCTGGACAGTGCCTTCCAGTATATGAAAGACCTGGGCCTGCACGTGGTAAAGACCGGTTACGTGGGTCACATTAAAACCGAGGGTGAATACCACCACGGCCAGTATATGGTGAACCATTACAATCGCGTATACGAAACGGCCGCTAAATACGATGTGGCGGTGAATGCCCACGAGCCTATCAAGGCTACCGGGATGCGCAGAACGTATCCCAACATGGTTTCCCGTGAAGGTATGCGCGGTCAGGAGTTCAACGCCTGGGGGAAAGACGGAGGTAACCCGCCTTCACACCTGGCTACCGTGGCCTATACCCGTATGCTGGGCGGACCTTTTGATTTTACGCCCGGTATTTTCCAGATCAAGCTGGATGAATGGCGTGAAGGCAACCAGATCAATACCACTTTGGCGCAGCAACTTGCTCTGTATGTGGTCATTTACAGCCCGGTACAAATGGCAGCCGATCTGCCCGAACATTACCGCGATCAGCCGGCCTTCCAGTTTATCCGTGATGTGGCGGTAGACTGGGATACTTCCTTTGCCATGAACGGGGAAGTAGGCGACTATGTGACCTTTGCCCGTAAGGCTAAACAAAGTGGTGAGTGGTTTATCGGTAGCATCACCGATGAGAACGCCCGCGACCTGGAGCTGAACCTCAGCTTCCTGGAAAGCGGTAAAACCTACACCGCCCAGATCTATAAAGACGGTCCCAATGCGCATTGGGACAACAACCCTACGGATATCACCATTGAGGAAATGGAAGTAAGCTCCGAAACGGTTTTACCAGTGCATTTGGCGGAAGGTGGTGGGGTGGCTATAAGGATATTGGAGAAGAAATAAATCCCTTTGGTAAAATCGTAAAACTCTCCCAAAGAATATTGAGAAAGTTTCTTTTCAGTTCCTCGATCAAATGAGCTTTGGTAATAGCATATGAAGCAGGACCCTCCGGCCGGATATACCCTTCAAGGCTTCCGGCATGATAACCTTCAATGCATATAAGTTGAAAAGCAATGCCGGGCCGATGAGCCTCGGCTAGAATAAAAAAGTGCCCTTTTTCTACAAAGCCATCATGCTCATAATCAAACTTCATGATTGTTCCGGCTCTGTATGTTACGCTACTATCCGCCATTTCTAAAGTCTACTTCCAAAAATTTTACCTTCACGGGGTGATCTTTTCCTCAGAAAGTACACATTTATGAAAAGGCCTCTCCAAATGAAAACACAAGAACCTGATTTTACAGAACTTTATACCAAAGCCTTCCCTGCCGTAGCCGCCTTTGTAGCAAAAATGGGCGGTGATATGGACCTGGCCCGGGATATTTTCCAGGATGCACTGATCATCTATTACGAGCAGGTGTTTACAGCCGGGCAAAAACCGGAAAGATCACCGGAGGCTTATCTCTACGGTATCAGTCGCCACCTCTGGCACCGGGAAACCCGGACCGCATCACGCCATACACCTCTACAGGACGCACCAAAGGTTACTGAAGAAAGTGAACAGCCTTCCGCGCATAAGCTCATGTTGCTGTTGCAAACAGCCGGGCAAAAGTGTCTTGACCTCTTGCAAGGCTTTTACTATCAAAAGCAAAGTATACAGGAGATCCAACAGGAATTTGGTTATTCCAGCGTGCGATCAGCCACCGTGCAAAAGTTCAAATGCCTGGAGAAAGTACGTTCTGAAGTTCAACAAAAATCACTGCAGTATGAGGACTTCCTTGCGTGAGATTGCCCAAATTGAGAACTACCTGAACGGCACCAGTAGCGGAGAAGAGCGAGTGCTTATGGAGGCTCAACTGCTGCTGCATCCATCGCTCAGAGAAGACCTGGAAAACCAGCAACTCACCTACCAGGTGGTAAAGGAGTACGGCCGTGAAAAGATCCGGGAGAAAATACGAATGGCTGAACAAAACGTATTCACCGCCCCCTCCTACCGTGGATTCCGTAAAAAGATAAAAGCCATCTTCTCCAAAACTTAAAATCTACTTTCATGATTTCTGCATCCGCATTAGTTCCCATGGTCCTTGATAACAGTGGCCACGGTGAAAGAGCTTTTGACATATACAGCCTGCTCCTGAAGGAACGCATTATTTTCCTGGGCACCGCTATTGACGACCAGGTGGCCAACCTCATTGTGGCCCAGTTGCTGTACCTCAACAGCCAGGACAACAAACGCCAGATAGACCTTTACATTAACAGCCCGGGCGGGCAAGTGTACTCAGGGCTCGCCATTCTGGATACCATGCGGATGATCTCAGCACCTGTTTCCACCTTGTCAATGGGGTTTACCGGTAGCATGGCCACCGCCCTGCTCACCTGTGGTGCCAGAGGCAGACGTTACGCCCTTTCACACGCTACCGTACACATGCATCCCACCGGGGGCGGGGCCCGGGGCTATACTGAAGATGTACGGATAGCCACCCGTGAACAGGAGCGTTTGCAAACTCAGCTGTTCCACATCATGGGGCGCAGTACCGGCCATAGCTGGAAAGAGATCGAAGAGTTCTTTGTGCGCGATCGTTTCCTGAACGCCCTGGAAGCTAAATCCTATGGTTTAGTAGATGAAGTGCTGGGGGATGTGGATGATCTTCTGACCTTAAAAAACCCCGATCCGGAAGTTCAATTCACCACTAAACAAAACGGATAACTCGCCCTTTCACAACCTGGAATCCTGCCATTCCTGCATAAAAATGTGCAAGCATGGCAGTTAGCTTTCTTAGGGTTAATTTCTTGCGTTGTGAACAAAACGTTGAAATTCAGCGTTTTAATCTAAAATCCTGAAATTTAGTTTTTTAAAAAAGCGGTTCTGTATGGTCCTTGCGCCTTTACAGACCATTATTAACCATTTTATTTAAACCACCATGAAAGTACTGGTCATCGGGGCCGGAAACATGGGTCTGACCTATGCGCAGGCCGTTTCCAAGTCCGAATTTTTGAAACCCAAGGATCTCATGATCCTGGACAGCGCTCCCGATAAAACAACTCAATTAAAGAAAATCAGCCATTTTGATGTACATGAGGAACTGGACACCTGCGTGCCCAAGGCCGACATCATTTTTGTGGCCGTAAAACCCTATCATGCCGAAGAGCTGTTTGCCCAGATGAAGCCCATGATGAATGATGAGCAGATCATCATCTCTATTATGGCGGGCGTAAGCATAGCTTTTATTAAGGAAAGTCTGGGCGTTACCCGCGTGATCCGCGCTATGCCCAACCTGCCCGCCCAAGTGGGTAAGGGAATGACCTCCTACACCGCTTCGGATGAGGTTTCGCGCCTGGAACTGCTTACCGTGGAAAACCTGCTGGATACCACTGGCAGATCCGTTCGCCTGGATACGGAGAATGACATTGACGCCTCCACCGGAATTTCCGGAAGTGGGCCGGCTTACATCTTCTACTTTATGCAGTCCATGATAGAAGCGGCCCAGAAGATGGGTTTCTCCGATCACGACTCCAAAGTGTTGGTAGGTCAGACCTTTGAAGGAGCCGTAGAGCTTTTCAATAAAAACGACCTGGATCCTAATACCTGGATGGATCGTGTGGCCTCCAAAGGTGGTACCACCCGTGCCGCGCTGGACTCTATGGACGACAGCAACATCAAGGAGCTTATTAAAGACGCAGCCTATGCCGCCTTTAAGCGTGCCGTAGAGCTGGGTAAGGAATACCAAAACTCATAAGCCATGGAAATACGGGAAGAAGTACGCAAGAAGAGAGTGGTAATTAAAGTAGGTACCAATGTGATGACCAATAAAGACAATCGCATTGTAGGGCCTATACTGAAAGAGCTGGTGCGCCAGATCGCTGCCCTGTACGAGGAAGATATCCTCACCGTATTGGTTTCCTCCGGTTCCGCTATTGCGGGAAAGGAGATCCTGGGGGATTGTATCCCGAAGGATAGTTCTACACGCAGGCAGATATTTTCGGCCGTAGGACAACCGCGGATGATGCGCCACTACTACAGCATTTTCCACGATTACGGGATGCGCTGTGCACAGGTGCTGGCCACCAAACGGGATTTTAGTCCCGGTAAGCACCGCGAGAACATGATCAACTGCTACGAAGGCCTGCTGGCCGAAGGCATTATTCCCATTGCCAATGAGGATGATGCTGTTTCATTGAGCATGAGCATGTTTACCGATAATGACGAGCTGGCCAGCCTGGTGGCGGAACTGATCGATGCCGATATGATGATATTGCTCACCGATACCGATGGCCTTTTTACCGGCCACCCGGATGATGAAGGCACCGAACTGATCCCGCACGTTAAAGTGGATCAGGACGTTGAAAAATACATTCAGAAAAGTGATAAAGGTGAAGGTGAAGGTCGTGGTGGAATGGACTCCAAGCTGGAAGTAGCCAAAAGCACGGCTGCCAAAGGGATTCCCACCTTTATTACCAATGGTAAGCGTGAGAACGTGATCCTGGACATTGTTGCCGGCAAGGAGATCGGCACCATGGTTACGAATTAAGCGAAACACCAAATCGTGTCACCCTTCGACTCCGCTCAGAGTGACATACTACTAACAGGGGTCACCCTGAGTACCCCGGAACGGGGTGTATCGAAGGGCGGCCCAATTACTAACTAATTATAAAAACAAATGAAACTCATACAAACCGACATAAAGAATAAAGTACTGCAGTCCATGATGGATATCCTGGACCGCGAAAGGCAGAACATTATTGCCGCCAATAAAAAGGACCTGGACGCTTTTGATAAATCCGACCGCGCCATGTATGACCGCCTGGTGGTGAACGATGCCAAGGTAGATGGTATGATACAGGCCGTACTGGAGGTGATGGAGCAGGATGATCCCGTAGGAAAGGAAAAGGAAAGCCGCAGGCTGGAGAACGGCCTGGAGATCATTAATAAAACGGCACCCTTCGGCACCATCATGATCATTTATGAATCGCGCCCGGACGTAACCATTGAAGCGGCTGTGCTGGCCTTTAAAGCCAACAATAAGATCCTGCTGAAAGGCGGTAAAGAAGCCGTACACAGCAACGAAATATTAGTAAAATGCTGGCACGAAGCCCTGGCGGAACACGGCCTGGAAAAAGACTGGATACAGTTCCTGAAAATGAACCGTACCGAAACCCAGGAGTTCCTGCGGAACCCTACCCAAAAGCTGGACCTCATCGTTCCCCGGGGTGGTGAACGCCTGATCGGCTTTGTGAAGGAACACGCTCAATGCGCAGTGCTGGTGAGCGGACGTGGAAATAACTTCCTGTACGTAAGCCCCAATGCGGACTGGGACAAGACCAAAGAGGTGATCCTCAACGCCAAAACGGATAAGATCTCCGGTTGCAACGCCCTGGATAAGGTGCTGATGGATGTGAACCAACCTGATTACGAACAGCACCTGAAGGACCTTAACCAGATGCTGAAAGAGCATGAGGTAGAGGTATTGGTGGATGACACCGTACAAAAAACCTTATCGGATGAAAAGTCCATCCCGGATGAAAACACCTGGTACGAGGAATTCCTCGCCATGAAGATTTGTTTAGGTGCCGCGGATGGCCTGCACGATGCCATTGAAAAGATCAACCATTATTCCGGTGGACACTCGGCCACCATTATGACGCAGGACAACTACGAGGCCCAGGAATTTATGGAACAAGTAGACAGTGCTGCGGTATACCGCAACGCCTCCACCCGCTTTACCGATGGTGGACAGATGGGCGTAGGTGCCGAATTGGCCATCAGTACCGACAAACTGCACCACCGCGGTCCCCTGGGCCTCAAGCAACTGGTGACCAACAAATACTATGTGTACGGTGATGGGCAGATTAGGAAATAATTGAAGAAGCCGATAGATAAACGTTAAAACCCCGCCTGGTGCGGGGTTTTACTTTTTACACCAACACAGGGTCATCCTGAGCGGAGTCGAAGGAGGCCCGGCTTGGAGAGATAATTTTCAGTCATAACTGTCGCTCTTCGACTCCGCTCAGAGTGACAATTATTGTTTATTAGTAAATCAGGATGACCCTTTGTTTTGGTTGCTGGAATGAGTTTGATTTTTACAAACCGATAGATCTTTCAGCTTATCCCCATTCTTATCAATTAAAGCCTGTTTCTTAGCACGGGTCCAACCTTTGATCTTCTTTTCCCAGGCAATGGCTTGTTGAGGATCATTAAAGACTTCCGCAAAAACCAGTTCTAAGGGTCTGCGGGAATAGGTGTAGGCTTTGGGATCAGTTCCTTGCCGGTGTTGTTCCCATCGTAATTCCAGGTCATTGGTAATACCGGTATAATAGGATTGATCTGCACAACGTAGCATGTACACCCAGTAGGTTTTCATATCATGAATATACAAAACCGTGGGTCGCGCTTCGACTCCGCTCAGCATGACCCGAATTTTGTTTTCACGAATTAAGTGGAGATAATTATCCCAAAAGGTTTAACGTAGAATTATTACTTTGTTAGGCTGAGCGGAGTCAAAGCTTGTTAGAGAGTTATTATGGTCTATCCTTCGACTGTTCCATCGCTGAAGCTATGGCGACATACGATCCGCTCAGGATGACCACAATTCTAGTCGAAGGAGGCACTTAACCCGCCTTCAACGCCCTCACGCGACTATTTACCGTAGCCGTATCACTGCTTTCAAACACCTGCAACAACTCCGGGAAAAAGTCCTTCCATTGTGGATATTCTTCACGCCTGGCTTCATATTTCAGGATCTTTGCTTCCAACTCCGGCAGGAAAATAAAACCCTCCTGCTCAGTATGGTACTCACGCAGTTTTTGTTCCCGCTCCTCATCCCCCTGTAAGGCCGCAATGCGTATCTCCCCCAGGCGCACGCAACTTTCCACCACAAAACCCCACCAGTTACCTACCCCTTTGGTGGCCATTTTTTCGCGCAATGGATCGGTAAACAAATACGCTGAAGAATCAATCCTTTCCTTGTATTGTGATAATACCGGGTTTACAAAGGAATGGCTAAACTCATGCACCGTAAGAAAGCGCGCAGTGTATTCGTAGTCATAGCCATACTGTTGGTATTTCCCGGTATCCTGCACAGGCACCTCCACATAGGGGCTCATGATCTCGTACACCACGGTTTGGCCGTTTGTGGTAACCGGGGCGGCAATACCACGTGCTTCGTGCTCCTCTATAGGCCATATCTCCATCGGGCTGACTATCGCCACATATTCCACCCGCTCCTCACCATAATAGTCTTCCATGGCCCTGGTAAACCCTTTTGGTATGTGGGATTCCAATTCCCGGATAGCCCCCTGGTAAAAGTCAGCATGCGCCCGGTAGAAGTTCTGTAATTGCCGGATCTCATAAAAGTCATGTAGTTGAAGCAGGTAATCGGCAATAATACTTTTAAGTTCTTGCTTCTGTTTCGGATCTACAGATATCGATTCCGGCCATTCAAACGATCCGGGTTTTTGACCGGTTCCGAATTCCGGTAATTGCATCAGGATAGGCATGATAATATCATTGCCATAGTTATAGAACACCAGAGTATCGCAAAAGCGGGCGGTAGCCCTGGCAAAACCTTGGTTTTCGGGTGCATTATAACGCTCCAGGGCTATATTAACCATAGGTTGATAAGCCCGGCAGGTATTAAGCTTGTAATTCTCCCATTGTGAATTGGTCTTACGGTAAGGTACCGCCAGCAATTCCGCCAGGAAATACGTTTCTATCGTTTGATTATAACTTACCCGGAATTTTTCCGGGGCCTCTGCTTTACGGCAGGAAAATATAACGAAGGAAAAGGCAGTAAGGAGAAATAGTTTTTTCACGGGTGTCAATTGGTGTTCCGCTGAAAAGACACTGTAAGCTCCGGATAGAGTTGCCTCGCCCACACTTTAAATTACCCGTCTGAAAACAGATGGTAGATTCCTTAGGCCAAAGCATACAATTCTATGGGTTCCAATAGGGCTGTTTTTTGATCTTTATACGGTACCCCAAGGTACCGGATCCTACAACTCCTTTATCTCCTGGTTCCCCTCAACCATAGACAGGCGCCCGGCCGGATTATCCGTTAACAACAGGCTTTCGCGTTTTTCCACTATGCCTTCGATACTAAAAAAAGGCCAACAAAACCTTAGCATAAACCATATTAACAAATTTTTAAGACCCTCATCTTGCCCGTATTGCAAAGCTGATGTAGTTTTGCCCCCCAAATGATGAAAGCTTTTTCCAAATATGTTCTAACGCTGTGCCTCTTGCTGGTAAGTGCCCACGGGCATATACATGCTTTTACACAGCCCGGAAATGCCTTTTATCCTTCAGCCGGAAAGCTGGTTCACCTGGCAGGTATGGATGCCGCAGGAAACCAGGTGTACATGGTGCAATCGCCCCTGTCCGGCTCCCAAAAAGACCTCAAGGCCGAAGTGGCCGAAAATGAGGTGGAGGAAAACGAAGTATCGTCCTCCAAAAAAACCGGAAGCAGCCACGCCCTTATGGCTACTGCAGCTACCCAGGTAGCCTGCCTGCTCCGCAATTGTAACAAGCGTTCCGCCTTTTCCAGGCATTTCTCTGATCTTACCTCACACAGGTGGTATATCCTTTTCCGGGTTTTCCGGCTATAGGATAAGACCAGGCTTTCTAAAGCCTGAATTCCGTTTTTGCCCGCTCAACCTTTTGTTTGATCCACAAGCTTAAGAACCGGGCGAGTGTGTTGTGCCGCGCACTTACTAAATCTATCGGCACCAAACCCTATTCGTTTTTTTTAAAGTAAAAATTATTATGAGGAGAACGCTCATGTTCATGAGTTTGTGTGCATTATTGGGCCACACAAGCTGTCAATCAAAAGCAGAAAAAAAGGAAGCCGAAACCAAATTTTTGGTAACCAGCCCCATGCGAACAGACACCTCCATTACCGAGGAGTACGTTTGCCAGATCCATTCCATCAGTCACATTGAGCTGCGCGCTCAGGAACGTGGCTACCTGCAAAAGATTTATGTTGATGAAGGCGATTTTGTAAAGGAAGGTCAATTGCTCTTCCAGATCATGCCACGCCTTTATGAAGCCGAATTCCAAAAAGCCAAAGCCGAGGCCAGTTTTGCTGAAATTGAATACCAAAACACCAAAACCCTGGCAGATAGCAACATTGTAGCACCTAACGAGCTGGCCATGGCCCGTGCCAAGTTTGAGAAGGCTAAAGCCGAGCTGGCCCTGGCACAGGTGCACCTCCAGTTTACCGAGATCCGGGCACCATTTGATGGTATCATCGACCGTTTTCACGTAAGGCTCGGCAGCCTCGTGGATGAAGGCGACCTGCTCACCAATCTGTCTGACAACAGCCAGATGTGGGTGTATTATAACGTGCCCGAAGCCGAGTACCTGGATTACCGCTCTAACGTGCGCAAGGATAGCATTGTAGAGGTTAAGCTCCTCATGGCCAACAATAAGCTCTTTGAACACTCCGGTAAGGTGGAAACCATTGAAGCCGATTTCAATAACGAGACCGGTAACATTCCTTTCCGGGCGGTATTCTCCAACCCCAACCGCCTGCTGCGTCACGGGGAAACCGGTAACGTGCTGATGAGGGTTCCTCTTAAAGATGTGCTGCTTATACCGCAAAAAGCCACCTTTGAAGTGCTGGACAAACGCTATGTGTTCGTTATTGATGAACATCACACCATCCACTCCCGGGAAATTGAAGTAGCGGCAGAAATGCCTCATATCTATGCCATTAAGAGCGGCTTGAAGGAAGGTGATAAGATCCTGCTGGAAGGCCTGCGCCTGGTACGGGAAAATGAAGAGATCGAGTACGAATTTGTGAAGCCTGAAAAAGCTCTTTCTGAGCTTGATCTGTACGCAGAATAGGTGAATCCCAAAAACTTAGATCATGTTTAGCAAATTCATAAGACGGCCGGTCTTCGCCATCGTCATATCCATCATTATCGTGTTTGTGGGAACGTTGGCGATCAAGCAATTGCCTATTTCGCAATTCCCGCAAATTGCACCCACCACGGTGAACATCTTCATCGCCTACCCTGGCTCCAGTGCTGATGTACTGGTAAAATCCACCCTTATAACCCTGGAAAACGCCATTAACGGTGTGCAGGATATGCGCTATATGGCTACGGATGCCACCAGTGCCGGAGAAGCTACCCTACGTATCATCTTTGAACCGGGCACCGATCCCAACCAGGCGGTAATGCGGGTAAAAACCCGCGTGGACCAGGTTATGCCGCTCCTGCCGGAACTCGTCCAGCGGGAAGGGGTAATTATTACCCCCATCCAGCCCAGTATGCTCATGTATGTAAACCTGTACAGCACCAATGAGAGCATGGATGAAAAGTACCTGTACAACTATGCCGATGTAAAAATGATCCCCGAGATCAACCGGATAAAGGGGGTGGCACGGGCACAGATATTGGGAAGCCGCAGGTACGCTATGCGCGTTTGGCTGAACCCGGACCGAATGCGGGCCTACAACATCTCCATTGACGAGGTGATGGAAGCCCTGCAGGAACAAAGCATTGTGGGCCGCCCGGGGCGGATAGGACAAAGCTCCGGAATTAAAGCACAGTCCCTGGAATATGTATTGACCTATAAAGGCCGCTTTAACGAACCGGAACAATATGAAAATGTGATCATCCGGGCTAATTCAGAAGGAGAAAGCATCCACCTTAAAGACATTGGCCACGTAGAACTGGACAGTGAGTTTTTTGATATCTACTCCAACCTGGACGGACACCCTTCTGCGGCTATCGTGCTGAAACAGAATTACGGCAGTAACGCCAGCGAAGTGATCAAAGAAGTAAAGGCCAGCCTTAAGGAGATGGAGGGTTCCTTTCCTCCCGGCATGGACTATAAGATCAGCTATGACGTTTCGCAGTTCCTGGATGCTTCTATTGAACAGGTGGTCCACACCCTGCGTGATGCGTTCATCCTGGTAGCACTGGTAGTGTTTATCTTTTTGGGGGACTGGCGCTCTACGCTCATCCCCATCCTGGCGGTTCCCGTTTCCCTGATCGGGGCCTTCTTCGTGATACAGTTCTTTGGTTTGTCCATCAACCTGGTTACCCTCTTTGCACTGGTACTGGCCATCGGTATTGTGGTGGATGATGCTATTGTGGTGGTGGAAGCGGTACACGCCAAAATGGAGGAAATGCCGCACCTTACACCTTACCAGGCGGTACGAAGGGTGTTAGGCGAGATCAGTGGCGCTATTATAGCCATTACCGCAGTAATGGTATCCGTATTCCTGCCGATCTCCTTCATGTCAGGCC
The DNA here is from genome assembly GCA_002695025.1 of Owenweeksia sp. Classification (GTDB taxonomy): domain Bacteria; phylum Bacteroidota; class Bacteroidia; order Flavobacteriales; family Schleiferiaceae; genus CAKZNE01. Next base: position 192,431 of record NZNV01000010.1, read on the forward strand.
CGGTAGGCACCTTCTACCGCCAGTTTTCCATCACCATGGCCAGCTCCATCGTGATATCCGCTATTATTGCCCTCACCCTTACCCCGGTACTCTGTGCTATGCTCCTGAAAAACCATCATGGTAAGGAACGTAAATCCAACTTACTTACCCGTGGGCTGGATGGTTTTAACCGTGGGTTTGATAAACTCACCGGGCACTATGTGGGAGCCCTTAAAAGGATCACCAACCGCAAGTGGGTTACCTGGGGTGTGCTGCTCATCTTTTGTGCCGGTATTTTTATTGAAAACCAGATACTTCCTTCCGGTTTTATTCCTAGTGAAGACCAGGGAACCATTTATGCCATTATACAGACCCCTCCCGGAGCTACCCTGGAGCGGACCAATAAAGTTTCACAGCAACTTCAAAAGATCTGTGAAGAAGTGGAGGGCGTAGAGTCCGTTTCTTCATTAGCCGGTTACGAGATCATGACGGAAGGGCGTGGCTCCAATGCCGGTACTTGTCTTATCAACCTCAAGCCCTGGTCAGAGCGCAAGCATAGCGTTAAAGAGATCATGGAAGAGCTGGAAGAAGAATCCAGGGGACTGGGTGCCATCGTGGAGTTTTTTGAACCCCCGGCTATTCCCGGTTTTGGTTCATCCGGTGGTTTCTCCTTACGCCTGCTCGACAAAACCACTACTACGGATTACCAGGACTTTGACCGCATCAACAAGCAGTTTATGCAAGATTTGGGTGACCGCCCTGAACTTAGCGGACTGTTTACCTTCTTTGCGGCCAACTACCCGCAATACGAGTTGGAAATAGACAATGACCTGGCCATGCAGAAAGGGGTGTCCATCGGCAAGGCCATGGAGAACCTCAACATCCTCATCGGTAGTACTTACGAACAGGGCTTCATCAAGTTCAACCGTTTCTTTAAAGTGTATGTGCAGTCCGACCCCAAATTCCGGAGATTGCCATCCGATATCCTGAAGATGTACGTGAAGAACGAGGAAGGGGAAATGGTACCCTATTCCTCTTTCATGAAGCTGGTAAAAACCCAGGGGCCTAACGAGATTACCCGTTACAATATGTACAATTCGGCCGCCATCCAGGGTTTACCCGCCAAAGGCTATACTACGGCAGATGCCATTCAAGCCATTCGCGAAGTGGCTGCCAAAAGCCTGCCTCGCGGCTACGATATAGCATGGGAAGGCCTCTCCTATGACGAGGCCAACCGTGGCAATGAGTCGCTGTATATCTTCCTGGTGGTATTGATATTTGTGTACTTCGTACTGGCGGCCCAATATGAGAGTTTCATCATACCACTCTCGGTGATCTTCTCTTTACCCGTTGGGGTGTTCGGGTCCTTCCTGCTGCTGAAGGTAATGGGACTGGACAACGACATCTATGCCCAGATCGGGCTGATCATGCTCGTGGGTCTGCTCGGTAAGAACGCGGTACTGATCGTGGAGTTTGCCGTACAGAAAAGGCAGCAGGGTATGACGATCTTACAGGCAGCCATTGAAGGCGCCAAGGTACGCTTCCGACCTATCCTCATGACCTCCTTTGCTTTTATTGCCGGTTTGATACCGCTTATTGTTGCTACGGGTGCCGGAGCTATCGGCAACCAAACCATTGGCGCTTCGGCCCTGGGAGGTATGCTTTTCGGAACCTTATTCGGGGTGGTTATCGTTCCCGGTCTTTATTTCATTTTCGGAAGCCTGGCCGATGGCAAAAAGCTGATCCGCGATGAGGAGGAAGGTCCTCTTTCCGAAGGTTTCGCCCTGGCCGACCGATATACCGGTGAAGATGATGACAATTACCAAAAACCCTCTGACCATGAAAAGTAGAATGAGAATTTATCCATACCTCCTGGCAGCGGGCGTAGCCCTGGCTTCTTCCGCCTGCAAAAGCCTGGAAACAGTAAGCAGGACGGCCAACACTTCCGTTCCCGACAGTTTTTCCAACTCCGGGGACACGGTGAACAGCGGGCAGTTAAAGTGGAAGGAATATTTCACAGATCCTTACCTGCAAGCCCTGATCGACACCGCCCTGAACAACAACCAGGAGCTGAATATCATGCTGCAGGAGATCAGCATTACCCAGAATGAGATCCGCACCCGCAAAGGGGAGTACCTTCCCTTTGTAGGCTTGAAAGGTGGTGCCGGGCTGGATAAAAAGGCGCGTTATACACCGCTGGGTGCCAGTGAGGCTACTACCGATATAGAACCGGGCCGGGCCATGCCGGAACCGGTGCCCGATTTCCTGATTGGAGCTTACGCCAGCTGGGAAGTGGATATCTGGAGTAAGTTGCACAACGCCAAAAAATCAGCGGTACTGAATTACCTGGCCACCGTTGAAGGGCGAAACTTCATGGTGACCAACCTCATTGCGGAGATCGCCAATTCGTACTATGAGTTACTGGCGCTGGACAACCAGCTGGAGATCGTAAAACAGAATATCGAGATCCAGGGGAGTGCCTTGCGCATCGTACGTCTGCAAAAACAGGCAGCGGAGGTAACGGAGCTGGCGGTACGCAAATTTGAAGCGGAAGTGCTGAGCACCCGTAGCCTGCAGTACGACATCCAGCAGCAGATCATTGAAGCGGAGAACCGCATCAATTTCCTGGTGGGTCGCTACCCGCAACCTGTAGCTCGCAGTTCACAGCCTTTCAGTGAGCTGATACCGGACAGTATTCATACGGGGCTTCCTGCCCAGTTGCTACAAAACCGCCCGGATATCCGCCAGGCCGAAATGCAACTGGAAGCCGCTAAGCTGGATGTGAAGGTAGCTAGGGCTAATTTTTATCCTTCTCTGGACCTTTCGGCAGCCGTAGGTTTACAGGCCTTCAACCCTTCTTACCTGTTAACGACTCCGGAGTCCATGCTGTACTCCCTGGCGGGAGACCTGACCGCTCCGCTCATCAACCGGAACGCCATAAAGGCCACTTATTACAGTGCCAACTCCAAGCAGTTACAGGCGGTATACGAATACGAGCGCACCATCCTCCAGGCGTATACCGAAGTGGTGAACCAGCTCGCCAAGGTTGATAACCTGAAGAAGAGTTACGAACTGAAGGCCCAGCAGGTGGATGCCCTCACCCGCTCCATCAATATTGCCAACGACTTGTTCCGTTCCGCACGGGCGGATTATATGGAGGTATTGCTCACCCAACGCGATGCCCTGGAATCCAGGTTTGAGTTGGTGGAAACCAGGATGAAGCAGATGAACGCTTTTGTGAATATGTACCAGGCGCTGGGAGGCGGCTGGAATTAAAACCTGATTTAAAAGCAACAGGATAGGGTCTGTTACGGAAAGCCGCTCCGCTGTATGTGGGGCGGCTTTTTACAATTTAACCAATCTCCCGATCAGCTTAAAGCCGCTAATTGATAATGAACCGGCAAAACCTGTACAATTGATAATAGAGTTTTTTAAGTTTGGCATTCTCTAAAGTCCGATTGACCGAAGAGTAATTATCCAATAAAGAAGGGAAGGAAAGCGTTAAAAATAACCACGTTTAACCCGCTATGCCAATTGAGAGAATCATACGGCCATCCCTTTTTCACCATCCTTCTAAGGTATCTTTTTCATTCTATGGGCACACCGCACTCTTTATTCTTTGCCTTACCCTGAGTGTCTCGCTCACTCTGACCGGCCAGGATAAGCCTGCACAATTATCACCACCCTCCATTGCTGCTTTTCAAAAATGGAAAAACCACAGATTACCAGACTCAATCCGTATAAACGCCTTGACGGACTATGCGGATGAGTATATGCGCAAGAAACCTGATGAAGTAGCCTATATCCTAACCAATGCCGCACAAAACTTTAAGGGCATCCGAAACACAAACCTCAAGCACCACCTGTATTTTAAACTGGCTTATTTGAATATTATCAGGGGAAATATAGAAAGCGCAACCCAGTATGCTGATAGCATGTCATTAATGTGCCAGGCCGACCCCGCTTGCAGAGCTGGCGCATTGAATATTCACGGGATGATCTTTAGAGTTCAGGGAAATCATCAAAAAGCCTTAGAGTTTTATTTCAGAAGTGCCGCTATTTATGATAGTGTCAACCATATCGATGAACTCCTAAATGTATACTCCAACATTGGCGAAGCTAACCTGAACATGGGGGATTATGAAACCTCCTTAAAATACTTGTTACTTGCCCTTGAAAAAAACAAAAAAGCCCACCCAGAAAGCAAAGGTCTACCTATGGTTGCCAACAACATAGGTGTACTATTTGAACGACAGGAGCAATATGAAAAAGCTCTTCCCTATTACCACCTCGGTGAAGTTATCTACACCGAAATGAAAGACACTTTCAGACTGGCCGATGTTCTCAATAATATGGGAGTAATTCACAAAAACCTGGGTCAGACAGATTCAGCACTCTACTACTACCGAAAAAGCTTGAAGTATAAGTTGCTAATGAAAAACAGTGACCGGGTTTCAACCACCCTGTACAACATCTTCAATCTATACTTTAACCTGGATGAGATAGATAGCGCAAAAGCCGCTATTCAAAAGGGGATAGCGGTACGAAAGGATGCCGAGGTTTTTGGTGCAGTAGACGCATACCTCCATTTAGGCATGGGTAAGATCCTTAACCGCGAAAAAAAATACCATGCCGCACTTGAATGGAGCCATAAAGGATTGAGCATAGCCTTAAAAAGAGAGCTAAAAAGAGTAGAAGAGGACGCCTACCTTTACCTAACGGACATCTACCGCAATGCAGGAAATACAGAAAGAGCCCTCCACTATTATGAAAAATACGTGGACCTGGCCAACGAAAGGAAAAATGCGGAAAAAACTGCCGAGCTCCATCAAATGATCGTGGAAAATAAATTCCGGCAGGAGCGCTATGCGGACAGCCTGAATTATGCTAATGAACGATCTATGAAAGAACTGGTCATTCTGCAGCAACAGAAAGAGATTCAATATGATAAAATGAAGTTTCGCCTGCTCATGGTTGCCAGCTTTTTTCTATTGGTCATTGCGGGATACATATACAAGATCAATCGAGACAAAATCAGGATAAACAAGAAGTTACGACTCCTGAACACAGAGGTAAGCCAGCAAAAGGAGACCATTGAAAAATCGTTGGCCAGGAAAGAGACCTTACTAAAAGAGATACACCACCGTGTAAAGAACAACCTCCAGGTGGTTTCCAGCCTGTTAAGTCTACAGTCCTCAAACCTCCAGGATAAATCCCTCCTATCGGTTTTTGAAGAAGGCCAGAACCGGATAGAAGCAATCGTTCTGGTACACAACAAGCTCTATGAAACTGATGATCTGGCAAACGTCAATCTCCGTGATTATATCGAGCAATTGATCGGTCACATCAAGGATACTTTTAAAACCCGTAACCACGGGATGGTGATTGTGCAGGGAGATGATGTTCTGGTGGATATGGATACGGCCGTACCGTTGGGATTAATCGTTAATGAAATTACCACCAACGCTTTTAAATATGCTTTTAATCAGGGTGGAGATAAATTTCTGGTTCACATCAAGGCCACTGCTGCCCAGGAATGTGAAATCATATTAAGGGATAACGGTCCCGGATTACCGGATCATGTGAAGCTGGAGCAATCCGAAACTCTGGGGCTAAAATTGATCCGCTTACTAAGTATTCAGTTAAAGGCAAGCCTCCAGTGTAACTGCGAGAACGGGGTCACCTACAGCCTGAAATTCAACTATCAAACCTTGGAGAATGAGCTATGGAACAAGTTAAAATACTCATAGTAGAAGATGAAGTAATAATAGCGGAAGATCTGAAAAATAAGCTTCAGGAGATTGGATATGAAGTATGTGGCATGGCCTATAGTTACCAGGAAGCCACTGAACAGTTAAAAAAAGTCACTCCAAATTTAGTATTGATCGATGTCCAGCTTTCGGAATTAAAGGACGGCATAGACCTCGCAGAGTTGATACGGAAAGAATACAACCTCCCTTTTTTATTTGTTACCTCCAATGCGGATAGCCACACCATTGAAAGAGCCAAAAGCACCCAGCCCAGCGGTTACGTGGTTAAGCCTTTTCAAAAAAGAGCCCTTTACGCTGCCATTGAAATAGCCCTGAACAAGCAATTAAAGCCTACCGTAAACTCCAACCCACAAAGTAGCAACAGTCCCCTTTTCATTAAGGAGTCCCATCAATACACCCAGGTTAAAAAACAGGAGATTCAATGGCTGAAGGCGGAAGGCAACTATACCCATATCCAGACGGAGAATGGTAAACACCTGGTACGGGGAAAACTAAGGGAAATATTGGATCAATTATCCCCCAACTTTATACGCATCCATAAATCGTATGCTGTGAATATAAACTCCATAAGTGTCGTTCAGCACAGTTGCGTATCTGTGGGCGATAAACAGATTCCCGTTGGGGATATGTATCGCAAAACTTTATTGGAAAAGATCACATTCCTGTAGACCTTCCTAATCTTCATACCACCCCGTAGGGTATTCATACCCAAAGTGACCCGTCACGTACCATTTTTTTGGTAAAGCAGCCGGCTATGCTTCCATTTGTGTAGTAACGATCTCCCAGAATCTTCATTTCCGGTAATCATCCGTTCGTAACTCAAGGGTGCTAATGTATTTCTACCAGCTATAATGAGAGAGATTGTTACCGAAAACATTTAAATCTACTCATCATGAAAAAGCCTTTGTTGTTCACCATTATTCTATTCCTGGTTGTTGCGCTGATCATTGCCGCACTGATGCGGAAAGCAGGTGCCGGGGACGTTGAAATTTCCTGTGCGCTGAACCGTATAAAGTACGATTGGGGAATTATCGCTAACCCCCCGAAGTGCCTCGTAGGAACCAACATGGTCTTTGTGAATTGTGAAGACGATGCCTATCCTGAGTCCGGTAATTTTAACGATTCCAAAGAAAGGATCATCCGGAGATTTCACCTGCCGCTTATCTATGAAAGACTCGTTAACAACTGCCTAAGTGACCTCAATGTTGGTCCTCCCGGTGATGTACGGGAAATTGATTTAAAGATCCGCATGCTGGAATTACTTACCGTTAGGAATTGCACCATTAACTGTATCAGCGATTTTTTCTGGTGCAACGATACCAATGTGAGGGGCCATGTAGATCATAACGATGCTGATCAAGAAAGAGCCGGCATTTATCTCTGCGATGAGAACATCCGTAATTACGATGGCGTAAGCACCCTCATTACTCATGAAATGACCCATGTAGCCCTTGGGCAATTGGCAGGTAACCGGGTTGGCCTACAGGAAGGGTATCCTGATAATGTAGCGGCAAACTGCGGAAGAAGGTAACATCAGGTTTTAGAACCTAAAAACAGTAATGTCATGAATAACGCTCCAATCAAAGACCAGAAATCCCTTCTTCCTGCCCTTGAATTGCCCAAAGGCGGAGGAGCCATCAATAGCATTGGGGAAAAGTTTTCCGTAAACACCCTTACCGGAACCGGAACCGCTTCCATCCCGGTCCCTCTCTCCCCGGGCCGGAATAATTTTAGCCCGGCTTTACAACTCCAATACGATAGTGGCAACGGAAACTCACCCTTTGGTTTAGGCTGGAACCTGACCGTACCCTCCATAAGCCGGAAAACCGCCAGGGGTTTACCACAATATCAGGATACGGAAGACGCTGACACTTTTGTACTTTCCGGTGCAGAAGACCTGGTGCCCTTTCTGGACGACTCCAGCCATTGGGAGCCCAAGACCGACCAAAATGGCCCCTATATCGTTCATCACTACCGCCCCCGCACCGAGGGAAGTTTTAGTAAAATAGAAAAATGGGTGCACCGTGAAAACCCGGCTGAAGTATTCTGGAAAACCACCTCCCCGGAAAATATAAGCAGCTATTACGGGAAAACTGAGGCCAGCCGGGTATCTGACCCTGACCATCCCTCACGGGTCTTTCAATGGTTGCTCTGTGAAAGTCGTGATAACCGTGGTAATACAATCCACTATCAGTACCAGCAGGAAGACCAGGAGAATATCGATTCCGCTCAAAGCTCAGAATACCACCGCACCGAAAAAGGCAAGGCTTTTAACCAGAAATACCTGAAGCGGGTGTGTTATGGCAACCGCCAACCCAATGAGGCGGACAACTGGCACTTTCAACTGGTGCTGGATTACGGAGATCACCATCCCGAAGACCCTGCGCTGGAAGCAGACCGTTCCTGGAGCTGCCGGCAGGATCCGTTTTCATCCTATCGCTCCGGCTTTGAGATCCGGACCTACCGCTTGTGCAAACGCCTTCTGCTTTTCCATCAGTTTGATGAATTAAATAACGGGAACCCTACCCTGGTACGCTCCACCACCCTAACCTATGATGAAAACCCCATAGCCACTACCCTGACGGAAGCCTGGCAAACCGGTTACATCCGTGAAGGGGAAAACCAGAGTGAAAAAAGCACACCTCCTGTCCGGTTCGGGTACACCGCTCCCATTGTTGGACAGCAGGTTCAAAGCTTACCAAAGGAAAGTCTTGCCCAGTTACCCCAGGGATTGGGAGGCCCTTATCAGTTTGTTGACCTGGAAGGGGATGCCTTATCCGGTATTTTAACCAAACAGGGAGGCGGCTGGTATTACAAAACCAACGAGGGAGAAGGCATTTTCAGCAATGCCCGCTCACTACCTCTTCAACCGTCTTTAGGCAATCGCAGTCTACCGCAGATTCAGGACCTGGATGGAGATGGGCGCAAAGAACTGGTGGTTCTGGAAGAGCAGGTATCCGGTTTCTATAACTATAGAGACCTTCAATGGGAGCCTTTTACGCCTTTTGAAACTATGCCCAATATCAATTGGCAGGACCCAAACCTGAAACTGATTGACCTCAACGGAGATGGCTATGCCGACATCCTCATTACCGAGGACAATCTACTCCGATGGTTTCCCTCCAAAGCCAAAAAGGGTTACAAAAACAGCCGCACTGTTCAAAAGGCACTGGAGGAGCAGGACGGTCCGGCTTTGGTGTTTGCGGATGCCAATCAATCCATCTACCTGGCAGACATGAGTGGTGATGGACTCACGGATATTGTGAGAGTCAGGAACCAGGATATAGCCTACTGGCCTAATTTGGGCTATGGTCGTTTTGGGGCCAAAGTTTCCATGGGTCACGCCCCCTGTTTGGACCATCCGGATCAGTTTAACCAACAAAATATTCGCCTGGCTGATATTGACGGTACCGGCACTACAGACCTGCTGTATTTTGGTAGTGAGGGCGCCTGTTTCTGGATCAACCAGGCGGGCAACAGTTGGAGTGAACCCCATACTCTTGATCAGTTCCCTGCAACCAATCAGTTGACCAACGTACAATTAGCAGACCTATTGGGGAACGGAACCCCTTGCCTGGTATGGTCGTCCTTATTGCCAGCCGATGCCGGGAACCCGATAAAGTACATCGACCTGATGGAAGCCTCGGCCGAAAAGCCGTTGGGAAAACCCTACCTGCTAAACACTATTGATAATGGCATGGGAAAGGCAGACCTGCTTCATTATGCACCTTCCACCAAACATTACCTGGCCGACAAGAAGGCCGGAACGCCCTGGGTAACCAAACTCCACTTTCCGGTGTATGTGGTGGAAAAGGTGGAAACCATAGATCAGATATCCGGCTCACGCCTGAGTGTAACTTACCAATATCATCATGGTTATTTTGATCCTTATGAACGGGAGTTCAGAGGCTTTGGCAGGGTAGATCAAATAGACACGGAAAGCTTTGAAGAGTTTGAAAGGAATAACCCTGACGAAGAACAGCAAACCCATTTTTCTCCGCCCATACTCACTAAAACCTGGTTCCACACCGGGGCCTATGTGGAAGAGAAAAGGATAGATGAACACTTCCGCCAGGAATATTTTACCGATGAAGCTCCATTGTCTGATAATCGGATGGAGCTATATGATGAAACAGACTTTGACACCCGCAGAGAGGCCCACCGGGCTATGCGCGGGCAGATGCTCCGGCAGGAGGTCTATGCACTTGACGCTCAGGAAAATAAAAGCACCAACCCCTATACCGTTACTTCAAATGTATTTACGGTGCGACAGATCCAGCCACGACAAAAGGATCAGGCGGGTGTATATCTGCCGATCCCCAACGAAAGTATTGCGTTCCATTACGAGCGGAACCCTGAGGACCCCCGGGTAAGTCACTCTATTACCCTGGAAACGGATCGCTATGGTAGCCCCGTGTGGACTGCACAGGTAGTTTACCCGCGAAAAATCAACAATCGGGATCATATTGAAGCTGAACAGCTGCTGCTGCATATTGTGATGAGCGAAAGTGAGATGTTGCACATGGATGAAGCGGCTGATCATTACCTGTTGGGCATTCCCCTGAGCAGCAAAAGTTTTGAATGCACCGGCATAACCCCACTCAAAAACTATTTTACCCGGGAAGAATTGAGGCAAAAGCTGGCAGAAGTCCACGAAATCCCTTTCCACAGTGAAGCGGACGGCAGCCCGCAAAAACGGCTTCTGAGCTGGAACCGGAACTACTATTGGCAAACCGACCTGTCGGCTGCCCTTCCCTTGGGTGAAGCTGCCTGGCCCCTCCTGCCACACCATGCGGAAGCCGCGGTTTTTACGCCCGAATTGCTGCAAAGCGTGTACGGGGAGCGAATGGAGGATGAAACCATCACCAGCAGAGGAGGCTATCACTTACGGGATGGCTACTGGTGGAACCCTGGTGTGGTAGCCCATTACCAGTACCATGATATAGTGGGGGAAGGAGACCTCCGCGAACGGGAGAACCCTTTCCTCTTAGTAGTGGAAACGCAAGAACCCTTTGAGGTTGATCCAAACCTGAGAGACCGGGTATTTTACGATCGCTACCAGCTCTTTCCCATTGAAGCGGAGAATAAAGAAGGCTTAAGCAGCCAGGCCGTGATCGATTACCGTACCCTGAGCATTCAGCGGCTTACGGATGTCAATGAAAACGTAAGCGAAGCCCTCACCGATGCCATGGGCATGGTAGTGGCAGCCACCACTTATGGCACCGAAGAGGATGAGGACGGAAATGTATTTACCAATGGTGACTTGCCCATTGCGGACTATCGGCCTACAGTGCTCTCCGGCATACCAGAGGTAGTAGATAACCCTCATCGGTTCTTACAGGGGGCCAGTACCTTTTTCTACTATGACCTGCACGCCTGGAAGGACCGCAAGGAACCTACCCAGTCCATTTCCCTGACGCGTGAAACCCATGCCAGGGAACTGCCGGAAGGCTCTGAAACGGAAATTCAGATCGCCTTGAGCTACTCGGATGGCTTTGGCCGGGAACTGCAGAAAAAGATAAAGGTGGAAGCCGGACTTGCCTACCTCAGCGATGAAGCGGGCAGCCTGGTAACCGATGCTGAGGGTAAAGTAGTTCAGGAAGAAGTGGAAGACCGCTGGCTTTCCTCCGGCCGTACCATTTACAACAACAAGCAGAAGCCGATCAAACAATACGAACCTTTTTACAGCAATACCCACCGTTACCTATCGGAAGAAAGTGCCATGCGAATTGGCATCAGCCCGCTTATTCATTACGATCCTTTAATGCGGGTAATAAAAACGGTCACCCCGGCAGGCTTTGTATCCAGGGTTGAATTTACACCCTGGGAACAGCGGTCTTATGATCTCAATGATGCTCTCTTTGATTCCAGCCTGCATGAGTCCGTAAGCAACAACCTCCCTCTTTCCGAGGTAGAACGCATGAGCTACGATCAGGCCTTACCCCATGCGAACACGCCACAGATAAGCATATTAGACTCCCTGGGCCGGGCCTTTAAAACCATGGCAACGGACGGGAGAGGTGAGACTTTTACCACTACCACCGGTTTAAACATTAGCGGGCAGCCTCTCACCCAAACCGATCCCCGGCAATACGACCTTAACAACACACCCGAACGAGCCAACCAAGCCATTCACAATTTTACCTATGTGTATGATATGTCGGGAACGCCCCTGTATACCCGTAGTATCGATGCCGGAGAAAACAGGGTTTTCATCAATGTATCCGGCCAGCCGGTGTACACCTGGACCGCCCGGGGTTATAAAAACACGGTGGTCTATGATGCACTGAACCGCCCTACTGAACATTGGGTGGAAGGCGAAGGCCTGAACGGGCCTCAGCTGATTGAACGATCTGTGTATGCGGCTCCCGATAGTTTACCTTCCCAAAACCTGCGCGGACATCTGTTGACGCATTATGACCAGAGCGGCAAGAAAACCATACTGCGGGTAGGCTTTAAGGGAGAAGTAACTGCTTCTGCCCAACAATTCATATCCATCTTTGATCCGGCACAAGCGGATGCGCTGCGCGATGACCTGGGCGAAATGTGGAATTGGGACCTCCACAACGATGACGCGCTGGAAGAAGAAGTTTTTCAAAACTCCGCCAAGTCCAACGCCCTGGGTCAGCTGATCCATACCGTGGAGGCAGATGGCTCTGTGCACCGGCCCCGCTTCAACCATTCCGGGCAACTGAAAGGGATGGCCGTTAAGCTGAATGGAGCGGCTGACTTTGAAGATTTTGTCAAGAACATACGCTACAATGAAAAAGGGCAGCGCGCCAGTATACTCTACGGTAATGACGTAACCACCACCTACACCTACGAGCCTGAAACCTACCGTTTAAAGACTTTGCAAAGCCACAGGAATCAGGCCCCTAAACCCTTGCAGGACCTCAGCTTCATCTATGACCCGGTAGGGAATATCATCCGGATAAGCGATGCTGCACAGCAAACCATCTACTTCAACAACCAGGTGGTGGAAGCCGTAAACGCCTATACCTACGATGCCTTTTATCAGCTGCGGTCAGCCACAGGCCGGGAACACATAGGTCAGAATGGGCAAACCTCCGCCATGGACCAGGTAAACGGAATAAAAGTACTGCCGCATAAAGGCGATGGAGGTGCCATGCGAAGCTATACCCGGACATACGATTATGACAAAGCCGGTAACATGCTTACTTCCGTTCATCAACTGATCGGTGAAGCGGGCTATACCCGTCATTTTGAATACGACACCACCAGCAACCGCCTGCTCCGTTCCGGCATTGGACAGGAAGTGAACTGGCAAAACTTCCGCTATGATGCAGCCGGCAATATTCAGGATATGGCGCACCTGGATGCTATGCACTGGAGCCCGAATAATGAACTGCAACAGATCCACAATGCGGACCTGAGTGCCTTTTATGAATACGATAGCAGCGGTGAGCGAAGCCGCAAGATCGTAAAGAAGGGCAACCGTAAGGTAGAAGTACGCTATTACCTCGGGGCCACCGAAGTATACCGTGAATACAACAACGGTACGCTGATCCAGGAACGGGAAAGTCTGCACATTTCAGATGACACCCAGCGCATAGCCATGGTAGATACCCTTACCGTAAAAGGTGGGGAAGCCATTGCCCTGGACATGCAACCGTCCTTAAGACGTTACCAGCTCTCCAATCACCTCGGTTCATCGGCTATTGAGTTGGATGAAGCAGCCCGGGTCATCTCGTATGAAGAGTACTACCCCTACGGTTCCAGCAGCTATCAGGCGGTGGACAAAGACCGGGGAGTACCGCGAAAACGCTACCGCTACACAGGCATGGAGCGTGATGAAGAAAGCAGCCTGAACTACCACTCGGCCCGTTACTATGCCCCCTGGCTATGCCGCTGGCTCAAGCCCGACCCGGCCGGTACCGTTGACGGATTGAATGTATACCGCTATGTAAACGGAAATCCGGTAAGAAAAGTAGATTTTAATGGAACAAAAGGTGAGTATTTTTTTGATGCCAATATTCCGGATTATGACGACAAAATGGTGTTTAATAAAAAAACTAAAAAAGAGGTCAGAAGAGGAAGGCTTGGCTTTAAAACAATTGATCGTTTTTTGGAAAATCGACCAGAAAGAATTAAGACTATACATGAAATTGCCAAACGTGTAAACATTGACCCTGGACTGCTAACGGTCATTACAGTCTCAGAAACAAGATCATTCAATATCTTTTTTAACAAAGGCCAAGTTTTATCTTTTTCAAACGCTGGCCTAGATGACTTCTTATCGACAGATAAAAGTGGAAAGCCTAGAAGCGGAATGCGGGTTCGTTATGAAATGAAAAAAGCGATCCCCGAATGGAAACAGATTAGCAGGGGGATTTGCAGGGAGTGTACATTTTCTGATTTCAGAGGAAATAAATACAAGGGATATAGAATGGTCCCCAATGAAAAGAAGAGACTGGTTCCTGATTTTTATTTTCAAACAGGTTCTATAGCTCTTCTGGCCATTGCTGCCGAAATTAAAGTGAGAGAAATCAACCTTAGAAAAATAAACCCGGAAGCCTTTGATCAATTGCCAATTGAAACTCAGTTCTTTTTAGTCAGACTTTCATTTAATGCCGGGCATAAGACAGCCAATGCAGAATTTGAAAAGTACTTAACGACAGGAGATAGTCCTCTTATTTTAAACGGGTTTTATAAAAAAATTGGTCCGCGCAGAATCGCTACAATTAGAGCATCTCAAGCAATTCGAATCTCACAGAAATTCTTCCCCGACTTTTATGACAATCCAGACCACTTCCATAGTCTTCGTGCAAAAGCAATATTGGAATCAAAACCTGAAGTTTTAAAAATGATACGGGAAACTGTAAAAACATTGACCTCCAAAGAACTTCCTTATTGAGGTTTTTAAAACCAATAAATAATTACTAGTCAACAAACCAATTAAAACCCTTAAAAATGAAAACTCTACACGGAAAGATCACCACCACCAGCGGGCTAAGTGCCCCGGGCCTGGAAGTAAAAGTATACCACAAAACCCTGCAGAAAGACGAACTGCTGGCTTCCACTACCACCAACCTTCAGGGCGACTACCAGCTGGAATATCCGGCTGCCGAGCCTAACAACATCCTACTACGGGTATTTAACCCCAAAGGAACCAAGGCCATCGCCACTTCGGAGGTGATCCTGCGAGCTTTGGAAAAAGAACATCTGAACCTGCAGGTTGAGGATGAGAATTACAAAGGCAAAAGCCTGCTGGAAACCATTGAAACCCACATTTCCACACACCTGGGGAACACCCCAATAGCAAAGCTTAACGATAAAGAGCTGGAACTGCTGGCGGTGGAGAGTGGCCTCTCCCCGAAACACCTTAAAATGTACCAGCAAGCCGTACAGCAAGAAACGGCACAGTCCTATTCCACCGCTTTATTGTTTGCCCTGGCCTATGAAGGGAAAAATATGGAAGACGGCCTGGCAGAGATTTCGGAAGGCCAGCTCAAACACACCATAGCGCGTGGCCTGGAAGAACACATTCTCCCGCTTTCACTGCAGGATGAGCTCATGGCAGAGGTGGCCAACCATCGTAAAAACAGTATTGAATACCAGCTTTCAAAAAGTGATTTTGCCTCTGAAGTTCCTGTAAAGGATGTATGGGCCCTGGCTAAACCCAGCCCCGACCAACTGGAGAGCCTGGGTAATATGATGGCTGCCAACAGCCCGGATTTCTGGGAGCAGGTAGCCGCTGACAAAGAGCTGGCTCCCCTGGCAACTGACCTGAAAAAGCTGACCCAATACAACAACCTTACCTTCGGGAACCTGCCGCTTATCCAGGCCATATACGACCGCCCGGATGTGGATTCGCTGGAAGACCTGGCCGGCTGGACAGAAGCAGAATGGTCCGGTCTGATTGATAAAGACACTATTCCGGCCGAGATTGAGGCTCCTTCTGAAGACCGGGTAATCTCCTACGCCCGGAGCATGAAACGTATGGTAGACTACCTCCACCCCAACAAAGCCATTGCCGTATCACTAACCAAGGAAGCTGAACTTACGGCCGGATTAAGAGCTGATTACGAAACCTTTTTTCAGAATAACCCGAAGCTCGATTTTAATACCGTAAACCTGGACCGTTATCTTTCCAATAACCCGGACACCTTTAAAGATGTGGATAAGGTAGATGAACTCCGGGCCGACCTGGAGCAAACCATTCGCCTGGCAAGGTTTACTCCGGAGGTGGATAAGTATGAGCATATGGCCCGGCTGAAAAAAATGAAGGTTACCAAAGCCGGTGATGTAACGGACCGTGGCAAGGCCGCTTTTGTAAAAGAATATGAAAATGAAGGGGGAAGCGAAATAGAAGGACTCAACAATTTTTACGGAGCCGCCCACCGGCAGGCACAGGTAGAAATGCTGGGTATGAAATACCTCTCGGATCTGGATGTAGGCTATTATGTATTGAACAGCGGCATAAAGGATGACCCAAACTGGAAAAACCTCTTTGGCTCCGAAGACCACTGTGGCTGTCAGCATTGCAAATCGGTGTACAGCCCCGCGGCTTACCTGGCCGATTGCCTTCACTTTTTAGAAAAGAACGATGCTTTTGACGAACTGAACCGCAGAAGACCGGACATTCAACATTTGCTCTTAAACTGTGAAAATGCCAATACGGCTATGCCTTACATTGACCTGGTAAACGAAGTGCTGGAAGCAGCTGTAGAAGGTGAGCATAATACCGCAAAGCAAACCACCTTATCTACCCGTGAATTGGTGGCCAACCCGGAACATACCCGGTCCCAGGCCTATGAAACCCTCAAAACAGCTATTTACCCCTGGAAGGCTTCCTTTGACCTTGATAACCGCTTAGGCCATATTTACCTGAAACACCTCGGGGTACAGCCTCACCGCCTGATCGAACTTTTTGGCACCCAAGCCGAAGGGCTGGAAAAGGAAAGGACTAAAGCCATACTGGGCCTCAATGAAACGGACTGGACGCTTCTATTGGCTGATGAATATGAAGCCAATGAAGAAGACTACTGGGGTCTTAAGAACGGGGAATCCATTGATAATACAGCCGGTATCCGTTTTTTCCTGGACAAATCACAACTCGATCTTGATCAACTAACGGAATTAACCAAATCGCGCTTTGTTAACCAGGGAGGCCATATCTCCCTGAACTACGAAGACCCCTGTTCACTGGATAATGCGGAGATACTAAACCTGGACAGTGATAAGCGCAAACGCATCACTCAACTCATTCGTCTGCAGGAAAAGCTGGGGGTTAGCATCCGCACCATGGACCATCTTCTGTACGCCCTGGGCGAGCACCACATTGATGAAACGGTGCTTTCCGAACTGGCGCAGCTGGTTCTTTGGCAACAACGTTTCGGTCTTTCCTACGAGGAACTCATTGGCTGGGTAGATATCCTTCCCACCAAAAGCCTGCGTGACAAAAAAAACCACCGGGAACTCTATGAAAAGATATTCCTATCACAGTTTGAAGATTTCGAAATACTTCATGAAAACTCCTATAAGGATATCCGCTTCCTGTTTGAGCCCGGCAATGATGAAGAATACTCTCTGAACGGTGCCGGAGAAACTTCGGTAATGATCCGCAATTACGTTGCAGGTGCCCTGCAACTGACCACCGCAGAATTATCGGCCCTGATCGATCACCTTGGCCTTGGAGTACTTTCTCCTGAAAGCCTTTCCGCACTTTACCGTTATGCATCGCTATCGCGTACGCTTAAGGTATCTATCCATGACCTGATCACACTTCAGCAAATCTTTCTACCGGATACAGAAAACGCCATGCAAGAGGTGTTAGCTACTGTAGAGTTGATAGACGAGGTACGGGAAACCGGGTTTAGGGTAGCGGAGGTGCTGTACCTGTTTGGCAAAAATCCGGAAGGAGAGCTACACGAAAACCGGAAGATTGAGATCCTGCAGGAGATCCGGGAAGCACTCTGGAAGTTTGACCACCAGGGTGAGGAAAATGGCCAGGGAGAAAATCAACTCTCCCCGATCACTATTGAAGACCTGATCTTTGAAAAATTAAGTGTAGCCTTTGACCTGAACCGGAATGTGGTGCGTGACTTGTTGGCTCGTGCCGATGAGGGAGGGTCTTACCTGGAGCACTTACATGAAGAAAGTAAGAAGCCTTACTTGAACTTCTTTATGGATAATACCTTCCGGGGGCGGAATTTGGATGCAGGGTTGCCGGTGCCACAGGTAGAGCCCGGGCAGTTTCCTCAACTAGAGACCTTGCTGGACTTACTGAACCGCATCGCACTGATCCTGGACAAATTCAATGGAAAGGAAGCTCATTACGAGTCTTTAATTTCCCCGGAAGGGAAGGCAAACTGGATTGACCTGAATGCCTTTCAAAAAGCAGGAGACTTTCCCAGTCTGCCGGGTGATTTCATCCGCCTGATGAACATCAGCAGGGTTATTAAAGCTACTCCGGATACGGACACCAACATCTTTGAAATACTGACTACTCCTCCTGCACAGCTTGAGGAGTGGAAAGAGAAAGTGGCTCAGTTATTTGACCGGGAAGACCTGAGTTCGCAACTGGAGCTGATGGAGATCGATGACTTTTCAGATCCGGAAAGCTACCTGCGGATAAAAGAAGCGCTGGAGCTGGAAGAACACCTGGGCTTTTCGTTAAGTGAATATTCCAATGCAAACGGATTCTCCTGGGCCACGGCTGACCTCAGCCATCGCCAGGTAAATGAGATCATACAAGTGGCCAAAGCCAAATACGGGGATGAGCGCTGGCAAACCGTTACCCGTCAATTGCGGGATCAGGTGCGCGAAGAGCAGCGGGATGCCCTGTTGAGCTACGCCACCGCACATCTGATAAACCAGGATAACCTGGAGCGCTTAAGTACGCCTGAGCATCTCTACGCCTACTTCCTCATTGATACCGAAATGAGTGCCTGCACCATAACTTCACGCCTGAAGCTGGCCATCAGCTCCGTACAGTTGTACGTACAACGCTGCCTGATGAACCTGGAAGCCAAAGTAGACCTCTCTGCTATCAATGAACTGGAGCAAAAGGAATGGCAGGAATGGGCATGGCGCAAGAACTACCGCGTATGGGAAGCCAACCGCAAAGTATTCCTTTACCCGGAAAACTGGCTGGAACCGGAATGGCGGGACGATAAAACGCCCTTTTTTGAAGAACTGGAAGCTCAGCTGCTGCAGAACGAGATCGGTACCGAGCAGGCTGAAAAAGCCTACCTGGACTATTTACTGAAGCTGGAGGCTGTTTCCAATATGGAGATCATGGCCATTTGTGAGGCGGAAACGGTAGCCAATGTGGTTAGCGGCTACTATATTTTTGGCCGTACCTACGGAGAACCAAAGGAGTTATATTTCAGGAAGTACACCATACGTACCGGCTCTTTTTCCGCCTGGGAAAGGATAGAGGTAGGTTTTGAGGGAGATCACCTGCTCCCCGCCATGCATAAAGGAAAATTGCACCTTTTCTGGCCCGTGCTGGAGGAAAAGACTGAGCCTCAGAATCCTGACCAAGAAGGTCGATACGATGCTTCAACCCCCAATAGATCGGTTAAAATAGCCTGGTGTAGCTTCTACAACCGAAAATGGAGTGGTAAAAAAGTGACAAATGAATATATAGAATCCAATAGTGAAACTATCTATCTTAAATATGAAAATGACCGGGTTATACTATATAAAAATGGTAGAACGGCTGAACTTAATTTCTATTTTGGGCCAGGCGCTCCTAATCTGTCGGCTCATTTTGGGAATGAGGATCTTCAAACAGAACTCGTTCACCTTGGCGCTTTCAATTTTTCAAGCTCCAAAATAACCACTTCACCCCCTAATGAGGATTTTGATTTGAGAATCAGTCAATCTTTCCTACAGTTTAAAAGTAATGGTATAAATGATGACGCCAAATTAAGGGCCTTGTCGGTAGAGAATCAAAAACTACAAGTTACCCCTGGCTTTGAGAAGCTATATTATAGGGGAGAGTGGTTTATCAATAATCTCCATCCTCACACTACGTTAATCTCTTCTTCAGATATTACTTATCCATCTGTAGGTATTTTTCCTTTCATTGTGCAAAATAAACGGATAAGTGTTTTGTTTAAAGATGGTAAAATCATTCCTCTTCAAAACACACTTTATCCATTACTAAGAAGCAGAATTAACTCAACTGGACTGTCGTCTTCTATTCCCCATTCAGAATGGCAATCTTTTCAAGAGGATTCATTTGTCATATCAGAATATATTTCTATTAATTCTGATTTTGTGCTAAATGTGACGATCTTAAATAATTCTATTCCATTCTATAGCTCTCCCGCCTTCTCGCAATACCACTGGGAACTCTTCTTCCACATACCCATGCACGTGGCCAACCGCCTGCGGCAGGATCAAAAGTTTGAGGAAGCTCTGGAGTGGTTCCACCACGTATTTAACCCTACCAGCAGCGAAGCGGCTGACAGCCCGGAAAAATTCTGGCGTTTCCTTCCCTTCCGTGAGTTTGTGAGCACTACAGACGGAAGCCCGAACAGCATCCGTGAACTGATGAACCTCTTGAATGCTGAAGAAGATCAAGAGGGTATACAGGAATTTGAACGCCAGGTTCGGGAATGGGAACAAAACCCTTTTAGTCCGCATACCGTGGCCCGGAGCCGGATCATTGCCTATATGAAGTGGGTTGTAATGCGCTATGTGGATACCCTGGTGGAATGGGCCGATCAACTCTTCCGCAGAGACAGCATTGAAAGCCTGAACGAAGCCACGCAGCTGTATATGCTGGCCTGGAACATTCTGGGGCAGGAACCCCGTAAGCTCAACGGACAGGAGCGGGACGATAAGACTTATGTGCAATTGAAACAAGCCGGGCTGGATGAGTTCTCGAACGCTATGGTAGAACTGGAAACGTCTTTGGCCAAAGAGGCCGCCATGACGAGTCCCTTGCCACAAGCCGTGGACCTGACCGCGCCCAAAGGGAATAAGGCTACCGGCATAAACACCAATGTACCCGAGGGAGACTCCGTAATTGTTTATGAAAACAATTGGTACCACATCCCTCACCGTGGCCTTTATTTCTGCATTCCCCAGAACGAAAAACTACTGGGTTACTGGAAACTTGTAGCGGACCGTTTCTTCAAGCTGCGCCATTGCCTGAACATTGAAGGAGTGTACCGGCAATTACCCCTATATGAACCACCCATTGATCCTGCCTTACTGGTAAAAGCAAGGGCGGCCGGACTGAGCATTGCTGATGCCTTATCGGCTCAATACAACTCGCGCTCCTACTATCGTTTCCTGCCTTTATTGCAAAGAGCAGTAGACTATGCCAATGATGTTCGCGCCTTTGGCGGTGCTCTTCTAGCGGCCATGGAAAAACGGGATGCGGAACAGATAAGCCTGTTGCGCTCTCAGTTTGAAATAGATATACAGGAAGCGGCTACCGGGGTGCGCAAAGAGCAGATAGCAGAGCTCAAAGCATCGCATGAAGCCCTCGTACTATCGCAACAGAACGTGGCACAACGCAAGGAGTACTACGGTAGTAAAGAATTTATGAATGCCGAAGAGAAAAAAGAGGAAAGACTAACGGAAGAAATGAATGCCGAGCAGGTTATCAGTCAGGATTACTCCAGATTGGCGTCTTCTATTCGTGCATTACTCACTGTTGACGCAGGCTATTCATCCATGGGGGGGCACCTTACGGTTAGCACCGGAGGGCAACACGCGGCTGCAGTAGTAGATCTTTTTGCCCAGGCTTATTCAATGGGGGCCAATATCCTGGGTATGCAGGCGGCCAAAGCCGGACAAACCGCCAATTACAAACGCAGGGCTGAAGAATGGAAGTTCCAGGAATCTACTGCGGCCACGGAACTGAAGCAAATAGAAAAGCAGGTGCTGGCTTCCTCCATCCGTATGGCCATTGCGGAACAGGAACTGAAGAACCATGAGCTGCAGATTGAAAAATCCAGGGAGCAGCTGGAGCTGGTGCAAACCAAGTTTACCAACAAAGAGCTATACGACTGGATGGTGGGGCAACTGAAAACCTTGTACTTCCAAAGCTACCAGATGGCTTTTGATATGGCTAAAAAAGCCGAACACGCCCTGCAGGAGGAACTGAATTCAGATGCGGGTGAAAGCCTGATCCGTTTTGGTTACTGGGATAATCTGAAGCAAGGGCTGCTCAGTGGTGAGAAACTGCATCACGATCTGAAACGTATGGAAATGGTTTACCTGGAGCGCAATAAGCGCAAGCAGGAAGTTTCACAAACCTTCTCCCTGGCCATGACAGACCCCGGGCAACTGGTGAATCTGCGCAATACGGGAAGCTGTACTTTTACGATCCCTGAAATATACCTGGATCTGGCGTATCAAAACCTGAAGAACCGCAAAGTAAAATCGGTGAGCCTCACCATTCCAGCGGTTACGGGTCCTTACACAGGCATTCACGCTACTTTATCCAACGGTACGGACAGGATATCCACCAGCTCAGGGCAAAATGACAGTGGCTTATTCCAGCTCAACTTCAACGATGAGCGCTACCTGCCCTTTGAGGGATTATCACCCGCATCAGACTGGAATATTGAAATGAATGGTGAGTTCCGGGCTTTTGATTACCGTAGCATCTCGGATGTATTGCTTCACATCCATTATACCGCAGACGTAGAAACCAATGCGGCTGCCATAGAAAGAAAAAGAGCCGGTTTACGCGGGGCCCTGGCCGGTGTAAATCTAACCCGTTTATTCAGTCTTAAAAATGAGTTTCCCGGTCCGTGGCTGGAGGCTAAACAAAATGGCGCTAACCTGAGTGTAAGCCTTACCAAAGCTATGTTCCCCTTCCAGATGCAACAGGGTAGTTTTAACCTACCCGGAGAAGGCTCCTCCTCCTTTAAAATCCTTAGCTCCGGAGAAAGTCCGGCAGGACCGGTTCCTCAGATAGCCTCTATAGAAGGAGAAGAAGGCTGGCAGGTAAACCTGGGTCAGTTAGAGAATATGGCAAACCTGGATGATGTGCTGCTGGTAGTGAAGTATACGGTTGGCTAGTAACTATAATACGGTAAACGTTTGTTTTATCGGTTTTAAACAGAGCTTTGCTCTCCCCGTGGTCAGAAAAGAAACCGAAGGGTTTTAATTAAGTAAAGCCGCCTTACCTTTTTTGGTGGGGCGGCTTTTTAGTAAAAAAATAGAGGGTTATCCTGAACGTAGTCGAAGGAAGCCCGACCTGGGATAATATTTTGCTTCCCTGCTATCACTCTTCGACTCCGCTCAGAGTGACAATACTTGTTTAAATAATACTCAGTACAACCCTTCCTTTTCCATATTAACTTCAGAGGTCACCGCATCGTAAAACTGTGCAGGATCATCCAGGTGCAGGCTGAGGACCTTTACCCTTTTCTTTGCTCCGTAAAGCCCGTTGAGGGTTTGGACCCTACGGAAACGCAGGATTATATTATGCCCTTCCATTGCTCCCAGCGGGGAAAGGCTGTCGGTTAATTCATCCTTTTCCAGCTCCTTGGTGGACTGCTCTATATTTTCGATTTCACACAGCGGTATCTCCGCTTCATTCAGAATACCAAAGCGGAGGGTCAGGTGATCTTCACCTATGGCCAGCGGCCGTTGGGAAAGGGAGCGGGCAAAGCCCAATACCTGCAGGGCCGTGTAGGTACTTAAGCCGGTTAATATCCAGGCAGCCACCACACTCCATTTAGCTAAAAGGTTGTGCAACACTACGGTTTCAATGCCAATGATCATGATAAAGGCAATCATCAAAACCGGAGTACTACTCTTGCGGTGATAGCTGAATTCATTTTCCGCGAGGGGTCTCCTTTTCCAGCGGATAAAACCATAGTAGATCACGGCTATCTCGGTGGCCATGGGCCAGACCAGTTTGGATGGGAATATCTCAGCACAGGTACTTTTTACAACAGAGAAAAAATCCGGTGAACCGCCTTTCAGGCTCCGGTATTTGCGGATGGCGGTGCGGACTTTTGAAATAACATATACCAAAACGGATATTTCAACCACCGGGAGCACCCATGTTTTGAAAAGGTCCAGGTAATCCTGATCTTCTACCGGCAGGAAATAGCTTCCTAATACCAGTCCGATGATCATGACGGGAATAACCGTGGTATTGGGTATACTGGTCTTGCGGATGAGCAGGAAATAAATAAACGGTACTACAAGCAACAGATCAACGGTAATAGCAGGGCCGAGAGTGCCATTCCGTGATAAAACCGGGGATGCCATAAGCAATATGAGAACTCCCAAAAGGCTCAGGGGAATTCCAAAAATGATCAGGTTCTTACCGAGCTGTATTCTTTGCATTTTCTTTAGTTCCTTTTGGTAAACACCCAGGTATTGCCCCCTTGTTTCATGATCATGCGGTGCTCTGCCGGCACAAACTCCAGAGTAACCCCGGCCATATCATGTCTGAAATGGTGTTGGGCGGTGGCTTCCATAGCATAAACTTCCTGACCTTCGGGTTGCGCTAACAGTTTATTCTCCTTTTTAGAGATGTGGATCACCAGGGGATTGGTTTCACTGGTATAAGTACCCAAGTAGAGTGTGAGTTCCTCAGCCCTTACATCGTAAAAAGCAGGTATCTCAAAAGGTTCATTGAAAACCCCGCTCAAAACATCGGTATGTATCTTTTCCAGCGGATACACTTCCCCATTGGAGAGCAATACATAGGTCACCTTTTCTTCCGGGAAGTAATAAAACACCGTTCCAAAGCCGTCTATCTTACCATCGTGGCCGTAGCCCACCCGTTCACCAAAATCTCTGCGGAAGAGTCCCATTCCGTAATCGTCTTGCTGGGTTTTCATCTTTTCCAGGGATGCGGTTGAAATGAGCTTTCCGGTGAAAAGGGCTTCCACAAATTTCGCAAGATCGCTTGCAGAAGCGGCAATGCCTCCCGCACCCATGGGCACTGACATATCGGTGGGAGGAAACTCCACCCAGCCATCTTCATACACATACGACTTGGTTGCCGTGGAGGGCTGAGCCGGATTTCCGAAACGGGTATGTTCCAGGTCCAGCGGCTCTATGATCTTTTGCTCCAGCAAGGCGCCATAGGGTTTTTTATAGGTGTGTTCCAGAATATACGAAAGGAGAATATAGTTGGAGTTGCTGTACTGAGCTTGGGCTCCAGGCTCAAAATCAACACCGCCTCGCAGGATGTGGCTCAACATATCCTCCTCGCTTTGTGCCCGGGTACGCCATTCCATAAATTTCGCATCGCTGGTTACATTATGGATCCCACTATGATGGTTGAGCAGCTGGGCAATAGTTATACGATCCGCATTCTGAAGGGCCGGGAAGAAACTTTCAATGGTTTGGGAAAGTTGGAGCTTCCCTTCTTCTACCGCCTTCAGGACCAGCGTAGCCGTATACGTTTTGGATATGGACCCCAGGTGATACATCGTGCTTTCCCCGGCCCTCGTTTCAGGATCAAGCCTGGCATAACCGGTGGCAACCGCATACTTTTTTACACCCTGTTCATACACCGCTATATTGCCCATGAACGCATCATGGGCCCGTAACACCTGGAAATATTCATCCAGCTTTTCCTTATTCACGCCTGTGGGGAAAACCAGGATGGCAACCAGCGCGGCTATGGTTTTGTACATTTTGCTTGGTTTAAAAAGGGGAATATCCCTTAAAGGTAGGTATAATTAGGGCTTGGCCACCATTTTTACAGGATGCCTTTGGCATCATACAAAGGATTGTCACTCTGATTGCCCTGATCCCAGGTAACCGGGATCAGGGCGTATTGAAGAATAACAAACATGCCACAAAAAAGGAGCAGGTTTGCCTCCGATCAGGGCTTGCGCTTAAGGATCAGCGAACTTATCAGGGTTACTATCAAACCTACGGGCAATACTTCGGCATAGGTGAGGAGCACCACGAAGAGGGGGTTCTTATACATTTCCCTGAACATTTCAATTTCCTCTTTAGTGGCGGCCAGCTCATCCGGAGAGGTACATTGCTCCAAAACGTGCGATGCGTAAACCTCCATAAAGTCAGGTACAAAGAGGTAATAATAAAAGAGCCACACTACCACGTACATGGTAGACGCCACCAGGGCAATCAGAAGGCCCGCCTTAAAAGCCTTGCCAAAGGAGATGACGCCATTCAATTGTTTATTACGGTAGTTGCGCACGCCAAAATAGATCAGGGAGAGAATGACCACCATGGTGCTGTATCCCAGGAAATCATTGCTTTCAAAATCCGGGTTATTGTAAAGCACGTTCACCACTATTACCATGTTGATGCTGAGAATAGCACCCGTCACCAGGCCGAAAATCAGTATATTCTTTTTCATGAAATGTTGTTTTAGTAAGTGGTGGCTAAACTAGGAGGAGCCCTGAAAACCCGTTTCATACTTTAGTACCAATTTGACGTTTCAGGCTTTATCCGGTACTAAAGTAGTAGTGTTTTACTCTACAATGCGAAGGCGTTTTGCCATTTCCACCGCCTGTGCACGCCTTTTGATGTCCATTTTAAGGTAGAGGTTGGACACGTGGGTCTTAACGGTACTCAATGACAGGAACAGGGCCCCGGCAATGTCGGCATTGCTATGGCCTTTGGCCAACAGTTGCAATACTTCATATTCACGTTTGGTGAGGTTCAGCTTTTCCAGTTCGGCCTGGTTGATACCTGCTTCTTCTGGTGAAGTCACAAACACCTGCTTTTCCACGATCACCTTTTCGGTTTTGGGTTTGGTCACCTGGGTGGACACCCAAACACCAAGAGCGGTGAAAAAAACCGCGATCAGTCCCACGTAAATATCAACGGCATGGTCTACGATCAGGAATTTCCATTGCAGCCACTTGAGTACAAACACCAGGATGGCGAGAGCAACTCCGTAGAGCAGTATCTGGCGATTTTTCAGAAGTATCCTATACAGCATTGAGACTTTGAGGTGTAAAAATAAGAAACCTCAAAGGTAATTTAGAGGGTCACCCTGAGCGGAGTCGAAGGGTGATATATTATTTTCGAAAGACAGGTGAAGCAAAGAAGGAAAACGACTGGAAATACCCGTCTCCGTGCAGGGTAGCCCATAAAATGGGTTTTACTATTTATCGGCAGAAGCTGGAATACAATCGCTTTGTCTGGATTTATTCTTCCATTGTATCCAGTATTCCTGCAGCCCTTCCGGGGTCTTTTTCAAATCGCTTATATCCAACTGCTCACCTTCCAGCAGAGCGCTTTGCAATTGCTTTTTTCTGGCTTTAAGGGCGGGGGCATGATTCCAGCCACCCACATGATCAAAGGAGGTATAGGCCTCACATTTTTCATTTACCCGTATAAAAGGAACATCCAGATGGTAGGTAACCGTACCCGTTCCCATACCCGGGGTGGCCATTTTCACACGGGCAAAATCTACCTTTGAATACTGCTGGTTGTCATACAGCTCCTTGAGTTTATCGCCCACGCGAGATGACATCTTATTTGAAAACTGGTGGGCCACATCCGAACCGTTTATAAACTCCGGGCCCTGGTAGGCTCCCCTGCAACCTTTGTCATCACAAGTAATTTCATAGCTCTCAGTAAGGGTATCCTTTTGACTGAGCAGAAGGCTCAGAGGTATTGAAAGTATCAGGAATAGAAGGTGCATACTGCTTTACATTGATGGTTATTCCGGGATTTTCCTTTGCAGGTTGAATACCGTGCCGGCCGGGTCCATGATCCAGTGCATATTTTCGGGAAGTTCTTCAATTTCATCACAGGGGTTAACTCCTTTGGATAGTAAATACTCCGTTGCCTCTTCCACGTTTGGGGTAGTAAGCTGTAACCAGGTTTCGGAATGGGTGTAGTTATCCACGCAGTCTAACCACAGGACGTTGTGCCCGAATTTAACCTCATGGGTCCTGGAAATTGTGGGGTTCTTTATGGACTTTTCTTCAACCGGCAACTTCAGGATATCCCGGTAAAAAGCCACCGTTTCCTCGTATTTACTCTTGGGGATCTTAATAGCGATGTTAATGCCTGCTTCAAATTGTGGGTTCATAGAGGGGGTGTTTATAGGTTCTATTAACAGGTTATTAAAGGGCTGATATTCTTAACCGTACCAGAACATCAATGATATCATCATTTCTTGAAAATAAAATACACCGCCAATACCAAAAAACCAAAGCCTATTAAATGGTTAAGGCGGAAAGTCTCTGTCTTGAAAAAGGTAACGGCAAAAATGGTGAAGACCGAGAGTGTGATCACCTCCTGGATAACTTTAAGTTGCCAGAGGTTAAAAGGCCCTCCGTTACCGGTAAAGCCCATACGGTTGGCCGGTACCTGGAACATGTATTCAAAGAGGGCGATGCCCCAGCTGATGAGGATAATAGCCTCAATTCCCAGATTGCTGAGGCTATTAACACTCTTGAACTTCAAATGACCATACCAGGCCAGGGTCATAAAGGTATTGGACAAGGTAAGGAGGAGGATGGTAAGCAGTGCTTTGTTCATGGGATAAGACTAAACTTTCCCTAAATGTAATCCTCCAAGCGGCATACTTGCAATAAGGAAGGCGGATGTTGTAAAAAAACAAGCGGCACTGATGTTGGATCAATGCCGCCTGATATGGACTATACATTAAAAAACTACAATGGTGGCTCCCATTGGATACGACAAACGGGTGCGTAAGTAACCTTAACGCCTATGCCAAAGTCGCCTGAACTGGTAATGGGAGAGTACTCAAATGAATAATAAACCGGGATCATAGGCCCCCCGGTGCAAGGAATAACCACACTTTCTGCATAAGCTTCCACTTGATTGATAAACGTTTGCTGAACGGAAGCGGAAACGTAGTATCCAAATGGTCCCATGGCTATCCGCCCATCACCAGGGCCCCAGTTCTGAAATGGGCTCCAGTAGCTTTGGTATCCGTCCGGATTTGAAGGACTCAGGTACACCGTAAGAGGACTGCAACAGTCATAGGCTGGAAACCCGGGGTACTTGCACCACATATAATCATCCAGGAGCCCATCTTCCTCACCGGGGTTCCATTCCGAACCAAATAGGAGTAAGGCCGCTTCGGAATAGGCATCTCCCAGATTGGTGGAGTAACTGAGATTTCGATCTTCCAGGTCACAGTCCACTATATCAATCTTAGTGACGGGTTTCTCGCGCTCTTCATTTGCCAGGTTTTCTTCCTTCTGGCAACCTGAGGTAAGTAACCCAAGAGCAAGGGCCAGAATACCCAGGGTAGATAATCTAAAAGTCTTCATTTTTAGGGAATTGAAATATGCTTACTCTGTTCCAGGCTTTTCAGCATCCGCCTCATTGTAGATACAAGGATAGAGGATGGAGCTCTCAAAAAAGGGTGTTATTTGAGAACGGTATAGGTGGGTTTGAATTCGGAAGCTCCTGATTTGAGTTGGTACGATCAATTCATTTGGGTTCTGGCCGGTTAATTACATCAATAGCTTTCTCCAGCACTTCATCCCGCCCTTCTTTTATTCCTTCAATAGTAGGCTTAACCTCTATATCGGGTACAATGCCTATTCTTTGCGTTTCTCTTCCATCCGGGTAATAAACACCAATTCCACTGATCATTGTAGTTATCCCTCCAGGCAACACAATTTGTGATACATTGCCATCCGCACCCGCTGTGGTGGAGCCAACAATAGAGGCATTTGGATGAACCTGGTAAGCCATTGCGTGGAACTCTGAAGAGCTCTGGGAGATCTCATTTACCAGGATAACGACTTTCCCCTGGTAATAATTCTTGTTTTCTTTCCCCGCTTCTAATATCTTGGTGTATGTGAAGAGCCCTGGATTTTCAATGCTCCCATTAGTAAACTTGACGAAGGGGGTGCTTTCCGGCATCAAATAATTACTCAATTCATAAATAGGAAAATCAGCAGGGTAATTCCTCAGGTCAATAATTAAGCCTTTTGTGCCTTTTATATCATTCCAGATTTTCGGAATGTCTTTTGTCTTAACAGACCCATTGTTGATATAAGCGATATCTTCATTTATCTTCTTAAAGCAGGTATCCGTAGCCTGAAACTTATAATAGACATTGATGTTTTTAGAGCTGAATGTTTTTAAGGTGGTCTGAAGGGCTTTCCCGTTTCTTATATATTCAACGCTTATGGTTGAGTCACTGGTTCTTAGCAGCCCGGTAGCTAAATCCCTTAATTGGGTAGGGTAATTGGAGGCCGGGTAATGGTATAGTCTGTCTTTTACCATTTCTTCCACCGGCCGGTTATTAATGGTGGAAACAATGTCACCAACTTCCAGGCCGGACTCCTT
Organism: Owenweeksia sp.; assembly: GCA_002695025.1. Taxonomy (GTDB): domain Bacteria; phylum Bacteroidota; class Bacteroidia; order Flavobacteriales; family Schleiferiaceae; genus CAKZNE01. Next base: position 222,409 of record NZNV01000010.1, read on the forward strand.
TCCTAAGGTTTTATTGTAAAAACCGGTGACTACCGCCTTATCTTCAACAATTGCAAGTTCAGCAATGGCATAACGGGAACCGAAGTAACTATTTAGAGCTTTGTTACCATAAACATTCGCATGGGTATCATGAATTCGACCAATCAATTCAAGTGACGCAAGAGCATACTCAGTATCATCCTTTGCATTAATAAACTTTGGAATGAACTCCTGCAAAACATCTTTCCAATCTTCTTCGATAAGATTTCTGTACGGGAAGTAATACTGGATCTTATTCCAGTATCCGAACAAGCTTAAAAGGCGAAATCCTGCATCCGGATAGTTCATGGAAGCATAGGGTTTTTCGTTTTTAAACGAAGGATTGCCCACACTTTCATGTAATTCAATATAGTAATGCTCTTTACTCCTGCCGGCATTTTTAACTTTTAATAGTTGAGCCGTGAGTTCATCTGAAAACCCGGAGTTCTCAATCCATTCCAAATCGGGTTTCAACTTTACATCCTCCGCTGTAAGATCTGTTTCCTTTCCCCGGGGAAAAGTGCCGAGATCTTCTATCCACTTCACCAGGATATCATCCCGGCTTGCCTGGCTTCCGGCCTTTAAAACCCGGGGCAGAACCCTGAATAACTCATAATCCCAATTATACTGGCCAGAAGCAATGTTGGGATGGTAGTATTTTAAGAAGCCCCATATTAATCCCAGTGTTTTAAGGTTTTTAACCTGGCTTTCATCAACCGAAGTGATGGTTATTTTAGATCCTTCATCAAACTCCCGGTCCTTCTCAGCCGGGAAAATCTTTCTTTGCAAGGGTTTCAGATCCTTAAGGTCCTTCCCGTCAACGGTGATATTTAAATTATCCAACCACATTTTTCCCTTTCCTACTAACAAGCCTCCAAAAACAATCTTCTGGGTTTTTTCAGGATCCATTGTAAGGGTAATGGCATATTGGGTCCAGTCAGTAGTGCCGGTTACTCCCTTTCCATTCATATTATCAAAGGCAACAGACGGATCAATTCTCATCCAAAGGCCAGCGTATCCCTCGGTTACATCTTCGGTTTTAATGTATCCTGAAAGGGTTATCTCTTTACCATCGTAATTATCAGGCAGTGTATATGCCCAGGCCTTAAAATTCTCACTCTCGGCTGTAGATCCAATGTACGCAGAGTATTGCCTGTTTTGTGCATGGGAAGAGTCAAGGGCAAGGACATAACCGGAGCTTCCAAAGCTTTCCCAACCAACAGGGCTACCCTTTTCCACAATTTCAAAGTTCAGGTTTAAAGGGGTGAGCGGTTTTTCGATTTGGCAATAAGTCACTATTGTAGCGAACAATGCTAAAAAGGTAAAAGCTAATCTCATGCTTGGTTGTTATATTTTAAAAACGGTTTTTCCGCTTCAATAACGTTACCCGACCGGAGTAATTGTGAAGGCCTTTAGAAGCCGGTTCAATCTTTTGGAAGCTTGCCGTTTCACAGCTACAGCCAAAAAAATCAATACGGTGATTTACTATTTCTTCTGTCCGGAACCAAGGATAGGCTTTGCTTGTTATTTAATCCTCTCACTTAAAAGGAAAACATTATGAAAGAAAGCAATTCTATCGAAAAACTGAAAGAACTGGCCGAAAGTATCCGGATCTGTATGTACTGTACTCACCTGGGGCCCCAGGAAAAGGCAAGGCCCATGTCTACCGCCCGTGTTGAGGAGAACGGAGATATCTGGTTCTTTACCTCTGCAGCCCATGATGTGGCTAAAACCGCCAATAATGATGTTGTTCACCTTTTATACAGCCATAATTCTCACGAGGATTATTTATCCGTAAAAGGAACGGCCCAGCTGGTGGATGACCGGAAGAAAGCGGAGGAACTCTGGAACCCCATTTTAAACGCCTGGTTCCCGAAGGGTCTGGAGACTCCGGACCTACGCCTGATCAGGGTAGAACCCACCTATGCCGAGTACTGGGAGGGTGTATCCACGGTACGTACCATCTTTGAAGCGGTAAAGGCCAAACTCACCGGTGAGGAAGGTTCCTATGGTGAGCATGGCAAACTATCATTATAAAAATACCGGATTGCGGTAAACTACTTATTTATCATTTTCCGGCATCTTGTCGTTAAAGCCGTGATGCCTCAGGTTTAAGCCGTAGGTGTAATTGGTACTCAGGATTACATCATTGCAATCAAAATGCTTAATGATGCCGGAATCTTTCAGGGCTATTACCCAACAGGTATTCTGGTGCATGCCATAGTCGATAATAAAAAGGGTTTGCCCGGTACCGAGTGGGGTTTCCACCATAATGGTAGGGTCTAGTTGAAGGATCATAAGATATACGCTTCATTAGAAAAGCTATTCCTCTATACAATTAGAATGATTTAAGGGTTTAAAGTGGCGGTTAAAAAACATTATAGGGCCCACTTTTGTGGCTCTTGGATTAATAACTGCCGCGCATGGGGAAGGGGCATTTTCAAGGCATAAGAGAAGTATGAATGCAAACTCCGGCTACCAGCCCTCCTCCCATTCTTATGTTTTGAAAATTTTACCGTGGCCATTTTTTTATTTGGCCATGGCCAATTTTATTTTTTACCGTGGCTAATTTTTGTTTTTATGCTGGTAAAAGTTGAATTCCTTCCTTAAGCAATCATTCATCCTACCGCTTTTATAACCGCATTTTTCTTGTACCGCCAAGGGTTTGGGCACGGTACAATGTGGCGTATATAGTGCTGATAAAGCCCTCTTAGCTCAAGTGTTTAAACGGAGAACTATCCGGTTAAAATAAAACCCCTGCCTCACCATCCGGTAAAGCAGGGATCATAGTATCGAATATGTTGTAGCGTTTACTCCGCTATTTTAAAAGTGCCTTTCAGGCTTGCGTTAGAGTCACCGCCCATGTACACTTCAAAATCACCGGGTTCGGCCTTGAAATCCATATTGCGGGTATAGAAGGCAAGATCATCAGTACTAATAGTAAAGTTCACCGTTCTGGATTCACCGGCTTTAAGCAATATCTTTTCAAAGCCTTTGAGTTCCCGCACCGGGCGGGTTACACTGCCCACCAGGTCGCGGATATATAGTTGTACCACCTCTTCGCCATCACGGCTGCCGCTGTTCTTTACGTTTACGCTGATGGTCACCTCATCACCCATATTCAGTGAACTTTTACTGATATTTAAACCTGAATACTCAAAGGTGGTGTAGCTCAAGCCGTATCCGAAAGGATACAAGGGCGTATTGGGCACATCCAGGTACTTGGATGTGTATTTGTTATTGGCGTCAAAAGGACGGCCGGTATTCTTCATATTGTAATAGATGGGTACCTGCCCTACATTCCGCGGAAAGGTGATGGTGAGTTTACCGGCAGGGTTGTAATCGCCAAACAGCACATCGGCTACGGCACGGCCATGCATGGTACCCAGGTGCCAGGTGTTTACAATGGCGGGTACGTTCGCATCTATCCAGGAGAGGTCCAGCGGACGTCCGGCACCTACTAAAGCTACAGTGGGTTTACCCACTTTCATTACCTCCTCCACAAGTTCCTGTTGTACCCCGGGCAAGGTAATATCGGAACGGCTGGCCGCCTCTCCATTCTGGCGGTAGTTCTCGCCTACGGCCAGTATCACTACATCCGCATTCCGGGCGGCCTCTATGGCTGCTTCAAATTCATCTTTGCTATCGTCTCCATCAAAGCCAAAACCGGTACCCTTTACATAAGTGATCTTAGCGTTGGGAGCTTTTTCCTTTAAACCCTGAAGTATGGTAACTACTTTGCTTTCGTTTCCGGAAGCGTGCCAGCTTCCCAGCAGGTCTATCTGGTTGTCGCCCAGCGGCCCTATCAGGGCTATGGACTTTACCTCTTTGGAAAGAGGCAACAGGTTATTTTCATTCTTGAGCAGAACAATGGAGCGTTTCCCCGATTCCAGGGCATGGTCCATCAGTTCCTGCGAGTAAAGGATCTTTTTTTCGCGTTTCTCATCCAGGTAGAGATAAGGGTCCTTGAACAGTCCCAGGTTCCATTTGGATTCCAGGATGCGCCTTACAGCGGTATTCACCTGTTCTTCGGTGAGTTTTCCTTCCTTGATCAGTTCAGCCACATACTGATTGTATACCCCGCCCTGCATGTCCATATCCACACCCGCATTGAGGGCCAGCTCAGCAGCTTCCTTTTCATTGGCCACTATACCGTGAGGTACCATTTCATTGATAGCCGTGTAATCCGTTACCACAAAGCCATTAAAGCCCCATTCCTTACGCAGGATGTCCGTAAACAACCATTTGCTGCCTGTAGCAGGCACACCATCCACTTCATTGAAAGAAGTCATGATGGTCTCCACCCCGGCATCTACTGCTGCTTTGTAAGGAGGTAAATAGGTTTCACGCAGTACGCGCTCGGACATGTCAACAGTACTGTAATCGCGGCCGGCCTGTGGCGCGCCATAGGCCGCAAAGTGTTTTACACAGGCCGCCACGGTAAGCGGATCGCTCAGGTCATCACCCTGATAACCTTTCACCTTTGCTTTAGCTATCAGGCTGCCGAGGTAGGTATCTTCTCCGGAACCTTCAGAAATACGGCCCCAGCGGGGATCACGGGCAATATCCACCATCGGGTTGAAAGTCCAGTTAAGGCCGGATGCTGCAGCCTCCTTAGCGGACAGGCGTGCGGATTCCCGGATCATATCCAGGTCCCAGGAACAGGACTCTGCCAGGGGTATCGGAAAAATGGTGCGGTGCCCATGGATCACATCGTAACCAAAAATAAGGGGGATTCCCAGCCGGGTTTTCTTTACAGCTGTTTCCTGCAGGTCACGGTTGTATTTCACCGTATGCGCGTTGAACAGCGCTCCTACTTTACCGGCCTTTAATTCATTTTTGTAATTTTCATTGAGGGTGGGGCCGGTTACATCCCAACCGCTGGTGTAAAGGGTGAGCTGGCCTATCTTTTCCTCGAGGGTCATTTTACCCATAAGGTCTTTGATAAAAGCATCACGCTTGGTATTATCTTCTTGTGCCTGTACCGTTAAGGTTAAGGCTGCCAGGATGGTTGCTGCAAAGATTTTCTTCATCAGTCTTTATTTATTTTTTGGAATGGGAAAATATCCACTTTAATAAGCCGGGTTCTGCAAAGGCAGGATCCCAGCTATTGTGGTTGGCGTTGGGATAAATGGTGAGTTCTACATCTCCACCGGCATCAGCTATAGCCTTGCGCATTTTGATAGAGTGGTAGGGCAGTACGATATCGTCCTGTGCTCCGTGGAATATCCAGAAGGGCACTTTTTTGGCGTACACCGCAGCAGACTCCATATTGCCGCCCCCGCAAATGGGAAAGGCTGCAGCAAACATATCCGGCATGCGGTATACTATTTCAAAGGTGCCCATACCGCCCATAGAGAGGCCGCCAACGTATATCCTGTTGGTGTTTACGTACGGCATCAACACTACGGAGTCTACCAGCGCCATAAGTAATTTCATGGATGGGGTAGGCTCTTCTCCGTTGCTGAAGTAGTGATGGTAGCCGTAATCATTACGTTCCTTTTTTACGTTGGCCCAGTAATCGTCCTGAGGGCATTGGGGAAAGATGACAATGGCGGGGTATTTTTGAATACTATCACGAAAGAGCTTACTCCCGTGTACCAGTTGGGTTTGGTTGTCATTACCACGTTCACCCGCTCCGTGCAAAAACAGCACTACGGGATATTTCTCATCAGCATCGAAGTTTTCAGGCCAAAGCACGCGGTACAGCAGGGAGTCTCCATCGTGTACAAACACTTCTCTCTTAAATTCTTCATTCTGAGCAAACGCGCCCCAATGAACCATAATGGATACTAGCAGTACAAGCTTATTCATGGGTAAAACCTAATTTAGTAAGACCGGCCTGCACCTCCGGGGCCTTCATAAAAAGATTCCAAAGCATGCCGCTGCGGTAGTTCTCGATCATCACAGGAATAGGACCCTGATCAATGGCAAGGTAGCGGGACACATACCAGTTATTTTCAAAGCTGAAGGCATCATACGGGCCGTATTTGCCAATGAGGCTATCTTGCTCAGGAGCGTACAGGAACTTCAGGAACTGCATACTTTCTTCAGGTGTATAAGGGAAAGAGGAAAGTGCCGCGGTGGGTGATATTACGCCCAGATCCTCACCGGGGCGGTGACCGGCATAGCCGCGCATGGAATAACTGGAGGTAAGCCCCCAGCAGTCTTCACCGTAGCCTTTGTAATTTTCCGGGTTATCCACACAGTATTTGTAGTGGATCAGGGCATGATTGCGGTTCAGCTCCCAATAATCTCCATATCGATCCTTAAGACCCTTGGGATTTAAACCCAGATAGGAATAATGCGCCCAGAAAAGCGGGCCTACCGCAGCTTCATCATGTTCATAATGATTGAGTACCAGAGGCAGGTCATAATAGCTTTCTTCAGAGATAATACTGTCATTACGCGCCCAGCCTTTGTGGTAAACCTCTGCATCAATGGCGTGAGTAGGCGATGAGGCAGCCAATACATACATAATGAGGCATTCATTATAACCGCCCACGGGAAAGTTCATTTGCCATTGGTACTCGGGGCTCCAGTGCCAGTACAGCACATCCTGCCCGTGGGTATACCAGTCCCATTCCACACCCTTCCACAGCTCATCTATTTTCCGCACCAGTTCTTTTTCGCGCTCGTTACCGTCACGGAAGTATTCACGTACGGCAATCATCCCCTGCACCAGAAAGGCGGTTTCCACCAGGTCGCCACCATTATCCTTTTTACTGAATGGCTGAACCTTCCCCGTGGGGCCTTTTATCCAGTGGGGCCAGGCTCCGTGAAAACGGTCGGCTTTAGCCAGGTAATCCATAATCCTTTCGTAACGCTCCAGGGCCTGCTCTCGGCTGATAAAGCCTCTTTCCACCCCCACCAGGATGGCCATTAAGCCAAAGCCACTTCCCCCGGTAGTCACCACGTCCTGGTCGTTCTGGGGATATATGTTATCCATGTGAATGCGCTCGCGGGCCAGTCCCGAAGTAGGTTCTGCGCCTTCCCAGAAGTAATTGAAGGTTTGTTTTTGTACCAGCGTCAGGAGAGAGTCCCCGTTCAGGACTGGTGGGGCTTGTACCTTGTCCACGGAGGTTTCCTCCTTGCCCGTTGCAGAAGAGTTTTGACAAGAGGAAAGCAAAAGCAATCCTCCAATGGCTATTGAGCCGAAAAATGATAATCTCATCGTTTGGTTTTACCGCTAGTTTGTGAATCCTAATTTAGTCATGGCCGCTGCCACTTCCGGGGCATGCATGAAGTTATCCCAGAGGAGGCCGGAGCGATGGTTCTCGATCATCACAATGATGGGCCCCTGATCAATGGCAAGATACGAATTGGCAAACCAACCCTCCGTTAAATTAAAGGCATCATAAAAGCCATGCGGTCCCCAGGTACGGTCTCCAATGGTGTAGTAGAAAAACTTCAAGGCATCCATAGATTCCTGGGGTGTATAGGGAAAGGAGGAAAGTGCCGCGGTGGGCGTAATCACACCCCGGTCATTACCCGGTGAGTGAGCCGAATAGCCGGAATTGCCATCACTGGCGGTGAGCCCCCAGCAGTCGGCACTGTAACCCACGTAATTTCTTGGATTGGCTATGCAGTACTGGCGGTTGATGAGCGTATGTGCGCGGTTTTGATCCCAGTAGTTGGCGTACTGATCGGTAAGATTGGTAGGGTTAAGCCCCAGGAAAGAATAATGGGCAAAGAACAGCGGACCTCCACTGGCTGAACCAAGGGGCAGGGTGATGCCGTAATATGAATTGCCATTCTGCATATCTCCGTTCTTGGCCCAACCGTTGTGATATACAGAAGGATCAATGGGATGCGTTGGGGAGGCCGCGGCCAGGAAATAGATGATCAACCCTTCATTCCACCCTCGTATCTGCAGGTTCATGGCCCAACCTTTATCGGGGCTCCAATGCCAGTAAAGCACATCTTCTCCGCCCTTGGTAAACCAATCCCACTCCACATCGTACCAAAGGCTGTCAATCTTGGCGATAAGGCTATTTTCTTCAGTGGAAGCCGGGTTGAGATACTCCCGTACGGTCAGAAGTCCCTCTATCATAAAAGCCGTTTCTACAAGGTCCGCCCCGTTATCATCAGGGCTAAAGGGAATGGTTTTACCGGTAGTGCCGTTCATCCAGTGGGGCCAGGCACCATGAAAGCGGTCTGCGGTAGTCAGGAAATCAACAATAGTAGTGAGGCGGTCCACTCCTTCCGTGCGGGTGATAAAATTCCGTTCGATCCCCACAAGGATGGACATTACGCCAAAGCCGGAGCCTCCAATGGTAACCAGTTCACCGGAGGTGTTGCGCTCACGGGCCAAGCCACTTACAGGGTGCCCGAAATCCCAGAAGTATTTGAAGGTTTGCTCCTGTACCTTGGTAAGTAGCTCTTCATCGGTTAGTAACGGAAGTTTGGGCGTGGGGTCCAGTTCCGTGTAGAATTCCTTTTCAAACCCACTAAATGAGCCTCCGTTGGCTTCTTTAATGTTGTTGGTGAGAAATAAGGTATAGCGCTGAAGATGTTTCAGCATTCCGTTCAGCCTGATCCTTAAGACTTTATTACTATCTGAAAGGCTAAGGTTAAGATCGCCTGAAAATCCTGAAGAGGCAATTCGTACTGAATTTCTTGTAATGGTAGTAGAATCAACCGGATGGTTAAAAACCACGTTTATCTCCGGATTCCGGCTTACATCAAGTATTCTTCCGGTGGCTTTAAAGTTCTGACCCTCTGCACTTATGACAGATACCAGGGTAAGTTCCTTCTTAGTGGTATCCGTTGGATTAGGGCCAGGATCAGTTTGAACATCTTTTTGATCTTTCTTGCATTGGACGATCGCCAAAGAAAATAGGACGATCATAATTTTAAAAATAGTTTTTCCCTTGATTCTCATAGTGTCAACAAATATACAGGGCTCAAAAATGAGCCCTGCATTTTAAAGTTACAAAAAAACGTAGTTCTTTTTAATCTAAGCCATAATGAACTTTTTCGCGTTTTATATTACCTAAGTCATCGGCCTTTATCAATATGTAAAACCCTCTTTCCAGTTCCGCTGGGTTAAAGTCCGTTTCTTGCTTACTATCAAACACTTTCTGACCGTGTAAACTATAAGCCTCCATAAGTTTAAAAGAGGAGTTCTTAACCCCTTCCGTAAAGCTTGCCGTACGCCCTTCATTTTGAAACGGGTCGCCTTCTACGGCTATTCTTCCATTTGACATATCCTTGTCATAGCAAAATTCAAAGGCTTTACTATTGTTTTTGGTATTGGACTCGATTACAAAAAAGTTGTTTTTATTTATTACCGCTATAGCATACCAGGTTCCTTCATCCCAGTCAGTATCTCCATTTATGGTCAATGAATTTACGGTTGTATACCCATGACCTTCCAAAGGCAATATAGAGGCACCATCCAAAAATTCGTCACTGATATCATATTTAGTATCGTGAGACAGGTAAAGGTCAACGTAGGTTGATGCAAGAGCTTTATAGTCGGTATTATTTTCAATTATAATGCTCAAAGTAAGCTCGCCTTCTTCATAAAGTTTTGGAGATCCGTTAGAGCATACACTATCCGGAGGATTTATGGAGCTGGTGCCGAAACTGTAGTCTGGTAGTCCCAGGGAAACCGACAGTTCATCGGAATTATTACTTTCAGACGCTTCATCAACTTGATTGCCCGCATCAACTACCAGGATAAGATACCGACTACCGGTTGATGCTCCGGATGGTATGGTAATCCCGGTATTGTTAACGGAATGTGTTCCTCCGGAGCTGAGTGCCGGCACATTAATAGACGTAAGTTGTGTTGCTCCTGACAGGGTTGGAGACGATCCTGAAGTAAGGTAAATTTTAGCACTGCTTGCCGGGGCTGGAGATTTTCCGGTATTACTCACACTAAAATCTGCGTACACATATTCTCCAAGGGTAAGGTAAAATTGGCCATTTTCAAGATTAAAGCCACCGTAGGTCAAGTCTGGTTTTCCCACTTCAATTTCAAAAGCTACCAGGTTGTTTGTTTCACTCTTTTCATTCACAATGTCGTCCTGAGTGTCCACCTTTATCAATATATAATTGGTGCCGTAACTCTGATTGGAAGGGATGGTTATTTCGTACTCTCCCAGTTCAACGGTTGCCTTACCGTTGAGGGTTGGTACGGTAACACTTCCCAAAGAGACGTCACTTCCGTCTAAGGTCTGATCGGTGGAAATATAATATCCAAGCTTGCAGGAAGATAAGGTGGGATTACAGGACCGGTTATGAACATTAATAGACAATTCCGCTATTTGCCCCCTGCCGAGAGAAGTATTTGAAATGGCACAATTGTAAGGGAGAAGATCTCCGTTATCGTAAGACTGGTAGTTTACGTAATTATCGGTTTCCCAGTTATTGGCCTCATTTTCTTCATCAAGATCTCCCGAAGCATCGGCTTCCAGATTTATGTAGGTACCATCGCAGCCTCCTATGTAGCTACCCGTTGAAATAGTTATGGTGGCAGATTGACCTGAATTAATAAAAGGCACATTAAAATTAGAAGGGTTAACATTATTCCCGGGATTTCCAGGCGCATAGAGATTCCCCGAAAAATAGCATGCCAGCTTGGAGGTCTCAGCATTGCCCTCTCCTATATTCTCAATGGTTACATTAAAGCTCAAAGGATCCTGAGGATCATGGTTGGCAGGAATGGTGGTGTTGGAAATTCTCAAGTCAGGCTTTAAATATGTCAGCTCAATAGTGGCTACATTATTAGCCGTGTTGGGCTCGTAAGTAAAGCTTTCCGCCACTACATGTACATATTTGTTGGCCCCACCCAGGTATTGAGCAGGAATATTAAACGTTCCGCTTTCAACTTCAGCTGGCGTTAGGGCTGCAACATATTGTTGCCCACTAGGTGAACCACCCGCGGCATAATTGGTACTGCTTGAATTCACAAAAACATTTACATAGGTAGGTGGAGATGTTACCGGGCCTATATTCTCGATATCAAAAGACACCGGGCAGGATAGGGTAGGGTCCTGCTCAGAAGGATACGAGGTAATGGACACGTCAAAGTCTGCATATTGATATTGGAGGGTAGTTGAAACTTTATTATCCGAAGGATCAGGGTCATTAAGAGGAAAAGCCTCCACCGTGAGATACTTCCAATTACCCGTAAGATATGAGCTCGGAACCGTAAACTGAATAGTCTGACTGGCTCCCACACCGAGGCTATTAACGGACACGGTATTGATGAGATTTCCATTAGTTCCCGCTACATTGGATATGTACACCCCGGCCTGCTGTGAAGAAGAGGAAACCACATTTCCGTTATTCGTAACCTTAAAGCTGAATGTTAGATTGGTGTTGGGGTCATGCTGCGTAGGCGCAGTGGGAGTAAAAACCACTTCAAGATCAGCATAATCATAGGTCAGTTCCGCAGTAGTTATATTGTTGGCGGTATTGGACTCACTATTATAGTTATACGGATCCACTACTACATGTATGTATTTATAAGATCCGCCCAGATAAGAGTTGCTGATGGTGTAAGATCCACTACTCGTTTGGCTGGGGCTCAACGCACCAACCGAGATGGTAGGGTTCATGGGGTTTCCGGAATTACCGGTAGACCAGGTTGCTGAGCTTGAAACATAAACCTGAACATAGGTGGAACTTGAAGAGGAACTTCCCGTGTTCTCCACTTCAAAGTAAACGGTTAGATCCTGACTTGAATTGTGATAGGTAGAAGGAGCAGGATCAAAGGATACCGATAGATCGGATTGGGCAAAGGCCAGGTATGGCAATAAAGCCAAAAGCCCCAGGTACAACCTGGGAAACAGTAGAGTTTTCATGTTTACTGAATTTAGGTTAATAAAGATTTAATGCTTCAAGAATGTAAGCACTCCTTTACAACCTCACAAGAAAAGCCATGATTATCTTTACTATTAATACGGCATAATATAACTAACTCCTCTATACCCCTTTAATAAAAAAAGCCGTCTTAAAAAAGACGGCTTTGTATAGTTAAGCTTATCTGTAGTGGGCCTTATTAAGGCTTTTCAGAGTTGTAAAGGCTATTAACTTCATCGCTATTCAAGGCTACGTTGTAGATCCTGAAATCATCAATAGCTCCTTTAAAGGTTTGCTCGGTAGCATTGTAATACCCCCAACTATCAGTATTAGACATATTGCCTCTGGCTGCTGCAAAACCGATCATTAGGTTTTGGTCAATATCAGCCTGATTGGGCATATATGTCAAGTCTTTCAGATACCACTCCGTAGTACCGGCATTGTAATTCATTTGTTTAACCATAACGCCATCAAGGTAGATAGTTTTGGTATAAGAAGCTGCGTCAAAAGTCATAACCATGTGACACCATTTGTCAGCCAGGAAATCAGAAGGATCTCCGGCCCAATCCACAACGGTTCTCTCTCCATCAGGATTTCCACCACCTGTCACTTCTGTCCAAGCCTGGCCACCTACGTGATTATTTGGATCAGGATCAACCTTATGTACAGTAGTATATTTAAGACCACGAATCTTTTTATCAGCGGTAGCGGTGAATACTTCCACAAAATAACCGTGCAGAACGGCCGAACCGAACATCATGCGGCTGGGATTTCCCTGGGCATAGTCAGTTGAATTAATTTTAAACCACACACTAACGGTTTGGCTGGGGCTCATAAATTGTCCTCCCGTCATTTCAACAGCATCTCCAGTTCCGGGGCCATTGGGCGCACCGTCAAAATAAGCGGCAGCATTCTCCTTACCAAAACGGTCTGTAGTCCAGCTGTTTTGTTCAAAAGCAGCAGTCGCGGTTCCGGCAAGATCCTCAACATCACCGTCAAATTGCAGGTAAAGGGTTTGAGCACCTCTTTGAGGAGCGGTATCCAAACCAACACCTGCCGTAGTAAAGGTTACACTAACTGTAGAAATCGCAGAGCCGCCTGTAGATTTAACTCCTGAGACGTCAAGAGTATAGGCTGTACCCGTAGCCATACCGCCATCAGGAACAATGGTTACCATTTTTCCGGAAGTAGTAATAGTAGTAGCAACTTCTGTAGTTCCACGCATCAGTTTAATGCCTTCTGCAGAAGCAGCATCAACATCAGTACCGAAGGTAACAACAATCTGGGCATCACTGGCCACGTCAGTTGCAGCAGTAGCCCCGTAAAGATCAACATTATCAGCCATGATACTACTTATTGAAGCGCTGCCGCCCCCACCATTATCATCGTCATCCTTCTTACAAGCAGCCAGGCTCATAACTCCCGCCATAGCCAACATGGCCAGGCCTTTAATCGAAACTTTCATATTCTTAAGATTTAATTAATACTTAGTAAGTGTAAAAATAACCCTTTCTTATTAACTGGCAATAGGTAAAATAGATTATAAACTATTACCACTGAGGATTTTGACTAATCCGGTTGCCGGAAATATCTCTTTCAGCCTGAGGGATTGGGAACAACTCATGTTTTCCCTCCTGGAAGCCCAAAGGACCAAGTACTGCAGGAGCCCGGCCGGTGCGTACTAAATCCCAAAAGCGATGCTGCTCCATCGCCAATTCGTGGCGTCTTTCTTCAAATATTATATCATCCAATTGATTTTGATCTGTAACGTTGATATCCCCAAGGCCTACCCGTTGCCGAACCCTGTTTAAATAAGTAAGAGCTATACCTGAAGCTCCGTTCTTATTAGCGGCTTCTGCCGCAATAAGCAGAACTTCGGCAAAGCGGATGTACCGAACATTGTTTCCCCATTGGTATTCATTATTCCCGGTGCTATACACCTTTTGATTATAGGTTTCCACCTCAACCAACTGGCCGTTTTCAAAAGTGCTATCCGGAGTGTTTTCATCGCCAAATATAGTGTCCGTGCCATTGCCGAGAATCTCTCCCACAAATATTACCGTTGCATCCAGTCGCACAGTATCACCCGCATCCCTGAAAGAATTTATCAGGTCCAGAGAGGGGCGGCTAAAACCCCATCCATTATTGGGATCACCTCTTACGCCCTGCGTATTACTATATTGATTTCCGCCATTTATAAAGCCTCCGGTTTGGGGGAAAGCGCCCAGTTCAAATACAGATTCAATACCAAATTCTGACGCTACGGTAAATACATCTCCAAAGTTCGGTTCCAAATCATAGTCTCCAGAGTTTATAACATCCTCAGCATACTTCTGGGCATTCCCGAAGTCCTTCATGTAGAGATAAGTCCGTGCCAATAAGGCCTGGGCCGCACCACGGGTAGCTCTTCCCTTGTCAGCTGCAGTATAATCCGCACCATTTTTAGTAGGAAGCGTTTCAATCGCAAATTCAAGATCACTAATGATCAGCTTATAAATTTCGCTTTGGGGGGATCGTGTAGCTTCAGGGTCAGGGCTGGTAGTGGTAACAATTACCCCATCGCCATAGGCCCTTACATAATTGAAGTAATGGAAAGCCCTCAGGAATCTTGCTTCCGCGATATAGCGATTTTTAAGTTCTGCATCCATGGCAATGTCCGGAACCTTTTCGATCACTACATTGGCATGCAGGATACTTCGATACAGAGCTGCATAATACACACTAAAAGTACTTTGCGTAGGTGTATACTGAAATTGATCAATCAGATTCATGGCTGCTCCATCTCCCGGGTTGCTCCCTTTGCGGGCATCATCGGATAGAATATCAGCCACCGGGAATCCGCCATAATTGTAATTCCAGTTTCTCATGGAACCATAAGCTCCGTTAACAGCAAGTAAGGCATGCTCCGGAGAAGTGGGAAACTGCTCGCTGGTTAGTTGGCCCTGGGGAGGTACCTCCATGAAATCTTTCTTACAGGAGGATATCATTCCTCCGAAGAGACCTACCAGGAGTACAACATATAGTTTGCTATTTATAGTTTTAAGAATCATTTTCTTGTGCTTTACTTTTTAGAAGGTAAGATTTACACCAATGGAATAGATGGATACGATTGGATAGGTTCCAAGATCAATACCAGAAGCATCTACTTGATTAGAAGCAATTTCCGGAGAGTAACCCGTATAATCGGTACGTGTGAAAATGTTGGTACCTTTCACATAAACCCTGGCGGATGAAATCTTAACAGCCGAAGCCCATTGCCTGGGTATGTCATAGGACAGAATAGCATTCCTAAGACGCAGAAAAGAACCATCCTGAACAAAGTAACTCGAGGGTTCATTGTTGGCAGACTGGCTGGCCCTGGGCTCTGTAGTAGAAGTCCCTTCGCCTCTCCAGAAGTCATTACGGGTAGTTTCGTAGTTGAAGCGATTAGGACGCACAGCATCTCTACCATTGTATATATCATTACCCTGTGAACCATAAAAATCAAGGCTAAGATTAATTCCTTTATACCCTACGTTTGCATTAAAGCCATAGGTAAAGTCAGGGATATAAGAGCCAATAAATACCCGGTCACCTTCATCAATAACACCATCACTATTTACATCCTGGTATTTAAGATCACCGGGTTGCTGGTTTCCTGTGGTGGCGCTCGCATCCACTTCTCCCTGATTCTGGAAAATACCGATAACCTGGTAACCATAAAAGGAACCAACCGGAACACCCACTTCAGAGCGGGTAACCAATTGCCCATTACCCAGGCTGCCACTGGTTATAAAGTCTGTGTTTGAAGAAATAGAAAGCACTTTATTGTTTACTGTGGAGATATTCCCTCCTACCCCATAGGAGAAATCACCAATATTATCAGCCCAGTTCAGAATAAGTTCTACACCTTGATTCTGAATGTCTCCTGCATTTTGAATTACTGTGGAAAAAGGTCCGTTACCCAAATGCCCGGGAACAACCAAGGGGACCAAAGCTTTACGAGTAACCCGTTTATAGTAGTCCAACTCACCACTTAAGCGATTATTTAGCAATCCAAACTCAAGACCTATATCTGTTTGCTCAGTTGACTCCCATTGTAAGTTAGGATTTCCAGACCTGTCATAGGTCCCTCCTGGAACGGTCACTTCATTAGCTCCAAATACAGCGGTATAGGTTTGAGCCACGGTTGAGTATTGTTCCAGATAGGGAATCTTTTCATTACCGATTATTCCCCAGCTGGCTCTCAATTTTAACCGATTCAGCAGGGTTATGCCTTTCATAAACTCTTCATTATGAATATTCCACCCTGTTGCAAAAGAGGGAAAGTTCCCATATCTTTTATTTTCTCCGAACTTGGTTGAACCGTCTCTACGGAAAGTGGCAGTAAAAAGGTAGCGATTGTCAAAAGCATAGTTGGCCCTGAAAAGGTAGGAGACCATTCTGTAGCTGTCCAGCCCCTGCTCTATAGTAACATCAGCAATATTTCCTCCCTGGAGATACCATAATGAAGGATCGTAGTCAATAATATCTTCTACCGTTCCCTTAATTCTTTCGCGAAAGGTTGATTGCGAGGTGAATCCTGCCAATACATCAAAACGATGAAGTCCTATTTCTTTATTGTATGAAAGGGTTTGCTCCCAGAGCCACTGGCCATAATCCTCCTTAGTCTGTTCCACCCTGCTTTGCTCGCTTTGTTGGGTGGCACTTACGAAATATTCCGGGGTAAAGACGGTAGATTCAAATATTCGCTTGTCAAATCCGAAATTGGACTTGAAGGTAAGGTTATCAATAATGTCCACCTCCCCATACACATTTCCTACTCCAAATAGCTGATCGTTTTCAGAGTTGGTATATTCAATAGCCGCGATAGGGTTCCCTCCTCCCAGCACCTCAGCATAGCTACCATCTGGATTATATGGAACTTCGGTAGGCCAGGCCCGAACGAGGTTTGCCACCACCCCAGGTGCATTCTGCTTGTCTTCCTTCGATATAGTAATGTTATTTCCCAGGCGGAACCAATCTGCCACCGTATACTCATTATTTACTTTTACGGAAAAACGCTGATACCGTGATTTAGGTAATACTCCTTCCTGGTCAAAAAGACTAAGACCTACATAATAATTAGTTTTTTCAGTTGCCCCGGCTACGGAAAAGTTTGCAGAGTATAAAGGAGCTACATCTTTATAAACCAAATCCTGCCAATCCGTATTGGCCACCCTGTCCAAATTCTGGAATTCTCCCGGGTTAAAGGCGTTTACATATTCTGCAAACTCCCGACCATTCATCACATCTATATAATTGGGAATCGTTTGTAGTCCAAGTTCTCCGCTAAGGCTAAAAACCGGTTTGCCTTGTTTACCCCTTTTGGTAGTAACAATTATAACTCCATTAGCACCCCTTGAACCGTAAATGGCCGTTGCAGATGCATCTTTCAGAACCTCCATGGAGGCAATATCATTAGAGCTCAAAAAGTTAATGTCGTCAACAATGACTCCGTCCACCACATAAATGGGCCCGGCTCCCCGGGTGATGGTCCCTACCCCACGAATACGAACTATGGGCGCACTACCGGGGTCACCACTAGTGCTGGTAACCGTTACCCCAGCCGCTTTACCCTGGAGGGCTTGCAGAGGAGAGGCCGAAGGAACCTTTACAAGATCTGCTTCCTTTACAGAAACCACCGATCCCGTAAGGTCGCTTTTACGTTGTGTTCCATAACCGATCACTACGGTCTCATCCAACATCTTGGCTTCTGGTGCCAGGCTTATACTCACATTTGCAAGATTGGATATGGTACTGATAGAAAGAGTGTTGCTCTTATAGCCAATAAACGTCACTTTAAGGCTATCGTCCCCCGGTTTAAGGTTTAGCGTAAACCGGCCATCACCACCGGAAACGGTTCCGGTGCCCGAGGGTAAGGCCAGTACGTTAGCCCCCGGAAGTGGGCTTCCGTCATCAGCCCCCGTGATAAGCCCGGACACAGTGCGGCTCTGCGCCAAACCCATAAAAGGAAGTAGCAACAGACACAGAATAATTCTTTTAATCATAGAAATCTGTTTTTCAGATAGTTAGGAATGCATGAATAGTCAGATAAGATCAAATGTAGCGTTTTTTTCGTAAACGGTGTACTTTTAACACTAAGCTGTTAGGGTATTCCTTTAAAATCTGATTTTTAGGCTAGTACCTTAGTATTTTTTCGTAGTTCTACTACCGTCTACGCGGAAAAGCCGTCCGGCCAGGCCCATAAGGAACAGAACCCAGGGAACACCATGCAATACCAGGTCAAACCAGTCCATGGGTTTCATGCCAACAGCGCCACCGGCCACCCATTTGATCTTTCCCCATACATGAGGCTCAGGAAGGAAGGGGGCCAGGCCCAGGGTAATACTGGCCAGCCCCAGAATAAGAAGATTGTTTGAACACCACTTTATCATTGTTGCTATTTAAGACATGACCCTTCGGCTACCCACCATCCATGTACTTCAACGGTAAGCCGCCCGGCTTTTACAGCCGGATCCATGGAAGCCAGTTCTTTTGCTTTTTCAAGAGTAGGAACATGCATCACCAGTATTCCCCTGATCTCACCCTCACCGGCAAAAGGACCCGCAATATCCACATAACCTTCTTCTGCCATCCAGTTGATGTGTTCCATGTGTTTTTTCTGGATTTCCAAAGCTTCTTTTTCGTCCTGGTTACGGTTGGGGCCCACCTTGAGGAAAACAATGTGATACTTTTTCATGACATAGGCCGTATCTCCTTCGTGTGAGGTAAACGTTTGAAACCCTTCGGCATCGGTTTCAAGACCCTGAGCAAACAGGTGTGATGCACCCATGAAAATGATCATTGTAAATAAGGTAGCCTTGGTCATGATTCAAGTAAATAATTTAGTGCTTTAAACTTAATCCAAATAATAATTACCCCCTAAAATGAACCTCATCTAATCAGAAACTGTACTTTCATGCAAAGAATTGATATACCATGAAGCAAAATCTTATAACTCCCAAGCGGTCTTTGAACAAGGAAATGGAAAAGCTGCTGAACGAGCAGATCGTAATGGAAGGCAAATCCTCAGCATCTTACCTCAGTATGGCTTCCTGGTGTGAAACCAAGGGATATAATAATTCATCCGAGTTTTTATACAAGCACTCTGACGAAGAGCGCGGCCATATGTTAAAGCTATTTAAGTACGTAAACCAGGCAGGTGGACACGCTATACAACCTGAGATAACCGAAATAAAACACACTTTTAAATCGCTTCGTGAAGTATTTGAAGAGGTACTCCAGCATGAGATACAGGTCACCAAATCCATACACGATATTGTAGACCGCTGCCTTGCCTCTAAGGATTATACCACTTTCAACTTTTTACAGTGGTACGTAGTAGAGCAGCGCGAAGAGGAAACCATGGCCCGAAGAGCCCTGGAACTTTTTGATATTATTGGTGAAGACGGGGTTGGACTATGGACTATTGACCAGGAGATTGGTAAAATGCACAACCCCCAGGACTTTGTACCTGACCACCGCTAAATAAAGGCACTTATACCGGTAATATCGCGACCCACTATCAGTGAATTCACTTCTTTGGTGCCTTCATAGGTATAAATAGCTTCGGCATCCGCTACAAAGCGGGCAATACTGTTTTCCAGCAAAATGCCGTTGCCCCCAAAAATTTCGCGGGCCTTACTTACAATTTCGCGGGTATGGCGGCTACAGGCCACTTTAGCCAGGGAAGCCTGCTGGTCCGTCATCCGGTTATCATCCTGCAGTTTGGACAGGTGAAAAGCCATGGTCTGTATAGCCGTCAGATCGGTGAGCATTTCCACCAGCAGGTCCTGTACCAGCTGAAACGACCCGATCGGTTTTCCAAACTGTTTACGGATATGCGAATAATCCAGCGCCAGCTCATAAGCCCCTCTTGCACAACCTACGGCCTGCCACGCAACCCCGGCTCGGGTGGCTTTCAACACTTTTGAGGTGTCTTTAAAGCTGTTGCATTCCTGCAAACGGTTTGCTTCGGGGATTTCACAATTTTCCATGGTTATCAGGGCATTCTGTACCGTACGGAGGGCCATTTTGTTTTTCTGTTTCTCCGCCTTGAAACCGAGAGTGTCTTTCTCTACGATGAATCCCTTCACCTGGTGATTCTCCTCATCCTGGGCCCAGATGATCACGAGATCTGCAAAAGTGGCGTTGCCTATCCACTTCTTTTGTCCGTTCAATATCCATACATCTCCCTCTCTGCGGCAGGTAGTCTCCAGCCCCCCCGCTACCGCTGAACCCACGTTTGGCTCCGTAAGGCCAAAGGCCCCTATCTTCTCCAGGCGCTGCATGGGAGGCAGCCATTTCCACTTTTGTTCCTCGCTGCCGCAGAAGTAGATACTTCCCATGGCCAGACCGCTCTGAACCCCGAAGAAGGTTGAAATGGAGGTATCCACCCTGGCCATTTCCATAGTGATAAAACCTTCCAGGAGATAGCTTCCCATAGGACTATCATAGCCTTTATACGTAAGTCCGGCTATATTCAATTCAGCCATTTTAGGAATAATATGCATGGGAAACTCCGCCTTATTCCAGTACTCATTGGCAATGGGCTGGATTTCCTTTTGCATAAACTCACGCACACGTAATTGTACTTCACGTTCCTCTGGTGAAAGGAAACGGGCCAACTGGTAGTAATCCCCTTCTATTTCCGGGGCTTTGTATTCTTTACTTTTGGACTTGATGATCTTCATGATCTGGTACATCTCCGTACGGTCCAGCTTGCCCAGGGCTTCAATGGTTTCAGAGACATCTATATTGGACAGTAGCTTGCCAAGCTTGCGAAGGTTTGAGAATACAGACATATAATAAGTGTTTAGGGTGAAACATTGCCTTGATGCCTAATGTTCCTCTTTCAATAAAAAACCCCGGCTTATTGCCGGGGTTCATTCTATTGTGAGCCTTACTGTCTTATAGCCGTTTCGGGATTTTCTCCGGGCAGCTCCTTATAACCCATATTCCAGAACATAAAGGCCCACTTATCGACCTGTTCCTGAATGATCTTATCGGTGGGCTTCCCGGCTCCATGTCCGGCATTGGTCTCAATGCGGATAAGGACTGGATCCTTTCCTTGATGAACTTCCTGAAGGCGGGCTGCAAACTTGAACGAATGCGCTGGTACAACCCGGTCATCATGATCACCCGTGGTGACCATGGTTGCAGGATACTCCGTACCCTCCTTCAAATTGTGGTAGGGGGAATATCCATACAGGTATTTGAACATTTCCTCATCATCTTCGGAGGTGCCATAATCATAGGCCCAGCCGGCCCCTGAAGTAAATTTATGGTAGCGCAGCATGTCCAGCACTCCTACCGCAGGAAATGCTACCTGCATAAGATCCGGACGTTGCGTCATAGTGGCCCCTACCAAAAGGCCTCCATTGGAACCTCCTGAAATAGCCAGTTTTTCACTACTGGTGTATTTGTTTTCAATCAGGTACTCTGCTGCTGCAATAAAATCATCAAATACATTTTGCTTGTTGAGCTTAGTACCGGCAGCATGCCATTTTTCGCCATACTCACCACCACCACGCAGGTTGGCCACGGCATATACTCCACCATTTTCCAGCAGGATTATATTGGAGGTGCTGAAGCTTGGCGTGAGGCTAATGTTAAAGCCTCCGTAACCATAGAGCATAGTTGGATTGGTACCATCCAGCTTCAGTCCCTTTTTGTAAGTGATGATCATCGGTACCTGGGTACCATCTTTGGAGGTGTAAAACACTTGCTTGGACTCATATTTTTCGGGGTCAAATTTTACCCCCGACTTTTTGTAAACCTCAGACTCCCCGCTTGCTATATCGTACTTAAAGGTAGTGGAAGGATATACGTAATTGGTAAAACTGTAATACAGAACGGTGTCTTCCATACGGCCACCAAAGCCCCCGGCAGAGCCAATACCGGGCAATTCTATCTCGCGCTCCATTTCACCCTGGTTATTGTATTGATATACTTTGGAAGCAGCGTCCACAATATAGTTGGTAAAGAACTTTCCTCCAGCCGTTCCGGCACGCAGCACATGCTCTGTTTCGGGGATAAACTCCTCCCAGGTTTCGGGTGTGGCATTCGGAAAAACAGCCGTCATTACCTTTCCGTTGGGCGCACCTAAATTGGTTTGTATAAAAAGCTTGTCTCCTTCGCTATGCAAAACACTGTGGTCGTTTTCAAAATTGTTCACCAGATTTATAATCGGACTCCCTGGTTTACGGAGGTCCTGGATATACAATTCATTGCCGGTAGTAGAGGTGGCAGCCGAAATTACCAGGAAGTTCTCATCCTCGGTAACACCGCCCGACACGTACCTCCGGGGCGTTTTTTCTCCACCAAATATCAGTTTATCGGATGCTTGCGGGGTTTTTAGTTTGTGGTAGAATAGCTTGTGATACTGGGTAAGGCCGGAAAGCTGGCTTCCATCCTTGGGCTTATCGTAACTGCTGTAATAAAAGCCATCATTTCCTTTCCAGGACAGGCCGGAAAACTTAACATCAATAAGGGTGTCTTCCACAATATTCTTCGTCTCAGCTTCCATGACAATCACTTTCCGCCAGTCTGAGCCGCCTTCCGAGATCTGGTAGGCAATCAGGCTGCCATCTTTAGTAAAGCTCATTCCACCCAGGGAGGTTGTTCCATCGTCCGAAAAGGTATTTGGGTCCAGGAATATCTCGGGAGTGCCTTCCTCACCTTTTTGACGATAGATAACAGCCTGGTTCTGCAGGCCATCATTCTTGAAGAAGTAGGTGTATTCACCTCTTACAAAGGGGGCCGAAATTCGCTCGTAATTCCACAGATCCGTAAGACGTTCATTAATGGAGCTGCGGTACGGGATTTTTTCCAGGTAACCGAAGGCAACTTCATTCTGAGCTTTTACCCAGGCTTCGGTTTCGGCTGAAGTATCATTTTCCAGCCAACGGTACGGGTCTTTAACTTCATTATCAAAATACCGGTCTACCACGCTGGTGTCTTTGCGTGTATCGGGATAATCAATTGAAGCAGTTTCTTTTTCCTTCACTTCGTTACATGAAAATAGCATGGCAGGAATTGCCAGCAGGGTTATTACATTTTTTGTTTTCATTGGACTTGCAGGGTTGAAAAGATTAGTGCAGCAGGAAATCAGGAACACAAATATACTGTTTTGAATTACTGAAAATAATAAGCCCTGACGCTACGCGTCAGGGCTTACATATTCCATCAGGAAGACCTTGGTTTACTGCCGCATGATACGCTTCACAGCAACACCCTGGTCTGTTGTTATCTTGAGGTGGTAAATGCCTCTGGCCATGTCACTGATGTCCATATCGGCCTTTTCGCTACCATCTACAGTCCTGCTCTTGAGGAGCTTGCCGTTTGGTGCGTAGACTTCAATCAGCATGTTTTGAGTACCAATACCCTTGTTTTCAACGTACACCCTTCCGGTTGTAGGGTTAGGGTACACCGCAAGCTCCGCTATATTGAACTCTTCTATACCAATACCACAAGTATCTACGTAAATCTCAAAACTAGCGGTGTCCGAAGGACAGGCAGCACCACTTACTACATATTGGATAATATAGGTGGCATTAGATGCAGCAGCCGAAGGATCAAACATACTACCATTAAGGGCGCCTGAGGCGTCAGCATCAATCCATACTCCACCGCTTTGGGCGTTGGGATCCAGGTACGTGGACATATCCACTACTCCCCCGGTATCACATATCGTATCGCGATCACCCATTCCGGCATTGGTGGGCGTTCCAACAATTCCCATAACAGAATCCATAGGGCTGATGCAAGCTCCGCTTATTACCATTTCGTAGAGGTAATAGTAACGGGTTGGCCCGAAGTCGGAACTATCCACCGTTACCAGGTTGCTGGCCCCGTACGGGTAATTAGCTCCGCCAGTTGGGCGGTATAGAATACCGGGTCCGGAAATGGGGATGGTATTGATGAAGTACACCCCGGGGGTAAGGAATATACCTACCTCTTTCTGAGCGGTATCGGCTCCACCAAAACTGATAATGTCACTAACCTGCATGGTGTCCGTTCTTGCCGGGTCCTGTATGGCTACTACAAAATTAAGGGCTCCGTTCACCGCGAAGGTAGCGGAGTCAATCCTTACATCCTGGTACACCGTAATCCACTGTCCGTTTATGAAGTTACCCGTAGGGTAGGTGTTTGAAGTGATGTTAAATGAAGGTCCTACCACAGAGCTGGGTCCGCTGCTCAATATTGCACTGGCCTTAAACTTGGTGTCTGCAGTTATATTGGCGGCAATTGCATTGCCATAGGTAAGGAATTCACCGGCATCATCAAACCACATTACATCCGTAGCAGTAGTGTTAGCTGAAAGGGTTACAACACCAGGCCCACAGGTACTATCACCCGTTAATGCCGGAGCCGTAAGACCGGTGCAGCTTACACACGCATCTACCCTGATGTTAAATACCGCAGTATCTGCAGGGCAACCAGCGGCAGCAGGCACCGAACGCACAACCTTGTAATTACCGGCCGTAAGAAGTGAAGGATCAAACATACTTCCGGACAGGGCGGCTGAAGCATTGGTAGTAGAGTACGTTCCTCCGGCACTGGCTCCGTCCGGAAGGTAGGTGTTCAGATTAATCGCAGCATCGCTGGTACAATAAGCCAGGTTTACATCTTCACCGGCATAGGCCACAATGTAAGAAGTAACGCTTACCGGGCTACCGAGGCAAACTTCACTTACCACCAGGTCAAAAGTATAGTAAATACGTGCCTGAGAGGTGAAGTTGGTACTGTCAATGCTCATAAGGCCAGGTAATACATAAGGGTAAACGGCTCCACCCGTGGCCCTGAATAAGAGGCCGGTACCGGCCAAAACCGTAACATTCATAAAGTAAACGCCTGGCGTGAGAACCACTCCCACTTCAACCTGGTAATCAGCCGTAGCAGCTCCGGTGGTAAACTCCTTTCCGCGCTGTATCTCGGTGATTCCACTGTCGTCCGAGGATATAACTACCTGGGCGGTAAGTACTCCGTTAGACCGTACGGTCATACTGTCGATACGAATAGTATCCATCACCGTAATCCACTGGCCGTTGGTGAAATTACCGAAGCCGTTGACCGATATCGAGGTCAATGGGCCTACGTGACCACTGTTTCCGGCAGGTACTACCTCGTTCAGGGTTACGGTGGTATCCCTGAAGGTTTGGAAGGCCAGGACATCTCCGGAAAGATCTACCTGGTTGGCCCCATTAAAATGGGCTACATAGTTACCCGGGGATGCCGTAAAACCGGTTAAACCGGCCGTACAAAGCGTGTCGTCCACAATGTTTGACACAAAGGGCAAACAGTTCACCATACTCTGCTGCTGCATCGTTTGGGAAAATGCAAGGGAACTTGTCAGGCAAAAGATTGCCCAAAAAGCTAGTAATCGTTTTTCCATGGTTCTTTCATTTAAGTTTAGAATAGGACTATGAAATTAATTAATTATCAGACACCTTATACCTGCATTAAAATTCAACCACTCAGGTTTACTTTATACAACTGTAGTTCAATGCATTAAACCTTTATCTATTTACCCCCTATCTTGAAAATTTCATTTTAACGGGCACGGTAAATAAAAAAAGCCCCCGAAACGGGGGCTTTCTCATTAACTATTTCCTTGAGGATTATTGGCGTGAGATCCTTCGGATAATCACACCTTCATCAGTGGTAACTCTCAGGTTGTAAATTCCACGGGCAAACTTGCTAAGATCTACCTCAGCGCGATCGTTGCCATTGAAATTTTCTCTCTTGAGGAGTTTGCCATTAAGAGCGTATACCTCAACCAGCATAGATTGAGTTCCTATGCCGTGGTTTTCAATATATACCTTTCCGGAAGTAGGATTAGGATACACCATAACGTCCTTACCAGCCAAGTTCTCATCCAGGTTGATTCCCGCAATAGTAACGGAATCCTGGAAGGTATCGGTACCACAAGGACCTGTAATGGTCAGCGTAACCTGATAACCTCCATTGTTGGTATAGTTATGCACAGGGTTTTGAGTGGCAGCGGTATTACCGTCACCAAAGTTCCAGCTCCATGATGTAGCACCTACTGAATTATCGGTAAAGGTAACCGCAAGGTTGGTCATGGTTGCAGAACCAAGCACATAGCTAAAGCCTGCATTCAGAGGACCGGATACCGTAACAAAGGTAAATGGCCCCGCAGGTGCACTGGTATCACCAGAAGCGCATATATCCCTAACGTAGAAGTCATAACTGGTTCCTGGCTGCAGACCGGTCACGGTAGTAGTAACATTGGAAGTAGTTACTACGGTTCCTGATCCAATGCTGAAACCGGTGGTTCCGTATTCCACGATGCTGGATTGGGTTGTACCACTACCAGCAGTCCAGCTCAAAGCAGCCTGGTTACAGGTAATGCTACCCGCTGCCAGGGCAGAAGGTGCAGGGCAAGCTACCGCTGCTCCGGTGATTGAGATATCATCCAGGGCGATATCGCCAGCACAGCAACCGTTGGACACTCCACGGAAACGAACCTGAATAGTCATACCGCTGTACGCTGAAAGGTCAACTATGGTATCATTATAAGGATCGGACTGTGAAGTGTTGAACTGACCGGTAAGCAGGTTCAAGTCTCTGTCCCATCCGCTTCCGGCATTAACATCCACGTGGAGGTCAGCCATCTGCGTTCCGAACATGTGGAAGTAGTACTTCAGTTCGGGATTGGAGATATTGCTCAGATTGATCATTGGAGAGATCAGCATAGTGGAATCTCCGGCAGTTGATCCTGATACATCCGCAGTTACGAACACCCCTCCCGTAGCCGGAGCCAGGGTATTATCACGATCCGGACCGGTAGAGGTGCCGGATGTGGTTTGAGGAGTGTTTCTGAATTCCCAGGAATAACCTCCGCTGGAAGAAGTTCCGGGGTTGTTGGAAATGATAGTCCAGCAACTGTCCACACCATCCCAATGGCCTACAGAGGCTCCTTCAAAGTCATAGCTGTAAGGCGCCATGTACGACACACATTCCGTACATAAGCTGATAGGTCCGATCCAGACACTTACGTCACCAAGACCGCAACTATCCCGAACATATACATCGTAGCAGGTAGCAGGGGTTAATCCTGAGATCATAAACGGAGAAGCCGTTGTACTCAATATGGTTCCGCTTCCGGGAGTATAGCCGGCAGGGCCGTACTCAACGTTATAGTTTGTGCCTACGCCACCACCAATCCAGCTAACCGTAGCTGAAGTGGAAGAAGTACTTACCAGGGTAGCGTTGGTAGGCGGAGGACAGCTTGGAGGTGTACAGTTAGTGGTAAAGCTGGTTAAGCTATCATCTACTGACAGGCCTCCCCGTGCGGTATGCGAACCTACCAGGATCGTTCCAAACGGATCATACACATCAAAACCTATTTCTGCAGGGAAACCACCCAGTTGTGTTATCCTTACCACGGTAGGCATGCTATCGCACAATGCCACTGAAACCGGCCCGAAAGAGGTTCCTGTAGTAAAGCCACTACCGATGGTAGTAACCGGAATACCATTCTGGTAGAAAGTGATCTCAGCACCGTTCCATCCGTCACCGAAGGTATCAAACAGATCTACCATATAGTTACACTTATCGGTGGTATCACAAACTTCAGTGTAGAAGGTGAAAGGGCCGGCCCAGATGGACACATCGCCAGGGCCGCAACTATCACGTACATAGAAATCATATTGTGTGGCTGCTGCCAAACCGGTGATCACTGTAGTATCATTAGCTGAAGTGGCAGAAGTTCCACTACCTACAGCAAAGCCTTTAGGCCCGTACTGAATGTTCCAGTTCGTAGCACTTCCGGGGGTCCAGAAAATCTGTGCATCGGAAGTGGATAAGGGGTTAGCACCCAGGGCAGTTGGGGCAAAACAGGAGGGCGCATCACAGAGAACTGTAAAGGATGCCAACACTGTATTGGCCGGGATATTGGCACTTGCCTGGAAGGAGGCCTCCACAACACCATAAGGTGTGGTTATATCGAAACCGATCTCACTGGAGAATCCTCCCGGATTGGTAAGAACTACCTGCGTAGGCATACTGTCGCATAGTGAGATAGTCTGACCTAAAAGCTGTGTACCTCCGGTAAAGCCCTGGCCAAGGGTTCCTACATCAACTCCATTCTGGCGGAAGGTAATGATCGCACCGTTCCATCCGTCACCAAAGCTGTCGAACAAGTCTACAGTATAGAGACAGGACTCTGAAGTATCACATACCGCAGTACAGAAGGAATAAGGCCCTACCCAGGTAGAGATGCCATTACCAGTTCCGGAACAATCGTTCTGCACGTATACATCGTAACAGGTAGCAGGAGTAAGACCCGTAATAGTGTATGGTTTACCACCATTAGCTGTGGAACCTGTTCCTTGTGTAAATCCTGCGGGGCCCCACTCATAATTGAAGCTGGAACCACTGGAAGAAACATTTATTTCAGCCGAAGTATTGGTGATTATACCGCTGGAAATGGAGTTAGGCTCAGGGCAAATGGGTGCTTCTGTAATGGAGAAGTCATCCAACCCTATGTCTCCCTGGCAGCAACCATCACTAACGGCACGGAAACGTACCTGTATGGTATCACCAAAGCCAAGCAGCTCAGTCTTAGCCAACAGATAAGGATCTGAAGGTGATGTTTGAGTAACCCCGGGGATTACCATATAATCATTGGTCCAGCTTCCGTCAAATACGTCCACGTGCAGATCCGGCATATTCGTTCCCCACTTGTGGTAATAGAAACGTAGCTCGGGTGTGGTAAGGGACGTTACATCAATAAACGGTGATATCAGCATGGTAGAGTCTGTTCCTGCAGAAGAACCTGAAACGTCTGCTGTTACAAATACACCACCAGTTGCCGGAGCCAACGTATGGTCACGGTCAGGACCGGTTCCGGTTCCTGAAGTGGTTTGAGGGGTATTCCTCAACTCCCAGGAGTAACCTCCACTGGAAGAAGTTCCGGGATTGTTGGATATAAATTCCCAACAATTGTCTACACCATCCCAGTGGCCTACCGTTCCTATTTCAAAATCGTAGCTATACGGTGCTGCGAAAGGAACACAAGAGGTTGTAAAAGTAAGTGGTCCAACCCAGCCTGAAGTGCCATTAGCACTGCCGGAACAGTCGTTTTGAACATATACATCATAAGTAGTATTGGGAGAAAGCCCGTTAACAGTAAGTGGTTTACCTCCGGTTCCCGTAGCTCCGGTTCCCTGCATAAACCCTGTGGGGCCTACCTCGTAATTGAAGGAAGTTCCTGTGGAGTTGAAGGAAATAACCGCAGAGCTACTGTTAGCACCGACCAGGGCAAGAAGTTGTGGTTCAGGGCACAGAGGAGCATTATCAAATGCCACATCATCTATAGCCATATCACCATTAAAGAAGGCAGATTTCACCGAGCGGAAACGCGCTGATACGGTGTCTCCATAGGCGTTAAGGTCTATACTAGCCTTTTCGTAAGGATCACTTTGAGCGGTTTGCACCTTGCCCAGAACCAGCACTTTATTGTGCCATGTACCGCTGCTATCCTGAATGTCTACAAAAATACTGTCACCCGTATTCACATTCATGTGATAGTAGAAGGACAGTTCCGGACGAACCAGGGCACTAACATCAATAATGGGTGTATACAACTCAGCTACATTACCGGCTGCGCCATTACTTCCTTCCAGCATCATATACTTGCCGGTACCGCTGTTATCACCATCAGGACCGGTAGTAAAGCTAACTGTTCCCGGGCCACGCACCGTCCAGCTATAGGCGTTGGGAGCGGGGTTACGATCCCAGCAGTTATCAATAGTATCACCAGCACCATTAAAGCTGGTTGAAGCGATCCATGTGCCTCCATCAAAGCTCTCAGAGTATGGGGCTACAAAAGGAACACAGGCAGTTGTAAACGTAATGGGGCCAACCCAGTTGGATGTACCGTCACCGGTACCCGTACAGTTATTCTGGATATAAAGATCATATACTGTATTGGGCATCAGGCCGCTTATAGAGCCAGGATTGCTTCCTGAGCTTACTGTACCTGTACCTTGCATAAAGCCAGCGGGGCCCACCTCAAAGTTGAATGCGGTGCCTGATCCCACAGAGAACGCAAAATTCACTGAAGTAGATGTTACTCCGGTAATATTTACGTTGAATGGATCCGGACATGGAGGAGGAGTACATTGAGTAGTGAATGTAGCCAAAGTATCACCTGCACTAAACTGCACGCCTCCCGCAAAATTGGCTGCAGGCGACCCGTAAGGAGTAGTGATGGTGAAGCTACATTCGTCATTAAACGACCCATCTACGGTTACCACCACATAAGTGGGAAGGCTGTCGCACAGCATGGGGCTTGCCGGACCAAAGGTGGTACCGTTGGTAAAGCCTATTCCAAATTGCTCTACTATAACTCCGTTTTGAACAATACCGAAAACGTTGCCATTCCATCCGTCACCGAAACTATCGAACATATCCACCGTATAGACGCACTGAGCAGAAAGGGCACAAGCCGCAGTGGTGAAGGTAAATGGACCTACCCAATTTGAAATGGCTCCGCCACAATCAGCCTGAACGTAAAAGTCATAAGTGGTAGCAGCGGTAAGGCCAGTAAGGGCAGTAGTATCATTGGCAGACGCCACACTGGTGCCGGTTCCTTGTGTAAAGCCGGTTGGTCCGTATTCTACATTCCAATTGGCTGCATTACCCACAAGGTCTTTCCAATACACATCTACACTTACATCACTTATGTTGAAAGCACCGAGGTTAGCTGGATCAGCACAAGCAGGTGGAGTACAGGATGCCATGAAGCTGATGAGGGTATCTCCCTGGCTAAACTGTAAACCTCCGGCAAATGTGGCTGCCTGAGCACCGAATGGATTGTTAACATCAAAACTACATTCGTCATTAAAGGTACCGTCTACAGTTACCACTACATAGGCCATAATACTATCACACAGGGATGCGTTGGCGGGACCAAAGTTGGTGCCGGTGGTAAAGCCCTGACCGAACTGGGCTACGATCACACCGCTCTGCATAATACCGAAAACGTTACCGTTCCACCCGTCACCGAAACTATCAAACATATCCACTGTATAGACACACTGATCAGCCGGGCTACAAGGTAAAGTTGTAAAAGTAAAGGGGCCTGTCCAGGTACTCACATCATCCATACCGCAGCTATCACGTACATAAAAATCGTAGGTGGTTACCGCAGTGAGGCCTGTGAGGGCCGTTGTATCATTGGCAGCTGAAACATAGGTTCCACTACCAACGCTAAAGCCGGTAGGGCCATATTCGATATTCCAGTTGGAAGCGCCTCCTGAAGTCCAGTATACATCAGTTGAAACATCTGAAAGGTTGGTTACACCCAATGCTGATGGAGCAGCACATGCGGGAGCCTCGGCAATGGAAAAGTCATCCAGACCGATATCTCCCTGGCAGCAGCCATCACTCACAATACGGAAACGAACTTGCACACTATCAGAGGCAAAGCCGCTCAAAATGATCTTAGCTTCGATGTAAGGATCAGAGGGAGAGGTATTGGTAACACCTGGAATAACCAGATAATCGTTGGTCCAGGTAAGACCATCATAAATATCCACCTGAAGATCCGGCATATTGGTGCCCCACTTATGGTACCAGAATCTAAGTTGAGGATTGGTAAGTGAGCTTATATCTACCATGGGTGAGATCAACATAGTTGAATCTGTACCCGAAGTGGATCCGGACACATCAGCGGTGGCAAACACACCACCAACAGCAGGGGCCAGGCTATGGTCTCTGTCAGGACCGGTACCGGTTCCTGATGTGGTCTGTGCAGTGTTCCTGAATTCCCAGGAATAACCACCACTGGCAGTGGTTCCGGGGTTGTTGGAAATAACTTCCCAGCAATTATCCAAACCATCCCAATGACCCACAGTAGCTATTTCAAAATCATACGTATAAGGAGCAGGTACTGTTACACAAGTAGTTGTAAAGGTAGTAGGACCTACTTGTGCTGAAGATGATGACGCGCAATTAGCTTGTACATAAACGTCATAGGTTGTGGCCGCGTTAAGTCCAGAAAGATTAACGGTATCATTAAAAGCCACAACGGTAGTTCCGTTTCCGGGGGTGAACCCGGCAGGGCCGTATTCCACGGTCCAGCTGGTACCTGTGCCAAAGTCACTCCAGTATATATTGGCGCTACCAACCATTACATCATAGTTGCCCAAATTAGTAGGATCTGCACAGGCGGGAGGTGAACATAAGGCCATAAAGCTGGCCAGGGTATCTCCTAAATTGAAGTTATTACCGCTGGCAAAGCTGGCTGCTAATACTCCAAAAGGATCGGTAATATCAAAACTACATTCGTCATTAAAGGTGCCGTCTGCGGTTACTACCACATAGGCCATAATACTGTCACACAGGGACGCGTTGGCAGGACCAAAGCTGCTACCGGTAGTGAAACCCTGTCCGAATTGAGCAACCAATACCCCGCTTTGTATGATACCAAACTCATTACCGTTCCATCCATCTCCAAAGCTGTCAAACATATCCACGGTGAATACACACTGGTTAGCCGCACTACAGGGCAGGGTGGTAAAGGTGAACGGTCCAATCCATATACTTACGTCACCCGGGCCGCAGCTATCGCGAACATAATAATCGTAGGTAGTAGCTGCTGTAAGACCGGTAATAGCAGTTGTATCATCCGCAGCGGAAACGTAGGTTCCGTTACCAATGCTGAAGCCGGTTGGACCATATTCCACGTTCCAGTTTGAGGCTCCACCTGGAGTCCAATACACATCCGTAAAAACATCAGAAGTATTGGTCACCCCTAAAGAGCTAGGTTCCTGGCATGAGGGTGTAAGGCGAATTTCAAAATTATCCACCATAACATCCATGTCCTCAGGATCATCCACGGTTCCTTCGGAAGCCCAGAAGGCAAGCCTAATAGTATTACCACTATAGGCTGCGAGGTCAATAATCTCATGATTACCACCTGCATTGGTGATGTACGAATTGTTATAAGTAGCCAAGTTGGTCCAAGTAACACCATTATCTGTGCTTACCAACACCTGAACCTCGTCATCGGACCCGAGTGTACCGCTGGACGTGTTTCCAAAAACAAATACTCCAAAATCAAATTCCAGTTGGTAAGGGCCTCCAGTAGTAAGATCAAATTCAGAGGTGATGACCCAGTCCTGATCACCTACATTGAAAAGATTTATCTTCATAGCACCTGATGTGCCTACGTTACCGAAACCATCGGTTGTCCACGCACCCGTTCCCAGAGTAGTGGGACCGGTTGCTGGGTTGCCACCATCACCTTCCACCCAACATGAAGGCGGAAAGGCACCTGTGAAATCGATAATCGTTGGGACTGAACTGGGGCTGCAAGGTGTTGTAAATGATGTAGAAGCCCATGGGCTCACGTCTCCTGGTCCGCAGCTATCTCTTACATAAACGTCATAAGTTGTATTACCGGAAAGGCTGTTTAAACTCACGGAGTTACTGGAAGCATTCATCATGGTGCCTGTTCCTAGTGTAAAACCGGAAACACCATACTCTATATTCCAGTTTGAGGCACCCCCGGTAACCCAATCTATCTGCGCAGACTGGTAATTGAGCACTGTAGCGCTCAATGAAGTAGGCGGCAAGCAAGCACCTGCAGGATAAGTAACATTAAAACGAGTTGCCGGTCTTCTTCCACTGTAGGTACTGGACGTAGTGGCCGAGGCGGTGGGCGCAGTACTGGCAGCCCTACCTACTCCTTTACCGGTAGCCGTTTCATAGTACCAATCAATGGCGCCATCACTGGTGGCTCCATCACGATTGAAGTCTACAGTAACCTCAAGGGTTCCTCCGTTGTACACAATAGGAGTGGAGAGGGTGAACTCTACCCAGGTGTTTGCTGCACCCGTGATATCCTGAGTTGTACTGGAGTACACCACGGTATACGATGAGGAGGTAAGAGTATCATACCTTTCGGTAGAACCCCAGGTGGAACGTGCGGACTCTTTCATCCTTATGGTAAGGTCGCATAGCCCTCCTGTAAGTGTACTGGCGGTCTGTTTCTTCCAGGCTATCTTATTGATGGTGGTTCCCACCGGTAAGCCTATTTCTGAAGAAGCAAAAATGTAGCCGTAGGTACAATAATTAAAACTCGAAGAAGCACTTGACCGGTAGATAGGACCATACGAATAGGTATCCAATCCTGCCGTGTCTCCCACAACAACATTTGTTTGTCCGAAGAGCAAACTCATAGACGTTGCCAATAGCAACGTCATTGAGAATAGTAATTTTCTCATACTAACTGGATTTATGACATTAATTTATCGAAGGCCTCCAATTTATATGAATTATTGACGTGCAGCAAGTTGGACTGTTAACAAATAGTAACTTCACAATTCTAAATTATTGATTTTCAGATTAATATTTTTTATTTTTTGATGTTGAAATGGTTTTTGAAATAATCTGGTAAAAGGCCTGTTTCCTGAGTATCCGATAAGACCAGGAGAGTGTATGAAGCTTGCTTTTAACCGTACCGATGCCTCACCACAATTGGGTTTTAACAAATACTTAACATAGATGCTGGCACTTTTTAAAGCTTACTTACGTATTCGATTTTTACAAAATTCGGTGGGTGGGTGAAAAGACGGTTTTGGGGATGAATAGCTCTCATTTTCACCAAAAGAGGGCCCGATTTTTCCTGAAAGGCACTAAAAGCAACTCAAAAAGACTCATTTTTCACCTGAATAAACCGGCTTATCGCCTCTATTTTTGATCAGGCATACCCTCATTTTAATATCCCTATCATAGGAGCCAAAAAAAAAGCCCCTTCCTTTCGGAAGAGGCTTTTCAATTTATAGTGGATGGGATCTATTCCCTCACCAGTTGTTGTATATACGTGCCGTTATCAGATGTAATCCTGAGATTGTACATGCCTTTGGCAAGTGCGCCAAGGTCTATTTCAGCACGATCGTTACCAGAGAAGCTCTCCTTGCGTAACAATTGACCACTCATAGAGTATAACTCTACTTGCATTTCGCGGGTACCGGCACCTACATTCTCAATGTACACCATTCCCGTTGTGGGGTTAGGATACACCGTAATGTCCATCACCTTGTACTCCTCGATACCGATGCTGCAGGTATCTACAAAAACCTCAAAGGTAGCAGAGTCCACAGGACAGCCCGGATCAGTAACCGTATAATAGAAGGTGTAAGTGGCATTAGACGCAACCTGGCTGGCATCAAAAATGCTTCCGGAAAGAGCCCCGGTAGCATCGGCATCAAGCCATGTACCGCCTGCGCCTGCAGTGGTGCCCAGGTAAGCGCTAAGATCTACAGAGGTAAGTGAGTCACATACTATGATTCCTGTAGAGTCGCTTCCGGCTAAAGGACATCCGGCCAGCACATCTTCAATTAACACATCATCTATACTGATATCACTGTTAAAATCAGTGGTCTCAATAGCCCTGAAACGGATGCGGGTATTGGATGAAATATACGGAGTAAGATCCAACGAATCCTTTAGCCAGGCCGCCTGATCATACTCTACCGTATCAACGGCCATATTCCAGTTGGTACCATCATACACATCAATAAGCATACGTGACGTAAGCACATTGTCATTACCAATAAAATACCAGAAGCTTAACCTGGGCCCTACCAGTGAGGTAAGGTCAAACTCGGGAGTCAGCAGGTTATTAAGGGTATCATTGGCAAGATTTTGAGAGTCATCCACACCGGCATAATATCCAGAGCCGGTAGTATGGTCTCCGGTAGCACCGTGTCCGATAGTTCCGCTGCGGAAGATCCAGTCCTCATCATCACCTGTTTCATTCTCCCAACAATTTGGAATAACGGTTTGTGAGATTTCAAAGTCTTCCAACCAGGGGAATGATGAAATAGGAGCACAAGCTGTTGCGAACGCAAACGGACCAACCCAGGTGCTTACATCACCCATACCACAGCTATCACGAACATAGAATTCATAATCAGTAGTGGGGCTCAAGCCATTCAGGGTAGTGGTATCGTTAGTACTGCTCACATACGTACCGGTACCTACAGAGAAACCGGGAGCTCCGAATTCTATGTTCCAGTTTGATGCTCCTCCGCCTGTCCAGTATATGTCAGCGGTAGTTGTGGTAACCGCATCAACTCCTCCAGCTGAAGGTGGGAAGCAGCTGGGCGGTGCACAGCTGGTCATGAACATACCAATAGTATCTCCCTGGTTAGCGCTTGCGCTATTATCATAATTGAACGCTGTGAGGCCATAAGGGTGAATTACTTCCACACCGATCTCTGTTGACCACAGGGGTGTACCGTTTGAACCGGTGGTAATCACAAAGTAAGTATCCAGGCTATCACACAGGTCCACATTCATTACCAGGGTATCACCAAGAGGAGAACCGGTAAGATCAGTGAAGTTAGGACCAAGCACCATTAATGGAGCATTATCCTGATAAACGGTTACCTCTGTTCCGTTCCATCCATCACCAAATGAGTCACTAAGGATGAATGTATACGTACATTGACTGGTAATGGAACATGCATCCGTAGTGAACTCCTCAGGACCTTCCCACAATGAAACATTGCCTGCTCCGCAACTATCACGAACATAGAATTCATAGGTTGTTGCAGGCATTAATCCATTGAGGTGAAGGGTGTCGTTGTTGGAATTCACCATAGTTCCGGTACCGAGCGCAAAACCAACAGGACCATATTCAATGTTCCAGTCGGCAGCACCACCACCGGTCCAGTATAGCTCAGCACTAGTATCGGTAACGCTGAATGTACCCAACAGAGAAGGTTCGGGGCATGTTGGTATGGGCCTTACTTCAAAGTTGTCCATAAAGATCTCATTATCTTCATTATTGTCCGTAGTACCTTCTGTACCCCAGATACCAAACTGAACGGTATCACCGCTGTAAGCACTAATATCAATGATCTCGTGATTTCCAGCTACGCCAGGGGTTACATATGTATCATCAAATGTCCGGATAGCCGTCCAAGTAGCTCCTCCGTCATTGGTTATGAGTATTTGTACTTCATCATCTGAACCCAGTGTTCCGGGAGTAGAAGAAAGGAACTCGTATATACCAAGATCAAACTCTACCTGGAAGGGTCCTCCGGTGGCAAGATCATATTGCGGAGAGAGGAGCCAGTCTTCTGTGCCCAGGTTAAACAGGTTGATCGCTACCGCCCCGGTGCTACCAACATTGGCAAAACCACTTTCGTACCATTCACTTACACCAAATCCGCTTGGTCCGGTAGCAGGAGTTCCTCCATCAGCCTGGTCCCAGCAAATTGTGGGAGGCAACCCGGTAGAGAAGTCTTCCAGTTGGGGAGGTAATAATGGTCCGCACAGGGTGGTAAACGTAAATGGTCCTACCCACACTGAGGTTCCGTTTGTACCACAGTCTGTTTGTACGTAAAAATCGTACGTGGTTTGTGCCGTAAGACCTGTTATATTGATAGTGTCATTTCCTACGGTGGAAGTAGTTCCTGTTCCCTGAAGGAAGCCAGCAGGACCATATTCAATATTCCAGGATGAAGCGGAGCCCATTTGAGTCCAGTACACATTGGCCGATATTGAAGTAATGCCCGTTGAACCTAGTGCAAATGGCTCTGGACAAGCAGGAGTGGCACGCACTTCAAAGTTGTCCATCATGACATCATTGTCAGGACCGTCATCAACGCTACCTTCACTGGCCCAGATACCAAATTGTACGGTATCGCCACTATAGGCAGTAATGTCAAGCACAACATGATTACCACCGGCAGATGTAATATAGGTATTATCATACACCGCAAGAGGAGTCCAGGTAGATCCTGCATCATCGGTTACCAGTATCTGCACTTCATCATCTGAACCCAGCGCGGCTG
Source organism: Owenweeksia sp. (assembly GCA_002695025.1). Classification (GTDB taxonomy): domain Bacteria; phylum Bacteroidota; class Bacteroidia; order Flavobacteriales; family Schleiferiaceae; genus CAKZNE01. The sequence goes on from NZNV01000010.1 coordinate 260,106, forward strand.
GGTTAGCGGTATTCCAGGCAAAAATTCCAAAATCAAACTCTACCTGGAAAGGACCTCCTGCGGCCAGATCATAGGATGGCGTAAGGATCCAGTCACTCTTATCGTTAAAGAAGAGGTTGATCTTAACCGCTCCTGTACCTCCGTTATTGGCAAATCCATCTTCGGTCCAGCTACTTGCTCCTAATGAAAGAGGACCTGTGGCAGGTGTTCCATCGTCAGCTTCATCCCAGCATGCAGTAGGCAGGAATCCGGCAGAGAAATCCTCTAATTGAGGCGGCAACAAGGGTGCACAAGCCGTGGTAAAGGTGAAAGGTCCTATCCACGCTGATGTTGTACCCATTCCGCAGTCAGCCTGTACATAGAAATCATAGGATGTATTGGGACTTAATCCAGACACTGGTACCGTATCATTGGATACGTTTACTATGGTACCGGTTCCCTGCATAAAGTTTATCGGGCCGTATTCAATATTCCAATTACTTACAGAACCTATCTGGCTCCAGAATACATTAGCTGAGGAAGAGGTGAAGTTAATGGCTCCCAATGCAAATGGATCAGGACACATTGGCGCTTCTTGGATCACCACATCATCAATGCTAATATCACTGTTAAAGTCTGTTGTTTCAACACCTCTGAAACGAATCTGGGTATTGGTAGAGATGTATGGGGTAAGGTCTACAAAAGCAGACAACCATGCCCTTTGTCCAAACCTGATGGTTGCAACTCCCCTATTCCAGCTTGTTCCATCAAATACATCAATAACCAGTTTTGAGGTAAGTGATGCATCCTTTCCAATAAAGTACCAGAAGCTCAATTGAGGAGTGGTGAGACTAGTCAAGTCAAATAGTGGCGTAAGCAGGTTGTTCACCGTGTCATTAGCGCTGTTTTGCGAATCATCCACGGTTGCGTAATGTCCTGAGCCGGTAGTATGATCTCCGGTTGATCCATGACCTATACTTCCGGTAATAAAGAGCCAATCGGAATTGTCATTCGTCTCATTGATCCAACATGTTGGGATCGTAGTCTGAGAGGTTTCAAAGTCTTCTACCCATGGGAAGGTATTGAGTGCCGCACAGCCGGTGGTAAATGTGAAGGGACCTACCCATATAGACACTCCATTTGTGCCGCAATCCGCCTGAACATAGAAGTCATAACTGGTTTGGGGAGTAAGGCCATTTACATTAGAAGTATCATTACTTGCGGAAGTAATGGTTCCAGCTCCTTGTGTAAAGCCTGCAGGACCGTACTCTATATTCCAGGCGGAAGTTGAACCCAACTGAGTCCAGTACACATCTGCCGTAGCTGAAGTTACATTCATGGCTCCCAAACCAAATGGCTCAGGGCAGGCAGGAGTGGTACGCACCTGGAAGTTATCCAGCATAATGTCATTATCAGGACCATCGTCTACAGTACCGTCATTACCCCAGATACCAAATTGCACAGTATCTCCACTGTAAGCCGAGAGGTCAATTACAACGTGATTACCTCCACTAGCAGTAACATACGAATTATCATATACCGCAAGAGCAGTCCAGGTAGCACCTTCATCGGTAGTTACCAGTATCTGCACCTCATCATCCGAACCCAGAGCAGCAGGAGTAGAAGTATTCCAAGTGAAAATACCGAAGTCAAATTCCACCTGGTGTGGACCTCCTGTAGCCAGGTCATAGGATGGTGTCAAAATCCAGTCTCTCTTGTCATTAAGGAAGAGGTTGATCTTAACGGCTCCAGTGGTTCCGTTGTTAGCAAAACCGTCCTCAGTCCAGGTACTGGTTCCTAATGAAAGTGGCCCGGTGGCAGGAGTTCCGTCATCAGCCACATCCCAGCAAATAGTGGGAGGAAAACCGTTAGAGAAGTCTTCCAGTTGGGGAATTGCCAAAGGCGCACATGTAGTGGTGAACGCAAAGGGACCTACCCATGATGAAGTACCGCCAGCTCCACAGTTAGCCATCACATAAAACTCATAGGTGGTTTGAGGAGAAAGGCTTCCTATAGTAACGGTATCATTGGTAGCTATCATGGTGGTTCCGGTACCTTGAGCAAAACCTCCAGGACCATATTCTAAATTCCAGTCATTTGCATTACCTACCAGGTCTTTCCAGTATAAGGTTGCACTGTTAGTAGAAATGTTGGTAACACCAAGGCCCGCGGGATTTGCACAGGCTGGAGGTGTACAGTCGGTTACCATCATACCGATAGTATCTCCCTGATCAGCAGCAGCATTATTATCGTGCTTGAACTGTAAAACTCCATAGAGATTGCTTACATCCAAACCTATTTCCTCGCTAAAGTTGGGCGTTCCGTTAGAGCCCTGGGTTATCACAAAATAGGTGGTCACATTATCACAAAGAGGCAGTGTGGTCAGCAAAGTATCTCCGAGCGGTGATCCCGTAAGGTCGGTAAATTCAGGACCTATTACCGCCACAGCCACATTATTTTGATAAACTGTCACCTCTGTGCCGTTCCATCCATCGCCCCATGAGTCATGCAGCTTTAAGTTGTAGGAACACTGGTTAGAGGGGGGGCAAAGTGTAGTGGCAAAGGTAAAGGGCCCTACCCAGGTGCTTTGAGACCCGCTACCGCAGTCACTCTGTACGTAATAATCATACGTAGTTGCAGGAGTAAGGCTACCGATTGAGGTAGTATCATTGCTTGCAACAATGGAAGTACCTACTCCCAGGGTAAAGCCTGAAACTCCATACTCAACATTCCAGCTGGTGGCTGTGCCACTCTCTGTCCAGTAAAGGTCTGCTGAAACATCGGTAATATTGGTTGCGCCAGGGTTGGTTGGGTCTGCACATGTAGGGATCAATCTCACCTGGAAATTGTCCACGAAAACGTCCATGTCTTCCGCATCATCCGTGGTCCCTTCACTTGCCCAGATACCGAATTTAACCGTGTTTCCACTATAGACACTCAGGTCAATGGTTTCATGGTTACCACCGGTATTAGTGACATATGTATTGTCAAAAGTGGCCAATGAAGTCCAGGTAACGCCATTATCGCTACTTACCAATAACTGAACCTGATCATCGGACCCCAGCGTACCGGTAGCTGAACCGGATGTGCCGAAGCTAAACTCAAACACCCCAAAATCAAATTCCACCTGATATGGGCCGCCTGAAGTAAGGTCGTACTCAGGGCTTAGGAGCCAGTCTTCTATGGTATTATCAAAGAGGTTAATACGGGCAGCACCTGAAGAGGCGGTGTTACCAAAGCCTTTATTTTCCCATTCTGCCGAACCTAAGCCGGTAGGGCCTGTAGCGGGGGTTCCGCCATCGGCTACATCCCAGCAGGCGGGAGGCACTCCTCCTGAGAAATCCTCATTTTGCGGAGGCAACAGGGCTCCACACGCTGTGGTAAACGTGTATGGCCCCGTCCAGGAACTCACATCTCCCAGACCGCAGCTATCCCGCACATAAAAATCATACGAAGTATTAGAGCTTAAGGATGGGATATTCAGAGTGTCGTTCTGAGTATTTACCATGGTTCCGGATCCCTGTCCAAAACCAGTGATACCGTATTCAACATTCCAATCGGAAGCACCACCGCCCGTCCAGTAAAGGTCGGCTGAAGAACTGGTGATGTTAGCAGCTCCCAAGGCAGTTGGAGCCAAACAGGAAGGAATGGCCTCAAAAGTAATGTTGTCTATATAAAGGTAATACCCATCCAGCCCACCTGAAGGAATATGGAAAGCCAGGTATACCTGACCGGAATAGGATGAGAGATCTATGATCTCCTGCGCATAGGTGGTAGATGTTGCCGTGTCTCTAAGGAGCTGGGTGGTGAAATCAGCAGGATTATCTCCGGTAGTGGAAATAAGCACTTCGAAGTCATTAGGCTCGCTTGCACTTCTGGCACGATACCAATATGATAAACGCTCATTCCCGCTAAGGGTTATAGCAGGAGAAATAAGGTAATCATCATTATTACCACCGTTGAAGTCGGTGTATATAGTATAGGAACGATCTCCTTCTTGTACATAGGAAGACGAAGTGTTTACAGACCATTCATCGCCATCATCATTAACATCAACCACACTCCAGCATGCTGCGTTGGAAGATGTGCTGTTAAAAGTTTCGTTATAAGGAAGAGATGTTATGCCTGCACATTCTGTAGTAAAGGTGAAAGGTCCTACCCAGCTACTTTCATCTCCCACTCCGCAAATATCACGCACATAAAAATCATAACTGGTATTGGGTGAAAGACTTGGAAGCGCAGTAGTATCATTGCTGGCACTGATCACGGTGCCTGACCCAGGCACAAATCCGGAAAGCCCGTATTCCAGCTCCCAGGAAGATGCTCCTCCTGTAGTCCAGTAAGCGTCCGCTGTGGAAGCGGTAATAGCTGTTACACCTAATGCAGCAGGAGGAGGGCAGGATAACCCTTCTATTCTTACATTATCTATTATCCAATAATAATCCCAGGTGCCTGTCCAATGAAAACGCACTTTGGCATTAGCGGATCCCCCGGCTTCTGCTGTGATACTAACAACCACATGTTCAGGATCGGGAGAGTCACTGGTGTACTGTAAAACAGTATCCCATACCGTTCCGTTAAAAACCTCTACAGTAGCCGTTCCGTTGGCATTATCCTGGTAGAAAAAATGGTCAAAGGAAAGGTATAGGTTTCCTGTGGACGCATTAAAGGTGGGAGTTTCTAAGGTAGCATCTTCTGATCCTCCTGAAAAACCCTGGTCGTCACTATCAAAAATAGCAGCGGGGCTGGTAATGGGAGCATTAAATGTTCTGCTACCCGGATTATTAAACGCCCACAAGATACCACTGCTATTAAGGTCATTGTTAGACCATCCCGTAGGAGGTGTGGTACCTGAAGCCGTTGAAAAATCCTCATTAATTAGCACTTGCGAAAAACCTGCCGTTGAAAAAAGAAATAATAAGGCAGGGGCAAGCCAGCATAGTAGATATCTACGCATAACTTCAAATTTAGGGTTAAGTAAATATTAATAAATAGGGCTCGCCCAAGATAAGGATATATAATTACCCTGCCTAAAAACCACTTTTTGATTTGCAAAAAAAAGGAAGAAAAAAACCTCTAAACTAAATAGTTACAGTCTTTGTTTCTAGAAATCAGATATTTAGAAAATGATAGCCCTTTTTGCATTTCTTCGATTTCGGGTTGATTATGAGAGATATCCCGCAGAATCACAGGACTTTATTCGTTATTTTTTGTCAGATTTCGATTGCATTTTATTCCAGGTTTGGAATAAAACCTTCTGGGAGGGTCTGTTTTTTTCCGGTTTTCGAAGCGGATCACACTCTTTAAGAGTATCATAGCAATCTGAAGGAAGTTTTTGATAGAGTTCGGTTCCCTGCGTTTTCCAGGCTATCATTTCATCACTCACCTGTTTCACCACCTTAGCGGGATTGCCTACTACCAAACTGCGGGGCGGTATAACGGTATCTGCCTTAATAAAGCTGAGGGCTCCCACTATACTTTCTTCTCCCAGCTCCACATTATCCATAAGAACAGCATTCATCCCTACCAAGCAGTTCCGGCCAATGTTGGCTCCGTGCACAATAGCTCCGTGCCCGATATGGGCAGATTGCGATAAGCGGATGGAAACGCCCGGGAACATGTGGATCACACAATTTTCCTGTACGTTACAGCCGTCTTCAATTATGATCTCACCCCAATCACCACGAATGGCTGCACCAGGTCCTATATATACGTCCTTCCCGATATGCACATTACCTATTATACTGGCCGTTTTATGGATGTACGCACTTTCATGGATAACGGGTCTGAAACCCTGGAATTCGTAGATCATATTGATTGAGCTTTTAACGTTAAAGGCTACAAGCGCCTTCCAGGCATAAGGTTATGTGCGATACTGATCATTAAGGCCCCGGCCCTGTTCCAGCAAATTGATGGACTTTTCTAGCCTACGCTGACGGGTGGCTTCCTGTTTCGCGCTTTCTATAAATTCTACATACTCCCGCTTTTTATAACCGGTAAGAGCTTCATAGGTTTCCCGGGCACGGGAGTTATGAGATAAAGCCTGCTCCAACCTTGTGGAGCGGTCATACCTGCCGTCTGGCTTGTTAAAGTCTTTTACCTGCTCACCGCTTTCATTTTTGGCTACAGCTTCTTTCACCAGGGCTACAAGCCCTTCCTCATCCAGTGCATCTATAGAAGAGATCCGGTACTTACGCATGGACTTGGTATCTTCTGAGGTCGCTTCAAGTAATGCTCGGGGGTCATCCAAAAGCGCACCTTTATGAAACCATACCGCAGCATTCTCCTTAAAGGCCACCATGCTCATCATTAGTCCCTTGTATTCAAAAGAAGGCGAACCCCATTTGATCTTTTCCTCAATACCAGGAACAGTATCGTGAACGATCTGGCGCACCTTGCTCAGTATGGGGTGAGCAAAGTGCCCTTCCAGTTTTTGCAGGTATTCATCTACATTTTTTGGTTTGGCCATAACTTAAACCTTTTCCAGCACTACAGCATAGCCCTGCCCCACACCTATACACATGGTGCATAATGCGTAACGCTTGTTCTGTTCGTGTAATTCAATGGCCGCGGTTTGTAGAAGGCGTGCACCACTCATTCCTAAGGGATGGCCCAGAGCTATGGCCCCCCCATTGGGGTTTATCCTGGGATCATCATCTGCCAAACCCATTTTACGGGTACAGGCCAACACCTGTGAGGCAAAGGCTTCATTAAGCTCAATAATGTCCATTTGGTTTAATGAAAGTCCAGCTTTTTTTAAGGCCTGCTCGCTGGCATACACTGGTCCGATACCCATTATGCGGGGCTCCACACCAGCTACTCCCATAGATACTATCCTGGCCAAAGGCTTTAGGCTGTTGTTCTTTGCACCCTCTTCAGAAGCAATAAGTAATGCTCCGGCCCCGTCATTCAGCCCGGAAGCATTACCTGCGGTTACACTTCCATCCTTTTTAAACGCGGGACGTAGTTTGGCCAATATGTCCAGACTGGTTTGGGGTTTTACGAACTCATCCTTGGCAAAAACGATAGGGTCCTTCTTCCGTTGTGGAATGGTTACCGGGGCAATTTCCCTGGCAAGACGCCCGCTTTCCTGGGCCCGCGCAGCTTTCATCTGGCTATTATAAGCAAAGGTGTCCTGGTCTTCACGGCTTATCCCAAACTGCTCCACCAGGTTCTCAGCTGTTTCGCCCATTGCGTCCGTACCATATAGTTCAAACATCTTAGGGTTAACGAAGCGCCAGCCAAAGCTTGAGTCGTACATTTTAGAATCGGTACCAAAGGCCTTTGAAGGTTTGCTCATCACGTAAGGCCCCCGGGTCATATTCTCTACTCCCCCGGCTATAAACACATCGCCATCACCGTTTCTCACTGCACGAAAGGCATGGGCGGCAGCATTCATTCCTGAGGCACAAAGGCGGTTCACCGTTTCTCCAGGAACAGTAAAAGGCAGGCCAGCCAGCAATAAGGCCATACGCGCCACATTCCGGTTATCCTCTCCGGCCTGGTTGGCACAGCCCATGATCACATCGGCAATGCGTTCCTGATCAAGATCCGGGTGACGGGCCACCAATTCCTGTATCACGTGCGCGGCCAGATCATCTGTACGGACCTCGGCCAGTGTTCCGCCAAAGTTCCCGATTGGTGTACGAACGCCATCTATTATATATGCTTCTTTCATGAAATATTTTAATTGTGTTAAGCCAGGCTTCTACTCCACTCCGCCTGACCGGAAATTTTATTACCAAGGTTTTTCCGTACGAAAAACCGTTCCTTTAAACAGTGCCACCACTTCATTATCCTGATTAGTGATACGAACTTCATAAATAGCCAAACGCTTACTCTGGTTCAGCTCTTCAGTTTCAGCCGTTAAAATATCTCCGGCCTTTACAGGTCTTGTATGGGAAATAGCCGTTTCTATACTCATGGATTGCAACCCATGACTGTTACTGGCAAAAGCCAGGGCACTATCAGCCAGAGAATAGGTAATGCCTCCATGGGCAATGCCAAAGCCGTTGGTCATTTCCTCACGTACCGTCATCTGTAAACGGGAATACCCGGCTCTTTCCTCCAGGCGCTCAATACCCAGCCAAATGCTGAAGGCATCATTGCTATACATCTGGTCTACGATCTCGCGGGCTTGTTTCATCAATCGGTTTTCTTTTCCATAGTGGCGGCAGCAGATCTTTCAATAATGGAAATGATGGTATCGAGCACAATATTAAAGTTCTGCCGACCGGCTTCATCTTCTTCCGAAAGGTTGGATTTGAATACAGCCCGGTTCTTCAGATCTTCAAATACCAGTGGGCTATCCGAAACATCCCGAACGGCTTCGCTGCTTAGCTCCTCGTGCTCGTCTTTCTTATTATATTGATCTACCTTTTCGTTGATCACCTCTTCCACCATCTGGTGGGGCACCATCTGCACCGGGATACCGGCTGCTACAAAGGCATCGATAAGAATCACAGCTGAGTCTACAAGAGCCTCATGCTCACTATCACTGAAATCATCCGCCAGGTTTGTAATAAAGCCCATAAGCACCGGCTGATCTTCAAGGATCTGCACCACCATTTTTCCTTGCTCCGCGGCAGTCATAGCCTCATAATCAGCTATCGCTTCCGCCACAAAGTCCTTCTTAGTTTGTGTCATTTTGCAAAGGTAGACATTCCCCTGCGGGTGCCCAATCAGGGGTTTATCTCCACATCCTGTCCGTTGCGGACCTTGCGCACAAAGAAGTCTTCCAGTTCGCGCAGGGTTTCAGAAGTAGTATGAATATCCTTAACCACTTTACCGTGATCGAGAATAACAATACGTTGGCAGAATTCAGTAACATGCCCCAGATCATGACTGGAAATAAGCATGGTAATGTCCGTCTCCTCGTCCAGTTTCTTAAGCTGATCGCGCAGCTGATATTGCGTGGAAGGGTCCAGGTTAGCAAAGGGTTCGTCCAAAACCAGCACATGTGGGTTGCCGATAAGGGCCCCTACAATTCCTACTTTTTTTTGATTCCCCTTGGAAAGGTCTCGAATGTACTTTTTGCGGTTGCGGATCTCTCCATTGAAGAACTCCTCGTATCCATCCAGGAAAGAGGCTACCTCCCCTTTTTCCATACCATGAAGCTTACCAATAAAGTTGAAGTACTCATCCGGGGTAAGGTAATCGATCAGGAAACCTTCATCCAGGAAACTCCCGGTGCTGTTCTTCCACTCTTCACTTTTATTAACGGCTACCCCGTTTATGATCACCTCACCGCTATCGGGTTCTATAAGATCCAGGATGCAACGGTATAGCGTGGTTTTTCCAGCCCCGTTGTTTCCTACTAATCCGAAGGACTGCCCGGCTACAAGATCGAGATCCGGGATATCCAGAACCACTTCTCCGTTGTAACTCTTCCTGAGGTTGTGAATGCTTACAATCCCTTGCATAATCTTTAACTATTTTGATGTATTTAGAACATTGTTATAATGGCCGCCATTGAACTGTTAGTCGTATAAACCTTATTATCCTTCGCGAAAACCTTTGGCACTCCGGTATTTTTTCTCCTGGAAATTCTGAATGATGGCGTTGAACCATTGCTTGTAGAAGGCCAGGCTTATGATACCGGCCGCGCCTAAAGCAATGAGCCCCCAGTAGGGTTTTCCGAAGGCGTTGAACGCGCCCCATATAAGAATGGGCAAAACCATGAGGGGTAGAATAATCAGGAACTGTACGGCACTGGTGCCCTGGTAATTGAAAGCCGAACCTTTACTGAGATCAATACGTTTCCGCTGGTAAGTAGAGGAATACAGCAACACAAAAGTGTTTACACCCACATTATAAAGGAAGCAGGCGGTATTGATGTATACGGCTTTCATCCCAAAATATATATAGCCCAATGATAAGGTATACGTAATCACAGCGCTGCTGGCCAGCAACCAGAACTTAGCCCGGAAAAAGGCTTCCATGGGATAGGCCCGCGTGAGGATCCCATCAAAATAGGCGCTCTCCCAACCCAGCATGAACTGGCCATAATTGATCATAAAGATGCCCGTCATGAAAATACCCACGAAGATGAATATCATGAAAGAGTCCTGGTATTGTGGTTCTCCGTAAAAGATAAGCCCGTAAGCACTGAACATAAGGGTAATGAAAAGTATGGTCCTGGTCCGCTTATTCCGGAGGATCAATTTAAGCTCATTACTCATCATGGCGCCTACTGCTCCCCTGGACTCCAGGAAGCTGAACTCCTGGGTGGATACTGCCTTGGAATGACTTGTCCACTTATCAATATAACTCTGGGCCAGCAGAAAACGATAATTAAGCACATAAACCAAAAGGTCCAGAATAACTACAACCCCTATAAACCATACGGTACCGAGACCTCCGAAAAGGCCGTAGGATACGGTGGACAGGCTGAACCAATCCAGCGCATCTCCCACAAACAGGACGGCAACCGCTACTGCAAAACCAATAAAAACACTTTGCTTTAAAGCAATAACACGCTTCAGGTAAATGGCCAGGTAATGATTGAACTTTACCAACCCCAGCATACTGATGAACCAGCAGGTGGCTCCGGCCGCTCCCAAATCTGGCAGGGCTCCCCTGAAAACAAAAGGAAGGATAAAGAAAAGCGGGAAAAGGTTAAAGAAGTTGAACAAGCTACTACTCAGCAAAAAGTGAATAACGGTGCTCTTACGAATGGGTTGAAGGAGGTAATGGCGTACGCTTAAAACGTTGAGGTCCTGGATGAAAAACCGGATCACCAGATCGGCCAGCAGGTAATACAGCAGAAACTCGGAAAAAACTTTGGTAACCGAATGAGCCTCGGGCTTCAGGTCACCGATGATCTCGGGTAGAGCAAAACCCAGGAAAAGGAAGGTGGCACTGAAATACAGAACAAGAAAACCGGCCAGTATTTTAACGCCCCACCCCTGGCTGAAATATTTGGAGCGTAGCGCTTTTTGCCATTGCTGCTTAACTAGCAGTGCATACATAGTTATTCGTGTTTTAGTTTGGCTCCCAAAGGAGATTTAAATGTACAGTTATTCCCTCTAGAAATAAAAATTTTGGCCTTAGGGCCCGGCAAAGTGTTTCAACAACTCGATCAGGATATCATTGAACGATTCCCTGGAACCGTTCAGGCATACTGCAAAGGAGAGGTCCTTACCCTGGAAAAAGCCCGTCATACTTTCAAAGGCATCAATATTTCCTGCATGTCCGTAACAGGTAGCTGTTCCGAAAGGGTAGCTGAAGATTCCCAGCCCCATATTTTCCTGTAATGACAGCATGAGATCGAGGCTTTCCTTTGAAAAGAACCGCAGGTTAAAAAGGGCTTCCATAAATCTGCACAGCTCATTAGGGGTAGACACCAGACCCCCCGCTCCCAAGAGTCCTTGGCAGTCGGCCTGAGAATTCAGTTTCCACCCCTTCTTATAATAATAGGAAAAGGCCTCTCCCTTTTCCGGGTTTATGGAATCACCGAGGTAAGTCCTCTTCAATTGAACCCGGTCTGTAATGCGTTTTTTAATAATCGCTGAAAAGTCTGTGCTGTCCAAGGCCTCCGCTACCAAACTCAGCACTATATAATTGGCATTATTATATGCGGTGCGGGTTCCCGGTTTAAAATCAGGCCTGGACTTGCTCAAAATGGCTCGTACCTCTTCCCGGGTTTGTGGATCCGCCTCCTGGTATGTTCCGGAACGGTCATTGGCAAAATTATGAATGCCGCTTTGGTGCCGCATCACTTGCTCTATAGTAAGCTCCCGGGCAAGAGACCAGTCGGGGAAAAAGCGGGATAGCTTGTCCGACAGTCTCAACTTCTTTTCTTCTGCCATTTGCAGGATAACCACCGAGGTAAAGATTTTAGAAACGGAGCCTATCCGGTACCGGGTTAGAGAGTCCGCTTGTATGGCCGGCTTGATTGATCCGTAACCAAAGGCTTTTTGGTAGAGAGGCTCACCTTTTTGGTAAACGCACACACTTCCCATAGCCTTGCCGGTTGAGGAGAGGCGGTTGAAATATGCATCAAGATCCGCTCGTTGTGCGTTCACATGAACACATATAAGCACCTGAAAAATGATCAAAGCTGTTTTAGAGACGTGAAGTATCATGTATGTAACAGGTATAACGATGCCATTAGCGATTTCTTTTCATCCCAAAAAACAACTCCAAACCCGGCCTTACTCCCGTTGCCTTCTTTATGGAGCTGCCTTCCCAAATAAAAATCCTAACTTACTCAAAACCTGAGCATTTCACGAAATTAATCGCTATATTAGCTTAGAACACCAACCCGTAAACATACTATGAAGAAACCTACTACACCCTTAAGCGCCTGTCTGTTCCTGCTTTTCTGTATTTTTCAATGGTCTGCTACCCAGGCGCAAGGTGAAAACAGCCTTTCATTTGATGGGGTGGATGATTATGTAACTTGTCCAAATGCTTCTGCACAGATTGCCTCGTCAACAGGCATGAGTCTCAGTTGCTGGGTATATGCTACCAACCCTTCTCCCAGTTACCCTAATTTTGATGGTTTTGCGGGGTTTCGCAATGAAATTAATTGTGATTTTTACATCCTGCACCTCTCTACCAATACCCTGGAGGGACGTATCCGGAACAGTGCCGGCAACAACTTTGACGTTTCGGCAACGGGCTTCCAGATCAACACCTGGCAGCATGTTGTGCTTACCTACAATGGCAGCGCTCTCAAGATATACCTTAATGGTAGCTTGTCCGACAACGTTGCAGCCAGCGGCAGCATTACCAACACTACTGAAACACTGAACCTGGGACGTATACCCTTCTCCAGTGCCGACTTTATGCTGGGTGGCCAGCTGGATGAGGTGGGTTTGTGGGATAAGGCTCTTTCTGCTGCCGAGGTCAATTGTCTTTATAATTATGGCCTGGAGTCCTCAGACCCCAACCTGAAGCTTTTTTACCAGTGTAATCAGGGCACTTCCGGGGGCACCAATTCAGGAATTACGACATTAATGGACACTAAGGGCAACATCAATGGCGCCCTCAACGGCTTTGCCCTGAGCGGAACTTCTTCCAATTTTGTTTCCGGGGTAAGCCTGCATGGCTCCACAACCGCTTCCATTTGTGCGGGCGATAGCCTGTTTTTTGAAGGACAGTATTACAAACAGGCTGGCGTTTACCAACAAGTCATTCCCCTGGGAGGTGGGTGCGATTCCCTGGTTCAGCTAACCTTAGAGGTAGATTCCATTGACGTTGGTATCAGTAAGTTTAACGCCATCACTTTGCAGTCCGCTTCTGCAACCGGCACCTATACCTGGATTGACTGTATTACGGGAACTGCGGTTCCCGGAGCCACACAGCAAAAGTTTATTCCCAAGAATACCGGGAGCTATGCCGTAGTGGTAACCAAAGGTAATTGCAGTGATACCTCCGCCTGCCTCTACATCGGATTTGCAGATGTAGAAGAAAGTGCCTTAGAGTCAGCCCGTATCTACCCTAACCCCAGTAAAGGCTCTTTTACTTTCAGCCAGGGATCAGATATAGGTAAGGGTGTCTTGCACATTTCAAGCCTTACCGGGGCTTTGCTCGCCAGTAAACCCATTGACGGAGTGCCTGAAACCAATATTGAAGTAAACCTGCCTGCGGGTATTTACCAGCTTACATTCCAGCGATCGGACGCGGAAAGCCAAAAAACGTGGTTGCTTACTATTGAACCTTAATAAAAGGTCTTCCGGTCCCTGGCCATTTTGCGTAATAAGGGGCTGCAGCGGTAACGGTCTTCCAGGTACTCCTGATGGAGGCGGTCCATCGTGTCCACACAGTTTTGTATTCCTTTCTCATCGGCCCATTTCAACAAGCCTTTGGGGTAATTTACCCCTTTGGTCATGGCCAGGTCAATATCCTCGCGGGAAGCAATGTTGAGGTATAAAGCATCCGCAGCTTCGTTGATCAGCATTACCAGGATACGCCAGAGAATGTTTTCTCCTAGTTCCCGGTCTTGTACCGCTTCTGGCTGAGAAGCCCCTTCCCGGTAATCATAAAAGCCCCGGCCGCTTTTGCGCCCCAGCCAGCCTGCTTCCACCAGGCGCTTCTGGGTAAAATTAGGCTTATAGCGGGGGTCATAATAAAAGGCTTCAAATACACTGGACGAAACAGCATAATTCACATCATGTCCGATAAAATCCATCAGGGTAAACGGGCCCATGCGAAAACCACCCAGTTCCGTCATGGCCCAGTCAATCGTAGCTGGGTCTGCAAAGCCTTCTTCGTACATCCGAACGGCTTCCCCGTAGAACGGGCGAGCCACGCGATTTACAATAAACCCGGGTGTATCTTTGGCCAGTACACTTACTTTGCCCCATGCATCAATGATCTCCCGGGCTTTCACCGCTATTTTAGCATCGGTTTGTACGGCCGGGATGATCTCCACTAAAGGCATTAAAGGAGCCGGGTTAAAAAAATGGATACCTATTACGCGCTCGGGCTTTTTCAAGGCTGCACCTATAGAAGCTATAGATAGTGAGGAGGTGTTGGAGGCCAGGATAGCCCCGTCACTGCAAAGCTTTTCCAGCTGGGCAAATACTTTCTTTTTGATGTCCAGGTTTTCAATGATGGCTTCTATCACCATATCGCTGCCGCTTACCTTTTCCATATCCGTGGTATATGTAATACGGGCTATTATTTCCTGATCCTCACCCTCGGCCAGTTTTCCCTTTTCTACCAACCGAGCCAGTATTTTCCGGTGACCTTCCTTTGCCTTTGCTACGGCTTCTTCAGAAGTGTCTACCAATACGGTTTCGTTATTGTGCTGTGCGGCTATTTGTGCAATGCCGGAACCCATGGAACCGGAGCCTATGATGGATATCTTCATTTTCTTGCTGTTCTTTGTTTGGGTATATAGGTTAATAGTAACCTCCCTGTTCTATTTACTGAAAGTCTTGTACTGAATTTTCCGCCCATTAATAGACCCTGATTTCACTACTCATACCTGTTAAATCAAAAGCTGTTAAGTAGGTTAATTACTCCCCTTTGAACTCCGGTTTACGTTTTTCCAAAAAGGCCTTTACACCTTCTTCATAATCGTAGGAGGTTCCGGCCAGGGTTTGAAAGTGATCTTCTTCAGCCAATTGTTTATCCAAAGTGTTTAGTGGGCTACGGTTCAACAGCTCCTTGGTATAGGCCAGCGCCCTGGTGGGCATCTTACTGAGGGTATGAGCTATTTTCATGCTCTCCTCACCAAAGTTTTCCTCCGTAAACACCTTGTAGATCATTCCCATTTTTTCGGCTTCCTCGGCCGATACTTTATCTCCCAGCATCATAAGTGCTGAGGCCTTTTGAAAGCCAATAAGCCTGGGCAAGGTGTAGGTACCTCCGCTATCGGGGATCAACCCGATCTTGGAAAAGGCCTGAATGAAGGAGGCGGATTGTACCGCTACCACCACATCTGCGGCCAAGGCAATATTGGCACCTGCACCTGCGGCTACTCCGTTAACCGCAGCAACCACCGGCTTTGGTAAAGCCCGCAACTGCTTAATGATGGGGTTGTAGTGTTCACTTACTATTTTAGTGAGTTCCGGCCCTTCCGGATCAATAGCTTCCTGCAGGTCCTGCCCGGCACAAAAGGCTTTCCCGTTGCCGGTAAGGTATACACAGCGAATTTCAGGGTCATCCTGGGCTCTCTTTAATTCTTCTTGTAACAACAGGGCCATCTCGCGCACAAAGCTGTTATATTTATCGGGGCGGTTAAGGGTAATTTTGAGTACGGAGCCAATAGGCTCGGAAACTATAAAATGTGACATGGGAGTGCTTTTGCCTCAAAAGTACACAGGATTCAGCGGACAGGGAAAGGGTTGCAGGTTTTCCGGGTTCAAATTTTAGTGTGGCACGTGTTCGGAGTTATACTGAGCGTCCCTGACTTCTTCCCTACGGGGCATTACACCTTGCCTAATGGAAAACTAAGCTCTACCGTAGTACCTACGGTGGGTATACTGTGGATGGACATATACCCATTGAGCTGCTCCATTACTTTTTGGCCAACGTACAGGCCTAAACCACTTCCCGTGGAATTTATCGTTCCCTTATAAAACATCTGAGTAATCCTGGGCAAATGCTCTTTTTCAATGCCGTCTCCGTTGTCTTCTATCCATATATGGAAATGGGTGGTGCTTTTCCCGCTGTATATCTTCACTTCTTTTGACTTATGGGAGGTGTTGTGGTATGTACAGGCATTATTCATCACCTTCTGTATAACCAGCAGGAATAACTCCTCGTCCACTTCCAGCCTGGTGGCTTTCGAAAAATCAATATCAAAAGTCACCTTCTTTTCCCCGTAGTTTTCCTTTATCCATTTAACCAGGGTTTTTTCCAGATCCACCGTTTTGGGTTCCAGTTTTTTACTCGTCACCTTCCTAACCTCCAGCAATTTGTGAAGAGTATGATCCAGTTTCCTGGCCAACTCACCCACCATCTCACCGTATAGGCCCAGGTTTTGGAAATCCTTCTCCTTCTCCATAAGGTCAGCTATTCCCAGCAAGGAGGATACGGGACCCCTAAGATCATGTGAAGTGTTATAAAGAAACTCTTCCAACTCACTATTCCGGATTTTAAGTGTTTGCTCCAGATCCTTTAGCTCCGTTACGTCCGTAGACACACCGAGTACGTGGGTCTCACCATCTATACGCAAAGGTACTTTTACCGTGCTGAACCAATAATCGCTATTGTTTTTCTCAATTTTCTCCTCATAAGGCACCGTAGGGGTTTCCCTTTTCAATAACCTCCATATCCTTTTGGATGAAAAACTCCACCTCATCTGCATGAGGGTTAAAGTCCTTGTCGGTTTTTCCTTCAACCTCTTCAGTAGAAGCATTATAGAGCTCGGCAACTGCATGATTTGCCATTTTAAAAACCCCGTTCTTGTCTTTTACATAAATCAGGTTAGGGCTCGTATCAATAACCTTACGGAGAAAATGCTTTTGATGATCCAGTTCCTTTTGGGCTTCCTCCAGTTCCTGCAAATGCAGCCTCAGTTTTTGGGTCTTTAGCTCTATTTCTTCTTTGAGATTCCGCTGATGTTTTCTCAGCTCTATCTGGGCCATCACCTGTTCGGCAAGCACCTGAAGGGACTTTCGTTGTGTATCGGATAATTTTTTGGGAACTGTATCCAATACGCAAAGAGTTCCCAGGTTGTTGCCTTCTCCATCCTGCAAGGGTGCCCCTGCATAAAAGCGAATTTTGGGCTCCTGAACAACAAATGGATTATCCTTGAAAAGCTCATTTTTCAGCATATTTTCTACTTCATACACTTCAGCCTGCTGAATGGCATAATGGCAAAATGAAACGCTACGTGCAGATTCGCTTAAATCTGTTCCCACTTTTGATTTAAACCATTGACGGTCACTATCTAAAAGAGTAATTAAGGAAACCGGGGTTTCACATATATAGCTAGCCAGTTGAGTAAGAGCATCAAACTGAGCTTCGGCTTCGCTGCCCATGATATCATATTTTCTCAGGGCCTCAAGCCTTTTTTCCTCATTATAGTTTTTCACAAATGCTAACGTTCGATCTCAATCTATAAATTTAAAAAATTCCGCTTATTGATTCTCTTTAATTAGCTGATCAGTAATTAAATACACTTAAAGTAATCAAAAGGCTCCAGGCATTCATTGCATTTATAAAGAGCCTTGCATGCGGTTGAACCAAACTGGCTTACCATAGTGGTATGCTTAGAGCCGCAATGCGGACACTGCACTTCCCTGGCTTTGCCAAAAAGCACCGATTTATCGGCTGAAGATCCTTCAGGAGGGGCTATCCCGTATTCCCGTAGTTTCTCCCGCCCCTTTTCAGTCATCCAATCTGTGGTCCAGGGAGGAGACAATACGGTTTGTACCTCCACATTGTTTACTCCCTCGTCCTTCAACTTCGCCTTAATATTCGCCTCTATTTCATTCATGGCCGGGCAGCCGCTATAGGTTGGCGTGATCTTTATGATCGGGTGATCATGTTCCATATCCACATGGCGGACCACTCCGAGGTCTACTACAGTGAGCACCGGTATCTCGGGGTCCGTAACCTCTTCCAACCATTGCCATATTTGATTTTCAGTAACCGTCATAGATAGTACAAAGGTACGGGTGTCTTTTCTTATTTCACGAGGATCTGTAACTGCCGGTTGGCCGGAACAGCAAAGCAGGTGGGTACAATGGCAAACCGGTCTACGGTAAGGTACTCCAGCACTTTATTTCCACATAAATATTCCGGAATGTTAATCCCTCCTCCCGCGTACGCTACATTAAGATCCTGCAGGTTGGGCAGGTCGGCCAGGTAATCGGGGAGATCCTTAAAATCATTGCGTTCCAGGTCCAGGAGTACCAGGTTCTCCAGTTGCTTTATGCTCTCGGGCAGTTGCGTGAGGTTATTCTGTGCAAGGTACAGGTACTTCAGGTTTTTCAATTGCCCTATCTCCCTTGGAATGGAGTCCAGGTTATTGTGGTTGATCACCAGGCGCTCCAGGTTCTCCAACTGACCTATTTCACGGGGCAGATACTTCAGGTTATTATGGTGGATGGAAAGTTCCCTGAGGTTTTTTAACTGACCTATTTCCGGGGGAATTTCGGTAAGCTTATTATTGCTGATCACCAGTATTTCCAGCTTTTCAAGGTAGGCTATCTCCCCAGGGATTTTGTGCAGGTTGCACTTGAAAAGGCGCAACTCCTCCAGGTTGCTCAGGCGTGCTATATAGGGCGGTAACACCCCGATACGCTGACGGCTGAGATTCAGTTTCTTTACGTCCTCCGCTTCGCGCAGCGCTGTAGAAAGGTTGGTATAACCTTTACATGCGCCCAGTATTAGCAAGGTAAGGATTAGTAAACCGGTATGGATGCGAAAACCTTTTGGAAGCATGCAAGCATTTTGTATTGGACAACCACACCCTGAAAGGGTTGGTCAACCACCAAAAGGTACGAAAAAAAGAAAAGCCTGGTCTCTTAGCCGGCTACCATTGAACATCCGGATGCATGCGCGGCAGGTGTTGCATCTCGGCCAGAACATAGCCCAAGTATTCCGTATGCTCACCTTGCTTACCTCCTTCCTGCATCCACTCGTCATCCGGTTTTTTCAAAGTAGCCACTTCCAGGATCTCAGCCACTTTTTGATGCCATTGATCCTTTACCAGGTTCAAATCCGCACCAATGCCTTTTTCCAGCATGGCCGTTTCCACCTCATCCATGGTGAACATCTCCCCGGTCCATTGCCAAAGATCATCCAGGGCATCCTGTACTTTTTGGTGGCTTTCTTCCGTTCCATCCCCGAGGCGTATCACCCACTCAGCGCTCCATTGAGCGTGGTAGGTTATTTCCTTAATGGCTTTTTGGGCTACCGAGCGAATGTGATCATCCTTGCTCTCCAGGAGTTGAGTATACAGGAAGTAGTTGAAGGTGTCAAAAAGGAACTGGCGAACCAGGGTATTTCCCCAGTGCCCGTTAGGCAGTTCTACCATAAGCAGGTTGTGGTAATCGTACACATCCCTGAAAAAAGCCATTTTATCTTCGGTAAAGCCTTCTCCTTTTAATTTGGCTGCGTATTGCAATAACATGCGGGCCTGACCCAGTTGATCAAGTGCAATATTGGAAAGTGCAATATCCTGTTCCAGGATTGGTCCGTACCCGCACCATTCTCCCAGGCGCTGACCCAGTATCAAGGCATTATCTCCCAGTCTAAGTGTGTATTCCAGTAGTTCTTTCTGCAAAATCTTTCGTTTAATCCATTATCGATTTAAACCCGGTTTACATGTGCCCTACCTCGTCAGGGATATCATAGAACGTAGGATGACGGTATACTTTATCGTCAGCAGGTGTAAAAAGGGGATCGTTCTCATCCGGACTGGAAGCGGTGATAGCTTCAGAGGGAACCACCCAGATGCTGATACCTTCACTCCTGCGGGTATACACATCACGGGCGTTTTTAATGGCCATTTCTGCATCCGGTGCATGAAGGCTACCCACATGTTTATGGCTCAATCCGTTGCGGGAACGGATAAATATTTCCCAGATCTTCCAGTTATCCTTGCTTTGTGACATAATTATTTGGGTTTAGGCAGCAGCTTGTTTTTTGCGTTCTTCCTGTTTTTTGGCATAAGCATTGGCAGCCTCGCGTATCCACTGCCCTTCATCATGAGCTTTATTACGGGCATCCATGCGTTGTTTGTTGCACTTGCCATTGCCTTTGATGACGCTATAGAATTCTTCCCAGTTTATTTCGCCAAAGTCATAATGGCTGTGTTCCTCGTTCCATTTCAAATCGGGATCCGGCACGGTAAGACCCAGGAACTCGGCCTGAGGGACTGTTTTATCGATAAACTCCTGGCGCAACTGGTCATTAGACTTCCGCTTGATCTTCCACTTCATGCTTTGGGCTGAGTTGGGAGAGTCATCATCGGTAGGTCCAAACATCATAAGAGATGGCCACCACCAACGGTTGAGTGCAGCCTGCGCCATTTCCTTTTGCTCGGCAGAACCCTGGGCAAGGGTCATCATAATCTCATAACCCTGGCGCTGGTGAAAGCTTTCCTCTTTACAAATGCGCACCATAGCCCGTGAGTACGGCCCGTAGGAAGTGCGGCATAACATCACCTGGTTGGCAATGGCAGCACCATCTACCAACCAGCCAATGGCTCCTATATCCGCCCAGGTTGGCGTAGGGTAATTGAAAATAGAGGAATATTTTGCCTTTCCGCTCAGGAGGTCCTCCACCATATCCATACGGTCGGCTCCCAGCGTTTCTGCAGCAGAATACAGGTATAAGCCGTGGCCGGCCTCATCCTGAACCTTGGCCAGCAATGCCACTTTTCTTCTAAGGGACGGAGCCCTGGTGATCCAGTTGGCCTCGGGTAACATCCCTACTACCTCACTGTGAGCATGCTGGCTTACCTGGCGGATCAGCGTCTGGCGATACTTTTCCGGCATCCAGTCTTTGGGCTCTACTTTATTTTCGGCATCTACATAATCCTGGAACTTTTGCTCCAGGTTCATTTCTGTCGTCATAATCTTAAGAGGTTTGAAGTTCTACAAAGATACTATTCAAAAATCATACTATCCCGGTCCGGCATATCGCATATCTTACCTTATTTACATCATCAGGACGTTTTCTGCTCCCTGCCTCTTATCTTTGCAGCCTTCTGAAAAAACGGAAACTATGTTGAAATTCTTTAAGAAGGCCCTGGGCAACAGTAAATCGCTGATGAGGGATGGCAAGCCCACCTCAAGGCCCCGCTTTCATAACCTCCGTGTGCAGGACATCACCCGTGAAACCGAAGATTGTGTTTCTATAGCTTTTGAAATTCCTGAAGATCTGAGTGAACACTATCGTTTTATCCCGGGCCAGTATCTAACCCTGGAGGCGGAAATAAACGGTGAGGCGGTAAGGCGATCCTATTCGCTTTGCTCCAGCCCGGCTGACGGAGAACTGAGAGTAGCGGTTAAAAAGGTGGAAGACGGACGTTTTTCATCCTGGGCCAATACGGAGCTTACCGTAGGTACTGAGATGAGGGTAATGACCCCCGAAGGTAAGTTCAATGCCATTATAGATAAAGCGCATCGTCATAATTATGTGGCCTTTGCCGCTGGTTCTGGAATAACCCCGGTTTTCAGCATTATGAAATCCGTTCTGGAAATGGAGCCTGAGAGTACTTTTACGCTCTTCTATGGAAATAAAACCAGCAACACCATCATTTTCAGGGATAAGATAGATGGCCTGAAAAACCGCTACATGAACCGTTTGGAGGTTCATCATATCCTGAGCCGTGAAGATCAGGGGACAGACTACCTGAAAGGACGTATTGATGAAGGTAAATGTATCTCCTTCTCTGAGAAATTCTTTGACCCGGCTGATACGGATGCTTTCTTCATTTGTGGCCCCGAGGCCATGATCAATTGTGTGAATGACAGCCTCACCAAAATGGGTGTAAGCACGAATAAGATCCACTACGAACTCTTTACCTCTCCTTCACAGAATATTGCGCATAAGACCAAGGTCAGTGCCGGTAAAAAGCAAGAAACGATTAAAAGTGAAGTGACGGTGATCCTGGATGGTGAGGAAACCCACTTTGGAATTGCCTCAGACGGAAAGGCTATACTGGACGCAGCGCTGGATGCAGGGGCCGATGTGCCATACGCCTGCAAGGGTGCTGTATGCTGTACCTGCCGTGCGCGGGTGCTGGAAGGTTCTGTTGAAATGGAAATGAACTATGCCCTGGAAGATGATGAGGTGGAGGATGGCTATGTCCTAACCTGTCAGAGCCACCCCACTTCCGATAAGGTGGTCGTTAGTTATGATGAGTAATTTTCTGTCGTTCAGGTATTCTTAAACCAAGTGGATATTATTTCACCATGTCCACATGCCATATCCCAAAGTCAAGGTATGGCTGGGTAATGGTCTGGAAGCCCTGGGTAGCATAAAAATCTTCGAGGTACACCTGGGCCTGTATCTTCAGAGCCTGGCCTGGATACATGCTTTCAGCCTCGCTCACCGCAATTTCAAATATCCTTCTTCCCAACTGCATGCCCCGGTAATCAGGGTGTACACACACACGACCGATGGAAGGCTCATCATAGAGTTCGTGCGGGGCCACAACACGCGCATAAGCCACCAGCTGTTGATAGTTATAGCCGGTAATATGTATGGAATGCTGATCGTGATAATCCACCTCCTGGTAAGCACATTTTTGTTCCACCACAAATATACGGGTGCGCAAGGCAAGAATATCGTAGAGCTCAATGGTACTTAGCTGCTTAAATTCACGGATGCTGATTCTCATACCATCAAAATTAAAAAACCCGGGTTAAGTACCCGGGTTTCGGAAACTAAATTATGCGGCTGGTCTTAGAGCGTTAGCCCAATGCTAACCGCTGCCATTTGGTAGTTGGCGGGTAAATTCTCGAAGTTAAGGGGTCCTTTTCCGCTTTGGAAAAAGCTGTTCAGGTCATATTTTGCGGTAAGCTTAAGGTTTTGCCAGCCTACCTGGGCCATCACGCCATACCGGAAAGGAACTGTATAAAAATCATTCTCACGTTCTTCTTCAACCTTCGCTCCTTCAAAATCATTGAACTCGGTCTCCCGTTCACTGTGAATGCGAAAACCTACGTACCCCCCCAATCCAAGGGTAAAAGCCTCATCCATTTCACCCACATCGCTCAGGTCCAGCTGAAGCATGAGGGGAATGTTGATGTAGGTAATCTCAAACTTAGATTTGGCATAGCTGTTAGTATCCGCCACAAAATCCGTGCGGTTGGCTCCTTTATAGATAATGTTATCTCCGTAAAGGCGGAAGTTATGCCAGCTGATCTCGCCTCCCCACTTAAAGTAATATTTACTGTAAGGGTTACCGATACGCGTCTTACCACCCAGGCCCAGTTCAAATACGGTGGATTTCCAGAAATTCTGTTCGGCAGGCTCATCGTAAACAAAGTACTGTCCGTCTTCCAGCAGCTGGTTAAAACCGAAGTTTATGTCAAAGTAGGTTTCGGTGCGGTCAATCTCTTTATGCTCATCACCATCCCGTTCGTTTTCCTCATCCTTAAAGCGGAGGGCAAAGGGTTTGTCATCATCTTCTCCTCCCTGGATAATTATACCGTTATCTGAAATAATGATCTTTTGCTTCCGCTTTTCCCCGGGCTCACTTTCCGTCTTGTTTTCCTCGGCATATGGAATACTCGGAAGGGGGGGCAAGGGAGGTATACTGCCTATGGCACCTTCTCTTTCTGCCTCGGCTTCCATCTGGGCTTCCCAAGCCTCCATCTGGCTTTCATACTGCTCTGCCCAGGCTTCCCAGCGCTCTCCATAGGCTTCGCCCCAGTCTTCCATAAGGTCACCAATAACTTCCATGCTGTCTTCTGTGCGCTCCACTATAGCCTCTTTCATCTCTTCAGCCTGCTCATCGGTAATCTCGCCTTTCCTGCGCTGCGCTTCCACGCGATCAATAAGCTCCATTTGCTTTTGTTGGAGTTTAGTGGTCTTTTCCACCAGTTCACGGATCACCCTGTTCAGGTCCATTTCGGACAGAGAGCGGAGGTCTTCGGCCCGAAGGGTAATCTGGTTTCCTTCAATGGCCACTTCCAGGGAGTCCTTTTCAGGCTGTGCAAAAGCAAGGGTGCTTGTGAACATCAGCGCACCTGCCAGTTTCAATGCTCTTTTCATTTTTGTGTGTTTTTAGTTTGTTTTAATCTTCGTTGGGCTCATTGTCTTCCGGAGTGGGTGGTACCGGAGGGGTGGGCATGTTCTTCATTCCAGCTTCAAGGTCTTTCTGCATTTCTTCGGCCCAAGCCTGCATTTTTTGTGAGAATGCCTGTGCCCACTCTTCCATCTTTTCCCCATTCTCTTCTGTCCAGGCTTCCATCTTAGGGCCGTTCTCTTCTGCCCACACTTCCATGCGTTCCGCAAAAGCCTCCATGCGTTCTTCAAACTCTTCAGCTCGTTTCTCCATGGCTTCTTCGCGGGCTTCCCGCTCCTCTTTGCTCAGGGAGTTGCTGTGGTCATACTCTGAAATCCTTCGCTCCAGGTCTTCCGTAAAATCCTGTACATCCTTCTCCATTTTTTCCAACTCTGCGTTGAGCTTTTGCATTGCTTCGGAATTATGGCTTTTTTCAGTTTGGGCAAACACAGTCCCTGTCAGCGCTATGGCGCAGATTAGTAAAATCCTTTTCATAATGTAGATGGGTTTAGTTGTTAAATAGTTTTCCCAGGTTTATTTCCAACTGGGGCTTGCCTTTGGTTTCTGTTTTAGGAAGTTCCACTGGCTCGCCATTCAGAAGGTTGGTGAACTGATCATTAGCATACGCTACAACTCTATCCTTAATCCCGGGTTTTTCTTTTTTCTCTTCCTCCTTGGCAGCATAAAAGCTTTTTTGGGTTACCGGCACCGTGTATTTGAATTTTACTACCGGCTTTACAGGGGTCTTTTCTTGCAGGGAAACACTTTCCGGTTCAAATTCATCTTCAACGGCCAATTGAGCCTCATCCACCAAGGCCGGTTCTGTTTCTACAAAGTGGTAGTTACGGGTGGCAGAGTTCCGGATAATAGGCTCGATCTTTCTTTTGGTTGGCTCAGCCTGGTTTTCCTTCTTCTCGCCTTCTGCAGCCTTTTCCTTTGGCTCATCAACCGCTCCTGCTTTATCCTTCGTGGTATTCTGCTCCTGGGAAGACACCTTTCCACGGCTGGGCTCAATATGCATCAAGTCTCTTTCATTCTGTGAAAAGTATACCCAGGACGACACACCCAGCAAGAGGGTAACCACGGCTGCCCGCATCCAGTAATACCCTTTGCGACCGGAACTCGTATGGTTTATGCCGGCATCTATTTTTGCCCATACTGCCTCCGAAGGCTTTATCTCTTTGTGTTGAAGTTCTCTTTTAAAGAGCTCGTCAATCGGGTTTTCTTCTTTCATTGCTCCTTGTATAAAAGTTCGTTCTTATCCAATTTATCGCGAAGTGCTTTCCTGGCTTTACTCAATTGTGATTTGGAGGTATTTTCAGAAATGTCCAGCATATCACCTATCTCCTTATGGGAATACCCTTCTACTGCGTACAGGTTAAAAACCGTGCGGTACCCCAGCGGCAGTTCATTGATCATCATCATCAGGTGTTCAGCTTCCCACTGATCATTTAGGTTTTCGTGTGAGAGGGAAGAATGGTTTTCTTCTTCCACCTCTACAAAAAGGTTTTTCTGGTAGCGGATGTAGTTCAATGACTCATTGATCATGATCCTGCGTATCCACCCTCCCAGGTTGCCCTCAGCCTTAAACTGGTCCAGTCTTGAAAAGACCTTTATAAAAGCATTGGAAAGAACTTCTTCGGCATCTTCAATGGTTTTTACATATCTCCTGCATACGCCCAGCATCTGTCCGCAAAACCGGTCGTACAACTCCCTTTGGGCGCGACTGTCGCCCTTCAGGCATTGCCTGACCAATTTTTGTTCGTTAGTTGGTAGTCGTAGCAGTTTTCCCATTGTTTTGATTGCCGTCATTGTAATGACACTCCTTAGGCAAAGGTAAGTTGCCTAAGGGTAAAATATTTCATTATTTTTTATTTAAGCACCTGATATACAGCAATAAAAAAAGCCCCCTGTACAGGGGGCCTTAAGGAAATGGGTCATTTCCTCAACTTAAAAAATGGATCTTCAAATGTTTTAATTACTGATTGGCCCTTATGATCCGGTAGGTTTCGTTTTGTGACGACAGGAAATAAACCCCAACCGGCAAGCTGCTCATATCACAACTAACTTCTGTCATGCCTGCAATATTTATCGTTTTCAGCTTTTGTCCGGACACATCCCTTAATACCAATTCCTGACTGCGGTCGGCCATGTTTCTAATGTGCATTATGTCCCGGGCCGGGTTGGGATAAACCTGGAGTTTATGCTCCTCCCTTGCTTCCACCAACGAGATGTTGCTTACAATGACAGTTTTAGCGTGATTGGTATGTACGGGATGCTGGTAATCAAAGTAAATCTCCGCATCATTGTCAATGGTATCCCCCACAGAGAGTGATGGGTTTATACCGGCCGAAAACCGCACATACCCCTGACTGCCAATATAATCGGTAGTGCTATCCGGTAGCATAATGTTGTCAAATTCCCATATCAGGGTACTACCTACCACCCTCAACTGATACGGGTGACTTGCCGACTTAATAACTACTTTGGTAAGAGGAAGTGTAATGTCAAGGGTATCCACCACAGTTACTTTCCTGGCCGTATCGTTTCCGGTATTCTGGAAGCGTATATGGTAATCAACATACTTGCTATGAGGTAAGATCCTCTCATGGCTTACACTTTTATCATTCGGATCAAATGCTCCTGAAATAACCTGTTTTATTACATCTGAATTATCACTAATATCAGCATCTCCCGGCACTCCGCTTATGATGTCAGCCCTAAATGTGAGACTGTCTCCCATAACGTTGCCAGCAGTATCGATCCTTACCTGGATCAAAGCCTTAACAACGCTATCTGGCGGTAGGTTGGTAAAATGATACGTTAATGTGTCCCCATTTATGGTGGCTGGGGAAGGAACGGCTACATCCAGGCTTACCGAAGAAGGAATAGTAACCCTTACCGTTGCCTGATTGATCGCTGTATTTCCTGCATTGCCAAAATCAAGCTGGTAAACCTCCCTGAACCCATAACGTGCGGAAAAGCCACGCCAGGGAGTAATAAATACTTGTGCATCTACGGGAACATTATTAGCAACCGCAACATTTTGGGTGATCGTCTGATTTCCTGAAACAGTTACCGGGCCAGGAAAGGAGCAGTTAAACTCATAATTTTTTGTGAGGCTACTGAGTGCACTTAAGGAGTCCAGTTGGTACGTACCGGGAGGCAATACCACTGAATAATATCCTTTGGAATCCGAATTGAAATTATTGCCATTTACAGAGCAGGCCATAAAAGACAGTCCTTTTTC
Organism: Owenweeksia sp.; assembly: GCA_002695025.1. Taxonomy (GTDB): domain Bacteria; phylum Bacteroidota; class Bacteroidia; order Flavobacteriales; family Schleiferiaceae; genus CAKZNE01. The sequence goes on from NZNV01000010.1 coordinate 287,486, forward strand.
AGCAGCGTCCGGTTGACAGTTGTTGTTGGCATCTTTATAAAATTGACCCTTCAAAAGAGCTACATTGTTCAGGGCACTCTGAAAGGCGTAGTTATAGTCAAGGCCATTGAGGATATCCGCTTTTGCGGAAAAAGTATACAGTTTGTTATTTATAGACTCTACCGCGCCCAAATTGGCAGGGGACCCTAATACCGGGCTTACCCCAACGCCATTGTATCTGCTCATGGAAATGGTTCCGGACATCACAGGATCACCAACCATATAGAGAATACTGTTAAAAATTGTGAAATCTGAAACCGTATGGTCAATCTGCCCGGCTAACAAAAGGGAATCTCCTTTTACTTCAAAGAGTTCGGTATTAACCGTGGGTGATGCTTCAGCGGCATACAGTTTCCCATTATATGTGATTAGCTTAAAATCATTAGATGTGGAAGAAGTTCCCTGAAGAAACTGAACCGGACTGCTCCAGGAATCGGAAACAGTATCATATTTTCGTATAGCATCCGTGAAGCTCGAGGATGTGCCAGATCCCGTCCCGGCATAAAGCTCATTGTTGAAAACCACCGTGTTGTATACCTGATTGATACTGGTTGTGCCTTCTATATTACCAAAGGGCAGAAAATTGGTCCCGTCAAATTTCACAAGATATTTTTCAATAGAGCCTACAGTTATAGCACCCCCCACTATGATATCCCCATTATATTGGCCTACATATGTAGCCCACCCCTGTAAGTTTGTGGTGGTATGCCCGGTCCAACCCATGCCATCAAAGGTGTAAAGGATTACACCATTATTGCTTACGTCATCTCCTGCCAGGTATACCGTATCGTTTACTACCAGGATATCACGTGCGCTGAAAGATGATGAGGGTAATGCGGGTAAGCTATTCCAACTCACTCCATTCCAAACCTCAACTATCGTATTATAGGACGGACCGAGCTTATTGGAATAGGCCACGTAGACCTCTCCGTTATATATATCTGAAGAAACGTGTGTTTTAAAGCCGGGTATCAAACCCAAACCGTTACCAACCGGATGCCATACCTGTGCATAGGTTGCGGTTGCGGTTAAAATAAAAACTGAGATTTTTAGTAGATACTTGGTCATCACATTTTATTAATAAAGTTTAACAATTCCCGAAAGACTTATTGAAAAATCCCTGGGTTTCCAGCTTACGTGGGAATCTTTAAAGACATCCTGGTAATAGGCCCTATAAGATGGTTCAACAGCCAGGTAAAAGTTTGACCCTACCCTATATCTTAATCCCAAGCGTAGCTGAAAAGCATTAATCATATTGTTCAGTTCCTCCCTTTCTTCCCGGTTAACTTCTAAGGTGGTGGAGTTTAGCTTATAGCTGGACTGACTGAGAAGAATGCTGGTATGGTGTATTGCTTCAGCGGTAAATGTCCACCTTCCCATCAAAGGCTTTTCATAATAAAGGCTTACTGGTATATTGATAAAATTGTAGATGTTATTGGACCCCTGTGTCACCCTTTGTGCGCTATTGACAGGGATATAGGCCAGTATATTTCCTGTAGCAGAATCAATTACCGGTATTTCATTAACGGTATAATCATATTGATTCCGAGTTACCACCTTGTTTATGCCTAGGCCGCTACTGAGGCGAAAACTCTTCCATACTCGGTAGCGCAACTCCGCCCCGGCATCCCAACCAAGACCAGGTATAACAGCATTATCATTGGCTTGGTCAAACTGCTTATGGGTCTTCCCTTCTTCTGGATCATACTTCCTGGTATTAAGGCTAATCGTAGGGCCGACAAACACTCTTATTTCCCATCGTCCGGGTTTAGCCGTATTTGTCCGGTGAAAAATACTATCCGGATTGGTTTCTCCTGAGCCGGACAGGTCTTTAAGGCTTAGTTGCGGATTTTCAGGAAGATTTAAGGTTGCTATACCTTTGGCTGTCCACTGCAGATTTCCTTCTCCCTGAAAATGCCCTGTACTTTCAGAGAAGTCTCGCTCTTTAATGTTTTCCTGTTTTGTATTGCCCGGCCCTGGTAGTGAGGCATCAGGCGATTGATGATCGGTACCCCCTGTGCGGGCGATCATTTCTGTATCTTCGTTTACAACGTTCTTCGGTCTTTTCACGCCTGTTTGTGTAGCAGGCAACTCCCGGTTTTCAGTTGCTCCCGCTTTAACCGGTGAGGTTTTTTCAATTTGAGGCTCGGTAACCGAAGGCTTCCTGTTCAGATAACCCCAGGTTCCCAATCCCAAAAACAAGGGGATTAGAAGCAAGCCCCATAGCCACTTACGGCCCAATGTGTTTCCACGGAGCATCGAAGACATTTCGTCCCATGATCCCTCTTTCAGGGGCTCTCTGGAGGTCCGTATTTCTTCTTGTATGTCTTTCCAGTTTTTCATTCCAGTCCCTCGATATCTTTGAGTTTCTTTCGTAATAATTGTTTGGCTCTCGCCAGTTGGCTTCGGCTGGCACTCTCCGTAATCTCCATTTGTTTAGCTATTTCACCGTGGTCATAGCCCTCAATTTCGTACAGGTTAAAAACCTCCCGGTAACCGTGCGGCAGAGCTTCTATAACCAGCATTATCTGCCTTACGTTATGAGCTTTCTCCACTTCCGGGACCTGTTGCAGGAAAAGTGACTCTTGTTCTTCAATAGGCAGTTCTGCAACCCGTTTTGCCTTGTTTTCATCCAGGCATTCCCGCACCATTATCTTGCGCACCCAGCCTTCAAAACTGCCCTGGTTACGAAACGTATGGAGTTTCCGAAACACTTTCAGGAAGCCTTTATTCAGGGTGGCATCCGCCTGTTGTTTGTTAAACAGGTAGCGTCTGCAAACCATCAGCATTACCGGTCCCAGTTTGTTATACAATGTTTGCTGCGCTCTTCGATCGCCCTCCTGGCACTTTCGGAGAAGTTCCTTTTCACTTATACTTGTTAGTTTGTTCTTCAAATGCCTAAGGGCTTCATTTAGTAAGACCGGTGATAATTGGGAAATGCTGCACGGCCTCCCGATTTTTTTTAAATCTGCGGTAATAAGCTTTACTGGATTCGCAAAGGCTCACAGCAAGATAAAAACAAAAACCCCCGATAAACGGGGGTTTCAGGGAGCATTAACATCTCCTCAACTTAAAGTGGATCGTTTATGCGATGCACGAGTCATCAATCTCTTCTTATAATACGATAGGTTTCCCTTCCTGCAGACAAGAAATATACAGCGGCCGGCAGATCTCCAAGGTCCAGGGTGATCTCATCACCGGCACCGATCTCCATAAGCTTTAGGCGCTGACCTGTAGTATTGGTAAGCAACATTTGCTGGTCATTGCCAGAAGTGTTCTTTATATGGATAATGTCACGCGCAGGGTTAGGGTATATCATGAAGCTTTCCGGAATAACCTCACCATCAGCCACCGAAATATTGTTTACGATGGTGGTTAACGCGTGATTGGTATGCACGGGCTGTTGGAAATCAAAGTATATCTCAGCATCATTATCTATCACCGACCCTTCGGCAAGAGTTGCATCTACTCCTATTGAAAAGCGAATATAGCCCTGGCTGCCTTGCAGATCGCTGGTACTGTCTGGCAACAAAATATTATTAAATACCCAGGTGAGTACATTCTCATCGATTTGTAACTCATAATCGTGGCTGGCAGATAACATCTCTAATTGAGCGGGGTATAGGTATGCCTCAAGAGTGTCTCTTATGATCACTTTATAAGCCAGATCATTTCCGGTATTCTGAAAGCGGATCTGGTACTCCAGGCGAGAAGTGCCCGGGGCTACTTCGCTAAACTCTGCTTGTTTATCATTAGGATCATAGGCCCCTACAACCTCCTGCCATAGGTCAGCATTATTGTTTGCGGTATTTACCTCTCCACTGACTGCAGCTACCGCTGAACTAAACAAAAGAGAATCACCCATATTTACCACACTGGTGTCTATGGTTAAGCGAAAGTCTGCAGACCATTCTTCAAAACTGTTCAGTGAGCTAATGTTCCAGGTATATACGCTACCACTCTGTGAGCTATAGTTGGGTGAAGCGCTTACAATTTGCAGGCCGGCAGGCAGGGTTACCGTGGCTGATACGTTACTCTCATTGGTAGCTCCAATGTTAATTACGTCCAGTTGATAGAACTCATCAAAACCAAAACGGGCCCTCCAGGAGGCGGTTAAGTTCACCAGCAGGTCCGGATCGGTTGTGGTGAGTTCTGATGCAATATTATTTTGGGTGGTTTGGCCATTCGTTAGGGTAACGGAAGTAGTATTGCAAGACGAGCTTACCACATTCTGGTGCCCGGCAAGGGTATAATTTACTCCGGCAATGTTGTAGCTACCTGCGGTTAAACCGATAGAATAATTTCCCCATTGGTCAGACGCAACAAGTATATTTCCTGGGTTTACAGTAATAATAGCAGATCGTAAGTCTTGCTCACCGGGTGATGGTTGGCAATCGCTGTTTTGATCAAGAAAAACCTGACCGGAAAGTATCGCAACATCTCCCAGGGTTGAAACTACCCCATTATACGTGCTTCCGTTGATCTGGGTAAAGTTACCTGCAGCGTATATTTTATTACCATCACTGGTTACACTGCGCAAATAACCCCTTGGCGCATTTTGTAGCGGGGTTATGTTTTGTCCGTCAAACAGTGCCATTGATTTTCGGTTAGTACCTGAGCCCGCACCAAACTCACCAGCCAAGTAAACTTTTCCATTAAAAAGCTCATAATCCGAAATACTTACCACTCCTCCTAAGGTATTTACCAATTTTATAGAGTCATTTTCAATGGCATAAAAACCGCTGCCCCAGGTTCCGTCAAAACCATAAAGGTGCTGACCATCACTCACTATAGCGTAAAACTCAATACTTTGAATGCTGCTATTGTCAAAGTTGTGAGCTGCATAATCCCAACTCGTTCCGTTAAATGTGAAGAGGTTGGTGGTTATGGTAGTGGATGAATCCGTTTGAGTAAGCACGTGGATATTTCCACCAAATTCCACAATTTCAGTACCTCCGTATAACGTTCCTGTATAGCCTACATCGGGCAACACATTCCAACTGCTTCCATCGTATTCGGCAGCAATATAATCTCCGGCAATATGGGTGTTAAAATCACCGGTTACCATTAGCTTATTGTTTATTACGGCCATTCTATTGATCCAACCGGTATTAGCCGGTAAGCCAATAGGGCTCCAAGAAGTGCCATCAAAGCGGAAAATGAGCCCATCTGCAATGACATATATACTGCCCTGGTAGCCAATTATATCATAAATATAGCCCCAGCCCGAAAGGGTTTGAGAAGGCAGGGTACTCCAGCTGTTTCCGTCCCAGGCATACATCTGCAGGACGCTATTGGAACTGCTTCCATCAATTTCGGCTACATAAAGACTACCGTTGTAATAGGTGGTTTGCGTATTGGTTATCTGGTTTTGCTGTGCATGAACCCCGTTGCCCACAGGCATCCAGGTTTGTGCATAGGCGCAGGTACTTAATCCTGCCAGTAGTAAAAATAGAATTCGTTTCATGATGTTTGTTTTTATCGGTTAAACCTTCATAATGAGTACTATTAGAAGCAAACCTAACCGCCAGGTAAACCCGTTTTTTTGAGCCGGCAATTAGTTTACGGTAAGCTTGGTGAGTTTTCGGGGCCATTAATGCTGCCTGCTCCAAACTTTTGAACAGGAATTGCATTGTTAATTTTAAAAATAACCCGGGCATAACCTGTATGCCTGTTGCATTCCTTTACCTTTAACACCCAATATGAGTAAGAAGAAAGAAAAGAAAAAGAACCGGAGGCTTATTAAAATAGAATCGGCCATCCGTAATGTTCTGAAGGAAGATCCTTTAAAGAGTTTCAACTACAAACAGATATCCGCCAAGATCAATATCCGTGATAATTACGAGCGTCAATCGGTGTTGGAGCTCCTGGAAAAACTGGCGGCCGAAGGTACCATTGAAGAGCCTTCAAAGGGGAAATATCGCTTTAAGCATACCGAGAACTTCATAACCGGCCGGGTGGATATGACCGCCAAAGGTTCGGCTTACGTAATCCGGGAAGATGATGATCAGGATGTGTATATTACACCTAAAAACCTCAACCAGGCCTTACATGGTGACCAGGTAAAAGTGCTGCTTTTTGCACAGCGTAAGAATAAAAAACCTGAAGGCGAGATCGTAGAAATCCTGGAGCGCTCACGGGATGAGTTCGTGGGCGTGATACAGCTGTCCAAGAACTATGGTTTCCTGATCCCGGACAGCCGTAAGATGCTGGTGGACATCTACATTCCCAAAGAGCATCTCAATGGTGCCAAAGACGGTCAAAAGGCCATTGCCCGTATCACGGACTGGCCGGAAAAGGCCAGCAGCCCCTTTGGGGAAATTACCGAAGTGCTTGGTAATCCCGGAGACCATGAGGTAGAGATCCACTCCATCCTGGCTGAATATGACCTGCCTCGCTATTTCCCCCCGGAGGTAGAAGCCGAAGCAGAGCAGATACCCGACCAACTGAATCCCGCAGAAATTGCCAGGCGCAGGGATTTTCGTGATATACTCACCTTTACCATTGACCCGGTAGATGCCAAGGATTTTGACGATGCGCTCTCTCTGCGCAGGTTGGAGAACGGCCACTGGGAGGTAGGAGTGCATATTGCCGATGTAACCCATTACATCGATGAAAAAAGCAAGCTGGAAGAGGAGGCTGTAAAACGTGGAACTTCGGTATACCTGGTAGACCGAGTGGTGCCCATGCTTCCGGAAAAGCTCTCCAATAAGGTTTGCTCCCTGCGCCCCAATGAGGAAAAATATACTTTCTCAGCCGTTTTTGAAATGGATGAGGACGCCAAAGTGTACAAGCGCTGGTTCGGGCGTACCGTGATCAATTCTGATCGCAGGTTTACCTATGAAGAGGCGCAGCAAGTCATTGAAACCGGGAAAGGTGATCTGCACCAGGAAATCCTCTTGATGGACAGCATGGCCAAAAAGCTACGGAAAGCCCGCATGCGGAGTGGCGCTATTGCCTTTGACAGCATTGAGGTGAAATTCCATCTCAATGAAAAAGCGGAGCCTATCGGCATCTATTTTAAAGAAAGTAAAGACGCCAACCACCTTATTGAGGAATTTATGTTGCTGGCTAACCGCAGTGTGGCAGAGTTTATAGGAAAAGGAAAGGATGGCAAGCCCTCCGGGCAAACCTTTGTGTACCGTATCCATGATTCCCCAGACCCTGATAAACTTTTTGACCTCAACAACTTTGTGCGCCAGTTCGGTTATTCGGTAAACACCAAGAACCGTGACAGTATATCCCAAAGTCTTAATAAAATGCTGGATGAGGTAAAGGGTAAAGGCGAGGCTAACATGATTGAAAAGCTCACCATACGCACCATGGCCAAGGCGGTATATAGTACGGACAACATCGGCCACTACGGCCTGGCCTTTGGCTATTATTCCCACTTCACCTCTCCTATCCGCAGGTACCCGGATATGATGGTTCACCGCCTGTTACAGCATTACCTGGATGGTGGTAAGTCCCCATCAGCAGGACCTTATGAAGACCTTTGCGAGCACGCTTCAGACCGTGAGCGCCTGGCTACGGAAGCAGAGCGCGACTCTACCAAGTACATGCAGGTTAAATTCATGGAAGACCATGTAGGTGAAGAATTCATGGGTGTGATATCCGGGGTAACGGAATGGGGTGTTTTTGTAGAACTTATTGATAGCCGGTGTGAGGGCATGATCCGCATCCGGGATTTTAAGGATGACTACTATGTTTTTGACGAACGTAACTTCTGCATTGAAGGGGAACGCAATGGCAAAATATTCCAATTGGGAGACCAGATCATGATACGGGTTAAAAATGCAGACCTGGATAAAAAACAACTGGATTTTGTTCCTGTTTGAAAAACCTTAATTTTAACATACCACAACTATCAACCCGGAACAACATGAAAAGAAGTAGTCTCGAAACCATTGTACTCGTGCTGGGCATTGTGATCATTGGCATTGCCCTTTTCATGATGTTCATGCGCAATACCACGCCTCAGTCTATTTTTATTACCAACCTCATCTTCTCAGTAGGCTTCCTCATTTACATCCTGTACTCCATGATGACCACCAACAGCCTGAACCGGGAGATACGCAAACTGAATAACCATATTACCTCACTGAAGGATGAAATTGCCAAAAAGGAAATGATGATCAATGAAAAAGACAGTCGTATTCATAGCCTGCAAAATGACCTAAGCCAACTGCAGGGCGAATTGGACGGAGCCCGCAAACAGGTGGCCGATCTTCAAAACCAGGTCAGGGAAATTCAATCTGCGAAACCCGATACGGAAGCCTAGCCGGTAAAAGAGGACTATGCTTGAAATACTGCTCTACGCCATACCCCTTGGAATTACCCTAAGCTTTGCTGCAGGACCGATTTTTTTTGTGGTCATTCAAACCAGCATTACCCGCAGTAAGACCGGAGCTTTTATTCTGGACCTGGGCGCCATTGCGGCCGATATCCTGTTCATTTTGGTGGCCTTTTTTGGCAGTCAATCCCTTATCCGCTCACTACGCCATAATATTTGGGTAGGTGTTGCCAGCGGACTGGCCATTATTATTTTCGGGCTTTATTATATCCGCAAATCCCGAAAGGGAATGCAGTTCCGGGAGGCTATGGTACTTCCCAAGAAGAGGTTACTCTTCCTGAAGGGTTTCCTGCTCAACTTCCTCAACGTGGGAGTTTTATTCTACTGGATTGCCACCACGGTAGCCATCGGATCCATGCTGGACCATGAAAGGGATAAAATGATCCTTTTTTACTCGCTCACCCTGGGCACTTACCTCCTGGTAGACCTTTTTAAGATCTATTTTGCCAACCGCTTTAAAACGCGCTTGCAGGGACGCAAGATCCAGGTAGTGGAAAAGATCATGGGTTTCCTGCTGATCGGTTTTGGGCTGTTTATAGCCTTGCGGAATATATTCCTCTAACCCCCTATTCTTTCCAATCGTTATTTTCCCGCTTCACATCCGCCATAAACTCCAGCGGGTCAATGGTGATTTCTTCAATATCACGGAAAGGGATCTCCAGGCGTACTTTATGAACGGGATTGGTCCAGGGCCATTCCTGCAGGGCCGGCATATCGTTACGGCTGCCGTACATGGAAAGCAACGGTACCTGGTAATAGCGTGTTCCTCCTGATTTAAGCTTTACTTCCAACACCAGGGGCATTGGCATGCTTCCCTCCCTTTTAAGACTAACCATAGTGTGTAGCCGGCCATCGTTTTCTACTCCTTCAATAGCGTAGTCAATGGTTTTGGATGTATTCATCCAAAAATTAAGGTACCAGTCCAGCTGAATCCCTGAAACCTCTTCCATTACCCGTAAAAAATCTTGAGGATCGGGGTGTTTAAATCGCCATACCTCATAGTATTTCAGCATTCCCTTATTAAAGGTTTCATCTCCTATGATATACCGGAGTTGTGCCAGGAACATCTGGCCTCTTGAGTAGGAGGAGATCCCGTAGGTACGGTTATGATCAAAGTAATCTGCGGGAGTAGACATGGGCTCTACCTCGTTCTGTTGTACCAGAAAGAAATAGTTGCGGTAGGCTCCTTTATGCGGGTTTTCCTCGTTCTTCTCCATTAAAACGTTCAACACTTCTTCCTCCGCAAAAGAGGTAAAGCCTTCGTCCATCCAGGGGTACTGATTTTCATTGGTTCCTAACATCCCGTAAAACCAGTTGTGGGCCGACTCATGGACCATTACTCCCACCAGGCCATCCAGCTTACCGGTTCCTTTCAGCATGGTACACATCGGGTATTCCATACCTCCGTCACCCCCTTGAATAACTGAAAACTGCGGATAGGCATAGGTTCCGAATTTTTCGTTCATCAGGCGAAAAAAGGAAACCGTATAAGGCGGTAATTTTACCCAGTTATCCTTCCAGCTCCCCGGCAGGTAAAAAAAGTTGATTTCCATTCCCCCCGGACCGGCCGTTGAGGTACGTATATATTCCGGATCGGCCGCCCAGGCAAAATCATGCACATTCTCTGCATGAAATTTCCAGGTACGTTTGCTTTTTTTGTTGGGTACCAGTTCATAGCTGCTAACCCCGTCTGTTTCCCCGGTTTTTTGCCACACCTCCGGGCTCATCAGCACTCCGGTGCCACCCAGCTTGTAGTTGTAATCTATGTTAATGGTGACGTCAAAAACACCGTATTCCCCGTAAAATTCACGGGCTACGTAGGGGTCAGGGTGCCAGCCATCCTCATCGTAAACGGCCATTTTAGGATACCACTGGGTCATGGTATAATCTACGCCTTCGGCATTGTTGCGTCCGCTCCTGCGGATCTGCACCGGTACCTGGCTGTTGAACTCCATTTTGAAGGTGGTACTCGCTCCCGGAGCCAGTGGTTGGGCTAACTGCACCTGCAGGGCTGTTGCATGAACCGTGTATTGGGTGGTAGCACCATCCTGCGTAAGAGAAGTTATCTGGTGGTACCCGATCTCATCTTCCTTTAGTTTGGATATACGATCACCGATCCTGTGATCCGGGTCCGGCAAATCGCGTGAACGCTCATCCATCATACTGCCCGGCTGAAAGGCGTTGAAATACAGGTGATAAAACACCTGCTCCAGGGTATCTGGTGAGTTGTTGGTATACACCAGTTCCTGAGTACCCACGAAGCGATGTGTTTCCACATCAAAATCAATATTCATGGTATACTTCACTTGTTGCTGCCAATAAGTGGCCGGGTGGTGAGCAAAAAGAGCAAGGGGCATTACTGCCAGTATCAGTTTTTTCATGTTCAGGTTTTCTTTTAATGATTGCCGCTTAAAAAATATCGCTGAAGCGGTGAGTGTTTTTAAGGCGAACGCCTTTTTCGGTATGCTCTACGGTACAAAGCTCATTAACGGGATCATGCTCCAGGAAAAGGTAATAGCCTTTTTCTGCCGCTTCGTTCAAAAAGCGATCCTTCTCATCCAGCGTAATCAACGGGCGGGTATCATAGCCCATTACGTATGGCAGCGGGATATGCCCTGTGGAAGGAAGCAAATCAGCCATAAAAACCAGGGTTTTATCCTGGTAGCGTAGCACCGGGCACATCTGTGCATCGGTGTGGCCGCTTACCAGCAAAACCTCAAACGGAAGACCCGTTGGGTATACCCCATCTTTATTCCCTACCTCTACAAAATTGAGCTGGCCGCTCTCCTCTATCGGTAAAATATTTTCCGAGAGAAAGGAGGCCTTTTCACGGGCATTGGGCTTAATAGCCCAGTTCCAATGGCGCTCATTACTCCAGAACCGTGCGTTGGGAAAAGCAGGGCGGTAAGCATCTTTTTGGTCATTCCATTCAATAGCTCCACCCACATGGTCAAAATGAAGGTGGGTAAGAAAAACATCGGTAATATCATTGCGATGGTAGCCGAGCTTTTTCAGGTTGCCATCCAGGGAGTCGTCTCCGTGCAAATAATAAAAGCTGAAGAACTTCTCGCTTTGTTTATTGCCCATTCCGGTATCAATTAGGATAAGCCGGTTGCCATCTTCTATGAGCATACTACGCATACTCCACGAACACATATTGTTCTCATCAGCAGGGTTGGTGCGTTGCCATAAGGATTTGGGAACCACACCGAACATAGCTCCGCCATCCAACTTAAAATTCCCGGTATTGAGAGGGTAAATCTTCATAAAATCAAAACTTTTCCGTTCAAAAATAACTTAATTTGAAGAGCCTAAAAATCCCTGTCATGCGTTCCCTTTATTCTTTACTCCTTGTTCTGATCATCTTATTCTCGCTGGGTGCCTGCCAGCCCAATGGTTCTGCCGGTATTGCAGATGATGGAGCCGTAACGGATAGCCTCACCTACCGCCTGGATACTCTGAGGCGTGAAATGGACTGTATGAGCAACCGGATCGAATCGCCCTGCCTGCAAATAGAAATTGTTACCGTAACCGTTACGGCTAATGCCGCTGATCACGTTCTGAAAGAGATCAATGATAACCTGAACAAGGCTATTGCACAAAGCGACAACAGCGAGCAAAAAGCCGGTGATGCTGAGGATGTAGCGGATAACCTGGAAAAAGAATACAAGCGTATACTGAGCGAAATAACCGATTATGAGTTGCCCTGGGAACTGGACCAGAACATGAGCGTACATCTTAACCAGGATGGATTATTCGGCACCACTCTTGAATCGTACAGCTTTACCGGAGGAGCCCATGGCAACAATTTTTTATTCCACCACCTGTACAGTACTGAAACCGGTGCCCGCTTATCCATTAAGGATTTGGTAAAGGAAGAGGCTTTGGCAGAACTTAACAGGCGTGCCGAGCTGCAGTTTCGTGAAAGCCGTGATATTCCTACGGGTATGAACTACAACGATGCTGGTTACTGGTTTGAGGATAATGCTTTTGTGCTTCCTGAAAACTTTAAATACGACCCCTTTGGGCTGGAATTCGTCTACAATACCTATGAGATCGCTCCTTATTCTGAAGGCATGATCACCATCCGTTTTGATATGGCAGATATTGAAAACCTCATCCGCCCCGAATACCGCCTTATAAGTGGTAAAGAGGCTGCAGGGGTTTAAATAACCTTTTTACCAATATAGGATGAGTTCAGGAGACTCAGGGCGCCCATGTATTTCAGGTCAAAAGGAACAAGGTCGCCCACCTTATAACCATGGTCATTGTCGTCAATATCTATTACCAGCATATCGCTGCTGGCACCTACAAATTCAAAATCCTTATCCTCAGGAATGAGGTAGTCCGTTGAAATATCCAGTAACCCCAGATCAAGGATAGCACGATGCGAGGTTTTGCCGTAATCCTCTTCCTTGACCTCATAGATTTCCCCGGAAGGATTAGCTTCCAGGCTACCAATGGGAATCTTGGGCTTTTCCGTGATCTCGATGATCTCCGCGTAGAGCTTGATCACATCGTGGTGCATCCCTTCAATGGTAGCTCCGTTTACCAGGTCTGCACCAAAATAGAGCGTTTCTCCCACCCGAAAATGGTTGATACCAGCAGGCAGTTGGTGGTTGTAAATAAGCGGTATCACTACGGATGTCCCCCCGGTTACCCAGGGAATATCCCGGTCAAATTTGGCTTCAATCAGCTGTTTGTACAGCGACAATTGGATCAATTTGTCCTGGCTGGGCATAACGCCATGCAAACAATTGAGGTTACTTCCTATGCCGGTCACCTTGATGTTGGGCAGTTCGAATATCTGTCCGTAGAAGTCTACCAACTCGCTGCCCATCACACCTTCACGCAAGTCGCCCAGCTCTATCATAATAATGATCTTGTGCTGCTTATTTTGCTTAACCGCTTCTTTGGACAGTAGTTTGATGGTTTCCAGCTCCGTATTAAAACTGGCATCGGCATAGGTAACCACATCCTTAATGGCTCTTCGGGCCGGTGGTTTTATGTATACCGTCTGAATATCAGGATTGAGTTCTTTTACTATACGGAGGTTGCTGATCCGGGCATCACATATTTCCTGGATACCGAGGTCTATGATCTCCCTAATGTAGATCTCGTTACCACACAGCATCTTGGTTACAATGGCCCATTCTATATGACGTGCTTTGAACAACTCACTCAGGTGTGTGTAATTCTCTTTTAATTTTTGTCGGTTGAGGGTTATAAATGCCATGGTTTTATCTTAATGTACAATAAATCTGGGAATATCGTGGGGCAGGCGGGTAAGTAGCTCGTAATTCAGCTGGTCGCTGTAATCACTGAAGGAAGAAACGGAAATAGACATATCTCCCTGTTTGCCGATCAGCACCACCTCATCCCCCTTCTCTACATGGTCCAGCTGGGAAACATCCAGCATCATCACGTTCATATTTACAATGCCTATTACTGATACGCGCTGACCGCGCACCAGTGCCCGCCCCTGGTTGCTCAGGGAACGGCTGAAGCCGTGGCTATATCCCACCGGAACGGAAGCCACCTTAAGATCTGAAGTGGCCAGGAAGCTGGTGCCGTAACCTACGTATTCGCCCTGCTTCACGTTTTTCACGCTCATAATCCGGCTCTTCCAACTGATCACTCTTTTCAGAGGGTCTTCATGTTCAACGTCCTGTGGTTGTACCGTAGTAATAAATGTTTCCATGGATGGCCAGAAGCCATATTGTAAGATGCCAATTCGGACCATATCCATGCGACTTTTAGGAAAACGAATAGAGGCTGCACTACAGGCCGTATGAAGCCGGTCCGCCTGTACGTTTCCATTACCCATGAACTTCACACCTTCCCGGAAACGCTTGATCTGGTTTTTTACCCGAATGAAGTTGGAGATGCTCTCCGCACCAGCATAGTGGGTACACAAACCCGATAGGTTGAGGTGTTCATTATGATCGCGGAGGAAACTGCGTAAACCTTCCCACGATTTTTTAGAAAAGCCGGTACGGTTCATTCCGGTTTCCAGTTCAATGTGTATGTGAGCTTTCTTTTTAAGCTTTCTGGCCGCCTTAACAGCTGCCTTGAGGCGATCCATCTCAAATACAAAAAAGTGTATTTCGTTCTCAATGGCCCACTCCAGCTGCTCGTTCTGGATCATCCCCATAATGAGAATAGTAGTTTCACCATTGGTAACCCGGTGAACCTCCAGGGCCTCGCGGGCATCAAAGGTTGAAAAATGGCGGGCACCCAACTCGTGGGCCAGGGGAACAAAGGTATCTATGCCATGCCCGTAGGCATTACCTTTTACCACGTGTGAAATGGTACAGGAATCACCAACGGTTTCCCTTAAGTAATCCAAATTATTCTGGAGAGCCTTCCGGCTCAATTCAATGTAACTGGTATGCTCCATTACAGCGTTTTACGAAGAATGGTGGTAAACATTTTTATTCCGGTGGTAATGATCTCATCCGGGAAATCGTAATCCGGATTATGCAGGGCCGGGGTATCTTTACCCGATCCAATTCCAAACATAGCCCCGGGAAATTTTTCGGTGAAAAGGCCAAAATCCTCACCCCATTTGAAAGGTGTGGCCCGCTCCTCAAAGTCCAATTGATTTTCATCAGCGCTGCTGCGGATCACTTCAAAGCTCTCCGAATTATTCATATTGGCATAAAAAACTTCCAGCCATTCCGATTGCAGTTGCAGCTGATATTTCTTTATGATCTCCTCCACCCGCTTCATAAGCCTGGTTTCAAAGCCCTCCATTACTTGATTGCTGAAGGTGCGCAGGGTAAGATGTACCTCTCCGTAACCGGCCGAAATACCGTAGGCTTTTTCACCCATATTGACATGTACCAGTGTGATTAGCCGGAAATCCTCGCGATTGATGTCTTTTTCAGAAAGCTCTTCACTCAATTGCAGGATTTCAGCAATCGCCAGTCCCGGATTTATTCCGCGCTCCGGCTCAGCCGCATGCGAGGTTTTGCCGTGTAATTTCAGAATTACACTCTTGGCCGCAGCCGTAAAGGCTCCCTTACGGCAAACTACCTGGTGCATGGGATAACCGGGCAGGTTATGAAGGGCAAAAGCCATGTCGGCTTTAAAGTCGAATTCCGGGTCCTCAATAATAGCGCGGGCCCCTTTACCGTTTTCTTCGGCCGGTTGAAAAACCAGGCACACTTCTCCCCTCTCTGGTTTATTGGTGGCCAGCTCAGCTGCCACACCCAGCATGATGGCAGCATGCCCGTCATGCCCACATTTATGCGAAACTCCTTTATGGATGGAGCGGTATTCAAAATCGTTGGTTTCCTCAATGGGAAGGGCATCGATATCGGCACGTAACAGTACTTTATTCCCTTCCTTTTCGCTTTTAAAATGTACCAGCAAACCGGTACCGCCAGTCTTTTTGGGGCTAAGGCCTGTTTTTTCCAGGGCTTTATATATCCTCTCCTGCGTTTCCTTCTCCTGTGTAGAGACTTCAGGGTTGGCATGCAGTTCCCTGCGAAAATCCCGCAGCTCTTCAAAGGTCATGATGGGTTCTTTTTATAGCGCATCTCCAGGTACTTATTGGTAAAGCCAATGTTTTCGTACAGGTGCCGGGCCGGATTATCCGGTTCTACGTGAAGAGCAATATCTCCACGGGCTTTTTCAATAACCCGGGTCATCAATTTGCGTCCGTAACCCTTACCCCGGGTTGAACGGTCAACGGCTATATACACCAGGATATTTTCAGGTATATACCCGCTCATTCCCGTTTCATTGATCACTACCGCACCCTTAATATCGCCACCTTCATGACCAACCGTTATGAAGCCGCCCTTCCGGTACACGTAGTTGATACACTTAAGGATGTCTTCCTTTGCATCACCATATTGTTCCAGGTGATTAAATAAGAAGTCCGCTATGCGTTCATCCGTGAATTTTGGGTTTTCACCACTTTGGGCATCAATGTGTTCGAAGTCCATTTTTGGGGTCTTTAACTAATTCTGAGAATAAAATATACACTATTAATGACAACGAAATCCCGAAAATGTTGGGATCCAGGCCCAGCGGCATTTGTAGCCACTCCTGCTTTTTACATATTTCTAATAATAGGGTGGTGGTCCCCCCGGTAATCATGGCCACTAAAGCAGCTGTGGGATTCTTTTTCCGGAAGAAGAGGGCGGCCAGTAAAGGCACCAGTAAACCAGACACCATAAAAGAATACGACATCAACATCAGGTCCAGTACATTGGTCATCAGTGTAGCCAGTATAAGTGCTACGGCCCCCAGTGCCATGGTGGCCCACTGGGAGTATTTCAATAACTTTTCTTCCTTGATGGGAAGTATTTTAGAGAGGATGTCCGTTACCAGATTACCACTGGCAGCCATAAGGCAACTGTCAGCCGTACTCATAATGGCTGAAAAATAAGCAGACATCATCAGGCCCATTAAACCGGCTGGTAAAATGGTCCGCAGCATTACCGGCAAGCCCATTTCACTATCCATATCGGCAATAGCTTCATAACCCAGTCCATCAAACAACCCCTGTTGCACGGCCACACGCGCAAAAAGTCCTAGCAGCACTCCCATAAAGGCCATTACAGGCCATTCAAAAATGCCGGCAATAAACCAGGCTCTGCGGGCCGTTTTTTCATTACGGCTGGCATAAATTCGCTGGTACAGCGTCATCCCGATAAACCAGATGGGGATAATGGTAATAGCCCAGTTAAGAAGTTGTTGCCAACCGATATTGGTGATATCCAAAAAGGACGGATCCAAGGTGGAGGTTATCCCTTCCCAGCCTCCTATAGCCTGGTAACCCAGGGGAATACCTATAAAGATCAGCCCTCCCATCAACAATAACCACTGAACGGTATCGGTATAGATCACGGCCTTTAAACCGCCAAAAACGGTGTAAACCACTGCTGTTATACCCATGATCAAAACCGCCTGGTTGAGATCCAGGGTAGGGAAAGTAGCAGAAGCCAGTTTGGCTCCGGCCAGTATTTGTGCACTGGTAAAACCGATGTACCCGATGCCGGAAACGATACCTGCCACCAAGGCTACACGTTTGTTGAAAAGATGAAGGAAAATTTCAGGAAAAGTGTAAAGGCGATGCTTACCAATAAGTTTAAAAACCCGGGGAATGAGGAATATAGCGCTAAGCCAGGCACCTATCAACCCGGTAAAAAGCATCCAGCTACCCGCCAGGCCAATGGCAAAACCCAAACCTCCCAGACCTATGGAAAATCCGCCACCTACGTCAGTGGCCACTACACTAAGTCCTATGTGCAGGCTGCTCATGGACCTTCCCCCAACATAGTAATCATCTATATCTTTGTTCCTGCGCATGAAGTAGAAACCTACTCCCAGCATGCCCACGAGGTAAACAATAAATATGATGAGATCTACCGCACTGATCAAAACGTTTGCAAATATGGCAACATTTAAACGTTTATCCCATTTTAGGGTGTCCTTATTAATCTTCGGTCAATTATGAGAAGCCTCCTGCTCATTTTGTGGTTGAGCTTTCTACTACTTTTTTCCGGAAGCTGTAGAACGCGGAAAAACGTTCATCATACCCGCCATTACCGGGTATTGGAAAACCGGATGACGATGGAATTGGAAATAATACCAGCCCGCAGCCCCAGAGGCATCGTGATGCTCATACCCTCCCCCTTTGATTTTTTTGACCGTAAAAAGGATAATGCACTCACCGAAGTGCTACACCGGCAAGGATATGCTGTGATTATTGCGCCTACCCATTCCGAAAACAACCTGATCAACAAAGAGAACTGGTCCGATGGGTTGATGGACGCCTTTCACCAGTCTCTCAATGATTCCTTATTGCCCTCGCCCTACCAAAAATTGTTCATCATAGGTTTTGAAGAAGGCGGAAATATCCTGCCCAGGCTCTGCCGTTTCCTGAAGCCTGATCTTTTTATTGCTGTAAACAGTGGTCCAAAAAGCCCTTTATTTGAAGTGTTAACGGCCTTGCAGGATACCGCTGTTGATCTGAAACCTTATGTGGAGGCCTATGATGCTATTGACGAAGCCGAAATCGTAGAAAAAACCGAAGCCTTTTTTTCCGAAACCTACCCGTCCGGTAAGCTCGGTAACCGTTCTGGTAAATACTGGCTTTCCTTTTATGAGGATCCTACTTATGAAGCCTTGATACGCGCCAATCAAAAGGGATATTATATTCTTTCTGAGAATTACCCGCTTATTAACAAATCCAGCCGGGAACTCTTGGAAAGTGCCTTACCCAAAGAGCCTTCGCGCAAAGTGGAATTGATCGCCATTCCCGGTACCGGGAATTTTGAAAAGAATGAGGAAGAAATGGAGCTGCTGGTAAAACAGGTGCAAATGATACTTAGCAGCCCTCGCTGATCTTGTTCACGCGCCTTTCATGACGCCCTCCTTCAAACTCGGCACCCAGGAAAGCCTTCACAATGTCCAGCCCTTCCTTTTCAGAAATAAAACGAGCTGGAAGGCTTAATATATTGGCATTGTTATGTTGACGGGCCAGTTCTGCCAATTCTGTGTTCCAGCACAGGGCCGCGCGGATGTTACGGTGTTTGTTCACCGTCATATTAATACCATTACCGCTTCCACAGATTACGATGCCCAGATCAGCCATACCGCTGGTCACATCATCCGCCACCGGATGACCAAAATCCGGATAATCCACACTATCCGAAGAATGCGTACCAAAATCCTTTACTTCTACTCCATCCGCGCCCAGTTTCTTCTTAACGGCTTCTTTTAATTCGTAACCTGCGTGGTCCGATCCTATGGCAATTTTCATGCTTGTTGATATATGTTAATAAATTGTGAACCTTGCTTTAAATCAGTGTTTTGCTGTTAACAGACTTTATTAACACAAGATTAAGTCTATGTTCATTACTTCTCAAAAACACGGCTTGACTTTTTACCGGCAATTATTCATATACCTGAATTTTCCGGGCAATCCCTCTCTTCTGTTAATAGTTGTCGCGGTCTTTTCCACCAGGTGTCTTCCGGATATTAACTACCGAAGGCAAAATTCTTTTCAAAAATACATTCTTTACAAGGGTTCCTAACAATTGTTAACTAAATTCGTTTGTATTTGTAATTGAAAGCCTTAAGACAGCGTTTATGGCTTACAAGCTGTTGAAAAGCATTAAAAGCTGATAAAAGCAACCTTCGGTCAAAAATTTTATCCAAGTAATTAACCGGACATTATTACCATCATATTTTAAGATTCAAAAAAGAAAGAAGATATATATGTTATTAAGAATCCTTCTCCTCTCCTCTTTTGTTTTGAGCTCCTTACTTTCGATAGCCCAAACGGAAAAGGACAGCCTGGAATTTACAGTGTATTATTACGAAGGTGGTGCAAAATCCAGTGAAGGTTATTTGAAGGACGGGCAGCCGGAAGGGTATTGGAAAAGCTATTACCGTTCCGGTAATATGAAGGCTGAAGGTAACCGGGTGGATCATCTTCTGGATGGTCCCTGGGTGTTTTACAATGAAGATGGTGAAAAAAAGCTGGAGATCAATTACAGGAAAGATAAGAAGGATGGCTTGCGAAAAACCTTTATGGATGGGCAGCTTATTAAAGAAGAACCTTTTGTGGATGACCAGATCAGGGGTTTTGTTAAGGAGTATTATGAAAACGGGGGAGAATTGCAGCGTGAAATACCTTTTAAAGATAGTCAGGCACACGGTACTGGCTATGAATATGCCCAGGATGGAAGGATCATAACCCTTCTCACTTATAAATCAGGGGTCCTTACCAAACAGCAGCCTATAAACAGGATGGATCAGCAACTGCAAAAACAGGGTATGTGGATGACCTTTTATGAAAACCGTCAGGTAAAAACCGAAGGGCCTTACGTCAATGATCTCAAAAATGGCTACTGGAAATATTATCTCAGCAATGGAGATCTGCAAAGGGTGGAGAAATGGATCATGGGAGTGCTACAGGAAAATGCCCAGGAAGTGGCTAAAGTGGAGATCAGGAGAGAGATTGATCCCCAAACCGGTAAACTGGCCTTTAAAGGAGCCTATCGTAATGGTAAGCCCGAAGGCGTACACCGTCAATACGATGAAGATGGCAATGTGATATCCTCCAGGATATACGAAAACGGTATTGTGCTGTATGAAGGTATTGTGGATGAACAAGGCCGTAAACAGGGACCCTGGAAGGAGTATTATCCAGATGGTACCCTTAAGGCAGAAGGAAGTTATAAGGACGATCTTAAGATAGAGGAATGGGTATACTATTACCCGGATGAAACAGTAGAACAAACCGGAAGTTATCAGCAGGGATTACCCAACGGGCCCTGGGTTTGGTATCATCCCAACGGACAGACCTGGCGTGAGGAAGAATTCTTCCGCGGTGAGGAAGATGGCCTTTCCGTAGAGTATAGCGACAGTGGAACCGTAATAGCCAGGGGCAACTACATTGAAGGTCGCAAGGATGGAGAATGGGTATTGCAAGTAAATGATCATAAGGAAGTGGGTAAGTATTTTGATGGCTTACGCAATGGTAAATGGATCTATTACTATTATGATAAAGGTGAGACGATACGTTTTGAGGGAACCTTTGAAAATGGGCTGGCGTCAGGGTTTCATACTTTTTATTATCCCAATGGTAATGTAGAGCGCAGGGGAAAATTTGCCGGTGGACAAAAGGAAGGTATATGGGAGTATTTTGATGAGAATGGGGATAAAACCCTCACCATTGAATACGAAAACGGAGAGGAGATAAAATACAACGGTGAAAAGATCAAGTACGGTCGCAGGCTGGAACGCATTATGGAGGATGAGGACCAGAAGGAAAACGAGGAAAGTTAATTAGTGTTAATTTGTAGAACATTAAGATCGCTTTGTGTTTATTTGCGCAAAGCGATTTTTTTATGTCCGGCAAAGTCAGAGATGTGGGTTCGTGGAAGGAATTGAACCGCGAATTGAAATACAGCAATCCCTGGATTGAAGTAAGCGAAAGTCAGGTGGTAAACCCAAATGGAGGCAAAGGCATTTACGGTGTAGTACATTTTAAGAACCTGGCGATTGGTGTGATTCCTCTGGATGAAGATAATTATACCTGGATTGTAGGACAGGAGCGCTTTCCTTTCGATGGTAAGTATACCTGGGAGATTATTGAAGGTGGAGGTGCTTTGAAAGATGATCCGAAGGATTCTGCCAGGCGTGAACTGCTGGAAGAAGCCGGTTTAAAGGCTGAAAGCCTGGAACTGATCCAGGAAATGGACCTCAGCAACTCTGCTACTGATGAACGTGCTTTGATTTACGTGGCCCGGGGGCTCAGTTTTCATGATGCCGATCCGGATGAAACTGAAAAATTACAAGTAAAAAGGATACCCTTCGAGGAATTGTATCAAATGGTTTTAAAAGGAGAGGTAACGGATAGCCTCAGTGTAGCAGGGGTGTTGAAGTTGAAGATACTTATGGAGCAATAAATGATTAGAATTAAAAAAGCCCCTACCGGTTAAAGTAGGAGCCTCTTTTTAAACAGAATTCAATATTGCTTAAGGATTTACGGCAATCTTTTGAAGGCTGATCTCCTCAACTACTATTTCTTCATTAGCAACCTTCTGACCTTTGCGCAGGATTTCAATATCCAACTTTCCGTTGAATTTGGACTGATCCAATTCATCCGTTACATCAAAGGTGAAAGTGCTGGATAGCTTATCACTCTCGGTATGACCATGAGCATGATGGTTGCCATGTTCTGTGGCGTGGTGTTCAGCTCCAAAAAAGGTCATAATACCAGCCAGGTTTTCATCACTAACTAATTCATCATCGGCACCTTGCTCTCGGATGTAAACTTCGTAGGGTGAATCAGGTTCATTGGTGAAGGATACTTTTAAGGTAAGTAATAAAGCGTATTCCTTATTGTCGGATTTAAGGACCATTTTTCCTTTTTTCCCGGAAAGATCAACGGCAAATTGGGTTCGTTCGCTATTAACCTTGCGTGCAGGTTTACTGGAGGCTACTGTTTCAGGTTCCTGCTCATCCTGCAAAACAACCTCATTACTGGCTAAGAGTTGTTTTTGATCAAAAACATCATAGGTATAGTTCATACCGTTGAAAGCCATTTCATACGCTTCAGCCACGGTAAATTCTACTTTTGATCCATCAGCATCAAAGAATGTATAACCCCAGGGATGGGCTTCCAGAGCTTCCAGGCTGGGCCTGGATCCGTTGGGGGAGTCTTCCCATTTTTGCCACAGGTAGTCAATATTGGAGTGGTGCAGCCAGAATATAGGATCAAAAGCAGCCGATGAAACTTCGGCCATTAAACCATCTCGTTTTTCCTGGTAAATCTCATTCCAGATATCATTACGTTTACTGGCACCAATGTAATTGTGCATGGCGCCATGAGGAGCACGGTCAATGGTGGAATTAAATACGCTGAATATGCGATTCTCAAAGAGGTCGGTAACATCTAAGCTCTTGTCCATGTACGGTTGGATAGGGAAACCTTCATTCAGGCTATCCAGTCGTGCGGATGCATAAAGACTACTGCCTTCCTGGCGGAAGCCATCAGGCATAACACGATAGCTGGTATTGGTATAATCCCAGTAAGGCAGAGCAAAATCCGATTTACCGGAATACTGACGGATGATCTTCTCCAGGTAGTAAATGTAAAGACGGTGCCAGATGAGGAAATGCAGCTCAGAACCGTCTGCATGGGTACAATTCATCCAGGCAGCCATAATCTGCGAAGAATCCTGGTACTCAGGACAAAGAGGATTACCATTAGGTACATTATTGGGTACCCAGTGAATGGCACCTTGGTAATACCAACTTACTGGGTTGGAGCAGGGTAGTTGTCTGAGTTTTTCAAAGGCTGTGGCCATGGCCTGTACATCCGGTGCAGCAGCGGGATCAGCAGCATTTTTACGGATATATTGAGGAGTAGCCTCCACAACCTCTTCCTCTTGGGTTTCCGTTTCAGCGGGTTGAGGATTTTGACACGAATTAAGTAGCATGCCCAGGCCTAAAGCCCAGACCATGGAAATTTTAAGGTTTGATTTCATGGTTATTTGTTTATTAAGCGACTAAAATTAAATCAAATAACCGTAGCATTTTAGCCTTACTATCTATTTATCAGAACCTTAAACATTCAAATAAGTATTAAAATGAGATTTTAGTAATAGTTTATTTGCTTGTCTTTTGGATACTTAAGTTCGTAGGATATTATTTTTTCAATACGCTGGCCAGGAGTTAGAATCATTCTCCATTTTACAATTCCACTTTTTTCTTCCAGCTTACCACCGCTTATATCTTTTATTTCTACTTTGATCTCTTCGTTTTGTGACACAGGTACCTGATCCCTGAGGATAAGATCAATGGCTGTTTTCTTGGTATTCCTGATCTCAATTTTCCAGGTAAACTGATCGATGCGGTTGTTACCAAAAAATGATTTTTCCTGCTTGTTGTAGATACGTGTTCGGCTCACCACTACATTCTGATCGCGTCCCAGGGAAAGCTGTAGTGTATCACCAGGATTTTCCGTATTCAAAAAGGATTTGCCTACAAAAGTGTTGTTGTTGAAAAGCGACAGTTCACCATTTAAAAGATCGTACTGCTCCCAGTCGTAAACCTTGGCAATTAGGAAGGCATCCTTATCCAGGCGTGGTTTGGCGTGGTATTCATATTTGGCAGGCAGGCTGATTTCCCTTAAAACTACAGTGGCCGGAGCATTGCTGGAAGCAATGGTTTGCTTACGGTCAACGGTATATTCCTGTTGGGTAAGGTTTTGATTTATCGCAAAATTTTGAAAACCAGCTTGATCTTCCATTTCAAGACTTTCGGATTGATATCTAATATCTGCATTGCTAACCACACCAGCTGCTTGTGCTGCTATACTTCTGAGGCTTTTATTTGCCATACCCTGAATGGTATTAAAACTAACATACCACGGATTCATATACGGTATTTGTGCTCCCGCTGAAGGGTTTCCCGTAGCCAGTATCAGGTCCACATCATTCCAGTCTTCACCGCTTTGTTGCTGTACAACGGCTTTATGGGTAAGTTCAACGGGTTGGCTTAGATCATTAACGCGGGCATCATACGTACTGTACCAGGATACGGAGTTTACCAGGTAAAGAAGATCAAAGCGGAAGGTGGCACCTTTGGCCACATCCACACTTACCAGTACCTGCCCGGTGCGTTTGCTGAAAGCCTGTCTTTCCAGTTGCAATTGTTTTTGCTGGCGATTGCGTTCTTCAGTGAGTTTCTTTTTCTGTTCCTGTATATCCAGCAAGGCCAGGTTAATTTCCTTGATGCGTTTATTGAAATAGGAAGCTACCTGCGAAATTTGTTGCACGCTAAGAGCCACCTGCTCCCCTCCTATTTTCTGATTGGAAAAGATCATGTCTTTTTCGGCCCTTAAAGCCTCATCTTCAGCATTGAGTTGCTGGATCAGTTTGTTGATGTTATCCACCTTATTCTGCAGGCTTTGCAGGCGCTCCGGTAAATTATCCTCATTCAGGAAGTTTTGGCGGTAACTGATGGAAAGTATGGTGATCTCATGGTCGGAACGCAATTGAATGGAGGAAGGATCCAGGTTTTGAGCCAGGTAGGGGAATAGAATGGTATAGGTACCAGTACCAAGATTGGCAGCCCCGGAGCGGGTGATCTGTGCTCCTTGTTGAAAGACGGTTACTTTGTTTATCCTGGAGTCTACTTGAACAGTGTCCTGGGCATAGAGAATACGGATACTGAAGAAGAGAAGGGCGGAAAGTAAATATTTCATCGCTATGGTTTTGCATTCAATTAAGCAATTTCCGGGCCAGCGGTTAGTAGTACAATGGCCCGCTCTAAGGAGACGAAAAAGGTAAGCAATAAGTTGCTTGTTAATGGCTTTGGTGAGCTGTAGCCGTGGCCTTAGCCTGACTTTTGTTGCCGATGTTCCAGAGGAAAACAATCAGGATGAGGATGGCCATTTGAGCAAGGAAAGTCTCCCAGGTAGGATATAAACCTATCCAGTCCAACCGAAGATTTACCGGCATAGTACTGATGCTGATAGTGCCGGCTTCCTGAATAGCATGGATACCCTTACCCACCAGTACTACGGCCAGGAAGGATATGATCATGGATGAATAACGGAACAGTTTGGTAATGGGAAGCTTACGTGAGTATTTAAGCAACAAAACAGATATGACAAAGAGGGCCAGAAATGCGAAAATAATTCCTCCGCCAAAGGCCATTTGGTGGCTCTCCCCTATTTCGAGACTTAAGGCAGAAAGAAAGAGAACGGATTCAAAAGCTTCACGA
Source organism: Owenweeksia sp. (assembly GCA_002695025.1). Classification (GTDB taxonomy): domain Bacteria; phylum Bacteroidota; class Bacteroidia; order Flavobacteriales; family Schleiferiaceae; genus CAKZNE01. The sequence continues at coordinate 313,140 of NZNV01000010.1, forward strand.
AATACCACCAGGAAGGAAAGTAAAGCCAGTCCCAGCATATTCTCCTTTTTGGCGAGTCCCTGTATTTTATTCTTTACATACGCCTGCCACTTACCGGCTTCGGATTTACTATGCATCCAGAATCCCACGTATAACAGAACCCCCACTGCAAAAAGAGCAATAGCACCTTCCATGATTTCACGCTGGGCACCGGAGAAGGTAAAAAAGCGATCGGCAATCAGCCAAAGGAGGAATCCGGAGAATATGGCAGTAACCCAACCCGCATGCACCCATGAAGCCGCATTTTTTAGCTTCAGAGCGCGTATAATCCCCAGGATGGTAATGATTACCAGAAAAGCCTCCAAACCCTCTCTGAGGATGATAGAACTGGATAATAGAAAGGCTATCCACCCGGAGAAGGAACGCTCGGATAGGATGACCTGGGCTTCGGTGAGTAATTTAATGTTGTTGTCAGCTAATGTTTTGATGGTCTCAACGGCTTCCTTTCCTTCAATGGCACTGCGCATTTCAGCCAATTGACCTTCCAGGCGAGCCACAAAACTGGCATCATTGGCACGAAGTTGCACTTCTACGGGCTCCACACCTTCCAGGTAAGCGGTAAGAGCTAGAGTGCGGGCCTCTTCATGCCGTCCATAGCTGTAGGCAGCGGCCGAGGAACGGATCAGGCGTTTGGCTTTATCCAGGTAATCACCTTCACTTTCTTCCGCCAGTTCACTGGGATATAAACGCAGGGAAGGAATAATGGACGGATAAGCAGGGTCCAGTTCCAATTTATCAGCTAACTCCTTGTTGTTAAGAGAAGCCAGCATTTCCAGGTTAAGCTCACCTTTTATGTTGTTTTTAACTAAAGCCGGATCCACGTCCTTACCTTGGTGGGGAAGGCTCATTACGTAAAAAGCCAGGTCCCATACCTCATCGTCATTCAGCTCATTAAAAGCCCGCATGCCGGTGTTTTCCACCCCTAAACGAATGGTATTGTAAGCCTGGAAAGGGGAAAGGCCGTTGGCTTTTTCCGGATCATGGAAGTTAGTGGGAGCAGGCTCAAGACCCTGGGATAAAGGTCCGTCTCCTTTTCCCTGGGCTCCGTGACATGATTGACAATGCAGGGCAAATAATTTTTGACCGCTCGCCAGGGAAGGCCAACGCTTGGGAGCAATCTCGAGCTTGTAATAGCTGATGATCTCCTGTTTTATATTGTTGGAAACGCTGCTTACTTTATCAATGGAAGCTTTATCCTGAACCAGCCTTTGCAGCAGTATAAGATCCGATTGAATGGAAGGAGGGGTTTTTTCACCGAGTTCAATGATTGTTGCGGCAAACTCGTTCATTTCCTGGAATTCAGCCTGGCTGATGATCTGCCCGTTTTGAACCGCCATAGAATAATCTACGGCTATATAATCCAGTAAATGAACCATCATTCGTGCCTGCTCGGATTTGGCAGTGGCAGTAAGCGTGAACATCACGGAAAATAGGAGCGCTATCCAAATCTTGACTGATCCTGAAAACTTCAAACTATTTTATTTAGACCAATTATAAATAGAGCGCAAATATAAGGTATAAACCGAATTTGAGGGAATAGAGTGTATCTATTTTGGTTGAAAGATGAGTGATAGGTTACTTAGTAATGAAAAAATTGGAGAAAAGCCCAGCTAGCGCTTACTTACAAAAGCACTGTCAGCTTTATAAAAACGCCAGGGGAGTAAGGCGTCTTCACCGGCATAATCTATTCCTATCCGTGTTGTGGCAATGATTTTGTCAGAATGGAGTTTTTCGGATACTTTTTCAACCCATATCATTTCTCCATCCAAAGGTTCTCCATAATGGATAAGTTCCAGTCCCAGTGATTTACTCATACTGCCGGGTCCGGAGCTAAGTCTTGGTTTTATTTCATCCATATTTCGCCTGCGTAGCATGGTATCAATGCCATCCGTTGGTTCAATAGCACGAACCAGCACCGCATCGGCAGATTCATCTTTGTTGGTAATAATATTGAAGAGGTGATGAATGCCGTAACAGAGGTACATATAAGCAACTCCACCGTTTTGATACATGATCTCTGTACGTGGAGTCCTTCGTCCGGAATGTGCATGGCAGGCGCGGTCACCCCATCCCCGGTACGCTTCAGTTTCGGTAATAATACCCGCTGTAAATTCACCGTTTATGCAGGTGCAGAGCTTTTTACCGATCAGGTCTCTGGCCAGGAAAACAACGTCCTCCTGTTGGTAATATGATAATGGGAGTTTACTCAAAACTAATCCCAGGTAGGTGCAAATTCGGGATCTATAAGACGCATATTCTTGGATTGAAGCGCAGATATTTTTTCCATATCCTCTTCGTCCAGATGGAAATTAAAGACATCAAAGTTCTGCTTGATGCGGTAGAGCTGTGATGATTTTGGAATGGCCACCACGTCTTCCTGTTGAACCAACCAGCGTAAAGCTACCTGGGCGGGCTTCACTTTATGCTTCAGTGCAATGTATTGCAGTATTTCAATATCCACCACCTGCCCCTTGGCCAGGGGAGCATAGGCCGTTGCAAAGCAGCCCATTTCACGTGTTTTGGCCAACAACTTATCCTGGTTCAGAAAGGGGTGGTATTCAAATTGATTACAAACAATGTCCACTCCCCGTTTTTCAACCTTTTCCAGCAGCTCCACCGTGAAATTACTTACCCCGATAAGTTTGCAGTAACCTTTTTCGCGGGCTATCATTAACTGATCCAGGGATTCCTCCAAAGGGATATTTTTGTTGGGCCAGTGGATCAGGAGGAGGTCTACATAATCCTGTTTCAACTCTTTAAGACTATGCTCAACGGAGGGTAAAAATCGGTTTTCGGTGAGGTTGGTACCCCATACTTTGGTGGTAATAAAGAGTCGCTCACGGGGAACAGAGGTGGAGCCGATTACCTTACCGATCACATCCTCATTCTCATACATCTGAGCGGTATCAAAATGACGGTAACCCACGTCCAGGGCAAATTCAAGAATACCTATGGCCTCGCGACCGGTGAGATTAAAAGTACCGAAACCCAGTTTGGGTATCCAGGCTTCGTTCTTGCGCACGTAATCCATGGTATGTAATTTTTAGGTGTTCGCCATTTGCTAAACAGGAGCAAGGCACAAAAGTTGAGAAAAAAAGAAAAGGGCCTGAAATAATCAAGCCCTTCAAATATGGATGAGGTTCCGAGCGGATTCGAACCGCTGTACAAGGTTTTGCAGACCTCTGCCTAGCCACTCGGCCACGGAACCGTAAAGAGGGGCAAAGATAGCTATTATCTTTTCCCGTCCAATTATCTTTTACGCGTCATCACGGTACTTACCTGTTCTACATCCCCATTAATGGGAGGATACAGCTTCGAAAGCTTTATTTTTACTTTTTGCACGGCTTGCATTTCGGCCAGTATGCGTTGAATGATGCGCTTGGCCACATGTTCGATGAGTTTGGAACGTATGGCCATTTCCTCCTTTACAATGCGGTTGATATCCACATAATCCAGGGTATCCTTTAAATCATCGGTTGTAGCGGGTTTGGAAAGATCGCCCCAAACGGTAACCTTTATCCGGTAATCCGTGCCGATTTTTCCCTCTTCATCCAGACAACCGTGGTAGCCGAAGAGCTTTATACCTTCAACCTTGATCTTATCCATCAGGCAGGCAGTTTCTCCAGAGCGGTTTCCATTCGGGCAACAGTTTCCTGTTTGCCCAGGATAGAGCACACTTCAAACATAGAAGGGCCCATACCCAGTCCGGTAACAGCCAGGCGAAAGCCGGGACCAACTTTACCAAAACCCAGGGAGTTTTCTTCCAGGTAGGCCTTGAAGGTTTGTTCCAGGGCTTCAGCGTCAAAGAACTGCATGGCCTCAAAATGTTGTTTCAGTTTTTCCACGTGCTGGCGGGCTTCAGCGTTCCACTTTTTGTTTACCGTATTTTCGTCATAGGTAGTGGGAGCTTCAAAGAAATAGCGGCCTTCTTCCAGCATGTCTTTCACAAAATAGGCGCGTTCCTTCATGACTTTGGCCACCTCGGTGGCGTACTCCTGGCTTACTTCAATACCATTTACGTCCAGCTCACTCTGGAATAGCAGGCCCAACTGCTCATCGGTTTGGGCACGCAGATATTGTTGGTTGAACCAGCGGGTTTTATCATGATCGTATTTGGCTCCGGCTTTATTCACACGCTCCAGGCTAAAGGCGTCAATGAGTTCCTGCATGGTAAAGATCTCCTGATCGGTACCGGGATTCCAGCCCAGGAAGGCCAGCATATTTACAAAAGCTTCGGCAAAATAGCCTTGCTCACGGTACCCGGAGAAGATCTCTCCGGATTCAGGGTTTCTCCATTGCAACGGAAAAACCGGGAAACCCAAACGGTCACCGTCCCGTTTGCTCAATTTACCATTCCCGTCAGGTTTTAAAAGCAGGGGAAGGTGAGCAAACTCCGGGCGGATGTCTTCCCATCCCAGGTAACGGTATAAAAGAACGTGGAGCGGGGCGGAAGGAAGCCACTCCTCTCCACGAATCACATGTGATATATCCATTAACCGGTCATCCACAATGTTAGCCAGGTGATAAGTGGGCATACCATCTGATTTAAAGAGCACCTTGTCATCCATATTATTGGTATTTACGGATACCCAGCCACGGATGATATCGTGGAATTTTACTTCTTCATTACGGGGCAGCTTAATACGGATCACGTACGGCTCGTTACGTTCCAGGCGCTCATCCACTTCCTGCTGGGAGAGGGTGAGAGAATTTTTCATGCTGTTACGCGTAACGTGGTTGTATTGCCAGTTGGCCGTTCCGGCTTGTTTGGCCATTTCCCGCATACGGTCCAAATCCTCAGCTGTATCAAAGGCATAATAGGCATTACCACTTTCCACCAGTTGATCGGCATATTTCCGGTAAATACTCATCCTTTCGGACTGTCGATACGGGCCATAATTTCCACCAAAACCCTGGCCTTCATCCGGTAGGATATGGCACCATTTTAGTGATTCAATAATGTAATCTTCAGCACCTTTTACAAAACGGGTTTGATCCGTGTCTTCAATGCGCAGGATAAATTCACCACCGTGTTTTTTGGCGAAAAGGTAGTTGTAGAGGGCTGTACGTACACCACCCATGTGTAAAGGCCCGGTGGGGCTGGGTGCAAAACGAACTCGTACTTTACGTTCACTCATCGGTTTCTTTTTCTTTGGGCCGGCAAAGATAATTATCTTCTAAGGCTTTGTACCTTTGATATTGAGCAATTACACCCTTTAAACTGCGTTAGGACCTCAGGAAGCAAGAAAATGATGAAAATAAAGGAAGAATTACGTTTAAAGCTGGATGCCTACATCCGTAAATATTACCAAAGCAAATTATTGCGTGGAGGTATGTATTTCCTGGGCATAGGCATTCTTTATTTTTTACTGGTCACGCTGCTGGAACACTTTGGACATTTCAGTGGAAAGGTACGTTTGGGGCTACTTATTGCCCTGGTCAGTGGGTTAGGTATTATTCTTTTCCTGTACATAGTTATGCCTTTATTGGGCCTGCTTCGGATAGGAAGTCACCTATCATACGATAAGGCAGCCAGACTTATTGGTCAGTATTTCCCGGAGGTTAGTGATAAGATCACCAATACCCTTGAACTCTCACGGATATCTGAAGCGGATAATCGCCTGTTACAAGCTAGTATTGATCAGCGGATTCAAAATCTGAATCCAGTGCCTTTCAACAATGCAGTAAACTACCGCGATAACCTGAAATACTGGCCCATATTGGTGATCCCAACCCTGCTATTTCTGGTGTTATTGGTCAGTGGACAATGGAGGGCTATCTCGGAGAGTAGTAAGCGTATTGTGGAATACCAAAGAGAATTTGTGCCCGAGGCACCGTTTAAATTCATTCTGCTGAATGATAATATGCAGGCAGAACAAGGAGAAGATGTTACCCTCCAGTTGATGTTTGATGGGGAAAGTTTGCCGGAAAGTGCCCAGTTTATATCCGAGGATGCCTCAGGACGTTTCGTAAAGTCGGGTCCTAATCACTTTGAATATCGCCTGGAGAAAGTCCAAAGGGATATCAGTTTTAACATTTACGCCAACGGCTTTGAAAGCCGCACCTACAAACTGGATGTGGTGCCGGTTCCCCGGGTCCGTTCATTTTCCATCCAGGTAAGTCCCCCGGCCTATACACGCATTCCACCTTTTGATACGGAAATGAAGTCGGTGATTGATGTACCAGAAGGGAGTAGGGTGGCGTGGAACCTGAACGCGGAGGCAACATCAGAGGCAGGCCTGGCTACGAGTGACAGTACTTATGTGTTCGTCAGGAATACGGAAGGGAATTTTTTCCTGGAGCAACGAGTGCTGCATTCTATGAAATATCGCCTTATTACCCGCAATAGTAGGTTGGAGAAGCAAAGTGCTGTTGATAATGAGTTGGAGGTAATACGTGATGAATTTCCAGTTATAGAAGCTTCCCTGGTATCGGATAGTTCGGCCCCAAATGTGATTTTTTATAAAGGTCAGATCAGTGATGATTACGGCTTTAGCCGAATGCAGCTGGTTATTGAGGATGGTGATAAGACTTTAAGCAGGAAGGACCTACGGTTAGAGAATAGTGCCATCAGTCAGGTTTTTTCAGGTGTTGTGGACATGGATAGCCTTTCAGGAAACAGCAGGAATCTACGTGTATACATTCAGGTTTGGGATAATGATGGTGTGAATGGAGCAAAATCGGCTAAGTCTAAAGTTTTTGAAACCAGGGTTTTAAGTAAAAACGAACAAAAGGAGCGGATTAAGCGACAATATCAAAGCTACTTTACTGAAAAAGAGGAACTTGACCAGTTTAGTGAGCAATTGAAAAAGGATATGGAAGCCTTGAAGAACAGGTTGTTAAATAGTAAGAAGGCAGACTGGAAGGATAAGGAGCGCTTGAAGGAACTTATGGATAAGCAACAGCAATTGCTGGAACGCCAAAGGGAGATGGAAAAGGAGCGGGAAAAGCTCAGGCAGAAGGAGGAAAAGGTGGAGCCGAAGAGTGAGCAATTGAAGGAAGAGGAGAAGAAAATAGAGGACTTGAAAGATGAGGACAAAAAGAAGGAGTTAGAGGATTTGATGAAAGAGATTGACGAACTGATGGAGAAGATGAACATTGACCAGTTAAAGGAGAAACTGGATCAAATGGAGAAGATGTCTTCGCAGAACCAGCGCTCGGAAGAACGAATTGACGAGTTGCTGAAGCAACTTCAGTTTCAAAAGGATGTGCTGGAGGAGGCTGAAAGGCTGGAAGAATTGGGAGAGAAGATGGAGGAGCTTGCGAAGAAAAGTGAGGATAATAGAAAGGAGGCTTCGGAACAAGAGGAGGTGCAGAAAGAGTTTGAAAAGGCGAAGGAGAAGATAGATCAACTTAAGGAGGAGAACAAGCAGTTTGCTGAAGAAGCGGAGAAACAGGATATGGAGCAGGAGCAGCAGGAGGCTGATGAGAATATGCAGGATGCTTCGGAACAATTGGAGCAGAACCAGAAGCAAAAGGCCAATGAGAGTCAGAAGAAGAGTGGCGAGAATATGAAGCAAATGAGCCAGAAGATGATGCAGGCTATGATGCAAATGCAAGGTCGGCAACATCAGGAGGATATGAAAACCCTTCGGCAGATACTCGAGAATCTGGAAACATTGTCCTTTAACGTAGAGGATTTGAGTGAGCTCAGCAAAAAGTCTGGAAAAAGCGACCCTTTATACCGTAAATTATTGGTGGATCAGAAGAGGCTACAGGATGGCACCCGGATTATTGAGGATAGCTTGGTGGCATTAGGCACGCGTGTGCCGGAGATCAAGGAGACCGTATATAACGAGCTGGAAGCTATCAAAAGCAACCTGGATAAGAGTATTCAAACCCTGGAGGAGCAGAATGGTGGGCAGGCTGCCGCTTACCAACAGTTTGTGATGACTGCGGCAAATAACCTCGCTTTGCTGTTGGATCAGGCCTTGCAACAAATGCAGATGCAAATGGCCAGTATGATGCAAGGAAACCAATCCTGCCAGAAACCGGGAGGAGGAAAGCCAAGTTTGAGCAATATGCGGAAAATGCAAAGTGAATTGGCCAAGCAAATGGGCGATATGAAACAAGGAGAGAAACCAGGTGATACTGGTCAGGATGGAAAAGGCGGCCAGAAGAAAGGAGAGGGACGTAACGGTAAGGAGATTGTGGAAATGCTGAGCAGGCAGGAGCAGATCAGAAGTCAGCTGGAGGAGTATATGGAGCAGGAAGGTATGAGTGGGGATAAGGGAAACCTGCAAAAGGCACTGCAGGAAATGAAGGATTTGGAAAGGGATTTGCTGGATGGTGGTATTCAACCTGAGAGCCTGAAGAGGATCGAGGAGATAGAAACCCGACTTTTAGAGTCTGAACAGGCGGAAAGAGAGCAAAGACAGGATGAGAAAAGGGAATCTAAATCCGCGGAGCAGAAGGAGCAATTGTATCAGGAACAATTGGAGAAATACCTCCGGGAAAAGGAAGGTCAAAAGGAAAGTATCTACACGTCTCCGGTGAATATGAAGAAGTATTATAAATCTCAAAGTAATCAATTCCTGAATCAAAATTGATACAATTCCATAACCTTCCAATTGAGTTTAAAGGAAAAGATGGTGTTCTTAAGGAATGGTTAACCATTATTGGCTCAAACCATGGTTCAGAAATAGGGAACCTCGCCTATAACTTTATCAGTAATGAGGAGATCTTGTCCATCAATTGGCAATATTTGAAGCATGATTATTATACGGATATCATCACCTTCGGTTATTCAGAAGGTGAAAAGGTAGAGGGTGAGATTTATATAAGCGAGGAGCAAGTGAGGCAGCAAGCAAGTGAATATAAGGTAAGTGAGCAGCAAGAGTTGCTTAGAGTTATATGCCATGGCTTGCTTCATCTAATAGGTTTTAATGATGTCTCGCAGGAGGAAAAATCCCGGATGCGGGAGGAAGAGGAAAAATCTTTAATTTTGCACGCTCAAATAATTGGTAATTAAACTATTGAGAGTGTTCCACGTGAAACTTTTTGATTGTGTATAGTGAGGAATATGATGTTATTGTAGTTGGAGGGGGTCATGCAGGCTGTGAAGCAGCGGCTGCAGCGGCTAACCTGGGTAGTAGAACCTTGCTGGTTACCATGAATTTGCAAACTATCGGTCAAATGAGCTGTAATCCCGCCATGGGGGGTGTTGCGAAAGGCCAGATCGTGAGGGAGATTGACGCACTTGGAGGAATGAGTGGCATCATTACCGATAAAACCATGATCCAGTTCAGAATGCTCAACCGTAGCAAGGGTCCGGCCATGTGGTCGCCAAGGGCACAGAGCGACCGTATGCGATTTGCAGAGGAGTGGCGACTTACACTTGAGCGAATTCCGATCCTGGATTTCTACCAGGATATGGTAACGGGATTAATCGTTGACAAGAACCGTGTATTAGGCGTTCGTACTTCGCTGGGTTCTGAAATAAAGTCAAAATCTGTAGTGCTTACAAACGGCACTTTCTTAAATGGGTTGATCCATATTGGAGAGAAGCAATTTGGTGGTGGTCGGGCCGGAGAGAGAGCAGCAAAGGGTATTACCGAAGAGTTGGTGAGTTTAGGATTCGAAGCCGGTCGGATGAAAACCGGTACACCTCCAAGAGTGGATGGGCGTTCCTTGGATTATTCCAAAATGGAAGAGCAACCAGGTGATGAAATGCCTGAGAAATTTAGCTTTAGCTGGGAGACACGTCCTTTAGAAAAGCAAAGAAGCTGTCACATTACCTATACATCTGCGGAGGTCCATGATGTACTGAGGAAAGGTTTTGATCGGAGTCCAATGTTCAATGGACAGATACAAAGCACCGGGCCTCGTTACTGCCCTAGCATAGAAGATAAGATCAATCGCTTTGCTGACAAGGATAGGCATCAGATTTTTGTTGAGCCTGAGGGATGGAATACGGTGGAAGTATATGTGAATGGCTTTAGTACTAGCTTGCCGGATGAGATACAGTCTAAGGCGCTTAGGATGGTGCCTGGCTTTGAGAATGTAAAGATCTTCCGCCCAGGTTATGCTATTGAGTATGATTATTTTCCACCGACCCAGTTAAAGTACACTTTGGAGACTAAGTTGGTAGAGGGTCTGTATTTTGCGGGCCAAATTAATGGAACTACTGGTTATGAGGAGGCCGCTTGCCAGGGGTTAATGGCGGGAATTAATGCCCATAATAAGGTTCACGGGAGGAGCGAATTTGTGCTGGAAAGAGAAGAGGCCTATATAGGAGTCCTGATTGATGATCTGATTACAAAGGGTACTGAGGAACCTTACCGGATGTTCACCAGCCGTGCGGAGTTTCGCATTCTCTTAAGGCAGGATAATGCTGATGTACGATTAACTCCCCGTGCGTATGAGTTAGGTCTGGCCAAAGAGGACCAAATAAAAAGGCTGGAGCAAAAGGTAAATAAGGTCACAGAATTGGAGAAATGGTTAAGCCATGAAAGTGTGGAGCCAGAAATACTAAACCCACTTTTAGAAGCAAAGAGTACATCACCTTTAAAACAGAAGGTTAAATTAAACACCGTGCTTGCCAGACCCCAGATCGAATTGGTAGACTTAATGGAGTATCAGCCTTTGGCTAATTATATTTTAGACCAGGGGCTTGGACGTGAGGAATGGGAGCAGGTTGAAATAAAGGAGAAGTATCAAGGATACATTGAAAAGGAAAGAGAAAATGCGAAAAAGCTTACTAGGCTTGAGGACCTCTCTATTCCTGAGGATTTTGATTATACCAAATTGAAGAGCTTATCCTACGAGGCTAGAGAAAAGCTGAGTAAGGTGAGGCCTGTAACTATTAAGCAAGCAAAACGGATAAGCGGTGTTAGCCCGTCCGATATAAGTGTACTATTAGTTTATATGGGACGATGAGTTCCACGTGAAACAATTAAAATGGTAGAAGAAAAAAATTGCCCCGTTTGCGGGGCAAGTTCATTTAAAACGGTGCGTAATGCTCCGTACTTCCGCGGTGAAAAAGAATACTTTACTATACAGGAGTGCCAGGAGTGTAAGCTATGGATCACCAATCCCCGGCCTGAGGACGATGATTTAGGTAAGTATTATGAAAGTGAAGACTATGTAAGCCACACCGATAAGAAGGAGTCTCTCATCGATAAGGTTTACCATTTGGTACGGAATATTGCGGTAAAGGGCAAGATCAGGCTTATCAACGATGTTGTTGCCCAAAAAGGGAAGTTGTTGGATTATGGTGCCGGTACCGGTTTCTTTTTAAAAGCGGCCCAGGATAATGGCTGGCAGGTTACTGGAGTGGAGCCCTCCGCGGAAGCAAGAAGAAACGCAAAGGAAAATCACAATCTTGATCTTGTAGATCCGGATAGTTATGACTGGTCATCTGAAAATAAACTGGACTGCATAAGCCTTTGGCACGTTTTAGAACACTTACCCAACCTAAGCAATCATATTAAAAACTTTCACACTGCTTTAAGAGCAGGAGGGAAATTGATTATTGCGGTTCCCAATCATGAATCCTATGATGCTCAAAAATATGGTAATGCCTGGGCCGCATTGGATGTTCCTTTACACCTATATCATTTTAAGAAAAAAAATTTGGAAGATATCGCAGAGCGCTTTGGTTTCAGGGTAAAGGAAATTCGAAATATGCCTTTCGACTCCTTTTACGTAAGTATGCTCAGCGAAAAAATAGCCAGGGGAAAAATCAATTATTTCAGAGCCGTTTGGACGGGACTTATAAGTAATCTTAAAGCCGCTTCACAGAAAAATGCCAGTAGCCTCATATACGTGCTGGAAAAGGTAAAATAAGGCCGCCTGGGCTGATAAAGGCTCTTTCTGGTGTTGTACCCTTCCCGGTAAGAGATAGTGTGGGAAATCGAACAAAACAAGCAAGGCGACTAAAGCACTAATAATCAGTTCTTTAACCGGAGATATCGCGCCATTTTTAGGCTTGTATCCGTTAAAATGATCTTTGGGTTGCCGTTTCGGCCTATATCATAAGAAGCCTGATCCATTAACTCCAATAGTTGCCTCCCGTTTTTTAAATTCACAAAAGGGGCAAATTTCTCCAGCTCAAATTTTATTTCGTGAAACACACGGTTAGGTTGTTCTGCCGGGATAAAATTAAGGTCAAAGCTTTCCCGTAAGGTGGAGGAGCAGAAATGAAGAAAATCCTTGAGTTTTTCTCGTTCCAAGCGGCTTACATCTTCTACCCAGGAGTAGATCTGGTGCGTGTCAGCCTTAAAGCAGCTTCGTACCCAGGTACTGAAATGAACGGCATAGCCCTTATAGGCCTCGGCCCTTTTTGCAAGGTCAATGGCTCGCGCCATATTTCCATCCGCTAGTTTGGCAGCTACATGGGCGTTTTGGGGTTTAACACCTTCATTTTCAATTAAATAATTTTCTACGGAGGCGTTCCTAAACTTGGGGATAAGGGTTTTTTGGCAGCGGCTGGTTATAGTTTGTAAAAGGCTATCTGGGTTTTCAGAAACCAGAAGAAAAAGCGTTTTTGCGGGAGGCTCTTCTATGATCTTAAGTAATTTGTTGGCAGCACTGTTATTCATACGTTCCGGCATCCAGATGATCATGAATTTATACCCTCCGGAATAGGATTTCAGGTTAAGCTGATTGAGTACTTCTGTACTTTCGTACACACTTATTTGTGCCTGCTTATTTTCAATGCCCACGAATTCAAGCCAGCGGAACAAGCTAAAGTAGCGCTCCTCTTTAACGAGTTGTGTCCATTCCTGTATAAAATCTAAGCTGCGTGGCTTATCACTACTTTTGGAAGTTTTGGCAACGGGGTACACAAAGTGCAGATCCGGGTAATTAAAGGAATTAAACTGTTTGCAGGAAGGACAAATACCGCAACTATCTATTTCACTTGGGTTGGAACAGGCCAGGTATTGAGCGTAAGCAATAGCTAAAAGCAAAGCCCCATTGCCTTCCGGACCGTGAAACAGTTGGGCATGGCTTACCCTGCCGCGTTGAACGCTCTGCAATAACGTTGACTTAAGATCCTCGTGGCCATCAATATTCCTGAACTGCATTTAGTCTTCTCTTAACTTTAAGCTATTATTTTTGTGGTCTAATTTATTCAAAAATGAAGACCATAAACGATCTGAAGCTGGAAGGAAAAAGAGTATTGGTACGTGTGGATTTTAACGTGCCTCTCAACAAGTCCCTCGAAGTAACGGATGACACACGAATAAGAGCAACCATTCCAACCATTAAAGCCATCATGGAAAAAGGAGGCCACCCGGTACTTATGTCCCATCTGGGGCGTCCGGACGGCATCCGAAACCCTGAATTCAGCCTGAAATCCGTTGTGGCAAAACTAGAAGAACTAAGTGGAAAGAAGGTAAAGTTTGTAGAAGATTGTATAGGAGAGGAAGCCGTATCGGCTTCAAAGCAACTGGGCAATGACGAGATTCTTATGCTGGAAAACCTACGCTTTTACAATGAAGAAACGGACGGAGATGAAGAGTTTGCCCGTAGGCTTTCGGAAAATGGCGATGTATATATAAACGATGCGTTTGGTACGGCCCACCGGGCACATGCCAGTACAGCTATCATTGCCCGCTTTTTCCCCAAAAGCACCGCGGCAGGATTGGTTATGGCGGCTGAGATTGAGAATGTTGGGAAGGTATTGGAGCAGCAGGCTCATCCCGTAACTGCATTAGTGGGTGGAGCTAAGGTGTCTTCCAAGATCGATATTCTTCAAAACCTGATACCTAAGCTGGATAACCTTATTATTGGTGGAGGTATGGCATACACCTTTATTAAGGCAAAAGGTGGATCCATCGGTAAAAGCTTGGTGGAAGACAGTTACCTTGAAACGGCCAGGGAAATACTTAAGTCTGCTGAAAAACAAGGTGTTAATGTTTATCTACCCAAAGACTCTGTGAATTCAGATGAATTTGCGAATGATGGTAAGCGGTCTATTTCAGATGCCGGAGCCATAGATGATAATTTGATGGGGCTGGACGTTGGGCCCGAAACTTTGGAAGAGATCAAACCGGTTATAGAAGGCTCAAAAACCATTTTATGGAATGGCCCTATGGGGGTATTTGAATTTGAGAACTTCTCCAATGGCACGAAGAAAGCAGCCGACTATATTGCGGAAGCCACGAAAAATGGTGCATTCAGCCTGGTGGGAGGTGGCGATTCTGTTGCTGCAGTTAAGAAGTTTAATATGCAGGACGATGTGAGCTACGTTTCAACCGGGGGCGGTGCTATGCTGGAGTATTTGGAAGGCAAGGAACTTCCGGGTATCAAAGCTTTAAACTGATATTTCAGGGACCTGATCCAGTAACTTATCCTTAGAAGGGGTAAGCTGGAAATAATCTTCGAGAATATCACTGTATTTGAGAAGGTAAGGAAAGGTCATACTCTCCTTGAAAATGGGCTTTTCGTAGTAGTTTCCGGAGTGGAGAAAGGGATTCAGGAAATGAGTGAGGATCAGTAATATCAGTAACATTTTACAGAGACCGAACAGGCCGCCAAGAATGCGGTTCACCAGTCCCAAAGCCAGGAAACCCAGCATTTTAGTTAAGGCGCGGCTCACTACAAATACAATGATAACCACAGCCGTAAACACCAGTATGTAGGATAGTATAAGTGTTCCGGTACCCGGCTCTTCAATGTGTTTGGAAAGCAGGTTGAAAACATCATCAGCAAAGGCGTGAGCTACTAATATTCCCCCAATCAGGGCCACGAGGGAGGCCAGCTCATTTACAAAACCCTTGTACAGTCCGCGTGCCAGGCCAAAAACCAGGGGAGTGATAATAAGAAAATCTAGTAAGTTTAACTGTCCCATCTTATGGTGGGTGAAGATATAAAGGAAAGAGAAAAGTGTTATCAGAAGATCTTAAGGAAAACTGGGAAAGAGTGGTAGGCTACCTGGGCCAAGAGTTTGGAGGGGGCGAAAAGCCGGATTTGGATGCCGTTTTATTCCTTATCGGTGTACAGGAACTGGGCTCTGCAAAGCGAAAATTCAAGAAGGATGAAAAGGTTAACCTTATGCATATAGCTATTTGCAGGGTACTGGAACCGTATGGGTATTATGAATACGAGGGCCTGGATGAAGATGGGTGGCCGCATTACCGTCTCAAGGAAAAGCTGCCTAACTTGAAGGCGGGAGAACAATCCATCCTGATGAAGGAGGCCGTAGTGCGTTATTTCCGGGATAATGAGATCCTATAAAGTACAGCCAGGAGCTTCAGGGTCGTAGGGGCGTATGTATACGGTCTGATACACATGTTTATTCGGTTCAAGGCGAACGTAGGTACAGCCGATATAAGTGGGGGTGGAGTTGGCCTGTGAACTCCCCCGGGTAGCTCTAACGTTAAAAACAGCGTCCTTATCATATTCAAAGGATACCTCTCCCTTTTCATCAGTGCTGGCAACGAAGGTTACTTTACTGCCTATGGTAGGGGGTACGTAGATCTCAACTTTGGCATTTTGTATCCGGGTGCTATCTTCCAGGGTCTTCACCGTAATGGTGAAAGGGTAATCCGGACTCTGATCAATTTTTTTACAGGAATAAAAACTGGTTGCAAAAAGTGCGAGGGGAACGATTAAGGTATAAGTTCTTTTTATCATTTCTGTCCAGGTTTATTCCAGGGCATCACAGCCGTTATTGGGGTCGTCAATAGATTTCATATTCACCAGGGCTACCTGTGGCCCTTGCTCAACCTCCACTACATTGCAGCCCTTAAAGGTTCCTTTTCCGGCAAAGATCTCTACAATAGCCTTGTTGTTCAGACGTATGTCGCCAGTTTCACCATTCTCGTCAGTATAGAGAAAATAATCAACGAAGGTGGCTTCTACGGGCGCGTAGATATGAACCAGGGCGTTATCTATTGCTATAGAATCATTTACGGTTACTCGAACCTTCAAAAGATACTTGTCCTTATCCTTATTGCAGGATGAACTTAGCACCAGAATGAGGCTGAAAATAAAGGTTAGGGCCAGTAGTTTTCGCATACCTTATTGCAAATTTTTGCGTCTTTGCCGAAACACAAATATAACAAATAACGTATTTCTTTGACTTTTAACACAGTGTTGAAGAAAAAAGCTTCTTCTATTGGAAGAATTACCATGGTCTATTCAAGGACCTCACAATTATTATGAGGGTCAGTTTTAGATGTCATATTAATGATAACTACCTGGGGTCCTGGCATAACTTCAACAATATCACACCCCTTCACAGAGCCTTTTCCAGCAGAAATTTCTACAATAACTTTATTCTTGAACTTTACTTCTTCGGTTTTTCCGTTTTCCCCGGTATACAAAACTTTGTCAACAGCAGAGTTTTGTACCGGAGCCCGTATTTCTACCAACGCTCTATTCATGGGCACGCTGTCATTTACTACTGCGCTAACAGTTAAGAGATATGCATTTTCCTCTTTATTACAGGCAGAACCGAGAATAAAAATTAATGCCGAAAGAAGGGCTGGAGTTATCAGTTTTTTCATAGGCTTATCACAAATTTTTTCATCTTTGTGCCTCCCTACAATATTAGGAAATAAATTAAGCTAGAGAGGTTTAGCCTGACATGGAAGAAAAAATCAAGGCATTTTTAAAGGAGATAGAGACTTTTACCACTGAAAAGCAACAGGAAATTGAGGATTTCCGTATACGTCTTTTAAGTCGTAAAGGACAAATCCCGGCTTTGTTCGAAGAGTTCAAGAAGCTGGGAGGCGAGGAGAAGAGAAAGTATGGAAAGTCGCTGAATGAGCTTAAGCAGAAAGCACAGGCTAAAATTGATGACCTCAGGGCGGGGGCTTCCAAGGATGGAGAAACCGGAGAACGCTTTGATCTATCAAGACCTGCATCAGCGGGCTTTATGGGATCCCGCCATCCGGTAAATCTCGTAAAGAATGAAATCGTTGATATTTTTAAAAGAATAGGGTTTAATGTTTCGGAGGGCCCTGAAATAGAAGATGACTGGCACAACTTTACAGCGCTTAATTTTCCGGAAGAGCACCCTGCCCGCGATATGCAGGACACCTTTTTTGTGGCCCGTAATCCGGAGTGGGCACTCAGAACGCACACCAGCAGTGTTCAGGTAAGGGCTATGGAAGCCAACAAGCCTCCCATCCGTACCATTTCTCCCGGACGGGTTTTTCGTAATGAAGCAATATCAGCAAGGTCACACTGCATTTTCCACCAGGTAGAAGGCCTTTATATTGATAAGAGCGTAAGCTTTGCGGACCTTAAGCAAACGCTACTGTATTTCGCCCGGGAATTTTTTGGCAAGGATACCCGAATCCGCCTGCGTCCCAGCTATTTCCCCTTTACCGAACCTAGTGCAGAAATGGATGTATACTGGGGTCTGGAGAACGAAGTGGACTACCGCATGACCAAAGGTACCGGCTGGCTGGAGGTGATGGGCTGCGGAATGGTAGACCCCAATGTACTGGAAAACTGTGGAATTGATCCCAATGAGTATTCCGGCTATGCTTTCGGTATGGGTGTGGAGCGCATTGCCATGCAACGTTACCAGATCAGTGACATCCGTTATCTGTTTGAAAACGACATTCGTTTTCTGGAACAGTTTCACACGGCTCTTTAAGCCAGCCTGTCAATCTTTTTGGCCAGTGACCGGTCCTTTTCGGTCACTTTGCTGCCATCCTCATGGGTAGTGAGCGATAGAGTTACCTGGTTGTAAACGTTCTCAATTTCCGGATGATGCTGTGCCTTTTCCGCTTCAAAAGCAACTCTGGTGAGGAATGCAAAGGCCTCCGTAAAATCGTTGAACTCAAACTTCCGGACTAACTTATTGTCTTTTTCTTCCCAACCCATTCTAATCTATTTGACTGATCTTTAACATATTGGTCATGCCGCTTTCAAAGATGGGCATACTGGCAATTTTGATCACCATATCCCCTTCGCTGACCAAACCTTTCTCTCTCACAATACGCTTCACATCCGCAAATGTTGAGTCGGTACTCACCATTTTATCGTAGTAAAACCCACGAACACCCCATATAAGGCTAAGCATATTGAGGATGGAACGGTTAGCCGTGAAAACAATAATATTGGTTTTGGGCCGGTGGGAAGAGATCTTAAAACCGGTATAACCACTAAAGGTCATAGTGAGAATGGCAGAAGCACCAACCTGGTCTGCAATCTTACTGGCGTTGTAACAAATAGAATCCGTAATAAAACGATCATTGCGGTAGCGGGGCGGATTTTCCTCCTTGGTTTGCACCTGACCGCTTTCCTCTACGTGTGATATGATCTTAGACATAGCCCTGATCACGTGCAAGGGGTATTTTCCCACGGAGGTTTCTCCACTGAGCATGACCGCATCAGCACCGTCCAGAACAGAATTGGCCACATCGTTAACCTCCGCACGGGTTGGGGTCATGCTTTCTATCATGCTCTCCATCATTTGCGTGGCAATCACTACCGGGCGGGCGGTTTTATGGCATTTGTTTACGATCATTTTCTGGATGAGTGGAACACCTTGCATCGGCACTTCCACACCCAGGTCGCCACGTGCCACCATAATAGCGTCTGTGGCCTCTATAATGCCGTCTATCTCAACCACGGCCTCTGGCTTTTCAATCTTGGAGATAATGCGGGAGGGGGCGTTATTTTCATCAATGATCCTGCGCAGTTCTTTCACATCCTCAGGAGAGCGCACAAAAGAAAGCCCGATCCATTCCACCTCATGTTTCAGAGCCACCTTCAGGTCGGCCAGGTCCTTTTCGGTAAGGCAGGGCAGGGATATTTTAGTGTTGGGCAGGTTTACCCCTTTTTTAGATTTAAGGGGACCGCCCTGAATAACTTTGGCCTTAACCGTATCCTGGCTATTGGTTTCCGTTATCTCCAGCACCAGCTTTCCATCATCCAGAAGAATTCGTTCTCCCTTTTTTACATCTTTAGGAAAGAGTTGGTAATTCATATACACCTCTTTGGCGTTGCCTTCTTTTTTGGTGTTGGTGAAGGTGAGGATGTCTCCGGGTGCCAGTACGGCTCCTTCTTCTACATTACCGATCCGGAGCTTTGGGCCTTGAAGGTCAGCCAACAGGGCCACGTTCAGGTCGTGTTTTTCATTAAGGGAACGCACATTTTGGATCAGTTTTTCAGCGTCCTCATGACTGCTGTGAGAGAAGTTTATGCGAAAAACGTTTACACCCGCTTTGATCAGTTCGTACATCATATCGATATCCGAAGTTGCAGGGCCTAAGGTGGCAATGATTTTAGTTTTGTTAAAAGCCATTTTCAATTGGGTAATAAATGGTGAATATTCTTAGTTGTCAGATCTATTTCTTCCAAAGCCCTTACCTGGGGCATAGCCTTTAGAGCCTTGATTCTTTCCTTTTCTTGTGTGGGGCTGCATTCACCCTCCACCATCAGGAAAAAGTCAATCACCTTTAAGGCCGGCACCAGGGGTAGGCCTGATATTATATAAGTCTGGGGAGGCTCTGATTTGGCATCACCCGCCCAGGGGTTTTTATTAGCAATAAGTGACCAATGTAAACCCAGCTTTTCATCCTGCTGCTCGTAGCAAGGATAATTAACCGGGTTTCCTTTGTGAACAAATTTCTTATCTAAAACGGAACGTTTCAACTCCAGGCCCAAAGAATTATTGATAAAATAACATAAGCGGTAGGATGGAAGGTCACTAACCAGCCCATATATCTTTAATTCTTCAAAGTAAAAGTCATCGTCAAGCTTAAGCTTAGCTCCGCTCATGACTGACCGGTAACGGTTTGATAGGCCAGGCGTGCCGCCTCTTCTTCCGCTCTTTTCTTGCTGGTTCCTTTACCGGTGCTTACCGCCTTACCATCCAAAAGGATGGTGATCTCGTACTTTCGTGCATGGCTCTCCCCCCAGCACCCGGTAACATCAAACACAACTTCGTGTTTATTTTTTTGGCCCCACTCCAGCAGGGCTCCTTTATGACTGGCAATACGGTTTTCCAGGTGCTTAAGGTCTACCTGCTCCCTTAAAATGCGGTTTTCTATAAATGTTTGGCAGGCATTATAACCACGATCCAGGAAAATAGCCCCAATCAGCGCCTCAATAGCATCGCCATAAATGGATTTAGCGTGCGTATTTCGGGGCGTTTTCTTCACCAGCATTTTGTGCAAGCCGATCTGGATAGCGAGCTGGTTCATGTGCTTTCGGCTCACAATCTTACTACGCATGCTGGTCAAAAAACCCTCTCCGGCCTGGGGGTATTGCTCGTAAAGATAGTTGGCCACCACGGCTCCAAGTATGGCATCGCCTAAAAATTCCAGGCGCTGGTTATTGAACTTGCGCCCCCGGTTTTCTTTTGAGGCAGAGCTATGTCGCAGAGCCAACTCATAATAGCCGCTGGAATGAGGTCGGAAACCGGTAATTTTTTCTATTTCAAAAAAAAAGTTCCCATCTTTCTTAAAGCGGGAACTAATCTTTTTAATCCATTTGATCATCTATTGACTCTTCCTCACTAATACAGACGCATTGTGCCCGCCAAAGCCAAAGGTGTTGCTGATAGCCACTTTCACTTTTCTTTTCTGGGCCTTTCCAAAGGTAAGGTTTAAACGGTTATTGATCTCAGGATCGTCCGTAAAATGGTTAATAGTGGGAGGAACAATATCCTCCTTAACCGCCATAATGGCCGCAATGGCTTCAATAGCCCCGGCAGCACCTAATAAATGGCCTGTCATGGATTTGGTTGAACTAATGTTGAGAGCATAAGCCTCTTCACCAAATACAGAGGTAATAGCTTTTAACTCAGCTACGTCACCGAGGGGTGTAGAAGTGCCATGAACATTGATGTAATCCACATCAGAAGGCTTCATGCCGCTGTCCTTCAGTACATTTTCCATTACTGCTTTGGCTCCCAGTCCTTCCGGGTGTGGTGCGGTCATATGGTGTGCATCGGCAGACATTCCGCCTCCGCATATTTCCGCATATATTTTGGCACCTCTTCTCTTGGCGTGTTCGTATTCTTCCAGAATAATACAGCCGGCACCTTCACCCAGTACAAAACCATCACGGTCCTTATCAAAAGGACGGCTGGCCGTTTCGGGGCTTTCATTGCGGGTACTCAGCGCGTGCATAGCATTAAAGCCACCCATACCAGCCACGGTTACTGCCGCTTCACTACCCCCCGTAACACAGGCATCCATCATGCCCAAACGGATATAATTAAAGCTGTCAATAAGAGCGTTGGTGGAGGATGCACAGGCCGATACCGTAGCAAAGTTAGGTCCCCGGAATCCATATTTCATTGAAATATGGCCCGGGGCAATATCAGCAATCATCTTGGGTATAAAGAATGGGTTGAAGCGGGGTGTGCCATCACCTTGTGCAAAGGAAAGGCTTTCCTGCATGAAAGTATCCAGCCCACCGATACCCGAGCCCCAGATCACTCCAACTCTGGCAGGATCAATATCCGACCCAACCAGGCCGCTGTCGTTCACCGCTTCATCGGCCACTACCACAGCAAATTGGCTAAAACGATCCATTTTGCGGGCTTCCTTCCGATCCATGAACTCATTAGGGTCAAAACCCTTTACCTCACAGGCAAATTGGGTTTTGAACTTAGAGGCATCGAAAAGAGTAATGGGTGCAGCTCCGCTTTTTCCTTCTAAAAGGCTTTTCCAGTAATCCTGGAGATTATTGCCCAGAGGCGTGAGCGCTCCCAGTCCGGTTACAACTACCCTTCTTAACTCCATAGAATGATTTAAGTTATTTTTTAGCTTCTTCAATGTAAGCTACAGCCTGGCCTACAGTAGCAATGTTTTCGGCCTGGTCATCAGGGATCTGAATGTCAAATTCCTTTTCAAATTCCATGATCAGCTCAACGGTGTCCAGAGAGTCTGCTCCCAGGTCATTGGTGAAACTGGCTTCGTTGGTTACTTCGTTTTCGTCTACGCCAAGCTTATCAACTATAATAGCTTTTACTTTTGAAGCGATGTCTGACATAATGTTTTTATTTAGAAATTAGTAAGCTGCAAAGAAAGTAAATTTATCAAAAATCAAACAAACGCGTACCTTCGCGAAAACTACCAAGAATCCAGTAAATTAGCCTGATCGAATAAATCTGTATCCATCCCAATCATGAAGCAAATTGCTATTTTCTCTTCGGGCTCCGGCACCAATGCAGAGAATATCATTAAATATTTCAGCGAAAGCGAGGAAGCCCGCGTAGGGGCGGTGTTCTGTAACAACCCCAAAGCTGGGGTTATTGACAAAGCGCATAAGCTGGGCGTTCGTTGCATTGTATTTGACCCCCATCAACTGGCAGACGGTTATGTGCTGGCCAAGCTAAAAGATTGCCGGGCAGACCTTATCGTCTTGGCCGGTTTTCTGAAAAAGATCCCCACGGAAATCCTGGATGAATATGAGGACAGGGTAATTAATATCCACCCCTCTCTTTTGCCGGATTATGGTGGAGAAGGAATGTACGGCATGCACATTCACCGCGCAATCGTGGAAAATGAAGAAGAAGAAACCGGGATCACTATCCATTATGTTTCGGACGATTATGACGAAGGAGAGATCATCTTCCAGGAAGCCATAGAGGTGGATTTTGAAGATTCTCCGGAGGACGTCCAATACAAGGTCCAGCAACTGGAACATAAACACTACCCGGAAGTAATCGAGTACCTGCTGCGAGACCTCTAGCCCTAATGGCCAAAAACAAATATTACGTGGTTTGGCAGGGCAAAACCCCTGGCATATATCTTACCTGGAAAGAGTGCGAGGCCCAGATAAAAGGCCAAAAAGGTGCTAAATTCAAGGGTTTTGAAAATCGCCAGGCTGCAGAAAAAGCCTTTGGAGAAGGTCCGCAGAAGTATTTGCAGGCATCTTCCAAAAAAAAGGCCCCGAAAAAGAGAAAGGGAGAGCCGGTGGACTTTTCGCAGTTCCCTGAGATAAACCCTTTGAGCTGGTGTGTAGATGCAGCGTGCTCCGGTAACCCCGGGGTGATGGAATACCGGGGGGTGGACACAACTACGGAAAAACAACTTTTCATCCGCAAATTCCAGGAAGGCACCAACAATATCGGAGAATTCCTGGCTATTGTACACGCGCTGGCCTTACTCACTAAAAAAGGGGATAGGCGCCCCATTTACAGCGATTCTAAAATTGCGATCAACTGGGTACAGCGCCACAAAAAATGCCGCACCAAGTTAGAGCCTAACTCCAAAAATGCCGATCTTTTTGATTTCGTAAAACGAGCAGAAAACTGGCTGGCTACCCATAGCTACTCCAACCCCTTATTAAAATGGGAAACCAAAAAATGGGGAGAAATACCGGCAGATTTTGGCCGAAAGTAAGGCTGGTCCTAAAAGGTCATAAAGTTCCTCGGGTCTACGGGATTGCCGTTATACCATAATTCAAAATGCAGATGCGGGCCGGAGGAAAGCTCCCCGCTGTTACCGATAATACCAATGGGCTCACCCACCTTTACCAGTTCCCCTTCTTTCTTCAGTAGTGCGGAATTATGCTTGTAAATGGATAGTAGGTTCTGACGGTGTTGTAAAACCAATACGTGCCCGGTTTCGGTGGTCCAGCCACTGAAAACCACAATACCATCCTGGGTGGCTTTGATCACCTCATTCTTTTGGGCTACAATATCCACCCCAAAATGATCCTGCTCTACATTGTATTCATTGGTAACCAAACCTTTAACAGGAATAAAAAAGGAAATCCCCGAAAGAGGGAGGTGTGACTCATCAGCTCCTGCATCCAGGTTAAAGCGTTCTTCTTCCTCCACCATATTCCTCAAAACAGAATCTTCGCGACTTATGGACTTATCCAGTTCAGCAGTTATGGTAGAGTCCGCCACTGCCGTATCCCCAAAGTTGATCACCGGCTTGCCGGAAATAATATTGCGGAGGTTCAGAAGGTACCGCTGGTTAAAAGTGAGTTGTTGCTGCAGCGAGTCGGTGGTAAAGGTAAGCTCGTTAGCCTGCTTACGCAGCTCGGTACTGGAGTACCCGGGGATATATTCCCGGAGTGGAGTAAAGGCTATGAGCAGGGTAGTGGCTGCAATTAGAAAAACGGCTCCGAAACCGCTCATCAGGAACACATTGAGACGGCTTAACTTTAAGGAGAGCTTTTCCTCAAAAGTGTCATCGTTCAGTATAACCAGGCGGTATTTATTCCGCAGTTTGTGAACGATCTTCTTCGGTTCAGTGCCTTTTTCCGTAGCCATATGGGCAAATATCGGAATACTAACGAAAAATAAGGCCTGTATTTTAAAAGTGGCGGAGCTTGAATAGCACGAGATACACTATTATATTGTTCTCATTATAATATTTTTGCATCTTTTCAGTTATCACAACCCTAGCTGAGTAACGTGAAGCACCTAAAGCACTCTATACTACTTATTGCCGTGGTAGCCCTTACAGGCACCGCGTGTAGACGAACCAAGGACACCTTTACCAGTCGCCTGTACCACAATATGGTGTCCAAATTCAACCCCCTCTTTAATGGAGAGCAGGCGCTGTTGCGTGGTGAAACCACGCTCAGGGAGCAGCACAAGGATAATTTTGATGAAATACTTCCGGTTTATCGATTGGGCGATGAACAACTGGCCAGCAACATCAAGCCGGATATGGAGAAAGCCATAGAAAAAGGATCTAAGGTGATACAAGAACATTCCATGATGATCCGGAACAACCAAAAAAATAAATTTATTGACGATAGCTACCTGCTGATCGGGAAGGCACGTTTTTACCAAAAAGATTACCTGCCCGCATTGGAAACCTTCAACTTCATTGTTTTGGAGTTCCCGGAATCCAGGTCCTACCAGGAAGCACGTCTTTGGGTAGCGCGTTGCAAGACACAGATTGGCAATTACCTTTCGGCCAAGGAGGATTTTGAGAAACTATACCGTGAAGAGGAAATGCCCAAAAGGCTGAAGGATGATGTGTATGCCAGTTATGCCCAGCTGGAGATCAACAGCGGCAGCTCGGCAGCAGCTTATCAATTGTTAAGACAAGCTATTGATAAAACCCGGGATAAGGACCTGGAAATACGCTGGCTTTTCATTGCAGGACAGTTGCAGTCACGGATGGGGAATGACTATGAGGCCAGCCAGATATTTGAAAAGGTTATCCGAAAAGGACCTCCTTACGAATTGTTGTTTCAGGCCCAACTCAATCGGGCCCGTAACTATGATGTGGAATTGCAGAACCCGGCAAAGGCTTTTGACCAGTTAAAAGCCATGTTGCGTGACGATAAGAATTATGAAAACCGCGACCAGATCTACTATGTGATGGCAGAGGTGGCGGAAAAGCTGGAGGATGAAGCGCTGATGGAAGAGTACCTTAAAAAGTCCGTTCGCGTTAGTACCACCAACCAAAAACAAAAGTCACAGAGTTATTTGAAATTGGCGGAAACCAACTTCAGGAACAAGTTATACAAACAGGCGGAGGCGTATTACGACAGTACGTTTACCAACCTTCAGGAAAACGACCCCCGGTTCCGTAAGGTGAAGAGGATCAAGGAAAGCCTCAACACCCTGGTGAAAAACCTGGAAACTATTGAAACGCAGGACAGCCTGCAGGCTTTGGCCAAGCTTTCAGAAGAACAACGGAACGAGCGTATTGATGATTATATTGAAAAACTGAAGGAGGAAGAAGAGCGCAAAAAGCAGAAGGCGGAAAACCCGTATACCAACTATGCCATGAATCAGCCCGGAGGCCCGGATAATGCAGGAGGCCCCACTTCAGGAGCTCCGGCAGGCCAATGGTATTTTTACAATCAAAGTGTGCGTGGCGTGGGGGTGCGTGATTTCATCAACCGCTTTGGGGACCGTAAGCTGGAAGACAACTGGAGGCGTAAGAACAAGGAAAATACCGGCAATTTTGACGAAGGACCAAATAACACCGCTACGGAAGCTTCCGGAGAGAACCTCAGCCAGGGCGATAAGCCGGACAAAGATCCTAAATACTCCCGGGAGGAGTACCTGAAGAATATCCCGCTTAGCCCCGAAGAAATAGCGGAAAGTCACAAGCTTATCCAGGAAGCCTTCCTGGCCGTGGGCCGGGTGTATAAAGATGACCTTAATGACTATGATGCGGCAGCCAAAGCCCTGGAAGAATTGCTGGGCCGCTATCCTGATATGGAAGAAAAAGGCCGGGTATGGTATACCTTATACCGGGTGTTCACCTTGGCCGGAGACAATGCCAGGGCTTCGTATTATCGCGACCTTATACTGACCAATATGGCGGATTCGGAATACGCGGCCATTATCCAAAACGAAGGATCCGGTTTACCGCTTACCGATCGCAGCGAGGCCAAAAAGGCGTATGTTGAGGCGTACCAGAAATACGAGGATGGCGCATATAAAGAATCATTGCCCCTGGCTACCCAGGGTGCGCGGAATTACCAGGATTCCAGGTATGCTCCTAAATTCCAGATGCTGAAAGCCTTTAACCAGATAAAACTGGGAAAGCGTGAGGAGTTTGTGAGTAGCCTTAAGCTGGTGATCGACCAGTTCAGTGATAGCGAAGAAGCCGAGGAAGCCCGGTCTATACTGGACCAGATGGAAGGGGTGGAGGTAAGCCCGGCAAAGACAGCCGATAAACCGGAAGAAGCCCAAAAATCGATATACAAAGCCGAAAATACCGCTCAACATAAGTACATCGTAATACTGGGAAATGATGGTAAGGTGGTCAATGATCTCAGGGTAAATCTTACGGATTTCAACAAACAGTTTTTTAACATTGATAACCTGAATACCAAGAGTATTTTCCTGGATATGGAACACCAGATGATCCTGGTCAGCAACTTCAACAACTCCAAAAGGGCAATGGATTATTACAATACGGTAACCAATCAGAACCTTTTAAAAGGAGCTGGGCAGACGCAGGAAGTGCAACATTTTGTAATTTCGTCTGATAACTTTCAGAGATTCTATAAGGATAAGAAGACTGAAACATACCTTGAGTTTTTCAGGGAAAACTACTTAAAATAACAAGGGATGATTAAGAAGAACACACCAGAGGCCAATCAGGCCAGTAACCGGATACTCGTGGGAACATCTATTGAAGGCGAGATAAAATCCAAGGGTGATATCCGGATTGATGGAAAGATCAAAGGAACTATAAACATTACCGGTAAACTGGTAGTGGGTGAAAAAGGGGTGGTTGAAGGAGACATTAAATGTGCTTTTGCCAATGTTTCCGGTACGCTAAAAGGGCAGTTGGAGGTAAGTGAATTGCTCACCCTTCAGGCAACCGCCAAGGTAAATGGAGACATAGTTACCAACAAATTATCTATTGAGCCGGGTGCAGAATTTACCGGTTCCTGCAGCATGGGGTCAGTGGTGCGTGAAATAAAGAAAGATGAAGACTCCGAAGAGGGAAGACGCCAGCGAAGGGAAGAGACAGCTTAACACCTACGCGCGTTATTCCAGCCTGGGCATACAAATGGCTGTAATAGTGGGTGGAGGCGCCTGGCTGGGAAACTGGCTGGACGAAAAATACCCCAGCAATCGTAAATGGTTTACCCTGGCATGTGTGCTGGTATCGGTAACCCTGGCTATTATTTACGTAATACGCCAGCTCAACAGCATGAACAAATAGTTGGTTTTGGAAATTCTCAAACCAGTAATTAAACTGGGCTTGGGTGCATTGGCTTCTCTTCTTGTGCACCTGACTGTACGTCACTTCCAGGAAATACCCCTTTGGGCACACTTCATTCTGGCTGCTTACCTGGCCAACCTCTTGTTGGCCATTGGCATTACAATCTTTTTGATAAAAGCTCCGCACGGCCTTCGCAACTCGCTGGGCTTTCTCTTCATGCTGGGTAGCGGTCTTAAATTCATTTTATTTTTTGCTTTCTTTTACCCCCTGTACAAGGCTGATGGGGATATGAGCCGCCCGGAGTTTTTCACCTTTTTCATTCCGTATGCCGTATGCCTCTTCTTTGAAACTCAGTCATTAATAAGGATTTTGGGCCAGCGTAGCCCATAATTACACCACACGAAAAATCGGCATATAAAATTGCTTGGGGGATAAAGATTAATCCTTACTTTTGCGCGGAATTTCAGAACGACTATTGAAAGTTGCCCATGCAGATCAAAAAATCACTGAGGATTGTAGCCGTTTTACTTTTTACAGCCCCTTTTCTCGCTACCGCCAGCGATGAACATGGTGAGCACGGAGAAAAGAGTTTAAAGGAAACCATTAAGGAGGATATTCAGCATCACGTTAAAGATTCTCATGATTTTCACCTTTTTACCGATGAGGAAAGTGGTACCCACGTAGGGTTTCCACTACCGGTAATTTTGTGGGATGATGGTTTGCATGTATTCATGTCATCTGCCTTCCACCATGGAGAAGAAGTAGCGGAAAGCAATGGCAGGTACTATGCACTTTACCACGGAAAAATATACAACACCAACGCAGCCGGTGAGCTGGAGTTTGATGAGCATGGCCACCCGGAAAACGCAAAACCGCTTGACTTTTCTATTACCAAGGGGGTAGCCAGTATCATTATCATCTCCCTTATTGTGTTCCTGATCTTCAGGGGTACCGCCAAGGTATATGGCAAAGGGCAGGTTCCCAAAGGCATTGCCAAGTTCATGGAGCCGCTGATCCTTTTTGTGAAGGACGAGATCGCCATTCCAAACATTGGTGAAAAGCATTACAAAAAATACATGAGCTTCCTGCTCACCGTTTTCTTCTTTATATGGATCGCCAACCTGGTAGGTTTAATGCCTTTTGGAGTGAACGTAACCGGTAATATTGCCGTAACCTTTGCCCTCGCAATCCTTACCTTCCTCATTACCCAGTTCTCGGGTAAAAAAGACTACTGGAAACACATCTTCTGGATGCCAGGTGTGCCCGTACCCATGAAATTTATCCTGGCTCCAATTGAGCTTTTGGGTGTGTTTATCAAGCCTTTTGCGCTGATGATCCGTTTGTTTGCCAACATTTCTGCGGGTCACATCGTACTCATGAGCCTTATCGGGTTGTTGTTCCTGTTCCAAAACTGGTTTGCCAGAGGAGCATTCCTGGGACTCACCCTTTTCTTATCCATTATAGAACTGTTAGTGGCCTTCCTGCAGGCGTATATATTTACCATGCTATCTGCCTTGTACTTTGGTATGGCAGTGGAAGAACACGAACACCATTAATTAAAGATTTTTATTAACCGTTAATTTTTACACTATGGAAATTCCAGCAATTGTAGGTGCAGGATTAGTTGTTATCGGAGCCGGTATCGGTATCGGTATGATCGGTGGTAAAGCTATGGAAGGGATTGCTCGTCAACCCGAAGCTACCAACAAGATCCAGACAGCTATGCTTATTGCAGCTGCCCTTATTGAAGGTATTGGTTTTGCTGCCTTGTTTGCAGTTTAATTGATTGGGCAAGCAGCTGCAACGGTTGGTTGCAGCTGCCGCCTCTTTTAATTCACCCGTAAAAAATTAGACGTGGAAAAATTAGTAAATGACTTTTCGGTAGGATTGTTTTTTTGGCAGACACTGCTCTTTTTGGTGTTGCTTTTCCTCCTGCGTAAATACGCCTGGAAACCTATCCTGAAAGCAGTGAATGACAGGGAATCTTCTATTGAGGATGCCTTGAACTCTGCTGCCCGGGCCCGTGAGGAAATGGAACAATTGAAGTCTGACAATCAAAAGATCCTGAATGAGGCTCGTGCCGAGCGTGACAATATCCTTAAAGAAGCACGCGAAATAAAAGAGAGCATTATTGCTGAAGCCAGGGAAAAAGCTGGTACAGAAGCTAACAAGATCATTGAGCAGGCTCAGGAGCAGATTGAGAACCAGAAAATGGCCGCTATTACTGAGTTGAAAAACCAGGTGGCTGAAATGTCCATCCAGATCGCAGAGAAAATTCTCCGCGATGAGCTGGGCAACCAGGAAAAGCAATCGGCTTTGGTGCAGGAGCAATTGAAAGACTTTAAACTGAACTAAGATGGCCATAACGAAGCTGGGAAGAAGATACGCCAAGTCACTTCTTGATCTTGCCGAAGAACTGGGCAAGATAGAAGAGGTGAAAGGTGACATTGACCAGGTGCTGGACGTGATCCGTGAATCACGTGAATTCCGCACCCTGATCAAGAGTCCTATTATCAACGCAGACAAGAAGATCGATATTTACCACGCGATCTTTAAGGACCAGTTGGGCGAACTTACCAGTAACTTTATTGACATTATCACCCGTAAGGGTCGCGAGTCGCAAATGGAAGCCATTGCCTTGGGTTTCCAGGAGCTGTACCGCATTAAAAAGAACATTTCGAAAGCCGTGGTAACCACCGCAACCCCCCTTAGTGACAGCCAACGTGCCGACATTAAGGCAAAACTGGTGGACGCTACCGGTCAGCAAATAGAAATGGAAGAAGTGGTGGATCCCTCTATTATAGGGGGTATAACTCTTCGTGTAGGCGACAAGCGCTACAACGGTAGCATCGCTTACCAGCTAGGCTTGCTGAAAAGGCAGTTTAAGAATAACTTATACGTAGCAGATTATTAAATAAAAGTCATCCAAAATGGCAGAAGTAAAACCCGCTGAGGTTTCAGCAATTTTAAGACAGCAACTGGCCGGTTTCAAGTCGGAATCGGAATTGGAAGAAGTAGGAACCGTATTGCAGGTAGGTGACGGTATTGCCCGTGCCTATGGTTTGAGCAATGCGCAGGCCGGTGAGCTTGTGGAGTTCGAAACCGGATTGAGAGGGATTATCCTGAACCTGGAAGAAGACAACGTAGGTATCGTATTGCTTGGTGCCAATGAAAATATTAAAGAAGGTTCTTCCGTAAAGCGTACTAACCGTATTGCCTCACTGAACGTAGGCGAAGGTATGGTTGGCCGCGTGGTAGATACCCTCGGTAACCCTATTGATGGTAAAGGCCCTATTGAAGGTGAAACCTTCGAAATGCCGTTGGAGCGTAAGGCACCGGGTGTAATTTTCCGCCAGCCGGTAAATGAGCCTCTGCAAACCGGTATCAAGGCTATCGATGCGATGATCCCCATTGGTAGGGGTCAGCGCGAGTTGATTATTGGTGACCGCCAGACCGGTAAAACCGTAGTGGCACTGGATACCATCATTAACCAAAAAGAATTTTACGACAGGGGAGAACCCGTATTCTGCGTATATGTAGCTATTGGTCAGAAAGGTTCTACCGTGGCCGGTATTGCTAAGACCCTAGAGGAAAAAGGAGCTATGGATTACACGGTAATCGTAGCCGCTAACGCTTCGGATCCTGCTCCTATGCAGTTTTACGCTCCTTTTGCTGGTGCTGCCATCGCGGAGTATTTCCGTGATACAGGCCGTCCTGCCCTGATCGTATATGATGACTTATCCAAACAAGCGGTAGCTTACCGCGAGGTATCTCTTCTGTTGAGACGTCCTCCCGGTCGTGAGGCTTACCCTGGTGACGTTTTCTACCTGCACAGCCGCTTGTTGGAACGTGCTGCCAAAGTGATCAACGATGATACTATTGCAGCCCGGATGAATGACCTTCCCGAATCACTGAAAGGAAAGGTAAAAGGTGGTGGTTCTATCACTGCTCTTCCAATCATTGAAACACAGGCCGGTGACGTATCTGCCTACATTCCTACCAACGTAATTTCAATTACGGACGGACAGATCTTCCTGGAGTCTGACCTGTTCAACTCCGGTGTACGTCCTGCTATCAACGTAGGTATCTCCGTATCCCGTGTGGGAGGTAGTGCGCAGATCAAGTCTATGAAGAAAGTAGCCGGTACCCTTAAACTGGATCAGGCCCAGTACCGTGAGCTGGAGGCTTTTGCCAAGTTCGGTTCTGACCTGGATGCCGCTACCATGTCCGTGATCAACAAAGGAAAGCGTAACGTGGAGATCCTGAAGCAAGGGGTGAACAGTCCGGTAGCCGTGGAAAACCAGATCGCTATCATTTACCTGGGAACCAAGGGTCTTTTAAATAAAGTACCGGTGAACAAGGTAAAAGAATTTGAGAGCGAGTTTATCCAGTATATGAACAACAAGCACCGCGATACCCTGGATACCCTGAAGGCAGGAAAACTGACGGATGAGGTAACCGATACCCTGGAGGCGGTAGCTAAAGATCTTACTGCGAAGTATTAGTATTGAGTTTGGGCAGAAGGCCAAGTGCCTTCTGACTCCTCCTCTTTAAACTAACAAAATGGCAAACTTAAAAGAACTAAGAAACAGGATCACTTCGGTATCTTCAACCATGCAGATCACTTCAGCTATGAAGATGGTTTCTGCAGCTAAGTTGAAGCGTGCCCAGGATGCGATCACCCAGATGCGCCCGTATGCTCAAAAGCTGGAAGAGATCCTGATGAACGTTAGCGCAACCCTGGATGCCAGTGAAGGAGTTTACTCCCGCCAGAGCGATGAGGTGAAGAAAGTGTTGCTGGTAACGGTATCCTCAAACCGTGGTTTGGCCGGTGCTTTTAACGCCAACGTGGTAAAGAAGGCCCTGGCCGAAATACAGGGGAATCCTGCTAGCAAATACGATGTGCTGGCCATTGGTAAAAAATCCTTTGACCTGCTCAGGAGGAGAGGAGAGTCGGTTATAGGTCACCACAACGACCTGTATGACGACCTTTCTTTTGAGAACGTAAGCGCTATCGCTGAAGCTCTCATGGAAAAGTTTGCCAGGGGAGAGTATGACAGGATATACCTGATCTACAACCAGTTTGTGAATGCCGCTGTGCAGCGCGTTCAGCTGGAACAGATGCTTCCTGTACGTGAGGTGAAAAATGACAATAATGCCAGCCAGCTGGCGGATTATATCTACGAACCTTCCAAGGAAGAGATTCTGGAAGACCTGATCCCCAAGTCATTGAAGACCCAGCTCTTTAAAGCCGTTCTGGATAGTCACGCTTCAGAGCACGGTGCGCGTATGACCGCTATGCACAAAGCCACAGATAACGCTTCAGAACTCAGGAAACAACTGAAATTGTCCTATAACAAAGCCCGTCAGGCGGCCATTACCAATGAGATCCTCGAGATTGTTGGTGGTGCGGAAGCCCTTAACGGCTAGAAAATAATAATCTGCATATAATGAAAAGCCCCGGTCGTATGGCCGGGCTTTTTTGTTTACAGGCCCAACCAGCCCTTCTATTTCAGCGTAATAGTGATAAACACCTTTCCTGATTATGCTGAAACATTCTTTTTACGCGTTGGGTATTTGCCTTGGTCTTATGGGTTGTGATAAATATGATGGCAACCCATATTCCTACGATCAACAATCCATTTTCTCGGAATCTGGGGACAACCTGTTCAGGGAGTTTGTGCTCTTGCTGAAACCTTATATACTTGAAAACGGGGAGCGGAGATATGTAGTTTGCGATTCGCTTTTGGAAGTAGAAATTCACATAAACGGCCGTGAATGGGGAGAGTTTGCCTCGCTGGATATTGATGCGCAATCCTATGACCCCACTACGTTTCAAGGGTATAAGGTTAGTAACAGTGAAGTAAAATATGCGGTTATTGCCCCTTATGCACTTCCCGAAGACACCTTGCAGACCGCTGGTGAATTTGCAGGCCTTATCAATAGCCTGCACATCTTAAAACCAGGCGACTATATTGCAGAGGTACCCAAATTTAAGATCAGGCGCGCGGATGGTGGTATAACTACCGTAAGGGCCAATATTACCGAATGGGTTCGCGTGACAGAAAACAGTACCAGTGCCTTTATCGGGGAATTTGAAATAGCATTATAACTACGGTATCATGAAGAATACGTTAAAGTTCCTGGTGATTTTAGGGATAACAGTGGCCTGCTGTGAAGAGGGGACCATTGAGGTTCAGAATAAGCTATCCAACGTGAGGATTGAGAGCATAAGCTTTGATGAGTATGGTATGAGTGAATATTTGTTACCGGGTGAAAACTCGGAGCAATTAGTTATTAAGGACAAAAGAAAAAAATGGCCTAAGCGGTCAAGGCTTGAATTCTATATGGTAAGTGGCTCAAGAAGCGTCTACCTTCAAACCCAGGAAGTTTATGAGTTGGACTATGATCAGGATCTTATTGTGGTCATTGAAGATTCAACCCTGGTACAGAATCCGCGTTAAGTAATGTTAATTAAAATGGCGTTAGATTTGATAGCATAAAGCTTTATCTAACGAATCGCGCTTTTTGAAACGCTTCAAACTCACATTACGGGCCCGCATCTTCATGTCGATGCTGTTGATCATACTGGTGAGCTTCTTCATCACCGGGGCCATTTATTTCCAGCATTTCAAGAATGAGAATGAGCTGTACCACCAGGAGCGTCTGAAGCGAAAGGAATACGCCATCAACGAATCCATCAACTACTTTTTAAGGGATGAGAGCATAGGGGCTGAGACGGAT
The DNA here is from genome assembly GCA_002695025.1 of Owenweeksia sp. Lineage (GTDB taxonomy): Bacteria > Bacteroidota > Bacteroidia > Flavobacteriales > Schleiferiaceae > CAKZNE01. Next base: position 347,450 of record NZNV01000010.1, read on the forward strand.
AGTATTGTTATGCTCTTTGATACCAAGATCTGTGAGTTGGCCAATATCAATAGCCTGGATATTAACATTTACAGTCTTAGTGGCGATATGCTGATATCCAGTAATCCCGAGTTGCATGAAAATCACATTGTTCCGGATAAACTGGGGCGTACCATGCTCAATGCCATAGAGCGCAAACCGGAGCAGCTGCTGGTAAAGCGCAAAACGGACACCATGGAGTACCTTTCCACCTATGATTATGTGCATAACTCTAACAATGAACCTATTGCCATTATAAACCTCCCGTATTTTGACACGAAGTCCATTCACGAAAAGGACCAGGAGAAATTTCTGATGCGCCTCAGCCAGACCTATTTCTTCCTGTTTATCATTGCGGGGGTAATTGCCTATTTCCTGTCCAACTACATTACAAGCTCTCTAAAGGCCGTTGGGCAAAAGTTGAAGAGTATACGCATTAATGAGACCAATGTGCCCTTAAAATGGAAATTTGACGATGAAATAGGGGCTTTGGTGGACGAGTACAACCGCATGCTGGAAGAATTGGAGGCCAGTGCTGCCATCCTCGCCAAAACAGAGCGGGAAAGTGCCTGGCGCGAAATGGCCAAACAAGTGGCCCACGAGATCAAGAATCCACTGACTCCTATGCGCCTTAACGTGCAACACCTGGAGAAGACCCTGAAAACCGAACAGTCCGAAAAGCTGAGGGAATTTACGGAGAGCATGATCTCCCAGATCGATACCTTGAGCGGTATAGCCGAAGCCTTTTCCCGCTTTGCCAGCATGCCGGAGCTCAAGTCAGAAGAGTTTGGGGCCAGGGAGATCATTCAGCGCACTGCAGCCCTGTATCCCGAGTATAATATTCAATTCCACACCGAGGATAAGGATATTCTTTTGAAAGGGGATAAAGATCAGCTGGTACGGGTGATGAACAACCTCATTAATAACGCTATACAAGCGGTACCGGAAGAGCGGGAGCCGGAGATCCGCATTGGTATGAAAAAGCGGGAGGACCATACCGTACTGATATCAGTGAGCGATAACGGATCAGGCATTCCCGATGAACAAAAGGATAAGATATTTGAACCCCGTTTTACCACCAAAACCAAAGGTATGGGCCTGGGTCTGGCCATGGTGAAGAACATTATCAACGGCTTTGGCGGGGAGATCTGGTTTGAGACAGAGCTTGGTAAGGGCACTACCTTTTACATATCTTTACCCGGCACCTAAAAATAACACCTTATGAAAACAATGCAATGGCTGGCAGCCTTTGCCTTACTTACCTGGAGCAGTAGCAAGGCTATCGCCCAGCAAAACGGCAGTTCACAACCTACCATTGACGTGATCGGCACGGCAGAACAAGTATTGAACCCTGATCAGGTGATCATCCAGATCATTATTGAGAATTCAGAAAGTACGCCCAAGGAAGCCCAGACCAAAACGTCACAGGCGGCAGCACAGGCCTTAAGTTATCTTAAATCAAAAACCGGCATCAGTTCCATTGAAACCAACTATGTGAACCTGCGCTCCCAACGCATAGATTACAACAAGGAAACCTATCAATACATAGCTACCCAGAATATCGGTTTTGTGCTGAAAGATATAGGGGACTATCAAAACGTAATTGTAGATCTTATGGAGAAGGGTGTAAACGGTATTGGCAGCGTACGCTTTGAATCTTCTCAAAGAGAAAAACTGGAGCAACAACTATTGGCTAAGGCAGTGAAGAACGCAAAGGAAAAAGCCATTTTCCTGGCTTCCCAGCTCAACCAGCAAATAGGCAGTGCTGTTCATATCTCTGACCGTATTGTTGAATCGGGGCCGGTTCCTATAGCGTTCAAATCCAGTATGGAAATGGATGAGTCCCGGGCTAGCATTGCCCCCGGAGAGTTGCAGATTTCAGCCCGTGTAAACGTAGTATTCGAATTAAAATAATAGCCAGATGTCCTTTAACAATCTCACCCAGGAGAAAGAAAACGGAATAGCCACCATCACCATCAACCGGCCACAACAGCTCAACGCCCTGAACCGGGAAACCATACAAGAGTTGAATACAGCCTTTAAAGCGCTGGAGAGTGATCAGGAAGTAAGGGTAATTATCCTTACCGGCAGTGGAGAAAAAGCCTTTGTAGCAGGTGCAGACATCAAGGAGTTTGCAGATTTCAGCGTGCAGGAAGGAACTGAACTGGCCGCCCGTGGCCATGAAATACTATTTGACCTGGTGGAAAACCTGAATAAACCGGTAATTGCGGCCGTTAATGGTTTTGCACTGGGCGGGGGCCTGGAGCTGGCTATGGCCTGTCATGTACGTATAGCTTCGTCCAATGCCCGTATGGGTCTTCCGGAAACCGGGCTGGGTGTGATACCCGGCTATGGGGGTACACAGAGGCTGGCCAACCTGGTAGGCAAAGGCCGCGCTATGGAAATGATTTGTACCGCAGAGATGATAAAGGCCGACAGGGCCTATGAAACAGGCCTGGTAAACCAGGTAACGGCCCCCGAAGAATTGATGGAAGCCTGCAAGGCTATGGCCGCTAAAATGATCAGGAACTCACCCCAGGCCATACAAAGTGCCATACGCAGTATAAATGCCGGGTTCAAGACCGGGATCAATGGTTTTAAAGTAGAGATCGAAGAGTTCGGAAAGTGTTTTGGCACCGATGATTTTAAGGAAGGAACAACCGCTTTCCTGGAGAAGCGTAAGGCTGATTTCAAGGCTTGAGCGAACACTATTTCAAATTCCGGAAAACCGGGCGCTACTATCTGAGTGGACCGCTTACAAGGTCCTATTCACAACTATGTTTTGTATTGCATGGATACGGGCAATTAGCATCCTATTTCATCCGTAAATTCCAGCTTCCCGAGCTGGAGAAAGTTCTCTTTGTAGCCCCCGAAGGCATGCATCGTTTTTACCTGCCGGAAAATAAAGAACGGGTGGGAGCAAGCTGGATGACCAAAGAAGACCGGTTGAACGATATTGCTGATTATTGTTGCATGCTGGACCAGGTATATGAAGAGGTACTCAACAAAATGGATAAGCCACCCACCATCGGTCTGCTGGCCTTTTCGCAAGGCGTAGCTACAGCTTGCCGGTGGCTGGCCCATTCAGCACACCCTTTTGACTATATGGTCAATTGGGCCGGGGCCTTTCCACCCGATCTTGATTTTAAAGCCGCCCTGGAGCGCATGCGCAAGCTTCCATTGTATATGGTGGCGGGCACCGGGGATGAATTTATCAGCGAAGAACGCCTGGAGGAACATCTGGCTTTTTTGAAGGAGAAAGGTTTTCAACTGCAGCTTACCCGCTTCAAGGGAGGCCATACCATTCTACCCGATACCCTGCTGGAAGTAATGCAAAAACTGCTCAGCCCTTAAGGCGGTCAATATCCCTGCGATCTTTTTTGGTGGGACGCCCTGTGCCCTTTTTCCGGTTAAAGGTTTTCATCATACTGATCACTTCCGCTTTTTCCAGTTCTGTGGCAGGGGTGGTATCGCGTATGTATTGATCCACCAGCTTGGCACCCATACGTGATTTGGGAATGTCCAGGATCTTAAAAGAGTAGGATATTCCCTCCTTCTTAACGGTAAGCTCGTCACCCGTTTTTACCGTGCGCGAAGGCTTGGCTATTTCATCATTGATCAAAACACGCTCCTTGCGAACCATGTCAGTAGCCAGGCTCCGGGTCTTGAATTTTCGTATACACCACAGGAATTTATCAATGCGCATGGTCCAAAGGTAAAAAGTCTGCGCCCGTTGGCTCAAATACTAAGCTAGTTCATAAAAAGATTTATAAAGAATGTAAGGTTTTGCTTATTTTGCTTGAACTTTCACCGTATGACCGAGCTGAGTTGTATTATCATTGATGATGATCCCATTTCCAGGGACATGCTGAGGAACTGTGTTTCCAAGACCCAGGGCTTGCGTCTGCTGGGGAGTTACTCCAATGCCATTGAGGGTAAGGTTGCCCTTGATAAGAAGGAGGTGGATCTGATATTCCTGGATGTGGAAATGCCGGAAATGTCTGGTCTGGAGTTCCTGGAAACCTTCCGCAATGTGCCACAGGTAATTATTGTAACCTCCGAAAAGAAATACGCCTTTGAAGCCTTTAAATACGATGTGACCGATTTTCTGGCCAAGCCCGTTGATATCAAACGATTTGCGCAATCGGTAGATCGCGCCCGCTTTTACGAAGACAACCTTTTTCGCACCAAGGAAGATGACCATATCTTCATAAAGTCCGATAATTCACTGGTAAAACTCCGCGCTGCCGAGATAGAATATGTGGAGGCTATGGGCGATTATGTAAAGGTGGTAACAGCCACTAAAAATTACGTGGTGCATAGCACCATGAAAGCTTTTATGGCCAAACTACCCGAGGACGATTTCCTGCGGGTGCATAAGTCCTATATTCTCAATCTTAAGAAAGTAGAAGAAGTGGTGGAGGGCTATGCCATTGGAGAGTATTTTAACCTGCCGGTAAGCCGCTCCAACCGCAAAATACTGCTGGGCAAAATATCTTAAACCCGGTATAATTCCACGTAAAAAGTAGTGCCAACATCAGGCTGACTTTCCACGGTAATTTTGCCACCCATCATTTCTACCTGGTTTTTGGTGATGAACAGGCCGATCCCCTTGCTGTCTGCCCCGCTATCGCGGTGAAAGGTCTTATACATTTTGAACAGCTGCTCCCGGTGCTGACTTAGGTCGAGGCCAAGACCGTTATCACATATCGAGATCATTACTTTACCCTTATCCAGGTAACTTCGCACTTTAATTTTGGGTTTCCGGTCAGGAGAACGGTACTTCAGCGCGTTGGAGATGAGGTTCAGGAAAATGCTTTCCAGGTAGGTTTTGGAATAGATCACATCCTGGTACTCACGGAAATCGAGTTCTATTTCTGCCTTGGTCGAGCGGATCTGTCCCGAGAGCTGGGTAAGTACGGTTTCCGCTACCTCACGTAATTCAATGGGTTCTTTTTCTTTGTTCAGCTCTTTATAATCCAGCATAATGGCCGAAAGGTCTTCCACCATGTCGAACAGTTGGAAGGCGCCCTCGTTCAGGTTCTGCACAATGTCTTCCTTTTGGTCCGGGGTTTCCATACGCTCATACAGGTTGAGCAGCATTTTCATTCCTGCAATGGGGGAGCGCAGGTTATGGGACACCATACGCGCCAGACCTTCAAGGTGTTCATTGCGGTGTTGCAATGCCTGGTTGATGTTGCTGAGCTGGCGGTTTTGCAGGCTCGATCCCATCCGCTCCTTTTCATAAGCCCTTTTGAAATAAGCGATCACCAGTGCAATGAGAATAATGCAGGATATCAGTAATACATGGGCTTTCAGGTACTGTATAAATGTGGTGGAATCATCATAGGAGTATATCCAGTGCGGGAAAAGATGGGCCAGCCAGTTGAGCAACAAAATATTGAGCACACAAATACAGGTAAACAATAAGTGCTGTTTTACCGGGAGTATGGTAAGCCCCAGCGTGAGGATGAGCAAAAAAAGCAGGTCTACGGCCGGGTTAAAGGCTACCACAATAAACCATAGGTAATCAAAAAACGCCAGGCTGAAGATTATGAAGAAATAGGACGTACTCCGGAAATGCTCCCGGAAGCGGGCGTTATAGAAAAAGATACTGAAGACTACCGGGGCCAGCGCCAGAGGTAAATACAGCGTCCCCTGGTGGGTATGATTCAATGTAACCACCGCAATAACCACAGTAACCACCGCAAAGGTAAAGGCAGCGGTGTTAAAGATCTTGTTTTCCAGGAGGACCTCTTCGGGCCCGGAAATAAAGCGGGAAAATCTTCTGGTTAACGATGAATCCTCGTTCAAGTCAGGTATACTTTGGTTTGAGTGAATGTCAAATATAAGGGATGCGGTGAGATGATGTTCGTGCGGTACATCCCTATTTATGAATTAGCAGGGGCCTTGCGGAAGGAGAGGGAAAAGGTAGTACCCTGCCCTACGGTACTGGATACTTTTACCATTCCACCCATAGCTTCCAGTTGGTTTTTGGTTATAAAGAGACCAATTCCTCGCGCATCCTTATTGTCGTGAAACGTCCTGTACATGCCAAACAACTTCTGCCCGTGCCGTTCCAGGTCAATGCCGATACCATTATCTGAAATGGCCAACACCACACGCCCATCTTCTTCGGTAAGCGTAAGTGTGATGATGGGGTCACGCTCTGGGGAGCGGTACTTTATAGCGTTGGACAGGAAATTAATGAGAATGCTGTCCAGGTAGGCTGGTACAGCCATTATGCTTGTTCCGTCTTTCACATGGTTAACGATCTCTCCTTCGGCTGATTTGAGCAAGGCGTGAACGTTACTGATGGCTCCTCTCAGATGCTTGTTGAGGCTTACTTCCTGCATATTTTCTTCAATGCGGGTATTGATGGCCACTACCTCATTCAGGTGCTTAACGGTTTCCTGCAGGTTATTTACGGATAGTTGCAACATCTCGAAAAGCTCCTGGCGGGCTTCTTCATTTTCCTCCTTTTGCAGGAACTCCATGGTCATGCTGAGGTTGCCGGAATGGGATCGCAGGTTGTGCGAAACAATATGAGCGAAGTTCAAAAGGCGCCTGTTCTGATCATTGGTAACATCCAGAACCATGGCCATTTCCTTTTCTACTTCCTTAATCTTGCTGATATCCGTAGCAATACACAGGAAACCGGTTATTTCTCCATCGCTGTTGCTGATGGCAGTGGCCACCAGCTGAACCGGAAAGCGCGACCCATCTTTCCGCACATACGTCCATTCCCGAGTTTCGTGACGACCTTGACGGGCGTGTTCTACAAAAACATCAAAACCTTTAATCTCCTTATTGAAGTGTTGGCTTAGTTCCTTTCCCCGCGCAATAACCTCCTCTTCGTCATGGATAATGGCTGGAGTTTGTTTACCCACCATTTCTTCAGCGGTATAACCCAAAAGGTTTTCTGCACCACGGTTAAAAGCCGTAATGTTCCCCTCCAGATCTGTACTGATGATGGAAACCTGGGTTGAAGAATGAAACAGAGCCTCCAGCTTACCAAGCGTTTGCTGCAGTTCCGCCCTGCTTTCGCGGAGCTGTAGCTCCGCCACTTTACGGTCCGTTATATCTGCGGTATACATCAACAACCCGCCAATTTCGTTTTCAGAACGATACCAGGGCCTTACATCCCAGGTCAGCCACTGTTCGCTGCCATCCGCTCTTTTAAAAAATGCTTCGTCTGCTTTATTGATGGTGCCTTTCAGGCATTCCCGGTGAATTTGCTTCCAGTCTTCACCAATTTCGGGAAACACATCATAATGAGATCGCCCGATAACCTCAACTCCCTCCAGGCCATAATCCTGCATCCACTTCTGTGATGCTGCCATATACCTCATATCGGTGTCAAACATGGCAATAGCGTTTGGGGCCTGCTCTACAAAGATCCGGTTGGTTTCAAGGCTTTTTTTAAGGGCCAGTTCAGCTAATTTGGCTTCGTGGATGTCCTGGAAAGTGCCATACAGGCGAACGCATTCACCGTTCCGTGTTTCCGTATTCCCAATGGCACGAACCCACTTTTCTTTGCCTTTAGCGGTTACAATCTGCAGTTCCAGGTCATACTCTTTGCCGGTTTCAATGGCAATGCTCACCGCTTTGGTAATACGGGTGCGGCTGTCATCGTCTTTAAAAAAATTAATGGCCGTATCCAGCTTTGGTTCGTAATCATCCGGTACTTCATGGATGGATTTTGTAACCGAACTCCAGTAGGGAGTTTGGGTAAGCAGATTTACTTCCCAGGTACCAATACGGGCTGCCTTATTTGATTTTTCGAGAAGGTCCTTAATTTTTGATAGCTCCTCCTCCTTCCTTTTCAGATCGGTTATGTCGGTATGTGCGCCCAGCATTCGGGTGGGCCTTCCACCGGAGTCCCGGATAGCCAGGCCACGACATCTTATCCAGACGGTATGGCCAGCTTTATGGCGATAGCGCACTACTTGGTCATACGGGCGTGACGGATCTGCAAAATGAGCCTGGGCCTGTTGCAGGGCAGCCTCCCCATCCTCCGCAAAGATGATGTTTTGCCAGGCAGATGCTTTATGAGGCATTTCATTGGGGTCATATCCTAAAGTTTCCCAAAAGGTATTATTCATCCATTCATTATCCGGGTTTTCAATATCCCAGTACCATAAACCATCAAGTGCAGATCGCTGTAAAAAATCGAAAACATGGCTGTCTTCTTTAATCAGCGTGTAAAGTTCTTCTTGTAAGTAGTTCATGCGCTTTTCGTATACTAACTTATTAGTCCTGATAACAGCTTAGAATATAGGCTAAATCATCGGGAAAATTATAGCTTGAGTACATTATAGTTAAAACGTGCCTATAGCATCTCTTAATTTCACAAATCTATTTTCGTAACTGCTATATAATAAAAGAGTCAGGCCACACAAATTTAGTAGGTTTTTCCCTACATTTACTATTTGTAGGGTTCTTTTTAAGAAAGAAATATTGCATAGGGCGTTAAAAGAGAAGCATAATCAGGTCAGAACAAGAAAAAACTTCTTACTGCAGCGAAAGCCGGGAGACTATAAAACAAGCACATTTAAAGCCAGAAGACTTTCAATGAATACTGTTATATAGAGGTAAAAGCCCCCTTGAAGATAAAACCTGTCATAATAATTTACCGATTGAGAAAGCAAAGCATATAACCACAAGTATTGCGGTGAGTGGCTCTAAAAACGGTTGTGGCGATAGTCAGCTGGCTTCCCACTTTAAAACGGAGGTCCTGAAAAGTGTGTCGGTAATTTCAGACGTGCTGCCGGTGAACGGTAGTAAGCTTGTTGCTGGTTTGAGGGAGTTTTCCTGAGGTGTGAATTGCATAATCAAACGATAACAATAACTGTAATTAGGGAAGAATAAGAGATGAACAAATTATTACAACATCAGGTCAGCAAGTATTTGGGAAAAAACCCTAATCTTCCTGAAGAATTTGAAGCCCTTCTGGAGGTGATAAGTGAATCGTACGATCACCATGAAAGGGTCCGTAAACTCCTGGAGGGTTCCATTGAGATCAACTCTGCCGAGATGAAGGAGCGGAACAGTAACCTTATGAAAGAAGCAGAACAGGAAAACCGGCAGGTTTTTACCCAACTCCAAGAGTCTTTGCAGGCCTTGAATGAGTCAGAATATGAGTTTATGGATGGAGAGACTGATTTTCGGAAACTTTCCCAGCTGGCAGAGACCTTGAAAAATGAAACCCATCAGCGAAAGGCCGCAGAGCGCGAAAAGGCACAGCGTGCCGCACACCTGGAAGCCTCTCAGAAAATAGCTCATATTGGAAGCTGGGAAATCACAATTATTAACACCGATGACCTGGATGCCAATCCTTTATACTGCTCCGATGAGGTGTTTCACATATTTGGTATGAAGCCCGAGCCAAAGGAGGTTAAAGTGTCCCTTCTCTATGACTGTGTGCCTCCTGAAGAAGCAGTCGCCATACAGGAAGCCGTGCGGGAAGCTATACATGCCTCAGGAAGCTATGATGTAGAGCACCGCATCATACTGAAGGACGGGACCACAAAAATGGTACGGGAGCGCGCGGAAATAATTATTAATGGGGATGACCCTATAAGGATCATTGGAACTATCCAGGATATCACCAAAAGAAAGGCGGCAGAAGAGGAAATACAAAGGATCAACTACGAGTTGAAAACACTTTTTGAGAATATGCAGGAGTGTTTTTTTACCGTAGACACTACTGTATATAGGCTTATACAAATAAGCCCATCCTGTAAAGAGGTCTATGGGCACTCCGTAGAAGAATTCATGGATAATCCGGACCTGTGGATCGAGGTGACACTGGAGGAAGACCGGGCTCAGATATGGGCAAAACAGCCCAACCTGGAACGCGGAGAGTCTATTGTAAATATCTACCGGATACGGGATAAAAAAGGGAATATCAAATGGCTGGAAAGTAAGCTTAAGCCCACCCTTGATGAAAACGGAAAGCTGGTGAGGCTGGATGGGGTTACGGGTGATATTACCAAAAGGAAAGAGGCTGAAATAGCTTTGAAAAACAGCGAATATCGTTTTCGCTCCATGATCGAAAACGCCTCGGACGCCATTCTTATCGTGAATGCAAACTTCGAGAACACCTATGCCAGTGACTCTTTTTACCGGATTATGGGTTATGGTAAAGATAAGTTACCGCTTGGAGATTACTTTGATCTCTTTCACCCTGAGGATATACCCGGGATGAAGAAGCACATGAAAAAAGTGCTCAAAAACCCAGGCAAGGCTTACAAGGCAGAATATCGTAAGAGAAAAAAGGATGGCAGCTATTTTTGGTGTGAAGGTTATGCCACAAACCTGCTTCATGTTCCTGCAGTAAACGGTATAGTAGTAAACTTCAGGGATATTACAGAACGAAAACGATCCGAAAAGGCCATTGAAGCCTCCAACGAGGAGCTCCGTAAATCCAATAATGAACTGGACCGTTTTGTTTACAGCGTTTCTCATGACCTGCGCGCTCCCCTTTCATCGATGCTCGGGATTATCTCCCTGATGGAATACGAGGATATGAATGATGAGCTGACTTCGGATGTAGAACTTCTGAAGGAAAGTATCAATAAACTGGACGGTTTCATAGCTGATATCCTGGATTACTCCCGGAATTCAAGAATGGAGCTGCATTCCAGGAAAATCGATTTTAAAGATAAGCTGGAAGAGGTGCGGAATAACCTGAAGTATATGCCCTCGGCCGGGAAGCCGGTAGTCGTGAAAACCAATGTACGGGAAGATGCGGAGTTTTACTCAGACAGTACACGGTGTACCGTTATTCTGAATAACCTCATCTCCAATTCCATCCGCTACTCTAACCCCCGTGCAGAAGAACCATTTGTGGAGGTTGATGTGAAGGTAAATGAAGCGGAAGCCATCATAACCATCAGGGATAATGGTATTGGCATTGCCAAAGAGAAACAGGACCGGATATTTGATATGTTTTACCGTGTTTCTCAAAAGGCGGCCGGGTCTGGCCTTGGATTATATATTGTGAAGGAAACCGTGGAAAAACTGGGAGGAAGTCTCCAACTGGAATCTCAATTGGATAAAGGCACGTGTTTTACATTAACCTTACCTAACTTAGTAAGCAGATCACTTTAAAGCCATGATTATGCACGACAACGTAATGATTGTAGACGACAATGAGATAGATCTCATCGTAGGAAAGCGCGTAATAGAAAAGTTCTCATTTGCAAGGAACGTGATCCTTGTGGAGTCCGCCATAAAAGCCATGGAGTACCTGGAGGCCCACGCAGACGAGGAAGATAAATTACCGGACCTTATTTTTCTGGATATCAACATGCCAGAGATGAACGGCTTTGAGTTTTTAGACGCGTATGCCGGACTGGCAGAAAAGATGAAACGAAAGTGCATTATAATGATGCTTACCACATCAGCCCACCCTGAAGACCGCCAGCGTGCAGCAAAAAGCCCCTATGTATATGACTATATGAACAAGCCTCTCAGTGGCGACAAGCTGAAACAGGTAGACGAAAGGGATTGTGAGAATAATGGTACGGCTAATAAGTAAAGTACTTGTTGGCGATAGTGGAACCACAAATGCTCGCCAGAAATGACCATTTATTGGTTTCCTTTACCCAGGATCAATTAAGCGATGCAAGAAATGGCTTATAAGGGAATTTATAACAATTAACCTATTCCATTCGTATATACTCTGCTGGTTAAAATGTTAGAGCAAAAGAGTTAAAAGTATATTCAAAAATTTAAAAGCGTAGTTGCCAAGAATGGGGTAGTTGCAGGTAGAGGCTATGGCATTTTCATGAAAGGATGAAAGCACGGGAAATCCGCACGAAGAGCTTCAAATCCTCTTGGGTAAGTGAGTTCGATATATCAAAAAAGGGTCCTGGCCATTTCCTGCATTCAAATTACCCTTGATTGCTTAAGCCTTTATAATTAACACAATCCGTCCTCGCTCGCGCTGATTTGTAATCCGTGACTTTAATCTCTTCACGAGCTAATCTAATGCCCTTGAATTAGCTGTAAAGTCTTTACCATAGCACTGTCCGATGCTACCAGAACATCCGGTTGAACCCCCTCACCATCTAACCTTTCCCCATCCATGGTAAAGAAATCGGCAATAGGGATAACCAATTTGTACTTGCCATAAAGCTCAAAGTAATTGGCGCTGAGCATTGCCCCAGCCGTGCTTTCACCTATCACCGTAACATTTTCAAGCGCTTTAAGCACGTAAACGATAGGTTCACAGGTACTGGCGGTATTGGAATTGGTCAGGAGGTAAAGTTGTCCTGAGAATATTTCATTCTGGTGGGCCTTAACAATCATTTTTGCCCCGTCATTTTGCATAAGGTAGGCTATAAAACCTTCGGTGGTTTCCGGTTCAACTTCAGGTAATTGATTGAAGGTATTCGTGTCAAAGCTTTCAAACTTAAACCTGTTGGTGGTGAAATACCCAATATCTGTGTTGGTGTTTACAAGGTGGCTTGCAAAGGCATAGGCAGCTTCTACCCCGCCACCAGAGTTATTTCTAAGGTCCACAATTAAATGCGGATACGCTTTCTCTACAATTCGGGGCATGATCTCCTTCAATTCCTCTGCAGATGTGGAGAAATTATCAATTTTCAAATAACCAATGCCATTGGGTTTTTCTTCAAAATGTACAGCCTTTTCACTTGCAATGGTATCGGAGTCTTGTTCCTCCTGCATAATGAGGTAAAAATGGCTAAAAGGAAGTTTTGAGCGGTAGGTTGAAAATCCAATAAAGAGCTCTAAGTCATCTTGAGCCTTAGCACAAAGAGATTTGAAATTTTGCTGAAACCCCATCCACTTCTTGCTCATTAACACATCTTTGTTGTAGATATGCTCTTGTACAAGCCTCAGGGTTTGAGAGTACAGCTGCGTGTAATTTAGTCGGGATTCATCACTTAATTTTCCAGAGAGTTTTCCAACCTTAAGGGTGTCGTTTTTTAGCAGGTAGCCTGAAATGGAATCATGCTTGAGCGCACCCTTAAACTGTAACTCGCCCATCACCGCTATAAAGGCCTTTCCCGAAATGCTATCCTCTTTCATAGTCCCCTCAATCCGAATGAATGTTCCCTTACTTGGTAGTTTGCCTAACAGCCTTCCCAAATAGGACTTAAACCTCCCAAAAACCCGTATATCTGCATTTTTAGGAGATCTAATGCTAATTTGATTTTCCGTTTTCTCAGCAGTCAAAAAGGTGGTCAGCACAAAACCACCCCCCAGTTCAATATTAGTTTTCCAATGATAGAGACTGTTGGGAATAGGAGTGGAGGATTCAGAGTGATTTTTAAACCCCAGGCTGGTAGTGGCCCCAAGCAATAGAAGAGCGCTCACGGTTACTTTAATGGCTAGAATAATTTTCATGGGTCCAAATAAAGTCAATCGAGCGCTTGTTACCGATCAGTTGTGACTAACCGATAGGCTTTGTGATAAGACGATAATTCTTCTTTTATCTTTTTGTAAAATGATTTAGAAAGGGGTACAACATCAAGGGTGTCTGAAAGCGAAATTCTTGCTTTCTGCGAATTTCCGGTGATTTCCTTTACCTTCATAGGGTTGACTAAATACGATTTATGGCACTGTATCAGGAAAGGCGCTTGCGCATGGGATTTGGATAGGGTGGATCTCAGCAGAGTGGAAACCAAACAAGTACCTTCATCAAGATAGCATACTCGGATGTAGTTTTGCTCTGCCTTAATGTAGATGAGATGCGTCTTTTTCAGGAGCAATTTTTCATCGTTCAATTCTCCTTGTATAACCACCAGATTTTTGCCCAGAGGAATTTGTATTTCACCAAATCTATTGCGCAGCCAGAGAAAGGGAACAACAATAAAAGTACTCATGGGTAGTACGATATGTGCATAATACCAAAGGTGTCTTTCAAAAACGTACGAGGTTTGGTTTACCACCAGGTAGTTGTATAAAAAAAGGATGGTGCCAGATGTAAGCACGTACAAAACAACAGACCCAAGCTCATGCTTCCGCGACCAGGCGACATTAAATATTTGGAAATACCATTTTTCCAGCGCACTGTGGATTATATAGAGTATGGATAGAATTACACCAAAGCCGGATAGCAACAGGTATCTGTAATTCGATTCAAACTGGTTGGTATCAAAGGGCTCAAGCACAATAATGATAAATGCCAGGATTCCACCTAAGCACATACCGATTTTGAGCCTCGACTTAATGGTGTAGGAAAAAGGGATTTGTTTGTTCAACCAGCGGGTTACAACACCTTCACTTAAGGCATGCCTGAACTTATGAATGGTGTGGAGTTTTTTTACCTTGATGTTCAAAGTACTTAAGAATATGGAGGCTTGCTTTTGGCCACAAGATAACCCGGAAATAGCTTATAAAAGAAAAGCCCGCACAGTGTGCGGGCTTTTCTTGCTCCCCCTGCTGGGCTCGAACCAGCGACCCTCTGATTAACAGTCAGATGCTCTAACCAACTGAGCTAAGGAGGAATATATTTCCCTTAAAAAGGGCTGCAATATTAGCACCTTTCTCGAAATTACACAATATTTGTCGCAAATTTCAAAAGAATAATATGAGCCTTTTAATTGTTGGTACGGTAGCCTTTGATGAGTTGATCACTCCTTTTGGTGAATCGGGCCGTATAATGGGCGGTTCTGCCACCTATGCCGGGCTGGCAGCGTCCAATTTTATGAATGATATTCAGCTGGTTTCCATTATTGGCGAGGACTTCCCGGAAGAATATATGGACCGTTTCCACAAACGCCAGATCGATACCCGTGGTATCCGTGTGGTGGAAGGCGGAAAAACTTTTTTCTGGAAAGGCAAGTACCACAATGACATGAATACCCGCGATTCGCTGGATACACAATTGAACGTACTCGCTGAATTTGACCCCGTACTCCCGGAAGCATATCGCAATACGGAATTCCTGATGCTGGGTAACCTGACCCCGGCCGTTCAGATGAAGGTTCTGGACCAGATGGAGACCCGTCCGAAATTAGTGGTGCTGGACACCATGAACTTTTGGATGGATAACAGTTGGGATGAACTGATGGAGGTATTGAAGAAGGTTGATGTACTGACCATTAACGATGAAGAGGCGCGTCAGCTCAGCGGTGAATACTCCCTGGTGAAAGCGGCCAAGAAGATCGCTACCATGGGCCCTAAATACCTGATCATTAAAAAAGGAGAACACGGAGCGCTACTGTTTGGTGAAGGCGAGATATTCTTTGCCCCGGCTCTTCCCCTGGAAGAGGTTTTTGACCCCACCGGTGCAGGCGATACCTTTGCGGGAGGTTTTATCGGGTTCCTGGCCCATAGCCGTGACATCGACTTTGAAAACATGAAGCGTGCGGTGATCTACGGTTCTGCACTGGCGTCTTTCTGTGTAGAGAAATTTGGTGTACAACGTATCAACCAGATCACCCGTGAGGAAATGCACCAGCGCGTACAGGAATTTGTAAGCCTCACTCAGTTTGAGGTTACCCTTCAGGACTAAAAGTAAACACCTGTACCCTATATATTTAAGCCCCTCTGCGGAGGGGCTTTTTATTTTCCTGGAGCCCTTACCTCACCGGGAACGTTAAAAAAAACACACACAGGACCCAACCCTAAGTGTTCAAAGTACGTGTATGAAGGTGAAGCGAATCTTACGGGTTTTAATAATTGTCGCTAACCTGTGAAATATTGTTCGGTTACAACCGGGAAGGTGGATTATGGTTAAATTCGCCTTCCTGGTTTTATTTAACTAATGAATGTAGAGAAGGAACTCTTAGAGTTGTGCAAAGCAGAAGACCGAAAAGCTCAGTTTGAGCTTTATAAGTTATGCTACGGTATTCTTCTCTCCGTCTGCTTCCGTTACGAACGGAACAAGGAAGATGCAGAGTTTCTCCTCAACAAGGCGTTCTATAAAATCCTTAAAAACCTTAAAAAGTACGATGACAAAGTGCCTTTTGAGGCCTGGATCAGGCGGATCACGATCAATACGGTGATCGATGATTACAGGAAAAATAAAAGGAACAAGGTGGACTACGTAGAGGAGCCTATGAATGTGGCTCCAGTACAAAGCATGGATTTCAATGAGGCCGATCGGAAATTTGATGCAGAAGAGTTGCAAAGGCTTATTGACCAGCTTCCACCAGTAAGTAAAAAAGTGTTTAACCTCTATGTGATTGATGGTTACAATCACCGTGAGATTGCTGAAAAGTTGAATATGAGCGAGGGCACCAGTAAATGGCATTTAAGCAGTGCCCGCCAGAAGCTCAAGGAATTGCTACAGAAGCTGAGGAATAATGTGGCGATGTTGTTATGAAGGATAACGAGTTAGATAGATTATTTAAAGGCAAGTTGCATAGCCGTGAGTTTGAGTTTAATCCCTCAAACTGGGAGGCTATGGAGGCTATGCTGGATAAGGATAAGAAAAGCCTGGGCTTCTTCTGGTGGAGCAGTGCGGCCATTTTGGTGTTTGGGGCTCTGGTAATGGGAGCGGTATGGTTAAAACCGGCTCCGGTAAGTAATGTAGTTCAGGATGAAAACAAGATCATCGAGCGGATCGGGAACACACCTCAGGAAGATCAGCAAGAGCTGAAAAGTCCGACCCGGGAGTTTGAAGAACCTGCCACAGAGGAGCCTGCAGAAAGTACCATTGTGACCCATGAAGGCGGGTCTTCTTCAAATGAAGATGTAAATCAGCTTAAAAAGGAAACACCATCAGCACCGGTTGAGGTTAATCAAAATATTGCAGACAATACGCCCGCTGAAGGGGAGGCCAATGCCCAACAATGGGCTTCAGCCCAGGCAAGTACTTCAAGAGAAGCATTTGAGCCTATAGAGCAACTATCATCCCGACCCATTACCAATGTTGCGGCACAGGCTGCAGGTGTAACGGAGGATAATACGTACCGGGCTTATGATGAAGGTCCTTATTTAATGGAGCCTGCACCACTTCCCAAAATTGACCCGGCAGCCTTGGTGAAGTTTGAAAGTACTCATGAGATTTGGGGACAAGCCGGGCCCGACTTTACCCGCTCCTTTGACGATGGAAGCCTGGCTACCGGCTGGCTGTTTGGGATCAATTATTCGTATCGCTTTGCCCAGCGCTGGAGTTTTGAAGCCGGCCTGAATTACAACGCCCGCACTGCTACCGGCATTACCCTGAGTTCGGATAGTGTTTTCTATAACTTTGGGCAGGAGGTGATCCGTACCGATGTGCGTCATCAGCGCCTGGATTATTTTGAAATGCCCATAGGCGCCAACTTCAGTATCAATCCTCAGCATCAGATAGGAGTGGGGGCTTACGCCTCAGCCCTTTTTAATGTGAACCGCGAAGTGCAACGCACACGCTACCCTTTTAAGGGAAATGTGGAGATAACCACCGAGAAGGAAAATGGTCTGAGCCCTAATTTCAACACCTTGGATTACGGTTTTACCGGATCTTATTTTTATCGTTACAACCCCCAGCTTAGCCTTGGCCTGCAGTTTAAGTACGGTCTAACGGATATTACACCCAACAGAACGGAACTTCTGAGCCCATTCCACCGGAATGCCAACACAAGGGTCATTATCCGCTACCGCTTGTATTAGAAAAATGATCAACCGGATAAAAAATATAACCCTCTTACTGGGAGGCTTAGTGCTGTTTTCATGCTCTAAAAGCAATGATGATCTTGCCTCTGATTATCATGATACGGTGGAATTCTTTGTAACCGGAGAGGTAAACGGCACTCCCTTTCAACGGTATGCCGGTGCCGGCTATGGCCTCATTACCGGCTATGAGTTGGGCAAGGAGGGTGTGGTGAGCATGAAAGGTTCGCTGGAGGCGGCTTCCGGAAATAAAGCTAATTCCTTTGCTATTATTCTCAGGGGATCCAATACCCTTTCTGCTTCCGGAACCTTTGACGTGTTGAGTGGACTGGATAATGCTCCCTGGCCTTATTCAGACCCGTCTGGTCAAAAACAACGCCTGGGTTGGCATCAACTTACTTTCATAGCAGATAGTAGCTATACCACCACTACTTACAACTGGAGTCTTGAAAATGGCGAGACGGCTGTAGGACCAGAGGCTTCCGTAAAAGTTAGTGAGAATGCTTACCCCACTTTTGGAGCCCGTTTAAGTACTACTTCATCTGTGGGTTGCCAATCATCCACCACCCAGGTTGTGGATGTGACAGGCGAATGCAGGGCAATAATGAACCTCAGCAATCCCCGGGACCTGGATTTTGCGGCCAGCCTGCAAGCTATAAAGGGAACCATTGCCAATGTACACTGGAGGCTCAATGGGAATGCTGTTGGCTCTGGCCTGGTGATAAACAGGAAATGGGAATTCTTTCCGGACCTTTCTCCTAATATTCTGGAAGCCGAAATACAGTTTCAGGGAGGTTGCACCCAAACCATTCTCAAGGAAGTGCGTGTGACCAGCCCGCTTGTGGTGGCGGATTGTAATCTTGATTTTAAATTTGAAAAGCAGCCTGTCCGTGAGTATGACCCCCTGCAGCTGGGTACCGTGGAAATTATCTTTTACGATAGTGCCGGGAAAGCTTACACTTCAAATTATGAGGGAGTGGTAGGATCTTTAAACTTCAACAATGTACAGGCGTACGAGGAAAATGAAAATGGCGAGAATACCGTTCAGTTTGACTTTAGTGCCCGCCAACTGGAGCTACGCCATACGGATGGCAGCAGCATTACGCTCAATAAAGTAAGCGGAGAGTTTGCCGTGGCACATCCCTAGGCATTATTCAAACTCGATCAGCACCTGGTTTTTCTCAACGGCTTTACCTACTTCTACCGTTATATTTTTTACCACCGCATCACTGGCTGCTTTAAGCACGTTTTCCATCTTCATAGCTTCCAACACCACTAAGGCATCACCTTTACTTACAGTGTCTCCGGCTTTTACTTCCAAGGATAAAACAAGGCCGGGCATCGGGGCTTTAAGATCATTCACCGCTGAAGAGGCCAGGTCTTCCATACCCAGTTCTTCCAGCAGCAGGTCAAAGCGGTCCTTCGCTTCTACGGTGTAGGTGTTACCATTTACCTGCAGACTAAACGTTTTGGTTTCATAGTCCATGTCAATATAAGAGATGCGGAAGCTTTGATCGTCCTTTAAAAGGTGCATACCGTTGCGCTCCTTCACGAGGTCCAGGCGGTATTCTTTTCCGTTTAGCGTGCCTGCCGTATGATCGTGGGGCTGGGGTTGAACATCGTACTCTTTTTCGCCAACTTTTATCTTATACATGGTACTAATTTAGTGTGGACAAGTATTTTTGCGCTTTTAGCCAGCAAAGCGGTATGCAAAGATGCTTTTTTTTATTGTTTCCCCTCCTTCCTTGTTTCATGCTTTCGGGACAGGCGGTAGACATATTGCATACTGAGGTTTCCATCTATGCCACGGATACATTTCCGGATATTCTGGATATGTGTGCCGTTACGGACCTGCGTGTATCTCCTAAAGAAAAAGAGGTGCGGCTGGACTTTCATCCGGATAGCCTCTATTCCGTGCGCATTCGCCAGGGACGCCTGAAAGACTTTATTCCTTTCCGCAGGGAAGGTAACGAGATCGTATTGGAACTGGGAAGCTGGCAAAACCGCCCGGAACGCATTAGCATTGCGTTTGCGTACTCTATCAATCTTAGTAACCCGGAAAACCAGGCTTATATCCGAAATAATGTAGGCGTACTATCACTCAACGGGTTTAACGCCTATAACCCGGCAGGCCTGGGCATCAGTGGATTATTTTTTCCCTCCCGGGCAGAGGATGCCTGCACTTTCCAGGTAAATATAAGTGTGCCGGAAGACTACACTGTTTTTACCATCGGTGAGCCGGAGTTCCGGGTTGTGGATAAGAATATAACACATCATTTCTGGAGCAGTAAAGAACCTATGCAGGCACCATCCTTTTACCTGATTACAGGGGCCCTGATAGAAGACGAACTGGATGATATTGATGAGGTATACAGTTTTTCAGAAACGAACCTAGCAGACATACGTGCCCTGAACCTGCGTAATGAGAACGCGGAGCTTTTGAGAATACTGGAAGAGGAAACGGGTTTTTCCGTTAATGATAGCCTTTTACTGGTAGCAGATAGCCTCAGTGCCGCGCATAGCCCGGATTTGCAGGTGTTGTCTTCCCGGCAATCCACGCCTTTTACCAATCTTCAAAACTGGCTTCTGCTTAGGGCCTCTTCTGGTGACAGCTTATACGCCACCTATCTTGGGTATACCTACCAGGCTGCCCAGGAATCATCTTTGTGGCCTGTTTTAGCTACCCAAAAATATCTGGAGGAGCACGTAAATGACACACTTGTATCACCAAAATTCCTGGCTCTCCAAACCACGCTTTGGCTACAGGGCTTTTACCCTGGTTACGATCCCCGTACCCCTCCGGACTCTTCGGCTTACACTAACCTGGCTGAATCTGTGATGAACAGTTCTGCGCTACCACGCCTGGACATTAGCTACCGCTATAGCAACGGCATTCAGAATATTATTATAAAGCAGGACACCGGTTATGTACGTGCATTTGCTATTCCCATGGAGGTTACGGTTTACCTGCGCGATACGGTTATACGTGCTGAAAGAGTAAGCCAGGCTATCCCCGAAGATCGTATTCAGATACCGGCCAGCGCATCACCACAGGCCGTAAGAGTGGAAACCGGCAAGTATTTTCCCGGCTACGTAGAAGATAATCGCCCGGACGTGTACAACCTGTACCAGCTTTCCAACGCACAAACGGAGGAGGAGCGCATGGATGCCCTTACGCGACTGTTCCGTACCTCCAACACCAACCTTTTTTCCACCACCCTGGGTATTGCCATGGATGACCCCAATGCCCGGATAAGGGTTATGGCGCTTAAACGTGCGGGTAACCTCAACGTGCCTGCCCAGCTGAAATTAAAGGACACCCTGCTTAAAATGTCCCGAACCGACCCCGATCCGGAAGTACAGGAAAAAGCAAAAGCGCTGGTCCTGAAATATTATACCCAGAAGTAAAAGTGATACCGTAAATTTGCAGGCTTCAAACTAAGGGGTTGAAACCTGCGTTGTAAACCCCGGTTGATTAAAACGAAGACATGGACATTCTGATACAGGCGTCACAATTCATACTAAGCCTTTCTTTGCTGATCATTCTGCACGAGTTGGGCCACTTTATACCCGCCAAGCTTTTTAAAACCCGCGTAGAGAAATTTTATCTCTTTTTTGATCCCTGGTTCTCCATTTTCAAAAAGAAGATAGGGGAAACCGAATACGGCATCGGTTGGCTGCCCCTGGGCGGCTACGTGAAAATAGCCGGGATGATAGACGAGAGCATGGACAAGGAGCAGATGAAGCAACCCCCGCAACCCTGGGAGTTTCGCTCCAAACCCGCCTGGCAGCGCCTCATCATCATGATTGGTGGGGTTACCGTTAACGTGATCCTGGCCATGGTAATCTATGCCGGTATGCTGATGCACTACGGTGAGGAATACCTGCCTAATGAAAACGTCATCTACGGCATAACGGCTGATAGTACTGCGCAATCCCTGGGTTTCCGCGATGGTGATAAGATCGTATCCGTTGGCGGTAAGAAAATAGAACGCTTTTCTGATATCTCACTGGAAGTGCTTTTGGGTGACAACGGAAACATTGTAGTAGAACGCAACGGCCGGATGGAAGAGTTCACTATTTCAGCCGATAAAAAATCGCAGATCATTGATTCACAGAAATCGCTGGTTGGAGTGCGAATACCATTTGTAGTGGCTGAGGTTGCGGATTCTTCAGCGGCTAAAGCAGCCGGCTTGATGGTGGGCGATAGTCTTACCGGCATTAATGGAGAGTCGCTGGCATATTTTAACGATTATCCGCAATACCTAAAGGGCAGGGAAGGTCAGGAGATCACCCTGAACTTTGTTCGCAATGGAGAATCAAAGGAAGCACAACTGCAGATCCCTGCGGAAGGAAAATACAAGGGCAGCATGGGTGTGATGGCTTATCCGGTAGATCGTTATCTGGATTTCAGTTATCGCAAATACGGCTTCTTTGAAGCTATCCCGGCCGGGATCCAAAAATCCGGTAAAGTGCTAACGGACTATGTGCGCCAGTTTAAGCTTATTGCGAACCCTGAAACCGGGGCTTATAAGCACGTAGGTGGTTTTCTGATGATTGCCAACCAGTATAGCACCAGTTGGGACTGGCAACGCTTTTGGGCGTTTACCGCTTTCCTCAGTATTATGCTGGCCTTCCTGAATATATTGCCAATACCCGCCCTGGACGGGGGTCACGTGGTATTTGTGCTGTGGGAGATGATCACCGGACGTAAACCGGCTGAGAAAGTACTGGAATATGCCCAGGTAGCCGGTTTTATCATTTTGCTGGCCTTGATCGTGCTGGCCAATGGTAACGATATCTTGAAGTTGTTTAACTAAATAGCCCCTGTTTATAGCCGTCATTCTGAGCGGAGTCGAAGAAATAGGCTATGGCTAAGCCCTATTGCACTAAATGTTTTGGATAATACGCCACTTGTTCGGGTGTCTTTGACTGGTCGATCATAGCAATTTTGTATTGAAAGGTCCATAGACCTCATCCATTAAGTGTCATCCTTAGTGTACCGAACTTGCATGGGGCTGCATCGAAGGAGACGTTCTTTACCTCAATTCCATCTCCATATAGTACAGGTCATAGCCCCTGGCCCAGTAGTCCTTTTCCATCTTTTGAAGCTGAAAACCCAGCTTTTGGTAAAACGCGTAAGTGAATTGGCTGGTACGTACGACCACTGTTTTGAAGCGTTGCTGCGAGCGGATATGCTTAAGGCGATATTCACCTAGTTTGCGGCCGAAACCCTTACCTTGATGTTGCGGATGGATCATAGCCCATGAAAACATAGCCGTGTGGCCATCCGCCTTGTAAGACACCCCACCGCATCCGATTACTTTCCCGTTTATTTCTACCACAAAATCTTCCCCAACTCTTTCCCGTAGATATTTTTCATACCCGGGGCGTTCCTCCGGGGCAAAATATTCTGGAGTGTTGAGGTCCAGCAGATTTAGTGCTGCTTTAAGGTCATCAGGATGGTAGGGCCGGATGGTTATCATCATCCAAAAATAAGTCCTCTGGAAAAATTTTCTTCCTTTTTGTCCACCCCGACTTTTTCAGTTTCGTCATAAGTATGAAAAATCAGTAATCATTTAATTAATTTCAATTTTAAAAACCAATCACAATGAAAAACTTTATGTTGATCTTCCTCGGGCCCAGCTATGCAGACCTCAACCTTTCTCCTGAAGAAATGCAGGAACGCATGGGCAAATGGTTTACCTGGGGTAATAAAATGGAAAAAGCTGGTATATTGGTGGGTGGCGATGCCCTGACCGACACCATTAAGCGGATGAGTGGTCCGGACCAGACAGTAACCGATGTAGCGTCTTCTGAAGTGAAGGAGCTTATTGGCGGTTACTATATAGTAAAGGCTAAGAACTTTGACGAGGCTCTGGAAATTGCCAGGGATTACCCGGATTTTGACCAAAACGGCACCGTGGAGGTACGTGAGGTAATGGTGTTTGACAATATGTAACACATGACAGATTGTGGATTAGACCATCTTTTCCGTCACCAGTACGGAAAGATGGTCTCCATATTAACCCGCATCTTCGGGTTGGAAAACCTGGAAACGGTGGAAGACGCCATCCAGGATACCTTTATTAAAGCCTTACAAGCCTGGCGTACCCACCCGCCTGACAACCCTGAGGCCTGGCTGATGCAGGCCGCCAAAAACCGTATTGTAGACCTTACCCGTAAACTGCAGGCCGAAAAGAAACGGGTTCCTAAGCTGGAATCAGGCCCATCCAGTATTGCCCTGCAAGAGTTATTCCTGGACAGTGAGATTGTGGACAGCCAGTTGCGCATGATCTTCACGGCCTGTCAACCGGCCTTAAAGTCAGGAGATCAGATAGCTTTTGCTTTAAAGACGATCTCAGGTTTCAGCACCAGTGAAATTGCCGGAGCATTATTATTAAAAGAAGATAGCGTGAAAAAGCGCCTTACCCGGGCCCGGCAAACCATTCAGGACTCGGGCATCAGCTTTGAGATCCCGCAGGGAGCAGAGTTGCAATTGCGCCTGGAAATGGTTTTGAAAGTAATCTACCTGATATTTAATGAAGGTTTTCATTCCGGTAGAACCGATATATTGATACGTGAGGAGCTTTGTGGGGAAGCCTTACGTCTTAGCCGAATGTTAATGGACAACCGGCATACCCGGGCACCTGAGGTTTACGCTTTGTTCGCTTTGCTTTGTTTTCACTGTGCCCGGCTGCGCAGTAAAATAAGTGAGTCAGGAGAGATTATCAGCCTGGAAGAACAGGACCGCTCCCTTTGGGACCGTGAATTGATGCTATTGGGTGACCGGGCCATGAACCGTGCGGTAGAAACGGAAAGGTATACCCGCTATCATTTTGAAGCCGCCATTGCCTCTGAGCACCTTCAAGCCAATACGTATCAGCAAACTAACTGGCACCGCATACTGCGTTGGTACACCATGCTTTACCAGATCCACCCCTCTGACTTTACGCGTCTGAATATGGCCATGGTGCAATTGCAGCGTGGAGAAGCTGCGGAATGCAAAAAGCTGCTGGATGCCATTGATCCGCAAAACCTGGAGCAGCGTGCCTACCTTTATTACGGCCTGCTGGCGGAATACTACCACAAACAAGGGGAGAAGGAAAAGTGCCTGCAAAATATAGACCGGGCTATTGGCCTGGTACAAAACCAGGCCGAGCGGGCTTACCTGGAGCAGAAGCGGAGGAGCTTTGTGTGATGGTGTTTGGACGTTTGTCTCCTTCGATGCACCCCTTTGGGCCCCTCAGGGTAACAAGTAATTATCTAAATTAACTTTAGGTGTCACTCGGAGCGGAGTCGAAGAGTGAAGCACTTATATTCACGCCATGAAAAAGATCTACCACCTCTCTAGCTGTAGTACCTGCCAGCGCATCATTAAAGAACTGAACCCTGGCCAGGACGTAGAACTCCAGAACATCAAGACCCAGCCTATTACTGAATCCCAGATAGACCAGATGGCAAAAATGGTGGGTTCCTACGAAGCCCTATTCAGCCGCAGGGCCATTAAGTACAAAAGCATGGGCTTAAAAGAGAAAACACTTTCTGAGCAGGACTACCGTCAGTTGATCCTGGATGAATACACTTTCCTCAAACGTCCGGTGATCATTATAGATGATCAGATCTTTGTGGGGAATGCTAAGAAAGAGGTTGAAAGTGCTAAGGAAGCCATGCACTAACCTGGTGTTAATCACCGGCTAAACATGATGGATAATACGATTGCCTGCAGGGTCAATCAGCACTATGGTACTTTTGATCCAAAACATACGGACGTTTGAACCCAAAGGACAGTACTTTTGAGGTCATTGATCAGCATGTATGGGGCCAAAAGTGCTGTCCTTTTTCAGACTGCACCCAAGGGTTTAAGGTTCAGCATGTTACATTATAGCCAGACAAAGCTGGGGGAACGCTTTTACGACTAAACAAAATGGATAGGGTCTGGGGCCTGCAATGAGGATTAAAGGGTTTCACTTAAAAACAGAAGGCTTTAAATCCATCATCAGGGTACGGTTTCCTTTGGGGTTTCGAGGGAAGTAGGTTTCCCAGCGCGGTTTTTATTTTTTCATCACTTTTAACAGTGAGCTTTGGTTATCAAATTTTACTTCAACAAGGTAAACACCGGCTTCTCCCGGTATGTTGAACTGTAAGAGGCTTAAGCCTTTAAAAGACTTGCTTATAACTTCTTGCCCCAACACATTTCGCACGATAATGAACACATTACTATAGCTTGTACCCAGGTCAATGCTCAACTTACCGCTGGTGGGGTTAGGGTAAAACGTAAGGCCATTACCAAAGCTGTTTTCCAGAATGCCCACGTTGGCAACCAGTTCGCAAGTTGAAGTATCGGTGCATCCGTTTTGGGTAACGGCTACAGCATAATTGCCATTAGCGGTAGCTGTGTAGTTTTGGTTGGTTGCGCCACTGATTACCGCAAAACCTTTGCCGCAGTCCAGCCATTGATAGGTGGCTCCTGAGCCATTGGCCATCAGAGTTGGGCTGGTATTGGTCACGGAAGTGTCAACCGTTCTAATAGTCAGGTTTACGGTAATCACACTATCGCAGCTTGTAGAGCCTGGAATCGTATCCATATAGGTTCCACTGGCTGTCCAGGTATATTTGCTGCTAGGGGAGATATAGCTGTTGCAGGCTATGGGGGAAATACTGCCGGTTGCATTACCGCACTGACTTATTTTATGGATAAAAACATCCGAACTTCCTGCCGAAGTAAGGTTAAAGGAGGCAGTGCCCGGGTCAAAGTCGCATGTTCCCCTAAAATGACCGGTGGTATACACATTCCCGGAGGCATCGGTAATTATGGATAAGCCTGCTTCGCTGTTTGCTCCACCCAATTTTTTTGCCCATACAAAATTACCGGTTGCGTCCAGTTTGGAAATGAAAACATCTATAAGTCCGGCCGAAATAAGGTTGTAGGTACCCGCTCCTGGGTCAAAATCTACTGTATCGGCTTCAAAAGAACCGGTGGTATACACATTTCCGGAAGCATCGGTAGTGATTGACGTACCTATATCATGGTGTGTCCCGCCCAATTGCTTCGCCCACACAAAATTACCGGCCGTATCCAGTTTGGAAATAAAGACATCCATAACTCCTGCCGAAATAAGATTAAAGGTGCCCGTACCGGGGTCAAAGTCGCATGTTCCCCTAAAAAAACCGGTGGTATACACATTTCCGGAAGCATCTGTAGTGATGGACCAGGCTTGGACACCTTCTGCCCCACCCAACCTTTTTGCCCACATAAAATTACCGGCCGTATCCAGTTTGGAAATAAAGGCATCGCTAAACCCTGCTGAAGTAAGATTAAAAGTAGCGGTAGCCGGATCAAAATCCACCGTTCCCTGAAAATAACCAGTGGTATACACATTTCCGGAAGCATCTGTAGTGATGGAAAAGGCCTGATCGTTTTCTACCCCACCCCATTTTTTTGCCCAAACAAAATTACCGGCCGTATCCAGTTTGGAAATAAAGGCATCGCTAAACCCTGCTGAAGTAAGATTAAAAGTAGCGGTACCCGGATCAAAATCCACTGTTCCCTGAAAAAAGCCAGTGGTATACACATTTCCGAAAGCATCGGTTGTGATGGACCTGCTTCCATCATAACCTGTTCCCCCTAATTTTTTTGCCCATATAAAATTACCAGCCGGATCCAGTTTGGAAATAAAGACATCGCTAAACCCTGTTGAAGTAAGGTTGAAGGTAGCGGTACCCGGATCAAAATCCACCTCTTCGTAAAAAGAACCGGTGATGTAAAAATTTTGGGAGGAATCGATAGTTGTGGAGTAGCCTACGTCACCGCCAGTGCCTCCCCATTGTTTTACCCACTCAAAGGTTTGAGCGTTGGCATTGAAGGTTGAAACAAGGGAAGTTAAAGCGGCCAGGGCTGCTGAGGTTAAAAATAGTCTGGCAGTTTTCATATAGGTTAATATTTGAAGGTTGCAAGTACAGTGTTTGCTGTTAACGAAGGAGCTTCAAAGGTAGGGGCTTAGGGGAAGTGGGAGAAGGCAAACGCAACTTTTTAGTTAATTACCCCTTTTTGATCAGTGAGGTGTTGTTTTTTAAGGGTGAGTGAGTTTGTAACGTCCATTAGCTTTTTCTTACGGGTAATGGCATAAACTATTTTAATATCTCTCTTAGTCCTTTTTAAGCCGAAAATCGGACATCTTAAGGGTAAACCATGCTCCTTACTTATATTGAAATACCCCACTTTTTCTATATGATATTAAAGCTATTGTTGAATACTTTGATAGAAAGAAGAGCTACTTTACGAATTGAATTTTTGAAAAGGAGCCCTTATGCGGCTGTTGGCTTTTACCCTGTAAACTCCATAAGCCCCCGCAAACAAGATACCCGCTACCGTAGCCATGGCCCCGGCAATGCTTCCGTTGAGCCAAGTTGCCAGGGCATAACCGCCAGTGGAGACCAGCAGGCTGATGATAGCGGTATAGAGCAGCATTTTTTTAAGCCGGCCGGTGAGCAGGTAAGCCGCGGCAGGCGGAGCAATGAGCAAGGCTATCACCAGTATGGCACCTACAGATTCAAAGGAGATCACGGTAGTAAGAGACACTAAACCCATAAACACAAAATGCCAGATGAGAGTGGAAATACCCAGAGCCTTGGCATAATCCGGGTTAAAGGTGGTGATGAAGAAACCAAGACCCAGCCTATTACTGAATCCCAGATAGACCGCATGGCGGAAATGGCCGGTTCCTACGAAGCGCTTTTCAGCCACAGGGCCATGAAGTACAAAAGCATGGGCTTAAAAGAGAAAACACTTTCTGAGCAGGACTACCGTCAGTTGATCCTGGATGAATACACCTTTCTCAAACGCCCCGTGATTGTTAATTGACAATCTGATTTTTGTGGGAAACACCAGGAAAGAGGTGGAAGAGGCTAAAAACACCTTATAAAGGCCGAGGTTGCTGGCTCTTGGAGAGTGGACACCCGTTGGATAAAAGTTTACATTCATGTACTAAAAGGGGAAAGTGCCTTTAAAAGTACTTGAACGGAATGAGGGTTTGACATTTTGTTTTATGAGGTAACCCTGGCCTTATCACATCCGGTCTTTTTAATAAACAACCGCATCCAGATTAAGCGTGACATACGATAGTTAACAGTGCTGAGGAGTAGAGCACATGCTGCCATAAGAAGGAAGGTGTAAAAATTCCCTAAATTCAATACAAAACGGGAGATCACGGCAGTGGTTAGCATTTCCGCTACCACTAAACCGTAGCTTACATACATGGCTCCGTAAAAGAAACCGGGTTCCCGGGTGAAGGTATAGTGACAAAACTTGCAGGTATCACGCATCTTTGGGATTTTAAAAAGGCTAAAACCGGGGGTTTTTTCAAACACCTTTGCCTGGTGGCAACAAGGGCACTCTCCTTTTAAAATACTTGCTATTTGGCTCATATAAGAGTTTCTTTAGTTGATTGCAAAGTTCAGTAAAAGGCGGAGTTAATATGTTGAACTATTTACGCCTACTTTTGTAGGATAAGGACATGGATGGAACGAATGCACTTGAGGTATTGCAGATGGATCAGTTTGAGAGGCAAACGGATGCCTCTAGCTTTTACTGTAATATACTTAGCCATCACTTAAAGGAACACCGGCACATAATTACACGTCCGCATAAACACAATTTTTTTCTAACCGTAGTTTTTACAGCCGGGGAGGGTACACATGATATTGACTTTAGTCAGTACAAAGTCCAAGCGGGAAGTGTATTTATGATGGCTCCCGGACAGGTGCACTGCTGGACGCTGAGCGCAGATGCGGAAGGTTATATATTCTTTCATTCGCAGGACTTCTTTGATGGGTATTATTCAGGGCGTTCTGTATATCAATTCCCTTTTTTCCATTCTACTCAAAACACACCAGCAATACAATTACAGGAGGGAGACACTCTGCAGCTTGAGGAACGTTGC
Organism: Owenweeksia sp.; assembly: GCA_002695025.1. GTDB lineage: Bacteria > Bacteroidota > Bacteroidia > Flavobacteriales > Schleiferiaceae > CAKZNE01. The sequence continues at coordinate 376,987 of NZNV01000010.1, forward strand.
CGTGAAATGTATATGGAATATCAACAAGACCAGGACCTGCGTTACGCAAAGCTGGTAGCCTTAACCGATCTGGTTTACCTGGATCTCAGCCGCTGGTATAAGCCGGAGCTGGATAACACAAAAAACCGGGGTGGGGGATACCACGCCCGGATACAAGAGCTATGGCACCTGGTTGATGCGCATTTTGCAGAGCATAAATCGCCTGCTTATTATGCCGATCGTATGCATATAACCACGAAGCACCTGAATCGCATGGTCAAATCATCCCTGGGTAAAACCTCTTCTGACCTGATAATGGATCGGGTAATACTGGAAGCGAAGCGTCAATTGATGAACCAAAACATTAGCCTGTCCCAAATTGCGGATATTTTGGGCTATGTAGACTATGCCTATTTCTCCAGGTTATTTAAAGCCCGTACCGGGCTTACTCCCAAGACCTTCAGAAGTGATTACGCGGAGGATAAAGATGTCTGGACACGTGGCGCAACGGATTGATTTACACGAAAAGTTTCATTAGCAGCCTGGGTTTCCTTACGGTTAAGGAAAGTTGTTACAAATAGCCGCGGGAAGTCTTTGATACCGGCCAATCAAACATCTACAAAAAGCTTTATTTTTCAATAACCCGGAAGAATTCCCGGTCAAAAATGGAGAAATAGGTTTCAGCATCAAACTCCTCGTAGTAGGGGAGGAATTTTCGGAGGTTCTTCCTTACATCCTCCGGGTAGGCTCTCAGGTAAGCCATCTTAGTTTGCGCCTGTTCCCGTATGTTTACCTGAACATCAGGCTCCGGCATACCTTCCACGCCATACAACTCATTGGCCAGGGTGCTGGCGTTGGGGTAGCCCCACTTTTTAAGGCGCTCACCCAGCCAGGTATATACTATTTCCTTTTCCATGTGGGGCGTGAATACGGACTGGTAGATCCTTTGGTTGGGGAGTTGCCCGTTTTGGAACAAATCCAGTACGAGACGGCTGATGAACACGTGCTCCGGGTGGCCGTATCCTCCCTTCACATCATCTAATGTGAAAATAACCGAGGGGAGGAAGTCATTTACTTTCTCAACTATGGCCAAAGACACCTTTTCGGTGTGAAATTGTTTGTCGATCTCTTCGTAGGATATGGGCAGGTAGGGTGCTTTCATGGTATCTAAACCAATACGGTACTGTCCACCATTCAAAATAGATTCGTTCCCCTGGCAGATAATAGAAGCCGCATTGATACCCTTTCCGGGAACCAGGTGTTGCGTAAAGCTCAACTGGCGGATATCCCACCCTTTGGCCGTAAGTCTGGCAATGGTTCCGGACATGGCACAGTCATCATCATCATGCGCCACTATGATCAAAGCACGCTTATTGGAAACGGTGTCCAGGAACACGTCTTCGGGATAGCTTTCTGTGGCGGTAAATTTCTGAAGATCCTCTACTGTAGGTTTTTCCGAACAGGAAGAAATGGAAAGAATGGATGCCAGGGAGGTGACAAGGCTTAATTGGGTGAAGCAATTCATGGGTCTTGTATTTGGTTTGTTGGCCGCACAGCTCATAGGCGGCTTATTCAACTAACGTTCAGGTAATAGGGGTTTATTTTATCCGGAATAGGTGATGCATGCCTTTTTCTATAATAGTATTCAACTAATCTATGATCGGGATATAGGTTTTGGTTGCCATCCGTGCTTTATTCGGTGAGCTATGATTACTTAATACCAGGGTTTTGCTCCTGAATGTGAATCCCTTGGCGTTCAGGTTTTACGAGTAGCTTGCAAGGCCTGTATCTCCGCCAGTAAACGGCTTCGGTCAAAGTATACCTCGTTCCTTTGGATCTCCCGTTTCTCATTGAATTGTACCAAGCAAACTCCAATACATTCAACCACCTTATCCCCCATGGGGATTTTGGCTAACCATTTATTTAAAAAGCCTCCTTCCAGGGGTATCGCTTCTATTTGTGTCCACACCCAATCGGGGTTTTGAGCCAGTAGCTTAACGAAGTAGGTGCGCAGTTCTGCTTTGCCTTTAACACCGGAGGGTATCCCCGGGTCCAGGTAAAAGACATCTTCGGCATAGAATTCCAACAATTCTTCGGGCCTATTACCGGTCCATGCGGGTAACCACTTTCCGGCAAAACCTTGTGCTTCCTGGGTGTTCATCATAAAAAGGGATTAAGAGAAGGTTTAAAAATACGTTAATCCGGGCTGAGAACGAGATTACAGAAGGCTTTCCCAATTGATAGGCAGGTATGGGTGTGTTAATGAGGATGGCTTGTTTAATGATGGGTCGTAAGCTGGTTAATCTAATTGTACGGTTTTGGCTAATGAGATAAATAGCCCTTGCTTTAAGAGGGAAGCTTTTGGAAAGAAACTTTAGTGCGCCTGTTTGCCTTGGTTTTATAAACAGCATAAGCCCCGGCAAATAAGATACCTGCTACGGTAGCCATGGCTCCGGCAATACTGCCGTTGAGCCAGCTGGCCAGGGCGTAACCGCCAATGGAGACCAGCAGGCTGATGATGGCGGTATAGAGCAGCATCCTTCTCAGCCGCCCGGTAAGCAGGTAAGCCGTGGCAGGTGGAGCAATGAGCAAGGCTACCACCAGTATAGCGCCTACGGATTCAAAGGAGATCACAGTGGTGAGGGACACCAGGCTCATGAACACAAAATGCCAGATGAGAGTGGAAATACCCAGTGCCTTGGCATAATCCGGGTTAAAGGTGGTGATGAAGAAACCTTTGTAGCCAATGCGGGTCACCAGCAGTACGATGAGCGCCATGATCCCGCTGATCCACAACGGACGCGGCCCAAGGATGGTGCCGGTATCGGTGACAATAAGGTCCAGCGGCACGTAGGCAATCTCCCCGTAGAGCACACATTCCTGGTCCAGGTCTACCTGCCCGGTAAAGGCAGAGATGAGGATGACCCCGATGGCAAATAGCCAGGTAAAGGTTACGCCAATGGAAGCATCTTCCTGCAGGCGCGCCTTTTTATGCAGCAGCTCGATCAATACGGTGGTGATCACACCCACCGCAGCCGCCCCGATGAGCATGGGAATGTTGTTCCGCGAGCCCGAAATGAGAAAGGCAATGACGATACCCGGCAGCACGGAGTGCGAAATAGCATCACCCACCATGGCCATCTTCCGGAGTATGAGAAAGGTGCCCAGCGTGCCACAGCTCAGGGCAATAAAAAAGGCGGTGAGTATGATGTAGAACGCGTCCATCAATGTTTCGGATAAGGTATGGGGCTTTGGTGCGGGTCGGTTTCCGGATACCCCAGTTCGCGTAGCAGTTGCTCTTCGATCTCGGGGGTGATAATGTGCTCCATAGTCTCCGCATTGGGATGGATATGGTCTGCTTTAAGGCGCATGCGCTCGGTGAGGTACATCTCCCAGAGGCGGTGCAGGCGTACCACGCGTTTTGCTTCTTCGTATCCCTTTTCGGAAAGGCGCCAGTTGCTGCCTTCCGGGATGAGGTAAAAATGCCTGCGTAAATGGCGGAGGGCCGTTTTATATTCTACCTCAGAAAAAGCCCGTTTCTCCAGGATCTCTCCTCGTGAAAAAGCCAGGGTTTCCGGGTTGTGTTCCCGTAGATGGTAGAAGCTCTTCAAAAGGTTTTCGGAAAGGATCTTCCTGCGGTTCTGCCGTTGTTGACGGATACGAGCTAGCACCCCCCTGCGGGGGGCGAGAAAAAGAGAGAACAATGCCAGGAAGGAGAGGCACATTACGATCCAGGGGCCTGTGGGCATGTTAGGCGCGGCAAAGGAAATGTAAGAACCTACCAGGCCGGAAAGACCACCTGCTATACCGGCCAATACCATCATCACCACCAGGCGTTCCGTCCAGGGACGGGCGGTAGCAGCGGGAGTTATCAGTAAAGCAGCCATCAACACTACTCCAACGGATTGAATACCAATGGCTATGGCTAACACAGTAATGGTGGATAAAATGAATTGTAGACGTTTTACCGGCAGGCCGGATGCCTCAGCAAAATCGGGATTAAAGCTCAGGAGCTTAAACTCCTTAAAGAACAGTATCACGGTGATCAGCAGTATCAATGCTACAATGCCGTAGGCAATAAGGTCATTGCGTGTCATGGAAGCGGCCTTACCAAAAAGGAATTGGTCGAGGCCAGCTTGGTTGCCGGCCCCGGAATGTTGTATAGAGGTTAAAAGTAAAATACCTATTCCAAAGAAAACACTGAGGACCAGTCCAATGGCGGTGTCGGGTTTGAGCTTGGTGGCTTTGGAGAGATGTTCGATCAATAGCATGGCCAGCCAGCCGGAAAGCAGGGCGCCACCCATCAATACAAAAGGATTTTTGGTGTGGAAGAGCATAAAGGCAATGGCAATACCGGGAAGTATGGAGTGGGCCACGGCATCACCCACCAGGGAACGTTTACGCAAAAAGGCAAAGGTGCCCACCGTAGACGCGCTCATCCCCAGGAAAATGGTCCCAAAGGTGACGGTGCGGACGTTAGGATCCTGAAAGCTCAGAAATTCAAGGAGCTTATCCATCACCTTGCCCCTCCTTTTCTTTAAAATCACTTTCGCGCAACGGAAAATCCTTTTTGGCGATCAGATCGCCAATACGGGAAAGGACGGTAAGACGGCCTCCGTAGGCTTCCTGCAGCAGATTGGAGGTAAACACGTCATCCTTAGGTCCGGCTGCCACCAGCCGGGTGTTCAGGAGCACGATCCAATCGAAATATTCATAAGCGGTCTGCAGGTCATGGTGAACGATGATCACTGTTTTGCCTTCCTGCCTCATTTCGGTAAGCAGTTTGAGAATACTCTCTTCAGTGGCAGCATCCACGCCCACAAAGGGTTCGTCCATCAGGTAGAGATCCGCTTGCTGCGCGAGGCTGCGGGCTATGAATACCCGTTGTTGTTGCCCCCCGGAAAGCTGGCTGATCTGCCTGCGGGCGTATTCCAGCATATTCACTTTTTCCAGCGATTGAGTGGCGATCTCATGGTCGCGGGCGGTTAGGCGTTTAAAGAGATTGTTCTTGCGGTAACGGCCCATTTGTACAACCTCCAGTACACTGGCGGGGAAATCCCAGTCTACGCTCTCGCGCTGTGGCACGTAGGATACCCGCTCACGCACGTCATCCAGTTTTTGGCCGAACATATTTACGTAGCCGCTGTCCGGTTCCATAAGGCCCATAATGTTTTTGAGGAGGGTGGTTTTTCCCGAGCCGTTGGGACCTACAATCCCGATCAACTGTCCCTGCGGAAGCTGAAAGTCAATATCCCACAATACCGGCTTACGGTTGTAGCTGGCGGTGAGGTTATGTACTTCCAGCGCGGGTGTGTTTATTTCCATCTTTTAACCTTCAACATTGAATCATATAACTTTCAACCTTTACAACCAGGCTACTTTAGTGCTTCAACGGTTGTATTTACGTTATGCCTCACCATTCCCACGTAAGTACCTTCTGGTGTTCCGGCTTCACCCATGGCGTCTGAGAATAATTCTCCTCCCAGTTTAATCGGGTGGCCTTTGCTTTTACATCCCTCAATTACAGCTTCTATGGAGCGTTTGGGAACCGAGCTCTCCACGAACAAGGCTTTGATCTTATGGTCACTGATAAAATTGACCAGCTCCGTAACGTCCTGCAGGCCGTATTCAGCGGTGGTAGAGATGCCCTGCAAGCCACGCACCTTTATTGCATACGCTCTCCCAAAATATTTAAAAGCATCGTGGGCAGTTACCATAACCCTTTGATCTTTAGAAATCTTGTTTATATGAGTAATACAGAAATTATGTAACTCCTCCAACTCGGAGCGGTAGTTTATTTCGTTTTGAATAATGTAATTGGCCCAGCCTGGGTAGAGCTTTTGCAACTCCCGGGAAATCCCACTCATGGCTTCTACCCAAATGGAAACATCAAACCAGATATGAGGGTCGTGGGCACCCGCAAAATCTGTGGAATTGATCAATCTTTGTGGGCTCACCATGTCTCCGGCTGCAATAACCGCTTTTTGGTGTTTCAGTTTCTCAAAAATGGACCCCATTTTACCTTCCAGGTGCAGCCCGTTATACACTATAGCTTGGGCCTGACTCAACCTTTGGATATCCCCCTGTGTGGCTTTGTAGAGATGTGGGTCCACCCCGGGACCCATCAGTACTTCCACTTCAGCACTATCGCCCATAAGGTGCTTAACCATATCGCCCAGCATGCCCGTAGTGCAAACAATCCTGGGTTTTGCCAAGGCATCCGTATTTTGTGGAGAACCCGTGTTCTGACAGGCCAGCATACTGAAACTGATGAGCAGGAGTAAGATCTTTCTCATTGTACGAAGATGTTTTTACAGGCGATGGAACTTAACTGAAGCTTTTTCCCGTGTACAGCGATCATCATAGAATGATCAAAGTCCTCTATTTCGAGAATATGAATGTCGTCTCCCAATCCAATGCCTAGCTTAGCGATGTATTTTAAAAATTCGGGTGAAGTGTCTTTTACACCCCGTACTTTTACGGTTTGCCCGGGCTTGCAATTATCCAGGCTCAGATCACTGCTGTGAGGAAAAACCCCGTTCTTATCTGGTATAGGATCACCATGCGGGTCGTATTTGGGAAAGCCCAGGAATTCCTCCAGGCGGTCGGTGAGCTGCCGCGACTGTATATGCTCCAACTGCTCTGCGATATCATGTACTTCTTCCCACCCAAAATTGAGTTTATCCACCAGGAAACATTCCCAGAGGCGGTGCTTGCGAACCGTGGAAATGGCCACTTTTTCGCCTTCTTCGGTAAGTTCAGCTCCCTGGTATTTCTTGTAATGGAGTACACCTTTTTCCCTTAGCCTTCGCAGCATTTCTGTTACCGTACTGGGTTTGGTTTCCAAGCTCTCTGAAATAGCATTGGTACTAACTCCTTTCTCCGCATCCTGGGAAAGAAAATAAATGGCTTTGAGATAATTTTCTTCGGTAAAGGTGTATCTGCTCATAATTATACGGCAAAGCTAATAATGTTTTTGGAAAACAAGAAATATAAATTTAGGTTTGCCTAAAAATTTACTAATGAAGAAAGTGCTATTTATTGCAGGTCTCTTGTTCTGGGTTGGTCTGATAAAAGGGCAGATCATTACTGACCGGCCAGATCAAACCGAAGCTTCTTCTACGGTAGCTCCCGGTACCTTACAGATAGAGTCTGGCTTTACCTTTCAGACGGAGGATATTTTCCTTTCTATGGGAAATGGTTTAGTGGCCAATAAACAGGAAACCCAGGCCCTGCCTAATACCCTCATACGTTTGGGGGTGATCAATCGACTGGAGCTGAGGGTGGTTACCCAACCCGAGTTGCAACGTACCTTATCAGATGGTGAGGTGGTAGAACGGAATTTCGGGATTGCGGATCTTCAGCTAGGTTTTAAGGTTAATATACTTGAGGACAGAGAGGGGCGCCCGGAAGTAGGCTTTCTTTCACACCTCATCCTGCCAACCGGTACCAACGGTATTGGTATTCCGGCCAATACCTATGGGGTGGTGAACCGTCTGCTGGTTACTCACGCACTTAATGAACGGATGAATCTGGCTTATAACCTGGGCTACGATTACATCAGCAGCTCAGAGCGTTACGCTTTTGTATCCCTTTCCTGGGCCACTGCACTTACAGAAAAAGTGGGGGTGTATATTGAGCCCTATGTATCATTGGATGAATGGGAATGGGAGGTAAATGCCGATGCGGGGTTTACCTACCTGGTAAATGATGATTTTCAGCTGGACTATTCATTTGGAACCGGGCTAACCCAAGGAATGAATTATCATTCTCTTGGAGCCAGTATCCGGATTCCTAAGTAGGATAGGCATTCTTCTCTTTTAAGGTTTGGAAAAGGTTAAAGAGCAAAAGAGCTGCATGTTAGGGGTGTTCAAAAGCCAATTTTTGGAAAAGGCTACCGGGAAAACGGTGTTAAAACACTGAAGCTTAAAGGGTTTGTAAAGAACAAAAATGTACAGGAATGGTTAATTACTCAGTATTAACCATAAACACATCTATCATGCTTCGTTTAATTTTAATTTTTCTGGTAATTGCGTTGATCGCAGCCCTGTTTGGATTTGGTGGTCTTGCGGCTGGTGCTGCAGGTATTGCAAAGATCATTTTTTACATATTCCTGGTTCTCCTGGTCATATCCCTGTTGTTCAGGTTAATAGGTGGTAGGTAAGATAAGAACCGATAATCACCAACAACAAAACCCCTGTATTTTGTACAGGGGTTTTTTATTTGAGGCCAAATACAATCAGTGTATCCGCATCTTCTGAACCATTTCCGTAGTTCTGGGATCACTGTAAGCACCATAAGCATCCACCATGGTGCCCTTGCGGCCGTCATTAGTACTGATAGCGTATAATATGGACATGTCGTCCGGGTTGGTCATACCCTCAAAACGATGGAATTCATCAATGTGGAATTCGGCAGGTTTGTAGCGCAGATCCTCGCTTTTACATTCAATAGAGTCACTCAACAAGTTAAAATCCAGGGTGTAACCTCTTTTGGTGAGTTCATCAATTCCCTGGCTCAGGGTTTCATACGTATTATCCATGGCTTTTCCGTTTTCACATATAACCTGCCCGGAGCGGTATAGTTTTCAGGAAACAGTCACGACTTTTTATAGGACTTCAGGTGCATGGTTTGGCCATCAAAAACACCATAGGTATAGTATTGGATCCAATCACCCAGATTAATATAGCGGGAATTTTTGTTTAAGTCCAGGTCAATGGGCAAATGACGGTGGCCAAACACGAAATAATCAAAATGTTCTTTCTTGAGGATTTCTTTGGCGAAAATGGCCAGCCATTCCTGGTCTTCCCCCAGGAATTTGGCGTCAGAATCTCCGGTTTTGGCACGGCTGCTACGGCTGAAATAATCTGCAAGGCCAATCCCGAAATTGGGGTGTAAACGGGCAAAGGACCATTGCAGGAATTTATTGGAAAACACTTTTTTGATGAATTTATAGCCGTGATCTCCGGGTCCCAGTCCGTCACCATGGCCGATAAAGAATTTGGTAGCATTCCAGGTTCGTGAGATTGGTTTACGGTACAATTGCACACCGGTCTCCTTGGGTAAGTAGTCAAATATCCACATATCATGGTTGCCGGTGAACATGTGAATAGGAATGCCACTGTCCGTGATCTCGGCTATCTTGCCCAGCACACGGACAAAGCCGCGTGGAACGGCCTTTTTGTATTCAAACCAGAAGTCAAAAAGGTCGCCTACTATAAAGATTTCCGCTGCGTCATGCCGTGCTTCTTCCAGCCACTTCACGAAGAGTTTTTCCCGCTCCAGGCTTTTCTCATAATTGGGAACGCCCAGGTGAAGGTCAGAAGCAAAATAGATCTTTTTACCGGCTGGCAGTTGCATGGCCGCTAAGATAGTCCATGCCTTTAAAAGATGAATAAAGCAAACAAAGCCCTTTTATCAGGGTAAATAACCCAGACCTACCTTTATGCCGGTATTAAGAACAGTAGCCTTGATACATATCATTATACTGGTGTAAACCTGAAAGCTAACAGCCCATAGTTTGAACCCGGATCCTAACTCCGCAGGAACACCGATCAATTCAAAATTTTTGTGAGTAGGTTTCTCATAACCAGGATATAAAGTAATGAGCTGGTCAAACTCCCGGTATTTTACATAGGACAATCCTCCTTTGGCGTACCGGAAACGGTAAGGTTCATTTTTCAGATAGCCATAATCCAGTGATAATGGCTAAAAATTAGTTAGGGAAGATAGCCCAGGCCTATTTTTATTCCCACGGAAGGGAGGGTTCCTTCATTAAAGAAAAGAACAGAGGCATAGGCCTGAAGGGTAACATAATGAAATTTGGCTCCGGCCCCAACTTCTACAGGCAGTCCAATGCCGCTCTTGGTTTTATATTGGTAATCGGGAACTGGAACTCCAAAGAAACCCGAATCATAAACCGTATCGGCAGCAAAATAGTAGTTGGTGTATGAAATTCCCGCCTTTGCGTAAAGAAGGCCATATTTTTTCTGATGAAGATACCCGTACCAAATAGAACCATAATCCAATTGAGGCTCGCCCTGCGGACCGAATATATCAATAAGAGGGCGATTGACGGACTCAAAACTAAACCCCAGGAGGTGGCTTCGAATAGCCATATTTATACCTACGCCTAAATGCTCATCCCTTCCTGAAAATTCAGACACTCCAGAACTGGCATCGGCCCATATTAGCATTCTGGATGAGTTCTTTTCCTGCGCCCTGGTGGCGAGGGAACTCAAAACCATGAATACCAAAAGAAACTTTTTCATAGCTTTAATTTTATCCAAAGCTCCTCAAAGGTTCGCGAGAGATAAAATCATCTTTTGCCATGGAAAAAGCCGATTTGGTAAAAAGCCAGATCAATCACCTTCTTTAAGCCTATCGTACAGGTTCTGTTGCATTAATTCATGGGTGAGGGTGATCAGGCATTTGAGAAACGCGTTTTCCCATAAAAAATCCCGCCTGAGCGGGATCTTTTATCACGTATTTTATACAAAGCCTTATTTAGCAGCTTCGTAGCGCTTGCTTACTTCGTCCCAGTTGATCACATTAAAGAAGGCGGAAACATAATCCGGCCTGCGATTCTGGTACTTCAGGTAATAAGCGTGTTCCCACACATCAAGCCCAAGGATGGGTGTGCCCTTTACTTCTGCTATATCCATAAGAGGATTATCCTGGTTAGGAGTTGAGGAAACCTGTAGTTTACCGTCCCTTATCAACAGCCAGGCCCATCCTGAACCAAAACGACTCTTGGCGGCATTGGAAAATTCTTCTTTAAAGTTTTCGAAGGAGCCAAAGGCATCATTAATAGCATTAGCCAAGTCACCGGAAGGTTCACCACCTCCGTTGGGGCTCATCACCGTCCAGAAAAGGCTGTGGTTATAGTACCCGCCACCGTTGTTGCGAATAGCATCTCCGTGTTTGGATACATTTTTCAGAATCTCTTCAATGGAAGCATTCTCGTTACCAGTACCTTCCAGGGCGTCATTCAGCTTGGACGTATATCCGGCATGGTGCTTATCATGGTGAACTTCCATAGTTTGAGCATCTATATGGGGTTCCAGTGCATTTTTAGGATAAGGTAGATCGGGGAGTTGAAAAGCCATAATCGTATTAGTTTTGATTAATATTAAATGTTTGTTGAGTTAGGCTAACAAAGCTAGGCAGAATAGGTTTACCCCAAAGTTAAACTCCTGATGAAAGCATCGAAAAAGCTTATGACCCATTGTGGAAAGTGGCTGGATAACTTCAGGAGGAGATCTGGCCAGCAGCTCTCTTTTTTCATAATTTCCCGCATCACCTGATACATGAGTACATCGGAATTCACCATATACACGGCTTCGGCAGGAGCCGGAAAAACCTACAACCTGGTATACCGGGTGCTGCGTTTATGCCTGGCTGCTCCCGGCAACTCAGCTTTTCGGAGCATACTGGCCATAACCTTTACTAATAAGGCTGCTGCGGAGATGAAAGACCGTATTGTGAAAACCTTGCAAACCTTTTCCGATCCGGGAAATGAGCTTGAGGGTCATAGCATGTTCTTGCAGCTTCGCCAGGAGTTGGGCGCGACAGAAGAAGAATTACGTCACAAAAGCGAGGAGGTGCTGCGAGCCATATTACACCAGTATTCCGGCTTTTCCGTTTCCACCATCGATAAATTCACCAACCGCCTTATCCGAACCTTTGCCCAGGACCTGAAAGTTAGTGGCAATTATGAAGTAGAGCTGGATGCAGAGTTGATACTCAGCGAAGCGGTAGACACAATGCTATCAGATTTGCAGGAAGACTCTGCGCTTTCCGAAGTATTGATACAGTTCCTCAATACTCAGCTGGATGAGGGAAAATCGCCCCGTGCTGAATACCGTTTACTGGAGGTTGGATACACCCTCTTTGAGGAACGTGCGATAGCACCACTTTCTTCTCTTAAGAAGTTGTCTTCCAGAGATTTTTTAGAAATAAGACAAAAGCTTTATACGCGCAATGCAGGTTGGGAGCAAAACCTTAAAAAAATAGCTCAATCAATACTTCAGATTATTGATGATAACTATATTGATCACAGTCTTTTTTCGCGTGGATCCTTACCAAGATATTTAAGTGGTATCTGTGACAACCCAAGCCTGGAGCTGCCCAGTCCTACGGTGCAAAAGCAAATGGTAGGTGAGGCGGATCTTTACCCTAAGTCCAAAGCCAGGGAAGCAGCAGCCCTCATTGATCCTGTTGCCGGGAAATTGTTGGAACGTTGCCAATCCTTACTACACTTCATAATTGATCATGCCGCTGTTTATGAACTGTCCAGGCTCATTCTCCGCAATATTTTCAGCCTGGCCGTGGTAGCGCAGATCGAAAAGTACCTGGAACAGATCAAAGATGAGAGCAATCGCCTGCCAATAGGGGAGTTCAACCAACTTATCAGCAGGCATTTAAATGAGCAACCGGCCGCTTTCCTATACGAGCGAATAGGGGACCGTTACCGGCATTATTTCATTGATGAGTTTCAGGATACTTCCCGCCTGCAATGGAGCAACCTTTTGCCCTTGGCCAATAATACCATGGCTCAGCAAGGCTCTGTAATGCTGGTGGGGGACGCCAAACAATCTATTTATCGTTGGCGGGGTGGCGAGGTGGAGCAATTCATGGACCTTCATAGCGGCAAGGACCCTGGTAATAAGATTGAACAGGCCGGAAAACAGCTTTCCCTTTACGAAAGAACCACCATACTTCTTAAAGACAACTGGCGGAGTAAGAGGGAGGTAGTGGAATTTAATAACTTGTTTTTTGCTAGGGTAGTTGAGTTTGCTGATAAAAGCGGATTAAAAGTTTCGAGCGAAGAGCACCGGCTACTGTTTAAATCAGGGATCCAGAATGTTCGCCAGGGAGAAGGAGGCTACGTAAGCATAGATATATTGGGCGACCCTGGCGCGGAAGAGCTATATATACAGCGGCAGGGTGAGGCTGTATTGCAGCGGGTGAAGGAAGCCTTGGAAGACGGTTATGAACTGCGTGACATTTGCATACTGAGCAGAAGTAAAAAGTACAATAGTTCTTTATCGGAATTACTGTCAGTCAATGGTGTAGATGTGGTGAGTTCTGATAGTTTGTTGCTCAGTCAGTCGGAGGAAGTACAGCTTATAGTGGCCTTTTTAAAACTCGCTTTACGTCCGGATGATCAATGGTCGAGGCTGGTTTTCCTGGAATGGTTCTGGAGCAAGTACCAGGAAAGACTGGAGGAAACGGAAGGCTATACTTTCATCAGCAAGCAGATGAAAAAGGAGCTGGGCGGGTGGAGAGGTTTTTTGCAATTGGGGTGGGTAAATTTTTCGTGGTTGCGATTCCGTAATGCATCCTTGGTAAACAAAATACAAATGGTGGTAAGGGGCTTTGGTTTTGATGTACAAAACGACCCCTTCCTGCAGAACTTTATGGACCAGGCCCTGGAGTTTGAGGATGGAAAGGAAGAAGGAGAAACAGAATTCCTGCGCTGGTGGGATATACGAGGAGCTGCCACGGCCATTGATATGCCGGATGGGCTGGACGCGGTACGGCTGATGACCATCCATAAAGCCAAGGGCCTGGAGTTCCCGGTAGTAATCGTAGCATTTGCAAATTGGCTGGCATTCCGTGAACCCGTGCCGGCCAGCACCTGGCTGAACCTGCCTACGGATGATTTCTTCGGGCTTCCTGCGGCTAAGGTGACCTTAAAAGATATGGGTGGTTTACCGGGGCTGGAGGATTACAACACTATCTGGCAAAAACATAAGGAAGATGTGGCATTGGACAATCTCAACCTTCTGTATGTAGCGTTTACACGGGCAGTAGATCGTCTTCATATATTAGGTAATGATTCCTATGACTCCGCGCAGCGGGTTACCGCTTACCTGTGTTATTTCCTGGATCTCCAGGAAGTAGAAGGAACGCACTGGAGTGTCGGGGAGAAAGTGAAGGTAAAGACTTCGGCTTCCCGGAATACTACCCGCCATGTTCCAAAGTACAACTCGGTGCCCTGGTCGGATCGCCTGGAGGTTGCTATAGATTCGCCCAAAAACTGGCAGAGTGGTGAAAGTGTTTCTACCGCCTGGGGTAAAAAGGTACATTCCATTCTCTCATTAATAAATACGGTTGAAGACCTTGGCGGGGTACTCACCAAAATGGAGAGCCGTGGGTCTTTTAGGGCCGAAGAAAAGCAAACTCTGCGTAGCTTGGCGCAACAAGCCTTACAACATGCCGGGTTGAGTAAGTACTACCAGGAAGGACTTAGAGTGCTTAATGAATCAGAGATACTCGTGCCTGGCTTTACCTCCCTCCGGCCGGACCGGTTGGTGCAGGAGGGCGACTTTTTTCACATCATTGAATATAAAACCGGGCAGCCTCAGGCAAGGCACCGTGATCAGGTGGAGGCCTACTCCACCGTTTTGCAGCAGCAGAGCCTAAAAGTAGGCGACCGGGTGCTGGTTTATCTTAACGAGCCCCTGCAAGTAGAAAAGTGGTAACTATATTTGCCCAAACACCTTTTAAGATACTATTATGTACGGCAAGATCCAGGAACATTTACAGAACGAACTTCGAGATATTGAAGAATCCGGTCTCTTTAAGAAAGAGCGCATTATTACGGGTGAGCAAGGCGCAGAAATTGAGGTGAAAGGAGGGCAGAAAGTACTGAACTTCTGTGCCAATAATTACCTTGGTCTTTCATCGCACCCCAAGGTAGTTGAAGCCGCCAAGAAAACCCTGGACACGCATGGCTTCGGGATGTCTTCAGTGCGCTTTATCTGTGGAACCCAGGATATACATAAGGAACTGGAGCGCAAGATTGCGGACTTCCTGGGTACGGAGGATACCATTCTCTATGCAGCGGCATTTGATGCCAACGGAGGTGTTTTTGAACCTTTGCTTACCGATGAAGATGCTATAATTTCCGATTCATTGAACCACGCTTCCATCATTGATGGGGTGAGGTTGTGTAAGGCCCAGCGCTTCCGCTACGAGAATAACAACATGGAAGACCTGGAAGCCAAACTCAAGGAAGCTCAAAGTGCCAGCCGCTTCCGTATTATCGTTACGGACGGTGTTTTTTCCATGGATGGCTATGTAGCACAACTGGATAAGATATGTGACCTGGCCGAAAAATACGATGCCCTGGTAATGGTGGACGAATGTCATGCCACAGGTTTTATTGGTAAAACCGGCCGCGGAACTCATGAATTGCGGAATGTAATGGGGCGTATTGATATTATTACCGGTACCCTGGGCAAGGCACTGGGAGGTGCCATGGGAGGTTTTACTACCGGTCGTAAGGAGATCATAGAAATGTTACGTCAGCGTTCACGCCCTTACCTGTTTTCCAATTCACTGGCCCCGGCCATTGTGGGTGCTTCCATTGCGGTATTTGACCTTTTGAGCGAGAGTACCCATCTGCGCGACAAGCTGGAGGAAAACATCACCTACTTCAAGGAGAATATCAAAAAAGCCGGTTTTGATATCAAAGATGGAGATTCTGCCATTGTGCCTATTATGCTTTACGATGCTGCCCTTTCCCAAAAGTTTGCTGATCGTTTACTGGAAGAGGGGATCTACGTGATCGGTTTCTTTTACCCGGTGGTGCCTAAAGGTCAGGCTCGTATTCGAGTGCAGCTTTCCGCAGCGCATGAGCGCGAGCACCTGGATAAAGCAGTTTCTGCTTTTACCAAAGTGGGTAAAGAGCTGGGAGTGATATGATCTAAAGTCAATTATTAACCAATAATTTTTTTTCCTGACCCTACTGCTCTAAACTCGAGAGGAGTGGTAAGAAAGACCTCTGTCTGCTTCATAAAATAGAGATCATTTATAGTCTATAAACAATATTTATTTGACTATTTAACGGAAAAACTTATTTTGAGAAAAGTCAAATTAAGTTTAACTAAAAATTGATTTAATTTTATGGACATTAGAGTAAATTCTATTCTAACTCTTTTAACGATTGGCTTCCTGAGCTTTAGTTGCAGTAAAAAGGACAAAGCAACTACGGAGGAAGAAAACAATTATCTCAAATCAGAGAGCTTTTCCACGGAAGTGTATGATAACAGGGATGCCCTTTATGCAACGCTCAATGATATGAATTTGGGTGAGACAGGGGATAATCATGCAGACCTTGTACATGCGGTTTCCGTGATCAATGAGGACCTGGGTACCAATATAGAGGTTTACTCATTTGATGATTACATGATGGATAACCCGGTGAGTCTTGATGAATACCTCTCGGAGGGCATTATTTCAGACATGGATCACGACATTATTCTCGGTTTCCAGCAGAACCTGGAGATCCATTCGTTTGATGAGGCCATCGATCTTTTGATAGAGGATATTGAAAGTCGCCAGCTTTCCACTGAGGAGTTTGAAAAGTACACCAAGATGGTCAATGCTCTCATGATTGCTGAGGATTTTTACAATAACGGTGGCTGGCAAAGCGGAAAAACGGCAGCCAGCATTAGTGCAGGGTGTGCGGTTGCCCTGGCCTCCAATGCGGTAGCTACGCTGAGTCTTAGCAGTTGTGCCGTTCCTGGCCCATGGTGTGCGGTGGCCGTAGTAGGTAAGGGTTTATCTCTTGCTGGAGTAGCTTTAAGCTGCCCATAAATAAAGCTTCATTTAAAATGTTGAACAAGACAACATCCTTCTATTTAATGTTGGTAGCCGGGTTCTTGCTGGTGGTTTCGTTTGTCGCCAAGGCAAATATTCTGATCAGCCTATCCCTGTGCCTGTCCACCATAGTTTTTATGGTCATGTACTTTAAAAACAAGAAAACGGATGTATAATTAAATAGAGGTTTTAACCTTACGAGCCGTCAATAAATGTATAGAAAACCACGTTTATTGACGGCTTTTTTTATGCATGAAAACAGTATTATTAATGGGGCGCCTTTTTCGGCTAGTAAAGTTGCCCTCAGAGCATCAGGAGATGAAAGGAGGAAGCCATATTTAGCTTTATCTTGGCCGGAAAATCCCGGAGCTTGTCTACAGACCCTTCGCCTTTTCCCAATATTGAACATGTCGCAGAATCTCTGGCTGATAAGGGCTTTGTGGTTATTGATAACTTCCTGGGCGAGGAGCAGATCCAGGCACTACACGAAGCCATTGCTTTTCACCGGGAAGAAGACAACTTCAGGAAAGCCGGCATTGGCAATGCCCATTTGTTCCAGGTAGACAAAGAGGTGCGCGGGGACTACATAAAATGGATATCCCGAGGCGAAGCTCGCCCTGCCACCTTGTTTTTTATGGACCGTATGGAGGAACTGATGCAGTCGCTAAGCCGTTCCCTTTTCCTCAGCCTTAAGGATTATGAGTGCCACTTTGCTATCTATCCTCCGGGCACTTATTATGAAAAACACCTGGATCAGTTCAAATCCACCAGCAACAGGAAGATATCCTTTGCCTTTTACCTCAACCGCGAATGGCAGGCGGGGGATGGGGGCGAGTTGCGGTTGCACCTGGATGAGATCCTGGATATTGAACCACTTTCCGGGCGACTAGCTCTCTTTCGTAGTGATACCGTAGAACATGAAGTGCTGGTGACGGCTAAAGACCGCTACAGCATTACCGGATGGATGCGCGACCAACCCACTAATATTCCTTTTTATTAGACCTTCCCCAGGCTATTATTCTTTTTTACTTTGGACCCAGAAAAAACTTTTAACCCTTGAATTTGGTATCAAGTAAAGTTTTTTCTTTGCGCACTTTTTTAAAATCTAACTTAGTTGGATTGGAAATTAAAACCTGAAGTAACTCATGCGGAATAAATATTTTGACCTTATCGACCAAACTTTTGAATGGCCTCAAAAGGAATTTGACCTGGATGAGGATAAGACCTTGATGTGGAACGGGGTGTACCTTATGGATATCATTAAGCAATACGGAACCCCCCTTAAGGTTACTTACCTACCCAAGATCAGCGAGCAAATACAAAGAGCCAAGCGCATGTTTAATGTGGCCATGGCCAAGGTTGGCTATGAAGGAGCCTATAACTACTGCTATTGTACCAAGAGTTCCCACTTTTCCTTTGTATTGGATGAAGCCCTGAAAAATGGTATCCATATTGAAACCTCCAGCGCGTTTGATATTAACCTGGTGGAGGCGTTGTATGAAGAAGGCAAGATCTCCAAAAAGCAGTTTATTGTTTGTAATGGCTTTAAGAGGGAAACGTATGTAGACAATATGGCTCGTCTTATCAATGATGGGTTTGAGAATGTTATCCCCGTGGTGGACAACAAGAACGAGATGGACCTGTTTGACGAGTTCATCCAGAAGCCGACCAAGATAGGTATACGTATTGCAGCGGAAGAGGAGCCTAAGTTTGAATTCTATACCTCCAGGCTCGGAATAGGTTACAAGGATATCGTTCCCTTTTATAGGGAAAAGGTGATGGACAATAAGAAGTTTGAACTGAAGATGCTACACTTCTTCATCAATACCGGGATTAACGATACAGCTTACTACTGGAGTGAGTTGCTCAAATGTGTGAACGTATACATAGAGCTGAAGAAGATATGCCCCTCTCTTGACAGCTTAAACATAGGTGGTGGTTTCCCCATTAAGAACAGTTTGTCCTTCAACTATGATTACGATTATATGGCGGAGGAGATTATTGCCCAGATCAAGCAAATGTGTAATAATAAAGGAGTTAAGGAGCCCCATATCTTTACAGAGTTCGGATCTTTTACGGTAGGCGAGAGCGGAGCCACTTTCTTTTCCATTGTGGACCAAAAAAAGCAGAACGACCGCGAAAACTGGAACATGATTGACGGTTCTTTCATGACCGCCCTGCCGGATGCCTGGGCCATCAGCAAACGCTTTATCATGCTGGCGGTAAACCGCTGGGAGAAATCCTATGAGCGTGTTTTGCTGGGCGGCTTAACCTGTGACAGTGATGATTATTACAACAGCGAGCAACACGCCAACGCTATCTATTTACCTAAATTCGACCCGGAGGAAAAGCAGATCGTAGGCTTTTTTCATACCGGTGCTTACCAGGAGAGTATTGGTGGATACGGAGGTATACAACACTGCCTTACACCGGCCCCCAAGCACGTGGTAATAGAGCGTGATGAAAATGGTGAAGTGCGTACGCGCCTGTTTGCCAAAGAGCAGAGCTATAAGAGCATGCTGAAAATTTTAGGGTATTAATAATATTTCAATTGGTTTTTTCGCGCCAATTTTAAAAACTTGCAAAGGAAACTATGAAAGAACGTAACACTATATCCCGCTTTATAGAGGATAATTACCTGCATTTCAATGCGGCAGCATTGATGGATGCAGCCAAAGCCTACGAAAAACACCTTGAAGAAGGCGGCAAAATGATGATCACCTTGGCCGGTGCTATGAGTACCGCAGAACTGGGAAAAACCCTGGCTGAGATGATCCGCCAGGATAAAGTGCAGATCATCTCCTGCACCGGTGCCAACCTGGAGGAAGATATCATGAACCTGGTGGCGCATAACTCTTATAAACGCGTTCCGCATTACCGCGATTTGAGCCCGCAGGAGGAGCGTGAATTACTGGACGGGGGGTTTAACCGCGTTACGGATACCTGCATCCCGGAAGAAGAAGCTTTCCGCAGGCTGCAAAAGCATATCCATAAAATATGGAAAGCAGCTGACGACAGCGGTGAACGTTATCTGCCCCACGAGTATATGTATAAAATGCTGCTCAGTGGCGACCTGGAACAATACTACGAGATAGACCCGAAGAACAGCTGGATGCTGGCTGCAGCCGAAAAGAACCTTCCTATCATTTGCCCGGGCTGGGAAGACAGTACCATGGGTAACATTTTTGCCTCCTACTGTATGAAAGGGGAGCTGAAGCCTACTACCATGAAAAGCGGGATTGAGTATATGACCTGGCTCGCAGACTGGTACGTGGAGAATTCCAAAGGAAAAGGGGTAGGATTCTTCCAGATTGGGGGAGGTATAGCCGGAGATTTCCCGATTTGTGTGGTTCCTATGTTGTATCAGGACCTAGAGATGGAAGATATACCTTTCTGGAGTTACTTTTGCCAGATATCTGATTCAACTACCAGTTACGGCTCGTATTCGGGAGCAGTGCCGAACGAAAAGATCACCTGGGGAAAATTGGATATTGATACCCCAAAATTTATTGTTGAATCCGATGCTACAATTGTTGCACCGCTGATATTTGCCTGGCTTTTGAATTACTAAATCCAAATAATCCATTACAATGAAACCATCTAAGAGCTCCGACAAAAAACGTGTGATCGTAGATTATAAGAACGTGACGCCCGATATCCTGGAAATGTTTACGGACCTGTATCCCTACGGTTACGAGGATGATATTATCAAGTTCAAAAATGCCAAAGGCGAAATGGTAACAGCCGTCCCCGTTGAAACGGATGACACCAAATACCTCATTAAAGTAGGGGTGGAAATGGATGCCAAGATCGAAGCTTTTCTGGATGATGAGGATGACGATGAGAGCGAGGACGACATGGTAAGTGAAGATTCCGGTATGGAAGCACCTTCTGATGAAGATGAGGACTAGCCAAAAAATATAAAAATAAAAAAGCCTCCCATACAGGAGGCTTTTTTATTTTGTTGAGTTTACATTAAAACCTTTTGGTGTAACCGTGGCAGTAAGGTGTACCACCGGTTTTATTGTAATAATCCTGGTGCTTATCCTCGCGTTCTTCGTAAAACTCCGTAGCGGGACTTATTTCAGTGGCTACATCATAGCCCTTGGTTTCTAGCTCGGCTACCAGCTTTTCAGCTATCTTCTTCTGCTTGTCATTAAGGTAAAAAACAGCGGAGCGGTATTGTTCCCCGATATCCGGGCCCTGGCGGTTTACCTGGGTGGGGTCATGGGTTTCAAAGAAAAGGCGGGCCAGGGTTTCGTAGTCCGTTTTTTCCGGATCATACACCACTTCCACGGTTTCAGCATGTCCGGTGGTACCGGTACACACCTGGCGGTAGGTAGGATTTTCCACATGACCTCCACAGTAACCTACTGTGGTGGATAGCACTCCCTCAGCTCTCTGCATATAGTATTCCGTTCCCCAGTAACAACCTGAGGCGAATAAGGCACGTTCCATAGTTTTTTGTTTAGTATTATTGGTTTGGGCGTTCATGCTAAATATAGATAGCAAAACAACCCAAAGTCCTGAAATGATCTTTTTCATCCTTGTATTTTTAAGATATACGCAATATCCGGACCATGCGGTTGCAGCAAGGTCATTAAAGTGACAAGCGTATAAAAAAGTCAAAAAAACTAAACCCAAAAATTACAAGGGGTAAGTCTAAGCTGGCTGAGAGTTTAATTTTCCTACAAGGAACTCGGCAATCTGTACCGCATTGGTGGCTGCACCTTTGCGAAGGTTGTCCGCTACAATCCAGCAGTTAAGAGTATTGATCTGGCTCAGATCCCTACGGATGCGGCCTACAAAAACATCATCTTTTCCTCTCGCGAACAGGGGCATGGGGTAATTATTTACTTCGTTTTGATCCTGTACTACAATACCCGGGGTGTCGGCCAGTAATTTACGTACGTCCGAAGTGTTGAATTCCTTTTCAAACTCAATATTCACACTTTCCGAATGGCCGCCCATAACCGGTACACGAACGGCCGTAGCCGTTACATGAACACTGTCGTCACCCAGTATTTTCTTGGTTTCGTGGGTAAGCTTCATCTCTTCTTTGGTGTAGCCGTTTTCGAGGAATACATCGCAATGAGGAATGCAGTTACGGTCAATGGGATAGTGATAAGCCATCTCTCCTTGCTGTCCGGCCCGCTCATTGTTCATCTGGTTAAGGGCTTTAACCCCCGTTCCGGTTACACTTTGGTAGGTACTTACCACCACGCGTTTAATGCCGTATTTCTCATGCAGGGGTTTCAATACCATTACCAGTTGAATGGTGGAACAGTTGGGGTTGGCAATGATCTTATCCTCTTTCGTCAAAAGGTGTCCGTTAATCTCGGGAACGATAAGCTTTTTGTCCGGGTCCATGCGCCAGGCCGAAGAATTGTCGATAACGATAGTGCCTGCTTCTGCGAATTTCGGGGCATATTCCAGGGAAGTGCTGCCTCCCGCAGAAAAAATGGCAAAGTCAGGTCTGGCTTTTATAGCTTCCTCCATAGAGGATATGGTATAGGCCGTGCCGTTGAAGTCAACCTTCTTTCCTACCGACTTCTCCGAGGCCACCAAGAGCAGCTCCTCCAAAGGGAAATTTCGTTCTTTTAATACGGTCAGGATCTCATTTCCTACCATTCCGGTAGCGCCCACAACGGCAATTCTCATAACTTTAGGTTTTTAAATAGAAGCTTTATGCACGCACACGAAGCAAACTGCAAATTTACTTTTTAAAACAATCCTATGCGTTTCGTTCTGGCTTTATTGCTGTGTTTTCCGGTAGGGCTTTTGGCTCAACTTTCAATGAACGATGATTTTAACGATGGGGATTTTACTGCCAACCCTGCCTGGAGCGGTAACACATTTGATTTTGAAGTGCTTGCGGGTGAGTTGCATCTCAATAACCCTACTCCGGCAAGTAACGAGACTTCTTACCTGAGTACCCCGAGTAACATCCTGGATAACGGCAATTGGCAGTTTTATTTTCGCTTTGAGCAAAACCCCAGTTCCAGTAACTATGGCAGGGTATACCTGGCCAGTGATCAGGCTGATTTAAAAGGAGCGCTCAATGGATATTACGTGGATTTCGGGCAGGCCGGTGATAAGATCCGGCTGATGCGGCAGTCCGGCACATCTGCATCGGTAGTGATCGAGTCCAACAGCGGGCTGCTGAATACTTCTACAGTTGAGGCGCGTGTACAGGTAAGCCGTGATGGCAACGGTTTATGGACCCTTTTAGCAGATACCGGATCCGTGGTGAACTCTTTAGTGAATATAGGAACCCCTACCACCGATAAAATCCACACCAGCAGTGCTTTTATGGGTGTGTTTTGTCGCTACACGGTTACCCGGGCCAGTGCTTTTTATTTTGATGAGTTCAATTGCAGTGGCCAGCCAAATCTGGATGTAACCCCTCCTGGCCTGGATACTTTGATGGTGCCTGATATATTCACTTTGAAACTGCAGTTCAATGAACCTTTGGACCCCGGCACGGCTCAGCAAATATCCAATTACCTGGTAAGTAATGGTATAGGTCAGCCAACAAGTGCCAGCCTGGGAGGTAGCAATAATACGGAGGTAACACTGAATTTTGTAAACTCTTTTGCCAATGGGAACAGCTATACCCTGGATATCATTGGACTTGAGGATACTTCCGGTAATGCAGCTACTCTAACAAAGAGCTTTACGGTGAATGACCCTCCCGCCAGGATTTTGTCGGCCCGGCCATTAAGCACCACCTCGGTAAGGCTTACTTTTTCGGAAGCTGTGGCCAGTGCTTTTGCTTTAAACCCATCCAACTTTACGGTGGATAATGGAGTAGGTTCACCTTCTTCCACTTCTCAACCCCAGCCCGGACAGGTAGAGTTGCAATTTGCCTCTTCCTTGCAAACGGGGATCAATTATCGCCTGGTGGTGCAGGGTATTCAGGATGATTTCGGTAACCTTTCCACGGATACAGCTTTTTTCCGCCTGGGTACCATTAACATTTTTGATGATTTCAGTGATGGAGACTTCACCAATGATCCAAACTGGAGTGGTTCAGCCGCAGATTTTGAAATAGATGCTAGCAATCAGTTGCACCTGAACGCTTTGTCAGCGGGTACGTCCTACCTTTCAACACCTAGTGCGATCAGCGAAAATGCACAGTGGCAGTTTTATTTAAAAATGGATTTTGCCACCTCAGGTTCCAATTTTGCCCGGGTCTATGTTATCAGTCAAAATGAGGATCTCAATGATAGTACTACCAACGGTTATTTTGTATTGATTGGTGGTGCCAATGATGAGATCAGTCTTTTTCGGCAGGAGGAAAACACCAATACACCCATTATTCAAAGCGCGACCGGGCTCATAGATACAGATCCAGTAGAGCTTGTGGTGCAGGTACAAATAGATGGGCAGGGAGTGTTTACCCTGGCAGCGGATACCCTGCTGGATGGCAGCTTCTTCAGCATAGGTTCCGGCACCGATCTTACTTTTGCCTCTTCAGCCTATTTCGGTCTGTATTGTGCCTATACATCTTCCCGTACCGATCTCTTTTACTTTGATGATTTTGACCTGAGTGGAGATCCTTTTATAGACGATCAGGCTCCTGTACTGACGGGCATCAACGCACTGAACACCACTACACTGGAATTAAGTTTTAACGAAAGCCTAGCGGCCTCTTCGGCTGAAGATGAAACTTCCTATACCGTTGCCGGGGGGCCTGGCCAGCCTACCGTTGCCCAGCTGTCTGCAGGTGATAACTCGAAGGTAGTACTGGCATTCAGCAGCGCGTTTCAAAATGGAGGTGCCTATACCATTGAAATAAATAGCCTTACTGACAACTTCGGGAATACGCTGGATACCACTGCTTCCTTTACTTTTTTTATTCCTGAGGCAGGTTCGGTAGTGATCAATGAGATAATGGCCGATCCTGAACCTGTGGCCGGGGTGCCGCCCAATGCATTGCCGGAGCGGGAATACCTGGAGCTGTATAACCGTGAATCCGTGCCGGTTAATCTCCAGGGCTGGACCTTACAAATGGGGAGCTCGGAAGAGGTTTTACCATTTTATGAATTATCACCTCATGCTTACGTGGTCCTGACCCAGAGTGATGGAGTATCCGAATTTGATCCTTCCATCCCTGTCCTGGGTCTGGATATGTCGTCAACCGTGCTTACCAACGGAGGTAAAGACCTAAGTCTTCTATCTAAGGAAGGCACCCCTATTTTCACAGTATCGTATACCGGTGACTGGTACCGCGATGCCAATAAAGATGACGGAGGGTGGTCATTGGAACAAATTGACCCAGACAACCTATGTGGCGGAGCTGCCAACTGGGCAGCATCCGAAGACCCTGTGGGCGGAACACCTGGTCGTGAGAACAGCCTTTTCGGCCAAAACCCGGATACCACACGCCCCGGTTTTGATAGAATTGCCATCCTGGGAGACAGCCTTATTCGAGTAACATTTACCGAGAAAGTAGACGAGCTACTTTTAAGCGATGAGTCTAATTACCGGATTGAGCCGTCACTCAATCTGGATTTTGCCGAGCCTCAGGCCCCGGCCTATGCTTCTGTAATACTTCACTTTAATGAAGCTATTGACCCCAATACCGTCTACCGGCTTTCGCTGCTGCGCTACCCTATGGATTGTAGTAATAACCGCATGTTACCGGATTCGTTGCTGTTTACCATCCCATCTGTTCCGGCAGAAGGAGATATTGTTATTAATGAACTGCTTTTTAACCCACCCTCCGGAGGAGCGGACTTTGTGGAACTTTACAATAATTCTTCCCGCCTCTTTGATCTGCAGTACCTGCGTTTAGGACATATCAACATGGGAAGCCTGGATGATACAGAAATCATCACCGAGGAGAGCTTCCTTTTTGAACCTGGCCGTTACCTTGCTCTTACCACCGATAAAGCCTTTTTATTGGATAATTATACGGTTCCCTTCCCGGAAAATATAGTTGAGGTGCAACGTTTACCGTCCCTGCCTGATGATGAGGGCAGTATAGTGGTGGCCACCTCTTTTCTGGAAGTGATTGATTGGTATGAATACAGTGAGCAGCACCACCTCTCCCTTATTGATCCCGAGGGAGTAAGCCTGGAACGGTTGAGTTTTGAGGGCCCTTCCAATGATGCGTCCAACTGGCAAAGTGCGGCTTCAACGGTTGGGTATGCCACTCCGGGTTATAAGAACAGCCAGCAGCTAAACCCTGGTTTTGAGTTGACCACAGGTGTGGAGCCTAAGGTGTTTTCGCCCAACCAGGATGGGTATCATGATGTGGTTAGCCTCACCTACAGTTTTGAACGGCCCAATAATGTCCTAAGCGTGAGTATATGGAATGCATCCGGCTATAAACTCCGTACTATTCTGGAAAACCAGAATATAAGTATGCAGGGTTTTGTGCACTGGGACGGAACGGACGACAATGGAAATCTCGCGCCTACAGGGATTTATATTGTGGTTTTTGATTACTTCAATGCAGAGGGAGTGCGTGTGGTTCAGAAAGAAACCTGTGTATTAAGTTTGTAGAGTTAAAGATCGGTACGTCACAAGCCCAAAACCCACCCATGTTTCCGGGTTTTACTTTATCAGAGCAATAAGGCTCCTTTAATCCAGCAGGAGGGTTGGTAGGCCGGAAATATTAAGAATCACCAGTTAAAGGAAGAAAAGAGGAATGTCTAAACAAGAAAAGATCCGTGAGTTTGACCCGAATGGCTTTGCTACCAATGACCAGCTTTTCGGTTTGCCGTTTACGTATGGTGAATCGGAAACTGTTGTACTGCCTGTTCCCTGGGAAGTAACCGTATCCTATAGTGCCGGCACAGCGGACGGCCCGAAAGCCATTAAAGAAGCTTCCCTACAAGTGGATTTGTTTGATCCGGTTTTGGAAGGTGCTTGGAAAAGAGGGGTTTACATGGTAGATGTAAATACGGATCTTCATGAAAAAAGTAACCGACTGAGGTTGAAGGCGGAACAATACCTGGACAAACTGGCTGAGGAGGCTGATGCCCATATTCTTATGGAAATCAACCATGCTTGTGCAGAAATGGTGCAGTGGGTGGAAGATTCAGCAACACACCTATTGGAGGAAGGAAAGCGGGTAGCTCTTTTAGGAGGAGACCATAGTACCCCTTTAGGATATATCCGAGCTTTGGGCAAACAACACTCCTCCTTTGGTATCCTGCAGATAGATGCTCATGCTGACCTCCGCGATGCCTATGAGGGTTTTACCTTTTCGCACGCTTCCATTATGTTCAATGCGCTTAAAGAGGGATGTGTGGAAAAACTGGTGCAGGTGGGGATACGGGATTATTGTGAGTCCGAGTACCGGATGATACAGGAAGATCCGCGTATTGAAACGTTTTTTGACCGTGATCTGAAACAAGCCGCTTATCGGGGCACTGGCTGGGCCCAGCAGTGCCAGAATATCATTGAACAGTTACCGGAAAAGGTGTATCTGAGCTTTGATATTGACGGCCTGGATCCCAAATTATGTCCTAACACCGGAACCCCGGTAGCCGGAGGTTTTGAAGTGGAAGAGGTTCTTTTCCTGTTGGAGAAACTGGTTGAAAGCGGACGCACGATTATTGGGCTGGACCTTAATGAAGTGGCTCCAGGTGAGGATGAGTGGGACGCCAACGTAGGAGCACGTTTGCTGTATCGCTTGTGTAACCTGATGGCCCTGTCTCAAAAATGAGCAGGAAATTCAGAATAGAAGTAAAGGAACATAAGGTCAGCTTTGTGTTGGACCTATTGGAAAATATGCCGTTTGTTACGGTAACTCCCCTGGACGAGGGCAAGGATGAAAAACCTCCTATCAAGGATTAAAAGGATTCAGGACTTTAAAGTTCGATATCCATTTTTCCTTAAACGGATGTTCATTATCATTTTAATCGTAAGACTAAAAACAATCAGGCACCCTAAAGCCTGGTTTTCCGATATTTATTAGAAGCGTCAAGTTTATGTATCTTTCCTTTTGAAAATGACCAATACCAAAAGAAAATGCCGCTCTACTCACTCTCCCCCGACAAGATCCTATTCCTGGATATAGAAACTGTAAGTGCCCAACCGGATTTTAGCAATCTGAATGAAGATTGGCAATCCCTGTGGGATCAGAAAACACGATTCCTGCGCAGGGATGACCAAACCCTCGATGAAGTATATGAACAACGGGCAGCAATCATGGCTGAATTTGGCAAGATCGTCTGTATTTCCTGCGGCTTTTTTAATCAACGCAATGGCCATAGGAGTTTCCGGGTAAAATCCTTTTACGGTGATGATGAAGCGGAACTGTTACAAGGGTTTGCAGACTTACTTAACGGTGCTTTCAGTAAGGATTACCTTTTATGTGCCCACAATGGAAAGGAGTTTGACTTTCCGTATATCGCCAGACGCATGGTGGTGCACGGTATCCGGTTGCCGGCTTTATTAAACACCAGCGGTTTAAAACCCTGGGAAGTGCGCCACCTGGACACTATGGAAATGTGGAAATTTGGCGACTATAAGCATTTTACAAGTGTTAAGCTGTTGGCAGCCCTCTTCCATATTCCTACTCCAAAGGATGATATTGACGGCAGCATGGTGGGGGAAGTGTATTGGAAAGAGAAGAATCTGCAACGCATTGTAACCTATTGCCAAAAGGACACTGTAACCGTGGCCAGGATATTCCTTAAAATGGAAGGCCGGGAGGCGTTGCTGGATGAAGAAATTGTGATCAGTAATGAATGAACCCATTCTTCAAATTGAAGATCTTAAGATTGCGGCCACAGAATTACCTTTGGTAAGAGGCCTGAGTTTTAGCCTGAATAAAGGAAAAACGCTGGGAATAGTAGGGGAGTCGGGTTCGGGGAAATCCCTCACCAGTCTCGCTATTATGGGCTTATTGTCGCGTGGGCTTCACCTTACTGGAAAAATCCGGTTTGAAGGTAAGGAGCTCACCCGCCTTTCTCCGCAGCAATACCTGCAAATACGAGGGAATGAAATTTCCATGGTCTTCCAGGAGCCTATGACCGCCCTCAACCCATCTATGAAGTGTGGAAAACAAGTGGCGGAAATATTGGAGACCCACGGGAATTGGTCGTCTGGGGCCATTCATAAAGAAGTATTGCGCCTTTTCCGAAAAGTGCAACTTCCCAGGCCCGAGCAGATCAGGAACAGTTATCCGCATCAGATCAGTGGGGGGCAGAAACAGCGGGTCATGATCGCAATGGCTGTAGCCTGCAAGCCTAAGTTACTCATTGCCGATGAACCCACCACAGCCCTGGATGTGACGGTTCAGGCGGATATTCTGAACCTGCTGCATGAGTTACAGCAGGAATACGGTATGAGCATGATCTTTATAACCCATGATCTGGGGGTGGTGCATCAGGTGGCGGATGAAGTGCTGGTCATGTATAAAGGAGAGCAGCTGGAATACGGAACGGCAGATCAGGTTTTCCATCAGCCAAAAAATGCGTACACCAAAGGCCTTTTAGCTTGCCGCCCCACCGCAGAGACCTACTTTAAACGCCTACCTCTCGTTTCCGACTTTACGGTAAATGAAGGGAGCTGGAAGCCCGATAAACTCACCGAAGCGGAAAGAAAGTCGCGCAGCCTGGCACTAAGTGCCCAACCACCTTTATTGGAAATAAAAAACCTGCAAAAGTGGTTCACCAGTTCTGGTTTTATGCGAAGCCCGGAGGTGGTGAAAGCCGTTAATGAAGTATCCTTCCGTATATACCCTGGTGAGGTGCTTGGGCTGGTTGGAGAGTCCGGATGTGGCAAGACTACACTGGGTCGTGTGCTTAGCGGTCTGGAGAAAGCCTCCGCTGGAGAAATATTTTACCGGAACCGAGACATTACCCATTTGAGTGCAGGTGAATGGAGAAGGTTGCACCGCGATATACAGATCATATTCCAGGATCCGTATTCGTCACTTAACCCGAGGATCCCCATAGGAAAGGCCTTGCTGGAAGTACTGCGTACCCATAAGCTGGCCACTAAGGCTGAGGCGCGGGATGAAGTATACCGGCTCATGGAAAGGGTTGGCCTGAGTACGGAACATTACAACCGCTACCCACATGAGTTTTCGGGCGGACAACGGCAGCGTATAGGCATTGCACGGGCCTTGGCCTTACAGCCTGAATTCATTATTTGCGATGAGTCCGTGAGCGCTTTGGATGTGTCTGTACAGGCCCAGATCATAAACCTGCTCAACGATCTTAAAGATGATTTCGGTTTTACCTATCTCTTTATTTCGCATGACCTTGCCGTGGTGAAGTATATCAGTGACCGTATCATGGTTATGCAAAAAGGAGAGCTTGTGGAGACCGGTCAGTCCGATGAACTCTACCAGAATCCTGGCCAGGAATATACCCGTAAACTGATCAGCTCGGTGCAATCCTGAGCGAATGCCTGATTGCATGGGATTCTGTATTTTGGCATCCTACTTACTGGCTCTATGAGACGAACTCCCTTCTTTTGGTTATTCCTCATCCTTACTCTAGTAAGCGCCATACCCTTATTGGTGTTCAGGCATTGGCCTACCATGGATGGAGCGGCCCATCTTTACAATGCGCGGCTTCTACTTGAACTTGTTTTTAATGGAGGAGAAGGCTTGCAAGGCTATTATTCATTAAATCCTGAACCGGTTCCCAATTGGACCGGGCACCTGGTGCTGATGTTGGGCATGTTGGTGGGTTTACCGGCTTTTTTGGCTGAAAAGGTATTGTTGCTGTGTATCGGCATTGGTTTGCCATTGGCTTTTTATAGTCTTGTGAAGAAGATCCGAAGCGAAGTACCAGGACCTCTCAGTTTACTGATCTTACCCTTTGTATACACCTTCCTGTTTGGGTTGGGCTTTTACAATTTTACCCTTGGACTGGTCTTTTTTCTACTGACGTTAAGACAGTGGTTTTCAATCAGAGAGCAACCAGATTTTGGAAAGAACATCCTTTTATTCGTTGGAATAGCACTTTGCTATTTTTCTCACCTACTGAGTTTTGTGATGCTGGCCATAAGCTTACTGGTATTGGTCCTTTCGGACTATTTCAGCAGTACTGATAAAGTCCATCGGAAGCAGATCTTCAGGAATGCCCTTGCTGTACTGACCCTTTTTATCCCTTTCCTGGCGCTGTTTGCCTTTTTCTACCTGAAGAGGGATGGCGCTTCGGGAGCGCAACTATCCATGCAGGAACTGGTAGAGATCCTGGTGGGTATAAGGTCATTGGTGATCTACAACTTTGGTCATGAGTACGGAAAAACCACATTGATCTACCACGTATTGATGGTGTTATCCGTGGGTGCGGCCTTTTTATTCAGTAAAGAGGAAGTACGATCCAAAGTGTTTTGGTCACGCCTGTCCTGGGCCATTTTGACCCTGATCAGCCTGATATTACTTTTTGTGATGCCGGACAGCAGTAGTGGTGGGGGCTATATTTCCCAGCGGATCAGCCTCTTCTTGTTTTTCTTTGTCCTGCTTTGGATCAATGAGAACCTCTATCCGAAGATGCTGGCTAGGGCTGCAGCGGGCCTGGTGGTTATCCTACATTTCATGCTGGTGGTACAGTATATTAAAGTAGCCGCTACCCAAAATAAGGAAGCTGGCTATATGGCGGAGGTTGCCGGGCATATTAAGCCGGGGTCGGTAGTTTTACCTATACGCAGTTCCTGGAACTGGCTGGATGGCCATTTCTCCAATTACCTGGGGATTGACAAGCCACTCACCATTTTGGAGAACTACGAGGCCAGTACCGGGTATTTCCCGGTACTCTGGAATGATGAGCGTGTTCCCGCATTTGAAATTGGCTATGGCGCTTCAGATTGCGCCTATTGGAAAAAAGGTAATGCAGTCGTAGCACAGCCGGATTATATTGTGTTTTGGGGTGTTAAAGATCCGGAGGCTTGCGAGGCGGGCCTGTTGGAAACCGTTCAGCAGCACTATGAATTGGTGTATACCAGCCAGGAAGATCATGTAAAGCTTTACCGGAATAACGCGCAATAGTTATTCTTCTTCGTTCCGCATGGCGGCATCGTAATCAGGCGGGTCAATAAGCTGGTCAAAATTCTGTACATGATGATCGAGCATGAATTGCGCCCAGAATAATTCTTTGGACATACTATCGTGGTGAATAATGGTACTCTTATACTGCTTGGCGTAAAATACCGAGCAAAAACAAAGGGCTACCAGTACTAAATATACAGGGGCCTTTACCAGGCGGGGAGCAATATTCAATTTTTCAAATACAGCGGCAAAGGCAAAAGCTGTTAAAGGCAGGAAATCGATCATGGGGCGTGCCCCGAACCCCCCTCCATACCACCAGCACCACCAACTAAAGGTGACCCAGAGTGCTATGAACAGGGTGACTAGAGAGGCTACAGAAATTAGACGATCCTTGAACCAAAGAAAGCCGAAGCCTATAATGGCAAAAACCAGGGCCGGGCTGTAGATCACCCATCCTTTGCGATAGCTGAAAAGACCTTTCCAGATTTCCGGATCGCTAAAGAAAAAACGTTCCTGGTTGTAGGAATAAATCACCCAGTTACCGGTCATATAGTGCCAATAAAAAAGCTGAGGTAAAAGCATGGCAAAACCCATTATTCCCGCTATGATCATGGCTAGAATATGCCGCGTAATGTGTTCTTTGTTGTGGCGAATGAAAAGGATGGCCGGAAAAAGAAGTACCAGTATATCGGTGGGACGAATGAGCACCAGCAGCCCACTGGCGGCTCCAATGCCAAGTGCTTTTAGCAAAGAGGGCCGGTCTTCATAACGGAAGTAAAGGTGAAAAATGAGACTTACCAGGAAGAAGTTGTAGGCGTGGGACATGGGTTCTTTTAGCGAATAATAGAACAAATTGGTACCCAGGTAAACGACAGCCAGGGTAATAGCCACAGATCCGTCACTGAAAAAGCGAAGGAGTGTTTTCCGTAAAAACCACATTCCCAGCAAAGTAAAAAATGCAGTGGATGCCAGTAAGCCGATTCGATAGGGCTGGGAAAAGCCATCTGCGGGATATGCATCGGAAAGCAAGGCATAGCCATGAGACAGAAAGAAAAAGGGGCTATACAGAAAAGCCAGCCCGCAGGTCATTTTTACAAACTTGTGACCATCCGTATCTTCATTCATGTAAAACTGTCCCATTTTTTGCCAGGCAGCCATGGTTTCAGGTTTCTCCACCTTCAGATCATGATAAATAAAAGTGGCGGGCAAATAGGAGTAGTAAAGAGAGATATCCCAGCTTATAAGCTGATCACTCTTCCAGAATTTAGAGGTAAAGAAAAGTGCCAGGACAACCGCAGAGAGCAGCCAGAAAGAGCGATAGCTTATCTTGGCAGACCTCTTCATCAGAGTTCCATCACAGGAATGTCACCTTCTACCAACAGGTTTCCTTCCGTAGCATTTTTTACATCGTCCACGCTTACCCCAGGGGCCAGTTCGCGCAGTACAAAAGCATCATCACGAATGTCCATCACCGCAAGGTCTGTGACTACTTTTTTTACGCAGGCGACCCCGGTTAGCGGCAAGGTACATTTCTTAAGAAGCTTTGACTCCCCGGCACGGTTGGTATGCATCATGGCCACAATGATATTTTCAGCAGAAGCTACCAAATCCATGGCACCCCCCATTCCCTTTACCATTTTGCCGGGAATTTTCCAGTTGGCAATATCGCCCAGTTCAGAAACCTCCATGGCGCCCAGTACGGTCATATCTACGTGTTGGCCGCGGATCATAGCAAAGCTGTTGGCCGAATCAAAATAGGCCGCTCCGGGCAGTGCAGTAATCGTTTGTTTACCGGCATTGATCAGGTCGGCATCTACCTGCTCCTCGGTGGGAAAGGGGCCCATGCCCAGGATCCCGTTTTCGGATTGGAACTCTACCGATATGCCCTCCGGAATATAGTTGGCTACCAGCGTAGGGATCCCGATCCCGAGGTTTACATAATAACCGTCTTCCAGTTCTTTGGCAATTCGTTTGGCAATTCCGTTCTTATCCAGGGGCATAGTAATTATTTTAAGAGGTGCATGCTTACATGAGCCTGAAGCAGGCTGTACTTTTGTTCGTTGAAGTTCCAAATATAGCTTTCCACACTGATAGCTTCAAGCGGAACACGGTCAAAATAAATGCTCACCCGAAGAGGCTCTTTTCCCCATTCGGTCTTGTGGTGGCTGATATTGACCTGTTCGTAAGCTATGTGTTCGTCACGGGCATTTTTGAATATCACGGTTAGGAGCCCTGTAAATAATGACTCTTTGGTGTGTTGGTCCACGGTATAATCAAATTGCAAGGGCAAACCCTGCAGACTGTCTACCCTGCACTGCATGATCTGGTAGAACGAGGGGTTATCGTTTTCAAAAACCGGGGAATCGGCCTCCAGTATAGTTTGCCGGCTCATGGGCTTATAGCGGCTTATGACTGAAAGCCCGGAATAGCGGTCGCTGATATTCTCCACGTAAGTTCCGGCAAAAGAGGGGAAATCTTCGGTCTTAATGATTTGGTAATCGCTGATCATTTCCCGGCCAACATAATTCTGGCAAACGTTCACATCCCTCTTTTTCTGTAGGTTAAGCATAGCCCAGTTGTGAGAGTAAAAGCTAGAACCTGCAGATAAGGTTGAAGGAAAGGAAGAGGAAGTATCACGCTGTACCAGGTAGTTATAGAATGCCTCAGGGATTTGTTCAGAAGCCCAGGCTTTATCCGATGAAACATGAAGGTTAGCCAGCCGTACAAAATTCAGGGGAATGAACAGCAACGGAATAGCCGTTACCCAGAAAAAGCGGCCCCACGATTCGTTTTTTACCCTGTCCAGAACCAGAACAAGGGTAATTACCGCCAACATATACCAGTACGAACCCGTACGGGCAATGGGTAGCTTGAGCCCCATCAATACCGCAGTACCAAAGGATATAAGCAGGTTAACGGAAATAAAAATGAGGAAGACGTTAAGTGGAAGAGAATCCGACCATTGGGTGCGGCTTCGGTAAAAATAATAGCCTACCAGCAAAAGCGCCAGTATCCCGATAAAGTAAAAATAGTATAAGGCAGGAATGACAAAACCAGGAAGGATAGCCTCCAGGATGATCTTATAGCTGGATTCCATACCATAGGGTGTGCCGATGTATAATTGGTCATGGAT
This sequence comes from Owenweeksia sp., assembly GCA_002695025.1. Taxonomy (GTDB): domain Bacteria; phylum Bacteroidota; class Bacteroidia; order Flavobacteriales; family Schleiferiaceae; genus CAKZNE01. Next base: position 411,675 of record NZNV01000010.1, read on the forward strand.
CTTGAGCTTTACTGCAATGGTCAGCGAGTAACAAAGCGGTACCAAAGCCGCCCAGAACAAGAGACTCGGATCCCGTTTGGGGGGAGGGGACTGGGTAAGAACATAAGCAAAGGTGAGCCATATTGCATAGGAATAAAGCAGGTTTAGATTGGCCAATAAAGCCGCGGTCATGAAAAGAAAACTCAACCACATTTCACCGGACAAACGGCCTGGTTTTTTACATGCTTTGATGAGGTGGTAGATGGCCGCCAGCAAAAATGCGTTGGACATAGCGTATCCCCTGCAATACGCAAAGAACTCAATAAAATAATGAGCTCCCAGTATACTCAGCCAAAGTATCCAGCGCAGCACTCTGTGCTTAACCAGCAGGCCGGTCTTATATAGGTATACCAGGAATAACACAAACGAAAAAAGGCTGGCCAGCCTGAGCGTCCATTCATCCAAACCGAAAAATTGGTAGGAGATCCAGGACAGCATAGTGTTTAAAAAGTGATTGTTGGCTACCCAGTGGGAGGAGATCCAAGGTACAAAGTCACCGGTTTGTATAAAGAACAGGAAAGTCTCCGATTCATCATTTACAAAGGGAACGTAAATGGCACGGCTAACCAGGTATAAGGCGAGTCCGGTAGCCAGTAGAATATAAGCATATCGTTCTAAGCCTTTGTGCATAGCATAAGGGACGGGCTAACTTGCTGCGGCCCGAACGGTGCGTTGCTCAATACGTTTTTCGTAGTTCACACCCTGGAAGATGCGCTGTACAAAAATACCGGGTGTATGAATAAAGTTGGGGTCCAATTGACCTGCAGGAACCAGCTCTTCCACTTCTGCTACGGTAATCTTTCCGGCCATGGCCATTAGCGGGTTGAAATTACGGGCAGTACCTTTAAAGATGAGGTTACCAGCTTCATCACCCTTCCAGGCTTTTACAAATGCAAAATCAGGAGTAAAGGCGTGTTCCAGGATGTGGGGTTTGCCGTTGAACCAGCGAACCTCTTTACCCTGCGCTACCTCAGTGCCATAACCAGCCGGAGTGTAAAATGCCGGGATTCCGGCACCAGTGGCTCGGCACCGTTCGGCCAGTGTTCCCTGAGGAATGAGTTCCACCTCCAGCTCTCCGCTGAGCATTTGTTTTTCGAAAAGGTCATTTTCACCCACGTAGGAAGAGATCATTTTTTTGATCTGGCGGGTTTGCAGAAGTAAACCCAGGCCAAAATCATCCACCCCGGCATTATTGGAAATGCAGGTAAGTCCTTTTACTCCGGATTCACGGATAGCGATAATGGAGTTTTCAGGAATGCCACACAAGCCAAAACCTCCCAGCATGAGGGTCATATTATCTTTTAAACCTTGTACGGCTTCCGTGGCGTCCTGTACAACTTTTCGGATCATGGGTTTTTGCTTTAGGGGTTAATAGTCGAATTCCGGGTTATCCGAGGGTTTAGGAAGTTCTTCCTCCTCAGGATCATCGTTATCCGCGCAATAGAGATCAATACTCAATGGGCTTTCCGGCCTCTCAAAATCATCTTTGGAAATGCCCAGCTTCTCATCAGCGTATAATTTCTTCATGTAAAGAGCCCACACCGGTAGGGCTACAGTGGCACCCTGACCATAAGCTGTGCCTCCAAAATGGGCGGCACGGTCTTCGCAACCAGCCCACACCCCTGTGATGAGGTTGGGCACCACGCCCATAAACCAGCCATCTGAGTTATTTTGCGTGGTTCCGGTTTTACCAGCTATCGGGTTCTTGAACTGGTAAGGAGCCCCGGTTACGGCATAATTAAGATGACTGTAATTGGAGCCTGTCCTTAAGCGCGTACCGGTACCTCCCTGGGTTACGCCCTTCAAAAGATCGAGTACTACATAGGCATCTTCCTCGCTCATCACCTCATTGGAACGGGGAATGAACTCCTGAAGGACTACTCCGTTGCGGTCCTCAATACGGGTGATCATAATGGGTTCATTGTATACGCCTTTGTTGGCAAAGGTGGTGTAGGAGCCTACCATATCGTATACTGAAATATCTACGGTACCCAGTGCAATAGCCGGCTGAACGTCAAAATCATCCTCAATACCCATTTCCTTGATCAGGCGTACCACCGGTTCCGGGCCCACCTGTTTCATAAGGTAGGTGGTTACGGTATTCACACTATTGGCCAAGGCATATTTAAGCGTGTATTCCCCTCCGTATTCGTGATCGGAGTTTTGCGGGCACCAGTCCTTTAACAGGCCAAACTTGCCGGCTTCAATACACGTAAGTACGTTGGGCACCTTAAAGCAGGGTGAATAATGTTTTTGCTTAATAGCGGTGGCGTACACAAAGGGTTTGAAGGTAGACCCTACCTGGCGCTTACCCAGTTTTACGTGATCATATTTAAAATGCTCGTAATTGATACCACCCACCCAGGCTTTGACGAAGCCGGTTTTGGGTTCTACTGACATCATCCCGCACTGGTAGAAGTACTTATAGTAACGGATAGAGTCCAAGGGGCTCATAACCGTATCCTTATCGCCATCCCACGTAAATATGCTCATTTGGATAGGCGTATTGAAAGCCAATTCTATGGAATCCTGGGGAACCCCGGCCCGCTTCATGCTTTTATACCGCTCTGATCTACGCATGGCGCGCTCCATAATGCGGTCAATCTCGTCTTCTGTCACGTTGTGAAAAGGAGCGTATTTGCGGTCTTTTTCCTTTTTAAAGAATATCTGCTGCAGATTGCTCATGTGCTCAGTTACCGCTTCCTCGGCATACTTCTGCATGCGGTAGTCAATGGTAGTGTAGATCTTGAGGCCATCGGTATACAGGTTGTACTTACTGCCATCCGGTTTGGGATGTTCATCGATCCACTCTTTCATATAACTGCGCAGGTATTCCCGGAAGTAAGGAGCCAGTCCTTCCAAATGGCCTTCCCGCTTAAAGTCCAGCTGAATGGGCCGCTCTTTTAAAGTATCGTACTCCGCCTGGGTGAGCATATCGTTACGCACCATCTGTCGGTATACCACATTCCTGCGCTCTTTCATACGCTCCGTATCACGGACCGGATTAAACCAGGAAGGGTTTTTGGCCATCCCTACTAAAACAGCCGATTGCTCCAGGCTAAGACTGTCAGGAGTAGTATTGAAATAGATGGAAGCAGCAGAATTGATACCTACGGCTTGATACAGGAAGTCAAACTGGTTAAAATACATGGCAATGATTTCCTGCTTGGTGTATTGCCGTTCCAGTTGAACGGCAATTACCCATTCCTTGAACTTCTGAGGTATCCGTTCCAGGAAGCTGTTGGCCGGGTTATGAAAAAGCTGCTTGGCCAGCTGCTGGGTAATAGTACTGCCTCCACCGGCTCCTCCCAGCCTGACCACCGCCCTCGCTAATGCTTCAAAGTCAATCCCGCTGTGTTCGTAATACCGTTCGTCTTCCGTAGATACCAACGCATTGATAAGGTGGGGCGAAAGTTCTTCATAATCCGCATGGGTACGGTTATCCAGGTAAAATTTACCCAGTAGCTGGTGGTCACTGGTTATGATCTGGCTGGCCAGGTTACTCCTTGGGTTTTCAATTTCCTTAAAGGAGGGAAGGGGTCCAAAGGCACCTACGGCTGCTAACAGGATGCATAGTACCACGGCACCTATGCCGGAGAGAATCAGTATCCAGAACCACTTTACGTAGCTGCTGAAATCATTGTCTTTCTTTTTCTTCTTTACGGCCATTTTCTTGTTCCTCACCCGATGAGGCTTTAAATATAGTTAATCCCACGTCTTCCACGCCTGGCAATACCTGCTCACGCATAGCCTGTTGTATGCGGAAAGTATATTTTCCACTCTTCTTAAAATGAAGGGCTTTCATGCTGAAAGGCCATTTGTGGGTTTTCAGTTCACCGAGTCCGTCTCCCAGCCATTTTCCGTAGGCGTCCGCAATAGGATATTCCACCGTATCCCGGAACTCCAGGCCCCGTGAACTCCGTATCTCACGGAAAAGAAAAATATTCTGGTATGGATAGTTGCTGTTATTACGGAGGTTCAGCCGGATGAGAAATTCAGAGGAAGTATCTTTTACATCTACGTTAAAAGTAATGATGCTGTCTGCCCGCCACCCTTTTTCGGGGATCTCCACATAGGCTTCGTAATAGGGTTTTTCACCACAGCTGTAAAGCCCTAGCAGGATCAGCGTGTATATGAAGATCTTTCCTTTCACTTTTGGGGCGCGTTGCCGGGCTTTCGCCCTTTACGGTTTTTCGTATTTCGCTTTTTCCTGCGCTTTTTGTTCTTGTGGTCAAAGCGCGAGAGGCTGTCCTGTCCAACCACATTGTCGTACTTGGGAACATCACTCACTACCAATTCCACCATTTCCTCCAGTGAATCCGGTTTTTGTCCCTGCTTGTTCTTTTGGATGATCTCCCGCACCTTATCCAGGTCAAGAGCTACCCAGTCCACACCGTTCTCAATGTAAGCATACCAAAGCTTGCGCTTGAAAATATCCATCTTCTGGAACGAGGCTTCACCCTTTTTGGTTTGCAGGTTAATGCCGGTATCGGGAAAATCCTTGAGGGCTTCCAGGTAAGAGTCCAACTCATAATTCAGGCAGCATTTGAGCTTACCGCATTGTCCGGCCAGTTTCTGCGGATTCAGGGAAAGTTGCTGATAGCGTGCGGCAGCCGTATTTACCGACCGGAAGTCCGTAAGCCAGGTGGTACAACATAACTCTCTTCCACAGGAGCCGATACCTCCCACGCGTCCCGCTTCCTGGCGGGTCCCGATCTGCCGCATTTCAATCCGTATCCGGAATTCTGAAGCCAGGATCTTGATGAGTTCCCGGAAATCCACCCGGTCATCAGCAGTATAAAAAAAGGTGGCTTTGGAATTGTCACCCTGGTATTCCACGTCACTCACCTTCATAACCAGATTCAGATTCTGGGCTATCTCGCGGGTTCGTAACATGGTTTCATGTTCTCTTTCACGGGCCTGTTGCCAGGTGTCAATATCTTTCTGATTGGCTTTTCGGTATAGTTTCCGGATGTCTTCACCATTGGGCTTAACACCTTTCTTTTTCATCTGAAACCGTACCAGCTCTCCAGTTAACGATACACTTCCAATATCATGACCGGGGCTACCCTCTACGGCCACACTATCCCCCATTTGCAGGGGTATGTTGTTCACGTTCCTATAAAATTCCTTACGGCCGTTCTTAAAACGCACCTCTACGCATTCAAAAGGTGCATGCCCGGCCGGGAGTTCCATGTCTGATAACCAATCAAAAACAGTTAGCTTATCGCAACCGTTCACACCACAGGAACCATTGTTCCTGCAACCTTTTGGGAGCCCGTTACTACTACAACTATTGCATCCCATTATTTTGGTTTTATCTAAAAACTCGTATCCATGCCACAAATTGCATGGTTTCCGCAAAGATATTAATTCGATTGACGAGAAAGTTGTACTGCAAAATCATTTTTGGATAGCTTTAGCGTTTCTTAAACCACTAAGAGGTTTTTATGAAGAGAATTATCAGTGCCGCTGTGGCACTTACGCTGACTTTTACCATCTCCAAAGGACAAACGGCCGACCGGATCGGGGTTTGGGTAGACCACCTTCCCTATGGTGCTGGGGTAGATATGGTCCTTAAGGGTGATGAGGTGTACTGTGCTGTAAAACAGGGCCTTTTTATCATGAACACCAAGGATCGTGACATTCAAAGACTATCCAAACTCAATGGCCTCAGCGATGTTAATGTCACGGCCCTTGCCCTGTCTGGAAACACTGGAGAAGTCATTATTGGGTATGAAAGCGCCAATATTGATCTTCTTCTGGGGGGTGAGGTGATCAATATACCAGACATATCCCTTTCCGCAAATTATCCCGGACTTAAAACCATCAATCATTTATTTCCTTATCAAAATCTGGTGTACATATCCACAGACTTCGGAATTGTGGTTTTAGACCTGGAGCGTAGGATCATCAAGGAAACGTACATCATCGGTGAAAACGGGAGCACCCTTAAGATCAACCAGGTGGTGGTAAACCCCAATAATGATAGCATTTATGCCGCTACGGAGCAAGGTGTGTTCAAGGCTTCACGGAATAGCGCCCTGCAGTTTTTTGCCAATTGGGAACGGGATAGCTATATCCGCACCCCAGCCAGACACATCACATTTTTTGATAATACCGTTTACGTGAATAAGGCGGTACCTCCGGCTTCAGATTCCATCCTTTTCCTGCAAAATGGTAGTTGGGAGTATTCCGGAATTACCCCGGGAGCCTTTGATTTTATGAAGGCCACCAATGGTATATTGGGCCTTTGTAACAATTTCAGTGGCCTGGGTTTCAGCAAGCAAACCTCGGGGTATAAACTGGATTTCAATATCAACTCGGTATTTGTGGATGATAGCCTGTACAACCCGGTGGCCTGCGTGGCAGGTGAACCTGGGTCTAATATTTTCTGGTCGCTGGATAATGAAAAAGGCTTGTACCTCACCTTCGGATCGTCTTATCATGAGAATATCTTTCCCAACTCACCAGCATCCGAAAAGGTATACCAAATGCATAATAATGGCAACCGGGTGTTTGTTGCTCCGGGAGAGATCGATAATACCTGGGTGCGTCAATTCAACCGCTCCGGCTTTTACAGACTGAACTCCGAGGATTTCACCTGGAACAACTATTCCCTTGGAGATGTAGGAGGTCTTTTGGACATACTGGCCATTATCAGCGACCCTGAAGATAATACCCACTTTTTTGTGAGTGCTTACGATAGCTGTATTGCAGAATTTCGGAATGACCAATTAGTACGCACAATAACCGAAAAGAGCGAAGGCAGGGAGGTTTTCCCAGGCATTGGCGGGTCCGGCCATCATCGCGTAGGCGATTTTGCTTATGGGGTGGACGGGGATATATGGTTTACCAACTCTTTGACCGATAAGCCCTTGGGTGTTATCCATGAAGATGGCAGTGTAGAAACTTTTGGAATGGGCTCTGCAGTAAGCAGTGCTACAGCCGTAAAAAATATCATGTATACCTCCGAAGATCAGATATGGGTGCAAACCCGTAATTCCGGTATTGTGATCGGAAAGTTTATTAACGATTCGCTACGCACCCAAAGGATGCAGGCCAGTGAAAACCTGGGCAACCTGCCTACCGAAACGGTACTTTGCTTTGCCGAGGATAAGGATGGAGAGGTTTGGATCGGCACCAATGAGGGCGTGGCCGTACTCTACAGCCCGCGTAACCTTTTTGAACCCAACCGTAATTACGATGCCCAGCGAATTATTATTGATGATGACGGGGATGGCCTTGGTGATCCCTTCCTGGGCGGGGAAGCTGTTAATGATATTGAGGTGGACGGAGCCAATAAAAAGTGGTTTGCCACGGCTAATAGCGGGGTGTTCTATACTTCAGACGATGGACGGGAGGAAATCTATCACTTTACCAGCGAGAACAGCCCTTTGATCAGCAATAATGTGATCGATATTGAGATAGACGATGAATCCGGTATGGTGTATTTTGGAACGGACCAGGGAATTGTTTCCTTTCAGGGAGTGGCTACCGAAGGTTCGGATTTCAACGATGATGTTTTTGCCTATCCCAACCCGGTGGAACCGGGTTATACCGGGCCGATCCTTATCCGCGGACTGGTAACCAACGCGCAGGTAAAGATTACGGATGTAGAAGGCAATATAGTGTATGAAACCGTGGCGGAGGGTGGCCAGGCTATCTGGAGTGGCCGCAACTTTGATGGTCAACGTGTAAAAACCGGGGTATACCTGGCCTACATTACCGATGAACTGGGCACATCTACCGCCATCACCAAGATCCTTGTTGTAAATTAGGTGAATGTTAGCCAAGTCGCCTGTTATTGTGCTGGGTTCCGTTAAATACGGAGACAGTAGTATTATCCTGAAAACCTATTCCGAAGAGTTTGGCTTGCTCAGTTTCATTGCAGGTGGGGTGCGCGGTAAAAAAGGACCTTTGCGCACGGCCATGGTGCAGGTGCTTAACCAACTGGACGTGGTTTTTTACCAAAACCCCAGGAGTGAATTAAGGCGTATCAAGGAGGTGAGTATTTCCCGGACCTATCAGGCCCTCCCTTTTGACCCGTACAAGAACTGCATCAGCTTGTTCCTGGCAGAGGTAATTTCCCATTTTATTCGCGAGGAAGAAGTCAATAAACCGCTATATCATTATATTTCCAGCTCCCTTTACCGCTTGGATGAAGTGGAAGAGGGCACCGCCAATTTTCACCTTGTTTTCCTGTATGAACTAAGTGCCTTCCTGGGCTTTGCCATTCAGCCGCCATTGGATAAACCTTATTTTGATCTCATGGAAGGTGAATACACCTCTGTGGAGCCTCCTCATGGTCACGTACTGGAGGGCGAGTTGTTAAAACGTTGGAAGGAGTTGGGCGTAACTTCTATGGAGAGGTTATCCGCTCTAAAACTGAATGGTCATAACCGCCTCAAATTGCTGGATACGCTTTTAACCTATTATCGCTTACATTTAAAAGATTTCGGTGAGCTCAAATCACTGGACGTTTTGCATACGGTGCTGCACTAGTCCAGTATTTCAAGGGTTTTGAGAATGGATTCCATTTCCAGCACAAAATTGCGCTTTTTGGTTTCGGGGGAGAAGACAAAACCGTCCAGGAAGATCACCTGGTTATGCTTTTCATCGTAAACGGTATAGTTGATAAAAGGACCTCCTTTAAAATCGTTCTTGGTGCGCCATAATCCCCTTGTCTCAATAGCAAAGCTACCGTCAATTTCCGTATTCTCAATGGTGGGCGTAACAAGATCTTCGGTAACCATATAGGCACCTTCACGCTCGCTTTGCACATACAGTTGCGTAAGGCTGTCACGCATTGGAATGATATCCATGCCCAAAGCTCCCATTTCGGGGTCCATAGGCTTAAAGTAGACGATAATGCCCTGGTCTGTTTTGATGGTTTTATTCCAGAGTACCATCAGGTTATCCTGTTTTATTTCTACCTCAAAAGAGGTGGGAATAGCCATCGAAACATGGTGAGTTTCCAGAATGGGTAGATTTTTATGCACCGCTTTACCCAATCGCTCTTGCAGAGCGTTTATTTCCTGGTCTTTTAGTTTTTTAAAGACCTCAGGGCCTTTGCTTTGGATGAGCTTGGCCAGCTCATTTTCATCTTCAGCCGCCAGGGTGACCACCAGTTGAGGCCGCGCCCAGAAATTTTCCTGGATGGTGTAAGTAAAATCCCCCTTCTCCAATATCACGATGTTCCGGGACCGTTGCAACAGGCTGTTGAACTGATCCGGTTCAATTTGCCTTACGGTAAACTCCGGTTCAGGCTGTGGAAGGGCAGGCTGTGGAGAACTAAAATCCTTGCGGAACATATCGCCCGCCACACTTTGCCAAAGGGACTCCTTAGCCACTACAATGAGATCCATACGGCCACCATTACTCTCCGGAAGCACATCCTTGAATATAGACCCGCCTTCAGCCGGGTTATCCGTATTACAAGCTACCAGCCAAAGGCTGCAGAATAGAAGAGTAAGGCGTTGGATTATCAAATCTTAGAGAAAATTTTAAGGTTCATACCGGGCTTCAGGTGACGTGCATTGTTAATGCTGTTCCATTCCATGATGTTTTCCGCGCTGATGCCGGGATAGTGTTTGGCAATACTGTAAAAGGAATCCCCGTTACGCACTTTGTAGGTAACGTATTCGCGGCCGTCATCTGCTTTTTTAGGGTCCGAAACTTTTGGGGCAGCTGAAGCGGAAGAAGGCATTTTCCTGGGGTGAATGGTCAGGCGTTGACCAACACGGATGGTGTTGCTGCGCAGCCCGTTCCAACGTTTAATACTGGAGACGGAAACACCATATTTTTCGGCAATAAGGCCTAGTGCTTCACCTCTGCGAACACGGTGCGTAATACGGTCACTTACTTCCACATAGGTTGGGGCTTCCGTTTGATGTTGTTCAAAATCGCGGGAAGCCAGGCGGTAAATGGAATCTTCATTGGCAATGAACAAGCCAATCTTGGAAGCCGGTAATACCAGGGTGCAATAGTTATTTTCCACCTTGGGTATGATCTTGTAACGATAGGCCGGGTTCAGGAATTCCAGTTCTTCCTCGGAAATACCTACCAGGTCCTGTATCTGACGAAAGCTAAGCTGTTCCCGCACGGTAATCGTGTCGGTCTGGTAGTAAGAGGTCTTAACCTCGCTGGGGAAGATCAGGTGGTCTTCAGCGTGATGCATAATGTAGTTTACGGCAATAAAGGCCGGTACATAGCCTTGTGTTTCCCGGGGTAGGTAAGGCCGGATCTCCCAATAGGTCTGTTTGCCTCCTGAACGCCTGATAGCGCGGCTTACGTTACCGGGGCCAGAGTTATAGGCAGCAAGCGCCAGGTTCCAGTCGCCAAAAATGCCGTAGAGCTGGGAAAGGTACTTGCAAGCCGCTTCCGTGGATTTGATGGGATCGCAACGCTCATCAATATAGCTGGATACTTTAAGTCCGTTGAGCTTACCGGTGCTGAACATGAACTGCCACAAGCCGGTGGCACCCACGCGGGATCGCGCCATGGGGTTAAGGGCTGACTCCACTATAGCCAGATACTTTAGTTCCAGGGGAAGATTATAGCGATCCAGGGTTTCTTCAAAAAGAGGAAAGTAATATTCCGCCAGCCCCAGCATACGACTAACCTGTTCCCTGCGGTGCTTGCTGTACACATCAATGTAACGTCTTACGGAAGGGTTGTAATCCAGCTTAAAGGGAGTCATGGCATTAAGCTTGGCCAAACGTTGCTGGTATATGGTATCGTGAAAATCCGGGAGGGAGTATTCCACCTCGGTATCTTCGGTTTCAATAAATTCTTCGGTGGCCTGTATCTTTTCTTCTTCACCAAAAAAGCTGAAGTTCATCAGGCTGTCCAGCCGCGCCACAAAGGGATCATCGGAGAGGGAAATAGCGCCCAGGTCAACCGTCTGTACCTTCTTAACGGTATCATTGTCCGGCCCTCCGGGTGGTACATAGGCACTGGCTGAAAGGTGAAACAATCCTAAAACACATCCCAACCCTAAATAAGTTTTCTTCATCATCATTCCTAAAGAGGTTTTGGTATTCCACAAATTGAAAAATATAAGCCCGCTTTTCAGGAGTACAAGCTTCTATTTTTCAACTAATTATTGTTCATTAACTGTGCCGAAAATTCCAGCAAGGTCTTTTCGTCCCAGGCGCGTCCCATCAGATGGATGCCGAAAGGCATCCCGTTACTGTGTTTGCCTAAAGGCAATGAAACGGCTGGGTTACCACAAATATTGGCCTGTACGGTAAAAATATCTTCCAGGTACATGACCGTGGGGTCCAGTTGTTTTTTACCGAGTTCAAAGGCGGTGTGCGGTGAAGTAGGAGAAAGAATAAGGTCGTAGTCGGCCAGTATTTTTTCAGTTTCCTCCTTTACTACTCTCCGTGCCTTCTGGGCCTTGCCGTAATAAGCATCATAATACCCGCTGCTCAAAACAAAAGTCCCCAGCAGTATCCTTCGCTTAACCTCGTCACCGAAGCCTTCGGTGCGGGATAGTTTATACGTTGATTCGAGGTCAGTTGCTTTTTCGCTCCGTTGTCCGTAATGGATACCGTCATAGCGCGCCAGGTTTGATGATGCCTCGGCAGTGGTTAAAATATAATAAACAGGCACCATATAGTCCATCCAGGGGAAGCTTACGCCTTCCACGGTATGTCCTTTTTCCTGTAGTTGTGAGATGAGTTCTTGAGTACGTTCGCGTATTTCAGCATCCAGACTTGGGTCTGTGAGGGCATCCTTTAAAAAGGCAATACGCATGGGCTTATCCGAAGTGGCGGAAAAATCTGTTTTTTCAACTTCCCGTTGAGAGGCTGTGCTATCGTATTCATCAGCTCCGGCCATTACTTCATAGATAAGGGCCGCATCTTCTACCGAAGTGGCAAAAGGGCCTATCTGATCAAAGGAGGAGGCAAAGGCAATAAGTCCGTGCCGTGAAACACGTCCGTAGGTAGGTTTAAGACCAACCACTCCGCAAAAGCTGGCGGGCTGACGGATGGAACCTCCAGTATCACTACCCAGGGCCACATGGCAAAGGCCTGCGGCAACGGCAGCAGCACTGCCTCCTGATGAACCTCCGGTAACCTTGGTATTGTCCAATGGGTTTTTTACCGGTCCGAAAGCTGAGAATTCATTGGCAGACCCCATGGCAAACTCATCACAGTTCAGGCGACCAATAATGATGGCATCTTCGTTGAGCAAACGGTCTACAACGGTGGATGAGTATAGGGAGGTAAAATCTTCCAGTATACGCGAGGAGGCGGATACCTTGTGGCCTTTAAAACAGATATTGTCTTTAATGCCGATGATCATTCCGGCCAGTTTGCCGGAAGATCCTCTTTTTATCTTTTGATCAATCACCGTAGCACGGCTTCGGGCGTCATGCGCAAACACCTCCAGGAAAGCATTAAGGTGCTGATTCTCCTCTATACGCTTGAGGTGTTCTTCCACCAGGGCCGAGCATGTAAGCTTGCCTTCCCTTAGTTGTTCCTGAACTTCGGTAAGTGTGTTAAAAGCCATTAAGATTAGTGGGGTTTGAGCAGGGTTATTTGTTAGTGCTCTCGGACTTTGCTTTTTCCTCCTCTTTCACGGCATCCTTAAATTCTTTCACACCGCTTCCCAAACCTCGCATTAATTCCGGGATCTTACGGCCTCCAAACAGGAGCAGCAGCGCAACAATGATGAGCACTATCTGCGGCCATCCGATCATTCCCAGAAAAACCATCGCAAAATTCATATCCTTTCATTTTAAAAAGAGCGACAAAGGTACGAATTTAAAGGATATTACTTGCCAGCAAGCCAGGGTAGAGGGTCAACTACATCCAGCTCTTTCCAGAGCTCAAAGTGGAGTACCGTTTTACCTTCCAGCTCATTGAAAAAAACGGAGCCGATCTCCTGTTTACTTTTTACCATGTCGCCTTGTTTTACGTAAACCTCTGAAAGGTTGTTATATACGGTAAAGTAATTACCGTGGCGTATGAATACGGCCAGGGCAGCACCGGGTGTGCGTATCACGCGGCTTACTTCCCCGTCAAAAGCCGCACGTGCCTTGCTTCCGCGCTCTGTGGCAATGTCAATACCGTTGTTGTTGATGATCACGCTTTTGGCTACTGGGTGTTGTTGCGGTCCGAATTTGGCTACCACCAGTCCCCGCTCCACGGGCCAGGGCAAACGGCTTTTGTTGGCCGCAAAATTAGCGGCCAGGCGGGTGGCTTCCGGGGTAAGGTTATAGGCGGGTATATTCGCCTCTTCCACGGGTTTGTTGGCGGCTGAAAGTTCTTTTTTCTTTTGGTTGATGAGGTCCTTCAGGGCATCATTGGTAGTACGGTTATTGAAGTCCTTACCGCTGATGAGGCCCATCTGTTTGGCTTCATCCTCAATTTGCCTGCGTATGGCCTGCTCTCGTGCCCTGCGTATTTCAGCGGCAATAATGCGCTGGATCTCGTTTTCCAGTTTTTTGGCTTCTGTCTGTTTTTCCTTCAGCTCTTTGGTAATCTCTTTTTCGCGGGCCTGCAGTTCAGCAATGGATTTTTCCTGTGATTCCTTTTCGGATACCAGGGTTTGTTTTTCTTTTTCCATCTGTCCGCGCAAGGCTGCTTTCCGGGTTTTCTGGCGGCCCAGCTCGGCAATCTTCTCGTTGAGTTCGTTCTGTTGCTTTTTCACTTCTTCTACCTGCCTGCGTCTGAATTCGGAATATTGTTTCAGGTACTCAAGCCTGCGCAGGGCCTGGTTAAAGTCCCTGGAAGAGAGCAGGAACATCAGCCGGCTGTATTTATTCTGGCTTTTATAGGCCTGTTGGATCATGCGAGCGTACTCTTCCTTTAGTTTTTCCACCCGTTGCTGTAGGGTATCCACTTCGGTTTCCAGCTCTTCAATATCCTTGTCCAGTATTTCCAATTCCCGGTCAATGGTGCGGATAAGGTCCTGGCGGAGCTTGAGTTTTTGCTCCACGGTTTCGATGGCCCCTAAAGAAGAGTTCTGACTTTTCCGGGTATCGGAAAGGATCTTATTGGCCAGTTCGATCTCGTCTTGCAGACGGATTTTGAGTTGCTGTAGTTTTTCCTTACGGTTGTTGTTCTGGGCCTGAGCCCCGAAACCCATAGCGAGACCCAGTAAAAGCACCAAAAAGAACCTAGCGCATTTTGCCATAGCTGTCGGGTATCGAAAATGGATAATTCAGTTCCTGGTTCTTTTCCACCTCCTTGATCTCGAGTTCAAGGATGGCCTGTGAATCCTGGGTATAGGTAATAGTCATATTTTCCGGGAAAAGTACTTCGTTGCGGGGGTTTATATCCTTAAATAGGATCTCGTATTTCCGGTTCAGGCCGGGTTCTTCGAGTTGTTGGCGCATGGGTTTGAAGTATACCGGATCCAGGTAGATCTCGTGGAACCTTTCCGTGACAGAGGGTGCGCGGTTCTCAGCATTCCCGGGAATATGATCGGCCAGCACGTAATAGCCGGGCTGGTAATAGGTTTCATAATCTTTGGTAATATCAAAAGCCAGATTGGCACTGAGGATGGACTGCAGTACCTGGAAGCCGAAATCCATGTTCAGTTTTTTCTCCAATTCGCTGAGCGGGCCGGTGTAGTATTCTTTTTGCAAGCGGTTGATAAAGGCCACGCTATCGCGATATACTATGGCACGGGCCGCCTTAATGCCTAAAATAGGATCGGCAATGTCCACCCAAATGAGGCTGTCCCGTACAATACGCACCTGTATACGGAAGCCCTGTGAGGTATGATCATCTTTAAAGTGGCCGGTTCCACGTATCTCCAGGGTACGGTATTCGTTCTGTGCGGTGGCGGTTTTTTCGTGTATTTCCTTATCCTTCACCCGTGGTGGCGCCCCGGCAGGAATGTTTTTCTGACTGCCACATGAACTCAGGATGAAGGCCAGCGTAAGGAATGCCAAAACCAGCTTTCTCATGGGGTACTCAGCTTTTGGATTTTGGCATCAATATCCTCGGAGGTTCCGCCCAGCGCACGGGCTTTTTGGTAAGCGTCCAAAGCTTTCTGCTTCTGGTTGTTCTTCAGTAGGATGTCACCGTAATGTTCCATTACCTCGCCCAGCTCATCACCACCGAGTTTGATCACCTCCTCCATTTTCTCCAGGGCTTTTTCGTAATCGCCTCGCTGGTAAAGCACCCATGCCCAGGTATCCATAAAGGTGGGGTTATTGGGCATCAGGCGGTTGCTTTTTTCGGTCATGTTCAAAGCCTTATCCAGATTTTCGCCCCGCACGGAAAGGTAATAGGCGTAATTGTTCAGCGCAGTGGGGTTGCTGCCGTTTACGGCCAGCGCCTTGTCAAAATAACTGTCGCTTTTACTGTGAAGTGCCAGTTTATGGTAGATGTCTGCCAGTTGCGTGTAGAATTGTTCCTTTAAACGAGGGTTACCAATCACGTAATTGAGGCCTTCATCCAGGTAGTAGATGGCATCGTCATAGTTCTTGACCATATTGAGGCCAACGCCTGCAAAAAAGTAGGGTACTGGCTGATTGGGAAAGAGGTCTACAGCTTTGGGCCCGTCAACAGCCAGGCTGTCGTACATCTCCTGCTGGATCTCCAATAACAGTATTTGTTCCCAGATTTCAAACTTATTGCCACCTTCCAGGCTTACCGCTTTTTTATAGGCCTTAAGGGCTTCCCGGGATTCGCCTTCACGGGTGAGGTAATCACCATATACCGCGTAGGCTTTGGGGTCGGTGGGATTGGTGCGAATCACGTCTTCCAACATAATAAACGCTTCCTTGCGCAGGGACGAATCGTTCTCGGATGCTGCATATAGGGACAACAGGACCGGGATTTTCTTATCGATATCCAGGTAGGGGCTGGCCATAGCCTGTTTGAGGTGAACCATGGATTTTTGCATCTCGCCCTTCTGGCGGTAATATTCGGCCAGGTCCAGGTGGGGGCGTGGATCATTGGGAGCTATCTCCAGCATCTTCTGGTAAATTTCGTAGGCTTTGTCTTCATGGCCGTTCACCTGGTACATCTGGCCCAGGGTTCCGTAATAATCCAGCTCCCGGGGAAAGGCCTCGATCAGCTTTTCAATTTCGCGGGCAGCGCCTTTCAGATCGCCCATATCCAGGTAGATCTGTTTTTTCTGGTCGGTGATCATCTCGTTGATGCCGATGATCTCTTCCAGCTTATTCAGTTCTTCAATGGCTTTTTCGGGTTTCTCAGCATTGAGGTAGGCAATGGCCAGCTCGTAGCGGTAGTCAGGGTTTTCCGGTACTTGTTCTGAGAGCTGATGAAAAATGGCCACTTCTTTTTCAGCCATACCAAACTCCCGGTAAATGGAGGCCAGCATGATCTTGAACCATTTATTATCAGGATCCAGCTCCACGGCACGTTCGGCATAAAACAGGGCATCATCACGATTGCCTTCTTCAGCATGTATGCGTCCCAGTTCATAGCACACCGTGGCATTCATGGTGGTAATGCGGTAAAGCTGCTCGTAAATTTCACGGGCTTCCTGCAGGTTGCCGAGGTTCTTTTCCTTTTCGGCCATAAAGAAAAGCTCGTTGAACCTGCGCAACTGTTTTTCCGAAAGGCTGGGTTCCGTACCTGGCTCCTCACCACCGTCCTGGGCGGGGAGGTTAAAACTTATAAGAAGGATAAAAAGAAGGAAAAGTCCCCGTCTACTCCATTCTGCTGTAATCGCCAATACTGACCGAAGAGAATTTTCCATTAAAAACTGCTTTGTTTCCTATCATTGAGTTTGTGAGCTGGGCGTTCACAACCTCACTGTCATTTTGTATGATGGTGTTGTCAATAGTACTGTTTTCCACCCGGGTGTTTTTCCCGATACTCACTTTAGGGCCTATCTTACTGTCTTTGATCACCACTCCCTCTGCTATATAACAGGGGGCAATGATCTCGGAGTTTTCGATGGTAGCCTTGTCACTCACTAATTTTTCGTCCTGTTCTACAAACTCAAGGATCTTGCCATTCGTTTCCACGGTTACATCCTTGTTCCCGCAGTCCATCCATTCGTTAACGGTGCCGGATGTAAAGCGGCTTCCCTTGTTCTTCATGTTCTCAAGGGCATTGGTCAACTGGAATTCACCTTTATCGCGGATATTGTTGTCCAGCAAGTATTGCAATTCATCGCGCAGAAAGTCGCCATCCTTGAAATAATAGATGCCGATAATAGCTTCATCCGAAACAAACTCCTGGGGCTTTTCCACAAAATCGGTAATTACGCCTTCCTCGTTTTTCTTGATCACGCCAAAGGCACTTGGATCTTCAACCTTTTTGGTCCATATCACCCCGTCTGAATCGCTGTTCAGGGTAAAATCTGCCCGGAAAAGGGTATCGGCAAAAGCCACTACCATATTTCCGCTGAGGGAAGGCTTTGCACACATGATGGCGTGGGCGGTACCGAGAGGTTCATCCTGGTAATAAATACTACCCTTGGCTCCCAGGCCCTCGGCAATTGCTTTGAGGTTTTCTTCCGTTTCCTTGCCAAAATCACCAATAATAAAGGCGATCTCTTCCACATCTTCCGCACAAACCTTAACAATATCTTCTACCAGGCGCTGAACAATAGGTTTGCCGGCAATGGGGATAAGGGGCTTGGGGATAGTGAGCGTGTGAGGCCTGAGGCGGCTGCCGCGTCCGGCCATAGGAACAATAATTTTCATGTATTACAAGGTTGAGAGGTTCATATTACTAAGTCATGGCAAAAATAAGCGGACTGCTTGAAATTCAAAGGATTCTTAACGATTACCTGTGCTTCCGAAGCCTCCGGCCCCGCGTGCGCTATCTGTCAGTTCTTCAACAATCTCCCAGCTTACATTTTCATGACGGGCTATTACCAGCTGAGCTATTCGGTCGCCCGGTGCAATTTCCACGGGATTTTTTGAAAGGTTGGCCAGTATCACGCCTACTTCACCACGGTAATCTGCATCTACGGTGCCCGGGCTGTTCAGCACGGTAATACCCTGTTTAAGAGCAATGCCGCTTCTGGGTCGCACCTGCGCTTCATAACCCGGAGGCAGTTCAATATAAATTCCGGTGGGTATAAGCTTCCGTTCCAGGGATTGTAAAGTTACAGGCTCATCCAGGTGGGCGCAAAGGTCCATACCAGCCGAAAGGCCGGTTTTATAAGCGGGTAATTCGTTGGGTGAATGGTTAACGATTTTAACCTTAAGGTGGTTGATCATTTTCTGAATGCTTTTAAAATGGTTTTTCCGTTCGTGAACCAGGCAAATACAAGGTATACAATAAAGCAAAGCAGGGAAGGTAAAAGTTCAGAGTGGAATACGTAAAAACTGAGGCCTGCCAATACCACGGCTACCAGCAGATTAAGCCCTATAGAGCGTACCGGGTACTCGGTGCGGTCGTATTTCTGGTTGAGGTAATACGAGAATACAGTCATGGACGCATAACTGATAAGGGTAGACCAGGCCGCACCTACATAACCGTAGGTGGGAACCAGTATAAAGTTGCTGGCTATGGTAAAGAACAATCCCATAAAGGTAATGTAAACGCCCATACGGGTAAGGCTCTTGATCTTATACCAGATGTTGAGGTTGAAATTGATACCCAATAAGAGGTTGGCAAAGATGAGTACGGGCACAATGGTAAGGCCTTCCCAATATTTTTCGTCAATGAAGTGGGTTTGCTTGATGATCTCCAGGAAACACACCAGGCCCACGAATATAAAAGCCTGAATCGCCACAAAATAGCGCAGCACTTTAGCCATTTTGTCCTTAAAATCGCCTTCCCCGGAAAAGAAAAAGGGCTCTGCCGCAAAGCGGAAAGCCTGAATGAAGAGCATCATAAAGGTGGCGATCTTGATGTTAGCGCCAAAGATACCCAGGGCCTCAAAGTTCTCACCCTCGGGGAGGAGGTATTTCAGGAACTGGCGGTTGGCCATTTCATTGGCAATACCGGCCAGCCCGCCTATTACCAGTGGTGCGGAATAGATGGTCATTTCCCGGAAAAGGGCACGGTTCAGGGACCAGTTGATCTTCAGGAGGTCCGGGAGGAACATGAGCATCATCAGGCCGTTGCCGATCAGGTTGGCGATAAAAATATAGGCCACGCCCAGCTTCGGGTCATACACAAGGTCGGTAAGGCCAGGCGCAATACCTTCCCGGTACATATAAGGAAAAAGCCAGAAGAACAGCACGTTAAGGATCACGATGGAGCCGGTGGTTGAAATACGTACGATCACGAATTTTATAGGGCGGTTCTCCGCGCGGAGCTTGGCAAAGGGCACAGCAGCAATAGCCTCGGAGGCCACGATCAAAGCCATCCACATTACAAACTCCGGGTTGTGGCCATATTGCAGAAAGTCAGCAAGCGGCCCCAGGAAGAGAAAAACGAGGATAACAAAGGGAATGCTCAGGATGCTGGTAAGGCCAGTGGTAGCACTGAAAACCTCGCGATGGGTAAAACGCTTATCGCTGTAAAAGCGGAAAAAGGCGGTTTCCATCCCAAAGGTGAGGATCACCATCAGGAAGGCGATCATCGAGTAGATATCGGTATTCTGGCCGTACTCTTCTTTAGGAAGAGCCTGGGTATGGAGCGGTGTCAACACAAAATTGAGCAGACGCCCCAGGATACTGCTCAGCCCGTAGATAGCGGTTTGTGAGGCTAATTTTTTAAGCGATGCCAAAGGCCCTGAAATTTGGGATAAAGGTAGGAACGCCTGCTATACCCACTTTATTGAACGGGAATAGTTCTCAACGGAGTAATTAAACTTTTCAACCCGGCCAACTTGTTATCTTTGGCTCCTTATAAAACCAATTGCTCCATGATCAAACATACTATGCTCACTTTCGGACTGTTCCTAAGCGGATGGTGCGTGGCCCAAAAACCTTGTATCCAGCTTTTACCGGACGCGGCAAAACGGGTAAGTGCGGACATCAGCTTTTTGGCTTCTGATGACCTGGAAGGGCGGGAGCCCGGTAGTGAGGGAGCGGATAAAGCGGCAGACTATATTGCCCTGGCGTTTAGCGAGGCCGGTATTTCACCGATGATCAACGAAACAGAAGCCCGCCAGACCTTTGAAATAACCACCCATATTTCCTTCCCCAAAGAGGGCAATGCCTTGACCGTGGAAAACGAGGACCGCTCACTACCCTTTGATTATTTTCCGTTGGCGTATTCTGCGGTTAAGGGTGAGGCCAGTGGAAAAACGGTGTATGCCGGTTATGGTATTGTGGCCCCGGAAAAAGATTGGAATGACTATGCGGACCTTAAAAAGGTGGCGGGTAAAATAGTGGTGATGGACATCTCATCACCCGATGGTATCCACCCGCATTCGGAATACCTGAAGTACCATGACCTGGGTACCCGGGTGGACCTGGCCCGGGAAAAGGGAGCAGCAGCTGTAGTGTTTGTAAACCTGGAAGAAGGCACCAGCGACCCCCGTCATAACTACCGGAACCTCAAAAGCCGTGATATCCCGGTGATATTTGTTCAGGACGAGGCCTTGGCCCGGGAATTAAAGGGCGGTGTAAAGGTGGAAATGAAGACCGCACTGAAAGAGGAAAAAGTACAGGCCTACAACGTGATGGGTTATGTGGAGAATGGTGACGGTCTGCCCACGATAGTTATCGGGGCGCATTATGATCACCTGGGTTTTGGCGGCAGTTCGTCCCTGTACCGGGGCGAGGAAGTACAGATCCACAACGGAGCTGACGACAATGCCAGTGGAACGGCCGGATTGTTGGAACTGGCGCGCAACATCGCCAGGCGTAAAAAGGAGTTTTCCCGCCACAACTACCTGTTTCTGGCCTTTAGTGGCGAAGAGATGGGGCTGCTCGGATCCTCCTTCTTTGTAAAACATGCCCCTATTCCTACCAGCAATATGAAGTGTATGCTCAATATGGATATGATCGGCCGCCTGGAAGAAAACACCCTGGCCGTGAATGGAGTGGGCACTTCACCTGTTTGGCCGGACCTGGTGCGCGAAACAGATTGTTCCGAGCTGCATTTCAAGACCTCGGAGAGTGGCGTGGGCCCGTCAGATCATACCAGCTTTTACTTCCAGAAAATGCCCGTGCTGCATTTCTTTACCGGCACCCATGAGGATTACCACAAACCTTCCGATGATTTTGAAAAGATCAATGTGCGCGGAGAGGTGCAGGTGCTAGAGTACATACTCAACCTCATTTACCAGTTGGAGCAGGTAGAAGAACTGCCCTACACCCAAACCAAAGAAGAAAGTGAAGCCGCACCCCGCTTTACGGTTACCCTGGGAGTGTTGCCAGACTATATGTACAGCGATAAAGGGATGCGCATTGATGGTGTAACAGATGGTAAACCCGCTTCAAAAGCCGGGTTGAAAGCCGGTGATGTGGTGGTGCAAATGGGAGATTTCAAAGTAGAGGATATGATGAGCTATATGCGGGCACTGGGTGCTTTCAAAAAAGGCGATGAAGTAGAGCTGCGTTATATGCGAAATGGAAAAGAACTCACTACCCAGGTTAAATTTTAACACAATCTGCTAAAGAATGAATGTATCGGTAATTGGAGGAGGAAGCTGGGCTACGGCCATTGTAAAGATACTGACGGAAAACAATGACTACGTGGGCTGGTGGATGCGTAACCAGGAAAGCGTGGACTACATCAAACGGTATCATCACAATCCCAACTACCTCAGCTCTGTGGAGCTGATGACGGAAAAGATTGACATCTCCACGGACCTGAACCATATTGTAGAGGAATCGGATTACCTGATATTTGCCGTCCCCTCCGCGTTTTTAAAACAAGCCCTGGAAACCCTTAGTGTGTCCTTGTCCGGTAAAAAAGTGTTCAGTGCCATCAAAGGGATCGTGCCGGATGAAAACCTGATTGTTGGGGAGTTCTTCAACCAGTTGTACCAGGTACCCCTGGAACACATCGGAGTGATCACCGGCCCTTGCCACGCTGAGGAAGTTGCCCTGGAACGCCTTTCATACCTGACCCTGGCCAGCGATAACGAAGCCATTGCCAGTGAGTTGGCGGGCCAGATGCAGTGTGATTTTATCAAGACCACCATCTCAGACGATATTTACGGTACAGAATACGCAGCCGTACTCAAAAATATTTATGCTTTGGCCGCAGGAATATGTCACGGCCTGGGTTACGGAGATAACTTTCAGGCGGTACTGGTGAGCAACGCCATCCGCGAAATGAAGAAATTTATTAAGTCGGTTCACCCCATCAAACGGGATATCAATGATTCAGCTTACCTGGGCGACCTGCTGGTAACCGCCTATTCACAATTCAGCCGTAACCGTATGTTCGGCAATATGATCGGTAAAGGCTACACCATACGTTCCGCCATGTTGGAAATGAACATGGTGGCGGAAGGCTATTATGCCACCAAATTGATCCGGCAGGTACGCAAAGCGCATGAACTTAAAATGCCCATTGCCAATGCCGTGTACAAGATCCTGTACGATGGGCGGTCCCCTAAAAAGGTGATGAAAAGGCTGGCCGAGAAAATGGATTGAGTCGCCTGTAAGCTTCACTTCTCAACTTTTACGCAGCCAAGCGGTTAGTCCGTGAAAGGATATTTTGAAGAAACGCTACAAATTACTGATCGGCATCGTTGTTTTCATAGGCTTGCTATGGCTGGCCCTGGAGCTGTTTGCCGGTTCTTTTATACGCTCTTCCCTACAGAGGTCGGTGCAATATTACCCTTCGGATACACTGGCTATCGGTCAGGTGAACGTCACCTACTTTCCCCTGGGCCTGGAGCTTCGGGACCTCGATTTTGACCTGCACCAGCCTGCAGACACGCTGATGATCAGCTGGCGTGGAAAGCTGGAAGTGGCCCGGGCAAAGGGGCTTAACTGGCTGGGAGCACTGCAGGGCAAGGACCTCAGGCTGGAGTTACTGGAAGTGGGTGAAGGCGCCATCCAATGGAATATCAGTCCCCGCCAGAAGCAAAAAAAACGTCAAGACCCTTCTTCATCCGGCAAGCCGGAACGCCACAAGCTATTACTGGAGAAACTGCGGATAGAGCAATTGGATCTGGGCCTGGAGCGCGATTCTTCATCCATTGGACTGAGCGTGGCCCTGGAAATAGATAGCTTATGGCTCAATAATAAAGACAGCCTGCGCTGGCAGTTAGGAAGACTAAGGATGCACTCTGAGAATGGCGACTTCCGGAATGTAATGCGCGACTATAATTTTTCGTATCAAAGCCTTCATTTTGACTCAGCCGATAGTGTTTTGAACATGCGTGGCTTTCGTATGAAACCCGGCCTGAGCAGGTCCGGGTTCTATGAAAAATATACCTACATGAAAGTTCAACCGGATATTTCGGCCGATCTCATTCAGATGGAAGGGATTGATGTGGCAAGAGTCAATGAAGGCATTTTTGCCCGCGTATTGCTCATTGACAGTACCTTGATCGATATCTATCAGGATACCCGAAAAGAGCGCAGGCCCGGTCGTGTAAAACTGCCCTCGGAGTTGTTGGCCAAAGCTCCTTTAGCCATAGATGTGGACTCCCTGGTACTGAAGAGAGGGAAACTGATCTATCATGAAAGGGTGGATAAGCAGGAAGAGTTGGCCTTTCTGGAGGGCGATGAACTGGAGCTTAGTATTTTCCCACTTAGTAATAGGGGCGATACCGTAAGCTCGGATATGGATATGAAGGCCAGTATCCGTTTTATGAAGGAAGCCAAAACCACCCTGAACGCTCATTTTTATAAGGGTAAACCTAGCCATGACTTTAAGGTGGAAGCCACTATGGGGGCCGTCAATATGGCTCGTTTTAATCCTATTCTTTTACCCATGACGGGCATCTACATCAAATCCGGTGATTGTCGCGAGATCAGGGTGTCCATGTATGGGAATGATTATACGTGCAAGGGAGACATGAACATTGCCTACCACGACCTTAAAATTGCCATACCGGCCAATGATGAGGAACGCAATTTCTTTGAAAAGATAGCCGAAGGTCTGGGTAACCTGGCCCTGGTAAATACCAACAATGATTTCAGTGATGATAACGGTCTTATTTATTACGAACGAGATCTACGCAGGCCGGTGGTGAATTATTGGTGGAAATCCATGGAAACCGGCCTGAAGGACGTCCTCATCCGTTTCCACAAGAATAAAGATGGCTCTTAGTTTACCGTGCCCGTTTCGGAGCGGTATTCGGCTATATTGCCGGAAATATCACTAACCGTCACAATAAGCTGGTATTTGCTTCCCGCAGGATATCCGGAAGAAGTGCTCAGGAAGTTATGAGAAGCGTTAAAACTCTTCACTCCGTTGAGGCCGGTTTTGCTAAACTTTTTCCATTCTGTTTCCGGCTCTTCCTGGGCGTTCAGTTCCCAAAGTGTAGCCGTATATTCGGAAAGACCGAGCTTATCCGTAAGGGTAAAATTCGCTTCAATAAGCCCGTTTGGGCCGGAGTTCACGCTGGTGGAAAACAAGGTAAAGATTGCCTGGGGCTTCACCCGGTCCTTCACCACAAAGACTTCCTGTACGGAATGCACATTTTCATCTGTATCGGCACATTGCACATCTATAAGATTGCTGCCGGTATAATCAAAACCTACGGCTACTGGAGCTTTAAATTCCAGGGTGTCCGCAGTGCCGGAAAGGCTTTTTTGTCCGCTGTAATAGGTAGTGCCGGAACTGGTGCTGAGGGTAATGTAGGCCGCCTTCAGGCCCCGGTCATCGGAAAAGCGTACCTCCACGCTTACAGAATCGGCATAATCTACATTTACGAGAGGCGAAACCACTACAATAGTCGGTTTTTCACCTACCGGTTTGCCCGGTCCGTTACTGGATTTACCGCAGGAAAGGAGCGCCAGTAAAGGGAATAGTAAAATAAGGCTTCTCATAGGATAGTGGTTTGGACAAAGATATAAAATGAGCTGTGGAACCGGGAGGGCTTAAATCTGCTACCTTTCCGCTTTAAACCAAACTTTAAAGCCATGCCAGAACCTGGTTTTATCTCCTACAACGCCCGCAAAGTAGACGACCCGCTTTCAACCCTGAATAATTGGTACCAGGACATGGACCAGCGCAGATCGGTGCGCGATTTCAGCGACAAAGCGGTTCCGCGTGAAGAGGTGGAGCAATTGATCCGCATCGCTTCCACCGCGCCTAGTGGCGCTCATAAGCAGCCCTGGACCTTTGTGGCGGTTTCCAACCCTATTTTGAAAAAGAAAATCCGCGAAGCTGCTGAAAAAGAGGAATACGAATTCTACCACGGCCGGGCTACACAGGAGTGGCTGGATGATCTGGCCCCCATCGGTACGGACTGGCATAAACCTTTCCTGGAAATTGCGCCCTGGCTGATCGTGGTCTTTAAGAAATCGTACAACAACGAAGGGGAGGGAAAAAGCAAGAATTACTACGTA
This sequence comes from Owenweeksia sp., assembly GCA_002695025.1. Classification (GTDB taxonomy): domain Bacteria; phylum Bacteroidota; class Bacteroidia; order Flavobacteriales; family Schleiferiaceae; genus CAKZNE01. Next base: position 437,047 of record NZNV01000010.1, read on the forward strand.
CAGGAGTCGGTGGGCATTGCCTGCGGTTTCCTGATTGCGGCTATTCACCAGGCCGGACTGGTAACGCTTACCCATACACCCAGTCCTATGAATTTCCTGGCCGATATCCTGGAGCGGCCGGCCAATGAAAAGCCCTTTTTGTTGCTGCCAGTGGGTTACCCGGCTTCTGATGCCTGCGTTCCGGACCTGAAACGAAAAGCGCTTGCCGAGGTAAGCGAGTTTTACCAGTAGAGCCCTGGCTTTTAATAAAAGATCGATGATCTTAACAAATTCACAGGAAGGTTTGGCAAAGTGTCAAACAGCAGAACAGAAGCGAAAGAGTAACTTGCTCCCGAAAATACCTAACATAAAGGCCTGCTTATGAACCTTAAACCTGTATACCTTTTACATTTACTGCTTTTTTGCGGACCGGCACTGTTTTCCCAGAATTACTTCAACAGGATTTACCCCGGAGCCTCGCCTGACTGGGGTCCGGTTGAGTTGGTAGGTCTGGACTCAGGCTATGTAACCATGGACAATGTTATTTTCCGTGAATACGATCTTCAGGGAAATCCGGTGGATTCGGTCTTTCATAATATATTACCTAAACCCATCATAACCGGCTATGGTCTTATAGCCTTACCGGGCCAACGCTTTATACATGGCTATTCATCTTTTGGCTACAAGGTTGGCTTGTTGATGAAATACGATAATAAGGGGGCTGTAGTACAAATGAAAAGCTACTCTTGCAGCGGCTACCTTACCACCTCACCTTTTAGTATCAAGGCGGATAGCGACAGTACTTTTATAATGAGTGGGACGGTAAGCAATTCCAGCTCCCCTCAAAATGAAACCAAGATTTTTTATGCCCGCGTGGATACCAGTTTTAACGTACTCTGGGAGCGGGTCTATGAGGAGCCGGACCCGGTACCGGGAAGGAAGTACTTTGAACCACACATCTGGGTGGAACCCACCGGCTATGCCTTTGGGTTTTCGGTGTGGTATTACAATGGGCAGTTCAGGGGCAAAGGCCTGGTGCTTAAAACCGATCTTTCCGGGAACCCGCAGTGGATAACGGAAATTAAAACTCCTAACGGAGAAATAGTGACACCCTCTTTAGAAAAACAAAGTAATGGGAATTATATTTTTCTGGCTGCGGAGAGAATGGATACCAATAACCGCACGTCCAATTACGATCCTATGGTGCATATATATGGAACCATTGACCCCAACGGGCAACTGTTAACCCAAAAAAGACTGGGACCGGTAATGAATTTTGTGAGTAAGTCAGCTTTTACACGTACCTATGATCAGAATTTTGTGATGGGGGGTTTAACGCACAATGCCAATGATGACTGGACGACCTACCTGATCAAGTTTACCGAAAATGGTGATCCCGTATGGCAAAGAGAATACTTCCATAACAGTCCGCAAAAACAAAGCTGGGCTTTCAGCATCGTTCAAACTGCGGATTCAGGTTTGGTTATGGGAGGAGTATTCATGGAAGACTTTAACCAGGCACCGTTTACCTGGTTGCTCAGGCTGGATCAATACGGTTGCAATACGGCAAACTGTTCCAAGGTAGGTGTGCCGGAAGTGGATCCTGATTCTGAGCTAAATGTATTTCCTAACCCTACCCGTGATCATTTTGTGCTGGAATGGAATGATCCTGTAGGAGAAGCAGTGATTCATATATACAGCAGTATGGGCCGCCTGGTATACCGTGAGAAGATCGCTTCCGGCACTACCCGCACACGAATAAATACCGGCTCATGGGCGGCAGGGGTCTATTACCTGCAGATGGAAGAAGGGGTTCAAAACCAGGCCTTAAGGCTGATCAAGGAATAAAACCTGCCACCGTTCTTGGCCATGCCAGTACCTGCACTCCGCTGGAGTAATGGACTGTATCGGGCTTTCCGTGGATCAGCCCTTGGAGAGCGGGGTAGTCAATGTGCAACTCCCGGATGGTTATTTCCGTTAGTGGCCACTCTACATGGTGTATGTCGTAAGCGTTGATACGATTTCCCTGCTCCTGGAAGAGCGCGTATTTTTCGGTGAGCCAGCAGTCACGCTCCATTTTGGATGGCACACTACTGCCCCTGGTATAACACACTTTAAACTCATTGGCCTTGGCCCTGTTCAAAGAAATGTACTGCCCTTCTTTTCGGTTTATTTCAGCATGCTGATAGGGCAGACCTGAAAGTGTTTTCGCTATACTGCAAGCGGCTTTACTGCCCGCCTCAATGCTCAGGAAATATACGCCCGGCTTGTGGTTACACCGCACGTAGGTCCGGATGTTGATCTCGTCAAAATCCGAAAGTGGAGGAAAGGCAGGCAGCTTGCGCGGACGAACGTTTTTCATGCTGAAGGCTACCGCTGATACCCAGGCCTCACCTTCGAAACGGTCAATCTCAAGTTCATCAGGTACCATTTTACGCAGAATGGCCTCCTCTACACGCCAATGCAGGAATATCGCCTCATTCCATTCCTGGTAGTATTTCCATTTTCCGGTGGGCAGGGCCCACGGGCGGTGATCCTTTTGGTTTAGTATTTCACGGGTCTTCATAAAAAGAGGGGCTAATCCCGGGCGGTTGCACCTCCAAAGGCTTTTAATAAACTGTTTAAGGGCCGGATATCCGGCTCCTGCCAGTGGTGCCGTGCCTCAGGGGTAAAGAGGAACTCCGGGCGGTAAAACTCTAGGGGCAGTTTACTGTGCCCGTATTCGGAACGGATAAAAGCATTACAGCGTTCCGCTATAGAAAGGTCTCCATGGCTTTTCAGGAAGTGTTGCGCCACCAGCAACCAAAAGCGGGTAATGGTTTCATGGTAGCCCTCCGTATCCGTGTTGGGTGTGCCCACCGATGCATTGTGTGCGGTAATATTCCTTCGCGCAAGCGGTAAAGCCTCTTCCAAAGGATGTTTGGAGCAATACCAGATGGCTACCACCAAGTGTGCCTCGTGCGTCCATTCCACTTTGGGTAATTCCCGTTTCTCAAAGCGGTTGATCAGGGAACTGATTTCTTCCTCCGTATAGTTTTTCATGCTGTCTCGGCTGTTCATCTGGTGGCATTTTTGATAAATTTCCGGGTACTCCTCTATTTCTTCCAGCGGTTCCCCGGCATCAGAGTTCCTGATGCTGTATTCCTCCACGAGGTACAGGTTTAAGTTACGGGGTGCTTTCACCGTATTAAAAATAGGTATTTCTACAGCTTGATCGGGCCTGGTGCCTTATTCTTCTTAGGAATACCGACCGGGCTTCCCATTCCCTAACCTCAGGAATTCAACCTCCATAAGCTGTACGCCCATACCAGGTCATACACCAGCCACAGCAAATAGGGCAACAGTATCCAGGAAGAGAGGCGGTCATAGGCACGGAGCTGGATAAAGAACCACACTACCACGGCAGCAAAGGGGATCAGCCCGATGAATCCCGCCAGGGTGCTCTCCAAACCGAAAAAGAGGAAATTCCAGAGTTCATTGCCCGCTAACATGGCCAGGGTCCATTGTATCAGCTTTTTCCGTTCAGGGCTGTCCGGGGCACTCACCAGGCGAAAAAGAATGGCAATAGCCATAATGTAATAGAGCGTTCCCACCAGTAACCAGCCGGAAACAGAAAGGGCAAACGAGGGTTGCTCCAGGTACGGGAACCACTCCTGCAGGGCATCTCCGGTAAACAGGGTACCCAGGATGGCAAAGGCAAAACACGTACTGATGGATATGAGGAGGTTCTTAATGATCATACAATAGGGTAAAGGGGCAGTAAAACTAGGTTTTTAACGCTTTTTTGGAAAGTAGGTTTAGGGGGAAGTTACTCACGGAGAGTGTTAATAGTTTGGCTTTGTTTGGTAGTCAGCTTGTGGGTAATCATCAGGATGATGTCTTAGTACTCCAATTCCTGCACTTATCCAATGTGCTCTGTGGCCTATTTACCCGTTGTCATCTTATCCCGTAGTTTTCGTTCGTTGCCTGTAACCACAATAATGTTGTCATACACCTGCATATTGGCAATGGCTAATTTCTCCGGTAATCCGGTACTTGAAAGTTTCCAACTCCCGCTTTCGCTGTCTTTTCGGTAAATACCGTCCCATTGCCCCGCTAAAAGGGTGTGGTTCACGTTCACTACGTTGAATGTGTAAAGCTGGGAGGGCAGGCCACCTTGGATATTTTGCCAGGTCTGCCCTTGGTCATAAGACGAAAAGAGTTCATTATAGGCCATGGCAGAAACCGCCTGGTCGTCTGAACTGATGTTGTGCAATGCACCCTTTGAAAAGATTGGTTTCCAGTCCTTTTCCCCAATGGGTGAGGCAAAGCCTCCTTGACTGGTAGCCATATAAATGCGGCCATCAAAAACCGTTAGGCCATTCACTTGAAGAGAGCCGTTACCGTATTCTAACTCCCAGCGGCCAGATGTATCATTGTAAGAATAAAGCCCTGAATTGGTGGCTACATAAAGCCTGTCTTCAATTTTAGCGAATTTTCGGATGGTCACGTTATCCAGGCCGGTATTTAGAGTGGCCCAGGTGTGGCCATTGTCCTCAGAGTAAAAAACGCCCTTTGTTTGTGTGCCTGCGTACAGGCGATCATGGTAGAATAGTAAAGCTCCCACATTACCTTCAAGCAATTGTTTGCTGGTGGAGATGGGAACCCACTTATCTTCCTGGGATTTAAAATAGTAAAGGCCGCTGTCTTTTGAGATCAGTGCCAGTTGGTTTCCCGAAACAGCGATCCCGCCCAGGCCAATAGAAGTTGTTGAAGGCAAACCCTCGCTTTTATTTTCCCATGTCAATCCCTGGTCGTACGAAAAGTAGACCACGCCATCCGTTTCCTGAACGGGATGGTGGGTCAATAGGATTTCGCTGTCCGGGGCAGGTTTAGGGTTGCTTTGGGTTTGCCCGTTACAGGCATATAAGGTAATGAGGGCCAATGAAGCCAAAAGTCGGATGGGTGCTGAAAATACCATGTGCTAGTTGTTAGAGAGAATATCGATCAATTCAATTTCATAAACTAATGTAGAATCGGGCTGCGGGAATGTTTGATTTCCCGATCGCTTACTTAGGGATGGTGGAACTATAAGTTTTCGTATTTCCCCTTTTTTCATGCCCCGTACCCCTTCATCAACACCCGCTATAACTTGATTTGCTCCTACCATGAATTTAACCGGGCCTGGCAGGTCGTAAGATGAAAACAGCAAAGAGTCATTCGGATAACTCATCTTTTCGTGGATCAGGACTTCACTTCCCAATTGAGCCGCTTCGCCTTTCCCTTTTTTCAGCACTATATATTTCAAGCCCGAATCCGATTGAGTGTATTGCTGTGTCCTACAGCTGAGGGCACAAAGAATAACGGCTGCAAAAAATAACGACCTTCCTCATATTTTGGCGCTTTTACGGTTGAGATCTACTTTGGTTGCACACAATCAATGTGTCTGCGCATAGGGGTTGTACACGCCAATAGGGTTTGGCGTTTTATTTCTCTGAAAGATAGTTAGTTACTCTTTGAAAAGTGCTTAAATGCACTGATTATTTCCTGCCGATCTTTTCCACTCATAGGGGTACACAGCCTTTGCTGGCCATAGCGTCTCGCTACGGCCATATATTTTCAGCTGTTAAAGAGAGTCTTATAAGCAAGTGTAGCGGGACGCTACGCTTAGGAGGAGCGTTGACTTTTTAGTAATTCCATTATTTCGGTTTGCGCCCGAAAGGTTTCTTTAAAATTATCCAACTTTCTAGCCGTGTTTTCAAGTAGGATTAAATTCATATTGCTCTGCGGATAATGATAGCAGGCAGACACAAAGCCCGGGGCGTATCCAAATGCTCCTATTTGTATAGCGTTCTCCCCCTCTTTAAAAAGCAAGCCATACCCATATTCTATTTTGTCAAACACCGGGTGTAGCCGTGTGGCATATCTGGTTTTCATCAAGGCCAACGTCTCTTCCCGCACCAATTTCCCTGAGTAAAGTAGCTCATTCCATTGGTTCAGGTCTCCTGCATTGGAGATAAAAGAACCTGCGGCAGCATAATTTTCAAGACTATTGGTGGCAAGGCTCAATTTCCCATTTTCCGCCTCTTCGTACCCTTTTACCAGATTTGTATAATTTTTAGCATCGGGGTGGTACGTGTTTTTCAATCCATACCTGCTAAAAAGATCCGATGCTAATTCATGAAAGGTGTTTCCCGTGGTTTTTTCCAGGATTTGCGCCAATAGCTCATAACCGAGCTGGGAATAATCGAACTGTGAGCCCGGTTCAAATTCCAGGGGTTTATTCAGATCGGTAATGCCGTGGGTATGCACCAACAAATGATGGATGCTTACTGCCTTGGCCAAGGGCTGTTCTATATCCGGCAGGTGTTGGATAATTCTATCGTCCAGTTTTAAATTTCCTTTTTCGTATTCCCGTAATACCAGCACCGCTGTGATCTGTTTGCTTATGGAGCCAATTACAAACTGACTCTCCATATTGAGCGGAGTTTTACTTTCTAAATCGGAATAACCAAAAGCTTTTGAATAAATGGTAGTGGTGTCTTTTGTAAGCAGTATAACCCCATTAAATGCATGAGCTACTGCAATAGAATCTATTTTGTTAATGAGTTCAGAATAGGCTTTGGGTTCTTTCCTATCGGGGCTCTTACCAAAAATAAAAAGTACGGCTACTACTAGGGCCAGCATGTTTTTCATGAACAACCTTTCCGAATTAATTAGTTCTGTGATCGATTAGCTATTTCGCAAAATGACGTACAACCATGTGGTAATAGGCACGTTCTAATAGGCTCAAATATACCTCTTCATTCCATCAAATCAAGCGGATCCCTTGGCCAGGCATAGTGTCTCGCTATTGTTCAGGTAAGGGTGATTAACACCAGTATCAGCGTGATGATCCCAACCACGGTGGTAAAGATCCCCACACTTTTTGATTTTTTCCATCCCGCCAGTGAGATCACGGCCGTTAGTGAAAAGAGACCTATTAGAAAGGCGATCGCGCCAATGGCCCGCGGAAGAAAAAAGTCTTCGGCCACTACGTTTTTCAGGTATCCGCCCGGAGTGGTCATCATAGAGATCTGTATCATGGCAAACACCGTTACCAGGAAGGAGCCAGCCGCCAGAGTGGCTGATTTCAAAATTCTATTCGTCAACGTATCATTTTGGTCGTACACCAGCACATTGGCCACCACCGTAATGGAGAATCCACTTAATAGTGAACTGATCAAAATAATTTGTTTGGCTAAGGCATTCCAGTATTCCAGGGTTATCTCCATTAGTTGTTCGGTTTTAAGTGCGGCTAAGAGTCTGGCTTTGAGAAGCAGCATGCCAACGGTTTGTGTAAAAAATGGCGCGTTTAAAAGTACTTTATTGTCGGCTGAAAACAAAGCTAGCCGAAAAGCCCAAAACCCCTAGGCTGGCCGTCAACCCACGCTTTTTTTACACTTTGTTACCAGCAGTATTTTTATTTTTCTATCACCGTTCCGTTTTGAATAATTCGATACAGCTTTTTAAATTTTTCTGTTTCCATAAAGTCGGGTTCATTTTTTCCTGTAGTTATTTTGTCATAGCTGAAAGCATGACATACTGTTTCGCATTTTTCCCCTTTACAGAAATGAATAGATAGGGTTTTTAAGTCGTTATTATTTAAGTTGTCAGAGTGTATATTGTCAAGTTGAAGGTAGTTATCATAACAAACAATGTTGGAATTAAAGTCTATAGTCAAAGAATCTCTGTTGTCAACGAAGCGGATAGTTGCTTGATTGTTTTGGTTGGTTGATACATCTGAAATGTACACTACTCCCTCAAGCGTCTCAAATTTATAAGATTGTCCTAATGTCATTCTTAGGCAACAAATCAGAATTATTATTAACAGTCTGCTTTTCATGTTGCTGGTAACGGCCATTGTGTAAAGCGTAGTGTGGCCGGGCCACAACGTTCTGGCTATGCGCAGTGTTCCGAAGGGCATTGCGTTTATTTTTTGTTAGCGGTAGTTTTTATTTCATTTTTTAGTTTCTGAAATTCTGTCCATTTTAATGACTGATCCCACCACCAAACTTCATATGTCGTGTCTTGCTCCCAGTCCATTGAGGAGCGAACAACTGCAGAATACAGATTACCAACATGAAAGTCTGGTTCTTGTCGCAAAAATCTCATTTGGGTCAGTTCATTTAAATAATTTACAGTCGCAGACTGTGCTGTTTTGGTCATTTGAAAAATGGAGTTCTCTAACCGGGCGAAAGTCATGGTCTCAGTCGGACTGTCACAATTAACAGAGTCGTAAATTACCTTACACTTTAAAGCACTGTCGTCAGAAAATATTTTCAACCATTCTTTATGTCCACCGAATTCACCACATTCAGAGTAACGTGCAAATAGGATTAAGGTGTCGCCCAAATATAATTCACCCAGAGGTCCTTTTGATGTGTCTATGTCAAGGCTGTCAACCAAAAAATCATTTAGGCTTGTCGGAGTTCTGTCTTGAGTGTCACAGGAAATTAACAGGAAGGAGATAATATTTAGGAGCAGGATTAAAGCCGCCTTGCGTTTATTTTGTGTTGGGCAACGTTTTTTCTTTTCTCTTTTCTGTGTAATAATATTTAAAGTCCTTGAGGTTTAAGTCATATCCTCTTTTTTCAATCTTCGAGTCTATGAGTCCAAGGGAGTTGTAGGTGAAAAAGGTCTGGACGGAGGACTTCATGATTTGAATCAACTCGTTTTTAGGACTGTAGTAGTATTTAATGATTTCATTCAGGTTGTTCTGGCAGTACATTTCGAATATGGACCTGCTTGTTAGGCGTTTGTCTCTGTAAATCTCAGTCATGCCAATCCGAAATTCTGGCATACGTTGATTCTTAAACCAGTACGTTTTCTTCTGTTCCCCTACATTTCCTTGAGAAATCACGATTGAATCTGTTCTGCTGAAGTCCTTGGTTTTCAGTAATATATTTTCCTGGAAATGATATTCTGTAGGATAAGCTGGGTCAAATAGGTCAACTAGAATGACTGTGTCACCTGTTAAGTCCTTTGGCCGCAACTTGAAGATATTTTCAATTTCAACAGTATCCTCAAATTTCAATTCGGAGGACGAGTCATAGTAGATTACCTGTGATTTCGAATCATATGCTAAGGAGTCATAGCTTGAATAAAATCGTCCATTCATTTTCTTCAAAATCAAACGCCCGTTGTTGTCGTAAACGTAATGAGTTGAATCGATCACTGCCGAAGAGTCCGGGAATTGGTCAATCGTTTCTTGGTGGGTCAAATGTCCAAGTTGATTGAAATGATAAGTTGTTTTTGTTGAAGTGTCCGCCTTTGAAATCCAAGTTTCTTCTATTCGTACAATTCCGTGTTCTTTGATTTTTTCAAGTTGGTCGTTGGAAAACGGAATTATGTTCTGAAAATCAGGTTCATGTAGATAGTAAGGATTTGTCGCAGGTGAACTCTGTGCTACTAAATTCAAGCTCGAAAGAAAGAAGATTATATTTCGAAGAAGTAGTTTCATTCAAATGTTGCCCAACGGTTGTGTATAGTGCAGTGCACTATATATTCCTATATTGAAGTATCGTTTAAAGTGTTGTTTTTCAATCTCATACAATTAAATATGTGGCCTAATGGGTTTTTAATATTTCTGAAGTTGCGTTGGTTAATACCGGCATAAATGACAGCGTTTTTTTTACATATACATACCCCATCAGCACTTGAAAATATGGGTATCTGTTCCCTTATTGAATGTAGCGCGATATTTGTAAATTCATTTTTCAAACGTTGATTAACCGCATAATTTCGCAAAAAAACTAATAGGCTAACCGCCATACTTTTTAAAGCGGTGTTTTTCGGGGATAAAATGTAACGTTGGCTATTCATGCTTCGACTCCGCTCAGCATGACATTCCCGGAAAGCCTGGCATCCACCACCACCCACCTTCAGAGGTAGTTTGCAACTACTCCCTGCAGTCTCACCACCCTGCAACCCCAACCCAAACTAAAAAAACTCCCGACTCCCAACTCAAGAAAAAGGCACAATTCCATCCATTGGCCACCGTTATAAATACACCCTCCTGTCTCCATGCTTTTACACCTCCCGCAGCCATATACCCACCCCAACTCCACCCGGGTTTGATACGTATCAAAGGCGTGGATGAAGCCTGGATAAGGCTTAGATAAAGCGTGGTGAAGCCGTAAAATGTAAGGGGGCTGTTCATGCTTTGATTCCGCTCAGCATGACCAGGTAAGAAGGGTTATAATAAAAGAATGTCACACTGAGCGCCTGTCCTGAGCGGAGCCGAAGGGGAGTCGAAGTGCGACATTTACTTTAGAAGGAATATTTCAACCGCCCGAAAACCGTCCCGCTCAGCCATTCCACATTATCATTTTCCAAAGGGTTCTGGCTGATGAAATGCTGTAATACCAGCAAAGCATCCAGGTTTTCGGTTAAGGAATACGAGAGCGTGGGAAAAAGGATGATGTTCTTCAAATCTGGAGTGAACATCACCCCCGCATCCGCCCGGAAGAGGGGAGTAATAGTGTAACCCGCCTGCGTAAAAAGCGTATGCTTAAAAGGAAAGATGTTCTTGGGGCCCTGCACCTGGTTGGCACCCAGGCTGGCAAAGTTGAACAAACCAGGTTCAGCCGCCCCCAAACCATTGTAGAGGTACGAAAGCTGGGCGTACAGCCCGAAATGGAAGAGATAATCCAGTGCTGTGCTCCCGGTAAAATTACTTTCCCCTTCTTCCTGTAAAGGGAAGTAGTAATTGGCCTCGCCTTTAAAGCCGATGCCTTTAATGCTGCCGGCCCAGCCGGTACCTGCCGTAAGGTCTTCTTTATAATAACCCGCCAAAAACTGGAAGTCGTATTGCCAGCGGTTGGTTTTATAGAGCATTCCGGCCACGGATTGTCCAGTTTGTTTAGCCGGGGCAAAACCCAGCTCCAGGGTAGATTTGAAGTTGGGGAAGTACTGTACCCGCAAGGCGTCCGAGCCCGGGCGCTCCTCGTAGTCAAAATCAAAGTAGTTGTACTGGTTAAAAATATCGTTGGGGTTCCACACCGTATTGATACCCCAATTGATGCGTTGCCGCCCCAGGCGTACGATCCATTTAGAGCTCTCCCATTGCCCCCACAGGCGGTCAAAAATGGTATGCAGGAGCACCGCATCGCTATCAAAGTAGAGGAAGGAAAGGTCCACCAGGCCGTTGTCACGGTCCAGCAACTGGTATAGGCCCGGCTGGCCCGGTAAAGGCTCATTGCTTACACTATGCCCCCAGAACAGGCGGTTGCGCATCCCCACCCCAAAGCTCCATTGAGGCGAGGGATAGTACTTAAAGTCAAAACGGTTGTGGATTTGGTAATCCTGGTACGAAGCAGGAAATAAGCCGTCCAGAAAGGGAGGGATATAATCCTCGTTGAAATAATTATGGCTGCCCAGCAGCTTTACGTAGCCCTTCAGCTCCGTTTTTTCAGGCTCATCCTGGGCGTATGTACCCGCAGAGCAAAGGATCAGTAGGAGAAGGGCCGTTTTTCGTATCATCGATCCAGGCTTTCATCGGATTTGATCTTACCGTCTTCCACCGTCACCACCCTTTTGGCGCGATCGATCACCCGCTGGTCATGCGTGGCAAATACAAAGGTCATGTGTTCCTCCTCGTTGAGACGGGCCATGATGTCCAGCAGGTTGGCCGTGGAATGACTGTCCAGGTTGGCCGTGGGTTCATCGGCCAGCACAAAAGAGGGGCGTGAAGCCAGGGCACGCGCTACTGCCACCCGTTGTTGTTGCCCCCCGGAAAGTTCACCCGGTCTTTTGGTGAGGCGGTCGCCCAGGCCCACCGCTTCCAGCAGTTGGTGGGAGCGCTGCCTGCGCTCTTCCTTGCTCTTTTTCTGCAGCAGCATGATAAACTCTACGTTTTCCGCTGCGGTGAGCACAGGGATGAGATTATAGGCCTGGAACACAAAACCGATGTGCTTCAGGCGGAAATCGATCATAGCATTATCCGAAAGCTCGTGGATGGGCGTTCCGGCAATGATCACCTCCCCGGAAGTGGGCTTATCCAGTCCTCCGATGAGGTTGAGCAGGGTGGTTTTCCCGGAGCCGGAAGGGCCCACAATAGCGGTGAACTCCCCTTCCTGTATCTGGAGGTCAATGCCGTCCACCGCGCGGATCACCTGGTTGCCGTCCTGGTAGGTGCGCTCTAGATTATGGGTTTCGATTACGGCCATGATATCAAGGTTTTAAATGGTGCGGATTGCTTCAATGGGGTTTAACTTTAAGGCCCTGCGGGCGGGGTAGAGGGATGATAATAAGGCCATCACCACCACCAGCAGACCGGTGCCGAAGTAAAAAGAGGTTTCAATGGAAGGGTAGATCACACTGCTGATGCCGAAGCTCTGCAGGCCTTCCGCAAAAACAGAAAGGTCGATCCCGGTGGAACCGGTATACCAGATGGTGAGAAAGCCCAGCAATATGCCCAGCGGACCACCGCAAAGGCTCAGCATGAGAGTTTCCAGCAGTATCATGCTGAAGACCCTGCGTTTGCTCATACCTACCGCCATCAGCATTCCCAGCTCCTTCCTGCGTTCCAGTACCGCCATCAGCATGGTGTTCACAATGCCAAAGGACAGTGCCAGCATAATAATGCCGATGATGAGGTAGAGCATGGTGCCCATGATCTCATCGGCATAACCCAGCTCCGGGGAAAGCTCGTCCCACGACTGGATGGTGTAATCCGGGAATTGCCTTTGCAGCTCTTGTTGCACCGGCTCTACCGTTTCGAGGCTGGAGGTGAGAAGGGCTATTTCATGCGGGGCAATGTTTTCACTCAGCAGCTTTTGCAAGTCTTGCTGGCGCACGTATACCTTGAGTTGTTCGATCTGTGAAGAGGTGCCCCGGTAAATACCGGCTACTTTAAAAGCCCCGGAGATGATCACCCCCTCACGGTCCGTGAACGTGACCACCACTTTGGAGCCGATGCGGGCCTTAAGCTTATCCGCTAGGGCTTTCCCCAGCAGGATCTTGTTCTTTTTATCGGCTAGGAAATCGCCTTCCGTTATTTTTTCCGCCAGCCCGGTCAACCGGTTTTCGGTTGCGGGTTCTATACCGGTGATCTGCGCTCCTCCGTTGCCGTTGGCACTGGCCACAATCCCGTTCAACAGCATTCGGCTGCTGAAGGCCTTTACCTGCGGATTGTCTTCCAGGGCACGGAGGATGGAAGCAGATTGTTGCAGTTGGTTGGCAATATTAGGGTCCTGGCTCCAGGCGGTATCGTGGATCTGTATATGCGAAAGGTTGCTTTGTATGGCTTCCAGGGTGCGCTGGCGGTTCAGTCCGTAGGAAAAACCATTGATGAAGATACCGGCCCATATACCCAGGATGATGGAGCAGATCACCACCAGGCTGCGCAGCTTGTTGCGCCAGATGTTACGCCAGGCTATTTTGATCAGGGTTTTCATGAGTGCATGGCTTTAACGGGTTGTAAGCGGTAGATCTTCCATACGGCATACAGGGCCAGCACCAGCGTAATGATCACTACGATAACGCTATGCGTAAGGATGATGGAAGGATCGTTGGAAGCAGGGATCACGGGTTCAAAACCGTATTCTTCATAAGCATTTCCCATTTGCTCCCCGGCCAGGTTGATGGGGTGGGCATGGTAGTAGAACACCGGGGGCAGGGCCAGCAGGCAGGCTCCTATAACGCCCAGCACCGATAGGAAGAAGGTTTCCAGCAGCACGGTAAGGGCCAGTTTGCCACGCTTCATACCAATGGAGATCAGGATACCGTATTCATATTGCCTTTCCGAGGTCATCATCAGTATAGTGCCGAAGATGCCAAAGCTGATAACCAGGTAAAGTACAAACAGCATGATGAGTCCCCCGGCACTGTCGGCCTGGATGGCCTGCACCAGCTCGGGCATCATCTCGCGCCAGTTCATCACTTCGTAGGTGGTGGTATCCAGTTCGGAGCGTATCTCCTGGGTCAGTCCGGCAAACTCGTCATGATCTTCCGGTACCACTACCAGGGAGGTAACGCGGTGCTGCGCTCCGAAGAGGAACTGTGCTTCCCGGAGTGGTAAAAAAGCCAGTTGTTTATTCAGTTCCGGTGAGCGGAGTTTGAGGATGCCACTTACATGGTATTTGCCGTTGGCACTGATGCCGTGGTAGCCCTGGCCGATCAGCACCAGGGTATCGTGGATGTCCAGTTTAAAGTATTCCGCCAGCCCCTCACTCAGCAGTATACCGTTCCCATCCGGGAAGATCTGCCCTTTGGTAAGACCTTCGTCAAAATCAAAATACCGGCTTTCTTTTTCCGCATCAATCCCCAGTATCATGGCGGCTTTGGTGGCCCGGCCGGTGGAGGCCAGGCTGAAACTTTCCAGGCGGGGAACTACATCGGCCACGCCCTCCGTGGCCAGTAGGGTATGTTCCAGGCTATCGGTTTGCTCCATGCTGTACTCCAGGGTCTTTTCGTCCCAGAAGTCTTTGCCGTGCACCTGTATGTAACCGGTGGAAATATTGACCACATTCTGCACCATATTGTCATACACACCTAATTGCATAGAGCGCATGATGAGGGCAAAAAAGAGTGCAAAGAGCACGGAGCCGGCTGTTAGGAGGCTGCGCCTTTTATTGCGCCAGATGTTCCGCCAGGCAAGCTTGAGGATCATCAGCGGATTCTTTTCATGTTTTGGGTAGTATAGAAACCTTCGGGCTGCTCGTCATCGAAATTGAGTTCGAGCTGGCGCATAATAGTGCGGTTACCCGGTTCATTGGCCGGTGTCATCACCAGTTTGGAAGGAAGGCGCCTGCCGCCCAACTCCTTTATTTCGAAGCCTTCCATGGTGTTCACCAGTTCTCCGTCCTCATCGTAGAACTCCGTTTTCAACTGCAGGTAGTCATCCTTGCTGATCCAACTGATCACTTTGCCCCAAACTACGGCTGCATCTTCTTTGGGGGTGAGTTGGATCTTATAGCAGGCGGTGCCGCGAATGGTTTCTTCGCCCAGCAGTTTATGGGTGTAGTCCTTGAGGATGGACGACTCCTGCACCAGGTCGTCATTGGTGAAGTCGGAGCCCATCCAGCTTTGCGACATCATGGAAGGAGGCAGCTTGATGGTGCGCTCCACGCTGGGCACCCAGTTCCAGATCTCGCTTTTGCGTTTGAGGTATACCGTGCCTTGGTCACGGGCCGGTTCGGTCACCAGTATCATGCTATACTCGGTGCCCCTACTCCAGGTTTTCATGGTCATGGTGCGTGACCAGTTGGGCCGTTCAATGGTCATTTGTACGGTGCCGGAGCTGTGGTCACCGCGCAGTTTATTCTCGGACTTGCGGATGATCTCCGTAGCGTCCTGTGCGTAGCCCAGAAAGCCGGAAAGTAGCAGGAAAAGGGTGCTGAGGTGTTTCATAGTTGGTATTTCGTAAAGAGTTTTTCTTCCATGGCATCCAGGGGGTATTCATCCGGCAGGCTGATAAAGCCAAAAGCCATTCCGTCCAGTACCGCGCCCATGTAATAGGCTTCTGTTTCAGGGTTCTCGTAGCCGAGATCTTCAAAGAGTGCCGTAAACTGATGCATGCGTTTTTGCTTCTCTTCTTCAAAAAATCCCTTTAGGTTTTTGGTCACTTCAGGTTGAATAGCCAGAGAGAGCATGAAACGCATGATGCCCGTTTGCTGGCGTATAAAAACCATAGACTGCTCAATGGTATAGCGGAGCTTTTCCTTGGAAGTCTTTTCCTCCCAGCCTTCCATAATGTGGTCGGCTTCCTGTAACATCATTTGGAAGATGCCGTCCAGCAGAGCTTCCTTACTATCAAAGTAATGATAGATCAGGCCTTTGGAGATGCCTGCTTCTTTGGCGATGCGCGCCATGGAAGTATGGGCGTATCCGAGTTCGGCAAAGCATTGCAGGGCGGCCAGGAGTATCTGCTGGCGACTTTGTTCCTGAATACGAAGATTTTCAGCTTTGGTACGTGGTGCCATTTTATATTGACTAAACGGTCAGTCAAAAGTAAAACAGGAAAGTTTAACGGGCAAATGTTTGAGGTTGAAAGTTGGGTTAACCTATGAATTGGGGTTTTTAGTTTTTCGCCTTTTACGCCTGGATAGCTTTTTCGTTTTGTGGTCCTGCTGTTCCAGAGTTTTCGGATTTTTATATAAGTAGTACGATATTGTATAAAAGGCTGCAGCCATGATCAGATAGAATGCGGGGGTAATACCAACGGCCTGTAAATGGCGAAGATTAGCACCAACGCCTACCATGCCATTAACAAGTAAATATATAGCTCCGATGAAATAACCGGTTCCCACCAAAGCAAAGGTGATAAGGATGGGTTTATTGCGATTATTTATCCATGGCATACCTTAAAATTAAGCGTTTGCACTCTTACGCCTAAGGAGGTAAATGTATATGGATTTAAAATAAAGCCTTTGTCAAGCGATCTTTTCTTTTGAAAGAAAAGAAGCCGAAGTTCAAGGCTGCTTTGGTCCGTCTTTGAAAACCTGCGGTCAGTGATCCTCCCCGAGGTCCAGGCCGTTCGCTTTACTCACTGCAGGACCTCTCATGAATAAGGATCACGGGCCTTGTTTTCTACAACTGTCTAAAAGAAGTGTTATACTAAGTGGATAGTATGTCACTTTCAAAATGATATTGCTAGGGTTTGTAGAAAGAAGTATAGTTGCGTTAACAACAATGTTTCGTTTATTTCGTTTATTTACGAAATAAAGAAAGCACCCATGGATTACATGAAAGATATTGAAAGGCCTTCCAAAGCCGAGCAAATTGCAGCAATGGAGTCCTATAACGCTTTGGCAGAAACCTTAAAGCAATTGCAGTCAGACAATCCGGAGATCGAGATTGAAGAAACGGAAGAAAGGATAAAAATTCCTCTGCGTGCTTTAAAATTGTTAGCCAAAATACTGGAGGCTACAAGTCAGGGAAAGCCGGTTTCACTGGTGCCGATTGCTACGGAAATGACCACGCAGGCCGCTGCAGAATTATTAGGTTGTTCAAGGCCCCATCTTGTCAAATTGCTGGAGGAGGGTCAAATTGCTTTTACTAAGGTGGGGCGGCACAGGCGGGTGAAGTTTGAAGATGTGATGGCCTATAAAAACACTATGAAAAAGGAACGGGAATCACTCTTGAAAGATATGATGAGAGGGGATGAAGATTTAGGACTGTATGATTCATAGTGTTCGCTTCACATGTGTTTTGGATACCAATGTGATTTATCCCATTGAAATACGGGATGTGTTATTTTGGTTTGCTCATTATGAGCTGTTTACTCCAAAATGGAGCGTTCATGTTTTTGATGAATGGATGGAGGTAATGCAACGCAAAGGGATAAACGAGGAAGAGGCCTTCAAGAGGGTGAGCATTGCTAATCAGGCTTTTCCTGATGCTCAGGTTGTTAATTATGAACCACTAATAGATGGGCTGGATTTGCCTGATTCCAAGGATTGTCATGTTCTTGCTGCTGCAATTAAAACCAATGCTAATATTATTGTAACTAATAATCTCAAAGACTTTCCTTCCGATTATCTGGCCTCTTTCGGCTTGGTGGCCAAATCAGCCGATGACTTTATAGCCGATATCATTGATCTTAATCATGAGAAGGCATTGCAGGCTTTTCGTCAGTTAGTACTAAACCGTAGAAATCCGGATATGGATGAATACCAGGTATTGGATAATCTCAGGAAAAACGGATTAAAGAGCTCGGCAGACTATTTACATGCTCTTCTTTGAGTAAGGCGTTTTTCTTCAAGGTCAGTTTCTATGGAGTCTAATTGGCAAATTATTGGCCTTAGCTCTTTCCACCTTATATTTATATCATGCGATCAACCCTATTCCTCCTGCTGGGCCTGTTGGTTTCTCAAAATCTCTTCGCTCAAAACCAAACGATAAATCTGGTGCTGGGAGATACAAGTTGGACCTCCACCTATTCCGCCCCGGCTGGCGAAGCCCCGGAAGATCTTCGTGTCAGCACCCATCTCCGCTATGTGATCGATCGTCTGAAGGAAGGGAGTACTGCGGACTCGTTAATGACGCAGCGTCAACACCAGATACAATTGCTGGAAGAGTATGTGCAGCGTGGGCAGTTCCCTGTTAATGAAGATTATCCCGGACAAAGGCGGCCCTGCTTTATAGATGCTTCAGGGAATATTTGTGCGGTGGGTTACCTGGTGGAGCAAACGGCCGGGCGGGAAGAAGCAGAGCGTATCAATAAACGGTATCAATACGCCTACATCCGTGATATGGAGGATGAGGGTTTGCTGACCTGGCAAAAAACCTCCGGTTTAAGCCTGCGTGAGCTGGAAATGATACAGCCCGAGTATTGGAACCCCCGGGATGGAATGACTACTGAAGAGTTCCAGGATTCTGTAACGCAAAAGTGGGGCGTGCGCGAAATAGCCACCGGGAAGGTCATAACCCGAGCCAAATACGATGATATCGCCATGGCTATGAACTATTATCACACGGGCGCGGCTAAGAAAGATGGTAAATGGGGCATCATCAACGAAAAAGGCCGGCTCCTCACCAAAACTCAGTACCAAAATATCCATGACTATTATGATTTTCTGCTGGCAGCAGTAGATGACAGCACGGTTCATGTTTACCGGGGCAATGGTAAGCGCTTTGTCAAATGTTCGTTTGACGAAATTGCGGGTTACCAGGAGCCCTATCTCATAGTACGTAAGGATGGTTATGCCGCCCCCCTTGACAAGGATGGGCATACAGCGCTGCCTTTTGAATACGAGCAGGTTGATTGGTGGATGGGCCGGTTCCGGATCAAAACCCCGGAAGGTTATGGTCTGCTGACAGAAGAGGGTAAGGTTTTGATTCCCGCTCAGTATGATGAACTGAACCTGATCAAGGACAAATGGATTGGTATTAAGGATGGGAAGAAATACATTTTTAACCTTGATGGAAAACAGGGCAGCGCCCAGGGAGTGGATGAAGTATATGGTTACGGTAACCGGTTTCACGACCCCGAGCTACTGGGGCGGTCCGGGGATCATTATGGTGTGTTGAGTGCTGACCTCAGTTGGAAAATTCCCCCGGAATACGACACGGTATATCATTACCTGGATTACCACGTAGTATTGAAAGACGGTTTGATCGGGTATTACAATAACGAGGTCAGTGGGTTTATCCTGCCCTTAAAATATACGAATGTACACGCTGCGGGAGGCAATTTTATGGTAAAAGCTAATGGTCGGTGGGGCCTGGTAAGCCGGGAGGGAAAGGTAATCCTTCCTGAGGAACAGGATACCATTTTTGCATTGATACCCTGGCGTAACACGAAGTATTGCTATGCGGTATTCACTCATTCCAAAGGGCAAATCTATTCCATAGAGAGCAAACTCCTTACGGACACCGTGTATGATGAGATAAAGCGCCTATCGGATAAGACCTTCCGGGTATGCAGCGGAGGCACGTGCTATCTGGGCACTTACCAGGCAGATACGTTGGCTGTTTATCGTAATGAACCGTTTCAGCATGTGGATATCTTATACTCCTATGCTCTGGTTAACGACCTGGGGGTTTATAAACGCAACGGAAAGTCGGGCTTGTGGGAGCTGAGAAAATCCTATAGGGATATGGTTCTTGTTACGGAACCTGTATTTGATACCCTACAAACCACCCCCGTGTATAACACCTATCTTGTACGTCAGGATGGCCTTTACGGATTGATTTACGGAAACGGCAAATGGAAAGAGCCGGCACGCTATAAGGCTTACGAAATACCGGAAAACGTGGGGACTTATCCTTACCTGTTATTGCAGGATGAGAGAGGTTGGTACAGGATCAACCGTGACGGCAGCCGGCAGGATTATAAAAAACCGCTTGAATAAAGTATGTGACCCTTTGCTTCTCGGTTGATTTTAGTGGACCTGCTTCTGCTGCCAATTCTGAAAGGCCACAAAGCTGCCGGAAAAAGCGAAATGATATACCGCAATGAAATACGCAACAAAGAGTATCCCATCCTCTGACATACCCATAAGATAAGGCCATGAACGGAAAATACCGGCCAAGGCCCCCAGCAGCCCAAAGGAAAACAGGATGACAGTTAGGACGCGGGCCCATTGTTTTCCCACGTACACCGCGTACATCAGCCCCACAGTTAGAAAAAAACGTAGCATAAGTTCAGGTAAGCGGGTATTTCCTGTAACCGATCCATTTCTCAGGCACAGGAGGATGGTGGCCAGTGAGGCCAGCATCACCACAGAAATAACCATTCGTGTTTTCTTTTTCCCCTTGCGGGTGAAGGGATCCATAATTTGATATTGGAGGGTGAAAATAAGGATTCGGAAATATTTTCGGGATCTAAAGGCGGTAAGCCTGTACCAGCTGCGTACTAAACAGGGGGGAAGTTTGTTTTATTAAACAGGTGCTTGCAGGCAATGTGGCTTGCAAAAGCCTACTTTAGAACCGTTAAATAAGCCTCGCCATGCCGCAAAAGACCTATCCCATTATACAAGATGACCCCTGGCTGAAGCCATACCAAGAGGATATTGATGAGCGCTATATGTTTTTCAGCAAAAAGCGAAAGGAAATAGAAAAAGAGGAAGGTTCTCTTCTTGCCTATGCGCACCGCGACCTTTTCCTGGGCTTTAATTACGATACGCAAAAAAAGGGCTGGCGGTACCGTGAGTGGGCGCCCGCTGCGCAGCAACTGTGGCTTATTGGTGATTTCAACCGCTGGAACCCGGAAAGCCACCCCCTTGAAAAAAGAGAAGGTGGTATATGGGAGATCTTTATTCCTGACGGGGAAAATGGGCTGGCCCACAGGCAATTGCTAAAGGTGAAAGTATTGTCTAATGATCTTACCCGTGATCGTATACCCGCCTATATCAAAAGGGCGGTACAGGATGTGCAAACGCACGATTTTGCCGGACAGATCTGGAACCCGGAACAAATCTTCCGCTGGAGCGACCAGGATTTTGATCCTGGTGTAATAGAAGAACCGGTGATCTACGAGGCCCATATCGGGATGGCGCAGGAAAAAGAAGGCGTGGGTACCTACCGTGAATTTGCGGATATTATTTTGCCCAGGGTGGTGGATGGAGGTTATAACTGCCTGCAATTGATGGCCATTCATGAACACCCGTATTACGGCTCATACGGGTACCACGTTTCCAGCTTTTTTGCACCCTCATCCCGCTTCGGCACGCCTGAAGACCTGAAGTACCTGGTGGATAAAGCCCATCAGGCCGGTGTGGCGGTGGTGATGGATATAGTACCCTCTCACGCGGTAAAGAATATTGCCGAAGGCCTGGCCGACTTTGACGGCTCGCAGAACCAGTACTTTCACCCGGGTGGACGAGGCTATCATACGGGCTGGGACTCCATGCTGTTTAATTACGGTAAAGAGGAGGTACTGCGGTTCTTGCTTTCCAACCTACGCTACTGGATGGAGGAATTCCATTTTGACGGTTTCCGCTTTGATGGTGTTACCTCCATGTTGTACCATCACCACGGGGACGTGGCTTTTGATCATTACGATAAATACTTCCGCGATGGGGTGGATGAGGATGCCATACGCTACCTACAACTGGCCAATGAGCTGATCCATACTCTAAAACCGGGAGCCATCAGCATAGCCGAAGATATGAGCGGTATGCCCGGTCTGGCCCGCCCTGTAAAAGACGGAGGCCTGGGCTTTGACTATCGCTTGGGCATGGGTTTGCCGGATTACTGGATAAAGCTCCTGAAACACAGCCGGGATGAGGATTGGAATATGCATGAACTGTGGAATGTGCTGAGCAACCGCAGGTGGAAGGAGAAAACGGTGGCGTATGCGGAATCACATGACCAGGCATTGGTAGGAGATAAGACACTGGCCTTTTGGCTGATGGATAAGGAGATGTACTGGCACATGCGCAAGGGCGATGAAAGCGTGATCATAGATCGCGGCATAGCCCTGCATAAGATGATACGGCTGATAACGGCTGCGGTGGGTGGAGAGGCCTACCTTAACTTTATTGGGAATGAATTTGGTCACCCGGAGTGGATCGATTTCCCGCGGGAAGGCAATAGCTGGAGCTATAAATATGCACGGAGGCAATGGCACCTTGCCGATGATCCTGAACTGCGTTTTGGAGAGATGGCTCTTTTTGATAAAGCCATGTTGCACCTGCTGCGACAAAACCACGTTTTCAAGGCCCAGGCTGCACGGCAACTTAATGTAGATACGGAGAACAACGTACTGATCTTTGAACGCCAAAACCTGGTGTTCATCTTTAATTTTCACCCGGAGCGGTCTATTGCGGATTACGCTTTTACCCCCCACCAAACGGGTCGTTTTAGGATCGTTCTGAATTCCGATGATGAGGAATTTGGTGGTAACGGCAGGATAGACAATAAAGTGGTGCATCATACCAGCGATAGTGGCCGCTTAAGCCTGTACATTACCTCAAGAACAGCGCTGGTACTGGCCCTGGCCTAGAAATGTTTTATCTCGAAATCGGAGAGGATATTCATGAAAGCAATGTAAAAGTCATAGGGTTGCCCGCTGAGGGAAGAGAGGCCCTTATAGTTCATGGTCATGAAAAACTCCAGCCGGGCAAAGGCTGCTATCTCAAAAAGCAGCTCCGGATTTTTCTCCTTAGCCGTATTTACCAGTTGTTTCAGCTTGGCAATAGCCTCTTTTTGCATCGCATTTTCAGAGAAATACGAAAAGTGACGTTCACTGTTGTGCCCAATGGGCATCGGCACATTATACCCATGCACCGCTTTGTACTTTAAAAGGGCTTCATGGGTAGAGATCAGGCTGTTCTTTACGGAGTGGTCCTTGAGTATCTTTTCCACTTGCAGATATCCCCGGGGCACATCAAAATGCTTTACCCGTACTTCACTTTTTTCACCGTGGGCAAAATCAGCGTTGAGTAGGATGCTGAGGCCTTTGGTGGCGGAAAGGAACAGCTGGTGAGGCGAGTGATTATTAAGATACCAGGGCAGCGCTTCGGTAACCACAGCGGTATATCCCTGCTTTACCAGCAAATCACCAAGGTCATTGTAAAAGATGCCTTCTGTATTAAAAAAGGTTTTAGGGCTTACACCAAACAGCTTCTTTACAAGTTTGGCCTGCTGTGTAGCCTCCAGCTGAAAAAGGTCCGGGGAAAACAGGGAGGCGATAGAGTGATGATAGGTTGTCCCCATCAGCTCGATAGTACCCTCCTCCACCTGTTCCCGTAGGAGCTGTAGGCATTCCGGGTCGGTCTTTTGCCATTGCTCCAGGAAGTAACCGGTAAAGGCCAGGTTTACCTGGCCCTGCTCCTTGACAAAGGCGAAAATAGTAGTAAGGGCTGGTTTGAAAGCCTTTTGGTACTGCTCTTTGAAGATCTCCGTACTGGCCTTCTGGTCATAGTAGTTCCTGGATTTGCCGATGTCAAAAAAGGAATAATCCAACAATTTGGCGTGGGCATAAAAACTGAATAGCAGGCAGGTATCCATAAGAACTTAGTTTAGGGAATCGCGTAAAACCCGCAGGATGGATTGGGCAATATTTTGCCAGTTCAGTTGCCGCAGGGCATCCTGGTTGGCGGAAATAGACCGGGCAGCCATTTTGCGATCGGTAAGGCAGGAAATTACGTGAGCGGTAAAGGTTTCCACATCCCAGTAATCGGCTTTAAGAGCTCCGGGGAGTACTTCTCCGGCCCCGGATTGTTTGGACAATACCACCGGGATGCCGGCCCCGGCCGCTTCAATGGCGGAAAGCCCGAAAGGTTCCGATACCGAAGGCATGCAGTATACGTCCGCCATGGCAAAGAGTTCTTCTACCTGCTCATGGGTGATGTGCCCGGTAAAATGGAACTTCCCACTAACGCTGCGGTAAGCGCCTGATTCAATAAGTTGCTTCAATAATTCTCCGGTGCCGGCCATCACAAAGCGGGTATCGGGCATTTTACGGTGTACGGCTTCTGCGATCTGCATAAAGATACCGGGCCCTTTTTGCCCACTCAGGCGTCCTACAAAGAGAATGAGCTTTTCCGGAAAAATTTTATCAGCCACAGGAGTGGATTTCGTGCGGGCGTATCCATTATGGATAACGTATACCGGGCTTTGAACTTCGTAATACTCGCGGATAACGTTTTTGGTGTATTGGCTCACGGCAATAATAGCGGTAGCCTGTGCCATAGCTTCCTTTTCCAGCTCGTATATCCATGATCCGGATGGCCCTCCGCTGCGGTCGTAATCCAGGGAATGAACATGAAGCACCAGCGGCTTTTTAGTTCGTTTTTTAAGTTCCAGGGCGGCACTGAATGTTACCCAGTCGTGGGCATATATAACGTCAAAATCAAGGGCATTTCCTTCGTGCACTACCTGTTCACTGAAATGCTCAACAACTTCCCTTATCTGGCTGACCTTTTCGGTAGCCTTATTTGTGGTATTTCTTTCTTCCACCTCATAACCGCTGAGGTAATGATAGGGATCCAGCCTATGCCTGGCTTCTACCTCAATGATGTCCGCCATCAGCTCTTCTTCGGTAAAGGACAGGGATGCCAAAGCCTTTTTAAGGCTCCCTACGTGTTGCGAAGGGTTAGTGCCGGGCTGTATGACTGTAAGTTCTACCAGTTGTTGCAGGTGCCGGGAAATATGCGATGCCGCAATGCCCAATCCGCTGTTTTGCGGGTGAGGTTCACCAGGGCCAAGCATCAATACTTTTATAGTGTCCATAGCTGGTACTTAAATCGTTCCTGGGAGCCCCGTTGATGAGGCTTAAGCTACCTGGATACGCTGGAAAGTCTTGGGTACGGTAAGCAGCACCGTATCATTTCTCTTTATTAATTCCTGCGTTTTATCTTCTCCGTCCACTAGTACCTTCACTTTCTTTTCCGGCAGCTTATTCAATACTATCACGTAAGATTGATAGGCAGGGTCAAAGGTACCTTCAATTCTCTGTTCAATGATAAACTCATCATTATCACAATATGTTCTGAAGGTTTTCAAGGCATAATGCCCTTCTCGATAAGCGTACCCGTCACCTTCGTCTTCATATAGTTCGGAAATGCATTCTTTTTCCCCGTAGTAGATCAGCAGGTCGAGCTGTTCAAAAACAAACTCATCCACATACTGCATTTTGGGCTGCATGGGCAATACGGTTCCTGCCCGTACAAAAAGGGGTACCTGATGCAGCGGGGTCAGGATCTTGGTTTCACCCGGCCCTTCGTAGCATTCGTTATCCCAGTAAAAATACCAACTACCTTTCGGGATATACATCAGCCTTTCCGTGGCCCCTTCTTCTACAACCGGGCACACCATAAGATTATCACCTACAATGAATTCATCTTCCCGGAAATGTGTCTCAGGGTCATCCTGCGCTACCATCACCAATGACTTCAGAAAGGGCGTTCCACGCTGCGAATGTTGCCAGAAAGCCGTGTAGAGATAAGGCAACAGCTGGTAGCGGAATTCAATGAACTGCCGCACGAGGTTGGTGTATTTGGTACCGAACACCCAGGGTTCCTTATCGCCATGATCACCGGAAGAGTGCGTTCTGAAGAAGGGGTGAAAGACTGCAAGCTGTATCCAGCGCAGGTACAGCTCCGGTTTGGGAGTGCCGATAAAACCGCCTACATCGGAACCTGAAAAGGAAATGCCGGAAGAGGCCAGCCTTTGCATCTGGGTATTGGCAATACGGAGATGATCCCAGGTAGCTACGTTATCACCGGTCCACACCGCTGTATAGCGTTGCATGCCGGCATAACCTGAGCGGGCAATAGTGAGTGGGCGCTTGTCAGGCTGTGCCTTTTTCTGTCCGTCATGCGTGGCGCGGGCCATCTGCATGCCGTACACATTATGAGCTTTACGGTGGCTGCACGGGTGGCCGTCATAATCATGGCGCACGTCCATAGGAAAGGTGCCATCTTCAAAAACAGCCGGCTCGTTCATGTCATTCCAAACACCACTCACCCCGCTTTCAGCGTAAAAACCAAGCATTCCGGACCACCACTCTCTTACCTTTGGGTTGGTGAAATCGGGGAAATGACAGGGGCCGGGCCATACGCTGCCGGTCATTTTAGGGCCATCGGCACGGGTGCAGAAATAACCATTCTCCATACCCTGCCGGTATACGGAATAGTTCTTATCTACCTTAATACCCGGGTCTAGGATGGCTACGGTCCTGAAGCCGTCTTTGGCCAGGTCTTCGTGCATTTTTTGCGGATCGGGGAAGCGCGTCTCATCCCAGGTAAAACAACGGTAACCATCCATATAGTCAATATCCAGGTGGATGACATCACAGGGGATGCGCAGGTTCCTGAATTTTTTAGCCAAAGCCCTGACGGCAGATTCCGGGTAATAGCTCCATTTACTTTGCTGGTAGCCTAAGGCCCATTTAGGAGGCATGGCATGAGTACCGGTAAGGCGTGCATACTGCTCGGTTACGCTTACCATCTCCGGGCCGTAGATAAAGTAGTAACGCATTTCACCCCCCTGGGCCCAAAAGCTGGTTACATCCTTGCGCTCTGCCGCAAAATCAAAATAGGAGCGGAAGGAGTTGTCCATAAACACTCCATAGGCCCTGTTTTCATGGAGACCGATGTAAAAAGGAATATTCTTGTAAACCGGATCAGTGGTTTCGGTATAACCGTAACAATCCGTACCCCATAGGTGGTAACGCCTGTTCAGTAAGTTGAGGTTCCCGGATTTATCGCCCAAGCCGTAATAGCTTTCTCCGGGCTGGCAGTGTTTGGTGTTAATGACCACCTTCCCGCCATAGCGCTTTTCCCTTCGCCAGTGGAAACCTTTCTCATCCTCCAGCAGCGTATGACCTTCCTTATCAGTAATGCGGGTAAGGAAGGAGTATTTGGAAAGACAGCAGTGGAGCTCAGGGGTAGAAATAAGGAAGTGGTCTTCCTGTTCTTCTACCTGAAAATCAACCTGCTCCGGGCTGAAGCCAGGGTCTATGGCATAGGAGAAATCATCCTCAAAATAGCCATCATTGGCAAAACGGAACTTTATGATCCTGGCGGTGAGAACCGTAAGCTCAAGGGCTGTGGTCTCACTGGTAAAGATCAGGGTATTCTCATGTACTCTTTCCCAGCTGCTAATGGTGCCAGGGAAAAATTCTTCGCTGTTCTTTTTATCCTGGAACTTTTCAAGATAGTTGCCTGAAAAGTCTTCGTTATTGTCTTGAGAGGGTTGAACAGAATCCTTTTCCATGCGCTATGTAGTATTTCCGTATCCATGATCTGTGCCGTGCCAGCCGGATCAAAACCGATAACAAAAAGAACGAAAAAAGTTTAAAGTCATCATGTCGCATTGAAATTTTTTAGATACCAGCGGGTAAGGTGCCGGATCAGGAAAAGAGATTATGAACGACAAACGTATTTTCCTCGATTTTAAATTACCTTTAAAGGCACTGTAGCCGAACAATCCATTTTACAGTCATGACAAGCACTTCTGAAACCAACGGTACCTTCCTGGCAGAAATAGCCTGGGAAGTCGCCAATCAGGTTGGTGGTATTTACACCGTAATACGATCCAAGGTTCCTCAGGCCAAAAAGGTTTGGGGAAATAACTACCTCCTGATAGGGCCTTATATTCATCACAATGCCATAGCTGATTTTGAGGAACATGAAGAATACGACAATCCCGTTGGAAGGGCGGTTTTAGCCTGTCGTGAAATGGGCTTTGAAGTCCACCTTGGGCGGTGGCTGGTTACGGGCCGCCCCAACACCATCCTGCTCAACCCGCAGAGCGTGATGCACGAACTGGGGAACATCAAGCATTTTTACTGGAAGAACCATCACATCAGCTTTTCCAAGCACGATCCGTTGATGGATGAGGTCATGGCCTTCGGGTATATGGTGTTCCATCTTATCTCGGCACTCGCCCGGGAGCTGATGAAGGATCAGCACACGCTTTTGGCTCATTTCCATGAATGGATGGGAGGAACGGCTATTCCCGATATCAGGAGGGAGCAACTGCCGGTAAAGACCATATTTACCACTCATGCCACCATGCTGGGGCGCTACCTGGCTATGAATGACCAGGATTTTTATGGTCACCTGCCCTTTTACGATTGGGAGAAGGAAGCAGCCAATTTTGACATTGAAACCATTGTACGTCTTGAGCGGGCCTGTGTTCACGGGGCCCATGTTTTTACCACGGTAAGTGACGTTACCGGCAGGGAATGTGCCCATCTCCTGGGTCGCAGCCCGGATGTGATAACGCCTAATGGCCTTAACATAGAGCGCTTTTCCGTTCTTCATGAAGTGCAGAACCTGCACCATAAGCACAAGCGTGCGCTGGAGCAGTTTATTATGGGTCATTTTTTCCACAGCTACGCTTTTGATCTTTCCAAAACGCTGTACTTTTTTACCTCCGGCCGTTTTGAATACCTTAACAAGGGTTATGATCTTACCCTGGAGGCCCTGGCGCGCCTCAACTGGAAGATGAAGGAAAACAACATCCCCCTTACGATCGTGATGTTCTTTATTACGCGGCAACCGACCCACTCCATCAATGCAGAAGTTTTGAACGCCCGGGCTATGTTGGATAAGATCGGGCAGAACTGCGATATGATCGTACGCCAGATCAAGGAGAAACTATACGTGAAAGCGGCCAGCAGCGATACGGATCATCGGTTGCCTAATCTCAATGACCTGGTGGATGATTACTGGCGGCTACGCTACCGCAGGACTATTCAAAGCTGGAAGGGACCGGGCTTGCCGAGTGTGGTAACCCACAACCTGGTGGATGATGCCAATGACCCTATTTTGAACTACCTGCGCAAAGCTAATCTGGTAAACCGGCAGGAGGATAAGGTAAAGATCGTGTACCATCCCGATTTCATCGCTTCCACCAACCCGCTTTTCGGGATGGAGTACGGGGAGTTTGTGCGGGCCTGCCACCTGGGGATATTCCCCAGCTACTACGAACCCTGGGGCTATACACCTTTGGAATGCCTGGCCCGTGGCGTGGCGGCCGTTACATCTGATCTTTCCGGTTTTGGGGATTACCTGAAACATGTGCCCATAGGAGATGAGGATCACGGGGCTTTCTCCGTAGAGCGATACAATAAGAGCTTTGACGAGTCTGCTACGGATCTTGCCAATATACTGTTCAACTTCATTACCCGTACACCGCGTATGCGTATTGATATGCGTAATAAGTCAGAGGATCTTTCCGAGAGCTTTGACTGGAAGAATCTCTATGCATTTTATCTGGAGGCGTATAATGCCTGAGGTATGCAACTACTAAACACCCGCCTTGGGCCGCTTGCTGTGTTTCTTTATACTTTTTGCCACAGTGCCTTTCAGCGCTTCAAGGGCAGGACCCCAGTAGCTCACCATATACTCAAGGATGGCTTCTGTAGGGAAGTTGCAAAGGGCCAGCGTAAGCTGGGTACCTTTTTTATTCGCTTTAAGGCTGAATGTCAGGGTGGTGTGATTTTTAGCTTCATCCGGTAATTGCAGAGTAGAGTTGAGACAGGTATAGCTCAGTAGTTTATGTGGCTCAAAGTGCAATACGCTGCCGTGGTTCTCAAATCCTGGGTGGTTTAAATCGCGTATGGTGATCGGAGAGCCGGGCTTCCAGTTGGTAGTGATCTCCACGTCCATGCCTGTACCGGTCATCCAGCTTTTCATAAGTTGGGGTTCAGTGATCGTTTTCCATACTTCTGCCGGGGAGGCAGCAAGAGAAACCGATTTTTCAATGGTTTGATTCATAACGGGTTTGGTTTTAATTGTGGTAGAATGCTTAACTCAAGCGCATTAATAGGGGTATAGCAGGATGTTTAAAAGGCCCCTAACTGTTTTATGGTTATACTTTTACGATCAAAATCAATGAGGCCCTCATCCCGCAGCTCGTTGAGCGTAGTGGTTACCGTTTGGCGCGAAGTGCCTATGAGGTTGGCAATATTTTTATGGGTGTAAAAATGTTCCACCACCACAAGGTCGCCTTTTTTTTCACCTTTTTCAATAGCCAGTTCCCGGATAAAATCCATCAGGCGTGAGCGTACGTCCTTAAAGACCAGGTTGTCTATCCTCCGTTCCATTTTACGGATGCGAAAGCCGATCCATTTGTAGACCTTAAAGCTGAAGTCGCGGTTTTTGCGCATCAGCTCCTGTACATCATCTATGTTTACGGGGCATACGGTGGTATTGTTTTCCAGGGCCTCGGCTATTTCACTGCGTTTATCTTCACCCAGCAGGGCCAACTCACCAAACATTTCACCTCGTCCTAAAATGGCCTTTACCACTTCATCCCCGCCCTCCGAATAGTTGAGAATACGCACCTTGCCACTGGCTATCAGGTACATGGTGTTGGCAGAATCATCGGTGAAGTAAATGGTTTCCCCTTTTTGGTAAGTCCTGAAATGGCCTTCATTAATGCCAAAGTCCTGCACCTTATGGGTACACATGACATTGTAGAGGTTTACATCGTCAAAATACCAAAGTTGATTCCCCATATTCAGCCGTTTTCAGAACCAAAAGCCAAGACTAATGTAAGTATAAATATCGCTGTGGTTGGTGCTGCCCATCACGTTTACTTCCAGCGGCCCGAAGGGGCTGTCATAGCTATAACCCAGGCTGTAACCATCCAGTACTACGTCTGAACCAAAAAGGTCGTCAAAAGAACTTTCCAGTTTCCCTACGTTGCCTCTCAGCAGTATATAATTGTCCTTGACGAATTCCAGGTGAAGATCGCCCCGCAGTACCAGGGTATTCCTGCCGATCAGCTCCATGTAGCGATAACCGATAAAGGGATAAATGTAGTTGATATAGTTACGCCCCAGGCTGCCCAGGAAGATGTTGTAGGGATAGTCGGGGTTTGGGCCTATAGTGGTGGCGCCATACACCCTACCTATGAGCGTAAGCTTTTTAAGTATGGGGACTACCTGGCTGTAATGCAGGTCTACCACGGAAGAAGGTTCGAAAAAACGCTGGAGGTTCTCATGCTTGGCTATAATACGCCCCATGGCGGATAACTTGAAACCCCGCGAAGGGAAGTTGGCGCGGTTGAACGAATCAAAATCCAGGAAGCCGTAATAGTTAACGTAATCGGCATTAACATCCACCTGGTCCAGCACGTCCAGGTCCTGGGATAGGTCTATTCCCTCCAGTTGAATTCCACCGCCCAGGGCATATGCATCATAAAGGGTGGATTGCAGGAAGAGGTCAACGGAATAGTCCAGGTATACCAGCTGGTTGGTAGGTTTGCGGTTCTGGTAGATACGGGTTTCAAAACGGTGAGCCCTGAATTTCAACCCCAGGGTGGGCAGAAGGCCACGGTCTACAAAGTAGTTCATCCAAAGGCGGGGATTGTCACCCACCGCCAGGTCAAAACTGAAGCGCGAGTTTTTAAAAAGCAGGTTTCTGCGGGTATAATTGATCAAGAGGGCGGTCTTGAAGTCGTCATCGTAATGTATACCCAGGCGCAGTTGGGAAAGCGAAGGGTTTTCTCTTACGTTAATGTTGAGCTGGTACCCTGTGTCCTGAGGGCTAAGCGTATAATCCACCGTTTGGAAATACTTGGATCCGTATAAACGATCAATGCCTTTGTCAAGGCTCTTAAGGCTGCAATATTCTTCACCTTCAATACGCAGCTTACTCAGAATGTAATCCCTGGTGGAGTTTTCGTTGCCGTTTACGTTTACCGTATGCACGTAAAAATTCTGGAGTGGCACGGCATCGTAGTTCGAGCGGTCCAGAGGTTTTTCGCGTTTGAGCTGCGCCATGGTTCTGAGTTCCGGTAATTTGCTGCGGGCAGCATGATAACCGGTAGCCACAATGGTGTCAAAAAGGTCGAAGGAGGTAATGCCCCCTTCCGGGATCTCCGGTTTGATGAGCAGGTCTACGGAATCCAGCTGACGCATATATTCCGTGGCATTTACAAAGGACGAAGTTTGCTCCAGTATGCGCACTACCGAGTTTAGTTCATCCTTGCCGTAGAGAAAGTCCTGAACATCTACACCAATAATGAAATCCATGCCTTTTTTAAGCAGTAATCCCACCGGAAAATTGTTGACCACACCACCGTCCACGTATAATTTGCCGTTGAGTTCATAAGGCGTAAATAAAGAGGGGAAGGCAGAGCTGGCACGTAGGGCATCAATAAGGCGCCCGTCTTCAAAAACCTCCAGCTGACCATTCTCCAGGTTAGTGGCCACGCATAAAAAGGGAATGGGAAAGTTGCGGAACGAGTTATATCGGTAACTGCTCTGGGTAAGCATGCTCAGTTCCTTAAGGATGTATTGCGCATAATTGAGGCCAGTGGGGATACGCACTTTTTTGTCGATGATCGGAAAGGAAAGCACGTAGCGCGACTCGGATTTTCGGTCAAAATAACTGAGGCGATTACGGGGAATCTCATTACGGAGCAGGGCATCCCAGTCTACATCCCGCAAATAAGCTTCAATCTCGTCTACCGTATAACCCAGTGAATACATGGCCCCGATAATAGCTCCCATGCTGGTTCCGGCAATATAATCCACTTTAAGACCCGCTTCCTCTATAACACGCAGCGCACCAATGTGGGCCAGGCATTTAGCTCCACCCCCGCTCAATACAAGGCCTATCTTTACATCTTCTGATGTGCTGTCTGGCAGGGAAGGAGATACCTGGCCACTGCCTGAAAGGCAAATGGCAAGGAACCCTAAAACTGCCAGGAACCGTTGCATCATATTGTTATTTCAGGTTTCGGTTTGTTTTGCAAAGTAGGCGATTATTTTTTTGGCCCGGGCTTCACCCACCACTTCAGTTAACTGTTCCACCGTAGCGTCCTTTACCTTTTTCACCGATTTGAACTGTCGCAATAGTTCCTTTACCGTGGCTTCCCCTACTCCGGGAATTGCTTCCAGTTCCGATTTAAAGGTGCTTTTACTCCTGCGGTTGCGGTGGTGGGTAATACCAAAGCGGTGAGCCTCATCCCTCAGGCGTTGGACCACTTTAAGGGTTTCGGATCGCTTATCCAGGTAAAGCGGGTATTTATCCCCCGGAAAATAAAGCTCCTCCAGCCTTTTGGCAATACCCAGGATGGCAATTTCACCCCGTATCCCCAACTGGTCAAAAGCTTTGAGGGCCGCGTTCAGCTGGCCTTTTCCCCCATCAATCACCACCAATTGCGGCAGGGGCTCGTCTTCATTGATGAGGCGGTTGTAACGCCTGAATACCACTTCCTCCATGCTGGCAAAATCGTCCGGTCCTTCTACGGTCTTAATGTTAAAATGGCGGTAGTCCTTTTTACTGGGCTTCCCATCCTTAAAGACGACACAGGCGGCCACAGGGTTAGTTCCCTGTATGTTGGAGTTGTCAAAACATTCGATGTGGCGTGGCTCCACCCGCATGCGCAGATCCTGTTTCATCTGCTGCATCAGCCGGTTGGTATGGCGGTCAGGGTCTACAATCTGGATGTTCTTGAGCTTCTCCATCCGGAAATAGCGGGCGTTTTTCATGCTCAGCTCCACCAGGTGCTTTTTGTCGCCACGCTGGGGAACGTGCATTTTTACCTCCGGTATTTCTAATTCAATGTCGTGTGAAAGGTAGATCTCCCGTGAAGTGGACTTGAACAATTGCCGTACTTCAGGTATGGTCATCTCCAGGAGTTCCTCGGCACTTTCATCCAGTTTTTTCTTCAGCTCTACGGTGTGGGCCTGCAGCACCGCCCCGTCAATGATCTTCAGGTAGTTCACATAGCCAAACTCGGCATCGGTGACCACGGAAAAAACGTCAACATTGGTAATATTGGGATGTACCACAGTGGATTTGGCCTGGTAGCGATCTACCATTTCATACTTCTCCTTGGTTTTCTGGGCTTCTTCAAAACGTAGTTCCGAAGCCTGCGCCTGCATTTGCTTTTCCAGCATGCGCTTTACCGCGTTGAGGTTTCCCTTGATGAGGTCACGGGCAGAGTCCACATTTTTGAGGTACTCTGCTTCACTTTGTTTACCCTCACAAGGGCCCAGGCAGTTGCCGATATGGTACTCCAGGCAAACCCGGAATTTGCCTTCAGCAATATTTTCGGGGCTGAGGTTGAGCTTGCAGGTGCGGATGGGGTAGAGCTGGCGGATAAGATCGAGCACCGTTTTCATGACTTTCACCGAAGCGTAGGGCCCGAAATATTCCGAACCATCCTGAACGGGGTTGCGGGTAGGGAATATGCGGGGGAAGCGTTCCTTTTTGATACAGATCCAGGGGTAGGATTTATCATCTTTAAGGTTTACGTTATAGCGCGGTTGGTATTCCTTGATGAGGTTGTTCTCCAGCAGCAGGGCATCAAACTCGGTTTCGGTGATGATGGTCTTAATATCCTCGATCTTACGCACCAGCATATAGGTTCGGGCACTGTCATGACTTTTGGTAAAGTAAGAGGATACCCGTTTTTTGAGGTCTTTGGCCTTTCCTATATAGAGGATCTTCCCGTTCTTATCCAGATGTTGGTACACCCCGGGCCTGGAAGGAAGCGTTTTGAGGATATTGCGGATTTTTTCTGAGGCCATAGCACAAAAGTAAGTATCATTGTTACGCTATGGTAAAAGTGGTTTGCGGAGTACTGATCGAAAATGGGAGAGTGCTGATGGCACGAAGGTCAGCAATAATGGAGCATCCTTTGCAATGGGAGTTTCCCGGAGGAAAAATTGCGGAAGGAGAAATAGAAGAGGATGCTTTAAAAAGGGAGCTTTTTGAAGAACTGGGTGTGAATATTCACGTTAACTTAGCATTACAACCCGTACTTTGGAAGTATCCGGATAAACAGGTGGAACTGTATCCCATGATATGCGAACGGATAAGCGGAACACCCCGGCCTCTGGAACACCAGGAGCTCCGATGGTGCAGCCGTAAGGAATTGAAAAGTTTAAACATATTGGATGCCGACATTGCTATACTAAACCAAATAGAACGGTTGTTATGAGGCTTAATCATGTAAAACTGTCTACAGCACACGTTGACCAGTTGAAGTATTTCTACGCAGAAAAACTGGGCTTTTCACTGCTGGAGGAAAAAGGTAAGGAGATCACTTTTCAGTTAGGAAGGTCAAAACTTACCTTTTCGGAAAACAGGCTCCAGAACCCCTACTACCACTTTGCCTTCAATATTCCTAACGGACAGTTGGAGGAAGCGCTGAGATGGGCTTCGGGGCGTGTAGAGGTGCTGGAGTACGAAGGAAAAGAGATCCATGATTTTTCATCGTGGAAGGCACGGGCTTTTTACTTTCTTGACCCGGCCGGGAACATCGTGGAATTTATTGCCCGTGAACGCATAGAAGAACCATTCCATTCGGCTTTCAGCGCAAAAAGTATCATCAACATCAGCGAGGTGGGCTTACCGGTATTCCAGGTGTCTTCTGCCTTTAATGCTTTGCATGAGAATACCGGGATAGAGAAGTTTGATTGTAAAGGCAACACTTTTTGTGCCTGCGGGAATGATGAGGGTCTCTTTATTATTGTTGACAAAGCGGAGAAACGCTGGTTCCCTACGGAGGAGGCCGCCCGTTCCTATCCCCTTTCAGTGGATTTTGAGAACCAGGGGCAATCCTTTACCCTGCATTTGCAGCCGGGTGATAGCTTCCAGATCATCAGGAATAAGGACTAAAAATACTTCATTACCTCGTCCACGATGATGTGAAAATCAAGGGAATGCTCATCCTTTTTTTCCAGCCTCTCACGACCGAGTCGTACAATTACCAGGTTTTTTTCAGGGATTACAATAATGTATTGACCTAGAATGCCTCGCATATAATACACCGGAGTAAGATGGTCATCCGTATCTATCCAGAAAGAATAGCCGTAATGATTTACCGCATACCCCTGCGTAGCCTGGGCAATAAAGGCAGAATCGACAACGGTGTGCCCTTTCCATTTCCCGTGGTTGAGCATCATCTGTCCAAGCCTGGCAAAGTCGCGGGCATTGGAGTTAAAGCAGCAATAAGTAAGTTCCGTACCATCTTTGTGATCCAGGTGCCATTGTGCATCACGTTCTGCCTGTAGCATGAACCATAACTTCTCAGCCGCAAATTTGCTGATACTGGTTTCCAGGGCCCTTTCCAGTACAAGTCCCAAGAGTTGGGGGGCGCCACTCTGGTATTCCCAAACCTCTCCGGGAGGGTTTACCACCGGAACTTCGTTGAGCATCAAGCGTTCTATATCCGGACCGTAATAGGCTTTAGCCGTTATGTCAAAAGGATTGTGGTAGTTCTCATCCCACTGCAGGCCGGCCGTCATGGTGCTAAGGTGTATCAGCTTGAGCTCGTTGCGGTAGGCGCCCTCCAGTTCCGGCAGGTATTTGGAAACTTCATCATCCCAGCTTGTAATAAAACCTTCCTGGATGGCAATTTGCGTAAGCAGGGTAGTGATGCTTTTGGCCATAGAGAAGGAATTGGAAAGAGACGTATCACTATATCCGTCCCAATACTCCTCGTGGGCCAGCTCACCGTTTTTAACCACCACGAAAGCAACAGAGCGGGTTTTTTCCAAAACTTCCCGCAGTTCACCGCTGAGCTCCTTCTCGTTAAAACTGCTGCTTTTATCCCAGTTCTTAGGGTTGGTAGCCTGTATGGTTCGTGTATCAAAGAACCGCATATCATCAATAGTGGCAGAAGTTTCACCGTGCAGATAGGTAGCCCATGCGCCTTTAATAAGATATTGATTGCCGGAAATGAACAGCCCGAGAACAAGCAGACCAAGGATAAGCAGCAGAACCGCGAGAAAGCGTAGGAATTTCATCTTGTTGAATAGTTGATGGGTGGAGCAGTTGTTGGATTTAGATCTCCACAAATTAAACAATTAACCCGATAACAATTCTGCTATCCGGTTAACTGCACTTCAAAAATCTCGGAAAAATACTTTTTAGCCAGCTCCCTGATGTTGTGCATAGGCACCGGATAGCCGAGTTCCTTTTCCAGGGAGGTTACCCCCTTATCCGCAATACCGCAGGGTACGATGTGGGTAAAATAATTGAGATCCGTATTAACGTTAAAGGCCCATCCGTGCATGGTTACCCAACGGCTGGCCCGTACACCCAATGCCAGGATCTTGCGGGCCGATGGTTTTCCCACGTCCAGCCAAACCCCGGTTTCCCCTCCGGAGCGTTCTCCTTTCAGGCCATAATCTGCCAGCATTTTGATAAAGATCTCTTCCAGGTAGCGCAGGTATTTATGCACATCGGGGAAAAAGTGATCCAGGTCCAGTATGGGATAACCCACCAGTTGGCCCGGCCCGTGGTAGGTAATGTCTCCTCCACGATTGATCTTGTAATAAACGGCCCCGGCCTCCTGCAGTTGTTGTTTATTGATGAGGAGGTGCTCTTCCTGTCCTGATTTTCCAAGGGTGTAAACGTGAGGGTGTTCACAAAAGAGCAGGTAATCACGGGTGGAAAGCTGGTTTTCTTCCGGTAGTTTCCGGTTGTCAAATTTGCGCTGCACGGTTTCCTGGAAAAGTTTTTCCTGGAGGTCCCAGGCTTCTTTATAATCTATGATTCCCAGATCCCGGAAGGACACATGGCGCATTAGTGCGGAACTTTGGAGAGTTCGGATTTCAGGCGGTCTATAGACTTGATGTCCAGGATATCCACCTGGTTGAGTTCAGAAAGGAAGTAGGATATCCAATCGCCCAGGTGTACCAGGTAAAAGGTGCGCTGTAAGGGGGTTTCTCCTTTACTCCATATTTCCAGAAGAGTGCTGGTCTTTTGCCCGATGATCTCCTTAATGATCTCAATGCGTTTTTGGTTGCGGTCAAAGTCGGTGGAATTACGCAGGAATACAGCCGCAAAGTTATCGGAACCGCCTTCCCATCCTACCAGTTCGTTGTGGTTCATTTCCGGGATCTCCGCTTCCCAGCACAGCATTTTGGCGTTTTCATTGAACTGCTGCCGCCAGCGGGAGGCTATGCCTGCCTGGCCGCTTACGGCATAGATCACCGGAATGGTGCCCTTGAGCTTATGGGCCAGTTGCTGGGCGGTTTGGCGGCAATGCTCTTCGGAATCCTCCAATAAGCGGATGCTGTTTTCCAGGTCACTTTTCACGTTGAAGCGGGCGATACCGTAAAATTCCAGGATATAGGCCAGGTAGGAAAAAGAATAGGCAAACATGCTGCGGGGAGGGTTGCCTCCCTGCATGCTCAGCAGGTTCAGCTTTTCTTCCCTGGCTATATTCATCAATTCACCACCAGAGGATATACAGGCTATGATAGCCCCGCGTTTTAAAGCTTCTTTGGTGGCCCATACAGTTTCTTCCGTATTACCGCTGTAGGAGCAGGCCACAAGCAGGGTGTTTTCGTTTACAAAAGCCGGAATGGAGTAATCCTTATTCACCAAAACGGGTACTTTGGAGAGATTTGAAGCCAGCCCGGCAATAATGGTCCCACCAATACCGGAGCCTCCAAGGCCAGTGATCAGTACATTATGTATGGGACGGGAAGGTTCTTGAAAGGAAGATGCTTTAATGCTTTCCAGGGCTTCTTTTATATGATGGCTGAATTGCTCTATCAGGCTTTTCACAACATGAGTATTTTATGCTTCCAAAACTAAACTATCTGGCGAAAAGAGAAGTTTACCGACCATCAAATTATTGTATCAGCTTATTGAAGGATACTGTTTTTGGGTTTCTTCGGTAAGGCGGGGAGGAAGTAAGATGGCGGCCAGCAGCATAATGCTTACCAGGCTAAAATAGAGAAGGGATATCCAGTGGTAATGCAATTCCAGTTTAAAGGTATTCACGGCAAAACATACCGGTAGTATCAATGGGGCGTAAAAAAACCCGTACAGGCCGGCACTGATGTTCCTGGTAAGGTAAAGAGGGATGCTTTTAAGGCGTTGGTGGTTGTGCCACACGCTCAGTGCGGCCAGAGCCTGGAAGACCAGCAGATGGGGCCAGAACATGGTTCCTTCCGGTATCCATTGTAAATAGAAGTGCCAGGCCAACGCAATGGTAAAGGTAAGGATAAGCAAGGGCCAACCGAGGAAGCTCAACATGCTGTTGAGCAAAACGGATGTAATCTTCTTTTTAACGCGCTTCAGGGCAGCATCACGATAATCGTTAAAGCCTTTCCGACCACCAAACTCACGGTGTGCTTTTAACAATGCTACTTTAAAGGGAATGGAAGGGTCTTCCTTTTGCTGTTCTTCCACAGCGGTGGCAAAATGGTCGATCAATTCGGCCTGAACGTCATAGTATTTAACCCCGTTATTACGAAGGTACCTGCGTATAGCGCTGACTTCTTCTTTGGTCATGCTAAGCGGGGAGATAAAATTCCACTGATACTCTGCAGGAAGGCCTGTAGTTCTTCCAGTTTATCTACGGTGGCTCGTTCCCCTTTTTTACTCAGCTTATAGTATTTTCGGGTACGGTTATCCACCTGTTCCAGTTCGATCTCTAAAAAGCCCTGGGCCTCCAGCTTATGCAGGGCCGGGTAAAGAGCGCCTTCGGTTATGTTGATCTGCTCATTGGAAAGTTGGCGGATGTTTCGGATGATCTCATAGCCGTACATCCGGCCATTGTCGGCCAAAAGTTTAAGAAGTATGGTGGCTAAAGTGCCTTTGAGTAGTTGCGAACCGGCCATAAACAAACATACCTATAAATAATAGGTATAACAAATTTTCAAGCTTAAATGACTTTAAGTGTCGGTGAAATAAGTACGGGCAAGCACTAAAAAGAAGAGTGGAAAAGCCAAAAATATCCCAGGCTCTATTCGTACTTTAATGCAAGTATTAATTTAAATCAATTTATCATGAAAACTCTATTGATTGCTTTTGGCCTTATCCTGGCCTCTACTCAGCTCGCCTCTGCGCAAACCATGACCGCCACGAATAATACGGGGGTGACCTGGGTTGTTTTTCCGATCTACTATGATACGGGTTGTAACATAGATTGTGAAACAGGCTTTTATGTAGGGGCCGGAAGCACCGCAAACAGTCCTGCGGCTTGTGGCGCTTTACTTACCGAGGTTTATGCTAAACCAAGTAGCGGTTGCTCAGGCTACGCTAAGATTGCCGTACCGGTACCCAGTTGTTCCAGCTTTCCTATTACCGTGTCTTATTCATGTAATGGAAACAACTATAATTTGACGTGGAATGGAGCCTATAACCTTGTCATAAACTAGGTCAAGATATCATGTAACCTGAAACCCGGCTCTGGCCGGGTTTTTTATTTATGTCACCAAACCAATCAGTACGTGCCGCTTAGGAAGTGGCTTCCTGAGGCTCTTTTTTATCAGCGGCAAAAACGGTTTTCTGGAAAAGCAGTAACAACCCTACACCCACCGAAATGGAGGCGTCAGCAAGGTTAAATATAGGTCGGAAGAAGATGAAATAGTCACCGCCCCAAAAAGGTAACCACTCCGGAAGGTATCCTCTGAAAAGGGGGAAATAGAACATATCCACCACGTGGCCGTGCAGGAAGCCGGCATAGCCTCCTTCAGGAGGAAGGAAAGTGGCTACCTGGCTGTTGCTTTCACTGAATAGCAGTCCGTAAAAAGCGGAGTCCAGGATATTGCCAAGAGCCCCGGCAAAGATGAGCGATACGGAAACAATGGCTATAGGTTTGGCATTTTGTTCCGCTAAACGCTTTAGCCAAATGAAAATAACACCTACCGTGATAATACGGAATACGCTGAGCGCCAGTTTACCCCAGTTACCACCAAACTCAAGCCCAAAGGCCATGCCCGGGTTTTCGGTAAAGTGAATAATAAACCAGTCGGCAATCTCGTACTCCTGGCCTATAAACATGTGGGTTTTGATCCAAATCTTAAGGATCTGGTCTGCCAGCAGGACAGCCAGGATAATAAGGGAGGCTCTTTTCAAACCTTATTTATTGGCGGTTCTTAGCTTCAATGCTCAAGGTGGCGTGAGGAACCAGTTTGAGACGTTCTTTGTCGATGAGCTTGCCGGTTACGCGGCAAATACCGTAGGTCTTATTCTCGATGCGGATAAGCGCATTTTTGAGGTCGCGGATGAACTTTTCCTGACGAACGGCCAGCTGGCTGTTCGCTTCTTTACTCATCACATCACTTCCCTCTTCAAAAGCCTTGAAGGTAGGAGACGTGTCATCGGTACCGTTATCCCTGTCGTTGGCGAAGGTTTCCTTCAGCAGGGCCAGGTCGTGTTCCGCTTTAACTTTTTTCTCTTCAATGATTGCTTTAAATTCGGCCAACTCCTTATCGGAGTATCTTACTTTTTCTTCTTCAGCCATAGCATTTAGTCTTTTATAATGAGCTTATATTGAGCACTTTCATAAAAAAGCGCCCAAATATATAAATTAATATAAGTTAGATTTTGGTCAAGGCAATTTGGGTTTTCACATCATCAAATTCCACCTCCGTTCCATCGCGGAGATCGCTTACTAACTCCAGCTTCTCGGCTAATGTTTCACTGGTGATGTAATTTTTATTCTGAATAATTGCATCTTCCAATATACCACTTTTTTGTACCTGCACCTCGATACGGTCTGTCACCTCCAGACCAGAATCCTTGCGGAGGTTCTGGATGCGGTTCACCAGTTCGCGGGCAATGCCTTCATAACGCAATTCTTCCGAAATTGTGATATCCAAAGCTACCGTAACGCCATTTTCGGTCATTACCAGCCACCCCGGAATGTCCTCCGTGCTTATTTCCAGGTCACCACCTTCCAGTTCTACTTTTTCCCCGTTGAGCTCCAGGCTATACACGCCTTGCGATTCATAACGGGCTATATCCTCCTGGTCAAACTGAGCTACTGCACCCGCTATTTGTTTCATCAGCTTGCCGTAGCGTGGCCCCAGCTTTTTAAAGTCGGGTTTGGCCTTTTTCACAAGTACGCCTGATACATCGGTAAGTATCTCCAGCTCTTTCACATTCACTTCAGAAAGCACAATACCCTGTATGCTTTCGATGAGCTCTACAGTCTCGGGTTTCAGGGCGGGCACCATCATTTTGTGTAAAGGCTGGCGCACCTTGATATTTTCCTTTTTCCGCAGGGAGAACACCATGGAACTTAGTTGCTGTGCCATTTCCATACGGTCATTGAGGTGCTCATCGATCAAAGCGGTTTTTGCTTCTGCGAGATAGCTTAGGTGTACTGATTTTTCCTTATTGCCTTCGGGCAAATGCTCCGTGAGGTTCTGGTACAACCAATCGGCAAAGAAGGGAGCAATGGGGCTCATTAACTGACTGATAGTGTATAAACACTCGTACAGCGTTTCATAAGCCATACGCTTGTCGGTACTCATTTCTCCTTTCCAGAAACGCCTGCGGCACAGGCGCACGTACCAGTTGCTGAGTTCTTCATCTACAAACTCGGAAATGGCACGGCCCGCACGGGTGGGCTCGTAATCATTGAAACTGTTGCGTACGGTTTGCTTCAATACCTGCAGCCTGGACAGTATCCAACGGTCCAGTTCAGGGCGATCCTTTACCTCTGTAAGGTTGGCCGAATCCCACTTGAATTCATCAATATTGGCGTACAGGGCGTAGAAGGAATAGGTATTGTACAGGGTGCCAAAGAACTTGCGCTGCACTTCCGCAATACCTTCCAGGTCAAACTTAAGGTTATCCCAGGGTTGAGCGTTGGTGATCATGTACCAGCGTACAGGATCTGCCCCGTATTTTTCAATGGTTTCAAAGGGGTCTACGGCATTGCCCAGGCGTTTGGACATTTTCTGTCCGTTCTTGTCGAGCACCAGCCCGTTGCTCACCACATTTTTATACGCCACCGAGTCAAAAACCAGGGTAGCGATGGCGTGCAGGGTGTAGAACCATCCGCGGGTCTGATCCACACCTTCCGCAATAAAATCGGCCGGGTACAGGTCGTTGAAGGTCTCCTTGTTTTCAAAAGGATAATGCCACTGTGCATACGGCATGGAACCACTGTCAAACCACACATCTATCAGGTCAGCTTCGCGCTTCATAGGCAACCCTGCAGAAGATCTCAATACGATCTTATCCACCACGTGGCGGTGAAGGTCAACGGTATCGTAATTCTCATCGGACAGGTTACCGGCTTCAAATTCCTCAAAGGGATGGGAATCCATCAAACCGGCTTTCACCGCTTCATCGCAGGCGGCTTTCAATTCTTCCACGCTACCGAATATCTTGCGCTCGGTACCGTCTTCTGTGCTCCAGATGGGCAATGGAATACCCCAGTAACGTGAACGGCTTAGATTCCAGTCATTGGCGTTTTCCAACCAGTTTCCAAAGCGGCCCTCACCGGTTGATCTGGGTTTCCAGTTGATGGTTTTATTGAGTTCAACCAGGCG
The DNA here is from genome assembly GCA_002695025.1 of Owenweeksia sp. Taxonomy (GTDB): domain Bacteria; phylum Bacteroidota; class Bacteroidia; order Flavobacteriales; family Schleiferiaceae; genus CAKZNE01. The sequence continues at coordinate 480,161 of NZNV01000010.1, forward strand.
TTCTTTTTTAGCAGTTACGCGAATAAACCAACTGTCCAGCGGATAATACAATACCGGCTTATCGGTACGCCAGCAGTGTGGGTAACTGTGTACGTATTTTTCTACTTTGAAGGCCTTGTTCTCTTCTTTGAGGCGGATGGCAATTTCCACGTCCACGGATTTCTCGGGGGCTTCACCATCGTTGTAATATTCGTTCTTGACATACTTGCCGGCATGTTCGCCCATCTGCTTCCTGAAACGGCCCTGCAGGTCTACCAGCGGCACAGGGTTGTCATTGTCATCCAGCACCAGCATGGGTGGCACGGGCGGCATTGCTTCCCGGGCTACTTTAGCATCATCGGCCCCAAAAGTGGGGGCGGTATGCACGATGCCCGTACCGTCTTCAGTGGTCACAAAATCACCGCTGATCACGCGGAAGGCGTTTTCAGGGTTTTCATAGGGAAGTGTATAAGGCAGCAATTGCTCATAACGCATTTCCAGCAGGTCAGAGCCGAGGCCTTCCCAAACAATGGTCCAGGGAATGTTCTTACCCTGGCCATCGTAATCGCCCAGGGGCTGGTCTTTTTGATCTTCCTTGAAGTATTTTCCGAGCAGGTTTTTGGCAAGCACCACCTTCTGGGGTTCGTGGGTGTACTGGTTAAAGGTTTCCACCATTACGTACACAATGCTCTTGCCTACGGTAAGTGCTGTGTTGGAAGGCAAGGTCCAGGGCGTGGTGGTCCAGGCCAGGAAATATACCTTATCGGTTGTTTGTGCGGCTTCGCCAAAGGTCTTTTCAAAACGTTCATCGCGAAGCACGGGGAATTGCGCAATTATGGTGGTGTCGGTGACATCGCGGTAGGCGCCCGGCATGTTGATCTCGTGGGAGCTCAGCCCGGTACCAGCCTTGGGGGAGTACGGCTGAATGGTGTAGCCTTTATAGATCAGGTCTTTCTCCCACAGCTGTTTCAGCAGCCACCATACACTTTCCATGTATTTGGGTTTGTAGGTAACGTAGGGGTCGCCCATATCCACCCAGTAGCCCATTATCTCGGTCAGCTCATTCCATTTGCCGGTGTAGCGCATCACGGCCTTTTTGCAGGCCTCGTTGTATTCTTCCACCGAAATTTTAGTTCCAATGTCTTCTTTGGTGATGCCCATTTCCTTTTCCACACCCAGCTCCACGGGAAGTCCGTGGGTATCCCAACCAGCCTTGCGTTTTACCTGGTAACCATCCAGGGTTTTAAAGCGGCAAAAGATATCCTTGATGGCGCGCGCCATTACGTGGTGGATCCCTGGCATTCCGTTAGCGGAAGGAGGCCCTTCGTAAAAAGTATACGTGGGCTTTCCCTCACGGGAGGAAATGCTCTCTTCAAAAGTTCCGTTTTCCTTCCAATACTGCAGTATCTCCCGGCTTATTGCGGAAGTGTTCAGGTGCTTGAATTCCGGATATAGCTTAGACATGAATAGCTCATTTTTAAAGAGCTGCGAATTTAGCAATAATCAGGGGATGCGGCCTTCCTGAAGATGGAGAATGTACGGAAAGGTAAAGGCCCTGACCAAGGGGTGGAATTGCACAAAAGTTTAGAGAACAAAACACGGGCAGGTAAAAGAATAACAGGGGAAGAAAAAGGAAAGATCCCATGTACCGGGAAGGCAATGGGATCTCTGGTTGACGTATAGCCTATTTACTTAACCTATTTGGAAACTAAGGTCTGGTCACCAGAAGTTTAAGAGGGAGTTCTTTCTCAGAAAAGTGGACATAGTAAATCCCGGCACTGAGGTGCTCCAGACTGAGAACGGACTTTCCGGCTCCCAGGGCAACACTGTATACCTTTTGCCCACGGGTGTTAAAGATGTTCAGGGTAAGCGGTTCCATAGCTTCAACTGTAGACTCTCCGGAAGTAGGATTGGGGAACATGCGGATCAATTTATTGGCCTGCATCTCACCCATACTAAAGTCAAATACGGAATAGCATGCGGATGTATCCGAACAGCCGTTCAGGGTAGCCACTACGGCATAATTACCGTTGGCAGTAATGGTGTAGTCCACGTTGGTTTCCCCGTTGATCTCCGTTTGAGTGTCACAATCTATCCATTGATAGGAGGGGGTGCCGGATACGCCTGGTACCGCGCTAAGCACGGTTGCGTTGCGACTTACTGAAACCGGAACGGAGTCTATAGCAAGCTCAAGGTTTACAATGGAGTCACAACCGTTGGATGCATTAAAGACTTCGGTATAACTACCGGCCTGGCGCAGCGTTTGGCTACCCAGTACGTAGCTGTCGCCTTTACAGATCGTATCTTTTAAGTTAGTTGTTGATACCGATAGGCAGGAAATGGTATAACTCGCCATAAAAATATCCTTGTTACCGGCAGAGCTAATGGTGCTGGTAAGTGAAGAAGGGTCTATATCCATAGTACTTTCGTACGAGCCTGCAAGGTATAAGGTAGAACCTTTGGAAGTTATACCATAGCTTTCGTCCTCTCCTGTACCTCCAATGCTGTAGGCCCAGGAGTAGTAGCCCAGCGAATCATAGCAGGCCATAAAAATATCGGAAGAACCCAGTGAGGCAAGGGTATTGCTGAGGTTGGAAGGGTCAAAACCCACGGCACCGGCAAAAGACCCACTAAGCAGAACGTTGCCTACCGAATCAATAGCTACGGCATTGGCTATATCTGTTGTAGAAGATCCTGCGGACAGCGCCCAGGCCAGACTTCCCCCTGAGCGATATTTGGCCAAAAAGAGGTCCTTGTCACCGGACGATACCAGTGCGGAAGCGCTTCCTGCCGGATCAAACTGGGCGGTTGCCTTAAAGGATCCTGCGATGTAAATATTACCATTGTCATCCAAAGTTATATCTTGACTCTTGTCGTCATCAGTTCCTCCTGCGCCTATGGCCCATACGTAATTTCCGTTTGGGGCATATTTGGCCAGGAAAATATCCGCTGCCCCTGCAGAGGTGAGATTAGCGGTGCCGGCAGAGGGGTCAAAATCTGCCGAAGAACCAAAAAAACCGGTTACATAGATGTTGTCCTGGTCATCGGTGGCTATCGCATTTCCCTGGTCCTGCACAGACCCTCCCAGGCTGTTTGCCCACACCAGGGCTCCACTGGATGTATATTTCGCCAGGTAGGCATCGGGGCTGTTGCCCACAGAGTTAAGCGTGGCGGTGTTGGCAGAAGGGTCAAAATCCGCACTACCGAGGTAGTAGCCGGTAATGATCACATGGTCAGAAGCATCTGTGGCAAGCCCATAGCCAAAGTCGGCCGAGGGACCTCCAAAGTTATGTGCCCACTGGAAATTACCGCTGGCATCAATCTTCACCAGGTATACATCAAAGGGTCCGGAAGCCGTAAGGTTACTGGTGGCCGTTCCCGGGTCAAAGTCAACGGTGCCGCCAAAGTAGCCGGTAAGATACACATCACCCTGGCTGTCAACGGCTATGTCTTCACTGAATACAGGCATGGTAGAACCTTCAATGTGCTTGGCCCATATCAGGTTTCCTGAGGGATCATATTTAGCTAAAAAGGCATCGGGTGCCATATCAGAGCCCAGGAGCAACTGATTAACAGAAGGGTCAAAGTCAACGGTATCTGAAATATATCCACTGATGTATATATTCCCGGTAGCGTCCACCACCATGGAGTTGGAAAAATCTTGATTGATGTTTCCCAGGCCGGTTCCCCAGTTGAGAGATAATTGAGCAAAAGAGGATTGGGTCAATAGGCTACAGATACACAAAACAAGAAGTTTTGCAGCCACCTGAAAAGGGGGTAGTTGTTTTTTGTTCATAGGATTAGGGTTTTAGTAAACATGCCAACAATGATAGCAGGGATTTGGAACTTTTGGACAGGAAAAGGGGCGACAAAAAAGAGACAAAGAAGCCGGTTTAGCTTTGGCCAACGCTTGTAGAGGCCTTTATCGAAGACCATTCAGAAAGGCCGGCAGCGCTTTAGGGTCTTCGAGCCCCAGCTTTTTCATCAGGCGTTGTCGCGTCTTTCGCACGGATTGGGGGAGTATGCCCAGCATAGCGGCCATCTCATTGACCGAAAGATTGAGTTTGATCAGGGCCAACAAGCGTATTTCCGCCTCGGTAAGAGAAGGGTGTTTTACGGCTAAACCCTGAAGAAAGCGGGGATAGGCCCGTTCAAAAAGCTGTTTGAATTCCTGCCAGTCCTTTTCCGTTAAGATGATGGTTTGATGCAGCTGTTCCACCACCTTTCTGTCCGGTAAGCTTTCCTGGTCCGGCTTACGCGAAGATTGTTTTTTACGAAGTTCCTCGATGATCTGGTTGTTGGATTGTACCCGCTTCCGCAGGTCACCCAGACGTTCCAGCGCTTCTCTTTTTTCCTTTTCCAGGTGCTGGTGTTTGCGCTTCTGTTGTTTTTGAAAGCGGTAGCCCCATACCAGGAGCAAAGCTATTACCAGGGCGGCCCCGATAGTGATAATATTCCGCAGGGTGCGCTGCCACTTTTCCCCTTGTTGCAGGAGCTTTATATTCATAGCGTAGCGCTCAGCCATGAGTTGGGTTTCAATATTGGCAAGCTGGCTGGTCTTACGGATTTGCAGGATGCTGTCCTTAATATCAGCCAGGGAGTCCTGGTAAAGGGAAGCTTGCCGGAAATTACCGGATTTTTTGTGCCAGTTGGACCGTAATTGGTAATAGGTGTGCCAGGCATCCAGGTCATGGATCTGGTATTTTCTAAGCAATACGGAGGCTTTTTGCAGGTCAGGCCTGGCCTTTTCCAGGAAGTTCTCCTTTATATCAAGCTGCGCACGGGCCTGTAAAGCCACCAATTGGATGTGCCAACCCTCCCATTTGGCCATCAGTGCGTAGCCAGCTTCAAGCAATGGACGGGCTTCTGAGGCGTTTCCACGGTTGAGGTAGGCAATGCCGAGATTGGTGCTGGCGGCTGCTATAGCTACCGTGTCGGAATTTTTTTTGGCGGACTGTAACATTGACCGCAAGCTTTCTTCGGCTTTATCTTCCTTGCCCCATTCGGAATATACAATGCCAAAGGCATTATAAATACGCTGTCGCATACTTTCGGAGGAAGTAAGTTTAAGCGATTGCCGTAGGTACTGCTCCGCCTTTTCATAATACCCAAAGTCCAGATATATCTTGGCGCGGTCGTAAAGGTGCCTTTCGTAATCCGGTACGTTTTCGGCACCCAGGCGCTGCATATCACTTTCAGCTGCCAACAGGTTCTTAAGGCCTTCATTATAATTTCCTCCCCTGCATTGTACGTAGCCGAGGTTATGCCGGGCCACGGTCTCTGGAACTTCCAAACCGTATTGGTGAGCGGTTTCCATGGCCTGCTGAAAGTAAATTTCGGCTCGCGTAAACCCCCGGGGCATCCGGGATTGATAGTAGACTCCCTTAAGGCTCAATGCAGTAACTTCCATATGTGGCTTAGGTGAATGGCGGGCTGAAGCCAGTAATGAGTCAAGGGTTTTGAGGGCGGTTACAGAGTCCTGATTAAGGATATGCGAATTAAAATAGGGAATGAGGAGCCTTGAAACTTCGGGACCTGAAACCTTTCCCAGGTTTTTCCAGGGGGTAACAGCAGGCAGGGTAAAGGCCATGCACATTAAACAAAGGCAATAGAGTATCCGCATGTTGCACGAATATAGTATTTGCCTAAAAAAGATACTCTGCCTCTAAGTATAAGGCTTGTAATGGAATAGGAGGAAGCTGCTATGAGCTGTAAGGGTTATTCTGCTTTATCCTTCCGGTTTGACCAAGCTTGTTTGGCCTCATATAAACACTCTTATCCCTTAAAAAAAGCCCAAACGGGACCAAGTGCCGCCTGAGCTTGTTATATCGTTCCACAACGTCAAAAACCAGACAACCTAGCTTAGGACGTTACCGGGGAACAATTGTTATTTCGTTAATCCTTAATGATTTTACAGGCCTGATTATCATTAATTACTAAGAGATAGACCCCTTTATGCAGCAGCGAGAGATCTGCGTGGTCTTGCAAACCATCGGAATATCCGTTGATCATTTCTTGTCCGGCAAGGCTTATAATACGCCACTTAAAAGGTTGGGAGTTTTCTATTATAAGATGATCCCTTATAGGGTTTGGGTAAAATTTGAAAGAAGCCGCTGAAATATCTGTAAGGGAAACAGGTCCCCCTGTAAAGCCTGGCTTTGAAGAATAGATACCATCTAAATGCACAGCTAAAAGGGCATCTCCGGCATTAAAAAAGTGCAGAGGACCCGAAATCCATTGATACATGGCAGGATTAGTAGGGGTAAAGCCTGATGGATCTCCAAAGGAAAAGTTGGGAGTGTTGGTTGAGGAAATGAGATATCTGGGTACAGAATCCCCACTCATATAAGTGTACTTGGCAACTACATAATCTTCAATGGCAAATAAATCCATGGCAGTGGCATTGGTATCCGTGTACACAGCAGAGGCGTTTGTATTGGCCCAGGTGTTTCCACCATCTGTGGAATAATAAATAGCATTGGCCTCTTTTCCCGCAATGCCTCCGGTCATGTAAAGCTTATCTGTGTGATTGCTTTCTAAAAAGGTAGGGGTAAAACCCGCTGGTAAGCCCGTAAAGTTTAACGCACTCCAGCTGGCACCGTTATCCGTAGACTTCATCAGCTTTTCAGGGTCGTTTAACCCGGATACCTTAATGGTAAACCATGTATTTCCCATCCAGGTAAAATCCTGATGGGATTTGCCGGTTACTGGAAATATTTCATGCCATGCAGGATCCCCGATCTGCTTGATGTAAGCTCCTGTAATGCCTAAGCCATTGAAAGCAAGAATATGGTTACTCCCCATTTGTTTTAGCCTGAAAGCATCTTTTTGAGCGGTGGGCATGCCATAGTAATGAGGGAGTCCCACGGTATCCATTACCCAGTTTGTACCATTATCAATAGAGTAATAGTATAAATAGTCATTGGAAGGCAACTTCACTGCGGCATATACACGATCGTTTACAGCTACTAGCTGACCAATTCTGCCATAGTCTGTTTCAAGTATGGAGTGCGAGGTGCTCCAGCTTACTCCTTTATCGGTGGAGTAAACAAAATTATTGTAAACGTTATTGCCGGGGGCAGAAGCATAGATGGTGTCATTAAGGCTACAGGCCACAAACCCGGCCGCATTGGCGCCTATGGCTGCCTGTGAGGCCCCGGTTTTGATCCAGTTTTGAGCTAATCCATATGTTGAGGATGCCATGCATAAGGCTATTGCACCCATTTTAAGTAATGATTTTGTCATAAAGCGCATTGTTGCTACAAGAGCAGACAAATCAATTACTAATTGGTAGTTAAGAGAATACCTAGGAGTACTCATTTTACAGGTAGTGAAATACCTATTGATCTGTACCCTTTGTGTCTTCTCCATTATTGGTCTCTCCCCTAAAAGCATATTTTTCGGAAGACCGACCTTCCTAAAGGTCTGGAGGAAGATAAAGCGTTTGTGCAGTCCTATCCGTCCGTTAGAGTGTTGATCCGGTTTTGGAAAAACGACTTATAGGGAAAGTGCGAAACCACGTGTTATTCCTGAGCTGGTAAACAATAAACTACGCATGCCTTGCGGTGAGAAGCGTGGAGCCGTATTTCAGCTGTAAGGCAGGGGCGCTAAAATAAAATCCCGGCAGATTTGAAGTTTACCGGGATTTAAGTTATCAGGGGTCACAGGTTTTACTCCCGCGTTTTCTTTTGGTTATACATTTTCTTTCCACCGTACAGTGCCCCGGCCCCAATCAGCAATTCAACAAAGCCGAAGGGGGTTGGGGCATCCGGATCTTCGGGTTGGCTGAAGGCCGGTAATGTTAATATAATCAGGAGGGCAAGGGTAAGCGTGTATTTTGTGAAATTTTTCATAATCAAGCGTTTAGGGGTTATCGGATAACTTTAAGGGATTGGGAGAAATCCTTTGCTGTAACCTTAAGGAGATAAAGCCCGTTTTTCTCAATAGGGAAGGTGGCCTTACCGTTGAGACTGGTTCCCCTTTCAATCAATTGCCCTGCCAGGTTGTACACTTCTACCGTGGCATCGTGTAAAATACCCAGTTCCACATTCAGGCCGTTATCATCGGCATAACCGTACACCATAGTAGGCTCCTTCGGCTCCTCAATGCCAATGGAAGGCTGGCTGAAATGTAGTATGAAACGATCCGGCCCAAAGCCATTATCCTGGGTAAAAGTGTAATCTGTGGAAAGGTCATGCATCACATTACGTTTACGGTCCTCCAAGGTAAGTTTACCAAAAGAACTCAAGCTGGAGAGGTCTGCGCTGATGGACATCACATCCCCATCCTGAACATAATCCAACTTCAAGGGGAATGATCGCGGTCCCGTAAATGGCACACGGCACACTGAATAGGCCTCAGGCCCGAACTGTACATACAGGTTGGGCGTAATTCCCTTATTCAAAAGTTTTCGTGCATCCCAGTCATTGTCAAAACCGGAAGTGCTATTGGTTTCAAAACCTACAAACAGATCATCGTATACATTACCGCCCATACCCTCAATGTGAAGGTCTGCACCATCTATGCTATAAGCAGCAGTTTTGGAACGTGTAGCTGGTTGAGTAGGTGCCCGATTGTCACGGTCAAAGACCAGGTTAGTGGGATTATTGGCGGTGAGCTGAACAAAGAACGCCTGGAAGGGGGCAATGTAGCGTGAAGCCGAACCGGCTCCCTTGGTATAAGCTGAATAGTTGGTGCCGTTAAAGCGATAAATAGCCGAGCTCATGTCCGCTGGAATGGCCTGTCCCTCCCAATCGTATATAGCCGCATAAGGGTTAGCCACCAGGTTCCAGCCTTCGGTAGCCGAAACCCCGCTTCCCCCTACAAAGCTTACTCCTGCGGCTTGTCCATCGTTGTAACTTAAACCTACGTTTACAGTGGCATCATTGGAAATAGTGCCTGAAATACTCACGGTTCCGGTACGGTCCCCGTCATCAATCAGGAAAGGGCCGTAGCTGCCGTTCATACCGGCATACATGGCATAGCCTCTTCCGCGGGTAGCTACATTGGCCAGGTTACCACCTCCGGCAGGATCCCATTCCGCGTTAGCAGCGTCCCACTCCCAAGCGGTACCTTGTGAGGAGCTAGACGATACCATGATGGCTCCGGACTCTTTGAAATCTGAGAGTACGGCATTTGTAAAGGGTGAGCCCAGGTAAAAGTACCGTCCGGTTGAGGCATCCAGGAAAGCCTGCATAGAAATGTTACCATTAACAGTTCCGGTGCCGGTTACCTGCCCAAAGGAGCTTGCTGAAGGAGCAGATATTGTGATCAGACCATTGGTTGCAAAGGTTGTAGTTCCCTGAATTTCTACGATCCCCCTGAAACCGCCTGAGATATTTCCGGATAAGGTAATGGTGTTTCCATTATTATCAAGGTTCAGTCGGCCCGCTGCATCCACGGCAATCAAACCAAAGCCATTGTTGGTTATGGAAGTGCCGGTAACGGTTACTGTTTGCCCGGATCCAAGTAAGAGTACCTTACTGGCATTAATGGTGAGGTTACGGCAAGTAAAAGAACTGACAGAAATATTCTCCGCTATTACAACATCCATATTGGCATTCGGAATTCCGTTGCTCCAGGAGCCGGTCCAGGTTGTGGTGGCTGAAGTACCTTTCAACGAAATATTGTCAAAGGCAAACTCATCGGCCCCGGTATTGGTACGCACCATTACCCTTATATCTATTAAGGAACCTGTGCCAATTACGTTAAAGGTGAAATTCTGAAAGGTTGAACTGAGAACTGTGCCATCACCCGCTCCATCCAGGTCTGTGTCCTGGGAAACATTTACAGCATTGCCTCCTCCAACAGTACGGAACGCTCCTATCAGAGTGAAGGTTCCTGAATTATCAATATCCACGGATACTTTCATATATTGATCATTGTCGCAACCGTTGGTTACCAGGGCAAAAAGCCCACTGATCTCCAGGTTTGTGAACCCACTTATATCAATGTCATCAAACATTACGTAACCGGAATCTGGCAAGAGGTTGCTGTCATCAATGTCTTCTCCCACATAATAGAAGCTGTTGGACATTCCCAAAAAGGCGCTGAGACCGGTGGTAGAGGTGGATACACAGTTAACAGTGGTGTTTCCCGAAGAGCCATCGGTACGGACGAAATAATCACTTCCCCCGTCTGAATGGGAATTAACCTCCGTATAACGAGTGCCATGTCCGCAGCTTTCAAAATCTTCAGAAAATATGGTGCTCTGAGCCTTGGTGTAGGAGCCGATAAAAGAGAAGGTAAGCGATAGAAGAAACAGCAGATTCTTATTCATGGATGTTCGGGTTTAACGATGTCAAAGAAAGGTTTGACGCTACGGTATGACCAAGAATCACCATGCCTCAAATGGGCCTCAAAAAAATAAGTGATTTAAAATGAGGGTCTTACAGGATGTTGGGCCTAAGCTGAACCATTGAAGTCTTGGGCTTAATTAAGCTCATCTTGCTTGTGTTGCAGGAACTCAAGCAGGTCATCGGTATCGGCAAGATCCAGCTTTTTACGAACCCGGTACCGCATGCTGCGAACGGCTTTTTCGGTGCGTTGCAGTAAGGCGGAAATGTCACGCGTTTCGTAACCCATAAAGTACATGGCGGTGGACAGGATCTCATTCCGCCTGGAAGCGCCAATGGTTTCTTTTAAATACCCATACAAGCCTGGGTAAAGCTGTTCCATTTTATCCTCTACCTCGGAGAGAGTATCCTGCTCAATGCGCAGGTTGATGTGCCGCTTCATTTGGGAAGCCTTCTTTTTGACGATCAAAGAGCTGGAGGTAGCCTGTAATTCTTCAATAAGCTCTTTAAGCTCGGCATTGTTAGCCTGTTGTACCATTACCTGCTTAACTTTTTCCTCCAGGTCTGATTTGAGCCTGTCCATACGGCTTTTAATGGCTTCGGCTTCCATCCCGGCCAGTTGCATTTTTTGCTGGTGGATCTTCTTGTCTTTTCCTCTTTTCTGGAAAAGGAGCAATAAGAGGAAGAACAGAAGCGAGCAGAGAACAGCCAGGAACCAGATGTCGCGGGTGCGGGCTTTATGTCGGTCCTTCAGCAACTGGTTCTCGGCCTCTTTCTTTTCCGACTCATAGCGGGCCATCATTTCTTCACGGGCCTCTACCTCACGTTCTTCCTGTTCCTCTGTACGGAGCGAGTCTGCACGGGTATCGGCCTGGACAAAAAGATCATACTCTCCGGTATAGGCATAATAGTATGCCTGTAAAGCAGCCAGTGAAAACTGGCTGTTGAGATGTTTGGAAAGGTGTTTGTCCACTACGCTTTTTACCGTGTCAATGATGTGCTTTACCTGTGTGGTGTTTCCCTGCTTAAGCTGGAAGGAGCCATAGGACGTTTGATCCTTTACCCATCCCAGGAAGTAGGGGTGGCGATCGTAGATATCAAAAGTTTTTTGGAAGTAGTATTCCACACTATCGGGTTGACCCGTTTTTTCGAAGGTGAGGGCCATATTGCGGTACACGACTCTGAGATCAAGGCTGTCGCCATTCATCAGGTCGTAACGGATAGCCTGCCTTCGTAAGCGGAGAATAGAGTCAGGAGTAGTAGCATCTTTGGCAGAGGCTACCAGAGCCAGGGTTTCATACAGGCCACCCATCATGGGGGTTATACCTTCTGACTCATTGTATTCTATGGCTTCCCTGCATGCTTTAGCAGCATTTTCAAGGTCTCGTATGCGCTGGTAAAAAGCGCATAGCTGACGATGCACGAAGCTTTTTACATAATTATCCTGAATTTCCGGTAACTGATCTTTTAAGCTGAGGCTTACTTCATAGGCCTCAGCCGATCTATTAAGATCCATAAGGATGAACATGAGGCGGCTATAGGCGGGCGCCAGTTCATCTACTGGTGCTGAAAATTCTCTAAGTGCTTCAATCTCCAGGAGTATCATTTCGTGGGCGCCTTCCAGGTTTCCCAGAGCCTGGTAATAAGCCACTGTCATGGCTTCGTAAAAATAGGCCCTCAAGACCGCTGAATCAATTTTAGAGGCCCGTTTAAGGAGTTTAGGGAGGGTGTTTTCTACTTTCTGATCCAATGAGCCGGATTGCGGCCATAAAAGAACCTCATTGAGAAGCTCATCAATACTTTCAAAGCTCACCGGTTTTTCCAAAAAGTCACTAGCGGCAGAGCTTTTCGATGCTTGCGCCCGGGCAGTTGATGATACCCATAGCAATAGCCCAAAGAACATTATTGCCAGTGCAGAATGCCCTGCTTTAAATACGTTTTCCATACTAATCCCTCCCCCACAAACATAACAAACGGATCAAAATGGATCACATAAAAAAAGACCACCGCAGGTGGCCTTTTAATTCTCGTGTTTTGGAATATCCCGTTTTTTTGGGCTTGTCAAGGAGCTTGCTTTCGCCTGGAGCTTTGATGGACTTTTCGCCCACCGTATAAAGCCCCGGCCCCAATCAGCAATTCAACAAAGCCAAAGGGGGTTGGGGCCTCCGGGTCTTCAGGTTGCCCTAAGGCCGGAAGTGTTAGGATAATCAGGAGGGTAAGGGTAAGCGGATATTTTAGTACCGATCTCATAGCAGTGTTTTCTCAAAGGTTAGCGGATGATTTTCTGAGTTCCTGAAGCCAGTGAAGAATTGACCTTGATCACGTAGAACTGGCTTGTTGGATTGCCTGGTATGCGGACAACCCCTTCCTGGTGCTCCAGTTTAAAAAGGAGGCGGCCACCCAGGTCATACACTTGTACCAGGGCATCTTTCAGGTCTCCCAGCTGTACCACAATGCCTTCTTCAGAGGTGTAGGCGTACCAGTTTTGTGCTACCGGGAACTCTTCAGTAATTATATTCGAAGCAGAAAAGTGCAATACAAACCGATCAGGTCCGTAAGCGTTGTTCTGGGTAAAATGGTAATCCGAAGCTTTCAGATCATGCACTACGTTAAGCATTTTGTCTTCCAGGCTTACTGCGGTATAAGCATTCAATTGGCCGGCATCCAGCTTAAAGGAACAGGGCTGGCCATCCGCAACATCGTCTAAGGCGAGCGGGAAAGAAGAAAGTCCATGGGGAGCTACCCGGCAGATGGCGTAAAAATCACCATTTAGTTTAGTGCTAAGGTTCGGAGCTTCTTTATTCAGTAGCTTATGTGCGTCCAGGTGTGCATCAAAACCAAGGGTAGCCTGTTGGTCAAACCCGATAAAAAGTTCATCGGTAACGGCAGGGCCGGAAACCTTTAGCCAAACTCCGTCAACCGGAGAGGTTTTCATAAGGTTGGTGGAGGGAGCCGTTACTCTTTGATCCTGCTCAAAGGTAAAATTGCCGGGAGAGGCATTGGTGGTTTGTACCCAAAATGCCTGGAAGGGAGCGAGATATTGGGTGCCTCCGTTGGTGCCCACGCCACTCACGTAGGAGGCATAGGTTCCTCCCTTGCTGATGTATAAGGCATCATTGGTGCCGGAAGGGAAAGCCTGCCCGTCCCAATTGTACTGCGAAGGATAGGGATTGGCCAGAAGGTTCCAGCCTTCGGTGGCTCCCTGTGAAGTGCCGCCCACAAAACCTACTGTGGCGGATTGACCGTTATTATAAGCCAGTGCTACGGCAATATCGCCATTGGCTACGGTTCCGTCCAGTTCGGATACACCACTGCTGTTCATCAGGAAAGTGCCGTAGGCGTTGGTTCCGGCATAAATGGCGTAACCCTCGCCGTTGGCAGCTACATCGGTGAGGGCCGATGGCGCCTCCCAGGCGGCATTGGCAGCATTCCATTGCCAGATGGTGCCCTGGCTGCTGTTAGCGGCTACCATGGTCTGGCCTTCATTGAACTCCTGGAGAGTAGCATTGGTGAAAGGCGATCCCAGGTAATGATAACGGGCGGTGCTCACATCCAGCCAGGCTTGTGACTTAACGTTGCCCAATACCGCTCCATCGCCAATGATCTGCCCGTAAGACGAGGTTGAAGAAGCGGTTAGGGTGAGTGAATCGCTGGTTTGCAAAGCGGTTCCGTTTTCCACGTTGATCACGCCTTCAAACTCATAAGCCTCCAGGTAAATACCCAGGGTATCACCATTGCTATCAAAGCTCACGGTACCGGTCCCGGAAAAGCCATTCCCGAAGTTGTAGACGTTCTGGCTTACAGTTATGGTATTGCCTGAACCTGTATTAAGAGCCATGCCGTCTTCAATGTAAATGTCCTTAGCGGTAAAGGAGGCAGGTGCCGTATTGTCCCTTATCCAAACGTTTACGGTATCGCTGGGGGTGCCATTATCCCAGGCACCGGCTGTCCAGGCAGAACCTCTTACCGGGAAGTGGCTTTCATAGATCCGCAGGTATGGATTACCATCATTGCGTAGCGGGTGAATGGCCCAGGTATTGGTAAAATCAAAGCCGCTGAACTTTGTTTCCTGCTTCATTTCAGCTGTAGTAAGACCGGTCCCTGCTGTTCCCGTGGCAAAACTATCGGTATTCCAGTAGTTAGTGGCTGCCGGTTGAAAAAAAGCAAATTGTGTAAAGCCAACAATACCGCCAACATCTGAACTACCACTTGTGGCACTGGTGGTATAGTTATTACTGACGGTTCCGGTGATATAAGTACCGATAAGCCCTCCTGTACGGCTGCCTCCGTTTACCGTACCGCTAAAATGGTTGTTGGTAATGGTGTAGCCATTGCCTGTAAATTGGCCAATAAGTCCACCAACACGGTTGGTGCCAGTTACAGAACCACTGGCATAGGAGAGATTAACGTTAAAATTACCCCCACCGCCTAATAAACCACCTACCAGGTCAACTCCGCTTACATTACCCGTAGCGTAGCATTGGGTTATGGTAACGTTGTTACTTATAGCCCCGATCAAACCTCCTACGGTGTTACCACCGTTTACATTAGCAGATGAATAGCAATCTACTATCGTGGCTGCTGTGGCACTACCAGAAAGGCCTCCTCCGTACAAGGGGGTAGTAACAGTACCACTGCTATAGCAATCTGAAATAGTGTCGGATGGATAGCTAATGCTTCCCAACAAAGCTCCGGCATAACCTGTGGCACCCACTACGCTTACAGTACTGCCGGTAGCATAGCACCTTTCAATTTTACACTGCCGGCAAATCCCGGTCAGAGGTCCTGCATACCGCCAGCCGGTAATGGTGTCATTCACAAACCCTAAACTATCTACATCTCCGGTAAGATCGGAGAACAGACCTACCATTTCCATAGTAGGGCGGTTGATGTATAGGTTGTATATTATGTAACCCATGCCCCGGAAAGAGCCTTTAAAAGCAATGGTGGAATCGGAGAAAAATTCACCATTTCCAATAGGGTTAAAGCCCTTGCCTCCATTCCAGCCGAAAGTTGCAGCGGCATCAATATCGTTCATCAGGATGAAGTGACCCTCCATAAAAAGGGGATCGTCCATGGCCTGAAGTTGTTCCAAAGTAGTGATTTGCCAGGGATCTTCCACGGTGCCGGACCCTCCGGCAAAGGGCACTTCCACCAGGTTTATAAAAGCCAGGGCGGCATCTGAATTTCCACTGGCATCACTGCCGGTTAAAAGCACCGGTAATGCGAGTTTGATACGGTCAGTGACCGGGTTCATGTTAGCCATGGCCCCATCATGGCCGTTGGGCCCTTCATCCGTTATGACGGTATCGGCTGCTTCATTAAAAGGATAATAGGCAACGAGATTAGCTTCATTACCGGCCAGGGGCACGTACATATAGGATTGTATTTCTGCCTGGGTACGGATATCATTCCAATAGCGCACTTCATCTATTTCTCCGCTAAAAGGCTCAAAACCCGCAAAGGGTACGGAGCCACCAATGCTTAGGTCTAGTCCGGCAGCACCAGAATTAATGCCGGAGTAAAAAGTGCCAATACTTTGTCCGTTGATGTATACGTCTACTTTATTGGGTTGAATGGAAAAGGCAATATGGTACCATTCTCCACCCTCAAAAGGATAACTGATGGTGTTGTAAGCACCGCCATTCCAAAAACCAATAAGGTTTGATGCATCATCCAGGTGAAAACTGTAACGCGTGGAACTTCCATAACGCATGCCAATGATCCCTGAGCTGTTATTGGTAGTCGGCTTGGCCCAAAGCTCAATGGTGCCAGTAGTGAATTCAAAATCGGAATGGTTGGGAATGACTATATAATCGTTATTTCCATCAAACTTCAGGAACCTGGAGATGGGGTAAATGGTATCAGCAAGAGAAATGGTAGTCCTGTTAATGCTGAGGGAAAGATTGCAATTATCACTGGACCCGTTATCAACATCAGAGGAATTAATGGTAAGGCTATTACCGGGGTACACAAATCGGGTGGAATGCAGAGGTATAACGGTTGGTGTGGTGGTGTCGGCCACGCTTACATAAGCTGTGTCCGTACCCACATTACCGTTATTATCCGTAACCGTTAGTACTACCTCTGTGCCGTTGTTTATCCAAACAGTGGAGGCATCCATATTGGTGAGTGTACCGTCATTATCGGTAGATGAGTAATCATATAAGATTTCTCCTTTGCCTTTCAATACTGGGAAATATCCCACTAAACCGGATTCGCTACCGCTTAAAATGCGGTTTTTGTATTTCTTTATCTGCACGGCATTCCTGCGGGTATTCCAGATGCGGATGTCACTCATTTGACCTGAGAAAACTTCGGATCCATTAACATTAGAGCTGCCGATGGTCAGTGCCCGGCCAGTTGTGCCGGTGGTAACCCCGGTACCCAGGGTTAGGGCATAATCGCCATTTATAAATACATCCGTGCGGCTGCTGTTATAAACCAAAGCCAGGTGATACCATTTACCGGCTGTGAAGCCACCACTATAGGGAGCACTCCAATAGGTGTTTCCGTTCCAGAAGGCCATTTCACCGCTCTGCTGGTTCAGGTAATAGCTGTAGCGCACGTTGGGATCCAGCCGCATAGAAATGAGGCAGCGGTTACCGGCATAGGCATTGGGCTTCACCCACATCTCCAGGGTTCCTTCGTTGCTTTCGTAGGCGGCATTGTTGGGTACGTTTATAAAGTCATTAACTCCATCCAAATCCAAGGCAGTTACGATGGGAGGGATGGAATCGGCATTGGAACAACTGAAAGCCGTCTGGCTAAGTGAGAGATTGGCAATTCCGCTAGCCGCACTGGAATTATCATTAAGGGTGTTAGCGGATAGTGTTGCGTTACCTGAAGCATCCAGGAACACCACCGCGTTTTGGGCATGAGCTTCTACGGGTGCGTTATCCCGTAAGTAGGGGTAACCCTGATTAATATTGGGATCAATAGCCCATATATTGGTAAAATCAAAGCCAGAGTAATTGGCGGAATTTTTCATTTGGGCGGTGGTAAGGCCGGTGCCCTCATAACTGTAGGAAGCACTGTCCGTATTCCAATAGTCATAATCCGTGTCCCCGGTAGCTACCTCGTAAACAAAGCCTGCGGTAAATCCTCCACCCACGTAGCCGGTTGCATAACTATAATTGACTTCATAGTCGTCTATATAGGATACTAAGCCTGCGGCATCACTGCCACTTACGGAGCCCATGGCATAGGTGTTATTGATGTACGAACCCTCAGAATAACCAACTAATCCACCCGGGTTCCCACCCGTGGTACTCACATTAGCTTCCGAGAAGGATAAGGACAGGTTGCCGCTATCGAGGAACCCTATCAGCCCTCCGGTATTATTGTCCGTGGCACTAACACTTCCGGTAACATAGCAATAGATTACATCGCTGGCATAATTATATCCTATTAAGCCTCCCGTTTGGTAATCTCCGGTTATGGATACATTAACCAAACCTATGTTACTCAGGTTGGCATTGTCGGTGAAGCCAAAAAGGCCGGTGTAATCCGTAGAGCGGTTAATGTACAGGTTGGAAATTTTGTAGCCTGCTCCATTGAAATCCCCTGTAAAACGGTTGGTATAATCCCCGATGGGATCAAATCCTGCACCACTGTTCCAGGAGGAGGTGGCCGAAGCATCAATGTCATTGATCAGAATAAAATAATCCCCTAGGTAGGTCACATTATCCATAGCCTGCAGATCTGCCAGGGTAGAAATCTGCCAGGGGTTGCCCTGCGTGCCGGAACCACCGGAAAACTGTGCTTGTGAGAAATAAGGATTGAAAAGACAGGCCATGAAGAAAACCAGTAAAACAAATCGGCATGGGGAGTTTAGAATCATAGGGAATAGCACTTAAACATGAAGGCTCAAAGCTAAATGGAAGAGGTAGCCAGCCCGAAAAAAGCGTGTCCCAAGTGTGTCCCAAAGGATGTAGGTGTTTGATTAACAGTAATATATTGTGAGGAAAAGAAAAGGGGTTAAGTGGTTGACTTGTTGCGCTAAACAGTCAGGGTGTAATAAAAAAATTACAAAAATGATGATCGCGTCCTAATCATCACCGGGCTTGAATAGGGCGTCAGGCTTTGTCCAGATCTTTATTGATGCGGTGCAGGAACTCCACAAAGTCATCTTTATTTTCCATCCCGAGCTTTTGCCGTACCCGGTGCCGCATATTCCGGATGGCTTTTTCGGAACGGTTGAGTACCTTGGCAATTACTGCTGATTCATAACCCAGGAAATACATGGCGGTTGAAATTAATTCAGCCTCCTTATCCGGACCCAGTTCCTCCGACAAATATTGGAGCAACTGCGGATAAAGCTCCAGCATTTTGGTGTAGATGTTTTCAAAGATCTGCCCCTGTATACTTTTGATGAGGTGGGCTTTCATCTGCGCAGCCTTCTTACGCACCAAGGGCGATTCATTGGTGGTGCGTAATTCCTCCACCATTTCCATAAGTTCGGCATTGATCACCTGTTGTTCCACCACCTGTTTAATGCGTTGGCCCAGGTCCTTTTTAAGTTCATCGTTCCTTTGGGTGATATGGGCTTTTTCTTCCCGCTCTCTTTCCAGTTCCAGTTCCCGAAGACGCTGGTCTTTTACATAAAGGTCCTTCTCACGCTTTCTGCGCTGAACAACCAGGATCGCAATGAGGGCCAACAGTAACACCAATACGGATAAAGCCACTATTTGCATCAGGCGGGCCTGGCTTTCTGCTTTTAAGAGTTTGTTTTCCGTTTCTTTTTTTTCAGTCTGGTATTTAGTAGCCATTTCTTCCCGGGCCTTAAGCCGGGTTTCTTCGTTTTCCCATTCGGTTATCGAGTCATAACGAGTGGACCATTTTAAATAATCAGGAATATTATGGGTGCTTACGGCATACAACTCTTTAAGGCTGTAGTAATTATACAGGGTAGGAACATCATCCGTAAGGTTGGAATCCAAAGCCTGGATAATAGCCTGGGCCTTCTGTAGTTCATGCTGTTCAATCAGGAATTCTGCGTAGGATATCTGGTCCGTGAACCACCCGAAGAAATAAGGGTGGGTTTCGTATAGCTCAAAGGTGCGGTCAAAGTATTTATGGGCACTATCCGGTAGGCCTGCGCGTGCAAATGAGCGAGCCAGGTTTCGGTAAATAATACGCAGCACAAAGGAGTCAGGTTCAGCCAGGGCCTCTTTCATGGCTTTTCTACGTAAGGCGATTGCTTGTTCCTCATCGTTCGTTTTGGATTCGGTTAACAGCGCCAGGGTTTCATACAAAATGGCATTTCCCTGTTTAAAACCGTATTGGCGGCTATACTCAATAGCCCTATTGCAAAAGCTGAGACCATGCTCCAACTCCCCGATATTTTGATAAAATACGCAGAGCTGCCGGTATAGGTTTGCGTACTCGGCAGGCCTCAGCTTATAGGTGTCCAACTTTTTTTGCAGTTCAATGCTGGCCTCAAAAGCCAGGTTAATGCTATCCAGGTCAGCCAGGATAAACATCTTATGGGTAAAGGCCCACAATTCCCTGAAGCGGTTACCGGCTTCGCGGTAATACTTTATCTGTTGATTGGCTAAACGGTTGCTTTCCCGGGCATTTCCCGTAAGCTGATACGCTGCTGCCGTAAGGCGGTTGTATAGAAAGGCTTTTTCCTTAGCGGACCGCGACTTATACTGTTTTTCCACGCGGGGAAACACGTACGATAGGAGAGAGTCCGAATGATTTTGATCCAATGTTCTGAAATGAACAGCCAGTTCCCGGACATTCAGAGAATCCAGCTTATGGTTTTCAATGTAGTGCCCCAGCCCCTTGTATGACTTTGGCAGAGCCTGCCCAAAGCCCACACCCGGAATGGTAGTACTAAACAGGCACAATAGGACTATGCCCCAGCATTTGGCCGTAGATTTCTCCCCGTAATGTGTCATTTACCCGTAAAGGTGGTATTAGGTGGGTGAAACTACAAAATATTCGCTTTATTCAATTGAGCATCAAAACAACACGGTAGAGTGGATTACTTTATTTTCATCCTGTTCTGATAAGCTTTTTTACCACCATACAATGCTCCGGCCCCGATCAGTATTTCTAACAAACCAAAGGGTGTAGGAGCATCGGGTTCTTCCGGCTGAGCGTACAGGGTGAAGGAGCAGGTAAAGAGGATGAATAGTAAAGTTGTTTTTTTCATAGTATTGGTTTGTTCGTCACATTCAGTGAACCACCCCAGGTGCTCGGGAGCGGATGGTGTGGAAACGTGACAGGAACCGTTATCAGCGAATAATTTTTTGGGTGCCTGAAGCAAAGGAAGAGGTTACCTTCACCACGTACAGTTGCCTGGTCTGGTTGGTTGGGATGCGTGCAACCCCTTCCTGGTGCTCTAAATAATGTATTATCCTACCACTTAAGTCGTATACTTTAATAGAGGCATTTTTGAGCTCTCCAAGTCTAACTTCAATACCATCTTCGGTAGCATAGGCGTACCAATGCTGTGCTGATGCCACTTCTTCTACACCTATTGAAGGAGAAGAGAAGTGCAGAACAAAGCGATTCGGCCCATAGGCTTCATTCTGTATAAAGCTATAATCTGAGGCCTTCAGGTCATGAAGTACACTCAGCATTTTATCCTCCAGCACTACCGTATTATAGCTCAATAGCTGATCTGTGTTTAGAGTTAAGGATAGCTGCCGACCATCCGCTACATTGTCCAGCTTTAACGGAAACGAAGTTTGAGTATTGGGGGCTACCCGGGTAATGGAGAAAGCCTCTCCATTACCGGAGGTATACAGGTTTGGAATATCGTTTTTGTTAAGGAGTTTACGAGCGTCCAGCCTGGCATCAAAACCCAGGGTAGCCTGGTGGTCAAATCCTATGAATAGTTCATCTGAAGAAGAGGAATCCGATACGGTTAGCCAGATCCCATCAACCGTAGATGTTTTCATAAGGGACGTGGAAGGGGCCGTTACGCGTTGGTCCTGCTCAAAGATGAAGTTGCCCGGAACAGCATTGGTGGTTTGAACCCAAAACCCCTGGAAGGGAGCGAGGTATTGCGTGCCTCCGTTAGTGCCTACTCCGCTTACATAGGAAGCATACGAGCCACCTTTGCTTACGTACAAAGCATTATATATACCTCCGAAGAGGCTTTGTCCGTTCCAATCGTATTGCGAAGGGTAAGGGTTAGCCAGGAAATTCCAGCCTTCGGTATCAGCCTGGGTGGTGCCCCCGGTAAAACCTACGGAAGAAGATTGCCCGTTATTATAGTCCAAGGTTACAGCAATATCTCCATTGGCAACTGTGCCATCCAGCTCCGATACTCCGTTGCCATTCATCAGGAAAGTACCATAGGTATTAGTACCTGCGTACATCGCATAACCTTTACCATTGGTGGCTACATCTGAGAGAGAAGAAGGGGCTTCCCAGGAAGCGGTGTTGGCATTCCATTGCCATACGGTTCCCTGACTGGAGTTGGCGGCTACCATGGTTTGCCCTTCGTTGAACTCTTCCAAAGTGGCATCTGTAAAAGGCACACCCAGGTAATGGTAACGGGCTGAGCTGACATCCATCCAAGCCTGGGACGTCACATTACCCAGCACCGTACCATCACCAATAATTTGACCGTAGGAGGAAGCAGAAGAAGCAGTTAAAGTAAGGCTGTTGTTGGTTTGTAAAGTGGTGCCGGAAGTAACCTCCACCACGCCTTCCATATTTAACGATATGTCATTAAGGTTCAGGGTTTGGCCAGAGTTATCAAATACCAGGGTGCCCGAACCGCTAATTATATTGGGATCATAGGTTCCTATTTTAGCACTGTTTAAATTAGTAATACCTGTATTATTACCACCGGCTGTACCCTGGTTAAAGTTATAATAAGCTACCAGGCCGGTTTCGTTTCCGGTAAGCTCATTATCCATATTGTTCTGAATATCGGTTTGGCTGCGCGCGGTGTTCCAGACGCGGACTTCATCCATGGTGCCATCAAAAAAACGGGTCATGCTACCTTCAGAGCGCGCACCTATATAGAGATTTGAGCTGCCATTGTAAATGTTGCCGCTAACGTTCTTGCTTCCATCGGTATTGCCGTTAATGTAGGCCTGCATGGAAGAGCCATCATACGTTAAGGCTACGTGGTACCAGTTTCCGGCACTCAATGTTGTATTTCCAGTGAAATATTGCTCGCTACTTCCGTTAAAAGTTATGGAATATTCAATACTGCCATCACTTCTTAGAAGGAGGGAAAACTCCCGCTTATTATTGGCGAATTTAGATACCAGCGAAGCATGATGAGACAGTGCATCGGCTTTAAACCAGGCTTCTAAGGTAAAGCCGGAGCTGAAATCCAAAGTAGCACCATCAGGTACTGAAACATAATCATTTGAACCGTCAAAATTTAAACCATTAGAAGTTGTAACGGAGAAGGTACCCGCTGCCCCACTTGCCCAATTGGAGCTATTGCCGGTTAAGGCAAAATTGTTTAATAGGCCTTGAAGAGGTGAGACTATGCCGGTGATATCGCCCGTAATAGTAACGGTTTCTCCCTGGTTTATGGTAAGGTCAGCCCCTGATTCCAACTGTAAATTGGCAGCCGAAAAGCTTCCCGGGAAGTTGCTGCCCGACTGAATTATTACATCATCTGAATTACCTGGAGGGGTACCATGGGTCCAGGAACTGCCATTCCAGGTATTAGGTCCCGCGGGGGGTAAGGTTAATTGGGTAAAGTCATGCGAGGAAAAGGAGGTGCTACCATAATCCTCACCTTCGGTAAATTCAACGGAACATCCCCGGTAGGAATAGATGGCTACTACGGGCCTGATGTCCTTACCAGCACCTGGGGCAGAAATTGTATAGGCTGCCCCACCCCCGGCAAGGGTAAAGATAGCATCAGTAGTTCTTTTCACATAAAAGTATATGTTCCCGGTTTGCCGATCCATAACTATTCTGATCTTGTCACCGATAGCGCTAACGGGACCACCCCATGGTGTAGGTGTGCTGTTGTACACTTTATTGCCGGACGATCCTAAATAACCCCATTCACCCGGGGCATATCCGAGTATATGCCTATCGGTACTTTGCAGGGGTACGGCTGCCACCCCAAAAGAGGGCGAGGTGCCTGGCCAGAATCCGTTGGTTTTGATTTCCCAGGTCCAGGCATATAGACCTCCACTGGGCAAAGCTGGCCCAAAGGCCATCTCCGCTCCAAGGGGTTGAAATGGCCAATTGGCCGTAGTGGATCCATTTTGGAATTCAAATTTAACTTGTGCGAAAGCATTCAGGCTCACGGACAGGGTGAGCACAAGGGAGAAAAGACGTTTAATGAGATGATCCCGTAGCATTATCCAAATAGTTTAGTGCGTTCCATGCGCAACACGTTAATCATTGGCAAAAGTGGATCGCATGGCAGGTCTTACCTAGTTCCTGTCCGTGAATAGTAGCAGCATGTCCCTGAATGGAGCTTGGCAGGCCGTAAATTTTTTATTTTGCACCCTCAATGGGGAGGGATATCAAAAAGACGCGTGTTTTAATTCTAGAAGATCAAAAGCTGCACTTGGCCAAAGCCTTGAAATTTTGCAAGGATAACGGCTACGAGACAGTTGGGCATACCAATAATGCGGAGGAGGCCTTCCGCCTGGTGTTTGCTTTAAAACCAGATGTGGCGCTGGTAGATATCCGCCTGAAAGGAGAACGCAGCGGTATTGATTTTGCCACCTCCATACGTAAGGAAAAAGATCTGGCCATCATCTTTGTAACCTCCCTGATAAGTGATGAGGTACTCCGGCAAGCCTCTGAAGTGCAACCGGAGGCCTATTTAGTAAAGCCCTATGATGCTGCTTCGCTGAAAGCAGCGGTTGAATTGGCGGTTTACCAGGGAGAGAATAGTAAGAAAACCGGGATACCTGCAATGGCCGAGGCGGAACAAACCCATCCTGACCACCTTTTTGTGAAGATCGGGAAGATGTTCAAAAAGCTGGCGTATAAAGATGTGAACCTGATTAAAACCACCCGTGATAAGTACATTGATATACATTTGAGTTCCGGGCGAACAGTTTCGGTGCGCAAGTCTCTTAACCAAATGGAAGAATTACTGCCCGCATATTTCTGGAGGGTACATCGCAACCATATAGTTAATTCCAGGAAAATAGAGGGGGTGGATACCGGTTGGAATCATGTACAGGTGGGTGATGAAGAAGTGTCCATAGGCCGGAGTTACCGGAAGGACATCAGCGAAAAGTTCCCCCATATCTCATGAGTTATACCCATTACATTCTTTTTCTGTTTTTCCTTGGCCTGGGCACCCCGCAACTGAAGGCTCAGCAAGGAGCAAAAGATTCACTATGGTACTGTATAAACCATTGCGATGGGAAGGACAAAATGGAGGCCTTGATCCGTTATACCTCTCCTGCAAGTGGTGCATACAAGGAAAATATTGCACTACTTGATAGTGTTCTGAAGCTGAAGAAGGGCTTGTTTGCCGAGGATAGCAATCGTTTAAGGCTCTTCACCCAACTTTCCGCCAATTATTACCGGGACAACCGGTTCGCAGAATCCGTTACTCTAAACCGGAAGCTACGGCAATTGGCGGAGCAGGCACCGGATACTGCACAATTGATAAAGGCTAATAATAATCTCAACATCCTGTATTACCGGCTCTCCAAGCCGGATTCGTCCCTTTATTTTCTCAATGCCAATTACGAGTTGTTACGTTCTTCGCAGGATACTTTTATGGTGGCCGCTAACCTGAATGGTTTGGGTTTATACTACCAGAATCGCAGGGAATATATAAAGGCAGAACGCTATTTCAGGGATCTGCTGCAATTGTCTTTGCAAAACCACAGCACTTTGCGGAATCGTATACTGGGTCTGGCGCACGGTAACCTGGGCAGCCTTTACGTGGATAAGGAGATCCTGGACAGCGCGGAGTACTACCTGAATAAGAAACTGGAACTGGTACCCGGTGATATCGGGACGATCAATGAACTGGGGTCACTGTACAAACTGAAAGGTCAATACAATAAGGCGCTGGATTATTACCAACAGGTGTATGAAGCCGGCAAAGCCCAGGACAATATATACTACTGGACAGGAGCCGCCAATAATAGGGCAGCAGTATACAACCTGATTTCCAGCCCTGAAAAGGCGTTGCAATATGCATTGGAAGCGGAAGAAGGCGCGCGGGAGATGGAACGCAGTGATTGGTTGGAGGTGAGCCTGGAGGAACAGTTAGCGGCACAAAAGCAGTTGGGGAATTTTTCAGCGGCCCTGGACCTGTCTGAACGCATACGCGTTTTGAATGACTCGGTGAATGCCCTGGAGGTACAGGAGCGGATGGCCGAACTCGAAACAACCTATCAGTTAAAGGAAAAGTCAACCGCACTGGAGCTGAGCGAGGCCCGTAATGAAGTGCAACAGCTGCAACTTTCACGTGAGCGCTGGAAAAGCCGTTTGGCTATAGCCATAGTAATACTGGTGCTTTGCGTAGTGGCCATGGTATTGATCTATAACCAGCGTCTGCGCAGGGCACGAAAAGAACTGGCGGAGGCCAATACCATTAAGGATCGCTTTTTTGCCATTGTGGCGCATGATATGTTGGGAGGGGTGTCGGCTTTTGCGGGTATCGGCCCTATGCTGGAAGAAATGGCGGCCGAGGGCGATTTGCAAGGCATTAAGGATATAAGCGGAGAGCTGGAAAATGAATCGCTCCGGGTACGCAAAATGCTGGAAAACCTTTTGCAGTGGGCCTTTTTGCAATTGGACCGCGTTAACATGAAAGCCGAGAAGCTGGAGTTGGCGACTCTTGTTGCAGAAAGACTGGAGGAGCTGGCCCGTGCGATCAGCACCAAGAAGATAAAAGTGAGAATTAAATTGAGAGAGCTTTTTGTAATGGCGGATGCCGGTGCGGTAGCTTTCATATTGCGCAACCTGTTGAGCAATGCCGTAAAGTTTTCGCAGCCTGGTGGTGAAATATACATCAGCAGTACTCTTGAAAAAGACCAGGTGGCTATTTCGGTAGCCGATCAGGGTGTGGGAATGACCGCTACCATGCAGGCCAAACTCTTTAACCCTGTAGAAAGGATCAGTAAAACAGGCACTGCCGGAGAAGAGGGCAACGGGCTGGGGCTTCTTCTCAGCAAGGAGTTTGCACAACGCAACAGAGGCGCACTTCGTGTAAAGAGCGAAGAAGGAAAAGGCACCGTGTTTACTTTAGTGCTACCCCCGGCCTGATCGTGAAATTTTAATCATCATCGTATTCGTGCGGTTCTTCAACAGCTGGTGTGTTGGTCAGCTCATGGTGCATGATCTTGCCGCCATGGCTGCCGGTGATCACCATGAGTGCCAGGGTTGCTGTGGCAGATATAAAAGTAAGGGAGCGCAATACTTTACCGGTGCGGAGCAGGCTTACCAGTGACAGGATGCCGGTGAGGGCCATCAGCCAGATGGCCTTTTCAGCCCATTCTTCATGCTCGTGTACCATGGCATGGGAGACCCCCGGCAGGTGTTCTACTTTTTCCTCTGCTTCCTCTCCTGTTTTAAAGGCGGGAATAGCAATAAGTGAAATCACCACCAAGGTAACATACGCAGCTTTTTCCAGGCTACGGTTGTGGCGTAACAGACCGAATATCAGTAGACACAATCCGAATAAAGTGCCGAGAATGGGGAAGTGATTGAGAAGCAGGTGCAGTTCTGTAGCGTTCATTGTTGGTTGCTGTTTTAGATAAGCATAAATATACTATTAAGATAGACTTTGGTAAAGTCAATGGGTTTAAATTATCCGGACGCTTTTTGGGTACATAACCGGCATTAGATACCGTTAAAACTTACACCAGGAGGTGCTTTGAAAGTACTATTTTTGAGAGACCAACTTCTCAGCTTCTTGAAATATGCGTAAAATCTCCCTCTACATTGCGGCTTCCCTGGATGGCTATATTGCCAAGGCTGACGGTTCCTTTAAGTGGCTTGAGGATTTTCCCAATCCCGAAAAGTCGGATTTCGGCTATGCCGGTTTCCTGGAGGAGGTGGATGCGATCCTGGTGGGCGGAAAAACCTACCGTCAGGTGCCTGCCTTCGAAGAATGGCCGTATAAGGACAAGGCATGCTATGTTTTCAGCCGGCACGCTACCAAGGAAAGTGATAACAAGGTAGTTTTTGTAAAAAATGATGTCGCGGGTTTTGTGCGTGAGTTGAAAAACCGGGATGGTAAAGTTATATGGCTGATTGGTGGAGGGGAGATCAACAATATCCTCTTGCGTAATGGTTTAGTGGACGAGATCATCTTAACCTATGTGCCGGTGATGCTAGGTTCCGGAATAAGCATTTCCGGAACCGCAGAGATGGAGCAGTATTTTGAGACCGTGAAGACCGAAACCTTCAGCAACGGTATGATCCAGATAACCCTTGAACGTAAGGCTTAAATTCTTCGACTTGCTCTTTTTTCCCGATCCGGCAGATTGTGAAGCGGAAGTATAATCACAGCAAAAGTTTTAGAGGTCTTTATTGTGGCTGCTTGCCCTTGTTTCGTCACAAGGCACCCTTTTAAACAATGCTTTTATCTTTAGGCTGAAAAACTGCGTTATGCGAAGGATCTTTTTAATCTTCATTAGCTCCCTGTTTCTCCAAAGCGCTTATGGGCAGCAGGACTCCAACCTGGTTATTGGCATTAAGGAAGCCCCGCCTTTTGTCACATACACTGCGGCTGGGAAGCCGGCCGGGCTGAGTGTAGATTTTTGGGACCTGGTGGATAATGATGTTCCCGCTTCCATCAGCTACCGCAGTTTCAATAGCATTCCTGATCTGGTGGAAGCTCTCCGGAATGGAGAGGTGGATCTGAGCATCAATCCTTTAACGGTAACGGACCAACGCATGGCGTACCTGGATTTTTCACAACCTTTTTTTATCTCTGGTACCGCTACCGTTCGTAAACACCAAAGCCAATGGTGGGTGGTGTTGAAGAATGTGTTCAGCTGGCAGTTTTTTTCTGCGGTGGCAGGGCTGATCCTTGTGATATGGATATTCGGGTTTTTTATGTGGCTGTTGGAACGCAGGAAGAACCCTGAACAGTTCCATAAAGGCTGGCGTGGCGTAGGTGACGGTTTTTGGTGGAGCGCGGTAACTATGACTACCGTAGGCTACGGAGATAAGGCCCCGGTAAGCCGGGGAGGACGTGTCCTGGGCCTGGTGTGGATGTTTGCCGCCATCCTTATGATCTCCGGTTTAACGGCCGGTATCGCCTCAGCCCTTACCGTTTCATCATTGGAAGGATCTATAAGAGGAGTGGAGGATCTGAAGAAATTCAAGGTGGGCACTATTGAGGGCTCCAGCAGTGCGGATTACCTGGATATCTTTGAAGTGGAAGCCCGGGCTTTTACATCGGTAAAGGAGGGTTTGGATGCTGTGCAGGACAATGCAATTGATGTATTTGTGTATGACAGGCCCTTATTGCAATATTACCTGAATGAGGGTAACTACGAAGAACTCCGCATGGATAAGGATCTTAAGACGGATTACTACAGTTTCAGTTTTCCCAAGGGGAGTAAGCTGAGGAATGCGCTGGACCCTCTGGTAGTACGCCAGTTGAAGTCCTCACGCTGGAACCGCAGGCTCAATCAATTAAACGAAGAGGAGTAAAGCCATTGCAGCCATCGTTTGTGCACCACATGTGTAAGTTGCCAGCCTTCCTCGCTACGCGATATCATTCCTGAATCAATAAGGTTCCGTAGGGCCCGTTCTACACTGCTGGCTGCACCCAGCCGGTATTTAACCAAAAAGTCAAAGGCGTGAGGCTGGGCCACTTTTTCTTCGAGGGCAATAGCTCGTAGAAGGTTCCATTGCAGGCCTGTGAAACGATTCTTGAAGAGTTTGAAGCGAGGGTGTAATTCCTGCATCAGGCGGTTGGCTGCTTTTCCGGCCTCAGGGGTATCCTGCATATAGTGCAGAATATGGAGTAACATCCCGGAATGCCCATCGCTGTATTCATAAGCCTTCTGCTCTTCCGGGCTGGCTCCCTGAGGCCAGATATCTTCCTGTTGTAATCCCCGCAGTTTATAAAGTTCAAGGTTTGCGATGGGCGGTTGGTCCGCCAGGGAGGGGTTTACAGAAAAAAGCAGCTGAATGTTACGGGTCTGTGAAAGTATGCCGAACAATTCAAACAGGCCTTCAGGGCTAGTCTCTACTTCCCATTCATCCAGGTCGTCAAACAGGAACAGGAAGTCAAGGGCTACCTGCCCTAACATCTGGGTGAGGGACTGGCACCATTGGGCGATTTCCCCTTGATGTTCAAGCTTTTGCACCCCATATTCGTCCAGGAAGCGTTTAAGCTGGTATTGCAGGTTGGAATGATGGGCGGATACCCGAATAAACTCCTGCACCCAATCCTGAAGAAATTGAGAAAATGAAGTGTATCCGCGCAGGGATATATAGAAGCAAACTCTCCTGCCCTGAAGTTTTTCAATGAGTTGGTGTAGGAGAAATGTCTTGCCCATGCCGTCCGGTGCTTGTACTAAAACGGGGGTTCTCAGCATTACCCGATCGTAAAGTTGAGAGAGGTCTTCTATACGGTCAAACCTTGCCATAGTAAGGGATTGTAATAAATTCGCTTTTTGCGTAACGCTCGGAAAAGTACAATTAATTGTTTTTGAAAACAAAAAAAGCCACCCGGAAAGGGTGGCTTTTTATATGTATTTGAAGATGGGTATTTTATTCCTGCTTGCGGGTGGCTTTGTAAACTTTCTTGCCACCATATAAGGCCCCGGCAGCTACCAGGATCTCCACAAACCCGAATGGGGTGGGAGCGTCCGGATCTTCAGGCTGCGCCATAGCCGTTACGGCAAAGAAAGTAAGCAATGCAAGTGTCAGAGTATATCTTTTCAATTTCATCATAATCATCAGGTGTTTTTGTGTTAGCGAATTACTTTAAAGGATTCTGTGAAGTTATCGGCAGTCACCTTGAGAATGTACACTCCACCGTTCTCTACACCGAAGGTAACCCTTCCGTTAAGGTCTTCACCTCTTTCAACCAGTTGCCCGGCCAGGTTATACACTTCAACCGTAGCATTGTGTAATATACCCAATTCTACGTTGAGGCCTTCTTCATTGGCAAAGGCATAAGCCACTGCTTGTTGCTGAGGCTTTTCAAGGCCTATAGAAGGCTGGCTGAAGTGAATAATGAATCGATCCGGTCCGTACGAATTATCCTGAACAAAGGAATAATCGCCAGCGGTAAGATCGTGCATGCTATTCAGCTTGCGATCTTCCAGGGTTACCGTTCCAAAGGACTGTAGTTCATTAATGTCAGCGGAGATGGTCATAAGGTCGCCATCCTGGTCGTAATCCAGTTTCATGGGAAATGACCAGGGGCCGGTATAAGGCACCCGGCAAACCGAGTAGGTAGACTGTCCCATAGCTACATAGAAATCAGGGGTAATACCTTTGTTACGCAGCTTACGGGCATCCCAATTATTATCAAAAGCAATTGTGCTGTTGGCATCGAATCCTACAAATACATCATCATACACATCACCGTTCATGCCTTCAATATGAAGGGAAACACCGTCTACCGTATAATTGGCGGTTTTAGCCAGGGTAGCGGCCTGTGAAGTAGTCCGGTTATCCCGGTTAAAAACCAGGGTAGATGGGGTATTCTGCGTCATTTGTACAAAGAATCCCTGGAAGGGTGCAATGTAGCGTGAAGCCGATCCCGCGCCCTTAACGTAAGCTGTGTAATTGACTCCATTAAAACGGTAAATAGCCGAAGACATGTCAGCAGGAATAGATTGTAGGTCCCAATCGTATATAGCGGCATACGGATTAGCCACCAGGTTCCATCCCTCTGTATCATTGATCCCAGTTCCCGTAACAAAACCTACACTAGACGCCTGCCCGTCATTATAGGAAAGCGCCTGATTCACTGTAGCATCATTGTTAGAACTTCCAGTTAACGTAATAGTTCCATCACCGCTGCGCAGAAAAGGTCCGTAAATTCCGTTGGTGCCTACATAGAGGGCGTAACCACGTCCACGGGTAGCGGTAGAAGCGAGACCTGATCCACCGGCTGTTCCTGCAGGATCCCATTCTGAGTTAGCCGCATCCCACTCCCAGGCAGTCCCCTGAGCCGAATTTTCAGAAACCATGATAGATCCAGCTTCGTTGAAATCATTTAAAGTAGCATTGCTCATAGGAGACCCCAGGTAATAATAGCGGCCACCTACACCTGGTTCTATGTAGGCCTCAATAGCCAGGTTACCACTAATGGTACCTGTTCCGGTCAGTTGGCCGTAGCTCGATGTTGAAGAAGCTGTTAAAGTAATTAACCCATTGGTGTTAAGTGTGGTAGTGCCCTCTACGCTGATGATACCCTCAAAATCCATAGCATTGCCAGACAGCGATAAGCTGTTCCCATCATTGTCAAAAGCAATGGTACCGTCACCGGCCAGGCCACTACCACTATTCGTTAGATTACCCGCTATAGTAGCGGTGTTACCGGAATTGATAGTCAGAGCAAAACCATTGGAAATCTCCAGGTTCTGGCAGGTAAATGTACCTGGAGAAGTGCTAGAGGAAATAATGGCATCCGTAGTGGCATCAGGTCCTATTACATTGCTCCAGGTAGCCCCGTCCCAGGTAACGGCAGAAGGACTACAAGGTAGGGTGTAATTAATGTGAAAAGTAAGATCATTGTCCTGGTTCCAATTGTTTTCATCATTTACAGCGGCCTGAAGAGCTGCCTTTGTTCCTGAGGTTACGGAACAACCATAAATACAGTTATCCACCTCTGTAGGAAACGCCCATGCCGATGTTCCATTCGTTAAACCAGTTGGCAGGGCCGAAGTACTGGAGCTGGTGGCATCTGCTTCCCAGGCACCACTGTTGTTGTGGAACCCTCCAATCAAGGTGGGAGCTGCCAGGCTACCTGTGAAAATGATGATCTGATCACCTCCCGATGATAAACTCATATTACCACCTGAGCCGGCAACCACAGAACCGCCTCCGGACGAAACTGAAGGACCATTGTCAATCAGGATGGCCACCTGGTCTCCTGCGGAAAGACCACCGGCACCAACGGTATAAACGATTTCACCCTCTCCTGTACGAAAGCTCCCCGAGGCTTGCCAGCCATTATCGGTAAAACGAATTTCAGTTCCTCCGGCAATGGCCGTGGTAGCCATAAATGCAAATTGGTCTGGATCATCAGACGCATAACCGGTAATAAGAATGTCACCGACAGATAGCTGAGCTTTCGCTGTTCCGAGGCCCGCCAACAAAAAGGCCAGCCCTAAAAATATCTTTCCGGTAAGCTTGAAAGTATCTTTTAAGATCATAGAATAGAGTTTGTTAGTTATTTAATGAATTAGCGACTAAAACAAAAGGCTTCAGAAAACGCTTTTATTATTACCATGTTAAAGGACTAAAATGATAAATTGTTTACGACAATGTAGGGACTATATATTGGAAAACCTGATTTTTTATCGTGAATTTTAATATTTATAAAGCAAACTCCCCTATCTGGGGAGTCTGCTGTGAAAATCAGTTACGTGAAGGGTAAATTCCCTGTATCGCAATAATGTAATACATGGCTAGCCACGGTTGCATAATATTAAAGGGATAATTACCCCCGGTGTTTCCTACCGTAACACTTCCTGTAATTTCGTCAATGGCAACGGTAGCATTGAAAACACCGCTTATAGGTGCCATATTAACATGATCATCTGTGCTGGTAGAAAAGGGTTGATCCTCTTGCGGAGTGTGCAAGGCGGGATACGCATTGAGGGGTTCATCCGTATTACCCGCATCATTTACACCGATAGGCGTAACGGTAGTTGTTCCAATGGCTGTACCATGAGTGGTGCCGGTGGATTGGAAAACCGCTGCGTGGCTATGTGTAGGAAGTTCTGTAATGTTCATAGTATGCGTTTCTGAACCGGAGCGTTGACCCCAAAGGCGGTTGGTCAGGCCCGGCCCCTGGCCTACACCAATGGGTGCACGTCCACGCAGGTCAGGTAAGGCGAAAGTGGTGCGTCCGTCACCGCCATAGGTGGTGCCCAGCAATGAGAAAAGCGCACTGTTCTGTGAAATAGCTAAAAGCTGGCCGGCACAAAAAGCCCAGCCACGTGGAGCGAAGTTCCCCGCAAAAATGCGTACTTCTCCTAACATTTGATCCATAATAATAAAATTTAGTTGTTAAAATTAATTGGCATTTGTAAAGTAGAGTTTTTCACTTGATTTATGTATGATTAGCAGTCAGTATTTTTTGGTTTAAGTCATAGATCACGGCTAATTGCCGGCCGGTATAAATCCCTTCTTCCAGGCATACTACCTCCAGCAGGAGATCCATTTCTTCACGGGTTTCGGCTTTTAGGTTCCCGTTTTCATCCACTACCAGCCTGCCTGGTATCCGTTCATTTTTGGTTTCACTTTTTTGGATGCGTACAGAGCTGATCCGAAGTGGCTTGCCTTCCAAAAAGGCAACCGCACCCTTATTCCAGGGGTTGCAGGCCTGAACCAGGGCCTTGATCTCTAGTGCGCTCATTTCTTCCCAGCGGATCAGCAGGTGCTCCAAACTTACCCGCGGGTAGGTTTGGGCGCCATCTTCATCTTGTGAAGTTGTTTCTATCTTCCCCTCATTTCGTTGCCACATCTGGATAAGTTTTACCAGGGAAGAAATTCCGGCTATCGCCAGTTTGGAGACGTGCATGCCATGAGTGTCGTCTGGGTCTATCGGAACAGGATCGACAAAAACTATGGGGCCGGCATCAGGTTTTTCCGAAATAAGGTGCACCGTTACTGCCCCGGAAGTTTCACGGTTCTTCAATTGCCAGAAATTAGGTTCTGCACCACGATACTGGGGTAAGGGTGCATAGTGGAAGTTGAACCAGGGCGTTTCTTGACTGAGAAGCTCTCCGGGAATAAAGTACGGGAAGGTTAAAACCACCACCAGATCTGGCTTTTCACGTTCAAACCATTCTTTAATTTCTTGTCCTGAATTGTGGGGCGAAATACGAGTGGGGGTAACACCAAATGCATGAGCAAGATGCTCCAGGTGATCGGTTTCGTCCGAAGGGCGATCCGGCAGAACGAGACACAACTGGAGACCATTTTGCAAAAGCATTTGCAGGGAAGGAAGCCCCAGGCGGGAATTGCCAAATACGCCAATTTTCATAGGTCCAGGGAGGATGATTTAATGGTTTGGTGGAAGTAAATTAAATATTTAATTAAGAGTACAAGGTTAAGCGTATGTTTTTTTTAGTGAATAGACACTATTTTTTAGTGAAAGTGGTCAAGGTGTGTTGTGGGGTCATCCTAAAAATAGGATTTTAGCTTTTCAGCCAAGCGTATGAAAATTAAAAAACTCGTAGTTTCTGCCTTTGATTTAGATCAACTCAAAGGAGAAGTCCAGTCTTTGCCGCAGCAAGCGTGGATACCCCATTTCAATACTCAGTATTATACAGGTCATTGGAGTGTGGTGCCTTTAAGGTCTGTAGGAGGCCAAAGTGAGCATATTTATCCAAACCCGGCCTCTGACAAACCTTTTGAGGATACCCGTCATCTAAAAGTGCTACCCGTTACTCAGCAGGTGATTAACAGCATACCGGGCGAGAAAACCTCGGTTCGCTTTATGAAACTGGGAGCAGAGAGCTCCATCCGGGAACACGAAGATTATAATCTCTCACTGGAGGATGAAGACCTGAGGATACACGTTCCGGTGTTTACCCATGAGGAGGCAGAGTTCTGGTTGGATGGTGAACGCGTGCCTATGATGGAGGGGGAATGCTGGTATCTTAACTTCAACCTCAGGCATCGTTTGTACAATCCTGGTCCCGGAGACCGTATACACCTGGTGATGGATTGCGTGGTAAGTGATGAATTGCGTGAATTCATCCAGGCTTAACCGGACAACTGCTTTTACCTGAAATCTTATGGAGCAACAGATCGGTAATCAATCCTACCTCCTAAAAGCTAACTAAGCTCTGCTACACATTTCAGTTCAATGGCTATAGGTGTGGGTAAAGCCGTTATAGCAATGGTAGTGCGGCAGGGTTTGGGGTCTATATGTTCAAAATACTCTTTGTAAATACGGTTGAAGGTGTGAAAATCCCTTTTCATATCCACCAAAAAAACCTGGATATCTACCAGCTTATCCCAACTGCTGCTGTTTTCTTCCAGTATGGCCTTTACGTTGGCAAATACGGAATGGACCTGGGCTTCAAAGTCAAAGCTCTTAAAATTGCCATTGTGATCCAGTTCCAGTCCAGGAACCCCGGAGTCATGGGCATCGCTGCCGGCAATACGCGGTCCCACCCCACTTAAAAAGAGAAGATTGCCCACTTTACGGGCCAGAGGATACAGTCCAACGGGTTTGGGAGCTTTGCTCATTCGAATAGGTTTTTGGCAAAGATGAGAATTAAAGACTAAATGCCTTTCAAAGCTTCTATCAACACCGGAAAGAGGCTGGTTATGACAGGTGAGGCGATGGTCAATAAAAGCTTAGGGTTGCTCAATTTGAGAAGGTTATCACTTAGGTCGGTCAAGGGTTTTTCTTCCCAGTTTTTTTGACGTGCAAACTCCAAAGCATCCTCATTAAGCTGCTTCACCTTAAAATAGGTAGGGAAGTAAATCATAAGTATGAAAAAGGTAAAGATCGCTCCGTATAAAATAAGCACCCTGTCCGGAAATAATAGTTCTTTAGGACCGGTGAGGTTTTCCTGCGAGGCCTGGTACATGAAAAAAGAAGTAAGTACCGTAATGACGAGTACCAGGCTCAGGATAACCAATAAATGATACGAGAGCCGGTTGATGTTGGTGAGTCTTGTCCTGACCTTTTGAATAGAGTTTCCCCAATTTTGAATTTGGGTATTGCCGGTAAGGATCATTGTAACAATACAGAGAAGACCCAACAAATAACCAGGGGCTTGAATGAGTGGCAACAGGAATCTTACTGAACGGAAAACCTCCGGGAAGAAATGCCAAAGGTTAAAAGGAGGGATCAGGTTCCGCTCAGGAAGGATGATCCCCATTGAAAGCACTACCACCATAACAATTGATGCCAGTGATAGTCCAATGATAGCTACCACGTTTTTACGGTAATCCTCCCACTTATAGGTTGCACGTATAAACCCAACTAAATAGTAAAAGGCCCCGCAGCAAAAGCTATTGAATAACGTAAAGAGTAAAACCCAGGTAAGTAAGTTGGGCCTGGTGTTCAAAAAGAACCACCCCTCACTTTCGCTCAGCTCAATGGTGGTGGCAAGGGCATTGGTAGAGTCCGGATGGGTAAAACAACCTTTCAGGGTAGCCGGAGGTATCATCTTGAAGGTATAGGTAGTATCCGTATTGCTCCAGTAAAATTCACGCTCATGAAACTCTCTTGGCTGGGGTTGGTAAAAATTCGCGAAAACAAGAAGAGTATAAATGATACCTGAAAAACAAGCGATCAGAAAACCGTTGAAGGCATTGGGTTTTATTCTCAAAATTAAAGGTTTGGTAAAGTGAAAGTACGAATATTCCGCTTTGCGTTATCTTAAACAATCCGTGGCCGAAATCATTTTTTCAGGTATGGATCCGCAACCATCCATTTACCCCTTTGGGCTGCGTATAGATGAGCCCGTTACCATGGTCACGGATATATTGGTGGCCCTGGTTTGCTGGTATGCTTTCTTCAGATTAAGACCTTTGGCCGACCGTCCTTTGCATTGGAGGCTACTCCTCTTCTTTATATTGATGGGAGCGGCTACTTTCCTGGGAGGGGTATTGGGTCACGGCTTTCTTTATGCTTTCGGATTTTACGCCAAGCTGCCGGGCTGGCTCATAAGCATGCTGGCAGTGAATTTTGTGGAAAGAGCTATGATCCGGTATTCTTCGGATGTGCTCTCCTCCCGTACCACACGGGTACTTACGGTGCTGAATTGGATAGAGCTGGCCACTTTTGCGGCTCTTTCCTTTGGTACCCTCAACTTTCTCTATGTAGAGATCCACTCCACCTACGGTTTTTTGGTGGTGGTTTTCAGCCTGGCCGTCATGAATTACCTGCGGGGCCGAAAAACGCCTTTCATATATTACACCATGCTGGCGGTGGGAATGATCTTTATATGTTCCGTAGTATTTGTAGGGAAGTTGGCTATTCATCGTTGGTTTTCGCATGCCGACCTGGCGCATATCTTTATGGCCCTGGGTGCGTATTTCTTCTACCGGGCAACACGCTCTTTAATGCTACAGCAAGATGAAAGTGGAGCAACCCATGAACCTTCCGCTGCATGACCGGCTCTTAATGCCATGAACCTGCTTGTTTTTAATGATCGGGGTATTTATTGCCCGGTGGCGGATGTTTATATTGATCCGTGGAAACCGGTGGACAAAGCATTGATCACCCATGCCCATGCCGATCATGCCCGGCCCGGTCATGCCGCTTACCTCTGTCATAAAGATACTGCCCCGGTCATGCGTTACCGCCTGGGTGATGATATACGTGTGCAGACGGTAGAATATGGCGAGCGAATTAAACAAAATGGTGTTATCTTTTCCTTCTACCCGGCCGGGCATATACCGGGCTCTGCGCAAATACGGGTAGAGTATAAAGGCGAAATATGGGTAGTGAGCGGGGATTACAAGCTGGGAGAGGATGGTATTTCGGCTCCCTTTGAGCCGGTACGTTGTCATCATTTTATCACAGAATCCACTTTTGGATTACCGGTATATACCTGGGATGATCAACAGCAAGTGTTTGAAGAGATCAATGCCTGGTGGCGGCAAAACCAGAATGAAGGTCGGGTTAGTATACTGGCCGGCTATTCATTGGGGAAGGCGCAACGTATCCTTAAAGGTCTGAATCCATCAACCGGAAAAATATTTACGCATGGTGCAGTGGAAAACACCAATGAGGTTTTACGGAAACAGGGTATTTCATTGCCAGATACAATTTTGGTAACACCGGAGCATAAAAAAGGAGATTTTACCGGGGCCCTGGTAGTCTGTCCGCCTTCGGCCATTGGCACAGCCTGGATGCGAAAATTCGGAACTGTTAGCACCGGTTTTTGCTCCGGCTGGATGCGTTTACGCGGAGCACGCAGGCGCAGGGCTATGGACCGGGGCTTTATATTATCGGATCATGCAGACTGGCCCGGTCTCAATCAAGCTGTGAAGGAAACCGGGGCTGAAAATATCTACGTCACGCATGGATATAAAGACATCTACGCAAGATGGTTACGTGAGTCCATGAAGCTGAATGGACAGCCGGTTGACACGCTTTACGAAGATCAGGGAGAGTCTGACAGCAGCGACTGATCAGGACTGTGAAAAGTTATCGTCTTCACCCACGTAGCGGTTGGAGTGCTGCGGATCATTGTACGGCAGGAACACCAGCTTATCGCCTTTCTGGAAAGATGGGGGCTCGCGCAGGATGGTAAAGGGATCTTCATCATCATCCAGCCGGAAAAGCGGTACTACCCGTCCCTTGTGTTTCTTGATAATATTCTCGTAATCCTCCTCCCCGGAACAATCATCAATAGTGGGTTTGCTCTGCTGACGGATATACTGGGCTATGGTGAGGTAATCTACCTTGCCTTCAAAGAGAATATATTTACCCAGTTTCAGGTCTTTTAATTCGAGTTCGTTCTTACTGGCCAAGCGGTATACATTGTCTTCACCGAATTCGCCTTCGAACCACTTACAAGCAAGGGTGTTGATTTCCGTATTAGGGGTGAGCGCCATTAGCTTGCCAATAGTGGTGAGATCCAGTTCGTCAAAAATGCGGTCGCCCACAATATTGCCTTCAAAAACCTCAAAGCCCTGCCTGCGTGCTTCCTTGATGTTCACGGCAGATATATCCACCATCACCACGGGTATGTTGCATTCGCGGATAATGTCGCCAATAAAACGAGCCACCTCATTGGCCCCGGCTATCAGGAACCCCTTGGGTTCTTCACGTTCCACCTTAAGCGCCTTGGCCAGGGGTTTGGCGGTAGCTCCCTGCAGTACCACGGTTCCTACAATCACGAGGAAGGTAAGGGGCAATATCAGTTCCGCCTGCTCAGACATGCTACCCTCGGACTCGTTCATCAGCTGTAGCGAGAATAGTGAGGCCACCGCAGCGGCCACAATCCCCTTGGGGCCCACCCACGACATGAAAACCTTCTCGCGCCAGTTGAATTTTTTGTTGATGGTGCTGATGAAAACACCCAATGGACGTATCACCAGGATAACGATCAGGAACAGGGAGATACTCTCCCAGCCGAGTTTTTGTATGTGCTCCACATCAATACGGCTGGAAAGCAGGATAAAAAGTACTGAGATAAGGATCAGTGAAATATCTTCCTTAAAAGAAAGGATCTTCTTGAAGTCGTTGACCTTGATATTGGCCAGGATAATCCCCATAAAGGTGGCGGCCATCAAGCCTGCTTCGGGTTGAATAAGCTCTGAAAAGGTGAATGCGAAGATCACCAGGCCTAAGGTGAAAACGTTGCGGAGAAATTCGGGTACGCGGTTTTTCTGTAACACATAGCGTAAAAAGAAAGCTGCCACCGCCCCAACAAAAACACCGGATGCTACGGTGAGGAAGAATTCTTTCAGGATGTCCAGGGTAAACTCCTGTCCGTGTCCGCCTCCCGATTGGATGAATTCATATACCAATACCGCAATCAGAGCACCCAGAGGGTCAATGAGTATACCTTCCCATTTCAATACCGTATTCACCCGCTCGTTGGGGCGAACGTTACGTAGGATAGGCATAACCACGGTAGGGCCGGAAACAATGATCAGTGCTCCGAAAAGAAAGGCGAGGCGGTAGTTGAGGTCCAGGAGGTAATGGGCCGCCAGCCCTCCACCTACCAGAGTTATTATGGGGCCGAAGATCAGGAGATTACGAACGGTTCCTACGCGGTACCGTATTTCAGATAGTTTAAGCGTTAAGCCTCCTTCAAAGAGTATGACACCTACCGATATGGAGACAAAGGAGAACAGGAAGTCACCGGAAAAAATGTTATCACCGTCCAGTAATTTATCACCATAAGGTGTAAAATAGGTGGAAAGCGGGCCTACGGCCAAGCCGATAATGATAAGGGGTAGGATGGCCGGGATCTTTATTTTCCACGCCAACCACTGAGCTAATACGCTTAGTACAAGAATACTGGCTAATTCGATCATACAGTTCTATTTCACGGCAAAAGATAAGGCATAGTTGCCAAAGAATAGCCTACATAACTATGAGCTTATAGATACTTGTTCACGAAGTGAGCGGAATAGTTGCGGATAGTGTCCCGTACTTCCCGGAATTTAGCCATCACCTCTTCTGGCTTACCCTTAAATGAGGCAGGGTCTTCAAAGCTGTGATGAAATCGCTGGGCATCAGAAGGAAACCAGGGGCAGTTTTCACGGGCATGGTCGCATACCGTTATCACAAGGTCAAAATCCACATCGCGGTATTCATCAATATGGTTGGAGGTGTGTTGGCTGATGTCCACATCATCTTCTTTCATTACCGCAATAGCGTTGGAGTTTACCCCGTGTGTTTCAATTCCGGCACTGTAAACACGGGCTTTTTTACCTGCCAGTTTTTGGAGGTAGCCATGCATCATTTGACTGCGGCAAGAGTTGCCGGTGCAGAGAACCAGTATATTTTTCATGTATTTTTAAGGATTTTCCAGGTGAGTATAGCGAGGGCCGCACCCAGGGTAGGGCCGGTCAGGTAAATATAGAAATGCGAGAGATCACCCATCATGAGGTCGGGTCCGAAAGAACGGGCAGGATTCATAGAAGCCCCCGTAAGAGGGCCGCCCATAGCGGCTTCCAGGAAAACCACCAGCCCAATGGCCAGCCCGGCCATAAGCCCTTTTTCCTTGGACCCTGTGCTTACAAAAATGATCACCAGCATCAGGAAGAAGGTGAAAATAGCTTCCAGTATGAGGCCCGGAATTGGGCCGTTTACAGGCCGGGTTTCCCCAAAAGTGGAAGTGTCTGGCAGTAAAATCACCAGGGTCAAACTGGCGAGGGCTGCACCGGTAAACTGAGCGATAAGGTAAGCCGGAACTTTTTGCCAGCTAAATCTTCCGCTTAGGGCAAAAGCCAGCGTAACCGAAGGGTTGATATGGGCCCCGGATATTTCTCCCAGCCCATATATAACGGCCGCTACAATGGCTCCGAAAACGGTGGCAATGCCAACAACGCCCAGCGCGCCTCCGCTAAGCTCGTTTACCATCACTGCCCCGGCTCCGAAAAACACCAGGGCGAAAGTGCCCAACAGCTCAGCCAGGAAGGTACGGTAGCGGAAAACCATCAGCAGCAACCAGAACCAGGTTCACAGCAAGCCTCGGCATTTGCGGCCAGTTTAAGCTCGGGACGCTCTTCCTGCTCTTTGGTGCAGCAGGCCGAAGTGTCTTCGGAGGCATAACGGGGATCGTTGAATTCGGTGTCCGCGTGTTTATAGTATACCTCCCATTGATGGCCGTCCGGATCTGTAGCCCAGAATTTATCCTGCAGGGCATAACAACAGGCTGTACCAATTTCTTCCAGGGAAACAATGTTACGGGAGCGTGCCTGCTCCAGTTTTTCCAGCATAAGCTCGCGGCTTTGTACTTCAAACCCCAAATGGCCGAAGTTGGGATTTACACGGCTGGCATTTTCGATAAAGGAGATGATAAGTGAAGGCTCAGCAAGGGTAAAGCGGGCGTATTGCGGTTTTACTTTGTCTGGCTTCACATCAAAGAGTCTTTGATAGAAATCAAGGCTTTCTTGCAGTTGACTTACATAAAGCGATACGTGCATTCTTGGAAAATTACTCATAACATTTGTTTTATTGCATTATTACGATGATGTGGGTTAAAAAATTTCAGCAGCAGTCGGTATGGGTGGTATACTGGCTAAATAAGGTGGAGAGTTGCTCCTGGATGAGATTCCATTGTTCCGGATTGATGCAGTAACACATAGAGGTTCCCTCTACCGTTCCCTGGATCAGGCCTATTTCCTTAAGTTCGCGCAAGTGCTGTGATATGGTGGCCTGGGCAAGACCCAGCTCCTGCACCAGGTCGCTGTTGATACATTGGTTGGCTTTAAGAAGGTGCTGTAAAATGGCGATGCGGGCCGGGTGGGCCAATACCCTGGCGATGGCCGCAAGGCGGTTCTGCTGCTCGGTAAACAATTGTGATTTGGTAATGCCCATTTTCTTTGTTTCATTGCAATATTACGATCAACCGAAGATAACTTCCAAATGATCCATGAACTTTTTAAGTTGAAATGTTTTAAGCTTGCATGGCGGAACGGATTGCTGACGGCCGCATTAAACTGCAACCCATGAAAGTATATACCCGCAAAGGTGACACTGGTGAAACTTCTTTAATAGGTGGTACCCGTGTAAAAAAATACAACCTGAGGATAGAAGCCTACGGTACGGTAGATGAACTGAACAGTTTTATAGGGCTCATTCGTGATACGGCTGAAGCCTCGGACCAGGATGCTCTTTTAATGGATATCCAAAACCGGCTTTTTACCATTGGCTCTGAACTGGCCAGTGATCCGGAGAATTCCAGGATGAAAGTGCCAGAACTGCAGCCTGCGGATATTGAAGCGCTGGAGAAGGCTATTGATAAAATGGATGAACAATTGGAGCCTCTGAAGAATTTCATATTGCCCGGAGGGGATCTGGCGGCTTCGTATTGCCATGTGGCCCGCTGCGTTTGCCGCAGGGCGGAACGCAGGGTTATAGAGTTAAATGAGCAAGCTGCGGTGGATCCTAAAATAATGAAGTACCTCAATCGTTTAAGCGATTACCTGTTTGTGGTGGCCCGTTATTTTACCCGGCAACACGGAGGTGTAGAAACACTTTGGAAAACAAGAACTTAGATCAGTTATAATTTTTTTTGTACACTGATTGTATAAGACGGCTAAAAATTTACTTTTGCAAAAATTTAATTAAGAGGCAATTATGTATTGGACATTAGAGTTGGCAAGCTATTTAAGTGATGCTCCCTGGCCCGCTACCAAGGATGAGCTTATCGATTATGCCATTCGTACCGGTGCACCTTTGGAGGTGGTGGAAAATCTCCAGGCCATAGAAGACGATGAAGATGAGGCCTATGAAACAATCCAGGAAATATGGCCGGACTATCCCTCGGAAGAGGATTTCCTCTGGAACGAGGACGAATACTAACGGAATCTGTTAAAGATAAAAATGAGAAAACCCCCGTGCGAAAGCGCGGGGGTTTTTTGTTTTCAGTGGGTTACAGCCTTGTGGAAAACTTAAGGCAATAAAAGCAATTTTGGAAGGTTTTTATTTCGTGGTATTTTCTTTTTTTTTGCCACAGTTTTAAATCTTAACCTAATAAATATGACCAAGCTTAGCCTGTTCTTTTTTCTGGCTTTTAGTTGCGTGATGCATGCCCAGGATATCCTTTCTCAATATGAAGGAATGGTGGATCCGCTCACCGGAGATTTTCACTGGTCTGAGGAAATCATATCCATTCAGAGTAATAGTGGGCGTTCGTACCCCATTCGTTTATCCTATAGTCCCAATATCCGGACCAACCAACCGGCCAGTTGGGTGGGTCTGGGCTGGAACCTAAACGTTGGTGAGATCAGCCGCAGCGTAGTGGGGTTTCCGGATGATCATGCGGGTCATGTTCAAACAGAAACAAAAATACTTTCCACTTCCCCGTCCTCAAATTTGGTGGAAACCACCACCGGCTACGGTCCTATGTATTGGGAGTCAAACCCTGAGACGTTCAATAGTGGCCTTACCTCAGCCACAACTTCAGACATAATTTTTTCATCGTTCAATAAGTATGATCCAGCAGCTATTTCTCCGGCTTTTGATCAGTTCCAGGTAGTTTCTTCCTTCGTTGGGGGAGCCATGAAACTTACACGTTACAGAGATAACTCTCATGATTGGGATGGCGCCAAACCTGATTTTTATCACCCCTTTTACAATGAAGTTTCTTTTAGGCCTTACCAAAAAAAGGACAATCAGGGCGCTATGGTAAATTATAAAAGTAAAAGTGCTCAGCAAAACACAGGAAATCACATCGTATTTCAAATGGATGAGGATCCCCTGAGGAACACCTATATTGTATATCATACCAAACAGGAAATCACTTCGGGTAATCCTAAAGCGGGCTTCATGGAATATTATGATGCGGATGGCAACCCCGCGAACCGTTCATTGGTAAGAAATGAGGCCATTGGTGCTTTTACTGTTTACACTGAAGATGGAACCCGTTTGCACTATTCCCTTCCGATATTGGAAACTTCCAACAAAAGTTATTCGGTAAAGGTGAATGGAGCAGGAAATCTACTTACCGCAAGTGATACTGTTATAGTGCTTGACCAGGGTTCTCCGGTGGTATTGTCATGGAAATTAACCGCTATAACCGGACCGGACTATGAAGATGTAAATGCTAATGGTAAACCTGATGACGGTGACAAGGGCTATTGGCTGAGGTTTTACTATACGCAGTGGATGGATGAACAGGAGCGATCACCGGAATTTGATTTTTTTAACGGTGTAGGTGTCCAACAAAATGTGGATGGGGAG
This sequence comes from Owenweeksia sp., assembly GCA_002695025.1. GTDB lineage: Bacteria > Bacteroidota > Bacteroidia > Flavobacteriales > Schleiferiaceae > CAKZNE01. The sequence goes on from NZNV01000010.1 coordinate 524,906, forward strand.
GTACAGAGGTATCCTTTCAGAGCAAATATGACATTATCTGAAAAAAGCAGTTTTTATATTGATAAAATCGAATCAGACCGGGAGTGGTTAGTGTTTTTCAAAGGCATTCGGGAAGATGAGTTTGCTCAGGCTTCAGGAGCAGCCAATAAAATACCCTCTCTAAGGTTGGAGAAAGTTGTCCGGTACTTCAAAAATGGCACTACCCTCAACAAAAATAACTCTGTGAATGTACCTGATGCAGCATTTAGTACCATTAATAATAGTCCTTATTCCACTAATTATCGTAACAAAGCTTTTTTTAGTGCAGACTACAACGCAGCACCAAATTCCGATAATATCCTTAGCGGGGTAGAATTTGTTTATGACTATTCATTGGTCCCTTCGTACGATAAGAATATTGTAAACCTCAACGGAGTTGGCACCCTTCAACCGTTTGGAAAGTATGCTAATCAGTCGTCCGTTCCGGACGTTTACGTAAAACCCACTTTGACCAATAATCATGGTAAACTCACACTCGTACAGTTAAAATTGAAAGAAAAGGGCTTTCAACAGGTGTTTGATCCTTATATATTTACCTATGGCAGCACCACTCTTCTGAATCCCTCTTTCGGGCATAATGATCAGGATTATTCCGGATATTATAATGACCTGGGATCTCATCGCAGACAACTGAAATACAACACCCACACCGAGAATACTAATGTAGCGGGAACATGGGCCCTAAAGGGTATTACCTTTCCGAATAAAACCTTTTTAGAAATAAATTATGATTTTGATCAATACAGGTATAGTCATGAGTCCTATGTAGGTAACAGCAGGGTTGTTCCAATTACGGACTATACTATAGATGCCTTCTCGGCCAGCTATATTACCCAGAAAGGTTCTATAACATTTACAGCTGATCTTCCTTCGCCTGAAGATTACCAGTTCTTACAGGCAAAAACTGGGCGCACAGTGATTTTACACTTTGGTATGAGGCATAATTTTCAATGTAGTGGTGATGCCGGGCTGGTTAAGGTATATGGGCATGGAGCCGAACCTGGTACAAGCGGTTTTACATTCAGTCAAAATACATCTACCGGAAAAGTTGTAGTAACCGCACCTGTGGTGGTAGATGATGAACCAACTACTAGTTGTTACGGAAATATAAGCCTTACTAATTTATCTAACCGGGAGGATCGGTATGCCTACTTCGAAATAAAGGAAAATAATAAGGCTGTGGGAAGCATACGTGTAAAAAATCTGAAGGTTTATGAAAATGATGCATCTTCTGAGTTCTATGAAATAGGATTTAATTATTCAGACGCAATGGCTACCGGGAGCCCTTATGATATTTATCTTACCCCTACCCATCAGGTTAGCTTTGGGAACATGAATACCGACCTTAACTCGGTGCCCTTTGACGTGCTTTATGAAAACGTAGAAATAGAAAAAAAAGGACTGGACGGCTCTCTTCTTTCACGGGGGAAGTTAAAGTTCAGAATGAATAAACCCATTTCTGGTTATCGCGCAAATAGCGAGGGTAAGGAGGATAAATGCTTTTTACCGCAGCAGTATCTTGAGATATCAGTTTCAACCTATTGGCGAATGTTGCATCACGAGGATTTTGATGAAACCACGTTTCCTGAAATCGTGGAATGTGCCGTGTACAGTTACATAAATGATTATTGGTTACCCGCTAACTCATCCTTTCAGGATGAATATGATAGTGGGGATTGGGAGGCTGTGGCCAATGCCTTACCAGGAATCCCGCTTATTGATCTTCCAGGTTGTGGAACTACTACGAATGGGGAAGGTCAATTGTATTGTTCCGGAAGAGGCGGGGTTCAGTGTGGTAACTACTACGTAAAGGCCAATACAGACCCTTCTCAATCGGATTATTACCAATTCTATACAAAATCCGATCATGGCACTCGGAAATATCATACTCGCGTAATTGATAGGTCGAGCCAGTTTGGGAAACCCTATAAAGTTGAAACCTTTGATAAAGATGGGAACCTGGTGCTTAGTACAGAATATGTATATGATGTAAAAGCTTTTAATCAGAATTACTATTCCTGTACGTTTGGTAAAAGCACGGTTGTGGATAACCCCAGCACAGGGTTTCAGAATAATTTTGCCACGGATTACCTGGTTTATTATTACTACCCCAAGCGGAAAATTACTATTTCAAAAGGCATGGAATACGTGGAGGAGATCATAGATCTGGATCCCCTTACCGGCAAGCCATCACTTATTAATTATTTGGACCCAAGTAAAGGACTCACCCAGGAAGTTAAAGAGTATCCGGGAATGTCTACCCATTCTTTTGGAGGACACCTTAAAGCTCGTACGATGATTGCTCACTGGGCAGAGGCCGGAAACGTAGGGAAGGATCAGATAGTATGGGCTAAGAAAAATGGGAATGGTATTGTAACCACTTCAGCAGGACATGGAGAAATGTACGTGACCAAATGGAATGCCTCCCAGGAGCGGGACAATCATGATGTATCCAAAAACATCATTCAGCCCTTGGATGGTGTGGAAAATAGACTCTATGGTCTTACTTATAATGCTCAGAGTAATGACCCGACCACTAATTACGTATTAAATTTCTCCACTAATATGCTTTCCTATTTCAGTTGTGGGAGTGGGGAGAGTTTGATCAGAGTTTCTTTTGATAATAGTACCTCTGCCTACAACTACGTTGTGGAAACTTTATATGATCAAACGGAATTTATACCTCATGCGCTTAAGGTGATCAGGGGTGAGTATATAAGTAATTGGAGCGAAACCGCCTCCACGCAGGTAACCTACCTTTCCGGGGATAATAAAGACCTGGAGGTATATGATAACATCTCAAATATTTATAGCTCCTCTTGCTATCGCTTAAACCGACACTGGCCATTGGCCAGTGTTAAAAATTGCCGCCTGGGCAGTTTTACGGCTACGGGTTTTGAGGATCAGCAAACGGGAAACCCCTATTTTGAAGGAAAAGTAACCGGCTCCTCTAACAGGGTGGAACCCATTGTTACCGGTATTTCGGGTTTCACCAAGGCTCATACCGGAAAATACGTTTGTAAGCTGGGAAGTGGTTCCCCGGAAGTGGCCTTTTCAACTGACCCCGAAGTGGCCGGTGGTGTCTTGGAGGCCGGCCGTACTTATGTTACCAGTGTATGGGTGTATAATGCCAGTTATTCGGGAGCTCCGGGTCTTTCTGTAGCGCTGAACGGGTCTTTGGACGGGGGCAGCACGGCTTATGACAACGAATGGAGTCGTGATATAACCGATCAGGACAACCTCACCGTTGGAGATTGGACGCTTGTTGAGATTGAGTTTGAAGTTCCATCAACTTATACGGCTGCCAACCCGTCCGGTACTGGGGCTAGTGGGGCTTATAACGAGCTGAAGATAAAGCTGGTGGGGGGTACAGGTAACGTTTATTTTGATGATTTCCGTTTCCACCCCGTGGACGTACCCCTGGAGGTAAGTATACAGGATGAGATTACCGGGCGCAAAACGCACGTTCTGGACGCTAACAATATGTATACGGAGATGATCTATGACGCTGCCGGGCGTGTGACCCGTACCAACCGCGAATCCGTATACGGAGTATTTAAACAACAAGAAACCACCTATAACCACTAAGCCATGAATCAACGAACGCAAGTATCATTGTTAGCTTTTCTGTGGTGCACTATTGTGCACCTAATTCCTTTAAAAGCAGAAACCAGCGGAGGAGGAGGTAATACCTTTCAATGGAACAGCTTTAGCAATATTGAAGAAATAAACGAGGGATTTCTTAAAACCGTAACCAAAGGATGGAATAATAACCTGGCGCAGTCCGCAGGGTATCAGCTAAGCAGCGAATTCTGCATATCCATAGATCTTACCCGGGTAGACTGGGGAAACGGCAGCCTGTTTAAGATTGGATTGGACCCCTCCGATATTGAGAATATCGAAGAAGCTGAACTTCTTATGACCTTTGGTGACTACAAGCTGTCCATTCCTGATGGAGGAGAAGGAATAGAAGCCGATCTGGGGGAGAGCAGTGTTCTACAACTGGAGTATCATTCGGGCATTCTTAAGATCTTCAATGAAGAGCTGGACCTTATCCATTCCATTAATGCGTCAACGTGGACAGTGGCAAAATTCTACATGGCCATTTATGACCAGGAGGCTTTTATTCCAATATCCTATTCACTTTGTGAATCATCGGTTTCCACAGGGGGACCCTTCCCCCCCGCATCACTATTTGAATGTAGTGATCTTTCCAATGAGAAGTACATCCGTACCAAGACCTACTCTCCTGATGATGATCTTATAGCCGATGGTGTCGAGATTCAGAATAACTTTGGTCAGGTAAAGCAGGTCCAGCAGAAAAAGTTTGAGACTGATAAGATACTGGCCAAGGCGGTGGTATTTGATCGCTACGGAAGGCCGGCTATAGAAACCTTCCAGGCCCCTTTGAGCGGGGATGTGTTCTGTTATGATCAGAATTTTATAACCGCTCCTACTGCGGCAGCCATTGAGGGTTCCACTGAAGATGTATATGACTACAACTTCTTTGACCTGGAACAAACTACCGGCTCCGCCCAGGGAGAAGAATACAACCCATATCCCGTTTCACCTTATTCCACCCTGGGAAGTTATTATTCAGGGAGTGGTACGCCTCACTATTCCAACACCAGCTTTCCCTACGTAAGGAATCATTATACGGAGGATATGCTAGAGGAGCTAGAAAGCACAACCGGCTTTAACGAGGTGCTAAGGGCCGGGGGAGGTCACGAGCAACTCAGCTTTCAAACCGTTTCCGGTTCAGAACTGGATTATGTGTACGGCTATTTGGGTTCCTACATGGCAAGTGAAGGTTCCGTTCTGGATAATAATAACCTAAAGCTTTTTAAATCAGTAGTAAGGGATGCCAATGGAAACACCTTTATAAATTATACCAACTCAGATGATCTGGTGGTGGCATCCTGCAAAAGTGGAGGATCTTCTCCCTGTATAGACCAGCGCTCAACCTTCCAACTGTCAGAAGACGTTCAGAGCCTGATCCACGTTCCGGCTTCTAAGAGCGGCACCCTTCAGATCAGGTATCCTGATCCTGGTGGCTGGTATACCAATTATACTTCTAACGATACATACTGCAGGGCCTGTTTTGATCTGAAATTTTATGACAAGATCCGCCATAAATACCTGGTGGAAGGGGTGGATTACAATATTGTATTCAACAGCACCACCGATAACCGTCTTTTTGATATTGATCTGTTAGGAGTATACGATACGGAAGAAAGTTTCCTTGGGGTAAGTTATAGTCTCACTTCCAATGCGGAGACCGTTTTCAGTGATTTCATGGTCTTCTATTGGATAGACCTGGACCCGGAGATCATCCAGGAACTGGATTATCATGATTGGCAACTGAATTATTATGATCCGCGGGGAAACCTGGTTAAAAAGGTGCAGCCGGAAGGAGTGAACTGTGACTATGATGCGCGTACAGGCTACAGGAGCCGTGGAGGAGTGCATTTTGCCGGGGTTAACCGTACTCCGGGCACTACTTTGTATTCCATGGAAACACCTACCATTTCAGGAAATACCAGCCTGTTTAAAATGGGGGTATATGTAAAGGGGGTGTATCCCTATAGCCCGGAATATGTTTTTGGCGATTATAAAAATGAATGGTATGATGTAGATCCTTACACACCGGCCGGGGGTGAAGAAGGCGGTGGCTCTTCGGGTGGTAGTGGAGAAAGTGAAGGCTCAGGAGAATTCTTTTATACCAACACCATGCCCTCCATGCACCAGGTGCTTTGCAAGCCGGAGGACATTTCTGAGAACCTGCCACAGTACCTTAGTTACGGAAATGGCGGAGGAGTGCTGCCTACTGATCCTTTTGGTATTCCGGATTCCCCGCCTCCCAGCCAGTATGATTATAAGCTGGTCTCTTTGATGCGCTATGAGTGCACCGTGCAAATTATGGGGGTAAATAGTGTAGGTAATAAAACACTCTTGGCGGCCTACGATGTACGTATAGATCAGGAAGATCATAAATACTTAACCATCATACAGGATACAACCACCGGGGAAGAGTGGGTAGAGTATTTTGATGATGGCCGGCACATTACAAAAATGTGTAAATCTTACCCCACGGCCGGCAACTGCAGTCTTGACAATAATAATAGCTTGCAGGATGGGCTTTATGCTATGGTAAGGGATGACCTAACTTTAACGGAAAGCACGCTGGACCAATACGAGCGTTTGGAAATACGGGTGGTGGACCTGAATAAATTCAGCGAGCCCTGGAGAGCAGGGGGGCCGCCTACCGGTTTATTCAGTCAATACAACGACCCGGAAAGCCTTAAAGCCGACCTTATGCAACCCTATGGCAACTTTAACCTGATGGCCGATTTTACCTATGAATTTACCTCTACTGCAGGGACTATACAACATAAAGCCTTACAGGAAGAATATACGTATGATGTACAAAACCGTTTGGTACAGACCGAGTTGCCGGATGAAGGGGTAACTCAGATGGTGTACGCTACGGATGGCCGCCTGCGGTTTGCGCAAACTGCCCAGCAGGCTGCAGATAATGAGTATAGCTACATCAATTACGATCGTGCCCGCAGGCCCGTTGAAAAAGGAATTTACCGTAGCAACCCGGCCCAGTACCCCCCCGGGGCCAACCTTATTACCATGAATTTTACCCTGGAGCCGCCCACCACCGCAGGCGCCCTCAATGTACATGACGTTAAGGACCAGCAGGATGGGGTAAATGATGACAATTGCTTTGAACGCCATTATTTTAAATACGATACCAAGGCTGCCGACATTCCCACTTCCGTGGCAGCCAACTTCACCCAGCATTACCTGCGTGGTAAAGTTTCCAAGTCATGGAATGACTTTGCGGCTACCTGGTACAGCTATAACTTTGACGGTACCGTAGAGTGGGTGATCATGCAAACGGCTGACCTGGGCGTGAGGACCATTCGCTATCACCATGATAAACTGGGTAAGGTCATTGCCATGGATTACAACGAAGGTGATGCGAATGATGACTTGTATGTGAAGTATGATTATACGGATGACCAGGAACTCACGGCCGTATACGCCAGTGATGATCCTCTTCTGCACTTTAAGTTGATGGCCCGCTATTATTATGATGAACTTGGTAACCTCACCCGTAAGGAGTTGGGCAACAGCCTGCAAGGGGTAGACCTGAGCTATACCTCGCAGGGAGCGCTCAAGGCGATGAACAACGCCCATCATCCCGATAAGGAACGGGGCGGGGACGGCCTGGATTACACCAGCTCCTTCTTTACCGACCTCTATGCCGAAACCCTCAGCTATTACGATGGTGACTTTGAAGAAGAGGAAACCTGGATACAGAATAGTACTGCTGCCAGCCGTTATGACGGCTTGGTGAAAAGTGTTACCTGGCATCATGACCCCAACATTATACTGTCACATGATGCAGGAGCAAGGCCCTCCTACAATTTTTCGTATGACAGCAAGGGCCAGCTTACCGGGGCCGTTTTTGGCAATACCGCCACCGGTAGCCTCAATGCTTCAGCTGGTACAACGGGCAGTTCTCCGGTCTTTTCCGGGGCGGCTAACCAAAACTTTAAGATGGATGCTACCTATGATGGTAACGGTAATATTTCCACCCTGCAACGCAGGGCCTATGGCACCTCTAACCTCATGGATAATCTGGCTTACCAATATGATATTAGCAGTGGAGAACTGCAGTCCAATAAACTGCAATACGTAACGGATGCCGGCAGCTCCTCCGTATGGGCGGATGAAATGAATACCCAAAGCAGCGGCAACTATACCTATGATGCTTCCGGCCGCCTGTTAAAGGATATGGAGAGGGATGTATACCTCACCTATAACAGCCTGGGCCTGGTGAGTAAAGTGGAAAATGCTGCCCGTACCCTCACCCGCCAGCGCAATACTTATAACGAAAGAGGGCAGGCCATTACCCAGAAGTATTACAACAGCTCCGGAGTGCTGCAACGCACCGTATACCGCGTTTACGATGCTTCCGGACGCCCGTTGGCGGAATACGAGGCCGGGGGTGCCGGCACCGAGCTGAAACAGAATTTTGTGCACGGCATTGAAAAAGTGGCTACCCTGCAACACGGGGGCAGCGAACCGGATTACCAGTTTGAGGTGAAAGACCATATCGGCAACGTACGTGCTACTTTCCACACGGAAGAACAGACCATTGTACATTCGGATCTCATCAATACCCGGCACGTATGGAACCTGCGCCCCAATACCACGGTGAGCTATACCCCCAATGACAATTATCTGAAGCTGCAGGGAGTAGATGCCTCCGGCAATACGGGTATGGTAAAAGGTTTTGACGTAAGCCCCGGCAAGCGTTACACCATGAAGGTGCAGATCAACGAGATGGTACAAGGTGGAGGCGTACGTGTGGCCATACTGAGCCAGACCAATCCCGGGGAAACCTTTGTATACGAAGACCTGTATAAGGCCGGCTGGTACGAGCTGTCCTTTTACAACCCCAGCAGTACCCGTGTGGGTATACACGTATACATACCGCCACCCCTGGCGGTGGGTGTGGACCACTTTGTGATCAGTGAGGCCGAGCTGGTATCCGATGAGCTTGTAGTACTCAGCTATACCGATTACTACCCCTTTGGCAGCCCCATGCCCGGCAGGCGCTACCTCAGTTCCGGGGCCGATGCTGAACACGGCTATTCCGGGGATTACTCTCGTGAGAACGATGCCCTGCAGTGGAATGAATTCCAGTATCGCAATTACGACAGCCGCCTGGGCCGCTGGTTAAGCCCCGACCCTGCCCGGCAGTACGCCAGCCCTTACGTGGGGATGGGTAATAATCCTATTTCTGTATATGACCCTACAGGATTGTGGGGGTATTATAATGAGTGTACAGGGGAATATATGTGGGTAAATAACGTAGCTACAGATTTTTTTGAAACCGATGACGGTACAGTATGGAGTTTAGTTGCCACCAGCCTGAAACAAATGGATGAAAAGGCGGGAGTAGGCAATTATGATGCACAGGAAGCTACGGCTCATTACAATGAGGATGGAAAATTGATAGTAGATGCTTTAAACTGCTCCACACCAATGGAATTGATTGATAGAGTAGGAGTTTCTCTTAAAGGTAGAACACTTTCACCGGAGTTAAAAGGTACTTTAATAGCTGCAGGGATGAGCACGGCAGTGCTGGAAGGCTTAACGTTTGAAGGGGCCGGGACATGGTTAACAAGATTATTGTCCGCAACAAGAACTGTTGGAGTTGCCGGAGTTATTACTGCAGCGGCAAGTATTGTTTCAAGCGATAGTGAAAAGGATAAGATAAGAACATTATATAGGGGTGTCGGGGTAGATCACCCAGGTATAATTCAAGCTTATAACGGAGTAGCTATTCCAAGAGGCGGTATGGCCACTCCTGCCGAGCATAACAGATATAATACAAGAAGTATGTTCACGTCATGGACAAGCAGTAGGCAAGTGGCTGATTGGCGGGCTAACTTAGCTGGAAATGGTGGAGTTGTGTTGAAAAAATCTTTCAGGCAATCAGAGCTTATATGGTCTCCTGATATTTTTGCTGAGGCAGAGTGGTTGGTTTTTGGTATTGTTACAGGTGCGAAGGTTGAAAAACCTAATGGACCAGGTGCACCACATTGGTATGATTAAATTAAACTGTATGGATTCAATAAGAAAAATGATAAACTTATTATTATCTACGGATCAACCGAAACTGTTGAATGAAGCGTTTTATAAGGAACCCTTTAGAGTAGATTTAGGTGCAATTTTAGATAAAGATGAGACGATAAAAATTTATTCTCAAAGGTCTTCATTGCAAAAAAATGTAAAACTTTCTGGAGCGGTTTTAGGCTATGATTATTTGTTAAATAATTTGAAAAGCATAAATGAGGATAATCTTCGAGGTTTTACAATAATTAATGATTTTAATACATATATAATTTTCACTAATTTGGATATAACTGTATTGTATGGTGTACTAATCTCGGATGTGGTTGTTGACTTAAAAAAGATGATGAATAGTGAACAGTGGAAAGCATTTAATCCAAATGAATTGGAAGGTTTAAGAGGGCGTGAATAATCTTTTTAGGGTAGAAGCTAGAATAATAGCGGTTATATTGATGTTAATTAGTCTACCATTCTTTGCCTGGAATAGTAATTCACGCTTATCCATAGGAAGTATGATTTTTCTCTATAGTTCAAGCTTATTTTTCATCTATCGGGTTTACATGGATCGTAAAAAATTAGAATATAGCATATGTTCAGTCAGATCTGTGTACTGCTTGTTGGGCAAACTATTGTACCTTATAGTCATGCGATAGTCGGATGTCAGGCACAAGCAGCTCGTCATTTTGATACTGCAGTGAATGCTGCTATAATTACCCTTATGGTGATTCCTGGAACTCAGGGGTTTGGTCTGGCGGCAGGTGCTCTTTATGGAGGCTATCGGATCGTGTTAGGACAAATGGGTGATCAATGGATAAATAAGGAGTTCTCTCAACCGAAGGAAGTAAAAGGATGGGCTTACCCCATTAAACCATAAAATATGCTATACAATCCGTACTATTTTCTGTATTATTTGATATTTGAAGGTGTTGATAATACAACAAAAGAAGAGCTAAAATCTCAAGTTCCAAAATCAGCAAATGCTATATTATTTATTGGTGTAATAGTTAATATGATATCATTTACAATTTATAAAGAATTAATTAGCTTAATGCCTACTCAATTGTTATTTTTTAGCTTGTGTTACTTGCCAATTTTTTTGTTTATATATTGGTTAAATAGAATCTTATTTATTAAAAATTCAAGGTATTTAGATATTGTTCAGATATACCGAAAGGAATGTTAAAATTAATAAAGGTTTCAGTGTTTTCTTTGTTTTCTCTTTCCTACTGGGCTCTTTTGCCTTGATGATATATTCTGGTGTGAATTTTCACCCTTCAGTTTACTAAAAACTTATTCTAGTAATCACATAATCATTCTTCGAGAGTAGTATTCAAGATTTTATAATAATAGCCCAATTTCTGTATATGACCTCACTGGGCAGTGTGTCAAAGTATCTGATTTCCAAAAATGACTTGTTAACAAATTGAAAATCAATTACGATTTCTATTAGGCGGATGAGATGTTCAAAATATAACCGTTAATTTTAACCTGAGAAAGTCTCGTAAAAGCTCTGAAAAGAGCTTTTCCATTTAAAAGTGTCTATCTGCGGTTAAAAATGAACTGTAACTATTGTTCGGCCCAATGTAAAAAATCAGGTAGGCAGGGAAATGGTACACAAAAATGGTTCTGTAAACTCTGTGCGAAGTACCAGCAAGAGAAGTATAGGAATAAAGCTTATCAGCCGGAAACGAATCTGGAAATTAAAAAACTCCTAAAAGAAGGTTGTGGGACAAGGAGTATTTCCCGTTTGCTGGGAATTTCCGCCAATACCGTAACTAGAAGAATATTATCCATAAGCAAGGGTATTGAAAAACCATGCGCCTCAATAGGAAACGCATACGAAATGGACGAGTTGCAAACCTATGTGGAAAGGAAAAGTCGTTTAATTTGGATTGCTTACGCTATCCGCAAAGACACCCGGGAAGTAGTTGATTTTTTAAAGTAGGGCGAAGGAATAACAAAACGCTAGGAAAAGTCATTGACACGCTCACACACTCTTGTGCCACTGAGATCTACACCGATAAACTCAACATCTATCAAAATCTGATTGATAAGGCTGTTCATAAAGTTAAGAATCGTGGCATTAATTACATTGAACGTAAGAACCTTACTCTGAGAACCCATCTGAAAAGATTGAACCGAAAAACCATTTGTTATTCCAAAAGCCTGGCCATGCTAACGGCCTGTCTGAAGATTTACTTTTGGGGTTGATTTGGAAGTAGTTCTTTGAAACAGTAAAACCTGCATAGGTGGCTACCCCTTTGGCAGCCCCATGCCCGGCAGGCGCTACCTCAGCTCCGGGGCTGATGCTGAACACGGCTATTCCGGGGATTACTCTCGTGAGAACGATGCCCTGCAGTGGAATGAATTCCAGTACCGCAATTACGACAGCCGCCTGGGGCGTTGGCTAAGCCCTGATCCTGCCCGCCAGTACGCCAGCCCTTTTATAGGTATGGGTAACAATCCTATTTCCGTATATGACCCTACGGGATTATGGGGGTATGTTAATGAAAAAACAGGAGAGTTTATGTGGGTTAATTATGAAACCAGTGATTTTTTCGAAACGGATGACGGAACTATCTGGAGCTTAGTTGCAACTAGTGTGCAGGAAATGGAGGATGTTACTGCGGCTAATGGGCAATATGGTTTTATGGTGACGGACTTTGCCGGAAGCAGAGATGCAGATGGAAATTACATACCTTCTTCCGGTGGAATTATAATAGAAGCAGCAGTGAGCGGAGATAGATTGGCGTATGCGCGGGATTTTATAGAAAACCATTCATACGGTCAAGGAGTATATATCCCATCAAATAAGAATAATATAGCTTATGGATCTATCATAAATGGTAATTTTGGGCCTAAGGAAATGATAAATTATTCTATTGGAGCTACGGGTTTAATTTCTTCTGGTTTTCTTGCCTCTGCAGAGAGAGAAAGGAGATTTTTACAGTCCAAGAATACAAAAACCGCAGCAACAAAACTTAGGAAAATCGTAAACCCTTCCATTGAAAAGTATTCTAAATTTAACAGGGGACTTGGAATGGCTGGTGTGGCTCTTCAGGGAACAATGCTTTTCGTGGACCTCTTTGCGGGTGATGGTATTTCATACAGTGAGGCATTTGATTTTGGAGTGACCGTGGCCTTAGCTGCTGTAACAATATCAAATCCATATTTAATTGTGGGCTTTGCGGTTTATTCCTGGCTGGATACACAAGGTGCATTTGATGGAGTGAAGCAACAGCTTGGGGGCGACAATACGTTGGTTGAACCAATTAAAATGGGATCGGACCCGGGATTTCCAACCTTTCAATTTTGATATATCATGAAGGAATCCTTTCATATCAAAACTAGTATTAAGAAATACTATATATTGAGAATGCTACTAAGTTTATTGTTTGGAATGCTATTTATGGGGTTTTCTTTCTTTTTAGGAGCTGAAGTTATTGTTTCAGGAATAATCAATTTTCTTACATTCATGCTTGTTTATAAATATTCTCGACTTATTTCTATCAAAAATTTACACATTGAAATTATTGAAGAAGGAATGAAAATATTTAATAAGAGAAAAAATGCTAAAACTATAAAATGGTCTGAAGTTTATTCTTACCGTATTCAATCTGATGCATATTTTCAATCTTTCTTCTTAAAGTACAAAGGAGGCAGGATTGCTCTACACCATGATTTTAATAATGATGACGATTATGATGCTTTTTTGATTGCAATTGAGAAATATATAAAGTTATACAATGCAAAAGTAATTGGATCAGGTATAATAAAGGAAAGAGGAATATATGCTAGGGTAGAAGCTAGAATAATAGCGGTAATATTGGTATTGATATTGATTAGTCTACCATTTTTTGCTTGGAATAATAATTCAGGCTTAGCCATAGGAAGTCTGATTTTTCTCTACAGTTCAAGCTTATTTTTCATCTATCGGGTTTACATGGAGCGTAAGGATTAGGTTTGGATGTATGTTAATTGCACCGGATGTTGCGCCATGTTATACTTCCTTCTCAGCTTTTGGAGTGGTAGGTTTACACCATGTTTTTAAGGAGCTAAGGCTAACAACTATTCCGGGGATTACTCCCGTGCGAACGATGCCCTGCAGTGGAATGAATTCCAGTACCGCAATTACGACAGCCGCCTGGAGCGTTGGCTGAGCCCCGACCCTGCCCGGCAGTACGCCAGCCCCTACGCAGGTATGGGCAACAATCCTATTTCGGTATACGATCCTACGGGATTGTGGGGGTATGAAAATAAAGAAACAGGTGAATTCATTTGGGTGAATTTTGAGAGTTCAGACTATTTTATGTCTGATGATGGAACCATATGGAGCCTTGTAGCAACCTCAATACAAGATCTGGCAAGTGTTGCAAAGGCCGCAGGCAGTAGTGAAATAGCAGCAGTAGATGCAAATTACGAAACAGCTACACAAGAGGAAGTTATTATAGACGGCAAGACAGAGGTTGTTACGAAATTCAAAGATTTGACTTTAGCAGATTTTGCGATTGATGGTAGGAATGTGTTAAACTTTAAAAACCCCCAGGCCTCGCTTACTAATTTTAGCATGGCCGGCCTTGGTACTGCATTTATAGAAGCGGGCTTGGCTGTCGGTTCAAAGATTTTCTTTGATACAAAAGCAGGTACATGGACAGGTAAAAATTTCAAAAGTTATTCTATGGAATGGGGAGGTAATGGGTATACTGGAGGAAAGTTTAAATTTGCAAGAAAAGTTAGTTCTGGGCTCACGTTAGGGGATATTTATTAGGAGGTTATAATGCATACACTGTGTATGAAAAACATCAGGCCAACGAAATTACCGATATTCAAATGGGGGTAGAGCAGGCATCCAACGTTTTTTCGACTTTTGGTGGTATTTGGGGAGGCGCCTGGGGTATTGGATGGGAAATGGGAAGGTTAATAACCCAAACACAATGGTATAGAGAAGATATAAAGAATCAATATGTTCCGCCAAAAGTTGAATGCAAGACTTGCGACATCTTTAAATGATGAATAATGAAGGCTTTTTATTATTACTATTATTATCTTTACACTAAGATTTTAATACCGCCTCAACCTTTTTTTGTTACTTTATTAGCAATTAGTTTTCTACAATCATTATTAATAAATAGCGTATTAAGTATAGCTGTAGTAAGTTTTTACTGTACTAGTATTAATAAATGGCACATGATAAGCGTGTGGGGTGTCATTTTAGTTGTAAATTATTTTTATTTCTATAAATCAGAAAGAGGAGTCAGATTAGTAAAAAATAAACCGGTATATTTTGGTAGCAATAAGTTAACAGTGTTTTTTGTGATTTTAGTTTCAATAATTATAATTTCATGGCTCTTTTGGGGCTCTTTCTATTCAAGGTATATTTTGTCTGAGTGCGAGTAGGAGGCTTAATGAGAGTTGGAATAGTTGGGAAACCAGTATTAATGCAACTAAGAGATTATTAAGCCATAATTATGAAACTAAGTATCGTACTTTTTGCATTTTTAGCCATTACAAAATGTAGTGATCCTGGGCCAGTAGCTGTGGATAAGGCTTCAGGATCGTGTAAAAGTCTTGAAAATGAGGCATATGCTAATATTCAGAATATAGAGGTGAGTACTCAATATTATATCGACAAGAACCACTATCTGGACTCGGCTGGTTATTTTTTCGTTCAGCATTTGAAATGCGATTCATCCAATATTGATGCTTGGAGGCAGGTGGCTTGGATGTACGAAGTGAAATATCAATATCAAGAGGCTATTGAAACGCTTAGTAATGGATGCAAGATACACCCCAATAGTTTTGAACTCCTGAACTACAGGAGTATCTTACTCAAAATATCAGGTAATGACTCTGATGCAAGACAAGGTTTTAATGAAGCTGGCAAAATAGCTTCAAAAAGTTTACAGGCTGATTTTGAAAGAGGAATGCTTAAAAAATATCTGTATAGCTTAGCGAATTTCGAATCCGATCAAATTGCCATTGACACTCTAAAAGCCTACAAAGAACACCTGTCTGAGGGTGATTTTCAGGAAATTGAAAGAAAAATTGGAGAATTGGATTCAACCATGTTTTTTCCCCCAAATTCTCAAACGCAGAGAATAAGGGAAAATGCAGGTATTCGTCCCTATTAGAGTTATGAGGTCAGTTGGTACGGTATTATCTTCGGATAATTCTAATATAGATAAGGTTTTAGAGATAAAAGACATTACTCGTAAGAGAGGCTTTATTCCCGGAGAGGGTACATTTTTCAATTCAGAAGATGTTAAAAGCATCTTTAGCGAGATAGGTTTCATCTAGATCTTAATTTAACCGGGTAACACATGTGCGAACTTTCAGAGGTATGTTGTTTTTGGTCAGCTTTCTGTTAACATTCCATGTAGTGTCTCAAACCAGGAGGTGGATTAAAATTTATTTTCAATGAACTGATAACCAATAAGAAAATGGTAAAATGAATCAGGCAAGGGCTGGTATCTATGGATATTAGCCCTCTTTTTTTGTCCCCTAGGCGTAGCATCTTGCTACGCCTTGATATCCTCCTTCACAAGGGAAAAGGGACCATAGCAAAACGTTGCGCTTCGCCTCTAAAACTGTAGCAACAAGCAAGAGGCCTTTCCGGAGCTCCGGGGCCGATGCTGAACACGGCTATTCCGGGGATTACTCCCGTAAGAACGATGCCCTGCAGTGGAATAAATTCCAGTACCGCAATTACGATAGCCGCTTGGGCCGCTTACTGATCAAGAACTCATCCGTCAAAGTGGGAGTAATAATCATTAAGTAGTTCGCCTTACGATTAGGGTATCGTTTTAGATGACCTGTTCCATTCGCACTATTTCAATAAAGCAATGAATTTTTAGATAGTACGATAATTTAGTTATCAGGTAAATACATTTTTAGATTCAAAGAATAGTTTATCACATTTTTAACACAAGTATTTGTGTGTCAGAGTCTTATATTGTGTTTGCTGAATTTTTTTCAGTATACTTGCCCTTCTAATCTTAACAAAAAAATCATGAGAACTAAACTACTCTGTTTTGCCATGGCATTATTTGCCATGAGTTCATTTACTCCTGCCAAGGCAAGCTTGGCAACCTTTTCTACCTATAGTTACAATTCATTTCCATTTCCAGGATCCTGGTCCTGGTCAAGCAGTGATTTTTCGGCCTGTGCTTCCGGGGCTACTACACGTGATATTCGTGTGCAGTATGACTATTGCTACCCTTATGTAGTGCCCGATTGTGGACCAGGAGGATGTGGTGCCAACCCATATACCATTAAAGCGACCCTTTACAGGAACGGTACTGAGGTTGCCTCACAGGAGTATCAGGTGTCGCAGGCATGGGCTAATTTCTACTGGTATGATTTTCCTATGCTTCCCGGAACATACAGTGCAGTAGTACAGCTGCGTAAGAGAAAAGATCTGTGTATCGGATGGAAAACGGTTGAAACACTTAATGCCGGTGTTATTGTGGTAAATTCAACCGCTGCAACCCCCAACTTTAACATAAATGGTGTGGCCGTACCTTCAGATGGTTCTCCCATCAGCGTATGTGCGAGCAATATCACCATGAATGCGTCTTCTACAAGTTGTGAATCCAAATATTATATTGGTGTTCAGGAAAGCGATCGTTGGTGGAGCCGCACGTATGATTATGAGTGGGGTCACTGGTTTTCAGGAACTGCCCCAAATGGTATTAATATTCAGCAGCTGGCCACTACTTACAGCTACCCGCCTGATTTTACCGGTTCAGCGGCACGTCAGGGCTCGCCTCTGATAGGCGGTAATCTCCCTAGCGGAGCGGAGCGATATTATCGTGTGAACCTCTGTACTTCAGAGCCTACCTGGGCATGTAAGACTGCCTTGATACGGGTGGACGGTAATTGCAAGACCGGGGCAGAAGATGCGGTATCCATTACAGTTATTGAGGAAAGTGAAGTAATAGATAATCTCTCGGTGGAAGCCTACCCTAATCCGATTAAAGACCAACTAACCTTGAACTTTAAACTGCCCTATGATAGCCGTGTGGTTATAGGTCTGTATGATTTGCAGGGACGTAAAATTCGGGATTTCCTGGATGCTGATTATGCCCGGGGTTCTCACCTGATATTGCCGGAGGTTGGAGATCTTGCGGAAGGTACTTACATGATTGTGGTTAATGCAGGAGCATCCACTGTAACACAGCGAGTGGTGGTTTCCAAATAGGTGCCATTTATAATATAGTGATGATAGCAAGTCTCCCGGCACCGTTGCCGGGAGACTTTTTATTTAAGACCATGTGTGGCCAAACTGTCAGGGTGGAAAAAGGGCATGATTTTATTGGACCTATCAGCCCATAAAGATTAGCTAACTTTGCTACCCTTTTTGAAACAGAGAATACATCCGTATACAATATGATCACTGATTTTTTACAGAAAATATTTGGCAATAAGAGCGACCGTGACCTCAAGGAGATTAAGCCTTTTGTAGATAAGGTTAAAGCTGTGTATGATGACATTGCCGCTCTTGACCATAACGGGCTGCGCGCCAAAACCCATGAATTCCGCCAGCGTATAGCTGACAATATAGCCGACAATACTTCGCGTATAGCGGAAATCAAAAACCAGTTGGAAAGCGAGGAGGATATTGACGTAAAAGAAGCCCTCTACGAGGAGATGGACAAGTTGGAGGAAGACTCCAAAAAGAAAACCGAAGACCTCCTGAACGAACTCTTACCGGAAGCTTTTGCGGTAGTGAAGGAAACTGCCCGTAGGTTTTCGGAGAATGAGGTTATCGAAGTCTCAGCTACTGATTTTGATCGTGAACTGGCCCCCAGGCTGGACGCGGTAAGTGTGGAAGGTGACAAAGCCATCTGGAAGAATCGCTGGATGGCAGCCGGTAGCGAGATCACCTGGAATATGGTACACTACGATGTGCAGCTCATTGGTGGTGTGGTATTGCATAGGGGTAACATTGCAGAGATGGCAACGGGTGAAGGTAAAACCCTGGTGGCTACCCTGCCGGTATACCTGAATGCCCTGCCCGGGAAAGGGGTTCACCTGGTAACCGTAAACGATTACCTGGCCCGCAGGGATGCCGAATGGATGGGACCTTTGTTCCAGTTCCACGGTCTTTCTGTAGATTGTATAGACCGTCATAAACCAAATTCGGAAGAAAGGAGAAAAGCCTACCTCGCAGATATCACCTACGGTACCAACAACGAGTTTGGTTTTGATTACCTGCGTGATAACATGGCCCGTAGCCCGGAAGATCTGGTGCAGCGGGAACACAATTACGCTATTGTGGATGAGGTGGACTCCGTATTGGTGGACGATGCCCGTACACCCCTCATCATTTCTGGCCCCACCCCCAAAGGTGACCGCCATGAGTTCAACGAACTAAAGCCGCACGTAGTGAAACTGGTGGAGGCCCAGCGCGCGCTGGTTACCAAAGAGCTTAAGGAAGCGAAGGACCTGATCAAGAGCGGGGATAACAAAGCTGGTGGTGAAAAGCTATTGCGTGCACACCGTGGTTTACCCAAAACCAAGGCCATCATTAAGTTCCTGAGTGAGGATGGAATGAAATCCCTCCTGCAGAAAACGGAGAACAAATACATGGAAAACCAGATGAAGGAGATGCACATCATTGATGATGAACTCTTCTTCACCATAGATGAAAAACACAACCAGATAGACCTTACGGACAAAGGTATCGACCTGCTTTCCGAAGGAACCCAGAACCGTGATTTCTTTGTAATGCCCGATATGGGTGCTATGATTGCAGAGTTGGATAAATCCGGCCTGGAGGGCAAGGAAAAGGCGGAAAAGCGCGAGGAGATGATGCGCGATTTCAGTATAAAATCCGAGCGTATCCATACCATGAACCAGCTCCTGAAAGCCTACGCTCTATTTGAGAAGGATGTGGAGTACGTGGTAATGGAAAATAAGGTGAAGATCGTGGATGAACAGACGGGCCGTATTATGGAAGGCCGGAGGTATTCCGATGGTTTGCACCAAGCCATAGAGGCTAAGGAAAATGTGAAGATCGAGGCGGCTACACAAACCTACGCCACCGTTACCCTTCAGAACTATTTCCGTATGTACAATAAGCTGTCCGGTATGACGGGTACGGCTGAAACGGAAGCCGGTGAATTCTGGGACATCTATGAACTGGAAGTAACAGTAATACCCACCAACCGTCCGATAGCCCGTGACGATCGGCAGGATTTGGTCTATAAGACCAAGCGGGAAAAATACAATGCAGTAATCGAAGAAGTAAATCAATTGGTAGACCAGGGCCGGCCGGTGCTGGTGGGTACTACTTCGGTAGAAATTTCAGAATTGCTGAGCCGTGCGCTGAAATTGCGTAAGATCAAGCACAACGTATTGAACGCCAAGCTGCACCAGAAGGAAGCGGAGATCGTAGCCGAGGCTGGTCAGCCGGGAACGGTAACCATTGCTACCAACATGGCAGGTCGGGGTACGGATATCAAGCTTACTCCTGAAAGTAAAGCAGCGGGAGGGCTGGCTATCATTGGTACCGAACGTCATGACTCCCGGAGGGTAGACCGCCAGTTACGCGGACGTTCCGGTCGCCAGGGAGACCCCGGTAGCTCACAGTTCTTCGTATCTCTGGAAGATAACCTGATGCGTCTCTTTGGATCGGAAAGGATCGCTAAACTGATGGACCGCATGGGACTTAAGGAAGGTGAGGTAATCCAGCACTCTATGGTTTCCAAATCCATTGAACGCGCACAGAAAAAAGTAGAGGAGAACAACTTTGGTATCCGTAAGCGATTGTTGGAATATGATGACGTAATGAACTCTCAACGGGAGGTGATCTACAAACGCAGACGTCACGCCTTATACGGAGAACGTCTTCAGGTAGATATCGCCAATATGTTCTATGATACCTGTGAGAGCATTGTGGCGGAGTATCTTCCTGCCAAGGATTTCGGAGCTTTCCAGCTGGAGCTGGCCCGTATCTTTACCATGGAATCACCCTTTAGCCAGGAAGAATTTGAAAAGGGCAGCCAGCTGGAACTGGTGGAGCGCCTTTATGATATCGTGCTGAAGTCCTACGGTGAAAAGAACCTGCGCATTGCTGAAATGGCGAAACCGGTGATCAGTAACGTGTTTGAAAACCAGTCCGATAAATTTGAGAATATTGTGGTTCCCTTTACCGATGGCAGTAAGGGTATACAGGTGGTGACCAATCTTAAGAAGGCCCATCAGACCGACTGTCGTCAGCTGATCCGGGATTTTGAAAAGAACATCGTTCTGGCCATCATTGATGATAGCTGGAAAGAGCACCTGCGGGATATGGATGACTTGCGGCAGAGTGTGCAGGGAGCGGTATATGAGCAAAAAGATCCCTTGCTTATCTATAAGTTTGAGGCTTTTGAACTGTTCCAGGCCATGCGTGATAAGAGCAACCGTGAGATCGTTTCCTTCCTGTTTAAAGGTCAGCTGCCTAACCAGGAAAGTGGCCAGGTACAAAGAGCCCAGGCTCCTAAGCGCAGTAATTACGATAACCTGCAGACCAACCACCCGGAAGCCGTTACCAGCGGTGGCGGAGGGGGAAGTGCACAGGAGCCTCAGGCGCCCCCTAAGGCACAACCTATTGTTAAGGATAAAGCCAAAAGCTATGGCCGTAATGATGTGGTAGTTATCCAGAACCTTAATACCGGGGAGAAAAAGGAAATGAAATACAAGAAGGCCCAGCCAATGGTAGAAGCCCAGGGTTGGATTATAGTGGACTAAACAAAAGAAGGCGACACAGTGTATTAAATGGGTATATAAGAATCCATTTGGTATGAAAAAAATAGTTGTCGCTTTACTGACCGTAGTTTCACTTTCAACTTTCACTTCCTGCAAATCAGGGGTTACTTTGAGCCAGGTTCGTTCCCAGGAAGATAAAGCTAATTCTTCCCTTCAGGATGCCCATGAAGAGATGCTCGCGCTCGCAAAGATGAAGGAGCAATATTCCAAAGACTCCAAGGAAAAAAGACTGCAGGAACTGCGCGACCGTGCGGATGATATCCAGGAGGATATTGATAGACTGGAAGAGGTTTCCGCATCTAACAATTCGGCCGTACAGGCAAATGTAAAGACCTCCATTTCTTCATTGAAGAATGATAAAGCGGATATTGAAACACAGATTGACGCGGTGGAAAAGGTGGAAAAAGAAAACTGGGCCTCGGCCATTGAAACCATAAATGTATCGGTGAAAAATCTGGAAGAAGAGTTGAAGAAGATAACGGCCAACCTTCCTGCCGAAGAAAAATAATACTCTTTCTATATACTTTTTAGCCTGCCTGTTATGGCCTTCTGCATAGGTCATCCCGCTTTCAACTTCCTATGAATAAACGGGCAGGCTGACAGTACTCTCTGCCGGATGTAGATGGCCCCCATCCCTATTTCCTGACGTAATTTATTTAAAGGATCTAATTTTTCTTTTTATAAATTTAAACTTCAGGCAACCTTATTACAATTGCCGGGTCTATCACTGTAAACACTCTGCTATCTTGAGCTCCAAACCCGAACATATCATCAATATAGAAGATATAGGGGCATTCTTGCAGCCTAAGGAGTTTCTTTTGAATAATTCAGAACATGAACTTGTAGCCGCTTGTAAAGCCGGGCAAAAAGTTGCCCAGCGCAGGGTCTATGAATTATTCGCAGGAAAGATGCTGAATGTATGCAGGCGCTATGCTAAAGATGTGGAACAGGCCCAGGATTTCATGCACGATGGTTTTATTAAAGTATTCCTGAACATTGACAAGTTCAGGGAGCAGTCGTCACTGGAAACCTGGATCACCCGCATTATGATCAACAACAGCATCAGTGCCATTAAAAAAGAGGTACGCAGGGGCATTAAAGTAAGCATGGACGATGTGCAGGTGCGTGACGGAGATGTTAAGGATTTTGAACTAATCGAAAAGCAACCCATTACGGCCAAACAGGTCTTTGAAAAGCTGAACGAGTTACCCTTGGGGTACCGTACAGTTTTGAGCTTATACGTATTGGACGGTTATACACATAAGGAAATTGGGGATAAGCTGGGAATCTCAGAAGGAACCAGCAAGAGCCAGCTGGCTAAGGCCAAGCGCTTGCTCGCCAAGTTATTGACGGAAGCTTATTTATAAAATGCAAGGAAAAGGCGACATAGAGAATTTTCTTAGAAAGCGACTGGATAATCTTGAAAACAGCTTTCAGGATGATTGGTCTGTTTTTGAACAGAAACTGGAGAAGGCGCTCTACCTGCAGCGTTTGCGCAGGATGATATGGATGGGAGCCTTTAGCCTGGCTTTGCTGGCAGCTTTTGTGGGGGTTAATATGTACCAGATATGGGGTGGGAACCTGTACGAACCCCGTACTGAAAAAATTTCCATGAACGGCTTTCAGGATGATGAACAGGCAAAGAATGAAGCACAGACCGTATCCGCTTCAAGCCGATCTTCTTCAGTATCCAACTCCAATGCTGTTCCTCATGTGGCGGCTTCAGATCAAAATACCAATATTAGTGAAACAGCCAGGCCGACTCGTGTGGCCGCTAATACTACTTTGCCCTCAGCTGGAACTAAATACCAGCTTCCTTTGCAAGGCAGCCTGGCAACAACTGAAGAAAAAACCATGACCTCAAAAACGAGTGTTATGGCAATGGTTCCTGGCAAACAAGATCCGGGAACAGACACCCCCAACGAAAACAAGCTGACTTTAGTGGCGGGATCATTATTGCCCGCCACTGGGCAGGGGGGGTCTATCCGAACCGACCAGAAGGAAACAGAATTTATAGATGTGGATCGTCTTGGTCTGGTACTGGTAACTGATGTTGATGAAAGGACCCGAGGTGGTGTAAGGTCTAATTCTGAACCGCCAAAACTGGCCTACAGGGTGGATGATGATAGACTTGGTTTGAACTACACGATGCCCCAAATGGCTCCACGGCCCCCGATTGAGGCCGTCAAGATTGAAACTGATCACGGCCCCTATGTAAGCCCTTTGCAGCCCGTAAACCCCTGGAGTTACTCTCTTAATGTATACCCTAATTACAACTTCCGTAAGTTCCGGGCCGATGAGGATAAATTCAATATGTTGCACCGTGACTTTATCGATGCAGTACAGGCTGCCGAAAGTGGAGGTTTTAGCCTGAATGTTGGTTTTGAGGTGAGCAAACGTATCGGGGATATCACCTATATGAACACCGGTGTGGAGTATATAAGCTCCACAACCGAAGTAGCTTATAACTTTACCAATTTCCGGGAAGCCACCATTAATGATCAAGGAGTAATTACGGGCTATAACCTTAAAGAGCAAACTGAACAGATTACTTTTTCAGGCCGTAATACCTACCATTACCTGAATATCCCGCTGAGCTTTTCCTACCAGCCATGGGCCACAGATCATGTGCGGCTGAATATAGAAATGGGGGGCAGCTTCCTGTACTTTGTTGCGGCTAAGGGGCAAACCCTCAATTACAAGACCCTGGAAATTATAGACCTCTCCGAACGGGAGTACAGGAACTACATCGGTTCCCTGTGCTTTAAGGTGGGGGCTAACTACTATGTGTCCAGGCGCATCAATGTAGGCTTTGAACCTACCATCATGTATTTCACCAATACTATTTATACGGAAGATTATCCTTTTTATGTGATCCCTTATTCCGTAGGTCTTAACCTCAACCTGCAGGTAAAACTGAATTAAGTTTCAAAATGTCGTGCTGCGCACAATTAGTTATCCGGTGCGTTGATACTTTTGGTAAGTATTCTCGTATATATACCAGAAACCGAATAACAAGAATTATGAAACGAATAATTTCTCTGGCAGGTCTTCTGATGTTTTCTGCCCAATTGGTCGCCCAGGATTATATAGAGATCTCGCAAAACCTTTTACAAGCCATGCGTGATGGAAAGAATGCGGATAAATACGTTCAGCAAATTGCGGAGATCAATCCTGCCAAACTCAAGTCACAGATCGATACCGATAAAAAGAAGCTGGCCTTTTGGATCAATACCTACAATGGATTAATACAATATCACCTTACCAAAAACCCCAAGCTATATGAAGATCGTGGAGATTTTTTCAGTGACGACCTGATCACCGTTGCCGGACAAAAGGTGAGTTTTGACAACCTGGAACATGGGGTATTACGCAGGGGAACAGCCAAGCTTTCCAAAGGTTATTTTAAGAATCCCTTCGGGGATGATTGGTACGAGCAGTACCAGGTGGATAAAATAGATTGGCGTATTCACTTCGCCCTTAACTGTGGAGCTGCGGACTGTCCGCCCATTAGAATTTATGATGACGAAACTATTTACGAGCAGTTGAACGCCAGTGCCAATAAATACCTGAAGAGCCAGGTTAAATACGACCGTGAAGAAAAGGAGATTTATGTCCCGGCCCTCATGAACTGGTTTAGTGGTGACTTTGGCGGGAAAAGTGGCGTAAGGAATATCCTGGAAAAAAATGATTACCTAAAGCCCGGTTCCGATTACGACATTGAATACAAGGATTATGACTGGACCCTGAAGCTGGGAACCTTCTACAAGGATTAAAAATAGTTAAGCCCTATAATTTTGCTAAGATAGACCCTGCCTCGCGCAGGGTTTCTTCTTTTTTGGCAAAGCAAAAACGCAGCACCTTATGATCTGTGTGCTCATTGTAAAAAACACTAAGAGGAATGGAGGCAATACCATGCTCAATGGTCAGCTCTCGGGCAAACTCCACATCACCAAGGTTGCTCACGGCAGAGTAATCCAGTAATTGAAAGTAGGAGCCTTGAGAAGGGAGTATATTAAAGCGGGAGTTTTGCAGTGCCTGGCGGAAAATATCCCGCTTCTGCTGGTACATAGGGCTTATCCCGGTAGCACTAACCTCCCGTAAATATTCAGCTAAGGCATACTGTACAGGAGTGTTTACACTGAATACCATGTATTGGTGAATCTTCCGTACTTCGGTGGTAAGTGCCTCGGGAGCCAGGCAATAACCTGTTTTCCAGCCGGTAACGTGTAGCGTTTTGCCAAATGAACCCACCACAAAGCTGCGTTTGAAGAGTTCAGGGCGCTCACTGACCGAAACGTGTTGCATATCGTCAAATACAATATGTTCGTATACCTCATCCGATAGAATAAGGATGTTGGAACCTTTGGTGATCTCCTCCAGGTAATCCAGGTCTTGCTGGGTAAATACCGTGGCTGAAGGGTTGTGCGGAGTATTCACGATGATCATCCGCGTGCGGTGGTTCAGCACCTTTTTCACCTGTTGCCAGTCCACCCGGTAATCCGGAAAACTCAGTTTTACATATACCGGTATTCCCCCATTCAGTTCTACATAGGGAGCATAGCAATCATAGGCAGGTGTAAACAGTATCACCTCATCACCTTCCCGTATGCTGGCGGTAAGTATGGCGGCAATGGCCTGGGTGGCCCCTGCTGTGATGGTAACTTCAGTGTCAGGATTGTAAAGAGCCCCGTGTTGCTTTTCACGCCCCTCGCTCACTATCTCGCGTAAAGGTAATATGCCTGGCGAAGGCGCATATTGATTGTGCCCCTGTTGCATGTATTCCTGCACAAGGCTGATAAGTTTTGGATCAGCCTCAAAATCGGGGAAGCCCTGCGAAAGGTTTAGCGCCTGATGCTCCTGTGCCAGGGCGCTCATGGCTGAGAAAATAGTAATACCCGATTGAGGTAATTTACTGGTAATTCGAACTTGAGGATCACGGGTCATACAGTGGCGCAATTTAATAACATTTAAGCCATCAGAGCGAAACTTTATAAGGTTTACAACGTTGAAGGAATAAAGCCTAGAAGGGATGGGACTGACATCCGATTTCAAGAAAATACGATTCTTTGAAACCCTGCAGCCGCTGCTGGAAGGGTATGGATATGAGTTTATCCCTATGCTTAATCAGTTTCGGAAAACCTCAAGGGCTGGATACTGCAATGTAATTATCTATCCTACCATCTACTCAGAACATATTTACTTTGACGTTTCTTTTGGTAGTCGTATCAACATCGTGGAAAAAACTCTTTTGCCCTATGTGAATGGAGTTAAGGGATTTTCAGATGACGGGAATACCGTACTTACCAACCTTCGCAATTTTTTAGATCAGCCTGAATTTGCCTTAACTGCAGATGGAGAGAACCAGCTGAAAGAGGTTATACGTTTTGTGTCCGACTTTTTTGAGAACGGGGGCTTTGAATACCTGGAAAGCCTTACGGACATCAACCAGTTGGATCGCCATTTGAATGCTGACCCCGGCAACCAGAAGTTCTTTCTCGGAAACCCTTCCTTATACTGTTTCAGGGCTATAACCGTGGCTACGCTCAATACTAATCCCAACTGGAATGATCTCTACAATTTCTACGGTCACCGGCTGGAAACCTTGGGAACCCCCAAGCTCATCCAGGAGAATTTTAATCGCCTGGTCTTCTTTTTAAGCGATATGGGCCTCAACTGATCATGATTTCCAGACCGTTGGGTCTGATCCACTATTTGTATTTTCCCACAAAATTTTTCAGTGAACTACCTTTCCGTTGAAAGTATAAGTAAGAGCTATGGTGCACGGACTTTGTTCCGTGAGATTTCCTTTGGCATTGATGAAGGGCAGAAAGTGGCTTTGATAGCCAGGAACGGAACCGGTAAAACCTCATTGCTCAGTATTCTCAGCGGAGATGATCAGCCGGATGCCGGACGGGTAACTTTTCGAAAAAACCTGAAGGTAGGCTACCTTTCACAAGATCCGGGTCTCAAAGCAGGGCGGACCATCCTGGAAAGTGTGCTGGCGGTTGATAATGACATGACCAGGGCCATTACCGGTTATGAGAAGGCGCTGGAAAAACCGGAAGATACCGAGGCCTATCAAAAGGCCTTTGATGATATGGATCGTTTTCAGGCCTGGGATTTTGAAGCACAGGTAAAGCAGATACTGGGAAAACTGGGACTACAAGACCAACATCTTAAAGTAGATCACTTATCCGGAGGGCAACGTAAGCGTGTGGCCCTGGCTAAAACCCTGATCTCCACACCGGATATACTGATCCTGGATGAGCCTACCAACCACCTGGACGTGGAAATGATAGAATGGCTGGAAGAGTATTTGTCACAGCCATCTATAACGCTGTTCATGGTAACACATGATCGCTACTTCATGGAAAATATCTGTGACCAGATCTTTGAGCTGGAAGGACAGACCTTTTACCAGCATCCCGGTAATTTCAGTAGTTTCCTGGAGCGTAAGGCGGAGCGCGAGGAAATATCAGCCACCAATACGGATAAGGCGCGTAACCTTATGCGCAAGGAACTGGAATGGATCAGGCGGCAACCCAAAGCAAGGGGCACCAAATCCAAAGCGCGTATTGATGCTTTTCATGATCTGAAAGACAAAGCATCCCATCGCGTTAAAGATGAAAAACTGGAACTGGATATTAAAATGACCCGCTTGGGCAGTAAGATCCTGGAACTGCATCGCCTACGTAAATCCTATGGAGATTTGAAAATCGTGGATGGTTTTGACTACACCTTCAAGCGTAAGGAGCGGGTAGGTGTCATCGGAAAGAACGGAGTGGGCAAGTCCACTTTTCTGCGATTGCTTACGGGTGAAGAGGAGCCCACGGGGGGCAAGATCGTTACCGGTGAGACCATTGAGTTTGGCTTTTATACCCAAAGAGGTATCCAACTGGATGAAGATAAGCGGGTAATAGAAGTGGTGAAGGAAATAGCGGAGTACATTCCCATCGGTAAAAAGGGCCGGAACATCACCGCTTCACAAATGCTGGAACGTTTCCTCTTTGAGGGAGACCATCAGTATACCTACGTGTCTAAATTAAGTGGTGGAGAAAGAAGGCGGCTTTATCTGCTGACCATCCTGATGAAAAACCCCAATTTCCTGATCCTCGATGAGCCTACCAATGATCTGGACATCCTCACCCTCAATGTGCTGGAAGATTTTCTGATGGAGTTTGGGGGCTGCCTGATAGTGGTTACCCACGACCGTTATTTTATGGACAAACTGACGGATCACCTTTTTGTATTTGAAGGCGATGGGCATATCCGGGACTTCCCGGGTAATTATACCGAATATACGGCCGCAAAGGCACGGGAGGAGGAGCTGGAAAAGATACGCTCCAAAAGCATGGCAAAAAGCCAGGCCAAGCCTTCCGAAAGTAAGGACGAAAAAACAAAACTCACTTATGCCGAGCGCCTGGAAATGGAAGAATTGGAAAAGCAACTGGGCGATCTGGAAGCCCGTAAGGCCGAAATTGCCGGAGCCTTTGAAGAAGCAATTACCGATGCGGAACGCCTGGAGTCTCTATCGCGGGAAATGAATGAGATCAATGCCGCGATTGAAGAGAAGGAAATGCGCTGGCTGGAATTAAGCGAATACGAGTAATAAGTATCTATCAGGCAACGATTTGTATCTTCACCAGTCTGTACAGTAAGTGCATGCTATGGTAAAGAGGATACTTTTCTTCCTGTTTTGTCTGAGTGCTGCCGGGCTTTGTGCCCAGCAAAATCCCTATTATACCCTTACAGGAACCGTTCTGGATGAAACCGGCCAACCTATGGTCGGGGCCAGCGTGGCAGACCGTATCAGCATGGCCGGAGATGCTACCGATAAAAACGGGCGTTTTGAGCTGAAACTACGCGAGTTTCCAATTTTCCTGGAAGTGAGCTTTATCGGATACGCCATTGATTACCGGGAGATAAAGGAAACCGATTTTGGCGCAGACCGGAGGCTTGATATAACTATCCGCATGGAACCCCGCTCGCAACAATTATTACCGGCTACTATTGAAGGCAAGCGCTACGAAGAATTTTATGTACATAGGAACATAGCAGTACTGGATTTCACTTTTGTAGATGATTATACCCTGCTGCTATTGCGCGAGGGAATACGGGACTATAAACTGGCTTTGATCAATGAAGCAGAAGATTCACTGGCCAACCTGGATATTGATGTGGCTGCAAAGTCTTTTGTAGAGGATTGTCTCGGACATATCTATATGCAGGGAAATAACGCGGTGCACGGGCTGAGCTTTGCCGGCAATAAGATCCACATGATCGGTTCCATAGATAATAACTGGTTTGAAACCAAGGTGAAACCATGTGTAGCTTCCAATCCCCATAACCTGTATTACCAGTTCCTGCAGTTTGGTAACCAGATGCTGGATGTGTTTCAAACCCCCATGGCGGGAGGAGATAGTAAATTGATCAAGCGAATTGTGGATATGGATGATGCGTTATCCATCCAAGAGTATGGCCTGGAGGCTGCTGCCATGATGAACGGTGTTAATCGCATGGGCGATATCGGAGTGAAAGACCTGGGAAGGGCCAAAAAAGCATGGGATAATATGCAGTGGTACAAAAGAATACTCACTATCCCTGTATATCATCCCTTGTTTGCTACACAGGAGGGAGCTTTCCTTTTTGACCATTTGAATGACTCTGTATTGGTGCTGGATGTAGAGGGAGAAGTAACCGAAAGATATTTTATTAATCATCATAAGAACAAGGATTTTGTGGAGGAGATACTGCAGGATGTAGTAACCGGTATTTTCTACGCACGCTATGAACACGCGGGAATAGTTACGCTTATGGAGCTTTCCCAGAAAGATTTTAGCCCGATCCGTGGCGTTGAGATCCGTAAGTTCGACTTTCCCTGTGGCCTTAAGATCCGCAATGGGGTAGCCTATTTCCTGGATCATTCGGACGAAGATTACCAAAAACTTAAGCTGTACCGGCAAAAGCTGTAATGCCTTTATTTCACCCGCGTACTTAATTCCTCACCGAGCCAATCGGTCAATAATTCTGCCCCTTTGTAGTTAAGATGGTTGGGGTCCGCCCAATTTTCGGGCTCATCCAATATGGCCTGCGGAGGCAGCAATACAGGCCCATATTCCCGGTAGCGTTCTATGTTTACCGGCTGCCTTAAAGGAACCCCGTAATTGGGTAGGTAGAGAAAGAAGAGCGTTACCCCCTCTTCCTCACAAAGTTTAGCCATTTGTTGTAGGTAATGCCATGGAAAGGTATTGTCCAGCTTTTTTTTCCAGGAGGAACGTTGATCTCCTTTTTGCCGTTTTTCTTTCATATTGCGCAGGTCGTCTCGCGAAGCTTTTTCCATAAGAGGCTGGAAGGAATGTTCCTGTTTGTCCGAATCGGAAAAAGTAGTGGAAGAATCGGGCTGGAGGAGCAACTCCTGTATCAGTTGCAGGCGGTATTGAGCTGCAGTGAACTCATCACTTAACCAGTCCTTATTGAACAGGGGGTAATTGGTAAGAAGTTCACCGTTGGTGGCGATATAGGGATATACCGGGTGGCTATAAGGGTTTTCTTCGGCCCGCACTTCCATAATAACCACTTTTGGCTTCTTTTCCGAAAGTATCCGTTTCAGCAGGCTGAGTTGCAGGTTACGCCCGTACCGGCAATAGCCGAAGTTGGCCACATGCCATCCGGATAAGTAGGGTTCCAGTCTTTCGGAATTTACGGAGTGAATGGTTTTGGATGAGCCCAGCATAGCCATATCAACCGGTGTTTTACTATGATAAAGACGCTGGTATACCCATTTGCCTCTTCCCGCACAGTCGTTTTCAATTCCGGCAAAAATGGCTTTTTCACTAACCGGAAAAAAATACAGAACCAGTAGCGGTGGTAGAAGGAAGAACAGTATGTGTAGCGTAAGTCTTCGCATCAGAACTGGAAATAAATGAAGTAAGGTTTTACATCAAAATTGCCGAGTACCAATATGGCTAGTAGCAATCCGTAGTATGCTATAAGCCGTTTGGGCTTACTGAAGCTACTCATATAGGTGCTAAAGTTGTGTTCACCCATTCGTTTTTCGATGATAAGCCACAGGACCAGCATCACAGCCGTGCCGCAAAGCCTGGGTAGATTTGTTTCAAAAAGTGCAGGTAAGTGAAAAGGAGCGTCCAGGTGGAATAGTTGCTGTACGATCAGGGTGAAATGGGAAAAGCTTTCAGCGCGAAAGGGAATCCAGAAAAGGCAACAAAGCAGGAATATAATCAAGGCCGGTGCCGCCCTCCCGGTGTTGAACCTCTTCTCCAGGATGAGGGCTGAGCCGTGTAAAAAGCCCCATACTACAAAGGTGATGTTGGCACCGTGCCAAAGCCCTGAAACCAGGAAAGTGATCATGAGGTTGAGGTCCGTGCGCAAGCTTCCCTTACGGCTTCCTCCCAGGGGGATATATACATAATCCCGGAACCAGGTAGAAAGTGAGATGTGCCAGCGGTGCCAGAATTCCCCAAAACTTCTTGAAAAATAAGGTTTCCGGAAATTGGTCATCAGGTCGAAGCCCAGTGTTTTTCCCAGGCCAATGGCGATATCCGAATAACCGGAGAAGTCGCCATAGATCTGGAAGGCAAATAAAATTGCTCCCAGGAACATGGGTAGCCCGGGATAATCCGAAGGATGAGCAAAGAGGGCGTCCGCCAGCAGGCCCAGGTTATCAGCAATAACCACCTTTTTAAAGAAACCCCAAAGGATAAGCCGGAAGCCACTTATGGTACGGCTATAGTTGAATTCCTTACGTTCTTCGAATTGCGGTAGAAAGCGGGTGGCTCTTTCAATGGGTCCGGCTACCAATTGCGGAAAGAAGGAAACGAAGGCAAAAAATTGCCAGGGATCCCGGGTTGGCTCCAGCTTACCACGGTAAATGTCAATAGTATAACTCATGGTCTGGAACGTATAAAAGCTGATACCCACCGGCAGGATAATATCGAGAGTGCGGGTGTTGAGGTCTAAACCAAACAAATGGATGAACTCCCCGAAACCTTCTGTAAAGAAGTTGAAGTATTTGAAAAAACCCAGTAGGCCCAGATTAAGGATAAGGCTTAGGATAAGCCCGGTTTTGCGGGATGATCCTGAGTGGGCACGAAAAATATACTGGCCCAGCAGGAAGTCTGCCAGTGAACTGATGATAATGAGTGAAAGGAAACGCCAGTCCCACCAGCCATAAAAAATATAGCTGGCCACGATCAATACTATATTCCGTGCTTTTACCGTTCCCTTCCGGCATACCCACCAGTAGGTGTAAAAGAATAGTATAAAGAATACAAGAAAGGCAACGGAATTGAATACCATTCGGAAAACAGCTAGTGCGGCAATATACTACAAGGGCCCAATTCAAAAGAATTAGCTGTTAAAAATCCGGTTAAATTGGTACTACTTCTTAAATTGCCAGTTCGAAAATAAAGCAGGTGCAAGACATCATCCAACTCAAACAGATCGTTCGTAACTTCCCCTTAGGTAACCAGGTAGTGAAGGTGCTAAAAGGCATAGACCTTAACATACAGCGCAACGAGTACGCAGCTTTAATGGGCCCTTCGGGAAGCGGCAAGTCTACCCTGATGAACCTATTGGGCTGCCTGGACACTCCCACTTCCGGGGAATACTGGCTTAATGGGCAGGATGTGAGCCGCCTTACGGATAATGAACTGGCCGAGATCCGTAATAAGGAGATCGGGTTTGTATTCCAGACCTTTAACCTGTTACCGCGCTCTACTGCCCTGGAAAACGTAATGTTGCCGTTGGTGTATGCGGGCATGAATACCAAAGATCGTAAGGAAAGAGCCGAGGAAGTGCTGGACCAGGTAGGCCTGGCAGATCGTATGGATCACCGCCCCAATCAATTGTCCGGAGGGCAGAGACAAAGGGTGGCCGTAGCGAGAGCCCTTGTAAATAAGCCTTCTATTATACTGGCAGATGAGCCTACCGGTAACCTGGATACCAAAACTTCGGTGGAGATCATGAACCTTTTCGGCCACATACACGCTTCAGGCAATACGGTGATACTGGTAACCCACGAAGAAGATATTGCCCTCCACGCAAGGAGGGTTATTCGCCTGCGCGATGGAGAAATAGAATCAGATAAAAGTCAAGATAACTAAGTATGGATTTAAACCTCAGTGGCAAAAAGGCACTGGTATGCGGTAGTTCAGATGGAATAGGAAAGGCCGCGGCTATGGAACTGGCGCGCATGGGTGCGGCAGTAACCTTGTTGGCCCGAAATGAAGAAAAACTGGAAGCTGTGCGGAAGGAATTACCCACTCCTTCCGGGCAAAAACACGATTTCCTGGTAGCGGATTTTGATGATCCTATTAACCTGGAGAGTGTCATATTCTCCTATATCGGTAGGAATAAGCCTTTTTCCATATTGGTAAATAATACGGGGGGGCCTCCGGCCGGGAAAGCCTATCAGGCAGAGGTGGAGGCGTATGTCAGTGCCTTCAAACGCCATTTGGTGTGTAACCAGGTGTTGGTGAAGTTGCTTTGGAAGGGAATGGAAGAAGAAGGTTACGGCCGTATTATTAATGTCATCAGTACCTCGGTGAAGGCACCATTGCCAAACCTGGGGGTAAGCAATACGGTGCGTGGGGCCGTGGCTAACTGGAGCAAGACCCTGGCTAATGAATTGGGCGAGTTCGGGATAACCGTCAATAACGTTCTTCCCGGGGCTACCGAAACAGGCAGGCTTACCTCCATCATTGAAAATAAAGCTGGCAAAACCGGCCGGTCGCCTGAAGAAGTCGGTGGAGCCATGAAGGGGCAGATTCCTTTAAAACGTTTCGCGCAACCAGAGGAGGTGGCTAACGCTATAGCCTTCCTGGCCAGTCCGGCTGCAGCCTACATCAGCGGGGTGAATATCCCTGTAGACGGTGGACGCACCCCTAATCTCTAAGGTATGCACGAAGAGCAAAAGTTCCTTTTTATTGCGCCTATCCAGCATGATGCTACACACGGAGGGGCGTGGGTAAAGGTTCCTTTTGACGCCAAAGAAGTGTTTGGTTCCGGCCGGCCCAAAGTAAAGGCTGTATTTGATGGTAAGGTAATTTATCGGGGCAGCCTGATGCGTATGGGAGGCCCGGATTATCTTTTAGGGGTTCGCAAGGATGTGCGGAAGGCTCTCCACAAAAGCCCCGGAGATGAGGTGGAAGTAGTACTTTCACTGGATACGGAAGCCCGGATCGTGGAGATACCCGATATCCTGCTCACTGCTTTCCGGGAGCATCCTGAAGTGGAAGCCTATTTTCGGAATATGGCCTATACGCACCAGCGGGAATACGTGGAATATATCCTGTCCGGAAAAAAGGAAGAAACACGTGAAAGGCGTACGAGAATGACTATGGAAACACTACTGAAGGAACTGCAAAAATGAAGAAGATACAAAACTATGTAGACGGCCGCCTGCTGGAGCCTGCCGGTGGAAAATACCTGGATAATTATGACCCTTCACGCGGAAAGGTGTATTCCCTGATCCCTGATTCTTCATCCGAGGATGTTCAACTGGCCGTGGATGCAGCCAAAAAGGCTTTTCCGGGATGGAGCGCCAAGACCGCAAAAGAACGCTCGGAGATCATGAACCGGGTTTCGGGCCTTATCCATGAAAACCTCGGCCGTCTGGCAGAAGCTGAGAGCCTGGATAACGGAAAACCCTTGAAGTTGGCCAAAACGGTGGATATTCCCAGAGCCCGTGATAACTTTTCCTTCTTCGCCACAGCGATCCTGCACGATGAGGATCCCTTTTACAATATGGGAGAGTCAGGCTTCAACTATACTTTGCGCAAGCCCATAGGGGTGGTAGGCTGTATCTCCCCCTGGAATTTGCCGCTGTATCTTTTTACCTGGAAAATTGCACCCGCCCTGGCCGCAGGCAACTGTGTGGTAGCCAAGCCTTCTGAGGTTACCCCTATGACAGCCTATCTCCTTTCGGAGCTTTGTATGGAAGCCGGAATGCCGCCTGGTGTGCTCAATATAGTGCATGGTACGGGTCCCGGTGCCGGACAGCCTATTATCGAACACCCTGAGGTGAAGGCGATCTCCTTTACCGGGGGGACCAAAACCGGAGAACATATTGCCCGTACTGCTGCTCCCATGTTCAAGAAGCTTTCGTTAGAGCTGGGCGGAAAAAACCCCAATATCATTTTTGCCGATTGTGATTTTGATAAAGCCGTAAAAACTTCAGTTCTTTCATCTTTTGCCAACCAGGGCCAAATCTGCCTGTGCGGGAGCCGTATTTTTATAGAACGCTCTATTTACGAAACGTTCAAAAAGGCTTTTGTAGAGAGGGTGAAAGCCCTTAAAGTGGGCCCTCCGCAAGGGGAGGATAGTAAAATGGGCGCTGTGGTATCCCAGGCCCATATGGAAAAGGTACTTGGGTACATTGAGCTGGCCAAAGAAGAAGGAGGTAGTATCCTTACCGGTGGTAGAACTGCTCCCCAGGAAGGAGAGTTCTCAGGAGGATATTACATTGAGCCAACGGTTATTGAGGGTTTGGAATACACCTGCCGTACCAATCAGGAAGAAATTTTCGGGCCGGTGGTTACCCTAACTCCCTTTGATTCAGAAGAAGAGGTTTTGAAAATGGCCAATTCTACTGCGTATGGTCTGGCAGCCACTATCTGGACGCACAACCTTAACCGGGCCCACCGTGTTGCAGCAGGAGTAGACTCAGGAATTATATGGATAAACTGCTGGCTGGTAAGAGATCTGAGAACACTGTTCGGAGGTATGAAGGCCAGCGGTGTAGGGCGAGAAGGAGGGTACGAGGCACTACACTTTTTTACGGAGCCCAAGAACGTATGCCTGCAATTCTAAGGCTGCGTAAGTTTGTTTTTTCCGTAATTTTGTAGATTCAAACCTAAAATAGATTTGATGGAACTGCATCCTGTCGATGTTGTTGAAGACATAACACCAGAAGACTTTCATAATTTGTATGTAAAAACGGCTAAGCCGGTTTTACTGAAGAATTATGCGAAGAACTGGCCTGCGCTCAGCAAATGGACCTATGATTTTTTAAAGGAGAAGGCTGGGGAGCACAAGGTTAAATTACACGGCAAATGGCAGGATAATGAACCTACTAAAATAGAAATGCCCCCGGTTAAAGAAGTACCATTCAGTGAATACCTGGATATGCTGGAAAACGATGTGAAGTCGGACCTGCGGATATTTCTCTTTAACCTTTTTAAGCTGGTACCGGAGTTGGTTAATGATTTTGACTTTCCTCCCATTATGGAAGGGTGGTTAAAAGATTACCCCTATATGTTCTTTGGTTGTGCCGGAAGCAATGTACGACTGCATTACGATATCGACCTGTCCAACGTATTCATTACACAGTTCAAAGGCACCAAACGGGTGACGCTGTTTGATCAAAGCCAAACCAAGTATCTGTATAAGTTACCTTTTACTACACATAGTGCTGCAGACCTTTCCAATATTGATTACGAAAAGTACCCTGCGCTGAAATATGCTCACGGTTACCGTTGTGACCTTCACCATGGAGATACCTTGTTTATGCCCAGTGGTATCTGGCACTATATGGATTACGTGGACGGAAGCTTCAGTCTCAGCCTGCGTACCCTGAACCCTTCCAGCTTGGGTAAACTGCAGGGAGCTTATAATGTGTTTGTAATTCGTAAGCTTGACGACTTTGTGAATAAGTACTACAAGAATTATTGGAGCGACTATAAGCTTAAAAAGGCGATCGCTCGCGCCAACGAGATTGTTGAACAGCGCGAAAAGGAAAAAATAGATTCCTAAAAATATAAAAGCCCCCTCCATGAGGGGGCTTTCTTTTTTTCGATACCCTGCTTTAAAGAACGTTTAACACAAAAATTTACCTACACAAAGCATCGAGCGTTTAACGTCTTAACCCTATCAAAATACATACCAAGGAGGGAGTTTGACAGTGTAAAACTTAGAATCATCTGAAAGCTTTGCTCTCTGCTTTAAGGTCGTTCCCTTCATCCAGGAAAGATCCCGGGAATCGGGTCTTATTTTTTCGCTTTAGAAAAACCACCCTGTCAAAATGAAAGGATTATTAGTATTGGTCGTAGCAGTATTGTTAATTTCAATATTGAAAATCAGTCGATTAACCTAAATCTGAGTTTTTGGCACAAACTTGCTTATATGGGTTCATGCTAACAAATAACACCTATCTACTTTTAGAGCAGGGTAACCAAATACAGCGGGATGACGGAGAACTTTAAAGAAAAGGTGAAGATATTCAGCCAGCTTAGTATTGTCCTCGCATTTTTGGTTGCCTTGCTCATTGTCGCTAAAGTAGTTATCGTTCCTCTTGCCATTTCCTTTCTTTTTGTAATGATCCTCAATCCTCTGGTGAAGAGGATGGAAAAAGTAAAAATTCCCAGGATTCCAGCTATTCTTCTGGCTATGCTCAGTTTTGTGCTGATACTGGGAGGTATATTAACCTACAGCGGGTTTCAGCTCGCCCAACTCATTGAAGATCTCCCCTCCATTGAACGTAAGGTTATTGCTCTGGTGCAGGATATAGGAGATACCCTGGAGTCACGAATGGGTATTTCTGCTCCTCAACAGGATCAATGGATCAACAACCTTGGGAATAATGCCGGTAGTCTTTTTACCGGTCTTCTTCAAACTACTTCTTCCGTATTGACGGTGGTTGCGCAAATACCTATTTATATTTTCCTTCTGTTATTATACAAGGATAAATTCAGGGCCTTTGTAATTCAATTATTTGATGGTGCAAAGGGAATGGCCCGCGAGCGTATTGATGAGATTAAGGGGGTAATACAGGGTTATGTGCTTGGCCTTTTTATCGTAATAGGAATATTGGCGGTATTGAACTCGGTGGGCTTATTGCTGCTGGGTATCAAGTACGCCCTCTTTTTCGGCATCTTTTCGGCTATACTTACCATCATCCCTTATATCGGAAATTTTGTAGGAGGCCTTTTCCCTTTCCTGGTAGCCCTGGTAACCAAGGACTCGGCCTGGTATGCTGTGGGGGTAGTGGCTCTGTATGCGGTAATTCAATTTATTGAAGGCAATTTCATTACTCCCAACATAATGGGATCGCGAGTAAACATAAATCCTCTTATTGCGTTGATAGCCATGATACTAGGTGGGCAAATACTGGGGGTTGCCGGTTTAATACTGGCCATTCCTTTTATAGGGATTTTACGCATTGCGTTTAGCCACAGCCAAACATTATCGCCTTTTGTCATATTAATGGAAGAACACAAGTAACACTCTAAATAACACCTATAATTATGAAAACAAGAACACTTTTTGCCACCGGACTTACAATGGCGGCCGTTTTATTGGCGGGATTTTCAAACCGTGCTAATGCACAGGAACTGAGTTTTGGTCCTAAGATAGGCTATACCAATTCCACCCTTGCTGGTAATGATGCCCCAGGTGAGACCGAAGGAAGGTCCAATTTTACCGGAGGATTCTTTTTTAAGGCCAATGCCGGAGAAATTGTAAGCATCCAGCCGGAAATACTTTACTCCAAACGCGGAGCTACAACCATCACCGATGATGATCCGGATGGAATTGCTCTTAACGTGGACTATCTGCAGATTCCCCTTTTGATTAAAGCTCAGGTTCCCGTAGGAGAAACTGTTTTCCCATTCGTTTATGCAGGTCCTTATGGAGCTTTTGAACTGGATAATAATTTCAACTCCCAGGAAGTGATAGGGCCCTTTGTTTTTAGTGGCGAAGGAAAGGCTGATGTGAATGACTTTGACTATGGAGTTGTTCTTGGAGCCGGAATGGATTTCCAGGTGGGAGGCCTTTTTCTAGGCTTTGATGCCCGTTATGATATTGGTATGACCAAGATCCTGAAGATCGATGATGAAGAGCAGGATCTTAAGAACCGTGCTTTCACCATTTTCGCTTCTCTGGGTGTAAACCTGGGTGACTAAGCAGCATATAGTATTATCCGGAATGGCCCCGGGCCATTCCGGTACTTTTTACTAACCTAAATTATTTCCCTATGAGCAATTTATTGTATTTGATCGCTATCATACTGGTTATAGGATGGCTGCTCGGCTTCTTCTTTTTTAGCCTGGGTGGACTCATTCATATCTTACTGGTATTTGCCCTTATCGCCATCATCTTCCGTTTGATAGGAGGACGAGGAGTTTAATAACATGATCCACCTGCAACAAGGGGATATCACTCTTTTCGAAGGAGACGCCATCGTCAATGCTGCCAATTCGTCTTTACAAGGAGGTGGCGGTGTTGACGGGGCTATTCATCGCGCTGGCGGCTCTGTTATATTGGAAGAATGTGCAGCCTGGGTGCGTAAAAATGGAGTTTTACCCACCGGAAAAGCCATGATAACCTCTGCGGGGAATCTTAGATGCAACTGGGTTATCCATACCGTTGGGCCCGTTTGGAACAACGGCCTTAAAGATGAAGATCTTCTTCTTTCCAGTTGTTATATCAATAGTCTTCATATCTGTCGGGAAAAGAAAATGCGAAGTGTGGCTTTTCCCAATATTTCCACTGGAGCGTACCGTTTTCCAAAACCAGATGCTGCGGAAGTGGCCGTGGCCAGTGTTCAGAACTTCCTTTCGTCCGGGGAAGATGATATTGAAGTAACTTTTATTTGCTTTGATGATCACAACTACCGGCTTTACCAAAAACTGCTTTAATCCTTCCGCGCATAGCGCGTCTTCCGTATATTTAACTAATGCGGTGTCTTCTTTATACATTATTATTGGTCACTGGTCCGCTTGGGGCCCAATACTACTACCCGCCCGTATCTTCCGGCCAGTGGGATACCGTTAGCCCCGCCTCATTAGGCTGGTGTGTTTCGGAATTGGACACTCTTTCTGAATTTCTGGAAGATACTCACGCTAAAGGATTTATTATCCTGCACCAGGGAAAGATCGCACATGAAGAATATTTCGGGGCATTTACACAAGATTCCATCTGGTACTGGGCTTCGGCCGGTAAAAGTCTCACCGCCTTCCTGGTGGGAATGGCTCAGGAACAAGGCTTGTTGGATATCAATGATAAAACGTCTGATTACCTGGGGGTGGGTTGGACCTCGGCTCCTCCGGCCAAGGAAGATCTGATTACCTTAAAGGAGCAGTTACGTATGACCACCGGGCTGGACTATACTGTTCCGGACCTCGACTGTATGGAGGATACTTGCCTGTTGTATAAAAATGATGCGGGCACCTATTGGTATTATCATAACGCACCATACCGTCTTTTGCAGGATGTGGTAGCCAATGCTTCCGGTAAAACATATAATCAATATACTTTTCAGCAACTCTCGCAAAGCACCGGCATCAGCGGGTTATGGGTAAATTATGTTTTTTTCAGTACCGCCCGCAGCATGGCCCGCTTTGGCTTGTTGGCCCTTAGCAAAGGGTATTGGGGAAATACACCCATCCTGAGTGATTCCGCCTATTTTTACGATATGGTCCATCCATCACAAGTGCATAATGAAGCCTACGGCTATTTATGGTGGCTGAATGGGCAGAGTACTTTTCGACAACCGGGAATAGACTTTCCCTTTAACGGGTCTATAATTCCATCCGCTCCTGCAGATCTCTATATGGCGGCAGGAAAGAATGACCAGCGTATTTATGTGGTGCCCGGTCAAGACCTGGTAGTGGTTCGTATCGGCCAAGCTGCTAGCCAGTCATTACCGGCTTTATCCGGTTTTGATGATGAGCTTTGGAAATTGCTGAATGCAGTACTTTGCGAAAATGTGGGTTTAGAAAGCTATACCCGCAGGGATATCTCCGTATTCCCTAACCCGGCCTATGGCTACATCACCTTAGAACCGTGGGAGAAGGACTTTGGTGCGGAGGTGTGGGCCCTTGGAGGGCAAAGGCTAAAAAAGCTGACTTTTGAAGGAAGAAAGGCTTCCGTGAAGAATCTTAAAAGTGGTTTATACCTCCTTAAGGTGCAAACCTCAAAAGGTAAGCAGGTATTGAGATTAAGGATTGATTAGTCTGCGCGGTCCAGAAGCCGCTGATCCGCCTGTTTGGAAGTTTTGGCTCCCAGTTCACGCAGTTTCTCGGTTCTCTTAACCAGGTTCCCCGTGCCATCCGTAAGTTTTTTCATGGAATCGGTATAGGTTTTCTGCACTGTTCCCAACTGGTTACCCAGTTTCATCAGGTCTTCACTGAAGGAAACAAACTTATCGTACAGCGCTCCCGCCTGGCGGGCAATTTCCTCGGCATTTTTATTTTGCAGATCCTGTTTCCAGATATACGAAATAGTGCGGAGCGTAGCAAGAAGAGTGGTGGTGGACACCAATACGATATTGCGGTCCAATGCCTTCTCGTACAATTGGGGGTCTTCTTTCAGGGCAATGGTCAGGGCAGGCTCATTGGCAATGAACATCATCACATAATCCGGTGGATTGATCTCGTAAAGGCTTTGGTAGTTACGATCGCCCAAGGAGCGTATGTGCCCGTTAATACTGTCCAGGTGTTGCTTAAGGAAACGTTGTTGTTCTGCCTCATCTTCGGAATCGTAATAACGGCTGTAGGCGGTTAGTGAAACTTTGGAGTCCAGGATCAGGTGCTTGCCATCGGGAAGATTGATAATATAATCCAGGCGTTGGTTACTACCTTCTTCCGTTTTCAGGTTTTTCTCTTTAATGTAGTGGATGTCTTTTTGCAGGCCGGCCTTGGAGAGGATATTCTCCAGCTGCATTTCACCCCAGCCACCCTGGGTCTTGGAATCTCCCCGCAGGGCCAGGGTAAGGCTTTTAGCCTCCTGGGTGATCTGCTGGTTCAGTTCCTTCAGGTTTTTAAGTTGCTCGTTCAATGCAGCATTGCGCTGTACACTCTGGGTGTTGGTGTCTTCCACCTTCTTCTGGAACTCCAGGATACGTTCACGT
Source organism: Owenweeksia sp. (assembly GCA_002695025.1). GTDB lineage: Bacteria > Bacteroidota > Bacteroidia > Flavobacteriales > Schleiferiaceae > CAKZNE01. The sequence continues at coordinate 567,225 of NZNV01000010.1, forward strand.
AAGGGGTTCAACAATTCTCCCAGATTTTCCTTGTTCTGATCCGTAAACTTTTTGGATTTCTCCTCAAAGATCTGATTGGCCAAGTTCTTGAATTCCGTGGCAAATTTTTCGTTGAGTTGTGCTATTTCCTGTTTTTGCTCCTTCAGGCGTTGGTTGAGGTTTTCGTACTCGGTACGGCTGCGGGAAAGGTCATCGGTGAGCTTTAGTTCCCGTGCGTGCTGAGCGGATATTTCGCCTTTGGCGTTGCTGAGTTCTTTTTCAAGGTCCACAGTTTTTTGTCGTGCGTAGGAAATATCATTTTGTAAGCTACTGATTTGGTTTTCTGCAGCTTTGGAGCTTTTGTTGTGACGCATCAACATAAGCCCCCAGCTTATCAAAGCCCCTATTAAAAACCCGCCAATGGCAAAAAGCACGACCAGTAAAATGTCCATATCAGTTAAAATAATGGTTGAGACCAATCAAACCCTTGAGGATCATCTGCACCGCAAGAGAGCCTACAATAAGACCCATAAGCCGGTTAAAAACCTTTAAGCCATTAACCCCCAGCCTCTTCTTTATGAAAGGCATCCTCCGCAGGATGATAAAATTAGCCAATGAGCATAAAACAATGGCTACTACTACCGAAGTATAATCTTCCCACCCTCCGGCACCAATACTCAGGTTGATAAGCGTTGTGGCCAATCCGGGGCCTACTATGATCGGGATAGCCAGGGGTACCATGCTGATATCGTTGCGCATTTGGGCGGCCACCTGTTCCTGGGGGCGATGGTTCACTTTCTTGTCATGGCCCTGTACCATATTAAAACCCATAAGAAGAAGAATAATGCCACCAAAAACCCGTAATCCATCCGGCTGGATGCCGAAGAAGTTGAAGATGTAGGTGCCGCTTAGGAATAAAACCAGCATGGCAATAAATACCGTACGGGTGTTTTTTACCGCAATGGTGTTAAACTCGTGGCGGGTGGTATCATCGTCTACCAAAGTAAGCATAACCACTCCCGCTGAGAGGGGGTTCATGATGGTAAATATGGAAATGGTATCGGCCAGGATTTCGCGCAGCAGATCCAGCATTTGGAAGATTTTGGTGCAAAGTAAGGGAAAAAGGCAAAGGGTACCTGAGCAGATTCTTGCTATTTTTGAAGAAATACGGTGTAATCCATGTTCCCGAATTTAATCCATTATGCCATCCCTTTTTTCGTGGGCTTCATAGTGCTGGAGGTGATCATCACCACCCGGATGAAAGCCGATTTTTATCATAGCAAGGATGCTTTCAGCAGCATTGCCATGGGACTGGGTAATGTTTTTATCGGGCTGTTCTCCAAGGCACTGATATTTGGTGCGTATAGCTTGCTATACCAGTTCCGGATCTTGGAACTGGACTTTGCCTGGTGGGCCTGGGTATTGTGCTTTTTTGCGGATGACCTGAGCTACTACTGGTTCCACCGTAGCAGTCATAAGGTACGTTTTTTCTGGGCAAGTCATGTAATCCATCATTCGTCCACCAAATACAACCTGGCCACAGCCCTTCGTCAAACCTGGACCGGCAATTTCACCGGTTTTGTGTTTTACCTGTGGATGCCACTGTTGGGTTTTCATCCTCTTATGATGCTCTTTATGCATAGCGTGAGCCTTCTATACCAGTTCTGGATACATACTGAGGTGATCAAAAAACTGCCCAGCTGGTTTGAAGCAGTTTTCAATACACCCTCCCACCACCGTGTTCATCATGCCTCGGACCTTAAATACCTGGACATGAATCATGCGGGTATACTGATCATCTGGGACCGTATGTTCGGTACTTTTTACCCCGAAGAGGAGCGACCTACCTACGGGCTTACGAAAAACATCAACAGCTATAATCCGCTGATCATAGCCACCCATGAATGGCGGGATATGATCAAAGATGTGTGGAAATACCCCCGCCAGGCATGGGGTTACATTTTTGGGCCTCCGGGCTGGAGCCATGACGGTAGCCGTAAGACTACAGCGCAGTTAAGGACGGAGGAGGGTAGGAAAATTTCAGAAAAACAGACCCTGGCCCAACAAACTGTTTTAAATAATTAAAAAATAGTATATTTGCCGTCCAAATTTTGGGGGATTAGCTCAGCTGGCTAGAGCGCTTGCATGGCATGCAAGAGGTCATCGGTTCGACTCCGATATTCTCCACCCAAGCCCTGACGAAAGTCGGGGCTTTTTTGTGCACCAAAGTATGGGTATCCGTTTCTTCGTTGCCATAAATGTAAATAATGAAGAGATGGATTAGTATTATAACGACCGGAATCACGTTAAGCCTTGATCAATCCGTGTCGCACTGCAAAAAGCACCAGGCCGGCCATATTGCGGGCTCTCACCTTTTCCATCAACACCTTGCGGTAGCCTTCAATGGTCTTAGGGCTAAGGAAAAGAAGTTCACCGATCTCGGTGGTGGTTTTTTCCTGACAAATGAGCTGAAGTACATCCAGCTCACGGTTGGTAAGGCCGTGCTCAGGGAGAATGGGTGCTTTCATTTGTGGTGCTGAGATCTTGTGTAGCATGGCCATGGATACAAGGTCGGAGAAATAGAAGCCCACGGCATGCACTTTTTCGATAGCTTTTACCACTTCTTCGGGCTCGCTGTCCTTTACCAGATAGCCGTTAGCTCCCAGCTCCATCATTTGTGAAATAAAAGCCTTGTTCTGATGCATGGTAAGAATCAGCACACGGACATCATTTTCTTTTGCACGGATTTCTGTCAAGGCCTCACGGCCTGAAAGTACGGGCATTTCCAGGTCGAGCAGTACTACGTGGGGATGCGAAATATCCATCCCGTCTATCAGCTCACGCCCGTTTGCAGCTTCCTGCACCACCAGGAAACGGTTGTCCGAACGGAGGATGGACGCAAGGCCGGAACGTACGATCCTGTGGTCATCAACAAGGGCAATGCGAATGGGTTGATTCATGGTAGTTAATTTATAGGTTGATCCGGTGTGTCAGGAATCTGGATGAGAGCCTCCATGCCTTTTTCCTGCCCATTATTGAGCTCGAGGGTTCCGTTGACCGACTGGATACGGCTGCGGATGTTCTTGATGCCGATGCCCCCGGCTGGCAGATCTGGCCCGAATCCTTTACCATTGTCCGTATAGCGGAGTTCCAGGTGATGTGTAGCGAAGGTCAGGTCAATCGTAATGTGCGATGCATGGGCATGACGAACCGTATTTTGTATAAGTTCCTGCACCACGCGCAGTAGTCCGAGTTCGGCAACAGGGGGTAAGCGCCTGGTATTACCGCGGACCCGAAGGTCGAGGTTTAAGCTGCCTCGTTGCTGTAAAGGCTCAATAATGTCTTCCAGGGCCTGCACCAGGCCAAATTCCTCCAGTGTGGCGGGCATGAGGTTATGGCTCACTCTGCGAACTTCGGCAATGCCATCCTCCAGCATGCCGCAGGCATCGGCCAGGAATGTTGCTTCTTTGCTATTGTCAATGGCCTGTCGTAGCTGGTGCTTCAGGTGAAAGTTGAGGCCTGTCAATACCGAACCGATTCCGTCATGAAGATCCTTGGCGAGGCGTTTGCGTTCCCGCTCCTGGCCTTCAATGGACGCATCCAGCATTTCCTTTTGCAGATCGGTCTCTAATTGCTGCAGGTGCTTTTGATACGCCATCACTCGCTTCTGATGCAGCGCCACAAATACAGCTGCCAGCGCGGCCATAAGAACCACAATGGCTGCTGCACTGATAAAGATCAGGACGATCTGTGAGTCTTCACTGCCCATGCGATAGCTACGGTGTATAAAAGATACAAAAGGATGACGAGCAGAGCGTGTGTGCCCCAAATCGCATCAAATACCCGACTGTTCTGCGCAACGATGAAGGTGGAAAAAACGAATAACAGCAGGTTTGAACAAAAGTAAGTCAACAAGCCGGTACACAGCCAGAACTCGAAGGTGGTGGCGATATTCTGATATTCTACCCGTCTGAATTGTGACAAAAACCAGGCGACCGCGATCATCACCAGTATCATGGCTTCCAGGGCGTGAATATGGGCCGGATAACCCCACCATCCTTCTCCCCAAAAGACATTCCAGGTCCAGGCAAGTGAAAAGGCTACCGCAAGGCTCCACCATCCGAATAGAGGTAGTATCCTGGTGCGTAGCTTAGCAAATACTACCATCAGCATGAGAAATTCTACCAGTATGTAAGTATGGAAGAACGGAAGGTTGTTGCCAGGACCGAACACTGCCCATATACGTCCGGAGACGGACAGAAAAGTGATGATGACCATCAGCACACCGAACCAGCGCTGCGGCACGTTCAGTAGCTTCCAATAAAATATGGACAATCCCGCTGGCAAAGCAGGAATACATAAGCCGATATAGAAAGCCCATTGCATACCTTCATTCGGATGTTACGGTACCAGACTCATCCGTGTTGAGGGGACTGTTCTTGCCACATTTTTGTGGGCAGGGCATGGCGAAATCAAATTCGTGGTTTGAGGCTGATACCCGGTTAGCCGCGTGCAGGATATTCACGTAGACGATGCTACCCTGATGCGTATAGGATTCTGAGGCAAAGAGCGTTTCCCCAGGCGCGGTGGAGCGCAACCCGAGGGTGATGAATACCGTGTCAGGGGTGCCTTCATGGCCTAAGCCCTCAATCATCGACCAGTGGTAGTTATAAGCCAGCACGGGCATGAATTCGGGTCCTTTTGAGGAGATTAAATTTCTCCATAGCCGGGTCATGGATGCTGCTTCATCCACAGTAATGAAGTGCCCACCTTCTTCATCTGCCACCAACACAGGGTTATCCCCGACATCGAGGAGGTCCGTGCATTCACTGATGTTGACCAGGAGCAAGGTTGGGGTCTCTTCCTCATCATCGGTCATACCATAGTATATGCGAACTCTCTCCCTTTCCGGATCGAGATTTTTGAGTTCCTCCAACTTATCCATGGTGAAAAAGGAGGTTTGCCTGGACCCGGATTCAGGGTAAGCCGTTTGCCAACTGTTTTTCCACATCAGCACGGTTTCCTTGAATACCTGGTAACCGGTGCTGATGCATTCATCCTCTGTCAATGACTCTTTGGTTGAGGCTTTAGAGGAGGTTTGGATGTCCGGCCCGGCATCCTCCTGAGGAGCCTGACATGCAAAAAGGATAAGGGTGGTCAGCCAGCAAAATCGCACAATGATTTTCATAGGGTTGAGGAGTTTAACATGTTTCAGAACCAAGATATAGCAAATGTATTTCAAACGAAGCTAAATGAGGCGTAGCGCGTGGGTTCAGGGACTGATTTCAGGGTTTTCCCTGGTCAGAAAAATGGTTTTCCTGCTGTGCAATTCAGGGTTTCCGGTCTGTTACACCCCGTGGTCTGGGTGCACATTTGCTTCTAACAAATTTAAACAAACATCTTATGGAATTTCCACACCAATTCAACGAATGGTTCAAGCTGCTCCGCAGCAAGCAAGGCCATGCTACAAGTTTTGTAACCAATTTAATAACTGTTTAACCAATCGAAATCATGAGTAAAAGAAAATCAACTTCCACCACCACTAAGACTGAACCCACCGAAGCGGCTCACACGGGAGAAAGCTTCTTAGGAACCATCCTGGCCTTTGCCGCAACTGAAACCAGCGTGCCTAAAGGGTGGCTGGTGTGTAATGGGAGCAAGATCCCGGATGGATACCCGGAACTGATCAGTATGCTTCAGAGCGAGTATACCCCTGATTTGCGTGGGCGAACCCTTATAGGAGCTGGCACTCCAAAGGATACAGTGCAGGACGATGGCGACCGGCCGAACTTTGTTCCGGGGAAGCCTTTCCTTCTTCGTGCGAACGGTGGGGAAGCGTTACATCAGCTAAAGGTCGGAGAATTACCGGAGCATTCACACGAATTAAGCTCCCGTAAGGGCAGCGGCTCGGAAAACCTTTATGCACATACCTGGAGCAAGGAGTACAATGAAACGCATCCTAAGAATGACATCTACTCTACCTCCCGTACGGGTGAGGACAAGCCGCACAATACGCTTCAACCCTACTATGTGATCAACTACATCATCAAAGCGACCACATAGATACTTCCTTCAATAACATAAAAACTATAAAAACATTGAGCTATGTTTAAAAACACTGACCCCTATACTTTTACAAAGCACTGTGACCTGTACCTTAAGGATGTTGACAGTTTCGAGCAGATCATCGGACAGGTATACATGGAGTACCGCGTTGCGCGGTTCGACAACCTACGCATGCGTGATGCCTCTGCGGTGAACAGCAGTAATGACCGGCAATTTGTGGTAGAGTGCGTGCAACGCATCAACATTTGGAATCGTACGGGGATGGTGACCCGGCCGGAGAAAACCATTGCGTATGAAAACTATCCGGTATTCTTACAGACCCTGTTGAAAACGATTGAAATTCCCGGGGTGGAGGCAGAGCTACTGGAATATTCTCCGCAAACGGTGAATACCCAGGTAAATACCTCTTCGAATGCGGGTACAACGGATGGCTCGCATACGGGAACCACCTCTTCGCAAACCTCGGGGGCCTCGCATACGGGAACCAATAGCTATGATATTACGGTAAACCGTGAGGTACACGCCAATATTAGTCCGGAAGGAGGGCCTTCCATAGGTACTTCTTCCGGTATTAGCGGGCACTATGGATATATGACTGCCGATACGACTGAACATTCCAGTACCTATGGCAGGGAGTTCGGCACCAACCGGTCCCGGGAAAATTCCTCGGCCGTTTCCATGAGTATGAAGGATTGGGGTGCCTATGCCATGGTAGACCCTACGGTGAAAAGCCCGGTGTGGTCCTTTGGGCAGGAATATCCTTGGGATATTTTCAATTGCCGCAAGAGCACCGGTGAAGTGCAGAATGAGCAGGAGCGGATCAACTTGCCCGATTCCGTAGCACTCAGGCTCTACAGTGAAGGGAACCTCTATCCCCCGAGCCAGCTTTCCATGTATGGGATCAACTTTATAGTGAAGGCTAAGTGGCTTTTTAGCCTCGACCCGGACCAGGACACCATCGACATGCAACACTTCCTTACGCTGTTAAAAGCCTCGCACGAAACGGTCACCGTGACCGTTGATGGCAAACAGCAGCAAGAGTTGGCTTTGTACGTAGACCGCAATGCCTCGGCTCCGTATGTGGGCGAAGGACAGTCCCTGAAAACTTCGCTGGATCTTTCCCTCATGGCGATGGACCCAATAGGGGCGATCCGAAATTCCGCCATCATTGGCTTTGTGCCTAATAAGTTCATTGTGAAGCCTTCGCCCGTGCAGGAGGGCGCACCGGCTACGCCTATGAAGATCCTCGCCAGCGCCAATAATATGCTGATCAAGGATACCACCGATTATTCGGAGGAATATACGGCCGGGACGGGCTTCAAAGCCTCGATGACTGCCCTGAATGCATCTTTACAGGACCGCGAACACCCCCTGGAACTGACGTTGTATTTTAAAGTGGCAGATACGAGTGATGACTACACGCTTTTCCTTAAACACTGGAAGCTCGATCGCGATATCCGCCTCACCTTCACCATCAACGGTGACGAGGAAAATAGCATTGTTAAGTACGTAGATGCCCTGGAAGCGGAAGGAGGCGAGAACAACATCCTGGCCATTGCACTGCGCGACCTGAACTACGCCTCGGTGAATTACCACGACTACCTGAAGCTGGGGCTCAACGCCATTCGCGTAAAGATCCAGCCGGAAGACGACAAAGCTTCAGCTTACCAGGTGCGTGCTATTTCCATCGAAAAATCCTGATTGATGGCGGGCGAATCGCTAGATCCGGGTACTTCGGGTAGCGCTGCACAACGCAAGAAGGGCAAGCAGCGCATGCGGGCAAGGCAAAGACGGGATGCCGAAAGAGAGGAGCGTTTGCAGGACTCTGTGCCGCAAACTCGCAAGCGGAAGCGCGAAGCGTTTGATGAGCCTTTTGGCTCTTCTTCCAGCGGGATAACGGAGCGACCTGAGGCTACCCTGTCGGACATGGCCCCAGAAGATGAATCCTGGAGTACCCGGCTGCGAAAGCGGAAGCGAGAAGTGTTCAATGAACCTTTTGGATCTTCCTCCAGCGGAGTAACGGAGCGATCTGAGGCTACCCTGGCGGACATGGCCCCGGAAGAATCCTGGAGTACCCGGTTGCGAAAGCGGAAGCGCAGTGCTTTGCACGAACCTTCCGGTTCTTCTTCTAGGTCTCCAGATGGGCTGGCCGAACGCGAAGAAGAGGTGAATTATTCCCTGCAAACGATCCAGAACATACGTAACTCTCCTTCACGTAAGAAAGGAAGACTGTCCCAGGCCGCTGAAAACACGATTTCCAAGAACATGAACGTTTGGTTCAGGACCGAGTTAAAAGACTTAGAGAAGAACTTCACAAAACATTCCTACGAATTGGAAGAAGTGCCCCCGGATTCACTGAAGGCACATAAGGGTGTTGCAAGGCGGTTGTGGAGGCATAGTGATGTACGATCGCGCCAAATGCAGAGAAAAAAAACCAATAAGCGGAAGACCATGATCCAAGGCCGAAATGTAGCTAGACTGAATTATACGGTCAGGAGGACAGGTCAAAATTTGTGGATGACAGCTACTTCTAATTACGGTTACCATTCGGAAAGGCGCATCTCGATCAAACTGGTGGGGCTCTACGGGCGAGACTACCGTGATAAACTGGAATTTCACGAGTTGTATACGGACCGTGCGCCATGCCACGGTAACGGCATGCACAAATGTGCGGATAAACTCAATGTCTGGTTTCCGGGGCTGACCAAAGTGTATTACCTGTTTGAGTATCCCGGTTCGGGGAAGGGTGGGGATCACATTTCGGAAGAGGAGGCAAAGCGGAGGCGTCACCATTCGTCTGAGAAGGTTGAAGCCTTCGATAAGCATTTGTCCGAGAAAAGGACAGCCAAAGGGTTCAGTTTTCAGCGATAGATTTACCGGGCATGGAGTGAAACATGGATGGGTAAGAACTAAAAGCCGAAGTTTTGTTACAGCTTTAATAAAACCTTAAGCCCCGATTTTTGTCGGGGCTTATGTATTATAGGCCAGGCTTGTGTGATTGGCACCTTCTCTAGTCAGCTTAGTGTTAATCAAAGGTTAAAGTCCATCCGGTAAAAGAGTTTCTTGCTATTTTTGAGCAGAGGTCCAACGAAAACTAAAACCCCTGATTGAAGTACCTGAGCATATATTGCCTGCTTCTCATGGCTCATTGCGCCCTTGCGGAAGAGGCGAAGCCTGCCGGGTATTATACATTCAGGCAGATCGTAGCAACTCCCAAACCACAGGGAGATTTTACCAGTCTTAAATTACCGGTATTCCGGGCCGGACAGCTGTTGTTGATCGAAGCGGATGTGGACGGCCAAAAGGGGTTTTTCATATTTGATACTGGGGCGCCCTACCTGATCCTCAATGAAACCTATTTCAGGCAGACGGGACTTAATAAAGATCGTATAGCCGGGGATCTGCAGGGTCAGAACGAGGAAGACTACATTGCCACACGCATGGTGCATCGTTTGCAGATAAACGATTTGTATTTTGAGAATGTGGATGCGGACATTGTTTCCCTGGGCCATATAGAGAACAAGCGCGGAATAAAGATCCTGGGCCTGTTAGGATTAAACCTCTTTACTTCTTTTGAACTGGAACTGGATGTGGTGCAACGTCAGTTATACCTGCATAAGCTCAATGGCAGGGGAAGCTGCATTTCCGATAGTGCTCTCACCAGGAGAAGGACGGACGGAGTAGCCTGGGATATGGACTGGTCATCCGGTATCATAAAGCTGATCACGGCCTGTGAAAACCATAAGATGTGCTTTGGGATTGATAGTGGCGCGGAGCTCAATATCCTCAACAGTGAGGCACATGATGATGTATTGGATAAGTTTGTGATCAGTCGCACGGTGAATGTAGTGGGTACCCACGGTGAAACCGATGAAGTGATCAAGGGGACCATGGAAAATGTGAATATTGGCGGGGAGAGTTTTGAAAGTATGAATACCATAGTGATGAACCTTGAACCCATGAGCGAATCCTACGGGATAAACCTGGATGGCATGCTGGGCTATGAATTTCTAAAACAACGCATTGTGTGTATTAACTTTACTAAAAACACTATTACCCTTTATAAGCGGTGAAAATAAGGCTCCTTTACATATTAATGCTCCTTGGCTCAGTGCTTTCGGCTCAGCCACCTGAAGGGGTTAAATACAAGATAAAAGGGAAGAACCTAAGCTTGGGCATAAGCTATGATGCGGCAAAGTTGGATAGCGTATTGGAGAGCATTGGCTTTACGCGCGATCTGATGGATAGCCTGGTCAAGGTCAATAATTGTCAGTATGTATCCGAAAGCGGATGGGAATTCATAGGCACTTTTGACAGTGTCTGTGTTTTTAACAAACCCCTGAATAAGCTGGCCGGAAGAAACTCTTCGGGCATAGAGCTTTTTGTGGTGGATAATGATAAGTCCAACCGTTTTGAATACGAAACCCGGGCCTTTACCAACCGCACTTTTTTTGCCAATAGTTTTGAGTCTAAACATCGGCAACCAGTAAAGGGCAACACCTTCACCGTATGGTTGCCCGGTCACAAAAATGTCCGGCACGTTTATCTTTCCGGCACTTTTAACAACTGGAGCATGCAGAGCAACCCGCTTCATCTGACCGATTCAGGCTGGGTGGGAACTATAAACCTTAAGCCAGGTGTGTATGCTTATAAATTCATTAAAGATGGGGACTGGATGACCGACCCTCTTAATAAGCACATTGAACTGGACCCATCAGGCTATACCAACTCTGTAATGGCCGTGCCCAATCACACCTTTGAGTTGTCGGGTTACGATGCATATAAAAATGTAAATCTGGCCGGCACCTTTACCGAATGGGATGAAGTTCCGATGGACAAAACTCCGTGGGGCTGGAAGAAAGATGTTTACCTGAAAGAGGGGGTATACAGCTATAAATTTGTGGGAGATGGTAGCTGGTTCCTGGATCCTGCCAATAGTCATACACAAACTACTCATGATGGCTATGTGAACTCGGTATTGATGAAGGGCGAAGCACTGATGTTAAAGCTGGACGGGCATCAGGACGCGGGAGAAGTGCTTGTGGCGGGAGACTTCAACAATTGGGCGTGGGGAGAATTGAAAATGCAGAAGCAGGATTGGGGTTGGGAGTTACCCTATATATTTTCGGAAGGAAATTACCAGCTCGGTTTTCGGGTGGATGGCCGGTTCCGGTTAAGTAGCTATTATCCCCTCATAAAAGGGAAAAACACCAATAACCTGCTTACGGTACACCCTAATCATACCTTTCTCTTAAAGGGCTATGCCGATAGCAAGCAGGTCACACTTACCGGATCGTTCATCAATTGGTCCGAACCCGGCATCTATATGCAAAGAACAGCCGATGGTTGGAAATTGGATATGTATATGCCCAAAGGAAAACACTTATACAAGTTTATCGTCAACAAGAGGACCTGGATCCTGGACCCGGAAGGTCTGTGGGAGGAAAATGAATACGGCACCGGCAATTCCATATTGTGGATGGAATAGCCGGCAGCTGCTCTCATTGGGATACGGGGGCTGCGCTTCCAACCGACAGGAGATAGTATCATTTTCATACATTTGTGCTATGCGTTGGTTTTCAGCCATACTATCCATCTACTTCCTGGGTTTGTCATTACTGCCCTGCGCGGATTTTGATCAGGTAACTGGTGAATATGGGCAGCAAGTATTTGTGGATCATGATCATTCCGGTCATACACATGATATTCCCGCTGATGATCAGTGTAGTCCTTTTTGTATGTGCCACTGTTGCCATACGCATGTGGTGGAATCAGCAACTATAGCCATTGCCTTGCTACCTCCCGAAGGAGGAATAGGTGTAACCAATTATTCCGGTCGTCTGCTTACGGCTGATGAACAGGTTCCGCCCCAGCCCCCTCAGGCCTGATTCAACACTTTCTACAGGATAGCTGTATCCTGTCCTTTCTTTTCATTTCGTGTTGAATCAAATACATCTTCATGATTAATAATATAATAGCTTTTTCTATTAAGAATAAGCTCATCATCGGTCTGTTCTCCCTGGCACTTATAGTGGCAGGCTTATGGAGTATGACCGAAGTGCCCATTGATGCTGTCCCCGATATCACCAATAATCAGGTACAGGTCATTACACAGGCCCCTAACCTTGGCACAGAAGACATAGAGCAATTTGTAACCTACCCGGTTGAAGTGGCCATGGCCAATCTCCCGGGTGTAAGTGAGATCAGGTCCATTTCGCGTTTTGGACTTTCGGTGGTTACCATAGTTTTTGAGGACAATATGGGCACCTATCTTCCTCGCCAGTTGGTGAGTGAAAAGCTCACCCAGGTAAAAGAGGACATTCCCGAGGGGTTTGGAGAATCCTTTATAGGACCTATTTCTACCGGTTTGGGGGAGATATACCAGTATACCCTTTCTGTTCATCCGGATCATGTGGGCGAATATTCCGCTATGGAACTTCGTACCATCCAGGATTGGATCGTGCGCAGACAAATGGCCATGGTGCCCGGTGTGGTTGAGGTCAATGCTTTTGGGGGAGCCCAAAAGCAGTATGAAGTAGCCGTAAACCCGGATGAGTTGCGGGCCATTGGTTTAACCATTGCCGATGTGTTCCGGGCTTTGGAGCAGAATAACCGCAATACAGGCGGAGCTTATATTGAAAAAGATCATCACGCCAACTTCATAAGAGGTGAAGGTCTTGCCCGCAGCATTGCGGATATCGAGAATATTGTAGTAAAAACCGTGGATAATGTACCGGTTCGTGTAAGAGATGTAGCGCAGGTACAACTAGGGCATGCCATGCGCTATGGAGCCTTCACCAAAGATGGCAATGGCGAGGCTGTGGGGGGTATGATCCTCATGCTGAAAGGAGCCAACTCCAATAAAGTTATTGAAGCGGTAAAAGAACGTGTAAACCAGATCCAGGCATCGTTGCCGGAAGGTATCCGTATAGAGCCTTTTCTGGATCGCAGCACACTCATAGCCGAAACTACCGGCACCGTTACTACCAACCTTCTGGAAGGGGCCCTGATCGTAATTTTTGTGCTGGTCTTCCTGCTGGGCAACTGGCGCGGGGGCCTTATAGTGGCTTCCACCATTCCGCTTTCACTGCTTTTTGCTTTTGTCCTGATGAACGTTTTTGACGTTTGGGCCAACCTGATGAGCCTGGGAGCTATTGACTTCGGGATTATTGTGGATGGTGCCGTAATTATAGTGGAGGGAACCGTTTTTTTTCTGGTGCGGGAGTTACAGAAAAGCGGTTCGGTAAACCCGGAAAAACGGGATGAAATCAGCAACAGGGCTTCGGCTAAGATGATGAATTCGGCTTTCTTCGGGCAGCTGATCATCCTGATCGTTTTTCTTCCGATCCTGTTCCTTCAAGGCGTGGAGGGTAAAATGTTCCAGCCGATGGCGCTTACTTTCATGTTTGCCATGTTGGGAGCTATGCTCCTGTGTCTTACCTACGTTCCCATGATGTCTTCCCTCTTCCTACGGGTATCAAAGAAACAAAGAGCTTCCTGGGGCGACCGCCTGGTACAGTGGCTGGAGAATCACTATGAAAGAGGTTTGCAAAGAGCATTGAAAAAGCAGGGGTGGATCATAGGTTCTGCCCTGGTGCTTATGGTGGCCGCCATCTTTACTTTTTCCAGGATGGGGGCGGAGTTCATCCCGCAACTGGACGAAGGAGATATGGCCTTTCATGCTATCCTCAAGCCGGGAAGTTCTCTCTCGGAAACCATTGAAACCACTACTAAAATAGAGCGTTTGATAAAGGCTGGTTTCCCGGAAGTGAAGCATATTATGAGCCGAATCGGGGTGGCGGATGTCCCTACTGATCCTATGCCTATGGATATCGCGGATATATTCGTGATCCTGAAGCCGCGCAGCGAATGGACCTCGGCTCATAGCAAGGAGGAACTCATTGCCAAAATGAAGGAAACGGTAAACCTGATCCCGGGTGTGAACTATGAATTTACTCAACCCATAGAAATGCGTTTCAATGAGCTACTTACCGGGGTACGGGAAGACGTAGCCGTAAAACTGTACGGGGAAGACCTGGATATTTTAGCCCGGAAAGCGGAGGAAATGGGGAGGATCATTGCCACTGTAGATGGAGTGGGGGATATGAAAGTTGAGGCTACGACCGGCCTTCCACAGATCACGGTGGATTACCAGCGCAATAAGCTAGCCCAGTACGGCCTTAATATAAGTGACTTGAACCGCCTTATTGAAACTGCCTTTGCCGGAGGAAAGGCCGGTGTCATTTTTGAAGGCGAGAAACGTTTCGACCTGGTGGTGCGCCTGGGTTCCGGAAGTCGTGGGGATATTGATGACCTGAAGCAGTTGTACGTCAACACCGCGGAGGGAGCACAGATTCCTTTGAAGGAAGTAGCCCATATCAATTATGAACCTGGCCCCATGCAGATAAGCCGTGATAATACCAACCGCAGGACGTATGTTGGGGTTAACGTGAGAGGTAGGGATGTAAAATCACTGGTGCAGGACATTCGCCAAAAACTGGACGAGCAACTGGATCTGCCGGCCGGCTATTACATTCGTTACGGAGGTGCTTTTGAAAACCTGGAGCGGGCTACCAACAGGTTGCAATTGGTGGTTCCCCTGGCGCTGGCCTTGATCTTTATACTCATCTTCTTTGCACTACGCTCTGTTAAACAGAGTCTCATGATCTATATCGCTATTCCCCTGGCTGCTGTAGGTGGGGTTTTCTCACTTTGGGTGCGGGGTATGCCTTTCAGCATTTCGGCAGGCGTGGGCTTCATTGTCCTTTTTGGAGTAGCGGTGCTCAACGGACTGGTACTCATCAGTGGCTGGAATGAACTGAAGGAAGATGGTGAAACCAATGTAGATCAGCGGATCCGTAAAGGTGCCAGGCGTAGGATAAGACCTATTTTATTGACGGCACTTACCGATATTCTCGGATTCCTGCCCATGGCGCTGTCCACTTCATCCGGTGCGGAGGTGCAACGTCCACTGGCAACGGTAGTTATAGGGGGCTTGCTAACCTCCACATTGCTTACCTTGTTTGTGCTGCCGGTTTTGTACCAATGGATCGAAAGGAGGGAAAGTACCCGGTTGAAAACTCCTGTGGCTGTTCTCATCCTGGTTATTGGTTTATTGTCCCCCAACCTTATGCGTGCTCAGAATATGGATTCTATTCCTTCTTTATCCCTTGAAGGGGCATTGAAAATGGCAGTGGAAAATTACCCCCAACTTAAAGCCTCCCGCCTGGAAGTGGAGAACCAGGAAGCTTTGAGGAAAACTGCGTGGAACCTGGGAAAAACGCAGGTGTTTACCGGGGGAGAGGAAATCGGACCTGATGGAAATGGCGTGTATACCACCCTTGGTGTTCAGCAGCAAAATATGAATGTTTTCGGAGTGGCTCCACAACTTAGAGCCGGCAGTCAAAGAGTGGCGTTGGCTGAAACGGCCCTGGACCTTAGTGAACTGGAAGTGAGCAGGCAGGTGAAACTGGCCTATGCCGAGGCGTATATGCTTTACCGTAAAGCGGTCTTATATCGGCAGTTGGACTCGGTATACCAAAGCTTTGAGAAAGGAGCCCGCTTGCGCTATGAATCGGAGGAAACCTCCCGGCTGGCTTACCTGGCGGCATCTAACCAGGTAAAGCGGATTGCCTTGCAGAAAAAGCAGGTGGAATATGATTTCGGGTCGGCTTTATACCGGCTCAATCTTTGGCTGGTGAGCGACACTTTTTATACGGTGGAGCCTGAACAAACCGGACTGTGGGACAAGCCATTGGTCTGGACGGATGCTCCTTTAAGGCATCCGGCCTTGGCAGAAGCCTTTCAAAGAGTAGAACTTGCCAATGCCGAGCGCAGGGTAGCCAATGCAAGCTTCCTCCCTAAGTTAAACGCACAATACGGTATTCAGCAAATAGCCGGGCAGGGTGGCTACTACCAATACCAGGTGGGGGTTACCATTCCGTTGTTTTTTATGGAAGAGCAGGGGGCTGCCCAGTCAGCACGCCTGAAGCAGCAAATAGCTGAACAGGAGTTCCTGCAGAAACAGCTGGAGTTCCAAACCCGCTATAGGAACTTGCGACAGGAATATTTGAAATGGCAGGAATCGTGGTCATTTTGCAGAGAGGAAACCCTGCCCCTGGCCCGTGAACAAAGGAAGGGTTCTGTTCTGGCTTTCCAGGAAGGCGAGCTGGATTACACGGCTTTCATACAGAACCTAAGAGAAGCCTTGCAAACGGAGTTGGATGCTATGGAAACCCAACTGCATTACCTGCAGGCCCGCTCTGAACTAGAATTTTACCTTGATACAAACAAACCTTAAAAATAATTAAATGAAACCCGATATACGTTTAGTAATAATTGTGATGCTATTGTTCGGCCCGGTAGCCTGTGATCATAAAGAACATGATCACCAGCATGGCGAACATGCACACGATGACCAGGATGATCACCACAGTGATGAAGAAGAAGCAGTACACCTTTCCCAGGCCCAGTTTGATGCCTTGGGGATGAAGGTAGGCGCTTTACCCAAAAGGAGTCTTTCGGCCACGGTACAGGTAAATGGGAACCTGGAAGTGCCCCCGCAAAATGAGGCCGCAGTAACGGCTATACTCGGGGCTAATGTGGTGTCCATTCAGGTGATAGAAGGAGATGATGTTCAAAAAGGCCAGGTATTGGCTTATTTATCGCACCCAAACCTTACCCTGCTGCAAAGTAATTACCTGGAGGCCTATAACCGCCATAAATTCCTGGAGAAGGACTACCAAAGGCAAAAAAAGCTGTATGAGGAGGAGGTAAGTTCCGGGAAGAACTACCAGCAAACCGAAGCGGATTTTCGCTCGGCCCAGGCGATGGTTAAAAGCTATGAAGGGCAGCTCCTCCAGCTTGGCCTGAACCCGGCCCGCATTCGTGAAGGTAATTTTTACGATCAGGTGCCGGTATTAAGTCCTATTGATGGGTCTATCACCAGCGTAGAAGTGAAAACCGGGCAGTACGTAGAACCTCAGAAAGACCTCTTTGAGATTGTGAATGTGGAACATATTCACGCAGATCTTATGGTATTTGAAAAAGATGTACACCGTGTAAAGAAGGATCAGCGGGTACGCTTTAAGGTAGAAAGTATGCCGGGCAAAGAATTGTATGCGCGCATTTATTCGGTGGGTAAAAAGTTTGAGCAGTACCCCAAGGCTGTTCATGTTCATGCAGAAATTGAAAACAAAAGCGGTAACCTCATCCCTGGTATGTACATAAGCGGGGAAGTAATGACCGATAGCTCTATGGGCAAGGCTCTTCTGGAAAGTGCTATTACCCGTGAAGGAGAAGGATATATAGCATTTACAGCCAGCCGTGAAGAGAACGGGTGGAGATTTACTCCTGTAACTGTTGTTGTGGGTAACCATAGCAATGGTTGGGTGACAGTTGAGTTGCCGGACAGCGTGGAAGTCAATTCACAATTTGCCCTTAATAATGCCTATTACCTGGTGGCTGAAATGAAAAAAGGTGAAGCAGAGCATTCGCATTAAAGCGAAAAAATGTTGTTGAATTACAAAGCCTGCAAATATGGATTAATGAAATCTATTAGTTTCAAAAACCTTTGAAAATGAGTGTGTAGGCTGAATTTTTGGTACCCCAAAAAAACGAGATCATGCCCGGAAAAAGTTAAATTGGTAGAGTTAATGAAACATTTAAACTCTACTTTTTATGAAACGCAAACTCTACTCTTTACGGGCCGGGGCTTTCCTATGCCTTGCCCTGGCATGGGCAGGTGCCCTTAATGCCCAGAATGAACCGGAACCCTGCGGTACGGAAGTTCCGGAAGGTTTTTACGAGAAAATGCAGGAGCGGGTGAAAGACCTGCGTGAGAGGCCCCTTCAGGGCAAAACACTGGCCGCTTCAACTCTCCCTGTACAGTTCATCATCGGCCGTAATGATGATGGCAGCAGCCCGGCCCTTAGCAGTACTCAAAAGCAGAACGTTCTCAATGAACTGAATGGGGCCTACGCCCCCATGAACATGGGCTTTTATGAAGCCAGCCCGGAGATATACATTGATAACACAACCTGGAATACGCAATGGAATAAATCCGATGACTATTTGCTTCCTTCCTATGAAGTAGCCAATGTGATCAACATTTTTGTGTTCAAATCCATACTGAGTGGAAGCAGCAGTATTTGCGGTTACGCCAAGTTCCCCAATGGTGGAATTAACGATAACCGTGTAGTGATCCAGACGTCCTGCTCGCAGAACGGCTCAACCACCGCTCACGAGTTGGGCCATTATTTCTCTGTTTTCCACACCCACCAGGGGGGCAATGAACGGGTGGATGGCTCCAACTGTACCTATGCCGGTGACCTTTTCTGTGACACTCCCGCGGATCCCAATATCTCTGGTTTGGTAAATTCTTCCTGCGTATATACCGGAACGGCTACCGATGCTAATGGCGACTCCTACGCTCCTGATCCCAATAACATCATGTCCTATTCCCGGAAATCATGCAGAACGGATTGGAGTAACGAGCAGCAAAATGCCATAGTGGCAAGCCTGAACTCCGACCGGGCTTATCTCCTGGATGGATCTATAATTGCCACCTTTCCGTACTCCGAAGGCTTTGAAAGCGGATTGGGAGGCTGGAGTAACCAAAGTGGTGATGATATGGACTGGACACGTGATGCCAGCGGTACAACCTCCTCCAGTACCGGCCCATCTTCCGGGCAGGGTAGCACCTGGTATATGTATATCGAAGCCAGCAGTCCCAATTACCCCTCTAAAGTGGCAGACTTTGTAAGTCCCGGTATTGACCTTGACCCTATTAATAATCCAGTACTGGAATTTGGTTATCACATGTATGGGGCCAGCATGGGTACCATGGATGTTTCAGTAAGCACCAATGATGGTTCATCCTGGACATCGGTATGGTCTGAGTCCGGTAATCTGGGTAATGTGTGGAATACGGCAGAGGTGAGCCTGGCGGACTACCACGGGCAACAGATACTGCTCCGTTTCCGTGGCACTACCGGGACCAGTTTTACCAGCGATATGGCCATTGATAATATAAGTATCCGCGAAAGTGATGAAAACACTTCGGTCATCAATACCTTCCCCTACATTGAAGGTTTTGAAAGTGGCCTGGGTGTTTGGAACAATCCTTCGGGTGATGATATGGACTGGACACGTGATGCCGGAGGTACCTCTTCTTCAAGCACCGGCCCTTCGGATGGGCAGAGTGGTGATTACTATGTGTACACAGAGGCCAGCAGCCCGAATTACCCTTCCAAGGTGGCTAATTTGGTAAGCCCTGATGTGTATCTAACGGATCTCACCGATAGTGAACTGGAATTTGGCTACCACATGTATGGCACAGCCATGGGAATCCTCAGGGTGTATGTAAGCACCAACGGGGGCTCCTCCTGGGTACAGGAATGGACCCAAAGCGGGAACCTGGGGGACAGCTGGAATACGGCTAACGTGGACCTTTCTTCGTATGACGGACAAACGATACTCCTCCGTTTTGAAGGGACCACCGGAACCAGTTATACTAGTGATATGGCCATTGACAATATCCGTATTGACGGTACGGGCGGAGCCGATGCGGGTGAGTCTGCTTTAGCGGATGTTTCGGCTCGGTCTGCATCTCGTCTTGAGATCTACCCCAATCCGGTTACCGGGCACATTGTAAACCTGGAGATAGACAATCAAAGTGGTACCACCTCAGGGCTTATTACCTTGCTGGGTGTGGATGGCAAGGTGGCTTACCGGGAGGAGATAAGCCTGGGCCAGGGGACTAATGAACTGGAGCTGGATGTTTCCAGGCTTCGTCAACAGTTGTACCAGGTGGTTCTTATACTGGGCGATGATACCGTCATGGTAACCGAATTACTTCGCTGATAGCAGCACCTGAATATGTGTGTTAAGCGCCTGCCTCAGGGTAGGCGCTTTTATGAATATACCTCTGGTATAGAAGTGATGAGGTGCTTTTAGAACGATGATTTTTAAAATTAATCTTTCTACTTTAGCCGGTCTCATAAGGGTGGGACGGGGTTATCTGCAGGATTAATACTAACTTTTGACCCTTGGAAAGATTTTTTATTCGCATTTGAATGATTCACAAACTTTTAACCAGGGGTAAAAACCGGTTTTCGCTGCCGTTTTTTTTATTCATAAGCACTGTGTTCCTGGTATTTACCGGGTGTATTCCAACTAAAAAAATCGTTTATGTAGAAGCTGAGGAAGGGGGTAAGACCGAGCATCAGGTTCAGAGTTGGGAATACCATATTAAAACCGGAGACCGTTTTTATATAAAAGTTACCGATCCGGAGACCAGCATTTCTTTTAGCCAGTCCACCGCGGGTATCGCTGCCCAGGGCGACAAAACGAATAACCTTGTGCAGCAAGGACCTTCCGTGCATGATTACCTGGTCACCGAAGATGGGCAAATTGATTATCCCGTATTAGGTAAGATACCGGCTGAAGGAAAGACCATTCAGGAACTTATAACCTTTATCGAAGAAAAAAGTAAAGGTTATTACTCCAATCCATCCGTTAAGGTGTTCATGACGAACTACAATGTAACGGTATTAGGAGAGGTGAATAATCCAGGTACCTACCAGTTGATTACCAATCATCCCACTTTTTTTGATGCAGTGGGTCAGGCCCGTGATCTTACGGACTATGCCAACAGGAGCAGCGTTAAAATAATCCGTAAACGCGGCAATGAAATTACCATACATTATGTGGACGTGACCGATCCGGATTTCATTGCCTCACCTTTCTATTATGTATATCCTGATGATGTTATTCATGTAACTCCTTTGAACGTAAAGAAATTCAGTGATAATAATGCGATACCGTTGTTTTTATCCGTAATAACAGCAATTGCCACTATTATTTCAATATCAACGAGGTGATGGAAGTAGAAGAGTTAATTGAGCGTTCCAACCGGCAGGAGGTTTCCAGGCTTAAAGGAGCGATAGTCCGCTATCTAAGGAAGTGGCCCTGGATGCTGCTTAGCGTATTCGTTTGTATGGTATTCGCTTTTGTGTACTTAAAGTTTATACCCAAGCAGTATAACGTAGAGGCCAAGGTGTTGATCAAGCAGAATAGCCAGTGGGAGAACCCCGGAGACCTGCTTTTTGGAGGCCGCTTTTCCAACCGGTATAACAACATCAGTGATAAGGCAGCCATCTTCAAATCCTTTCCGTTGGTAAAAAACACCCTTGAAGCTCTGGATTTTGACGTGGTTTATAAAGAAGATAATGGCTTTCAACAAAGAGAGGTATACGGTACCAGCCCCATTATTTTTGAATATGACCGTGGCACCGAGGAAAAACTACCCACCTGGATAGAGTTTGAAATACAGCTTCTGAACGAGAACGAGTTTCACATTAAAACGGAAAAGCCCTATGCGGCAAAGGTCCTTAATCAAAAGGCCGGTTTCGGGGAATTGATCAAGCTCGGTTCTTTTTCATTCGTTATACGTAAATCCGAAAGCTTTGCGCAACATGCTTCTTTTGACCGTGGCTATTTCGTGCATTTGGTAAACACCAATAATTCAGCCTACTCTTACAGAAGCAAACTGCAGTTTGGAGAAGTACAGTCCTTCTCTTCCATTCTTACGATGTCGATGAAAACTGAGCTTCCTCAAAAGACCATCGACTTCATGAATACTTTAATCGAAAAGTATATTGATCAGGACCTGGCGGATAAAAACGAGGTGGCTAAGAATACCGTAGAATTTATTGATGGGCAACTGGCTATTATTTCCGATTCACTGGATGTTAAGGAAAAGAACCTGGAGGAGTTTAAATCTTCAGAGCAAATGACGGATGTGAGCATAGAGGGAAAACTGCTCATAGAGAAATATAGCCAGGTAGAATCTGAGAAGGCCAAATACGAGGTCATGCAGCAGTATTACAATTACCTTTCGGCCAGTTTGGAGGAGAGGGCAGATAGTAGCCTGAAAAACCTCATTCTACCCTCCGCATTTGGCATTGAGGACCAGGTGGTCAATGAGCTGGTAAGATCTCTTATTGACCTCTATCTCACGGAAGCGAAACTGATCCAGGATGGGAATACCAAAAACCCTGTGTTCAACCAGATCCGTAACCGTAAGAAAGAAGTAATGAAGGCCCTGGACGAGAGCATTGATAATCTGTCCAGTGCCAATAAGATCATTTTGAACAATTTGCGTAGCAGAGCAGATGAAATAGATGCTAACGTGCGGAAGTTACCCATTACCGAGCGTAAGCTGGTGAATCTCAATCGTCTGTTAAAGCTGAATGAGAACATTTACCTGTTCTTAATGGAGAAAAGATCTTCGGCCGCTATAACCATGTCATCCAATACGCCTGACTGTAAAGTGATAGAACCGGCTATGCTAAACCCCATATCTCCCATTGCGCCAAAACGCAGGGGGGCATTCATGGCTGCTTTCTTACTGGGGCTTTTTCTTCCTTTATCAGGCTTTATTTTGGTTGATTTCCTGAATGACACCATTAAGGATAAAGACAGTGTGATTTCTGCCACACAAGTGCCGGTTATGGGACTTATCCCCAAATCCCATTATCATGATGTGCGTTTTGTAGTTTCTGAAAAGCCTAAATCAGGGGTAGCGGAGTCCTTTCGTATCATAAGGACCAATCTCTCATTCTTCCAGAAGAACAAGTATCCCTTTGTGATCATGCTTACCTCAACGGTAGCCAAGGAGGGGAAAACCTTTTGCGCCATTAACCTTGCTTCTGTACTGGCTGCTTCAGGCAAGCAAACCATCTTGCTGGGGCTTGATATGCGTAAGCCTCAGTTGCATAACTACCTGGGAATTGAAAACGATAAAGGGGTTAGCCATTATCTGTCTGGTAATGCGGATATGGACGAGATCATACGGACTACTACCCAGAAAAACCTTTATTTGATCAATGCGGGCAGTATTCCACCTAATCCTGCCGAGCTGTTAATAGATGAAAAGCGAAAAGAGTTTTTTAATGATCTGAAGCAGCGTTTTGATTATATCATTATAGATACTCCACCGGTGGGCCTCGTTACAGATGCTCTCATCCTGAAAGAGGAGTCTGACCTGAATCTTTATGTGGTGCGGCAAGGGTATTCCAAGACCGAGTACCTGGATAGGATAAATGATCTGTATGTTTCGGAAAAAATGCCCAATATGAGCATATTGATCAATGAGGTGGATAAGGGCAGAAGCTATAATTATGGGTATTATGAAGAAAAACCTTCACGTAGCGGTTTGCTTTCCAGGTGGTTCCAAAGGAGTTGAGCCTACATAATGTAGTATGAGGATAAACCGGCTCTTAAGAGTAAAGGATTTAGAAACTAAGGTATTATTCAAAAATACATCCTGGGTTTTAGCGGCCAACATACTTCGGGCTGCCTTGCTCTTGCTTAAAGGCATTATCATAGCCAGAGGCCTGGGAGTAGAACTCTACGGAACCTTTAATATCATAGTGGCTTTTGTAGGGCTTATCCATCAGTTTTTCAGCTTTCCCATCAGCTCCACCATCATTAAACATGGTGCGGCCTATCTGGCGGATAAGGATATGGGCAAGCTTGTAGCTATTATCAAAAGCGGCCTCCTGGCTTTATTTTCACTGGCTGTACTTTCTACCCTCTGCGTTATTGCCCTAACCTTTGTGATGTATGACGTATTCCTGTCAGAAGCGGGACTGGAGTGGTACATACTGCTCTACGCGGTGGTTTCTGCCACTATGTTTGTTGATGAGATGAGCTCTACCTTGTTCCGCTTATTCTATAAGTTCAAGCAAAACTCCATCATCATATTGGTGAATGTTATTCTGGAGTTGGGCATTGTCGGCACGGTGGTTTATATGTTTCCGTCCAATTTCAAGTACTTTTTTATCGCTATACTAGCTAGCCGTTTGCTCTCAAGCATCATACTAAACAGCAGTGCACTCCTGCTATTGAAGAGTAAAATAGTAGGCGCATGGAATACGTCTGTAACGGAAATCCGGGAAGATTGGAAGCAGCTGATCAATTTTACTTTGGCCAACTCCGGAAGCCGTGCTGTTAAAACATTGATCAATAATGGTGACGTGCTTTTACTGGCAGCCGTAGGAGGCCCGGTACCAGTAGCTTTTTACAATATAGCCAAAAAACTGGCGCAATCCATTCTGATATTGGTGGACCCTTTAACCAACACTATTTTTCCTCAACTGTCCCTGCTCATAGCCAAAAACCGGTACCGCGAAATAAAGACGATGATCAGGAAGGTAACCGGGGTGTTTTTTGTTTCCTCGGCTTTATTTTTTGTGGGTGTTTATTTGTTGCGGGAAAGAATAATCCTGTTAACGTATGGTGCTGAATACCTGAATGCTTCCAAGCCTTTTATTTATCTGGTAATCAATGCTATTGTGGGAGCTGTCTTATTCTGGAACTTGCCGCTGATCCTGAGCCTGGGCATGGCTCGGTTCCGTTTTATTATAAACATAGCTTCACTGTTGGTCGGAGGGCTGGTGGCGTATTTCCTTATTGATTCAATGGGGGCGGAGGGCACGGCTATCGGGCTTCTGGTAGCCAATGGCATTGTGGTGTTCACCTTTAGTGGAGTGGCCTATTCCATAATTGATAAACGGATAAAGAATGAATGATATCCCCGGGGGCAGTCGGAAATTATTGAAATTTCTTTCCTTAGGCTTTATTTACCTGTCATGACTTCAGATTCCGGTAAACCAATGCGGCTATACTATTTTGCGCCTTTCGATATTCTAAGGTCGCGCACCAACCAGATAAGCGATGTGCGCTTTTGCGAAGGGTTTCGTCAAAATGGGTTTGAAGTAAAAATGATCACACCCTATGTGTACCGCAAAGATAACCTGGATAAAAAACGGGTATTGGATTACTATGGGATAGAGGATGGTTTTTCTGTACGATACCTCCCCACCTTCTTTTTAAAGGATATTTCAGGAGTGTTCAATATGGCCTTGGTGGTAGCGTTAAGCTTCCTCTACTTCCTGCCTGTTCTTTTGCGTCACACGTTTAAAAGGCAGGAGGTGCTCGTCATTTCAAGATCTGCGCTTATACTTTACCCGCAATTGTGGTTAAAAAAAATACTGAAGTCCAGGATTAAAACAGTGGTGTGGGTGCACGAAGTGAAAAAGCATAAAACCTATAGCTACGTGTACAGGCATGCTGATTTTATTTTGGGTACCAATTCAGCCATTACGGGTGATATAGAAAAGTTGTATGGCGTTGAGGCGGGAAAGACGGGAATAACATTAAACCCCGTGAGTGAGCGGCAACTAAAGGAAGAGTTAAGCCGCGAAGAGGCCAGGCGGAAGATTGGCATTTCTCAACAGCCTTTGGTGGTGTATACCGGTAAACTTTTTATAGGGCAATTGGAAGCCCGGTACCTTCTGGAGGCAGCCCGACAATTGCCTTCCTATACCTTTTTGTTTACCGGAGGTAAGCCGGAGGTGGTGGAATACTATAAGAGCTGGTGCTACGATAATGAGGTGGGGAACGTGCTATTTACAGGTTACCTGCATGATTACCGCGAGTTAAAGAACTACCAGTACGCTGCAGACATATTGGTTTCGTACTATACCGAGAAAGAACATGATCTCCGTTACAACCTACCCCAGAAGATAGTAGAGTATATGCTTACTAAAAACCCCATTGTTACGCCTGAATTTGAGGCTACCCGAGATGTATTGAATGCGGAAAACGCTATTTTCGTAGAGCCTGAAAATATCGCGTCATTAGTGAGTGGGATACGAAAGGCGTGGGAAGACAGAGAACATGCTCAGCAATTGGCTCAGAGAGCCTATAGCGACTCCCGTCACTATTCTTTTAAACAGGTAATAGCAACTTTAATCAACCCCATTTTCAATTGTCCGAAGCGTACCACCAGTACTTAATACAGCTTATTAATACCTCCTGTTTTAGCCGGAGGGATTATATCTCTTCACTTTTGTGGGAGCAAGGTACTTTCAGGAAAAACAGTGTGTTGGTGCATAAGCTTTGGAAAAGGAGAACCTCAGTTTCAAAAGCTGGTGAACGGGATAGTATACAGCTTCATATTGAGCCATATACCGGGGAAAATCGATACGTTTTAAGCCTTGTTTCCTTTTTGAGGACCAAGTTAAAGGATGATTTATACGGGGCTTATATACAAGGAAGTATAGCTACCCGGGAAGAGATCCGGTATAGCGATATGGACGCTGTAGTGATTTTAAAGGATGAAGTAGTATCCGATGCCCAGCGCCTGGCCAGGGTTGCCCGGAAGTTGTATCATGCCCAGGCCTTTTTTTTTAAGTACGACCCTTTACAGCACCACGGCTGGTTTGTTTTAACGGAAGGCATGCTGCAGAATTACAATGAAGCTTACTTTCCGGTTGAGCTGTTCAGGCACTCGCGGTCTCTCCTGGAAGATAAGGCGGAGACACTTTTTATAAAAAGAGCCCCGGTGTCTTGGGATGCCTATCGTAAAGCATTTAAAAGTGTAGCATTTAGCCTTATTAAAAGACTGGAGGCAAAAAACTACCCTTCCAACTGTTATGTGCTCAAGAGTGTGCTTAGTGAATTTATGTTGCTTCCTTCCCTTTATTTTCAGGCAAGCAACTATAAAGCCATATATAAAAAGGATAGCTTTGATGCCATAAAAAACCATTTCAAGCCAGAACATTGGGCCATTATGGATCAGGTATCACAAATAAGAAGGGATTGGGATTATTCGCTTTCTCCTTTGCAACGGAGAATTTTTAGTACATACGCCTATCCCATCCGGAAGACAGCAAGGCGGTGGGCGCCCTCTATACCGGAGAATATGCGTAAGCAACTGACTCCCGGATTTTACACCGCTATGCTGGGGTTAATTTACAAGATGGTGGATAAGGTTGATAAAGCTGAATAGATAGTATGGCCTACTCTTTTTTCAATATCCCCAGGTACATGCCCCCTGAAGCCTATGAGAAAACCATTGACAGGATTGTTGATGCCCTGAAAAGGGAAAAAGGCATCTTATCCGTTTACCGCCTGGGCAACGTAAACCATCCGGGAATATCGGATATAGACATTATTGCAGTTTTTGAGAATGGGGCTCAATCTTCGCTCAATATACGAGAGCATTTGAACGAAACGGGGAAATACCTCCTTACCCATAATCTTGCCGGTGCTTCAAGAGATCATTTTCAGCAATTGTTTGATTATACCTTCTGGGATAACCTCACCTGTATATGGGGGGAAGCTTTGATCCCGGAGCTACATTATAATGCCAGGAATAACCCACACCAGGAAGCCTGTAAGCGGCAAACAGCCCTGGAATTTCTCACCAAGAATTATCTTGAGGTAGGTATACAGCGTAAGTACGGGATTTTCAAGCTAAGGACCTTGCTGCAGGAGGCCAAAGGGGTGCGCTATGATCTGGAATTCCTTTCCATTCAATCGCAGCCCATCAATAATTATATACGGCAAATAATAACCTGGCTGGATGGCTGGTTTGATGAAACCCCGGATGCTGATCGGCTGAGTGCCTGGGTAAACGGATATTACCAGGCGCTGGAAGAAACCATCAATGCCCAGGCGGCTAAAGGCCATGTACTATGGCTTCCGCAAAAAGTTTCTCTGGATTATGGCAGAAATACCATGCTATATCAATCGGAGCGTTTTGAACAGTCTTTTTCCGGAATATCCTTGCCCGCAAGCATTATTGCGATGCATAAAAAGATATACAATGCCAATCTGAGGCTTAATCGTTTCCGATTTGGTATTAATTTCACCGATGAAGATCCGGAGGGAATCCTCCGAAAGCGCTTTAACCTCCTTAAGGAATATCAGGCCTATAATAGCCGCCATATCCCGTACTTTGAACCTTCGTTTTCAAGCTTGGCAAATCAACTGGTTAAGAGGGGATAAGAAGGTGAAGAAGGTGCTGCACATTGTCTGGAATGCAAAATTCGGAGGAATTGAAAAGCTGGTATACGACCTGGTTAAGGCCCAGAACCAGGAAGGTACTGTACAGGCAGAGATCCTGGTGGCTAAACCTGAGGGAGAGTACCTTCAGCAATTCCTTAGCTTAAATACTTCGGTTCATACATTGAACCTGAGTAGCGGACTAAGTATGAATGCCGCTTCATTCCGTAAAGCGTACTCTTTGTTCAAAAGGGCAGACTGCCTACACTTTCATTTTTTTCACCCTGTGCTTTGTTACCTGGCCTTATTTACCTCGGCAAAGGTTGTTTTTACGGAGCACGGCAATTTTGGAATCGGGCGGAAGGCCCGGTTGTCCGACAAAGTTGTGGTTGGCTTAAAGAAAAGATTCCTGAAGCACCCACGGATTTTTATCACCTATAATTCCGAGAGTACCGCCAGGTTTGCAGAAAAGATTTACCAACTAAACGCACCAACCCAAAGTAGGGTGATCCACAACGGGCTGGATTTTTCATCTTTCACAAATACCCGCATTCAGCAGGAAGAAGCAGCGAGCTTGCATGAATTAACCATACGGCTGAAAGGTAGGTTTGTACTAGGTACTTCTTCACGCTTCGCCCCGGTCAAACGAATTGACAAACTGATCCGTGCATTTCATAAAATTCAGGATAAGGAAGGGCTGGCCCTGCTCCTTATCGGGGATGGCACACTTATGCCTGAACTGCAGGCCCTGGTGAAGGATCTGGGGCTACAGGATTACGTGGTTTTTACCGGCTACGTTGAGAGTTGCCATAATTTCCAGTCTCTCATGAACCTGAGCATATACCCTTCAGAATTTGAAACATTTGGTTTGGCAGCCTTGGAGTCGTTGGCGTTGGGGATACCCGCATTGGCCTATACGAACAGTGGCGGTATAGCCGAGATCCTGAGGGGCCTGGAACCCCAGGATGTGGTGGAAGATGAGGAAGGACTTATAAAAAGAATAGAATACTACCAGCATAAGCATGAAGGCCAGGTGGAGAGGCAGGCCCGCATACGGTATGCCCGTCAATTCAGCATTGAGGGAATGGCAAAGAAACTGGAAACCATATATTAGGAGGGCTAAACTATGTGTGGTATTAATGGCATATTCAGTTTCTCGGATCGGGTGGTTCCCCTACGGGAAGATCTGATATCCCGCATGAATGAACAGATCAGGCACCGGGGACCGGATGATTCCGGTACCTGGTTTAATCCTGCCGGAAGGGTTTTTTTAGGACATCAACGGCTAAGCATTCTGGATCTTTCCAGTGAAGGGCATCAGCCCATGCTTGCGGAAGACCGCAGAACGGCAGTGGTTTTTAATGGAGAAATTTACAATTACCAGGAACTGAAAAAGGAAACATCACCCCTATCTTATCACTCGTCTACCGATACAGAAGTGCTCCTAAACCTGTACCAGGTAAAAGGAGATAAGTTACTTCAGGAGCTGAGGGGCATGTTTGCTTTTGCTATCTGGGATGAAAACAAAAATCAATTGTTTCTCGCCCGTGATCGGGCGGGGCAAAAGCCACTTTATTATGTGGAGAAGGATGGCATTTTTGCCTTTTCTTCTGAGTTGCGGAGTCTTTTGCTGTTACCTTGGGTAGAAAAGGAGCTGGATTACGAGGCCCTGTACCACTTTCTGACCTACAATCACATGGTTCCCCCGTATACCATGTTTAAAGGCATTAGAAAGTTTGAGCCTGGTCACAAAATGATAGTGGGTAAAGAAGGTATAAAGCTTTATGAGCCCTACTGGACTATACGATTAAATGCAGAGGGCGGCAGAAAACTGGCCGATGAAAGGGATTTGGAAGAGGAAGTATTCTCCACCTTGGAAACGGCCCTCTCCTACCGTATGATCAGTGATGTGCCGGTGGGTGCTTTCCTGAGCGGGGGAGTGGACTCCAGTGCCATTGTGGCGATGATGAGCCAACGGTCAACCCATGCAGTAAAAACCTTCTCCATAGGTTTTGAGGGGCAGGCGGACTATGATGAACTGCAGTATGCCGCCCAGGTAGCCGGTCGGTACAGGACCAACCACTTTGAGAAGATCGTGAATCCACAGGATTTCCAGGAAATGCTTCCCCGTATGGTGGAGGTATTTGACGAACCGCTGGCGGATGCCACCTGTATACCGATATATTTCCTGTCTCAACTGGCTGCTGAAAATGATATCAAGGTGGTTCTGACAGGTGATGGGGCCGATGAACTATTTGCGGGCTACAACAACTGGAAGAAATATGTGGAGAAAGTGGGCCAGTTCAATAGATACAGCGCCTTACCCTCACCTTTAAAGAAGGCCATTGCTTCGGCTTATGGTTTGCTGGACAGTAAAAGCCCGCTCCATGAAATGTTGGTTCGTGCGGCCCTTAATCAGGATTTTTTCTGGAGCGGAGCCCGGGGGATCCGGGAAAACCAAAAGAAGTCTTTCCTCTCACCGCATTTTTTGCAACAGGTCAAAGGATGTAATTCGTATAGCATTATTGAGCAATTTAGGCAGGCGTATAACCACGCCAACCCAGATGAAATAGAGGATTATGTAAATTGGTTGTGCTTCACGGGATTTAAGAATGTGATACCCAATTTATACCTGCATCGGTTAGACCGGCTGTCTATGGCTCACTCTGTAGAAGGTCGTTCCCCATTTATGGATCATAAACTGGTAGAGCTGGCTTTTTCCATAGAAGGAAATTTGAAGATCAGGAACGGACAGCCCAAATACATCCTCAAAAAAAGCCTGGAGAAATTACTGCCTCATGAAGTATTGTATCGCAAAAAACAAGGCTTTTGCGTACCCTTAAAGGAATGGGGGAGTGCAATAATGGAGGATTATCTTGTAGACAACTACAAACAGTTTTGTGCAGATTTTCCCATCTTCAAGTCTGGGGAAATAGAAAAACTAATCAGAAGTTTGCAAAGGGATGAAGCCGTGAACATTAATAAAATCTGGACTATATATTTCTTAATGAACTGGCTTAAGCGATGGATGTAAGAAAAAGTCGCACTGTAGTGGTGGTAACCAATATACCCAACCACTACAGGATTCCTCTTTTTAATACTTTAAACCAGCAATTGGCTGAAGAAGGGGTGCAGCTACACGTTATTTTCGCTTCAGAAGGTTACGAGAGCCGCAGAAATGTTATTGATCTGGACCAATGCCATTTTAGCCACACCATTCTCCGTAAAAAAGAAAATGCCAGAAGCCCCTTTAAAGATGGGGTGTTTTTTTACCCGGGCTTATTGAAGGAGATCCGGAGGATAAATCCTCAAAAGATCATAGTGGCCGGGTTTACGGTAGCTACACTTAAGTTATACCTGCGCGGTTTAATGGTTACCTCAAAGATCATCATCTGGTCGGGCACTATTGATTCCCCTAAAAACAAGATTGGCAAATTAAAAACCTGGTTTAGGAAGCTACTGGTAAAGCGGGCTGTGGCCTTTATGGCCTACGGAAGTTTGGCCAGGGAGTATTTTATGCGGATAGGTGCAGAACCCTCAAGGGTAACGGCCATTGGTAATACGGTTGATACAGCCTATTTTGAAGAGCAAACAGACCGGGCCCGTTCCGAAGCAAAACCAGGGGATCTCAAATATCTTACCTATATAGGATATCTGAACCCCAGGAAGAATCTGTGGCCTGTAGTACACGTATGTGAGGAGTTGACGAAATTACGGAGTGATATCAGGCTGGATATTGTTGGAGATGGGGAGAGCAGGGAAGAACTGGAAAACTATGTAAGGGAGAAAAGCCTGGATGACCATATTACCTTTCACGGGTTTAAGCAAAAGGAGGAGCTTCCGCATTACCTCGCCCGGAGCAGTTGCTTTCTTTTTCAAACAGAATACGATATTTGGGGCCTGGTGCTTAATGAGGCCATGGCTGCTGGTGTACCATGTCTGGCATCCGTAAATGCAGGGGCTACAGAAGATCTTATAGAACCAGGAGTTACGGGCTTTAAGGCAGACTATCACCATATCGAAGAAACTCTTCGTCAGATAGAATGGATTATAGATCACCCGGCAGAGGTTGCTGAAATATGCAGGCAGGCCCGTGAGCGGATAAACAAGGATTACAGCCTTCAGGAGGTTAGCAGGCGAATAAGGAAAGTATTGCATGCCGTTTAAGGATTGGAAAATATGGTTTAAGATGCTGCCCCTTTCTCTAAAGTGGTTTGTGCTTCTTATTCTCATACGCCCCATTGCGGACCTCCTTTATTTTCTTAAGGAAGTATCCCCAGTGCTGTCTCCCCTTTACCTGATAGGTATCCTCACGCCTCTTATTATTATGGTGAGCTACCTGTCCAGCCGCTTTCCCAAAAAGTTCCCTTCCTTCCTCACGGATATCAGTTTTAAGTTATGGGCATTTATTGTGGTGCTCAACCTCATTCTCTTATTGATTTCCCAGAACAAGGATCTCGGACTTATAGGAGATATCATTAAATACATTAACCCCATCTTCATCTTTGTTTATCTCAGGCATTTCATTCGTGATAAAAAGGATTTGCACGGCATATTGCAGGCCTTTTATTACTCAGCCAGTATTCCTGCATTTTTGCTGCTGTACGAGGTTATTTTTAACCCCATCAATGTAGAGTATCTCTCCGAAGGTCGTGGTGGTGGTGCCAGGATGCAAGGCGGATATGCAGATATTATGAACTACGCCATTTACATCAATGCCGCTTTGCTCATCAAGTTTTATTTTTATCTGAGGAGCTTCTATATCAAGAGAATCGGAAGTATTTCATCGCTGGTTGGCCTGGGTGTGGTTACGGTTATTTGTTTTATGGGCTTGGTTTCCATCAAACAAACATCTTCCTGGATGGTAGCTATGGCTTTGGGTTTATTGTTTGTGACGTTTATTGTGAGGCGCCTCCAAGGTTTTGTATTAGTAATAGTCTTACTTCCAGTCATTGCTTATTTTGCCATAACCACCTATACTACCCGGATAGAGCCCCTGGTAGAAAAAGAATATGAAGTACTGGAGGGAGAAGCCGAGATAGACCGTTCGTTTAACGGAAGAATGACCCGGTGGAGGAAGTATTCCAATATATGGCTGGATATGCCCTTAGTTAATAACCTCATAGGTGTTGGTTCATCAGATGATGAAAACGTGCCGGTAATGATTGGCGGAGGGATGCACAGTGATATCGTGCGGATGCTGTTTTTGGGAGGGGTTGTGGGATTACTTTTTTACCTGCTTTTCCTGACCAGTACGTTAAGAAGTTTACGTTATATGCAATTGCCGGAAAGGTTTATTGTATTAGGTGTCTTAGGGTCTATACTGCTCTATTCGGTTTCAACAACTCCCTTGCTATACGCCCCTTTCATCTACTTCGCATTTCCGGTGCTTTCGTATGCGGCATTGCCTAAACCCTTGCTGGCACCTCATGGATAAAAAACCACCGGTATTGATTGTTGGCAAACTGCCTCCCCCCTTTATTGGGCCGGCTGTGGCTACAAAAATTCTTCTGAATTCAGGCCTTAATGAGCACTTTCAGCTGTTCCATCTGAATACCACCGTTAACCGCTCCATAGAGGGTTTTGGCAAAGGTGGGTTGAAAAAGATATGGCTTAACCTGGGCATTTATACCAACCTTTTCAGGTTATTGGTTGGGCACCGCCCTTCCTTGACACTTATTCCCATTAGCCAAACTACCATTGGCTTTTTAAAAGACTCTATCCTCATTCTGATTGCCTCCCTTTTTTCAAAGCGTGTATTGTTGCAATTGCGTGGAAGTAATTTCAGGAATTGG
The DNA here is from genome assembly GCA_002695025.1 of Owenweeksia sp. Lineage (GTDB taxonomy): Bacteria > Bacteroidota > Bacteroidia > Flavobacteriales > Schleiferiaceae > CAKZNE01. Next base: position 600,923 of record NZNV01000010.1, read on the forward strand.
ATAGAGAGTGCCAGCCCTTTAACCAAAGCGTATTTGCGGTTTTGCCTGCGCAGAACGGACGGCATAATCGTGTTGGGTAATAAGCTCACCTATCTTTTTGAGGATTACTTTCCGAAGGAATCCATTTTTGTAGTACCCAATGGGTGTGATATTGAACGTTACGAAAAAGCAAGGAGTGGCCCTGTGGTGAAAGTGCTGTACTTCAGCAATATGCTAAGATCAAAGGGTATAGCAGATGTATTGGATGCGGTAGCTGATTTAAAGGATAAGGCAGGGAGTTTTCAACTGGATGCTGTGGGGGCTTGGGATAATGAGGAGTTCAGGCAGGAGTGTATGCAAAAAGTTAAAGAGCAATTGTTGCCGGTTTACTTTCACCCGCCAGCTGATAAAAGCCGGAAGTGGCAATTTTATAAAGACGCGGATATTTTTGTTTTCACACCCAATGAACCGGAAGGGCACCCCTGGTCTATTGTGGAAGCTATGGCAGCAGAACTCCCTATTATTTCTACAGACCAGGGAGCTATTACAGAATCCGTTCTGGACGATCATAACGGGTTTATTGTAGATTCTAGCTCTCCGGGGCAAATAGCAAGCAGGTTAAGAGAACTGATCCATAACGATGCACTTAGGGTTAAAATGGGCCACGCAAGCCGGCAACATTACGAGAATAATTTCACGGAGGATAAGATGGTGCAAAATCTTCGAAATGCCTTTATGCAGGTGATTAATCGCTAAGCGAGGTTTTGTAAATTAGCCAGCTCCCCATAAGCCAAACAACCATGATCACAAGAGGAGTGCTCCCAAACAAATCTGTTTATAAAGTATACCTAAGCATATCGCTTTTTGGGGCTCTGATCATACAATTAACCCGCAGGTTTCCTGGATTTCTGGTTGGGTGTAAAGTTCAATAAACACCAGGTAAAACCTTAAGCAGACCCATGTGTGGCATAACAGGATACATATCGCCAGAAGATAAGAACGGACCGGCCATGCTGGAGGCGCTCCACCACCGGGGTCCGGATCATACGGGTAATTACAGTGCCCAAATTGGTGACCACAAGGTATATCTGGGCCATAAGAGATTAAGTATTATTGATCTTAGTGTCAACGGACATCAGCCTATGAAAAATGCTGATGGCAGCGTAATACTGGTGTACAATGGTGAGGTGTATAATTTTCAGGAATTAAAGCAAACCTACTTAAAAGGGCAATCTTTCCACTCCCATACCGATACAGAAGTTATCCTGAAACTCTATGAGCTGAAGGGGATCGGTTTCCTGGAACTGCTAAACGGGGATTTTGCCATTTCCATACTGGATACCCGTACCAATAAACTCCACCTGATAAGGGACCGGATGGGAGTAAAGCCGCTGTACTTTTACTCCAATGGAAGCGAACTGCTATTTGGCTCGGAAATAAAAAGCATATTGGCAGGCGGTGTGTCAGCCCGGTTGAATACGGCCTGTTTGCGGCAGTATTTTACGTTTAAGTACGTGCCGGAAAACAATACTTTATTTAAAGATATATACCGGCTACCTCCTGCTCATTACCTCACGTATGATTTTGATACAGGTAGCATTACTACCCATGCTTATTGGAAGCCACAAAGCCGTTCAGACTACCAGAATCTGAGCATGAAAGAGTCCGGGGCCTTACTGTATGAGCTCCTGGAAGACGCTTGCCGTATCCGCCTGGTGGCAGATGTGCCGGTGGGTACTTTTTTCTCTGGTGGGCTGGACTCTTCTATTATTGCTCATTTTTTAAAGGGTAACTCTAAAATTGATCATTATTGTGCCGTAAAGGACGAACGGGACCTCAAGAAGGAAGGAACCACTTCCGATAGCTTTTATGCCCAAAAGCTGGCCCGTGAATGGGAACTCAATCTCCATTTGTTGCCCATTGGAGGAGAGCAGTTATCCCCGGATCTGATCCGCGAAACGGTGCGGTATAACGATGATATTATAGCAGACGGCTCACAGATACCGTCTTACTTAATTACGCGGCAGGCCGCTGAAAAAAGTACCGTGATCCTTTCAGGAATGGGAGCCGATGAGCTTTTCCTGGGATATGCCGGTCACCAATTGTTGTTGTTGGATCAGCACCTTAATCACTTGCCGGACAGCATGATCAAACCGCTTTTCCGGTATTTTGCTTCCCTCAACGTAGGAAAAGGTTCTTTTAAGGCCTATAAGCGGTACCTGCAAAAGCTGGGAAATTATAATAGCTACGGCACGGAACGCTTTGCTATGTACAATATAGTGGGCGACTTTGAAAGTTCAGTCCGCATTTTAAATTCCGGTCCGGAATCCATGACTCCCTTTTTGGCGTCTTATTTCCCCGAAGGAGAAGATCCTTTTGAAGGTTTAATCCGCTTTGAGTGGAATAATTTCCTGGTGAAGAACCTGCACTATACAGACCGTATGAGCATGGCCAATTCTGTGGAGAACCGGGTGCCATTCCTCGATCACCGGATCGTGGAACTGGCTTTTAATATGAAAAGGACCTATAAGCTCAGCAACAAAGGAGTATCCAAGCGGATACTGAAAGACACTTTTGCACCTCACTTGCCTGATTACATCACCAGGCGCAGGAAAGCCGGTTTTGGGATGCCGCTTCGGAGTCTTTTGAGTGAAAAGCAGCATTTAGACAAACTGCTCGACATAGAATTTTTCGATAATTTTAATGAGTTTTCAGTGGAAGAGATAAAGTTGGTTATTGAACAACACAGAAAAGGAACCAAGGATAATTCAGCCCTGATCTATGCTTTGATAACATTTCAGGAATGGTATAAAATGTACATTGACTAATGGAGCAATTAATACAGAGCCTGAAAGATGGTGCCATGCAGCTTATGGAGGTTCCTTTTCCTGCTTTACAGTCAGGCCAGCTGCTTATCCGTAATCATTATTCGGTGATAAGTCCGGGTACAGAAGGTAAAACCGTAAAGGATGCCCGCCTGAGCTATATAGGTAAGGCCAAAGCGAGAAAAGAAGAGGTTAAAAAAGTCATTACCTCTGCCCAGACCTTTGGGCTAATGAAAACCTATAAAATGGTTATGAATAAGCTAGAAGCTTATTCTCCCCTCGGTTACAGTTGTGCGGGTGAGGTAATTGCCATAGCTGATGATGTATCCGGTTATAATATAGGCGATTATGTAGCCTGTGGCGGAAATACTGCCGGACATAGTGAAGTGGTTTGCGTTCCGGCTAACCTCTGCGTAAAAGTAAGTAAGAAGACCCCTTTAAAAGAGGCGGCCTTTACCACCATTGGCGCTATTGCCCTGCAAGGCATTCGCCAGTCTGAGTTGAAGCTGGGTGAGTCGTGCCTGGTTATAGGTCTGGGGATTATTGGTCAGCTAAGCCTTCAGCTGCTCCATGCTGCAGGAGTAAAATGCATAGGTATTGATATTGATGAAAACCAGGTGCAACTGGCTAAAAAACAAAATCACCCCCTGATTTTTAACCGTAACCACTCCGGCCTGGAAGAACTGATTGTGGAAGAAACAGGCGGCTTTGGTGTAGATGCCGTACTCATTACGGCCAGCACCTCTTCTTCGGATCCGGTGGAACTGGCCGGAAGAGTAAGCCGGAAAAAAGGAAAGGTTATAATTGTTGGGGCCGTACCCACCGGGTTTTCCCGCCAGAATTATTTCAAAAAGGAACTGGACCTGCGTATGTCTTCTTCATACGGGCCCGGCCGCTACGAATCCGCTTACGAAGAAAAAGGACTGGACTACCCGATAGGTTATGTGCGCTGGACGGAAAACCGCAACATGCAAGCTTTTGCCGACCTTGTCGAAAACCATAAGATTGACCTGAACCCCATCATATCCCACGAGTTCGATTTTGAGGATGCAGCTGCGGCCTATCAACTCATTGTGGATAAAAAGGAGGTGATTGGTGGAATAGTGCTTAAGTACGATACCGGTAAAGAACTTAAGCGGGAGGTGATCCTGAATAAAAAAGCTGTTTCGGATAAGCAGGTGAATATTGGCTTGGTGGGAGCCGGCTCTTTTGCGCAGAATTTTTTGCTTCCGGCCCTCAAAGGAAAGGTTGAGTTTATAGGAGTGGCCACGGCCAGACCTACTAATTCCAGGTATATAGCGGATAAATATGGTTTTGGATTTTGTGCTCAGGATGCGAGTGAATTGATCAGAAATACCCAGCTAAACACGGTTTTTATTGCCACACGCCATAATACCCACGCCAGGTATGTTATAGAAGCTTTACATGCCGATAAGAATGTTTTTGTAGAAAAGCCTTTATGCCTCAATGAAACGGAACTGGAAGAGATTAAAGAGGCCCATCAAAAAAGTAAGGGGATACTGATGATAGGCTTTAACCGGAGGTTTGCTCCTTTTACCGCTAAGGTGAAAAAGTTTATAGGGAACGATTTACCCGTATCCATAAACTACCGTATAAACGCAGGCCAGTTGCCTGCGGACCATTGGGTTCACGACCCTGAAATAGGTGGAGGACGTATTATAGGGGAAGCATGTCATTTTATTGATCTTGCACAGCATATTTCCGGTAGCGCTATTGACAGTGTAGCAGCCAGTGCGGTGCGTACCTCTGAAAACCTGCTGGATAATGTGACCATAAACCTCTCTATGAAAAACGGCAGCATTGCCAATATTTCGTATTTCTCCAACGGCAGTAAGAAAATAGCTAAGGAGTACCTGGAGGTTTTTGGTGCCGGTAAAACCGCCATCATTGATGATTTTAAAAAGCTTACGTTGGCAGATTCAAAGGTGCAAACCTTTAAAAGTGAGCAGGATAAGGGATATGTGGCCGAGGTTTCAGCTTTTGCGGAAGCGGTAGTGCAAGGAAAAGAGGCACCCATTCCTTCAGATGAGCTGTTCCTGTCTACCCTTGCCTCCTTTAAGGTGATAGAGTCTGTTAAAACAGCTGGGGAAAAACAGGCGCTTTAGGTTTTAAGCCTAACTTAATTTGGGATTTTCAGACTTGGAAGCAGACAAAAGTCATTACAATTATCAAAGTGTTGCGGATCAATTGCAACAGTATATAGAAGGAGAAGAATTCAAGGGCTATGATCCTTATGATACCTTGAATTCGCCACTGCCTTTTCATTGGATGGGCAAATGGGGAAAGCCCGTGGCTATTCAGGTACAGAAAAGGAACCCTTTGAATCTGAGGTCATTGATCGGTATAAAAAAGGAGCATAACCCTAAGGCTATGGGACTCCTTTTGCATGCATACAGCCTTAAGTTTCTTAAGAATGGAGATGCCGGCACCCGCGAGACCATGGATAAACTGTTTCAATGGCTGTTGGATAACCACAGTAAAGGCTTTCAACATTACTGCTGGGGCTACAATTTTGACTGGGCCAGCTCCGTGAAATTCCTGCCGGCTTATTCCCCTACCATTGTGGTAAGTGGCTTTATTGCCAAAGGGATAATTGCATATTACCAGGCAACTGAAAATAGAAAAGCACTGGAAGTACTGAAAAGCATCGGGGAGTTTGTTCTTCAGGACTTGCCTCACTCGGAAGACCCTTCGGGCCTGTGTTTCAGCTACAGTACCGTTGAAAAGGATTGCTGCTACAACGCCAGTATGCTGGGAAGTGAGCTGTTTGCCTTTTTATACCAGCAAACCGGGGAGGAAAGGTATAAGCAATTTGCCGTCAGGTCAACCGACTTTGTGGTGGATAAGCAAAAGGAAGATGGGAGGTGGAATTACAGTATCCGCCTGGCCACGGGAGTAGAGAGAGTACAGATAGACTTTCATCAGGGATACGTAATTGACAGTTTGGCTAATGTTATCCGTTGCATCCCTGAACTGGAAGAGGAATATACACCATACCTCTTAAAGGGCCTGGATTTTTACCGCCATCATCAGTTTGTAGCTAACGGCAGGTCATTATACCGCTATCCGGCACAATGGCCGGTAGAGATCCACAACCAGGCCCAGGGAATACTGACTTTTTCCCGGATGACCGAAAAGGACCGGGAATATCGCGAGACGGCCCAAAAAATCATGAATTACACCGTCCGTACTATGCGGTCTCCTCAAGGCTTTTTTTACTATAAAAAATATCCCTGGATGACCATAAAAACGCCTTTTATGAGATGGAGCCAGGCGTGGATGTTCCTGGCGCTGAATGAATTTATAATCGCTTCCGAATGATACCTGTAGGATGAAGTTTTTGTTTTACATAGGGCATCCTGCACATTTTCACAATGTGGTTCATCTTTCTAAAAACCTGGAAGAAAAGGGGCATTCGATTATTTGGGTGGTGCGCGAAAAAGATGTGCTGTTTCGCTTAGCCGAGGGAAGTCCCTACAAGAGTTATTTCATCAGGGAGAAAGCCCCTAAAAGTAAATGGGGTAGGATCCTGAGAATAGTGAAACGCGAATGGGTGATGCTG
>NZNV01000011.1 GCA_002695025.1 Owenweeksia sp.
GCTTCATAGGCCAGCCGAAAACGGATCAACCGGCTTTGAATGTCAAGGCTGGTGACCGGGTGGTTTTTTCGAAAAACGCGGATTTCATCAACACTATCGAGGACAAAGAATACTTCGTTATGCAACAGGAAGACCTACTGGCTACACAACCCCAAAAAGCCAACGAGATTGAATCGGATTATGCCGGGCCACGGCATTACTACGAGACTTCACCATTTTACCTAAGCCCTGATCACGATTAAGAATGAATGTATTAGCACTAGATGTAGCTACTAAAACAGGCTGGTGCCTTTCCCCTAACGAACATGGGGTGTGGGACCTTAAAACCAGAAGGGATGAAAGTGGGGGCATGAAGCTCATTCGTTTCAAGGCCAAGCTAAATGAAATCCATTCCCTGGTGAAGCTGGATATGGTGGTGTTTGAGCGTACTTCTGGCCGTCACAAAGCGGCCCTGATCCATCAATCGGAACTGCATGGAGTGTTGAAAAACTGGTGCGATGAAAACGGAATTCAGTACCGCAGCTACAGTGCTTCTGAGATCAAGAAGTTCGCTACTGGTAATGGTCGAGCCTCTAAAGCCTTAATGATGACTACTTGCAAGGACAGGTATAGTATTGTGCCCATTGATGATAATGAAGCGGATGCGGTGCATTTGTGGTATCTGAATCAATCTTCAATATTCACTGCCTAAGACCAACAATGGCTCTACCTTCTTCCTTTGTACTCAAGTGTGGTCGCGAAAGTGGTCCAAAGCTCACTTTTCCATCTTCTTGCCACTTAGCTTCTGTATTGCCACCAATAAAAGTTCTAAGTCCATTCTTGTAAATAGTACATTCACTGGCACCGATAAATTCCAATTTGCCATTGGCTGCTTCAGGAGTAATAGCAATATTTAGTCCTTCTCCTGCCATTCGCATACTTGGATAAAGAACCCCATCATATTTTGTGGCTACTAAATCCGAGTATATAGCTGAGATCATATAGTCCTCGTGGTGCCCTATCCTGGGTAATTTGGCATATTCATTAGACAAGTAATCCATAATGGCCTTTCCAATTTCTTTGTATTCTGGATATTTTTCCAAATCCCGATAGAAACTGTTTAGGAGGTTCTTGGCGAATTTCAGGGGCCGCTGAAAATATTGGTGGTGAATGATGGCAACTAATTCAATAGGACTTTTAACAGACCACACACTAAATGTTATTTGTTGCTCCCCTACTGAATCTATTTCACGGGCAAACGTACTTACTTCGTGCACTATTGTCATTCGTGGCTTTGGGGCTTGCTTATCATCCTCTCCAGGAAAAACAACCCCATAGAACATAGTTCTGCCAGGAGTACTGGCCCTTTGATACTCTTTATTGTATATCTGCGGTTTATAGGAAAGCTTTGAAATATGATCAAAAGGCTTTTCCTCATTCAACCTGGCTCTTATTATCTTATCACCGGGACGAAGGATATGAATCGCTACCGGGTGCCGCCCGATTGATTTTAGATATTCCCTAATTTCAGGTTCATTGGCCGTTTCCAAGGAAATATTTGAAAGTTTGGTTACTATTGATTGCATGAATTTGCCTTTGTTAAATAAATATACCCGGAAATATGAAAATAGCTTTTGAAAGCTGGATCAGGGAAAAAGACCACAGCCTTAACGTTATGAAACTGTTTGAGGAATCGTTTACCTGTTATCGTAATTCAGCGTATCGAGCTTCATTACTATTTAGTCATTTGGCTTTCCTAACTATCATTAAGGAACTGATCATAAAATCGGATGCTCCACCAGAATTAAAAACCGGCAGATGGACCAAACTGATACAGGATTTGAATGATGATGACAGATGGGAAAAGGAGGTTTTCGAGCAATTGATTAATAGTAAAGCTCCTATTTTCAATATCTCTGAGAACATTAGACAGCAAATCAAATACTGGAAGGACAGACGTAACGACTGTGCTCATTTTAAAGACAATGAAATTGAAGCCCATCACACTGAAGCTTTCTGGAGTTTTTTAAAAAGCAACCTTCAAAAGATAACCATTGAAGGAGGGATGCAAAGTCTTCTTAATAAGTTCTATCGCCATTATGATCCACATTATACACCGCCAAATACAGACCCTACTTCCTTAATTAAAGAAATTGATGAAGCCGTAAGAATTGATGAACTAGATGAATTCTGGAAAACCTTGTTTGTGAAAATCGGACACGACTTTGCTTTTGAGGATATGTATGAAACCACGGTCACCAAGATTGTAAAACTTGTATTCCAAAACTGTAATGATCAAACGGTTCGTAGCCTTGTAAACCACCTCAAAACTAATGGGCATGATCTAGCTATTATTAATGTTTATCCTGAAACCTTTAGCCAATTTGAATATAGCGCCTCAGAAATTCGTGAGATCTGGACCAAACGAGCCTGGAGATTAAAAACCCTTGTATTTAAAATAGTTGCAGTTCTTTTTTCTCATGGAGCCATACCCTTTTCTGAGATCAAGGAGGCTAATCAATTACTAATTTCAAAAGCAACCGATTGTCGGCCCCAAGATGACTGGACACACACCCACCTTGCAGCCAATGGATTTGGAAATGAATTCTTCGAAATTGCCCTTAATCAGAACAGGTTGTATGATCGGGATAAGTGGGTTCCGGCCAGAGTCGATATGATCGCTTATTATATTGAGAAGTATCCCCTTGAGGATAAAACAGTTTATACCCTACATAAAATCTTTAATAGACTAAAGTACTCAGAGTCGCTTGAGGAAAGGCTTATGGTAACATTTGCTTTGGAAGATCAAAAGCGAAAGGAGTTCTTAGATATATTGAAACGTATGGAACTGGAATTAACAGGAAAGATTAAGGAGATAGTTACGGGAAGTCTTTAATCATTTGATCTAAGTTGTAAACCATCGGTTCAGACCAATTCAGAGTTTTGCAAGTGCAACTTGTGAAAAACACCTTTCATCCAAGTCTGCTCTTCGATAGAAAGTTTGTGTTTGAAAAAACGGATATTGTTGTTCAGCACCCTATCCCGGCCCGCTATTTCCGAAAGTCTAATCAGCAATTTACCTTCCAGCATTTCAACGTATTCCCGATCAACTTTGTGTTGTTCTTCAGTTGTATTAAAGTCAAAATCTCTGATAGGGAAAACATGCATTACTGTTTTAGCCCGGTCAAAAAATTCCGAAACGCCTTGCTTTATTTCCTTTGAAAAGGCCTTTCTATTTTTACCTTCTTCAAATCCAAGTATTTTAACTGCCACAGCCCTGTAAACCTGGTTCTCGGTAACATAGCCTCTGTCGCTAAGATGACCTGCGAATCTTCTTAAAGCAGGCCTCGCAGTTGTGTACTTTCTATCACCGGTTTGCCCAACATAAAAGTAAACTCCAAACGTTGGATGTATTAACTGTACGACATACACAATGTAACCCGGCCTCATTTCTCGACCTTTAATCTCAATATTAAAGTACTCCATAGTCAAATTTCAAATAGGGCCTTTAGTCCTTCAGTCCTTTCCTTATCCGTCAAGTTTTTTTTCCAGCTAAGGTCCAGCTTTGTACATAGCTCTTCTGCGAAGCTATAATTCCCCAACGATGCCAAGTGCCGTAGCCTGTCTTTGTGATCCTGAGTTAGTAATTCCTTGCAATGATCCGGGAATTCATTCAACACCGCGCATATTCCCCGGCCCAAACTATCCGCGCATTCATCTTGAATAATACCCCACTCAAAAGTTTGCCAGGAGTCACCAAGTTCTTTATTCACCTGATGGTACAAGGCTTTATTACTCTCAATTGCTGATTTATTCCGCTGTCTCAAGGACTTTAGCTCTTGTTTCGCCAGATTTACACGAAACTCTCTGCCGTCTTTGCTGGTGTATTTTTGATAAAATGATGACATAGCATGTGACATGATTTTCTCAACTAGCTCAACCTTAGCATGACCTGAGCCAGAATTAAACACCAGATTGATTTCCTCAAGAAAGTATTTCTTGAGTTCCACATTAGTAATAATACTGTCGCGTGAATCCTTATGCAGAGTGATAAATAGTTTAACAAAGCCTTCCGTCTCTCTCTCAACCAGCCATAAGACCCTTTGCACTTCGTTAGGTTTAAGATGAAACAAGGTCAAATCCAAGTATCCTTTCAATGCCTCATCAAAGTCCAATGGATCACGACCCTTACCAAAAGCATAGATGGCATTAATACCTCTGCCTCTTAAATACAAAAGAAAGTACAGAACATTGAAATAGAAATTATGGCTCACACTGTAAGTTTTGTCAGTCAATAAGAGTTGACTAAAGAAAAGGGCTGATCGGCTGGGAGCCCTTTCCACTTCATCACTCATAATCCTACTTGAAACTTCTTCAGATACTTGTTTGAGGTAATATCGCGGTGCCGGCCCATCAAATAACTGAGATACAATCTGAAAAAGTTTGATTTCAGGATCGCGGATCATATCCACCAAACTTTGGTGTATGTGAGGTTTCTGGTCTACAATTGGTCGTAAATTTTCCCTGACCTTTGGCTTTACAGATGCTAGGGCCTTTTCAACCTCATCATGGAATTCTGACAACCGATCCACCACAATTTCTGCGGATAAGGTCTTCCTAATTTGTTGCAGGATCTTTTCTTTTAGAAATGGTAATATCTGGGTGGCTCCAACGTAGCCATCTAACTCCATAAACCGATCCGCTATTTCATGGTGTGGAATGCTCAATACCGGTGTTCCTTCTGCATCAATCTCATCCCTAGAATATAGATTAGTAAACCATCCGTTTGAAACAATGAAATAGGGACAATTAACCTCATGGTGAAGCGAATAAAAATAAGCTTGCTCAATTTCCTTGGCTTTAATTTCGGGAGGATTATTGGGATTTTTACATTTCCCAGGCTTTGCTTCAATCAGCCAGAAATATTGTTTACGAATACTACACAGATAATCCAACTCAACCCTGGTTCGACCTACGGAAAGAAAGAAAGGGTGAAGTTTATACCCATCTTCAGTTGAAACAGAGTATTGAGATTCTTTTTTATAGCCAAGAATACGAACAAGAGGTCTAAGAAACTCTTCACGAACATCAGTTTCCTTGTAATTGGAGAAGTTAAGCTTAGACAAGCTCTTTAACTCCTGCTTTTCGTGTTCAAGTAGTGACGGGCGATACTTCTTCATTCTGAAACCCTAAAATAGGAAATTTAACCACCTGATTTTTTTACAACGCTCCGGGGGAATCGGGGAACATTTGCGGTAACCCATTCCCTTAACCCATGCACCTAGTTAACCCGGATCAGTTAGCCGCCATGACCCTAGACCTTTCTAAGGTCCAACCCGGCACCGATCTCATTGAACGATTTCCACACCTGGGTAATCTCAACACCCTGACCCACTGCCACCGTAAAGACCGGAATGAATTACTCTGGTACATCCTTCTGATGTACGACCCCAAAAGCCCTTTCAAACAAATCATCGCAGATATAAAGTTGCGCAAAAAGGAGTGTGCCAAAGCTGCCGGCCTGAAAGAAGGCCCGGCCTTGCAAAGGATATTTGATTTCAAGGATAAAGTATTTATGTCCATCCTTGACGAATGGTTAAAGAGCATCCACAACCGGGTGTGGTCTATGATCGTATCCAACGAGCAGGTTTTTTACGAGTACCAGGAACGGCTATTAACCCCGGTTGAATCTGACAAAGGAGATAAAGATGCAATCCAGGCAGCGGACTTAAAATCCAAGCTCATGGATACTTGCGATGAGATACACAAACGCCTGGAAGGGTACTACCGGGAACTCTACGGGGATAAGGAAACCGCTGAAAAAATGATCATTGAAAAGCGGTGGACCCCGGAAAGCATAGGAAGCCGATAGCCTATGCTACACCCTATTCCTGGCGGCAGAATTGTCCATGTTCAAGGGCTGGACTGTTGGGTACCCCCGATAGGCAAGGTCTGGAACCATCATAGAAAGGAGCTGATTGACTGCCCGGTGATGTCAGCCTCACAGGACCGGAACAACCAGATTTTCCAAACCACTCCCCTACCGGATAATTACCGTTCCAAAGTCCAACGAGAAAAGGCCCTATTAGAGCAGAATCCCAATTACACCGATCCTGAACTGGAAGAATTCAGGCAACAGGAGTGGCAAAGGCGGCTTTACGGGTATTGGTTCATGCTGGACGGTGAACCTACCTATATAACCGGCCTGCACTACTTCTATCTCAACTATTACGAGATCGACACCACTTCCGGGCACCCGGATTACCGCGATCCTGACCGCCTGGAATTCTACTTCCGCTGCTTTGTGGATCACGACCCTTCCAGTCTTGGGATGCTCACGGTAACACGCAGACGTGCGGGGAAGACCTATAAGGGTGGTTGCTGGACCCTGGAAGGGGTTTCCCGGACTCGCAAGGCCAACGGGGGTATTCAGTCCAAAACCAATACAGATTCAAAAAAGGTATTTAAGAAGGCCATCATTCAGCAGTTCAAAAAACTGGCCGACTTCTTTCGCCCTGTATATGATACCGCACAGGGATTGACCCCCAAATCAGAACTATCCTTTTTCCGGCCAACCACCAAAGGGAAAAAGGCTGAACAAGACCTAGATAAGGAAGAACTGGAAAGCACCATTGACTTCCGGGCATCGGATGAATACGCCTATGATGGGTATAAGCTGCACTACTATTTGGTAGACGAGGTATTCAAGACCACCGAGGCCGATGTGTACAAGCGGTGGGAGGTCCACAAGTTCTGCCTGATGGAGGCTAAAAAAGTGATTGGTAAAGCGTGGTTCACTTCCACTGTAGAAGAGATTGAGGGTAAGATCGAACTCTATAAAGAGATATGGAACGAGAGTGACCCGGCTGAACGATTAAGTGACGGTCGTACCCGTTCCGGTTTATACCGTTATTTCATACCCGCCCAGGACACCTGGGAGTTTGACAAGTTCGGAAAGTGCGATAGTGCCAAGGCCCTTATTGAGATCAACGCCATCAAGGATGATCTGCGCTCCAATCAAAAGAAATACTCGGAGTTCATACATAAGAACCCGACCAATATTGAAGAGGCGTTCCGTATCAAAGCGGATGATTGTATCTATAATTCCGATAAACTACAGGATCAGTTAGACATTCTCAGTTGGGGCGATCCACGCTTTACCCGTGGTAACTTCGAATGGAAAGACAATGAGAAGGATACCGAAGTAGTATTCTTTCCTAATAAGGACGGTAAATGGTTATTGGCCTGGGGATTTGACGACCAGGAAAAGGATGTTAACCGGGTCACCAAAAGAGGCCACTCTATTATTCCGGGGAACCGCTTTCTGTTCTCAATGGGTGTAGACCCCTTTGACCATAAAAAGACCCAGGATGGGCGGTTTTCCAATGGGGCGGCAATGGTGTACAAAAGGGCTTCATCTTATGACCCTGAATTCTCCAACACCTTTGTTTGCGCATATCTGGCCCGGCCTTCAAACCCGCATATTTTCTATGAGGACATGATCAAAACAGCTTATTTCTACGGCTGTGAAATCCTCTTTGAAAATAACAAGCCCGCGATGGAACTCTATTTTGACCAACGTGGGTACCAGGAATTCCTGCAATGGCTACCTAAGCGTAACGCTCCCGGCCTGCCGGGTTCTACGCAATCCCATGAAGACATTGCCCAATTCACAGCGGTCTATATCGAAGAGCATTGCGATAAAGTACCCTTTCAAAGACTGATCGAAGACTGGTTGGCCTTCAGAATCGAGAACACCACCAAGTTTGACCTTGCTATGGCCGCAGGCTACGCCCTGATCGCAGACCGGGTATTGGTACCCGCCCCGACTGTCAGCAGTAAGATCAAACGCAGCAAACTATTCAAGAAACATAAAATCCGATTACCACAACGCTAATGTTTTCACGTACTCATTATTCGTATCCCTCCCATCATATTCACCCCTCTTTAAAGGATGAAAACTGGATACGCCAGTTCATCGAAGCGGCATGGCACGAAGCCGACAGTGAGGGTAAGACCTTCTACAGTCAAGCCTCCAAATTCCATGAAATACTGCAATACTCGCGGGGCAAACAATCCGTGAACCAGTATAAAGAACAAATGGGGGTGGACCTGGAAGAAGACGAAAGCTGGATCAAGCTGGACCTTCGCGTACTCCCGATAGCCGCCAAATTCCGCAGACTGGCCCTGGGCAAGCTCAACAAGGTAGAATACAATGTGCTGGCAACGCCCATTGACCAACTTGCGAAAAGTGAGCAGGAAAAGCACTTTAATGAAATCCGCTCCCGGATATTAATGCGCCAGGAGTTCCAGGGATCACCGCTCAGTCGCCAGTCCATGCTACAAAAGAATCCTGGTGAACCGGAAGACCTGGAAGAATTTGAAATGCAGGCCCGGTTTACCAATAAGCACAACATGGCGATTGAAGCGGAAACCGCCCTGGAAGTGGTTTTGAATGAGAACCGGTATAAGGAAATCAGCCGGCGCATCAAAAAAGATCTGTTTGATTTTGGTGTGGCCGGGATCAGGGAGTACATCGACCACAATGAGCGGGTACGGATCAGGCACATTTCACCTTTTCGACTGATCTCCAGTTATTGCGAACACGCTGATTTTTCCGACCTGAGCCATATCGGGGAAGTGGAGGATATGACCATTGGTGAACTTAAAGATGTGGTAGGCGACAAATGGACCGGTGAAGACTGGAAGAAGATCACCGAGCAGTGCCTGGGTAAATACGGTAACAGCCGGGAAATTCCTCCCGGACGTAATAATCAGCCAGGGGAAGATAATTTGAAGGTGCGGGTGGTTCACCTGGAATTTATGACCGTCAATGATTACTCCTTTGACCCCGGCCAGGACCCTGACGGCAATCCTACCTTTTCCAAGCCTAAAGAAGGGGAAACCGGTAGCTTCCAACGGTCTGCTAAAGTGCTGTATAAAGGTT
Source organism: Owenweeksia sp. (assembly GCA_002695025.1). Classification (GTDB taxonomy): domain Bacteria; phylum Bacteroidota; class Bacteroidia; order Flavobacteriales; family Schleiferiaceae; genus CAKZNE01. The sequence continues at coordinate 8,927 of NZNV01000011.1, forward strand.
CCCTGGTGATCGGCACTCCTTACCTCTATAATGCCGGTAAAGTGGAGAACCAAAAACGCAAGAAAGGCTCCCTGCATGAAACCACCTTCAGCTATCACCTGTACGCCCCTGATATGTACGATATGGAACCCCTGGGGATTATGGAGCAGATCATTCCGGTGGTCAATCAAATACAAGTGCTGTGGCTCAAGCTTCAAAACGTCATAGCCGAAGCCAGGCCAAAAGGTATCGCCATTGACTTTACCGCCATTGAAAGTGTGCCCCTGGGTGAAGGGGGTGAGGTCATGGACCCGGAGGACGTGGTAGATATGTTCCTTCAAAAAGGGGTCCTGGTGTACCGCAGGTATGATCCCAAGTCCGGGTATTCCAGTGCCAAACCTATTGAAGAACTGGAAAACGGGGTGGGTAAAGATGCTACTTTCTACTACGGCCAGATCATCAACAACATCCAACTGATCCGGGATATTACCGGCTTAAATGAACTCACGGATGGCAGCACTCCCGATGCCCGTACCCTGACCTCCGTAGCAGCAATGGCCCAGGAAGGCAGCAACAACGCCCTGTATTATATCCTGGATGGTGAACGGGATATTTTGGAAAGGGCCTGTGGGGATATGCTGCTTCGTATCCAGGACATTATTCAGAACGGTAAAGGCTATGACGGTTATAAACGAAGCCTGGGCACGAATTCCGTAGAATACTGGAAAGCCTCAGAAAAGCTCCCGGCACACGTTTTCGGGATCAACCTGGAAATACGCCCGGATGAAATGGCCCGGCAAAGGCTCCTGGAATACGCTACTAAATATGCCGGTGACGGTGGCCTGCAACCGGAAGACATCTTCTTAATTGAATCTACCGATAACCTGAAACAAGCCCAGGAGATACTATCCTACCGCTTTGCCAAACGCAGGAAAGAAACCCAAAACCACCAAATGACCTTGCAACGGGACCGTGTGGAGGCCGAACAGCAATCCGCAGTGGCCCAGGAGCAGGAACGACAGCGCACCGCCCAACTGGAAAATGAACTCAAAAAGGATTTGGAATCCCACAAAAAGGGGTTGGAAGTGGAATTTGAACACCTGCGCCATAAACACCGTATGAGCGAACTGGAACTGTCCGCAGAGAAAGACCAGAGTATGAAGGCAATGGATATGGCCAGGGATGCAATGGGAGGGGCTTAAAATTGACCCCCCTGTTTTTTTGCAACCCCCCGGTGTAATCCCTTGACTTTTGCCAATAGATAATTACGAATCACTATGGACATCGACTTTTCCGAAGCAACACCCGAAGATTTTCAGACCGAAGAAAACCAGGAAAGCCAGGAAGAAATAAACGACACTCCCGAAACTCCTGAGACAGGTGATCAGGATACCCCACCGGAACAACCACCGGCAGACGATCAGCCTGATTTCAGTACCCTGACCGGGGGCCGCTTTCAATCTCCCGAAGAGCTTTGGACATCCTATACAGAATTGGAATCCAATAAGCCCGAATACCCGGATGAGTACATTAAAGGAGCGGTGGATTACTACCAGCGCACCGGTAACCTGACCCCTTACCTGGAAGCTACCCAGGTGGACTTTGATAAAATGGAGGACGAGGCCCTGATGCGCTACGACCTGCGTAAAAAGAACCCTTCCCTTTCGGAAAAGGCGATCAACAAGCTCTATACCGATCAGGTCACCAACCGCTTTAGCCTGGATACAGAAGAGTACAGCGAAGACGATGTGGAAATAGGCCGAGAACTGATGGCGGCTGAAGCTACCCGTTTGCGCGAAGAACATAAGAAAAGTCAAAAGGAATTTCTGGCCGCTCCCAAAGAGAATAACCAAGACCAGGAAACCCAAAAGGAGCAGTTGCAACGCCAGCAGGAAGAGTTCAAATCCCTAGTCAATGAACGCCCGGAAATCAAGGCGCTTTTGAAAGACAAAAAGTTGTCGTTCGCCCTGAAAGGTCAAAACCCTCACAGCCTGAACGTAGAAAACCCACAAGCCCTGGTAGAAGCGGCTTTGGACTCTGACAAGTTTTATTCAGCCTTCGCTTTACCTGATGGACAGGTGAATTGGGATAGTTTTCTCAAAGTGTCGGCTTATGCCCAGGACCCTTCCAAATTTGAAGAAAACCTGATTGCTTACGGCAAATCCCTGGCTACCCAGGAGATTGTTGACGGTGACCTGAAGAACTCTACCCTGGGTAACCGGAAAAAACCGGACGAAGCCAACACAGCTTCCATTCAGGGTCTGCTCGGTGCCTTTCAGAAAAAATCAAAATAACAAGTCCTTATACCTGATCTATGCCTTTTCAAAAAGTAAATAAACAGTACGTCAGCTCTATTGAGTTCCTGGATCAAAGGGAAATTCTCAATAAGGTGCTGAACATCACTAACGAAGAATCTACTTTCCTGGACATCCTGGAAATGACCGGACGTTCCACCGTGACCCACCAACCCGACTATCACCAATTCGTGAACGAAGAGTTGTACGGTATTGGTGAAGTGTCTTCAGTAACCAGTGGTAACCTTTCCAATACGGTAGTGCTGGAACTCACGGCAGCTACCAAAAACGATTGCCGCGAAGGGAACCTCGTGTTGTTCAATGATAAAATGGTGGGTTACATCATCACCAAGGACGACACCGAGATCACGATAAAATCCGTGGACGGTTCCAACCTGACCGTAACGGCTACCGATAAGCTTTCCTTTGTGTCCAATGCTTCCGGTGAAGGGGCCAGCGGCCCTGCTCCCTTCCGTAAAGGGCAAACCAAGTTCTGGAACCAGGTACAAAGCTTTGACGGAGCCTATGAAATCACCGACATTGAAGGTGGTTCGAAGGTAGAAACCGAATACAAAGGTTCTCACTTTTACATGGTAAAGGGTCAGCACGAAGCCCTAATGAAGTTTCGCGCGGATATTGGCTTTGGCCTTTTCACCTCCCGGATCAGTGACCAGAACTTCAAAAGTGCCAACCCGACTCTAACGGACAAGAACGGCAACCCCGTTCAGACCACCAGGGGTATGAACCAGTACATTGAGGATTTTGGGGTCAACCAGTCTCTCAACACGGGTGGGGTTGTCTCGCTGGCTGATTTCAAAGCCTTTGAAAAGGAACTCAATAAAAGACGTGCCCCTCGTGAATACTGCGTGTATGTGGGCGGCAATAAAAACATTGAGTTTGATGAGTTTTTACAAGGATTAGGCTCTACACCGGACCTGAAAAACGCACGTTTTTCCGTGGATGGTCGTGACCTGGATTTAGGAATGGACTCATTCCGCATTTTCTCCAGGACCTATCACAAGAAATACCTGCCTGCACTTGATCACAAGAACGTCTTCAACTTCACGGGTTCGGCTGGCTTCCAGGACGAGGCCTTCTTTGTACCCGAAGGAAAGATCAAGACAGTGGACGGTTCATCAATGGACTACTGCCGCCTGCGCTACATGATGCCTTTCGGCTCAGATAGCCGCTATAAAGAGGTAAACACCGGTGCCTATGCCCCTGGTGGTGCAACCTCTGATGAGAAAAAATGGAAAATCACCTATTACGCGACTATGGGTCTTGAGATCCTTGGCGCGGACTTTTTCGCCAAATGGGATAACGGATAATAACAAGCAACATGATCACAATTAAAGATTCGAAAGTCAACACATTTAATGACCCGAACAAGCTCCCCCGCTTAGGGAAAGATGAGATCGCAGTATTCCGCTTGTTAGGTATGCGAAATGACCCGCACAATAAGGGAAAAGTTATTGTGAAATCAGCCCGTAACGTGCCGGTCAAAGACACCATCGTTGATCCCACTTCAAAGGACGGGGATGCTGTTTCTATAGCTTACATCGTAGGCGTGGGACAGGATAATTCCCCGCTCCTTGGCGAAATATGGTTTGAAAAGGAGGCTGCCGGACATATTACCCTCAGTGGAAATAACCTTCGTCACCGTGATCTTTACACCTACCTGATGCTATCCAATTTCCGGGCAGATAATACCAAGCGGGACAGCAACCGGGCTGCTATCTATGAACTGGTGAACGAGGGCGCAAAGGCTGAGGAAAGCAATAAACAACGTAGCCTGAAACGCGAAGCCATGAACGTAGCCGCTGAAATGTCACCGGCTGAACTACGGGAGTTTGTGGCCGGACTGAACCAGGACGAAACCCAGGATGAAGAAGTGCTGCGGAACATCGTTGGCGATATGGCCGAACAATCACCGGAACAGTTTATGACCCTCAATAAGTCCGAGGACCGTAAGATCAGGGCCGACATCAAGTATGCTACCCAGGCGGGGATCGTGACGTATTCGCGCCAGACCCGCAAGTTTACTTGGGCGGCCACCGAAGACGAGATCGTGACCATTCCCCGGCAATCGGGCCAGGGTAATCACCTGGACGGCTTCGTATCCTTTATCAAGAACCATAAGAACGGCCCCAAAGTCTACGAAGACCTCAAAGCCCTGATCACCGAGAAAAAAGCTAAAAAATAATCTGGTTGGTTGCCGGACAGCCCTGCCGCTTTAAGTGGCGGGGCTTCTTTTTCGCTTACCTATGCCTTACCTGAATATAACCTTCCTTAACACCTCTGAAATCTCATTGGAACTATCGAGCGGTAACCGTTCCTCTGAGTATAAGTATTGGGCAGTCGTAACTTATCCTAATGGCCGCACCTTCCATTACGGTTCGGTTACGGCTCCCATGCTTTACCCCAATGAGAACAGTACCACCATTACACCTCCATTGCGTATTGATGGTGGTTTTCTGCAAGGGCAATACCGCTTTGTGATTTCCAGGGCTGTAGCGGATACACTAACCGAAGGGGGTGGCATTCTGAACCCTGATCTCAACCTGGACCTGAACGGGGTAGAACTCAACCCCGGTGATCTGGTATTTGATACGGGTGGTGGGGTCCTGGAATATGACCTGGAACTGTCAAACGACAATAGCAATCCCGTCACTCCTACCCTAGATATTGAGGCTGAACAAATTGAATTTGATTTTAGTCCACTGACACCGAATGAACTGATCATCCGGGATCAGTCGGATGTGACAGTCCCTAAACTGGAAGTCTCCGATCAAACCCAATATACCCAACCCGGTCACACCTTAACCACCATCCAACGTAATTGGAGCGCAGAGCTGGAGAACGTCAACACTTCTCTGCAAGGCTCCGCTCAAAACTTCGACCTCCTGGCAGACGGGGGTTATTATCATACAGCCTACCATATTGACCTGACGGTGAACACGGTCTATTCCAACAACCAAAAGCCCTGGCTAAGGCAAAGGCTGACTCATTTAAAATCCATCCGGCTATGAGTGTGATCCAGATACCTACCTTACCTGAGATCATCGCCAAGGTGGATGCCTTCAGAACCTACTTGCAAGGGCAGGCAGGCTCGTTTGGCAGTTTGCAACTGGCCCAGGATTACCGCACGGCTCTTTCCCTTTTGACCCATATCAACTACCGGATCACGGTAGGCAATACCCAGGACATAGAGTTGCTGTTTGATCAGATGATGTTCCTGCTTAACTACAGGACTAAGGTAGAGTACACCTATGGGCACCTGAATTCCTTTGACGATTACCTGTTAAGCTCCGTAGCCAATGGAGGGGGTGGTGCTGTAGAATGGGCTGACATCTTAAATAAACCGGCTTCCTTTATCCCCGCTCCCCATGATCACGCCTTTGATTGGGACCGGCCTTTAAAAGCTTCTGCATTTTCCGGACGGAACATATTTACCGAAAGTGGAGCAACTAATGTCCTGGAGGGATTGGAGGCGCTCTTATTCCCGGCCCAACCTGCCGTGATCTCTATTAGCGGGCACAAAACTTTCCAATGGGGCGTAACCCAGGATTTTACCATTACGGGTACGCTAAGACCTAATGATCAGAACGACATTGCCAGTATCCAGGTATTGGATGAAAATGATCTACCTCTAAAGACTATTGTACCCAATGATTACCCGGCCAATACGCCCATTGAATACGAGGTTGTGAACCTGATCCATTCCACCAAATTCCGCATTAAGGCTACTACGGATGGTGGCGCTGAAATATTCAGTCCGTGGACTGAAGTGAACTTCATAGTGCCGCATTTATACGGTTTCAATGCACACCCTGACCTTCAGGGGTATAATGCTTACAAGAACCTGTCTACCGGACTGTTTACCGACAACAAAGTTGCCATAGCATACGCGGGTACGAACGGTTATATGTATTTCTTCCGTCCCAAAGAATCAGGACCACTATCGGCCATTCGGGATAGTAACAATTTTGGCCTGGGAACCTTCCTGAAAAGTGAAACCCTGGTGGAAGTAACCTCAGACGGCCTGGACTCCAATTTCAACGTGCAGTTCTACCGCTACCGATCCCCCTTTCAAAGTAAGTCCAACACCACTATAACCTTTACCACCGAATGATCCAGGTATCCGAGCAAATAGAATATACGGGAATAGGGGTACTGGACAAAAACCTCATTGCGGCTGACCTGGAAGAGCGCCTGGCCCTGAAGCCGGAAGTATGGCAACGGTGCATTCAAAAAGACACCGGGGCGCATTACGTCTACCTGCAAAAAGGATGGCACATGCAGGGTACCCGCGTGGAAGTCCGTGGCCGTGAGTTTACCCTGGCTAACCTGAAAGGGGTACCGCTAAACCTGATCTGGCTGCGCTCCAATGCCGGTGACCTGACCCTGTTGGAAGGAACCGAGAAAGAAACGGAATCCGACACGATCACTTTTACCACCGAGCAAAACAAAACCGCCTACCTCCACATCCTATGAAATATTATTACCTGACCCTAACCTTGTTGACCTCTCCCCTTGTACTCGCCCAGGTTGATAAGCCTGAGCAGTACAAGGAAGGGGAAAACCCGAATAGTTACATCTACACCCAAAAGCAAGCCTTTACGGATACCGTCACCTTTACGGAACTGGTTAAGCTTTCGGCTTTCAGGACCGGGAAATACTCCAGTGAAGAAGTAGGAGAACTACTGGCCGCATGGCAGGGCGGTGAATTTACATCAGTCCCCGGTGGCTTTACCCAAGCTGACAGCCTGAAAGTGGACTCCCTTTGGAACCTTTATACAGCCGGTGAGCTAGGGACGGGATTATCCCTGCAACAAGTGGTTGATAATGGAGATAGCCTGCAAACTGCATCTTCCGGGGGTCTTCGTCTGGCCGAAGATTATTCCTTTCAACCGGGAGGCCGCTTCATCGTATCAGCCCTGATTGAAACCAACACCACAGGTACAAGCTCAGATTGGTGGAACGCCAAAAACCGCCTGGATAGTCTTATTGCCAGTCTGGAAACCTTCAACCTCCAGATCATCGGAAATGCCGGATCATCCTATAAGGGGGACAACTCCTTTTCCTGGTTCTACAATCAGCCGGAGGCGGTTAGTGATTTTTACGGGTCACACTTCCAGGTCACCCAGGCCGGTATTGAAACCAATGTCAACCTGCTGCATACCGATGAAGCGGAATCAGCCAGTTTTAAGGCGGGCCTGGATGGATTCTACCATCGTCAGTACATTCCCAACGAAGGCTTGGATGCCACCTTTCGCATCCAGGATAACCGTGCAGTTTTAAGCCTTCCAAACCCGTCTGAATTCGGAGGTGTCTTTGAATATGGCGGGGATTATTCCGAAAGATATACTGATCGCTCCCTGGTGGATAAGGCTTATGTAGATCAGGCCGCAGGTGATGGCAGTGGATCGGTCAGCTTTGACGGTAACCGCCCCATTACCCTGGCGGTAAATGGCTTGCAAGGTGTAAACCCTGGCACCGATGATCTGAGAGCCTGGATCGAAGAGGTGTTCTACCCATCAGAACCCCCTTCTGTCAGCCTGACATTATCTTATTCCGGGGTCACTACAGGGGCCGACCGGACATTGGAATATGATGATGGTTCTACTCAAACCGGAACCTTTAACTGGACCCTGACCAGGGCGGCTACCACCTCAAGCATAAACCAGCTTATCATTAACGGAACACCCCTCACTTTTACTCAACCGGCCCAGGGTGCCACGGTAAACGGAACGGCTGACCTGTCCTGGACCAGCAACCAGGAATCCGCTTTTACACTCTCAGCTACTACCTCTGACGGCAAAAGTGCATCCGATGTATTCACCATTGCCTATGCCCGAAAAATGTATTGGGGCTTTGCTTCTTCTCTTTCCCCTACCGAAGCAGAAATCCACGCCATGCAGCAGGAATTTTCCCCTCCCGGAAAAGTCCACACACTCCTGGACAAAACGGCCATCAACGACTGTGGTTCCTGCTACTTCTATATCATTCTCGAAGAAGCCCTGGACCCGGAAAACGATATTCAAATTTGGGTAAACGGCCTTAAAGCAACCGGCGCATTTGTGCGCAATGTTCAAAGTTTCCGTAACGCTTCCGGTGAGACTTCCGACTACGTTTTTTATCGCTCCAATTCGCAACAGAACAGCGACATAACCTTCGAAATCCTTAACTAAATCCTAATTAACTTTGAGAAAATTACTTCTGCTGACAGGAGCACTGCTCCCGTTCGGCCTACTCGCTCAGGTCCATAATGTAAATACCGGACAAGAATTTACCACCATCCAGGCCGCTATTGACGATGCCCTTTTAAACGGTGGATTGACTGAAGACACCGAGATCAACATTGAAAACGGGGTCTACTATGAAAGGGTGGTGATCATCAACTACGGCACCCAAAGCAACAGCGATTACCTCACCAACGGTTACCGCCTGGATGTGCGTGGCCTGGGTAATAATGTATTTATTGATGGTGGCGATACGGCCAATAACTGCCTGCGCATTTCCAATATGGTGAACGTCCATTTTGACCGGGTGAACCTGCGGAATACCGAACCGGATGGTTACGATCCGGATTTTGGCACCTATGGGAATTCGGCTCACCTGTACATCACCGGAAACAACACCTCGGAAGATCCCCTGGAAATGTCAAACTTTTCCTTTACCAATGCCTCCATTCGAAACGGGTACGTGGGTTGTCGGATTATCAATAACGTGAAGGATATCCTTTTTGAAAACGTGATTATTTCCTCCTGTGAATACGGGGGCTACCGCCTAGGGTCACCTGATCCCCTGGATAAGCTTTTCAATGTGACCATCCGAAAATGTACGTTTTCCACCTCGGCCACTTCACCAAACGAAGAAGGCACCTCTCACATCTTAATGAAGGAAGCCAACAACTTTATCATTGAGGATTGTACGTTCTTTAACGCCACACGCAACGCAATTTCGGTTAACAGTTCCGACAGTACCTTCATCCGCAGGAATACCTTTTTCGGGGGTGGTAGCGGTAACCCGTCCAACCCCTCTTCCATCATTTACTTTTCCCAGGAAAGCCCTCACGGGGACGGTTATATTGAAATTGAAAACAACTTTACCATCAACAACACCGGTGACATTTTATATATAGATGGTAATGGTTCGGTTCGGATAACAAACAACACCTTTATTGACTACGGCAGGGATCAGAACAGAAGTTATCTTTTCAAGCTTTACAGCATTGACTCACTGTTTTTCTACAACAACATTGTACGTTCGGATAATTACCTTACGATTGGTTTTATCAACCTGAGCGGAACGCCTGACCTGGTGCCCGGTCAGAACCTTTTTGCGGACTACAACCAATACCACCATAATCATAATCCAAGCCGGGCGGTATGGATCGGTGAAGGGGTACTGAACGGTTATTATACCGGACTGACTAAAATGACGGATGAAGGACAGGAGCTGAATACCCTGTATTTCGACTACAATGTGACCAATGACAACGCCATCGGGTTCCGGGAAAATGATCCCTCAAACTACCTGACCAATGTGGAAAACTGGCACCTAAAAACTACAGCTATAGACGGCCTGGAGTCCGGGGCGCGTGATTTCGGAGAACAAAGCCTGATGCCGGAATTGGATAACCGCCATTATACCAGGGATACTACTTCAGATGCCGGTGCTTTTGATATGGAGGGGATTGCTCCTATAGAGGCGCAAGCCGATTTCCAGGTACTTCTAAATGGTGAAGTCCAGACTTCCCCTTTTGGGGTTGTACCAGGAACCACCATTCAGTTGATTGATGTTTCCCAGGATATTGATGTGCGCACCTTTGAGATCGTTGAAGATGGTATAGTGACAGCTACCTATAATGACTCCATTGTAGACCTGACCTTTGATAGTTCGGATTCAGCTAAAGTATTTACACTCCGTTTTATCGGGAGTAATTCTCAAACAAGCGACCAGGATTTTTCCGAAAAAGCGAATTTCGTTTCCGTAGGCTCTATTCCGCAGTTCATAACCCACCCCCAGGATCAGACCATCACCGAAGGAGATCAGGTGACTTTTCGTTCCTACGCGCCTCCGGCATTCCCTGATCTGGTGTATTCCTGGGAAGTTTTTGATGGTTTGGTTTGGACTACTTTGAGCGGGGCCACTGACAGTATCTATTATAATACTCCAACCATTTCACAGGATCAGCATATCTATAGGGTTATTGCCTCAAATTCCGTTGGTGCTGACACATCTGATCCTGCAACCCTTACTGTGGAATCCGCTAACGCCCCTCCGCTGATCACGGCCCAACCCACCAATCAGACGGTAACCGAGGGCAATTCAGTAGGCTTTAGCGTGACAGCCAACGGAGAACCTTCACCTTCCTACCAGTGGGAGGTCAATTCGGGTTCTTCCTGGATTGAAGTATCCGGGGCGACTTCTGCTACCTACACCTTCACGGCCAGCCTGTCTCAGGACGGTAACCAGTACCGCGTGCGGGTGTACAATACGGAAGGCAGTCTGTATTCTGATGCCGTCAACCTAAGTGTAAACGCAGCCCTCAGTGTCCCGCAGATCACCAACCAGCCTGCCGCCCAAACGGTATTTGAAAACAATACGGCCACTTATTCGGTGGCTGCAACCGGCAACCCCGCACCTGCTTATCAATGGGAAGTGAATACCGGATCAGGTTGGGCCAATATTAGCGGGGCCACATCTTCTACTTATTCCTTTACTGCTGCCTTAGCCGATGATGGGAACCTGTACCGTGCTAACGTTTCCAATAGTGAGGGAAGTGTGACTTCTGATGAAGCAGACCTTACCGTGACCTCAGAACCCTTTGCCCCGCAGATCACCACGCAGCCAGCTTCGCAATCTGTCTTTGAAAATACGGCAGTTAGCTTTACAGTTGCTGCAACTGGAGGCCCCGCCCCCTCTTATCAATGGGTGTTGAATACCGGATCGGGATGGGCTGATATTTCAGGGGCTACCGAAAGCACTTATACCCTGACGGCCACGCTCGTTGAAAATGGCTATCAATACCGGGTAAAGGTTTATAATTCGGAAGGAACTGTTGCTTCAAATACTGTAACACTAAGCGTACAGGAAGTAGTTGAAGGCAATCGCACCGGTACGGCCATCATCGCACCTATTGTTCGCAATGACCCCCAGGACACCTACCCTACTCATTATTCGGATTTTGGTTGGGGTGGTTTACACCAGGTACCAACCCTGGCCCACCGGGATGCCATACCCAATGACCTCCGGGTCAATGGTATGGTGGTAGTCATTTCCGGGACCCATGAAAGCTATTACCTGAAAGATGGAACCACCAATAATAATTGGGCAGTATACCCTCCCAAAGATTTGGTATTTATAATGCCGACTTCAACTGACAGTGCTGCACCTAATAACTTTCTGTATTATTCTACGGATCAATCGGCCCTGGTCTATAAAGACCATTCAGGAACAACGCATAGTTTGTATTGAAGTATCAATATCATACCTCATAAGTTGCCGCCCTTCGGGGCGGTTTTTTCTTAGAAATAATTGTGTCGTTAGTGATAATAGACACAAATAGCTATAAGAAATCCCTACATCAAACAGAAGCCTGAACAATGGAATTAACTATTTTTATAATAAATAAAATCCCGTGAAAACACCGCATCTTTTATTCCTATTTTTTTTATCCTTAAGCCTTTATCTAGCAGGATGTAAAAAGGATAGTAAAAATAGTACTGCAACTCCATCCGAGACTCCTGTTAAACCAGAACCTATCACTGGTCATATTGAGTTGCCTTCCGGCAGTGCGATCAGTTTGAATACCTTAAAAGTACTTTCCCCAATTGCAGAAACTAATGTATCTCAAAGCACCTATAATATTGATGCCTTCACACAAGCCTACAATACCACAATGCTAACTAATACTGAAGGCAAGGTTTTGATGATGGGTTATAATATTCCTGGTCAAACCACTACTACCATATCAGTTAAATCAACGGCCCTGGCCTTGTTGATGAATACCCCCATTGCTCTATCTCTTTCCCAAACTGGAAAAGAAGCCCTTATAAAAAAGGTCCAGGAAGATGCCGAACTGGTAAACCTGGAAATGGAAGTGCGACTCAGTGTAGAAGCCGGTATGGATTTATTTGACACAACAAATACTGCACTGGTTAATGAACTAAAGAACGCCTTAATAAATGCAGGGTCATTTAAGACAATGGTAACCGAACCCCCTATTCTATTTAATCAGAACGGACGGGATCTTAAGTTTTACAACGATGGTAAACTATTTACAACAGCAGTCGGCATTTACAAGGACCAGATATTGATTGAAGACTTTTTAGTAGAGGGTGTAAAGGCTTACCCTAACTCCATTTCAGATATTTTAAGTGGTGGTGGATGGGGTACTGGTACTCAATTGGTAAAGGAATTCAGGATGGAGGGTGACGGAGATTTTGAATTAAAAATGAGGACTGGCTTAATTGGCTATGATGATGGTAGTGATGAATATGATAAGGCCTTATTCGCAAATTGCAAGCAAATAGCTATTTATATTCTTGAACCTTTCTTACCAAACTTAAAATTAGGGGGAAACAAGGATTGTATTTACCAACTCACATTAGATATATATGATTATGTTAATACTATTCCCAATATCAATGGAGCGTCAGGCGTTCAGTTAGCTTCACGGGCCGCTATGGATTTTGTAGAGAATATAACATCTTGTTTGAAGCAGGAATTACCTCATTTGCCCTTTTTCTCAAATATGTCGCGATATTATAAATTTATTGAAAAGAGATTATCAGTCTTTGGTAATGCAGCTAATATCAGTGCGCTAACTGCTCAATGGATATATTATGATGAAGCCTTTGACACCTGCTACAGCGTGATGGCTAACAATATTGATGAATGTATCGTTTGTCCAGCTACAGTGGCCGATATTGATGGGCACGTGTATCCGGTTGTAAAAATTGGAAATCAATGTTGGATGGGTGAAAATTTGGGTACTAAGCGTTACAATAACGGTGGGAGTATCGGCATATTTACAGATGGTATTGAATGGGCGGCAGCCACATCTGGTAAATATTTTGACTACGATGAGCACTTTTATGATGAAAATTTTCAGGGTGTCTTTGATGGAGTTCAAGGCTTACTATATAATTGGTATGCGGTAAATACTGGAAACTTATGTCCTAATGGATGGCACATACCCTCTGAAAGTGAATGGGAAACACTTTCAACCCATCTAGGAGGATGGCCCTTGGCTGGTGGTAAGATGAAAGTTACCAATTTATGGGAACCTCCAAATACCGGTGCAACAAATTCATGTGACTTTTCGGCATTCCCAGCTGGAATATTTCAAGGCATTTTACCAAATGAGGGGGATTATCCTGGGCGAATAGCAGGATTCTGGAGCAACAGCAGTAAAAATTCCAGTGAGGCATTTTCAGTACTCCTTGAATATGATCATAAATACTTAAACCCCTTAATTTGGGATAAATACTTTGGCTATTCATGCCGGTGTATTAAAGATTAAATTCCGATATTGTAAGACACAACTTATAATAACAAAGAAAATGGAGCGAAAGTCAGAAAATCCTAACAAAAGAGTATGACTGAGGAAACCGAAAATCAAGTAGAGTAGGTGTAAATTTGAAATCTCAAATACTATGATTGGGATAACATCAACAACCTCCAATGTCGAGGTGACTAAATTTCCAGAGACAATTTCTAAATGGGAATTTGCCAACAGATTTGGTAATTATGCCTGTGAATATGGTGGAGAAAGCGAAACCGGAGGCGGTGGAGGCGGTGGAGAATCACAAGGCTAAATATCCACAATTCATCTTACAGAAGGAAAGTGAAAAAAAGTAGCTTCCCTTCTGTTTTTCCTTATGCAAAATTCCAAATATGCAATCATTCAAAGAGCTTATCAACCCTCTAACAGTACGCGAGTTCACAGAAAACATCTACAATAACAAAGCCTACCTCATAAAAGGAGTACCAACCAAATTTGATAGTTTAATAACTTGGCAAGACATTAATGACACTTTGAACACCTCTACTTCCAAGGATCTGAAAAGTAGTTTCAGAATGTTTAAAGATCGACAACCCGTTAACTTCAGTGATACGTTTGATATTGTTCAAAACACACAGAATGGTGCAACACTAATCGCAGAAGACTTTGATCGGACAAATATTAAATTGGGTAGGCTTCATGACTCAATCGAAAGTGAACTTGGAGAGAATACTCGTTCCAACCTATATATTTCATATCCCTCAATAAGAGGATTTGGCCTGCATTATGATACGCACGACTTCCTCATTATACAACTTTATGGTAAAAAGCGCTGGAAAGTATATCCTGCAACTATCGAGCAGCCCCTTTTTCATTTGAAAAGTCACGCGATCAATGATAAGCCGCCAGAAGATGAGCTATACCTAGATTGCATTCTTGAAAAAGGTGATGTTTTATATGTACCTAAAGGTCACTGGCACGAAGTAATTGCGGAGGGAAATGATTTATCTGTTCATTTGACATTGGCAATTTTTGTACGAACAGGGATAGACTTTTTAAATTGGTTATCCAATGAAGTCAGGGAAATACCACTATTTCGAAGTGCATTCCCATTAACAACAGCATCTGAAGAGAAATCTAAAGAATACCTTAAAAAAATGGCTTCTTCCTTTTCCCAAATTATGGAAAGTCAAGACATTTATGATTCTTTTATGCAATGGCGAATTTCAAAAATGAAAAATCGCACAGTATTTAATTACCCCTATCATATCTTCTCAAATCAATATTCAGAAATATCTAAGAATGACGTTGTAAAATCAAGAACACCAATTCACATAAAGAAAACTGAAACAGTTACTTTTTTGACTGCACCCAGGACTTTGATAAAATTACCTCCTTCAATGAACCCGCTTATTGACTATATATACAGCGAAGAAACGAATGTATTAGATTTTGAAAAGATGCTCCAACTGTCAGATGATAGAGATCAAATTAAATCCACTATTGAAAAATTATTTACTCAGGGCTTATTGAGAATACCAAATTAATTCTCCTGCATACATTATTAGATTATGTAGTTTTAACCTTACCAATATATCTGCCGGTTGCTGCTAACAATTAAAATTAATTTCATCTCCCTATTTTTTTGATGGTACCCGGTCCCATTGACACATATTTGCAGTAATGCTTCCGGCAACCAACCTCTTTAATTCATTTCACAATGACTATTCAAGAGGTCCACCAAAGCATACTGCAACAACTCAACAATGTTCAATGGGGTCATGTGTCCCATGAACTTATTGATCAGGCATTGGATGAAGCACAAATGACTCGCTTCACCAATCTGTATTCCGATCCCCAGGAATATCCCAGCGGACCAAACCCCACACCCCGGATAGCCTTCGGTAAAACCCAAAAGATCGAAGATGAGCTATCACCATTTATCCAGGAGATCAACTTTGACAAGACCCAAACTTCTTCGGGTATTTTACAATACCCTTCCGACTACCAGCACTTCCTTTCCATCCTGGTTAAAAACAGCAGTCGTATTGTCAGGGTCAAAGTGATGAGTGAAAATGATCTACCAATGGCTTTATCCAGCCAGATCACCACACCAACTGTTGCCCGCCCGGTCGCTATTTACAATGGTAAAGGACGTTTGCAATTCTTCCCGGAAGTGCCTTTTGAAGGGCGCTCCTATTACCTGAGAAGGCCGACCAAACCATTATTTGCTTATACCCTGAATAATCGGACCGTAACATACGATCCGGCCAATAGTACCGACCTGGAATGGCTGGACAGTAGCCAAACCGTAATTATCCAGGAGGCTATTAAATGGTTGAGTAATCACCTGCGCGATCAGTGGTCCCACCAATCCAGTTCCCATAAACTTCAAATTGACGGCTAATGACCACCAAAGGAAAACTGGCCGAACAAATACTACGGCTTCTCAAAGGCGGTGACCTGGGGGCTGAAATTGAAACGGATGAGCGCGAAATCTTTCTGCTGATTGGTCAGGTCATTAACCAACTGATCAAAGCAGAACGGTTCCTGAATCTTAATGAAAATGACCGGCATACTTCACCCACCTTCATTGCCTCCTACGAGGATGTGCCCTTAGCACCTTACCAGCGGGTATGTAAACTGACCTTACCCGCCTATCCGGTTTCCCTACCCCGCAATATGGGGGTCTGGCGAATAGCACCCATGACTGATTTCAACAATCCCTTTATACCCATGCAGTCGGGCCAGTACGCCATGTTCCAGGGTCATGTTGCCGGAATACTCCAATCCAAAACAGGTTACGAGGTACAAGGACGTGAAGTGATCTTCACCCGAGACCTGATAAGCCTGGGCACTACTGAGGTATTTGTGCAACTGATCATCCTGGATATTGACCAGTACGATGAGTTTGAACCCTTGCCCATCAATACCGACCAGGAAATGCAGGTCATTCAGCAGGTGGTTCAAATCCTGGCACCCCGCCCTGAATCAGACAAAGTGGTAGACAATAAAGACTATTCCAGCTAATGATATTCGAAAACCTTGATAGTGTAATCCAGGGCCATCTTGCAGCTAAGGGCAAGAGCCTCCACTATTACCTGCAATACTTATACTATGCCCTGGAAGGGGTGCGGGAAACCGGCTTTGATATTTGGGGTTCGATCCAAACCGAAAAGGTCACCCCGGATAGCCTGGGTATTATCCGGCTTCC
>NZNV01000012.1 GCA_002695025.1 Owenweeksia sp.
AGTTACCTGGTGCGCAGCCAAATACCAGCGCGAGTATGAGCATAAAGAACCGCCACCGGGAATGGTACAAAGAGAAGAATTAAGCCGGGATGAAGAAAGACTGCTTAAAATGCTGAGAAGGGATATTTACGAGAGTCGTAGAAAAGCCCTGAAGGAAAAGTTGAAACGCCCTAAAAGCAAAACCGTAAAACCATGATTAAAAAAGTACTGCCTCCTGATCTTAAGGATGAGATCGGGAACTATATCGAAAGGTTGAACCCTCAGATTTATTGGGATTACCAATCAGAGCTTTCCGAAGATCAGATCATGAAAATGATCAAGGGCGAAGAAAGCTATTTTCAGGTTTGTGATGAACTCAGAGACTCCAATTTAGACTATATCTCAGAATTAGAAGAGGAAGCCGTGAAGGATGGGTTGAAACATTTTGAACTGGAGCTAACAGAGTATTACCGGTCCATGAATGAGAATCTTAATGATGTAGTGGAAATGGCCTGGGATGATTTTGGGGATGATCTACGCGAATATGCAGGTGTGGATGAAAACATCCAGGGGTTGATCAATAATTCGAGTGCCTGTTTCAACATAGTGATCAGTGAGATTGATCACAATTTTAGCGGCTGGACCTTCGGGGCCTGTAGGGTAACCTTTGAAGAAATCAAAGACGAGCTACAGTTCTTCAAAATTAATCCCCGGAAAGTAGCGGAGTACTTTAATCGTCCTAAAAGCCAATTCCCGAATTACCACTGGCGTAATGGCAAGGAATTAATTGATCCCGATGAGCTATTTGAGGAATGGGAAAACCATAACTCAGAATATGCAAGGATAGTCTTTCCGGTGGAAATAGACCTGGCTCATTTCATAGAGAACCGGGATAAGTATAAGCAGGGAATTGAGTTGCCCATCGGAGCCTGTTACTGGATACATGATAACCTGAATGGGTGTTGCAGCATAGGTGCTGCGAGGCTTCTTAGCCCGGTAAAGCTTAAGATGGGTCAATACTTCATTGAAGTAGATGGTCAGAACGGGTATGGCCTGGATGAAATCTGCGGGCTTGTTAAACCTTCAGTATGGTGCCATCAGGTTAAACCTTTGGCTGCTTAACCTAAAATAAAAGAATATGATCGAAAAAGTAATCAGTTACCAGCAGGCCCAACAGGAGTTGGAGCAAGAGCATCAAAACAGGGAAGAAGAAAAAGCACACTACCTGGAAGAATTCCGCGAAAGCTGCATTGAGCTATTTGATATGCGTGATTTTGAATACTACTCAGAAATGACCGGAGTCCCGGTCGAAGATTTACTACTAATGAAGGCAGGTTAAAATTGAAAACTATGATTCCTAAAAAAGTACACCTAAAGCCAGGGAAAGACACGGGTTACTTCCTTACAGAAGTGAACACCCTGGATGATTATTACCTGGAATGTGAATGTGCCATCTTTCAGCTTACCCATGATAATTTAAACCGGATCAGGGAGGCCTATGACATGATCAGAGGTGCTAAGGTTGACAGGCTGGTTGAGGTAAGAATGTGGGACCAGGGGGTTCAATACCTACATAATAGCATTGTGGCTAATATGGATGAGTGTTGGGATGGCCGACCTGTAGGTAAGGGGGAAAGGGATTTTATGGAGGTTGAACGGGTCCACGTAGGGGATAACCCAACTGTTGTTGACTGCTGTCAGTTGGTTGTGAATGCAGATGGCCAGTTTTACTGGTCAGCCAATGTTTCGTATACCAGTGCAGTACTGGAAACGAGCGCCATTCAGATTCAGGAATTTCTAACCCAAACTGTAAAATGAACTACTTACAAATCATTCTAAAGACCTGGAAGTTCTTTTCAACTGCAGATCAAACCCTCTTCCAGGAAGTTTTTGGGGAAACCATAGGTGCCCACCTTTGGCGAAAGTACCAAAGTGAATTTGGGACTGACGAAGTACAATTAAGGTCCGTCCATAAGTTTCTAAGTCTCCTTGATATGGATAATCAGAGGAAGTTTGAAAGGTATATCCAGGTCGATAGCAAATAAAATCCAATGCCATGAAATACGGTGATTACGGCCTTCAAAACAATAAGAAGAGTCAGGACAAAGGATCAAAAGGTGAATGGTATTGTCCTTATTGCTGGAATACTGGAACGGAACCATCCCTTTCCATGTGTTTTGGCAATTGGGTGATCTGCAAGGATTGCATAAAAGATGGTCTGAATTGTTTTGAAAAAAGTGAAAGGCTTACCATCAATACCTGTGATCTCTGCATGAAATCCGAACAAAAGGTTTACATCAATATCAAAATGGAGGGTAATAGGAATTATGCCTGTAAGTCATGTTTGGAGAGAGCAGATCGCCTAACGTCTTCTAAGTAATGGTATCACAATTTGTAAACTCAACTTGTCCCCCGGACTTAAAGGTCTTGAACAGACCTCCGCTGGTCCATGTACCCGAATGCTTAAGTTCAATAGCTGCCGTAAATATGATTTTCTCCCATTCTTCACCAATAGCACGAAAATCACTAATGATCAACTTACGCGCATCCCTTTTTTTTATTTCAGGCGTGGAAGAGTCAATTTTGGATTCAATAAAGGTGTTTATAATAGCTTTAAATAGCTTTCGAGCCATTTCTTCTCCTTTGGGGTGATGGATATAGCATATTTCCCATACTTGCAAGTATCTAATGCCGTGAGTATAGCAAACATTTAACTGAAAGCCACTCATCGTGCTGGTGTAATCGGATTTCATAGTAAGGCTATTATTAGGCCTTGCTAAATTAATCAGAATTCTAAATAAAAAAGAATTGGTTAGAATAGTTTTTCCTGGGAAAGTTCAGGATAAAGAACCTTTTCTATAACCTCTGGCTTATTGCCTACGGCAGCCTTACCACGTAATTTACCTACGGTATAAGCTTCCATTTCACTAGCATCATAAGGCACGGTAAGTTCCTGGAGCCTTTCAATATCAATTTTTTCTTCTACAGGCTTGAGCCATTCATCCTGGAGTTCTGCGGGTAAGATTACCGGCATGCGTGGTTCTTCTAATTTGGGATTATTATGTATCTCAGCCATAAGTTCATTGGCTTTAGTGGTCACAATGGAAACTGATCGCAAACTTTTGTTAGTGTTAGGATCAATCCACTCACTCCAAATACCTGCAAGGATAATGGGTTGATTATCTTTTAACTTGATAAGATAAGGGTAGGTGTTACCCTTGAAATGATGATGTTCGTAGAAATGATCAATATATACTAAACACCGTCTTGCCTTTGCAGAATCACGGAAGGCCGGCTTTTCAAACATGGTTTCAGATCGGGCATTTAAAGTATTGTTGCTTATTTTTTTATCCTTTGACCAATGAGGTATTAAACCCCAGAAGAGAGGTTGGGGATTAAATGGATCTTCATCCAGGAAACACGGAAGATCAGGGTGGGAGAATCCACTAGCATGATAGTAGGGCTGGTAGTCAGGAAAATTTTCCTGGAATTTTTTCTCTAGCTCTCTGATAATCGCAGGGTCTTCACCCCTTCGCTTTGCATAATCAATACGTTTCTTTTCAAGCGTAGCAACATCGTAACACATATATCCTTTGGATGAAGTTTATCCAAATCTACAATTCATAATTCAAAAAAGTAAACGGTCACAGTGTATCTGACACTGCTCTAGTCCACTATTAACCTTAAAATCAATAAACATGAGTAATACCAGAGTAAAGCGCCTTTGGGAAAGGGTGTTTTGTGCCTATAGTGATCCTGCAAGGCAGGATGATTTCGGGGCAAGCCTTCCCGGAGGTACACACCTAATTGAGGGGCTGGATAGCCTCGATGATGGAACCTTCAAAGTTTACAGGCCGGACGGTCACGGTTTTGAAGTATCCAAATTAAGAATGCAAAGAAAGGATTGCCACCCCTCAAACCAATATGAATATTCCTTTAGTCCCTTACCCGGCTGGCAGCCCACCACTCTGGAAAAGGCACTGGCATTTTTTAGGTCTTATTCAGGGCAAACCGGGTAACTACGCCAATCAAAAATTCTAATCCTAAATCAACTTATATGTTACAAGCTAAAATTGAAAGTGTCCGGAAAGGTAGAATGGGTACCATCGAATTTGAAATGAAGGTAGTGCCTAAAATGCGTAAGGCGCAAAACTTCACTGTATATCCTCTTGGTGAGGATAAGAATAAGATAACTATTCAATCTAAAAACAGAATTGCCTCCATTGATATGAGGACTGGACAAGGTAAGATCAGCAACCCACCGAGAGCCAATTCTTGCTTTGCTGATTTGCAATTTGGTAACCCTCTATCATTTCAGGTTATGGAAGTGGATCGGGTTGAACTCATAAAAAGAATTGCGGCAACGGCAAGTTCAAGAGCTGGCAGTAATGGAATAATGTTTACCGATAATTCCAAAGCATCTTACCTGCTGAAACTATTACCTGTTGAGGGTGAGGAAAGCCAGGATTTAAGAACAAATCAGTAGCCAAGGGTATTCACGGACGGCAGTAAAGTCATCTGGTCTAACCTATAGTCTATAAATAACCTAAACTCCAAACAATGTTAAAGAAGAAGATCAAAGCAGAGCTAACCTTACCGCCAGATAACTATGAATGGAATAGTCTTGAGATACGGTCTGTAAGAGTAAATAAGGATGGCAGTTGTGAGCCATGTGATCCTTCCAAAGCTGATTTCTGGTCGATGTATGTCCGTGGAGCAAAAGGAGCTTATGTAGTAGCAGAAACCAACTCCAAGGAAGAACTGGAAGAATTAGGTAACTGGATAGATAAGTTGGCCGCAAATAAGATCGAACAGGCCAGATAAGATCAGAAGTAATTGTAAGATGATCTTTAGTTCTGGATTCCAATCGTCATATAGGCAATTTGAAAGAGTATAAACTTTTTATATTTGTCCTTTATGGCGATCCCTTAGTCGCTACAGGCGGTGAATAATCGAGCCAAGCCATGAGTTTTCACGAGGATTTTGTAAGGTTCTGAACCGTAGATTTTTAAAACTTCTGGCCTTTGGATACCGCCTCTTTGGCCATTTGGTTTTCTATATGGTACCTGTAGTTTTGTCTGTGGAAAACGTGTTATATGATTGCCTACTTTAGAGAATGGTTCTGTAATGAAAGCCAGAAACAAAGAATTCTATTATCTCACTTGAAAGCCCGGTCGGGGCTTCACACTGCAAAATCATTGGTTTTTTGAAAGAGGTATAATACTTGATCTGTTTTGGAGGAAACGTGTCGGGTAAGAAGGAGGGGTCTATGATCTCTCCTTACTTTGGCTAAATCCTGCACAACTTTAACTTAATTATGAAACCTACACTAAGCTGGAAATCCAAACAAATAGCAAGGACCGTAGTCGTAATAGTGAGTATCCTACTATTGGGATATGTGATCTTTCCCTGGGATACAGGTAAAGTCGCCTTACAGACCCAAATTATACTAGGAACTGGAATAGCCCTTGTGCTTGCATTTTTATTTTTCCGGGTTGCGCTTAGGTCAAAGTAAATTCTAATAACCAATATGAGTGATAAGCAGAAATCTGATAATAATCCAGAACCACTGGCCTTTTTTATCAAGAAAACGTTTAATGGAGTTGAGCAACTGGTCCAGTTATTGGCCGAAAGCGAGGATGCAGAAACCCGGAAACAGATTCATAGATCCCTGCGGAGTGTATTGAGAAAATTAAAGATGGCTTTAGTAAATCAAGCAGAAAATGCGGGAAAAGACTGAATACAATGGACGCAAATTCCTAGCGGAGAAACTGGTTTTGGAGTTAGTGTACCAGGCAACGGATGTTCCCGTACAATTCATTTTATCTCCTATTCGTAAAGAAACGGTTTTCAGAGCCAGATGTCTGGTTTATGCAGTGCTTACAAATCACCAAAAGATTGGTTATAGCAACCCAATGACGTGTGAGGTGCTTGATCGGACTCAAGCTAATGGATTAAATTTAAGTCGCAAGCATCTGAACTATATGGATACCGATAAATCCTATGGAAGTATCTTTGCAGAGGTAATGCGAGCTGTTGATATAGATTTAGAAATGGAAAGCTCTGACGAGACAACCACCTACAAGCAGCTTGAGAATGAGCTAATATCGTATATTGATAACTTTAGTACAGATGAGTGAATTAGTTGAGAGGGCGCAACGACTTTGTGGCTTAGACTTCATTAAAGCAACAGCCATTGTGAAACTTTCAGGGATGGCAAAAAACCAGGCTGCAATAATCAACTTGGTTAATGCTTTAAACCCTAATAGTAAGAGTAGGGCTAAATTGAACATTCAAGAAGCGGGAAGAATATTAGATGCACTTGAGAAAGCATATAATCTTTTAGGAGAAGGGCTTGGGGTAGATTCTTTTGATTCCCCGTGGAATTGTAAATGCCACGTGTGTGGTACAAAGTTCCTTGAATCTCGTACTGAAAAAAGTGATACCGGCCTTATTTGTATTAATAGTCCTGATTGTCCTGGAGAGGGAGACGATATAGAGGTCTATAAATAGTCTGGAAAATCAAACCCTCCTTGAGAAATTGTATTTCGTACCATATATCTCAATTGTGACATCGTATTTCTGCCTATTCACCTCACGGTTATAAGTCTTTACAATCGGTGCAAGTTCATTTTGCCATTCAAAGATTGTATGCTTGGTGTGATTGATAATCAAATTACGAACACGCTTATAGCTTTCCGGGTCTTTTGGATCGTAGGGCCAATTCTTTGTCTGTATTTCGAAGGTTACCCAGAGTTTGGTAATGGTATGTAGCAAGCTCAAAGCACCATCCTTTCCTGATGAGGTATGTAACTTTAATATATCCGATACATTCAATACAAGTGAATCCTCACCGACCACTTCGTCAATTTGCCATTGCTTAATACCTATTGAAGTATTATTCACTGTGAAGTTAATTAGGTTATTGGCAAAAGTAGAATGATTTCTTTCTCATTGAATATCTCCTTGTACACGGAGACACACATTCTTAATATGTGTCTCCCGCTTCAAAACAACTCTAGTTAATGCTAAATATTATTTAATCAGTTGTATTGGCAAATTCGTGAAAAGCACCTGAAAATGAATGGGTTTAGATGATTTTAGATCATTCTAAACAGTGTCATGCGTTCATGACTTGACCTTTTAGGTTAATCAAGCCCCACTTCGGTGGGGCTTTTTTTATGCGGGTTGTGGAACCTTCACCATTTTGAGAATACCCTATTGTGTCCGGCATTGTGTCCGGCACCAAAATGGATACCCTTGTTTTTTTGCAATGGTGTTTCATGGTCAAAGTACTTTTCGCCTCGGTTTTCAGCTGCACAAATTCAAAACTATGGATTACAAAGTTAATGCCGAGCTTGATTTTAAATTCAGTCTCAGAGATTCTAAAAGCAGAGCGATTGTCCTAAGAGTCTATACAGGTAAAGAGGAAGTAAGGGATCGGATCAGCACCGGAGAGAAATTACCAAAGGGAGTAAAGTTGAATCGTGTTACCTGCACGGAAGATCGGTCAGTAGAGGCCAGGCAGATTGCGGCCCGATGCAGATCCCTTCGAGGTAAAGTAGAGAATGCTTTAATCGGTCAGGATGTATCCACTCTTGAAAAGCTAAAAGCTCTGACCTTACCTTTTAAGGATCGAAATCGTGTTAAGGCCAGTGTCAACGATCTCTTTGTTTCCCCTGAATCAATCAGTTTATCCAAAGCTCTTAAAGACTACATACAAGGTATTTCAAACGGGACGATCAAAACCCGTAAAATGACTCGTTTTGCGGAAGACACCGTAAGGAGTTACACCTTAAAGATTCAAAACTTCCTGGACTACCTGGAAGAAACCGGTCAAGACCAACCGATCAGCAATTTCGACTTGTCCAGTACACAACTATCGGCAGAGAAAGTTGAAATCAGAGACAGGTACAATGATCTGTTTGAAGGGTTTTATGAGCATCTTAAAGACCGGGACCTGAAAAGAAGGCTGGACC
>NZNV01000013.1 GCA_002695025.1 Owenweeksia sp.
GAGCTTGCGAGCTCACGAACACCTGTTAAACAGAAGATTAGTGAGTAAAAGGTCAAGGCTGCTCAGAAATTCCTTGAAAACGGATGGCTTAAGGTTTCTCCCGAAATCCAAGCCGTTCGCTACGCTCATCTTCAGGATTTCTCATGTTATCAAAACCTAATGCCTGGTTTTCTATGTCATTTCTGAAAGGCCGATAGAAATTATCTATTCTTAGCTTTATTTCGTTCATAATTTTATTTGCCATGGCCAGGCAATATTCTTTACTAGCGTTAACCTCAGTGGGCACAAGCCTGACGCTTGCGCCAGCGAGGGGAAATCTATACTGCGCGAAAGATCAGCTGCGCTGAACGCGTAAACCCGGTTGGCTTGTTAGCAGAGGGGGGGACGCTACCCTTAGAGGCGGGAATAACCTTTGGTACGGGCTGGCGGGCTTATAAAATCTTCTATCAATTCATAATACCTGTCTTTATTTCCAGTCGCTAAATCATGCCCTGTATTTTCAATAATAACCAAATGTGAGTTTGGTAAAAGGTCCAGATACTCTTTAGCAAAACCCCATTTCTGGTTATCACATTGGCCTCTAAGAATTAAAACTGGTATATGGATTCCACCTAGTTTTTCTCTTTTGTCTTCAACTTCCTTAAAACTCCTTACCGTCATGATATGAGAGTAATATCCACTACCCCCTTTATACTTTTTTGCCTGTTCAGATTTGCAAAATGTTGATTTACTCAACTCCTCATTCAGAACTGTAAAAAAGTCATCAACTTCCCTGTCCGATGCTAATTTACTTTTAAATAAATAGGCCCATTTTTGAATTAACCTCATCCGCAAATTATAGGCTTTTCTGTTTCCCTCTTCGTTTGATCTTTCAGGCTTTCTCAAGTTCAAACTATCAGGAGGGACTTCACTCATCAAGGTTTGGTTGACAGGTAAAACCGGGCCCGGCCCTTCCAGGATTATTTTTTCTACTTTTTCCGGGTGATGTTGAATAAAATTGATGGCCAATAAGCATCCCCAGGAATGACCTATAATTATGACCTTCTCTGAATTGATCTTTTCAATTATCTCCTTTAAGTCAGCTACATGTCTAGCTACGGTATATTCCCGGATATGGTCTAACCGTACTGAATGCCCGCTTCCTATTTGATCGTAGAAGTATACATCATGTCCAAGTTCTGATAAAGGCTTCAAAACTTCAATTATTTCGTCCTTTATCATTCCTCCCGGCCCTCCGTGGAGATAGATAATAGGTGAGCTGGCATCTCCTGATGTGCTTTCAACTTTATAATATCCAATCCTGGAGCCTGTGCTTAGTTCCCAGTATTCTGTTCCTTTTCTTTCTACCAATGCTTGTACATCATACTTCCCTGGAATAAAGAAGACCCAGGTTATTGCTAAAAGAACCATCAGGATGATCAGTATTATAATCCTACCTGCATTCATTGGATCCTTCTCATTGGTTGCTTGCGGGTAACGTTCGGCTAAGCTGCGTTTTAATGCCGTTTATTTTTTGTTGTAGCCAGTTTTATTTTCTACTTCTTTCTTTAACTCCTGGTTAAATGTTGGGAAAAATTTGATGGTTTGGTTTGCTACTTCCCTGGCACTAATCTCATCTCCTTTTCCCTTAAAGTCGTCCACCTGAACAAAGAGCGTCTGATTATCTGAAATTTTTTCAACCCTGAATCTATGATTATCGGTGAGCCCACTAAAGGTTCCTTCCATAGGATCAGACCAACCAAATTCTATATTCTCTGTATAAATAAAATTGTGATCCGTCTCATAAACGTTTCCATTTACAAAATAGGAGACAACCACCTTTCCGTGATTAAATCTCTCTCCCTCAATATTTTTCAAGGTACTGCTCCAATCAGAGATATTATCCCAATCAGTCAGAGTATTCCATACTTCTTCTAAAGGAGCATTAATAACAATTGATGTATACGTTTGCCAGTGGTTTTTTTCAAGTTCAATAACTTTTTGTTTCTCCAGTTTATTCACATCAGTTTCCTTTTGGGGTTTAGTATGGCAAGACGACACTAAATATATCAACATTGCCAAAGCTCCATATTGTGATATTCTAAAGTTCATTTTACTTCAATTAGCTACAACGTATGTATAAAAAACAACCCTTTAGGGTCCGAGAGGATAAAAGTTGGAAAATACAAGCCCAGCCAAAACTACTTATTGACTTTTACCAGCCGTAG
Source organism: Owenweeksia sp. (assembly GCA_002695025.1). Taxonomy (GTDB): domain Bacteria; phylum Bacteroidota; class Bacteroidia; order Flavobacteriales; family Schleiferiaceae; genus CAKZNE01. The sequence continues at coordinate 2,208 of NZNV01000013.1, forward strand.
CGTTTCGCTATGCTTTGGGGAGCAGTTGCAAGGCGGCATAACGGCTGAGCCGGAAAAAGCTACATCTTGCTCCGGGCCGCCATCAGGGTGTTCTTGAGCAGGCTTACGCGGGTCATAGGTCCTACCCCACCGGGAACAGGTGTTATATAAGACGCTTTTTTGGAAACGCCTTCAAACTCTACGTCTCCCTTCAGTTTGTAGCCTGATTTTTTGGTCTTGTCCACCACACGGGTGGTACCTACATCAATTACCACCACACCATCTTTCACCATATCCCCGGTAATAAAATCGGGTTTACCGAGAGCGGCAATAATGATATCGGCATCTTTCAGCAATTCCTTAAGGTTGGTGGTACGGCTGTGGGTGAGGGTTACAGTGGCATTGCCGGGGTAATGGTTACGTCCCATCAGTATGCTGGCAGGTAAACCTACAATGTGTGAACGGCCTACCACCACGCAGTGCTTACCCCCGGTTTCAATGTTGTAACGGTCCAACAGGTCCATAATACCCATGGGCGTAGCGGGAAGATAGGTAGGCAGGTTCAGCGCCATGCGCCCCAGATTCTGCGGGTGAAAACCATCCACATCCTTAGCGGGATCAATGGCCATGATCACCTTTTGCTCATCAATATGTTTGGGAAGTGGCAGCTGAACAATGAAACCGTCTACGTCTTCATCTTTATTGAGCTTGTCCACCTCTTCCAGGAGTTCCTTTTCGGAAATGGTCTCGGAAAGCTTTACCAGTGTTGATTTAAAGCCTACTTCTTCACAATCCTTCACCTTGGCGTTGACATAAGTTACGGATGCTCCGTTGTTGCCTACCAGAACGGCTGCCAGGTGCGGGGTTTTTCCGCCTTTTTTAACGAGGGTCTTTACCTCTTCGGCAATTTCGTTGCGTATTTCCTGTGAGGTTTTCTTGCCATCTAGAATTATCATAGTGTAGTTGGTAGTTTTTTAGTTTAAAGTTTGTAGTTGTTGGTTTTTAGTCTGTAGTCTGAAGTTTTTAGTTTGAAGTTGCTTAGTCTTTCTGCTGACGTACACCAAACTTTTTGGGATTCTTTTCCATGTGAAAAAGCAGCTTTCCCACTTCTTCATTAAAATTGCTCAGTTCGTTAAATCGTTCCTGGTCAATATAACCACAGGCGTATGACAATTCAAGCCATACCGCAGTTTCGGCATTTTCCATTAAACAGTCGCTCAATTTGGCCACAAAGTGTTTAGGATAAACCCTTTTGCGGTAAGCTTCAGCCAGGTTGGAACATACCGAGCGTGAAGATCTTCTGATCTGATCTGTTAATGCGTATTTCTCTTCAGCAGGAAAGGATTTAGTAGTCTTGAAAATCTCCATAGCCAGATCAAAGGCCTTTTGGTACACTATTAAATCGTTAAGTCCACCCATGTGAGGTATTTCCTAAAAGTATGATCTCCCTAATACTATTGAACTCTCAACTTTAAAACTTCAAACTAAAAACTTCAGAATACAGACTCACCAACTCCCAACTAGTTAAAACGGTCTTCCCCCTTTGGCTCCCTTCATCATACTGGCCATGCGCTTGGCACCACCACCCTGCATCATCTTCATCATTTTGCTCATATCGCCAAACTGCTTCAGCAACTGGTTTACTTCCTGTATACTTTTACCGCTTCCGGTAGCGATACGTTGCCTGCGGCTTCCGTTGATCAGTTTCGGGTCTTCACGCTCAGCAGGGGTCATACTGTAAATGATGGCCTCCACGCCTTTAAAGGCATCGTCATCCAGGTCAATGTTCTTCATCATTTTACCCATGCCGGGTATCATACCCATGAGGTCTTTCATATTCCCCATTTTCTTGATCTGCTTGATCTGACCCAGAAAATCGTTGAAGTCGAACTTATTGGAGGCAATCTTCTTCTGCACCCTGCGGGCTTCCTCTTCATCGTACTGCTCCTGTGCACGTTCCACCAGCGATACCACGTCACCCATACCCAGGATACGGTCCGCCATACGGCTGGGGTAGAACACATCCAGGGCATCCATCTTTTCACCGGTACCGATGAATTTAATGGGTTTATCCACTACGGATTTAACCGTTAATGCCGCACCACCACGGGTATCACCGTCCAGCTTGGTGAGGATCACCCCTTCGTAATCCAGCACATCGTTAAAAGCCTTAGCGGTATTCACGGCATCCTGACCGGTCATGGAATCCACCACAAAAAGCGTTTCATCCGGCTTTATGGCCTGGTGGATGTTGCGGATCTCGTCCATCATGGCCTGGTCAATAGCCAGACGACCGGCTGTATCCACGATCACCACGTTAAAGCCATTGGCCTTAGCGTGCGCTACCGCATTCTGGGCAATCTGCACGGGGTTTTGATTCCCTTCTTCGGTATACACCTCCACGCCTATCTGCTCACCTACCACCTTCAACTGGTTGATGGCCGCAGGACGGTATACGTCACAGGCTACCAGTAAAGGTTTTTTGGTTTTCTTGCGCTTGAGGAAGTTGGCCAGTTTACCGGAATGGGTGGTTTTACCAGAACCTTGCAAACCCGCCATCAGGATAATAGCCGGTGAAGATTTCAATTCCAACTCGGCCACGGTACCTCCCATGAGGGCGGCCATTTCATCGTGAACGATCTTGGTCATCAACTGACCGGGCTGCAGGGAGGTCAATACCTTCTGACCCAGTGCTTTTTCCTTTACGGTATTGGTAAAATCCTTGGCAATTTTATAGCTCACATCCGCATCCACCAGGGCACGCCTGATCTCTTTAACGGTTTCCGCTACGTTTACCTCGGATATCTGTCCGTGACCTTTAAGTACGTGAAACGCCTTTTCTAACTTATCCTGTAAATTATCAAACATATCTTTTTGTCAATTCTGATCAACCAAAGGGCTGCAAAGGTAATTATTGTTAACGGGGATTTGAAGCAATGGATTCAGTACCTGAGGATATCGTTCAGGCCAAGCTTAATATCGTCCAACTGTTGCCTGGTTATGGCACCAATCTTCTTTTTTAACCGATCCTTGGAAACCGAGCGTATATGAAAGGTGAGTATTTCTGACGCTTGTTTTAAACCGTTAAAGCTATCGGGCTGCAGCACTACGTTACCCTTATAGTTTTTAACGGAGGTGGTAAGCGGACAAACGATAACCACGTCCAGGTACTTATTAAGAAGGTTGCCGCTAATGATGACCGCTGGCCTTCTCCCCGATTGTTCACGACCTTTGGTGGGATCAAAATACATTTCCCATATCTCACCCTGCCGCATCCTCGTCTTCTAAACGTGCAAAATATTCATTTATGCCTTCTTCGGCTAGCTGCATTACGCTGATATCCTGGCCCGCCTGCTTATAGGAGCGCACATACTCGGCCCTGTTGAGTTGATCCAGGTAGATCTCCAGCGCGTTTTCGATGAGCTTGTTTTTGGGTAAATTCAACTTCCTGGCGGCCTCATTAAGCTTTTCCAGGAGCTGATCCGGTAACGAAGAAGTGAAAGTAGTCATTGCTATTTCATATTTATAAAACAAAAATATGAAATACTTTTTTTATACCTACATTCTTTCCGGCACTTCAATACCCAGCAACTTCATTCCCGACTTAACCACACGGGCGGTACATTCCGAAAGTTTCAGACGGAAGGCGATGGCAGTCTCATTCTCATCCGTAAGGATAGGCTGTTGCTGATAGAACGCATTGTAAAACTTCACCAGATCATACACGTAATTGGCAATTACCGAAGGACTTTGTTCTGTAGCTGCCTGCTGCACCATCTGGGGATACAGGACCAGGTACTTCACAATATTTCTCTCACTTTCCGCTATGTCACGGTATTCACCCTCCCTGGGGTTCATCTCTGCACCTTTGCGTAAAAGGGATTTGATACGGGCATGGGTATATTGGATAAACGGACCGGTATTTCCCTGGAAATCCACGGACTCTTCCGGGTTGAAAAGCATGCGCTTTTTAGGATCCACCTTCAGGATGAAGTATTTGAGGGCCCCCATACCCACCATGTGGTAAAGCTCCTGCTTCTGTTCTTCGGTCATACCCTCAGTCTTGCCGAGTTCTTCGGAAATGGCCCCAGCCGTAGTTTCCATCTGGGTGATCAGGTCATCAGCATCTACCACAGTTCCTTCACGGGATTTCATCTTTCCGGAAGGTAGGTCTACCATACCGTAGGAAAGGTGGTGGAGGTTATCTGCCCATTCATGACCCAGCTTTTTCAGGATGAGGAAAAGCACCTTGAAGTGATAGTCCTGCTCATTACCCACGGTATAGATCATACCGTTCAGGTTCTCATCCTTGAAATCCTCAAAACGCTGGATGGCCGTGCCGATATCCTGCGTCATGTATACGCTGGTACCATCGCTGCGCAAAAGCAGCTTCTGATCCAGTCCTTCATCAGAAAGGTCCACCCAAACGGAGCCATCTTCTTTTTTAAAGAACACTCCTTTTTGCAGCCCTTCCTCCACTACCTGCTTACCTAATATATAGGTCTGGCTTTCATAATAATATTTATCGAAATCCACCCCCAGGCGCTCATAGGTCTTTTCAAAACCATCGTATACCCAGCCGTTCATCTTTTCCCATAGCGCAATGGTCTCCGGGTCATTCTGCTCCCATTTCTGGAGCATCTGGCGGGCTTCGCCCATTGTAGGAGATAAGCCTTCAGCCTCTTCTACCAATGCTTTCATTTTTTTCAGTTCATCCTTCTCCTGATCTGAAATTTCTTCGGACTTTAATTTCCTCAGTTCTTTTAGCCTCACCACCGGAGATATTTTCAATTCTATTCCGGATTTATGAGAAAGTTCTTGAGATATTTCTTCTACTTCCTTACGATAGGCTTTATCAAACTCCACGTAGTACTTACCTACCAGGTGGTCGCCTTTCATACCGCTGGATTCCGGGGTTTCACCCTGACCAAACTTCTCCCAGGCCACCATGCTCTTACAGATATGGATACCCCGGTCATTGATGATCTGGGCTTTGATCACCTTATTCCCGGCCGCCTTCAGCAATTCCGCCACGGAATAACCGAGCAGGTTGTTACGGATATGGCCTAAGTGAAGGGGTTTATTGGTATTGGGCGAGGAATATTCCACCATAATAGCGTTATCCCCTTCCGGCTGATGACCATAGTTTTCTTCAGCTGCTATCTGTTTGAGTTTGTGCAGCCAAAAATCATCTGAGATCACCAGGTTCAGGAAACCTTTCACCACGTTGAAACCGGACACCTCATCCACTTTCTCTACCAGGTAGTTACCGATATCGGCCCCGGTTTGTTCCGGCCCTTTACGGCTGCTTTTCAGGTATGGAAATACCACCAGGGTGAGATCGCCTTCAAACTCCTTACGGGTTTGTTGGAGATCCGGAGCCGGTATTTCCAGTTGATACAATTCCTTTAATGCAGCCTGTGCGGCCAGGGAGATAGTGTGGTGTAATGTGTCCATTGAAGGATCAGCTAAAGTTTTTATTAATCTTATTGATGGTGGCTTTCAAAATACTGAAAGCCGTTTCGGCCATTTTATTACGATCGTCCAGTAAAGGATTGATCTCGGTCATTTCAAAGCAACAAACGCGCTTATCTTCCAGCAAATGCTGTATCAGATTGCGGGCTTCTTCATCGGTAATTCCTCCGGGAACGGGGGTTCCGGTACCCCGGCTGATGCTGGGGTCCATGCTGTCCACATCAAAGGATATATACAATATATCACAGTCCTTAAGGTACTCCCGTGCCTGTTTGGCCACGGCTTCCACCCCTTTTTCCCGCAGTTCATCGGTAGTAACATTGGGGATGTGATGTTTCTTCATCAGTTCCTGTTCCGGTTCTTCAGAATCACGAACGGCTATAAAGAACAGGTCAGAGTGCATCACTCTTTGGTTGCTTCCCTTTAATTCATTCCAGTGCCAGATGGTTTCTTCGGAGGGCTGGTTATTCTGATTTTCCAGGTTATCGTCATGCAGGGCTGTGGCCAGGGGCATACCGTGTACGTTGCCGGAAGGGCTGGTATAGGGAGAATGCAGATCGGAATGCGCATCGATCCATATCACACCCAACCGCTTTTTGGGATAAGCCGTCTTAATGCCGGCTATAGTTCCCCCGGCATTACTATGATCACCGGAAATAACCACCGGAAAATTGTTGTTCTTCAAAACTGCGGATACTTCCTTTTCTATAGTGCGGTACATCTCTTCAATACCGTCCAGGCGTTTGGCAAATTTCCGGGTACTTTTCTTGAAAAGACGATCGTTCAGGGTTTTAACCCTTTTAACCGGATATTTCTTAAAAAACCCGATATCTCCTTTAAAGCTGGCCATCCTCAGGGCTTCAAAACCAAGGCTTGCCCCCCTGGTTCCTGCTCCTAACTCAGACATTACGCTTAAAATTTGTAATTTCTTTGACATCTATCTTTCTTTGAGGCGCGCAAAGTTAGTTAAGGTTTCGGGAATGACTTACCGTTTGGGAATCAACTATATTTGATGTCGGATTTATGGAAAGGAGAACCACTGAAAATGACGCTTTACTGGATGCCCTCAAAGCGGGTAAGGAAGAGGCCTACCGCCAGGTATTCTTCGAGCACTTTGAGGCCCTCACCTATTTTGCCAATAAGTACCTTGAAGATTGGGATGCCGCCCGTGACATTGTACAGGAAGTGTTTTCACAGCTCTTTGAAAAGCGGCAAAACCTGGATATCACCACCTCCCTTAAATCCTACCTCTACCGCTCGGTAGCCAACCGCAGCCTCAATACCATCAAGAGTAATAAGACACATGCCCTGCATCATGATATGATCAAGGATAGCTCTGATCAGCATGTAGAAGAAAAAGGTATTGAGCTCAACGAACTGGAAGTTCAGATCCATAGCATCATTGACACCTTGCCTGCCCAGTGTGCCCATATTTTCCGCCTGAGTCGTTTTGAGCATAAAACCAATGCTGAGATAGCTCAAGAGCTCGGAATTTCCAAGCGAACGGTAGAAACGCAGATCAGTAATGCCTTGAAGGTTCTTCGCAAGTCTCTCAGAATCATTATCCTGCAATTTTTTTTACAATTTTTTTCGTAAGTCATACGTGTGGCAACACCCTTAGTTGTCATAGAAGTGTAAAAACAAATAAATAACCTTACAACACTTAAAAAGTATGAAAAAGCAAATTGTTGCCCTGATGGCCCTGATCGTAGTAGGAATGTCTTCTTGTAACAAGGATGACGACAAGAAAAACGTGGCCGAAGAAAAACCCAAAACCAAGGTTGAACTCTTAACCTCCAAAACCTGGAATATGGAAAGTATCAGCGTTACCGAAGAAACGGATAGCACCTCTTCTGAATACGAGTTTCCCATGCCAGGTACGGTAACCTTTAAAACCGACAACAAGGTGGTTACCAAAATAGCGGGTGAAGAAGACGAGGTTTCCTCCTGGGCCCTGAGTGAAAAAGGACTGGTGATTGACGGTGAAACCTATGAACTGCTTGAACTCTCCGAAACCAAACTTCATATTAAGGAGGAGATTGTGGAGGAGGATGAGGACTTGGGTAGAGTAACTGTGACTACCGTGATAAAAATGAGTCATTAAAACCAGAAAACCGGGTGCCTGCTATGCACCCGGTTTTTTCCTTGTATTTTCTATAAACCAACATACCTTTCTTACATGTACTTTAGCACCTAAAAATCAGCAGCATGCAGCCCGATACCAACATATCCGAATTGATCCTGAAACACCTGGCCGGTGAAGCTTCCCCTGAAGAGGGAAAGCAACTGCGCGAGTGGAGAGGCGCTAAACCGGAAAACGAAGAGGAGTACCTCCAAACCGTACGTATCTGGGAAACATCGGGCCGCATTACTGCTACACCTTCTCCCATTGACCTGGAAGCCGAATGGCAAAAGTTCCGAAGCCGCCACTTCCAGGAAGAAAGCAAAGTGATCCGTTTACACTTTAAACAAGTGATACGCTATGCTGCGGCAGCCGTGCTGCTGATCGGGATCCTGGGCGGAGCCTGGTATTTCAACGGCTATAATCAATACACTACCGGTGCCGGACAACGGCAATTGGTGAACCTTAGTGATGGAACCGAGATACTGCTATCCCAAAACACCACCCTTACTGTTCCGCGCACCTTTAACTGGTGGCATCGTGACCTTAAACTTTCCGGAGAAGCTTTTTTTGAAGTAACCAAAAACCCTGCTAAACCTTTTACAGCCATTGGCAGCAAAACCAGCCTGCGGGTGTTGGGAACTGCCTTTAAGATGGTAGCTACTGAGCGTATAAATAAAGTAGAGGTAAGTGAGGGAAAAGTAGCCTACTGGGCAGTAGATAAAAGTGACACCCTGATCCTTACCCGCCAGCTTTCCGGAACCTATGAAGGGCAGAAACTGGAAAAATCCACCATTGCAGATATCAACTTTGACAGCTGGCAAAGCGGAGCGTTCAACTTTGAACAGAATTCCCTGGCCAGCGTACTCAACCAATTGCAAAGCTATTACGTCTTTAGTATAAAAGATCCTCAAAACATGCTGGCACGGCCCTGCACCTTTACCGGTAGTTTCACCAGGCAACAACTGGACGACATCCTCAGTGAACTGGCCCTGGTAGTGGGGTTGCAATACGAGTTCAATGACGGTGAATTAATCCTTAAAAACCTTGACTGTCAGTAATGTGGTGCCGTAGCCTTGGCCTGTTGGTCATTTTCTTGCTGGGCATTTCCACAAGCTATGGCCAGGGCAGTCTGCTGGAACGCAGGATCCGCCTGGAAAACCAAAAATATACCGCTGAACAATTACTGCAGCTTATTGAAAATGAAGGTATCACGCTGAACTACTCCGGCAAGCTTCCCGAAGACACCCTTTACCCGGGCAAGAGCCAGTTAAAGGTCAAAAAGATCCTTTCCCTTGTATTTGATACCTCGCGCTACACTTTCATCCAACGTAATGAAAAGGTGCTGGTTATTCCCACTGTACGTAAAAAAGGTTACACCTTTTCAGGATACGTGGAAGAGGAAGGATCCAAGGAACGCCTTATCGGGGTTAACATTTACCTGCAGGACTATAACATTGGCACCACTTCCAACGAGTTTGGTTTTTTCAGTCTTATTGTACCGGATAATGTGCCGGCTAAAGCTACGGTTTCCTTTATAGGTTATGAAAACCAAACACTTATCGTTTCTCCCGGAGACAGCACCAAACACGATATACTGCTTAAGCAGCAAAGTCATTACCTGGACGAGGTTACGGTAGAGGCCAACCAACTGGTAGCACAACTTACGCAAATGAGCCAGTTTAGCCTGTCACCCGCCCACCTGGCCCATGCACCGGCATTTTTGGGTGAAGCAGACATCATCAAGTCCATCCAATTACTTCCGGGAGTACAACGCGGATCCGAAGGGAGTACCAGTTTCCTGGTACGTGGAGGTGACCAGGATCAAAACCTGCTGCTGCTGGATGGAGTTCCCGTATACAATGCTTCCCATGTATTCGGTTTTCTCTCCGTTTTTAACTCCGATGCCTTAAAGAGTGTTGAACTCACCAAAGGTGGTTTTCCTGCCCGCTATGGCGGCCGGCTCAGCTCGGTGCTGGAAGTGAATATGAAGGAAGGTAATATGCGGGAGTTCCATGGTGCGGGTTCTATCGGTTTACTTACCAGCAAACTAACGTTGGAAGGCCCTTTGGTAAAGGACCGCACTTCCTTCATGATATCCGGAAGACGGACTTACCTGGACCTGATCCTGAAACCTTTACTGGAGGAGGCCGGTGATAATGCCGGCTATTATTTTGGGGATCTCAATTTCAAGGTGAACCATAAGTTTTCCCGTAAAGACAGGCTTTATCTCAGCTTTTACACCGGCCGGGATAAACTTTACAGCGACAATGTAAACTTCCAATGGGGCAATTACACCAGTGTACTACGGTGGAATCACCTTTATTCCAACAAACTATTCGGCAACCTAAGCGCCATCTTTTCACAATACCGCCTCAGCCTTAAATACGATTATATTTTTGGTTTTACCGGAACTTCGGCCCGGTCTCAGTTTCAATCTCTGGTTCGGGATTATGGATTGCGCTACGATTTTGATTATACGCTGAACGCCAGGCATCAGTTAAAGATGGGACTATCCGCCACCTACCACACTTTTAAGCCGGGCGCCCTCATGATAGAGGAACCTAGCCAAACGCTGGATTCCCTGATCAACTTTACTCCTTCCATCTATTCAACCGATGTTTTTGCGTATGCAGAGGATAACTGGCAGATCAATGCACGCTGGAAAATAAATTATGGAATACACCTCTCCTCCTACTTTACGGAATCCAAACCCTTTCTATTCCTACAGCCACGACTTTCTGCGCTTTACCTCCTAAACGATACCTGGTCTTTAAAGGGCAGCTATGCTTATATGAAGCAGTTTGTACACCTGCTGGCCAGTACCGGCACCAGCCTGCCTACTGACCTTTGGGTATCTTCCTCCAGGCGGGTACCACCGCAAAACTCCCACCAACTGGCCCTTGGAACCACCTATAATATGGACGGCTCAAACTGGGAGTACACCAGTGAAATTTATTATAAATACTATACCGACCTGATCACCTATAAGGATGCCGCCACCCGTGCTTTCCTGTACAACTGGGAAAACCAGGTGTTAACCGGTGGATTGGGCCGCTCCTACGGCTGGGAATTACTGGTACGTAAAACCGAGGGCCGTACCACCGGTTGGGTAGGTTATACGCTTTCCTGGTCAGAACGTAAATTTTCCAGGATCAACCAGGGAGAGTGGTTTCCCTTTAAATATGATCGCAGACATGACTTTAAGATCTCCATCAACCATCAGCTAACGCCTAAGTTTGGTATCAGTGCCAACTGGGTGTATAACACCGGTCAAAAGGCTACCCTTCCTATAAGCACGTATATAGATGCCTATGGTCAGAAAGTGGTGCATTACAGCAAACGTAACGGGATCACCTACCCGGCATACCATCGCCTGGATCTGGGTCTGAACTGGTTCAAAAAAACCAAATGGGGCGAGCGGACCTGGTCAATCGGGGTTTACAATGCCTATAACCGCAACAATCCGTACTACATCTATTTTGAAACGGAGAACACTAAGCGTGTAGCCAAACAGATTGGCGTGTTCCCCATATTGCCCAGTATATCGTATAATTTCAGGTTTTAACATGAAAAAGTATCCACATATTTTCCTTGCCTTATTCTGTTGGCTGCTCTGGGGCTGTACCAAGACCATTAAGATCGATATCCCGGGCAGTGAGCCACAACCGGTCCTGAATGTTCTTCTACAGACTGGAGATGATATAGTGAACGCCTCCTTGAATATGTCCGTACCCTTCGAGAGTACGGATGAACCCACCTACCCTGGTGATGCCCTGGTACGCTTATACGACAATGATTCACTGGCCGGAATACTGGAAATCTGTGAACGCAACCCGGTTTACAATGAAAACTCCATTGATACACAGTATATATACTGCATGCCTTACCCGGTACAAGCCGGGCATACGTACAAGGTAGAAGCAGATATTCCGGGTTTCAAAACCATCTCAGGGCAAAGCACCGCTCCTTTTACACCGGATGTTCAGAACCTGAAGTATGACAGTTTCAGCCGTGCTTTACAGTTTACTATCCGTGACAATGACCCTGCCTCCAATTACTATCGTATTGAAATAACAGCTATTGACACGAGTGGGATCAGTGGATTTGGACAAGTAGTTTTCAGTACAGCAGATTACAGCCTTGAGCTTTTAGGGGCTACCAATGAATTGATTGACCTGCCCGTAGAAGATCCTAGCGGGACTTATGCCTTCACCAGCGATCAGGTTTTTTCCGGAGGGGTTAAAACCATACAGCTATCCCTGCTGGGGGGTGATCTCAGCAGTACCGCTCAATATATGGTCATAGTAACGCATTGTAGCAAGGAGTTCTATGATTTTTCGCGCACCAATATTATCCACACCTTTAACGGGAACAACCCTTTTAACGAACCTGTACAGCTGTTCAGCAATATTAAGAACGGGCTAGGCATTGTAGCTGCATTCAACACGCAGTTCTACCCCGTAGAATTTTAAAATAAAAATTACGTTATCACGCAAACCTCAAACCACTATGAAAAAATTCCTGCTCAGTATACTCCTTTCCCTCCCGCTTTTGGCGCTGGCGCAGGAGAATTACACCATTAGCGGATACATTGAAGACAGCAACTCCCGGGAACGCCTTATCGGGGTAAACGTATACGTACCCGGAACTTCAATTGGTACTTCTACCAATACTTTTGGTTTTTATTCACTTACCGTGCGCGAGCCCAAGGTAAAGGTTATGATCAGTTATGTAGGTTACGAAACGCAAAGCCTGGAACTAGAGTTGGAAGGGAACCTCTCCCAGGACATCAGCCTGGAAGAACTTCCTCAATCCCTGGCCGAAGTAACCGTAACAGCTGAGCAGATCGAAGCCCTTAAGCCCCAGATGAGTACCATTCAGCTTTCTACCAAGGATATCAAGAATATCCCTGCCTTTTTAGGCGAGGTGGACGTAATAAGGGCCATCCAACTACTGCCCGGTGTTCAATCCGGCAGTGAAGGTACTACCGGCTTTTACGTACGTGGCGGTTCCCCGGATCAAAACCTGATATTGCTGGATGGTGTACCCGTATACAATGCCTCTCACCTTTTTGGCTTCTTTTCGGTATTCAATGCAGACGCTATTAAGAACGTTCAGCTTACCAAAGGTGGTTTCCCCTCCCGTTTCGGGGGCCGCCTGAGCTCCGTACTGGAAATAGATATGAAGGAAGGGAACCTCAGGGAATTCCACGGGGCAGGAAGCCTGGGGATCATATCCTCTAAACTCACCCTGGAAGGCCCTTTGGTTAAGGATAAAACTTCTTTTATCATCTCCGGCCGCAGAACCTACTACGATCTTTTGATACGCCCATTCCTGCCGCCCGATCTTACCGTAGGTTACTACTTCGGGGATCTGAACCTCAAGCTCAATCATATTTTTTCCCGTAAGGACCGCCTATATCTGAGTTACTACGGTGGTAACGACAAATTCTACCAGCGCGAGAGCTACGATGGCTACGGTTATGAAGAAAACTTTGAGTCCAACCTGCAATGGGGTAACCATACCGGCTCTTTACGCTGGAATCACCTCTTTAATGAAAAACTGTTCAGCAACCTTACGGCCACCTATACCCAATACCGTTTCAGTGTAGGCTTTAAGGAGGAATACGACAACCAAACCGATGGCTTTGAATATTTCTCACTGATCCGGGATTACGGCCTGCGTTACGACCTGGAATACCGGCCTAACTCAGACCATAGCCTGCGTTTTGGAGGAAACTACACCTACCATACCTTTAAACCGGGTGTGGCCCAGTTTGAAGGCGGTTTCTCCGATGAAGGTGTAGACTCTTTACTAAACCTTTCCAGCCCCATTTATTCCAATGATGCCTACGTTTACGTGGAAGATGACTGGCTGATAAGTCCTGCCTGGAGGGCCAATTTCGGTTTACATTATTCCGGCTACCTCGTTCACACCACCTATTACAACTCGTTGCAACCCCGGGCCTCCCTGCGTTATCTCCTTACGGATGAATGGTCTGTAAAAGGTTCGTATGCCATGATGAACCAGTATATTCACTTACTTTCCAATTCAGGATTGAGTTTGCCCACTGATCTGTGGGTATCGTCTACTGAGCGCATAAAACCCCAGCGTTCGCACCAGGTAGCCCTGGGAAGCGTTCGCAACATTCTTCAAAATAAATACGAGATCTCCGCGGAGGTGTATTACAAGCGTATGCTCAATCTTATTGAGTATAAAGAGGGTGCCTCTTTTATAACCGCTACGGACTGGCAAAACAACGTGGTGAACGATGGTATCGGTAACGCTTACGGACTGGAACTGCTTTTCCGCAAGAATGAAGGCCAGACTACCGGCTGGATCGGCTATACCCTGGCGTGGAGTAATCGCCAGTTCAGTGATCTGAACAACGGTGAGCAATTCCCCTATAAATACGACCGCAGACACGATATCAGTATTGTAGTGAACCACCGTTTCAACGAACAATTTGACCTGGGTGTAACCTGGGTATTCGGAAGCGGCAATACCTACACCGCACCCATTGCCAATTATTACCTGCAAAGCCCCTATGGTTCCGGTGGAACACCGGAAGAATACGTGGAGTATAGTGACCGCAACTCCCTGCGCCTGCCTCCCTACCACCGTTTGGATCTCGGGTTTAACTTCCACAACGAGACACGCTGGGGCATGAGCCACTGGAACATCAGTGTATACAACGCTTACAACCGCAAAAATCCCTTCTTCCTTTATATCAACGAAAATTATGAAACCGGAGAAAAGAGCGTACGTCAGGTAAGTCTTTTTCCCATCATACCGTCCATCTCCTATAGCTTTGAATTCTAAGACCTTTTATATGAAAAAGTATATCATCCTTCCCTTGGTTTGTGTGGCACTGGCTGCCTGTGAAAAGACCATTGATTTTGACATACCCTACGACCCTCCCAAGCTTACCATTGATGTAAAACTGCAATCCGAGCAAATACCTAAAGCCATTGTGGGTACCTCACAGTTTTCCATGAGCTCTAAAAACCCTAAGCTGGACAGTCTTTCTGAAGTTTTTCTTTACGAAGACGGTATACTGATAGACGAATTTCTGCCCAGGCGCTACAGTTCCAATATTTATGACAGCCAGGGGCGACCCATTACCGCCTACTACTATGAAGGCAATTACCGCCCCATGCCGGGACACACCTATGAAGTAAAGGCTCAACGGGAAGGATTTACCGAAGCCAGCGGCAGCGGTTATATGTACGAACCTGTGGAAATTTTCCAGTCCAACTATGACACGGAAACCGGAGACCTGGTGGTTTCCTTTGTTGACCCGGCCGGAGAAGGTGATTATTACCGGGTAAGCATTTTCCCGAGAGGTCAGGGAAGTGACTCGTATTACAACAGTATCTTCGGCACCTATGACCCCACCATTGAATTCTTTGAAACCGAAGACATCGATGATTTTTTTGATACCAACGGACTCACCTTCGGGTATGCCGGTTACTTGAAAGATGAATTTTTTGACGGTAAGCTTAAAAAGCTGAAACTGGTGTACTATGGAGGTTATGAAGAGGAGCCCCAGACCAACTCCTTTGACATCATTATAGAGCGTATAACCGAGGATTACTATAAGCATGAACGCAGCAAAGCCCTGCAGTTTATAGATAATCCCTTTTCAGAGCCTACCCCACTTTACGGAAATATCAAAAACGGTTACGGTATTGTGGGAACAGCCGGTGTCAGCCGCGTTTATATACAACCTTAAAGGCCGGACATAGCGTGATTCTGAAGCTCAGGAATGGGCTTTATGCAGTCAATATCATTCTTGAAACGGCTGGGGCACAGCACCGAGCCTTCAAAAGTGTAAATGATGCCAAACTCATGCGTACCATAGGTATTGGTCTGGTTCAGCTTGTTGGTGGTAATCTCATAGCTATAACTGAGCAGGCAGTTCTTGAATATTTCATAATCCACCTGAACGATCCAGGAGTCCAGCGTAAGTTTATTGACTTCGGTATTGATCTCCTTTACAATACCTTTTCGCAGTCCAACGCCCAGCCTCAGCGTATTATAGCTGAAATAGGTCATATTGGTCCAGTTGTTCATAACCAGCTGCCGGTGATAAACCGAGCCGAATTCCAGCGAAAAGCGGGTATCCTTTCCATGCCCCCAATAGTAATACAGCCATAAATGCCCGGTATAGCGCGGTGGCCACCTTGCCGTATCATTAAAGAAAGACCTTTCATTGCCTACCAGGTGAAAAGCGGCTGCACCCAGAGACACATAACCATGCTCATCAAATAAACTGTAAAGGCCCCGGGCACCGGCCGCCACATCCCAAACCGCTCCTCCGTAAACATCCTGCGGCAGTATGATGGACTGTGCCCTAAGCTTGCGGTAGGTTTCATTGCTCAACTGATCTGAAAAAGTAAAGGCATCCCAGTCTACCTGCTGAAACCCTCCGCCTATCTGGAGGCCAATGGAGAACATTCCCGGGGCGCTCGACTTTTTGAGGTTTTCAAAACTCAAGGGAAAATAACCGGCTATCTGCCCACCCACCAGGGTTGTACGCAATGAACCATCCCCCTCCCTGTTGTCATGCGCATACAGCGCAAAACCTAAGTTACGCTCCTCACAGGCTATATTGGCCGCAAAATTATGGGTGGCAAATTTGCCGGAAACGTTGGTCCACTGTAAGCGGGAATTGTAATGCAGGCTCAAGTCTGAACTGTAGCCCGCATAAGCCGGATTCAGGTAATTACGCGTAGCGTGCAGTTGGGTGGTAACAGGATCCTGGGCAAAAGTGGTGAACACTCCGCCAAGCATCAGCAGGGCACACAGGCCCACCCATTTACCTGATAAGTGTAACCGTGCCATATCCTACAATTTTATTACCGTCTTCATCCGTGGAACATTGGTCGCTGGGCCATTTTTCATCATCCGTAAAAGTGGCTACAATCCGCCAGGCATACGCTCCCATAGGTACTTTATCACCTTTGAATGTTCCATCCCAATACTCCACAGGACTACCATTCTCATCCAGTGCCGTACTTTCAAACAGGGTATTTCCCCACTCATCCAGGATGCGAAGATGGTAGGTTTTCAGTTGTTTTCCCTTGGGAAGAAAAACACTGGCCTCTCCATAGCCCTGGTAATCCGGTACAAAAGCATTGGGCACATTCAGGTGATAACCCTCCATCTGTATAGCGGTAGTATCCAGCCCAACGCATTCACCAAAACCCTGGATGCGGTTGGTAACCGTTAAGCCCACTACATAATTAATCTCGTAATCAATACGGCAAAGCTTATCCTTGTATGATTTTACCTGCGGTAATTTCAGCACTTTGGCATCCAGTGAATCTCCATTACCGAAAGTCCAGTGGTAAAGGGCATTTTGCGCTTTGCGGACTACCGGTGAAAAGGAGAAGGTACGGGCATTATCCTTATTCCAGTGTACCGGATCCAGCAATACTTCCGGTGTGGGATACACCCTGATATTTACCACCGCATCCGCCACGTCCTCACAACCTTTATCGGTAACCGCCCTTAGGTTCAACTCATAAAGCCCCTCCTCCTCAAAGTAAATATCCACCAGCGAATCCCGGAATACACGGATCTCACGGCCATCACTTACGGACCATATCAGGCTATCAATACGGTCACCATTGGTAAACTGCATGAGGGAGCGGCTGCTGATGGTGATGAAATTCTCCGAACAGAGTTCGTAATCACCGGGTTGAATGATGGCTTCCGGCACCTGGTGTATGGTCACTTCACGGATCAGTGAGTCCAGGCAGAAAGGGTCCTGAACTACCAGCTTCACAAAATAGGTCCCGGCCGAATCATAGATGTGCGCAGGGTTTTGAAGGGTAGACGTATGACCATCACCAAAATCCCAGAAATAGCGTAATGTAGTGTTACTACTACCCTGGCGGTAGCTGGTAGAATCATAAAATTGTATCTCATCCCCCATACAGGCCTCCGGGTTACGTGGCGAAAAATCGACCCTGGAATTGGGAGGCACAAAAAGGGTATCAGTAAAGGAATCCCAGCAACTATCGGCATTCCAAACGTCCAGGCGGATATAGAAATAACCCGTATCCGGGAAGGTTCGTAAGCCGGGATTCCGCAGGAAGGATGTCATGGTGCCAGGATTGGCCAGATCAAAATCCCAACGGTACTGAAGGGGAACACTGCTAATGGAACTATCATTGAAAAAGAAGGCGGTGCTACTTCCGCAGGAATCTACGGTGGTATCCGGTCTTATCGTAAACCCGGCAATGGGAACCGGGTTGATTCGCAATATTTTAGTGATGCTATCCACACAGCCTGCATCACTTTCCTGGATAAGGGTAACTGCATACAAGCCAGCCATATCAAACACCAAAGGCGGAGGCATAGGATTGAAAAAATCGCCCTGGCCCTGAATCTTCCAAGTGGTATTGGTGATGGTTCCTGTAGCCACCTGTGTAGAGTCAAAGAACACTACCGTATCACCGGCACAAGCATTTTCTACAAAGAAGTCAACCGTGGGAATGTCGGATACACTCACCGTATCACAAACCGTATGATCACAACCGTTGCCGTAGGTTACGGTAAGGCACACTCCGTAATCCCCGTAATCGGTATAGGCATGCTGAGGGTTTAGCTGACTGGATTGGGCCCCATCTCCAAAGTCCCACAGGTAAACGGGTTGCTGGCTTCCTACCACCGTACTTTGGTTGGTGAACTGTACACTTTGGTTCTCACAGATAGAGTTGGTGGACATGGTAAAAGCTGCAGTTGGTGAAGGACGCACAATGATCTGCAAGGTAGAGGTGTCTTTATCACAAGCTCCGGTCACAAAATTGGCCACGGTATACGTACCGGCCGTGGTATAGGTAAAGCTGGTAGTATCACCGGTAGCCAGGGCCGTATTACAAACTCCCGTTACCGGGTTGTAATCCAGGCACCATTTTACGGATTGTATGGCACCATAGGAGCGATCGTAAAATTCAACCGGCTGGTTTACGCAGTTCTGCTGCGTATCCACCACAAAAAATGCCTGTACATTCTTGGGCTCTATCAGCACGGAATCACTGAACGTACTGTCACCACATTCATTATAGGCCGTAAGCGTAACGAGAAAGGGAATAATGGCCGTGTCATTGGCGGCATAAGTATGCTTTACCTTGGGCCATGTGTAAGGGTGCGTAGTGGTGCTTTGGGGGTTAACCACGGAGGTTTGCCCGTCCCCGAAATCAATGACCAGTGAATCGGGATTACCCAACGAAAAACGCGAAAACAGAAAGTTCACATCATTGCTGCACAAACTGTCTTTGTTAAAGGCAAAACCGGCTACCGGATAGGGTTTTAAAACCACGGAATCCAAGAAGCTGAAGGTACCGCAGCAGTTGGTGACCGTTTGCTGTACGTAGTAAGTGGTATCATTACTGTAATTACTCACAAAATCCGCAGGGGTATAATTGCCGGCCGTATTGGTGGAATCCAGTACCACCCGGGTTCCCAAAGGGGTAAAACTATAGGTAACCCAACTGCGCCCGGTAATAAACCCGGAACTGAGATCACGGAAGGTGATGGAAACAGGCCCGCAATTCACCGAAGTATCCTTGCTGAACAAGGCTACAGGAGGTTCCAGCAACACCAGCGGTTTGATCATGGTATCTGTACAACCAAACTGTGAGGTGGTGATCAGTCTTACGTCATACGTACCAGGCACATTGTAGGTGAAGATTGGATCGGCAGACGAAGCATCTGTAATGCCGTCTTCATCAAAATCCCAATCCAGGTTTTGAATGATCCCACCCTCCGGGGCTAATGTGGAAAGATCATGAAACTGCACAGCCACACCGGTACACACCGTATCCACTCCACAGGAAGCGGTATCTACACTGAAATCCGCTACCGGCAAAGGGTAAACGGTTACGGAGTCCGTAAAAATATCTTCACAGCCACGCGAATCGCGGGCTATCAACGAAACGGCATAGGTTCCCGGTACGGTATATACGTGCGCAGGGTTAGCCTGGGTGGAACTGCTGCCGTCACCAAAATCCCAGTTCCATTGGGCGATAACATCGGTGGTGCTTGTAGCATTGGTAAAGAGAGTAGTATCGTTCAAACAAACGGGGACGGTAGTCCAGAAAGCATCGGGCCGCGCATAGACCGTAACCGTATCGGATACCGAATTACGGCAACCTAAACCGCCTACGGCTACTTCCAGACGTACGGTATAGATCAGGTCGCCAGCGCCTGTATTAGGCAAAATGAAGGTGGGCTGCGCTGCGCTTGAGCTTAGTATATTATTGATATACCATTCATACTGTATACCCGCTCCGGTAACTACCGAATCTACCTGAACGGTAAGCGTATCACCGCAGCCCTGGTAGGTACTAAGCACAAAGACAGGTGCGGGATCAGGCACGGTACGGAACAGTCTTTCCAGGGTATCATTCCGGCAACCAAAAGGACTTTGTACGAGCAGTTGTACGATCACTGAATCATCGTAATTACTCAGCGTATAATTCAAGGCATTTACACCGTTGAAAGTCTGTAAAATATTACCATTGAACGGGTTCAGGATATTCCAGGTATACACAGAATTAGCCACCGGGAACTGGCTGATCACCAAACTGTCGGAATGAATGATGAAAGGTGCACAGGCCACCGTATCCGGAGCCGTAAAAAAAGCCACCGGGTTGGGATGAACCGTTACAGAGTCCACTAAAGTATCCGAACAACCGAAGGGATTGGTGGCGATCAATCTAATGATATATACGCTATCTACCGTTCCGCTATTGGTAAAAGTGACCGTAGGCAGGGAATCCGTTGATGAAAGACCATTGCCGAAATCCCAGCTAAAGCTCATGCTATTCCTACCTATTCCGCTTTGCCCGGAAAAACTCTGGTTACTGAAAGTAAGGGTCAGAGGGCCGCAACTATCGGCTGGTGCAAAACTGAAAGCGGCTGTAGGCTTGGGATATACCGTAAAATCCTGGCTCAGGGAATCTGTGCAGCCAAAGCTGTTTACCAGCACCAGTGTAATGGTGTATAAAGACGAATCACTGGTAGTAAGTGGAAAATCAATAGTGGGTGCGGAAGTAGTGCTTCCGGTTATACTGACCCCAGCGGAAGGTGTTACACGCCATTGATAACTGAGGTTGGTACCCACTGAGCTATCAGAGGGCGTCACCGTTTGTGGGCTACAGCCCTGTGCTGGTAAGCTAAAAGCCGCCAGTGGTCGTCTGTGAATGGGAACGTTCACGGTGAGGTTGTGTACACAACTGTCCACCGAGGTCAGCTCCAGTGTTATTGCGTAAACAGAATCTCCTGCACCCTGTGCATCCGGGAAATGGAAAAGCGGTTCGGCCACGGAGCTGTCACTGATATATACGCCCGTGGGCGCGCTCCAGCGGTAGTTGATCGTGGCTCCTTTAAAAGTACTGGAATTGGTGACCTGTACCGTATCATTAGCACAAATGGACCCGAAGTTGAAATCGGCCACCGGTTGCGGAAATACCCTTACACTATCCAATACGCTGCGGGAACAGCCGTTGGAGCCTACCGTTATATCCAGCCGTATCTCGTATTCCAGGTCCGTATTACCTGCATTGACCAAAAGAAAAACCGGCTGAGCGGTATTGGCAGCTGATACCCCGTTCACAAACCACTCGTATTGCAAACCTGCTGCGCTGATCACCGAGTCCACGGTAACTACTAAAGTATCCCCACAACCTTCAAGGGTACTTAAAAAGAAAAAGGGTGAAGGGTCTTCCACCGTTCTGAAAAGCTGCTCAGCGGTATCATTTCTACAACCAAAAGCACTGATCGCCACCAATTGTACCAGCACGGAGTCATTGTAATTATTCAGGGTGTAGTTCAGGGCGTTCAGGCTGTTGAAGGATTGCAGCACATTGCGGTTTACCGGGTCCAGGATATTCCATTCATAAGAGCCGTTGGCCTGTGGGAACTCCGTAACGTTCATGCTGTCCGTGACCAGTACCAATGGCGCACAGGCAATGGTATCCTGAGGGTTGAATAAAGCCCTTGCATCCGGGTGTATGGTTACGGAGTCCGTTGCTGTGTCACTGCACCCCAGGCTATTGGTCACTGCCAGTTGGATCACATAGGTGCTATCCTCAGTGCCTGAATTGGCAAAGGTTACGGTGGGTAAAGAATCCGTAGACATTACACCATTACCAAAATCCCAGGCCAGAGTAAGATCGGAAAGTCCCGCCCCGGGGATGGAAGTTTGCGAAGTATTCTGAAAAGTGATGGTGAGCGGCCCGCAACTATCCTGGGGGGTAAAGGTAAAGGCCGCGAGTGGTTTGGGGTATACCGTAAAACTCCTGCTCACCGAATCCACGCAACCGGCACTATCCACAATGTTTAGTGTTACGGTATACACTACAGAATCATTGGTGCTTATAGGAAAATCAAAGGACGGGCTGGCGGTGGTTCCGTTGGTAAGCACTACACCTGCGGAGGGTTGCACTGACCAATTGTAGGAAAATTGAGTGCCAGAAGAGCTGTCATTGGGCAACACCCTTAATGGGCCACAGCCAATAGCCGGTATATCAAAGTCGGCAATGGGTCTACTGGGAACTATAACCTGTTGCTCCAGCGTATCCATACAACCGTCCACAGAGGTCACTATTAACCGTATTGTGAAGCTGGAATCCGCACCTGAATGATTATCCGGAAAACCGAAGAGCGGTTCCGCTACAGCACTATCACTGATGTATACCGTAGAAGGAACTTCCCAGGTGTAGTCTGCTGCGCCTCCTTTGAATATGCTATTGTTAACCACCTGAACCGTATCTCCGGCACAAAATCCGCCAAAACTGAAATCTGCCAATGGACGAGGATAGATCACCACCTGGCGCACGGTACTGTCCGAACAGCCCGAACCGGCCTGCACCTCTCTCTTGATGGTAACAATAGAATCACGGGTATGGGAGAGGTTTGTGAATACCAGCGTATCGGTATTATTGAGCACCACCGGTTGGTTGTTGACGAACCAGTTTCCAGTACTTCCGGAACTGTCTGCCACCACTACTTCCAAAGCTGAACAACCGGCTGTGTTACCCACAATTTCAAAGGAAACTGCAGGCTGAAGGACCACGTTTACCGCAAGGCTATCTGCGTACTCGCATCCGAAGGCATCCGTATACCCGTAACTGAGGAGATAGTTCCCCACTCCTGCCGCCAGGGGATCGAAGGTACCGCCTGCTGTTACACCGGTTCCGGTCCAGTTACCTCCGGCCGGCACAGCCGGAAAAGTAACATTCCCTCCATTCAGGCACAGGCTGGTATCCCCTCCTATCTGAAGATCGGTTAACGGAAATACTTCAATTTCTACCGAATCCTCCACGGTACAGCCCAGGGAATCCGTAATCACCAGGTGGTATACTACCGTGGAGTCCAAAGTAGTGCGGGCAGGATTGAGGATTGCGGTATCGGATAGACCGGCAGAAGGACTCCAGGAAATGGTGTAAGGAGGCAGTCCACCCGTCACCACTCCATTAAGCTGTAGAGAATCGGAGTAACAAATGGATTGATCCACCCCGGCATCTACCGTAAGCTCCGGGGTCACACGGATGATAAAACTGGTGCTGTCCGTACAACCCAGGGAGTCCGTTACCCGCAGAAATACGCTGGTATCGACAACCAAACCCGAGAAGAAAACCGAATCCGAAGTAGCAAATACCCCTTGCCCCACTATACTCCATTCAAAATTGTAGGGAGCCAGCCCAAAGTTGGCATTAGCCTGTAATCCGAGGCTACTGTTGTAACAAAGCAGCGTATCGGGAATACTATCCAATTCCGGGCGCTGCAGGATCAGTACGTTCATGGAATCGGTAAAGCTGTCGCAACCATTGGTGGCCGTAAGACTCACTATATAACTTCCGTGTTGCGAAAACTGCAGCATGGGCAGAGCTGTACCGGCATTGGTACCATTCTCAAAGCTCCATCCCGTGGCCGGGAATATATTCCACTGGTAGGAAGTTACCGGAGCCAGGCTGTCAAAGACCACCGGGATCAGCAAGCTATCGGTAAAATCCAGCACGGTAAAGCTACATAGGGCTGTATCCTCCGGCATTACCAGGCTGGGCACACCCTGTACCACCAGGGTATCCGTTACTATGACCGTATCGCAATTATTTCCTGCCCGCAATTCCACCACATAAATGCCGCTGCTGGTGAAGGTGATGGACTGGGTAGTATCCAGCACCCCGGTGGGACCAAAGAACCAACCATTGGCCGGTAGTACATTCCATTGCAGGTCCAGTGTCTGGCAAACCGATTGTATCTGTCCCACAAAACTTGCCACTACGGATTCACCACTGCAAATGGTGTCATCGCTCAATACAAAATCAGCATCGGGAATGGAATCAATACAGATGATGCGGGTATTGGTGTCATTCGTACATTCCTGGGCATTACCTACCATTTGCTGGATGGTATAGAATCCCGTCTGGTGAAAAGTGATATCCAGCGGGTTGGCCCCGGAAAGCCAGTTGATAGGATCGGAACTGCCAAAGGTACTTCCCAGGCTGGCCTGGCCTCCTGCCACGGTATAGGTAGAGGGACTTATGGACCAGATGGTTTTGCCATCCACAATACAGGTACCGTTACGTACCACACCGCCTACCAGGGAGGTGTCCTGGATCAATACGGATTGATTTACACAGGCATCCGGCTCGTTTTCAAGGCCCGCGTAAGAGGGAGCGGAGATATAAATAGGCTCTACCGTACTGGACCTTTCCGAACAGGGGTTGGAA
Organism: Owenweeksia sp.; assembly: GCA_002695025.1. Taxonomy (GTDB): domain Bacteria; phylum Bacteroidota; class Bacteroidia; order Flavobacteriales; family Schleiferiaceae; genus CAKZNE01. The sequence goes on from NZNV01000013.1 coordinate 26,538, forward strand.
GCTCTGAAACTCAATTCAAAGGCATTGTTGAATTTGGCAGAATTGTAGCCACAGGAACTCAGGGAGAACTGGTGACATACCGTGTCGGGCGGTGGATGGCTAAAGATCACATCCGGGCTTCCATCGTTGGAAGATAAGGTATAGACAGTCTCCGGGTTATTACCGGAAACCCCGGTCACAGCCACACATATCTCAATAAAGCCGTTGTCTCGCGGAATACACTGGTTAATGGTTCCTCCCGGAATGCTGAAACCCACAGCCGGTTGTTGCCCTATAAATACATTGATGGTATCCGTGCGGCTGCAGCCGTTGGGGTAATTCAAAGTGAGGGTTACCGTGTACAAACCTGCACCCACATATTGGTGTGCTATACCGGCCCCCAGGTTGTTCGGAAAAACTGCTCCGGACATAGCGGGGCTACCATCCCCGAAAGTGAGGGTATAGGATTTATAACTATTGTCAAAGGACTGGTTGTAAAAAGTAAAGGTACTTGTATTGCTGGCCGAGTCGCAACTGGAATAGGTCAATATACCCTGCCAGGGTGTACCAAAGCCATTGGCCCTCAAAGCCGGTTCTGGAGCATCCTTTATATAAATAGTGCGCGTGGTGGATTCTGTACAAGCCCCGGTAGTTACCGTATACGTAAGGGTATGAAGCGTATTGACAGAAGGTACATCAGGATCAAAAACGCCATTGGAAACACCCGGTCCGCTAAAAACACCTCCTGCAGGGATCCCGCTCAGCGTGATGGGGGCATCACTTTCACAAACGGTATCCGGCACTGTGAAGCTGGGGATAGCCAACTGGTTTACCTGTACATTGAGGAATACACTGTCTGCCACCATACCCAGGGAATACGCCCGCACGATAGCCGAAAAATTACCCGTAGCGGCATAAGTCACCGTATGATTTCCCGAACCGCTGGCACCGGTACTATTTCCTCCGCTAAAATTCCAGATAATGCTGTCACTCGCCCCGGTATAGGAGGCGGTAAAAGTGATCGTATTGCCATCATCCAGGCAAAGAAAAACGGTACCGTTCTGTATAGCAGGATTGGCGGAAACGTTCAGTTGAGCCCGCAAGTGCTGAACATTAACGATCAGCAGTAACGTAAATATTACCCGGAAAATCCGCATCATACCATTTCTAAAATCCTGCCTTTTCTGGGAAAAACGTATCAGGCCCGGCACTTCGCGAAAATAAGCATTTCAGCTTTTTAGTACCCTCCGCACTTTTGACTATTTAATTGATTTCAAATTAATTAAACTTTTGAGAATAGTAATTTAAAATCAATTTTTTAGATTATTACTTTAACTTCATACGGAAATATGACTTAGGTTTGAACATCCCCGTTCGAAACTTCATTTCGGATAGCATAAGGTTAAAATCGCTTAAGAGGCGTTGCATTCAAATTACGGTTCATGAACAAAAGGCTGTATTAATGTTCTTATTTTTGGCAGCGGAAATTTCCAGCTTGAATGGCTAAACAAAAAGTAAAAGCAAAAAAAAACTCAGGCCCCTCGGCCCTCAAACAGGTTTTGAGCAACAAGACCAACCACACGGTATTGGGGATATTACTGGTGTTCTTAGCCGTTTTTATGGCCGGGGCATTTACTTCTTACTTCTTTAGTTGGCAGCAGGATCAAAGCCAGGTAAGCGATAGTTTTTTTGCCCTGCTGGCCAATCCTGATTTCCAGGTACAAAACGTTTTGGGCAAGGTAGGAGCAGCCCTCAGCCACCAGTTTATTTTTCACTGGTTCGGAGTGTCGGCCTATTTGGTGTGCTGGTTCCTGGTGTTATTGGGACTGCGCATTGCGTTGCGTGTAAAACTGGCCGGTTTACGAAGAAGTACGGGAGTTATTCTTTTCCTGTTGATATGGACGCCTACCGCCCTGGCCTATTTAAACCCGGCAAGTCCGGTCTGGAGCGGTGGAAACGGCTACTATACCGCTGAATGGTTGAATGCTATTGCCGGTCCGGTGGGCAGCGCTGTGGTCCTCGTTTTTGCTATGCTGGTGTTCCTGGCGGTTCGTTTTAAATGGACCCCGGATAAGATCAATGCCTTTTTTGCCAACCTGAGCCTGCCTGCTATCAGGCGTAAAAAAGAAACGCTTCCGGATGAAGGAACCGCAGCCACCGCGCTTGATGAGGAAGAAATGATACCTGAAGAACGTCTTGAAATAGATTTTGACGGGGACGAAGAGGAACCGGAAGAAGAAGCTGAGCTCACCGAACCGGTGATCATTGACACTATGGGTGATGATGACGAAGAGGAAGAAGAAGATGAGCCTGAAAAACCCCTGGAAAGTGAAGATGAGAATTTCGAGATCGAAACGGTAGGAGAGGAAGAATCCCTGAGCGAAAAAGAAGTAAACCGCAAGGTGAAAGAATTCGGGGAATATGATCCTAAACTGGATCTCTCCCGCTTTAAACTCCCTCCTATTGACCTGCTGAAGGACTACGGTGACAGCAACATCACCATCAACCAGGAAGAACTGGAAGCCAATAAGAACAAGATCGTTGACACCCTCAACAATTATAATATTGAGATCTCCAAGATCAAGGCCACCATTGGCCCTACGGTTACTTTATACGAGATCGTGCCGGCTGCGGGGGTAAGGATCAGCCGGATCAAGAACCTGGAGGACGACATTGCCCTCTCCCTGGCGGCATTGGGTATTCGCATTATTGCTCCCATACCCGGCCGCGGAACCATCGGTATTGAAGTGCCCAGCACCAATCCTCAGATGGTGCCCATGCGCAATATGCTGAAGAGCGAAAAATTCCAGAAGTCGGATATGGAGCTGCCTATTGCCTTTGGAAAGACCATCAGCAATGAAACCTTTATGGCGGACCTCACCAAGATGCCTCACCTGCTGATGGCCGGTGCTACCGGTCAGGGTAAGTCGGTGGGTTTGAACGTTATCCTCACCTCCCTACTTTACAAGAAGCATCCTTCGCAGGTTAAATTCATCCTGGTGGATCCTAAAAAGGTGGAGCTTACGCTCTTCAACAAAATTGAGCGGCACTATCTGGCCAAACTCCCGGATACAGAAGAAGCTATTATTACGGATACCACTAAGGTGATACATACCCTGAACTCCTTGTGTATTGAGATGGACAACCGTTACGACCTGTTGAAGAACGCCATGTGCCGTAACCTTAAGGAGTACAACGCTAAGTTCATTCAACGCAAGCTGAACCCGGAAGAAGGCCACCGTTACCTTCCGTACATCGTACTGGTAATTGATGAGTTTGCCGACCTGATCATGACAGCCGGCAAGGAAGTGGAAACACCCATTGCCCGTTTGGCCCAACTGGCGCGGGCCATTGGTATTCACCTGATCATTGCCACGCAAAGGCCTTCGGTAAACGTGATCACCGGTATCATCAAAGCCAACTTCCCGGCCCGCGTAGCTTTCCGGGTAACGTCCAAGATCGACTCCCGTACCATCCTGGATGCCGGAGGTGCCGATCAGCTGATCGGTAAGGGAGACATGCTTTTTGCCAGTGGCAGCGACCTCATCCGCATACAATGTGCTTTTGTGGACACCCCGGAGATCGAGGATATTACCGACTACATCGGCAACCAACAAGCCTACCCTGAAGCTTACCAACTGCCGGAATACAAAGGCGAAGATGAAGGAGGTTCCATTGATATACTTGACCCTTCCGAGCGCGATGCTCTTTTTGAAGATGCTGCCCGGGTAATCGTGATCCACCAGCAGGGCTCCGCCTCTTTACTACAACGTAAACTCAAGCTGGGCTACAACCGTGCAGGCCGCATTATTGACCAACTGGAAGCAGCCGGCATCATCGGTCCGTTTGAAGGAAGCAAGGCCCGCCAGGTTCTGATACCGGATGAAATGTCTTTGGAACAGTTATTGAAAAATGAACAAACCAATGAATAACACCGCAATATGAAACGTATACTTCTCCCCTTAGTTTGTGCTCTTATACTTAGCTCCGGAGCTTTCGCCCAGACAACCACCCAGGAAGCCAAAGCCCTTTTAAATAAGGCTTCTGAAAAGATGCGCTCTTTTGACAATCTGTATCTTACTTTCACTTACTTCTTTGAAAATAGCCGTGTAGAACCACCCGTTACCCAGCAGGAAAAAGGCCAGATCACCATAAAGGGAGATACCTATCGCCTGAAGTTCATGGGTACCGAGCAGATCCGAAACGCCAATAAACTGTATACCATCCTGGAAATGGATGAAGAAGTACAGGTTACCCAATACGAGGAAGGTGAAGAAACCGGCCTTACTCCTACCCGCCTCCTCAACCTCTACCAAAAGGGCTACAGCTACAAGCTGGGCGGAACCGAAAAGAAAGACGGTAAAGTCATACAATACGTGATCCTGAAGCCTAATGCTTCCGAAGAAGTGGATAAGATCATGGTAGGGATTGAAAAAGACACCCATTATATCCATTCTTTGAAACAGTGGGGCACCAACGGCACGGTAACCACCTTCCAGATCACCTCCTTTGAACCCAACAAAAAACTGGCTCCCGGTTATTTTACCTTTAAAAAGGAAAACTACCCCGGATACTACATCGCTGAATAGTGCATGAAAACCCTTGATCGTTTTGTACTTACGTCTTATATAAGGCCGTTCCTCACCACTTTCCTGGTGATGGTACTCTTCCTGCTTATGCAGTTTGTATGGAAGTACATTGACGATCTGGTAGGCCGTGGTGTGGAATGGTACTACATTGCCGAGCTGCTTTTTTACACCTCTGCCACGGTAGTACCCATGGCCCTGCCCCTGGCGGTACTGCTGTCCTCTATCATGACTTTCGGTACCCTGGGCGAGCATAACGAAATGGCGGCCATGAAATCATCAGGATTGTCATTGATACGGGTAATGCGCCCTTTGATCATCTTTATGCTGATGGCAGCTGCCGGCCAGTTCCTGTTTGCCAATTATGTAATCCCCGTTGCCAACCTTAAAAGCCAGACCCTGCTCCGGAATATCACCAACAAAAAACCGGCCCTGAATATCCGCCAGGGTGTTTTCTACACCGGCATTGAAGGGTATTCCATTAAGATCGGTGAAAAGACCGGCCCGGATAACAACCAGCTCCGCAATATTTTCATTTACGACCATACCAAAAAGATGGGCAATATGAAGGTGATTGCTTCTGAAGCCGGTGAGATGAAGATCACAGATAATGAAATGTACCTCAACATCCGACTGGATGAAGGCCACTCCTACGAAGATCTGAACCCCTCCAAACTCAAGGACCGGGATAATTACCCCTTTGTGAAATCATCATTTGACCGGGCTACGATACGTTTTAACCTGTCCGACTTCCAGAGTGGGGATATGCGTGCGGGAGCCCGTAAGGATTACGATATGCTGAACGTTCGCCAGCTGGATGATGCCGTAGATTCCCTTCATCAGAGTTTTGATGAAAGAAGGGTGGAGTTTGAGGAGCAGATGACGGGTAAATACTCTTTCCAGACGGCAATGATGAACGCAGATAGCGTAGTTTCTGAAGAAGAACCTCAAAAGGTGACCACCGCTGCCATAAAACCCGACATCCTGGCCAATATTGACCCAGTAGACCGGCAAAAGGTCATACAGAATTCCCTGCGTATTGCCCGTAGCAATAAGGCTTACTACACCAACGCGGCTGCAGAATATCTATGGCGTGATAAAGTAATAGCGCGGCATTTGCTGGAGTGGCAGAAAAAATTTTCGGTGTCTTTCTCCTGCATTGTGCTCTTTTTTATCGGGGCTCCTCTGGGCGCTATTATCCGTAAGGGAGGAATGGGGATGCCAGTGGTCATATCCGTATTGATATTCATCGTATACCACGTAACCAGCTATTCTTTTGAGAAACTGGGGCGAGAATTGGTATGGAGCCCTTTCCGCGCTATGTGGACAGCTAACTTCATTCTCTTTCCTATAGGTGTATGGCTCACCTATAAATCAGCCACAGACAGTGCCATCTTCAACATTGAAAGTTACCTGAAACCTTTTCAAAAAATTTCAAGCATCTTTGCCGGGCGAAAGAAGAAGAGCCTTGAAGATCCTCCTGCTGAGCAATAAAGTTCCCTACCCCGCAAATGATGGTAGCAGCATTGCCATCAAGATGATGATAGATGGCCTGCTCGCCAATGATGCGGAAGTAAGCCTGCTTAGCCTCAATACCCTCAAACACTACAAAAGCGCAGCAGCAATTGCTTCCGAAAAGCCCCAAAAACTGCACTTTGAAGCCGTTACCGCCAATACCAATATCCACCCTTCCGGGGCTCTCATCAATCTATTGAACGGGCAGCCGTACCACGTTTCACGCTTTTCGGCCAAAGCCTTTGAAAAAGTATTGATCGAAAAGCTGCAAGCCCAAACCTTTGACCTTATACAGGTAGAAGGCCTGGCTATGATGGTATACCTGGATACCTTAAAAAAATACTCCCGGGCCCCGATAAGCCTGCGCGCTCACAATGTGGAATACCTGATCTGGGAACGACATCTTCAAGGCCTCAGCGACTACTTCCGCAAACAATACCTTCGGATCCAGGTAAACCGGCTTCGTAAGTTTGAGGAGAGCATGGTACGTCAGGTGGATTTTATCGTACCCATTACACCCGTGGATGAAGAAGAACTTCTACAACTTAATCCCCAGGCGCACAGCATGGTGATACCTTGCGGAATAAACCCGGAAGAACTCAAGCCACAAGCCGTTGAACCGGATTATGACGTAACCTACCTGGCCAGCTTTGACTGGCCCCCGAATGTTCAGGGTGTAGAGTGGTTCCTGGAAAAGGTTTGGCCCATCATCATCCGTAAGCGCCCGTCTACTACCTTTGCACTGGGAGGGCGTGATCTACCGGTTTCTATTGCTAACCGTCATTTAACCGGGTTTACGGTGGTTGGCCCGGTGCAATCCATGCCGGATTTTATCAGCCGGGGCCGGGTTGTAGCCATCCCGCTCTTAGCAGGTAGTGGAATGCGTATCAAGATCGTGGAAAATATGGCCCTGGGCAAAGCAATGGTCTCCACACCAGTGGGTGCCGAAGGGATTGAACTGAAGGATAGTGAAAACATCCTGCTGGCGGATAACCCTGCTGCCTTTGCACAAAACATTATTGACCTTCTGGAGAACCCGGAAAAAAGACAGAGCGTAGAAACAGCCGCCCGCAGCAATGTGGAAGAGCATTACAATACCTTCCGGCTGGGGCGTCAATTACTGGATTTTTATCAAAAGTATTTGTGATGCTGGTAGTCAAGATCCTTTTCTTCCTGTCGCTCATCGGTATCCTGCATACCTATGTGGTTTACCCCGCCCTGATGTTGCTACTTCATAGTGTCAAGGGAACTAAAAAACCGGCTGCCGGGCCGGAAAATCATCCGGAGGTGGAGATCATTTTTGCCGCACATAATGAAGAAAGCGTTATTGCAGAAAAGATCCGCAGTTCTTTTAAATCGGGTTATCCCGAGGAAAAGATCAAAGTACACATAGGTTCCGACTGCAGTACAGATAATACGGATAGCATCATCCGCGACCTGCAGAAACAATATCCCGGTTTGCGGCTCACGCGTTTTGAAGATCGCACCGGAAAATCAGGCATCATCAACCAACTCACCCAGGCTTCCACCGCTGATCTCCTGATCCTTACCGATGCCAATATCATTTTTGAAGAAGCCACCATCCCTACTTTGGTTTCTTCTATGCAGGATTCCCAAACCGGGGCCGTAGGCGGCCACATTGAGTATCGCCAGGTGTTTGAAAAGGGTATCAGCCAACAGGAAAACACCTACCTGCAATTGGAAAACCGTTTAAAAAGCGCGGAATCAGACCTGTTGGGTGCGGCAATGGGCCTGGAAGGAGGTTGTTACATTATTCGCAGGAAATTGTTCCCGGTGATACCCCCCCTCTTTTTTATGGAAGACTTTTATGTAAGCCTTTCGGTAATGGAAAAAAATTACCGCGTGCTGCTCAATACCCATGCAAAATGCTACGAGGATGTAAGCATTGCCAGTACGGAAGAATACAAGCGTAAAGTGCGCATATCCATCGGCAACTTCCAGAACCTGGGCCGTTTTCGTAAAATGATCTGGAACCGTTTCTTCCCCATAGGCATTGCTTTTTTATCGCATAAAGTACTGCGGTGGATCACCCCCTTTTTCCTGTTATCGCTGCTGATCTGTTCCATCTTACTGGCACCGGAAAGCAGGATCTTCTCACTGTTCTCAGGAATCTATTTCCTCTTTCTTTCCGTAGGACTTTTGGGTATATTATTTTCGCAGAGTAAAAGCTTATCCTGGGTGAAATATCCCGGGCATTTCATATACATGAACCTGGCACTGATGCGGGGGTTCTTCATTTATCTTAAAGGAGTTAAAAGCAATGTCTGGCAGCCTACCACCCGAAACCAAAATTAAACTCAACACCATTGAAGAAGCCGTGGCGGATATCCGACAGGGCAAGGTGGTAATTGTTGTAGACGATGAAGACCGGGAGAACGAAGGTGACTTTGTAGCTGCGGCTGAAATGGTGAGTCCTGAGATGATCAACTTCATGACCAAGGAAGGTCGTGGTCTGATATGTGCCCCTTTGGTGGAAAGCCGTTGTAAGGAACTGGACCTGAATCCCATGGTCACCAAAAATACAGATCCCAATAATACCCAGTTCACCATTTCCGTTGATCTTATCGGCCAGGGAGTTACCACCGGTATCTCGGCCAGTGACCGCTCCAAAACGGTAAAAGCACTGGTAGATCCGGCCACCACTCCTGGTAACCTGGCCCGCCCGGGGCACATCTTTCCTTTAATTGCCAAACCCGGTGGGGTACTCCGCAGGACAGGGCATACGGAAGCTGCTATAGACCTGGCGCGCCTGGCCGGGCTGCAACCAGCCGGTGTTATCGTAGAGATCATGAATGAAGACGGTAGCATGGCGCGCCTCCCTCAGCTTTATGATATCGCCCAAAAATTTGATCTTAAGCTTATCACCATTGAAGACCTGGTAGCCTACCGTATGAGCCAGGAATCGCTGATACGCAAGGAAGAGGAATTTGAACTGGAAACCTCTTACGGCACTTTTACCCTGAGGGCGTACCAGCAAACCACCAATGGCCAGATACACATTGCTTTAAGTATGGGAAAATGGGAAGCGGGGGAACCAGTACTGGTACGCATGCATTCCGCTGCCACGGCCCATGATATATTCGCCATCCTTACTTCTGATACCAGTCATCAACTGGAAAAAGCCCTGAAAAGGGTGAGTGACGAAGGCAAGGGAGCCATTGTGTACATGAACCAGGATCGCTCTCCCAGCAACCTTCTGGAGCGTATCCGCGAGTACAAGGATCCGGCCGGGCGGGTACGCAAAACCTCCTTTGCCAAAGACAACCGTGACTTTGGTGTAGGTGCGCAGATCCTTCACGACCTGGGTATCCAAAATGTAAAGTTGCTTACCAACAACCCCATAAAACGCGTGGGCATCACCGGTTATGGATTAACCATCGTGGAGAATGTGACCATGTAGTCAGAAAGGCCTATAGCGCTTTTTATTCCTGTTTATCCTTTTCCTGACCCTCCTCTTCGGATGGCGGGGTACCCTGGTTATTTTGATTATCATCAGTTTGGGTGGAGTCCTTTTTTTCTCCATCCTTCACCTCTTTAATGCTTTCTTCGTCAGGCCCGGGAATCTCCTCCTCACGAGCCTTCTCTTTCTCACGATCTTCCTGTTGGGTAGACTCTATGGGATTAAAGAGTTTATAGAAAAACTCACGGTAGGTATCAAAATCAATGCGGTAGAAGACCCCAACACCCTGCTGGTAGTTCTGATCGGCAAAGGAAAACTGATCCTGCACCGCCCTGTTAAAAGCCTTGGCACGCAAACGGCCGTCTTCCGTAATATTGTACTCGATCTCAAAATCACCGGCAATCTGATTTCTATTTTCCCCTACCGGTACACCTACCGCCCCGTTAACGGTAAAGCGATCATTAAAGAAGCGCTTGGAAACACCTACCTCTACTTCTTCCTGGGAGTTTACACTTACATTGTTGGGGTTGCTGGGATCCCCTCCACCGGAAAGGTCCCCCGCGGCCTGATAATCCAGGGACACATTATAGTCACCGGTAAGTTGGTTGATCCAACTACTGGCCCTGCTGGCCAGCAATTTCAATCCCTGCTCCCGCCCTGTACTCGCTCCGGGATCGGCCAGCCCCTGATCCGGGGCAAAACGGTTAAAGGCCAGCAACGAGAAAACCTGCTGGTTCATCTTGGTATCGTCTGACAGGCGGTTGGCGAGTACTGTTTGTACCGTGGAGTTGGCCCGTGGCGCTTCAATAGCAAAGTTGATGGTAGGGTCCATCAACTCCCCGGAGAGGGTAAGGTCGATATTCACCAAGGTACGTCCCCCGTTGTATTCGGACACCAAAGGACCGGGATCGGCCCGTGTGGTATACTCTGCGGTAATATTGACCAGGGCATCCAGGGGGTCACCGTTCCAGGTTACGGTTCCTCCCCGCTCCACCCGGAAATTACGTTTCAATATATTTTCCAGGGCAAAGAGGAATTGCCCTTCGTACACCGTATAGGTTCCGTATAGTTCCATATCCTGAAAGGGGTCTATACGCAAACGGATATTCCCATTACCGTTGGAGGTAAGCTTGGTTCCAGCCTCCTGGTCAATAATGATCTGTACCTGGGCATTGCGGTTTACGGATATGTTGAAATCCAGCGTAATACCCTTATCAATAGTTACACGTTGTCTTTCCTGCTCTTGTGCGGTATCCGGTTCATTGGGATTGATGAAGGTAACAAAATCGGATTTGCGCACGTCCTGGGCCACATCCAGGGGAATATTGAAGCGCGTATCACGCTGCGTGGAAACATCGGCTTTTATCACTACTTCATCCGGTGGACCTTTAATGGTGATGACCCCGGTTACGAAGGCCGTCCCATAGTAGGCATTATCGGCAGTAGCTTCGGTATTGAGGGCCAGCAGTTCATCGGCATCGATGCGGAGGTCCAGGTCAAAGTTGCGGAAGTTCTCATGGGTAACGGTTCCCGAGATCTTTCCTTCGGTGCCGAACTCACTGTCCCTCAACACCAGGTCCGGAAACGAGATGCGGTCCTGCAGGATCTTCACTTTCGGTGATCCCGTGAGATTGTAATCCGTTTGCAGGAACGAAACCGTAAAGGCTACCTTGGGGAGTTCCAGCTCCCCCTCCACCTTGGGCGCTCCGGTATTACCGCTCACCTGTATACCACCGTTCACATAACCCCTTAAATTTTCTACCAAACCGCTCATAAGCGGGTTAAGACCCGCTAACCGGAACTGATCAAACTGGATGTCGAAATCTATATTTCCCAACGAATCGGGTTGATAATAACCTTTAACGTCCAAAGTGCGCAACTTACCCAGCTGAAGGGAAGCCGCCAGTGAGATGGTATCATCTTTATACGTCCAGTCACTTTCTGCCTTGAAATTTCCTAATAGGGTATTGTTCATTTCCAGGCTATCAATGCTCAGGTTAGCCGCAAAACGGGGATTTCCCAGGATCTGTGATATGATAACATCACCGTAGAGTTCACCCTTGAAACGGGCGTTGGGCGAACCAATAAAATAATTGGCCAGGTCCATACCAAAGCCCTGTAGATCCAACCTAAGGATTTCATTGGGATTATCCGAGAGGTTACCATTGATCACCAGGGCACGCCCTCCGTTGGAGATCACCAGCTCTTCGATATGCACGCCTGCGCTATCCAGAAAAATACGGTTGCCATCCTGGATGAGGAAATCCTGGAAACCAATATTGAAGTACGAAGAATCTATGCCGAACTCAAAATTAAGACTGTCATTCTGCAGGGCGTACCCGCTAAGGTTTGCCCGGCTGTCTACACTGTCCCTGAATATCCAGCTAAGGTTGTAAAAGAGGGTATCTCGGTAATAGAAATTACCCAGAAAAATAGAATCAATCTCAAAACCGCTGGCCAACTTCACCCCTGCAACCCGAAACCCTAATTCGGACCGGCTGTTGGCACCATTGTATTGGAGGTCTATAGCAGCCACCGTATTTTTCTGGTATTCAAAACCGGGTGATTTTACGTCTATATTCAGTCCAGCCGTATGGGAATGGTATTCACCAGAAATACGGGAATTAGGCTCTATAATAAGCTCAGGCATAAATATTTCCGTGAGCAACTGGGTATTATTGATGGTGATATCAAAATTGAAATTTCCAGCCGGAACCTCCGGCATGGGACGTTTGGATTTGACAAATTTGCGTAGGTGGTAATTGAAGGCCCCTGCAATACTGGCCAGGGTATAATTACCGGAAACATCCGCTTCCAGGATATTGGACCTCACCGTAAGTGAGCGAGTGGTATCCAAACCCTTGGACTCTATTTTTATATCCTCGAAGAAATAAAAGTTACGGGCCTTCTCAAACATGGTATTGGTAACGTTTATGCTGCCTTGCCACTTATCATAATTCAGGGCCACAAAATCTATATCCAGCTCCGTAGATACCCTGGATACCGTATCTGGGGTAAAGTTCAGCGCATACAAGTCTGCAGTATCAATCTTAGCCGTAAAATTATAGGTGGACGTATCCTTGCCAAAGCTGGCGTTACCGTTAAAAACCAACCGCAGGTTGGGGTCTTTAGCCTCAAATCGTCCTTTGAAGTACCCTTTCTGGATACGTCCGTTCACAGACATATTGGAATACGCGTAGTCATTGTATTCAAACAAAGGGATCTGGCCTTTCAATTGGGTATTCATAAAACGTGGGTCCAGGCCCATGCCATCCAGTGCCAGGCGTGCCGAAACCCTGCCCAGGGAAGAGTCCTGCAACAGTAGGCCAAGATTCACTTCCTCCACCTCCACATCGCCTTTATAAGTAAGATTACGGAGGGTAGTATCCGGCTGGTGAAAAGCTATATCGGCATTCACGGTACCTACATCGGTAGTGAGTACCGCCCGCGTTTTGAAGTCCTTTAAATAACCTGTAAAGTCGCCACTGAAGTTTACATTCCCCAGCTGATCGATCATAGCGGGCAGGGTAGAATCCGAAAAAAGACCGTTGATATAGCGGATATCTGCGGGGGTGGTATTGATGAAAAGATCCCGGGCATCCAGGAAAATGCTGTCCACATTGGTGGGGTCCTTCAAGGCTATATCTCCCCGCAGGCGTGTACTTTCTCCCAACTCGATCACCAGATCCTTGGTTTTGAGATCATTGATAATCCCGTTGATCTCGCCAGCCACAGCAAAACGGTCGAAATCCGGGAATGCAGACGCAAAGAACATGATCTCTTCCGATTCTATACGGGTATCCTCATCCAGTTCAGCCTCAATACTTACCTGGTTGATGAAATCCTTAAAGGCGGCCGTACTATCGTATTTGAGAGCTATATCTCCTTTGATATAGCTCCGGCTGGTTTTCAGTTCCAGGTTCTCTGCGTAAAGCCGATCAGCCAGGTAACCCACTTCTCCCTCCAGGTGATATACGTCAAGGCTGTAACGTTCTTTAGCAGAAAAGCTCTCGATATCGCCTGAAACATAGGAACCATCCAGGTCAAAGTTATCGATCTCCAGGTTCAGTTCCTTCACCCAGTAACGGCTACAACTATCGCAATTCACGTTCTCAAAACGGAACATCCCATCGGTTATATCAATGTCCCCTATCTCCATCTGGAAGGGAGGAGCATTGGGATCCCGTGGTTTTCCTGAATCGAATTTTTTAATGAATTTCTGGAACTCTGAAGTAGTATCTCCCTCTTCGGTGATCCAGTTAAAGCGTAATTTTTCTATGGAAATATCACTGGCCGATAAGGTGTTGGAAGCGGAGTAAAAACCGCTGAAACCAAAATTCAAATGTTGGGCATAAATGATGGTATCCCGTTTTTCACCGGGAAGATATAGCTCTTCCAAAGTGAAATTATTGGGAAAACTATACTTGAAGTACGCCAGGGAAACCCTGGAATCATACTTATTATTGAACCAGTCTACTGCCTTTTTTGCCGCCCAGGTTTGCACGCTGGTAAAGGAAAATACAATGGTGATGAGCAGCAGGAAACCCAGCAAACCCAACAAAAACCAGCCTATTATTTTTAATACTCTCTTGATCGTAATTTTGCAGTATGAAGTATGACCCAATTATTCTCGGCATTGAATCCAGTTGTGACGATACCTCAGCAGCGGTGATCCAGGGCCGTAAAATACTGGCAAATGTAACGGCAAATCAGGATATACATCAACAATATGGTGGTGTAGTGCCTGAGTTAGCCTCACGTGCTCATCAACAAAACATTGTACCGGTTGTTGACGCTGCCTTGAAAAAAGCAAAAATCTCACCAAATAAACTGTCTGCTATAGCCTTTACTTCGGGTCCGGGATTGATGGGATCCCTGTTGGTTGGTACTTCTTTTGCCAAATCTATGGCCATGGCTCTTGGCATTCCACTTATTGACGTCAATCACATGCAGGCGCATATCCTGGCGCACTTCATTGAATCGGAAAATATGGATGCTCCTCCTTTTCCCTTCCTGTGCCTTACCGTAAGCGGGGGGCATACACAGATCGTAAAGGTGAATCATTACTTTGATTATGAACTGATCGGACAAACGCTGGATGATGCGGCCGGGGAAGCTTTTGACAAAGCGGCCAAAATCATGGGGCTTCCTTACCCCGGTGGCCCGCTGATCGATAAGTACGGACAAGCCGGAGATGCTTCACGATTTACCTTTTCCAAACCCCAGATAGAAGACTACAACTACAGTTTCAGCGGTTTAAAGACCAGCATCCTCTATTTCCTGCAAAAGGAAGTAGCTAAACAGACTGACTTTGTGGAAGCCAACCGGGACGACCTTTGCGCCTCCATTCAGCGTACCATCATTAGCATATTATTGGAAAAGCTGGAGAAAGCCGCTTCAGATCTGAACATCCATCATATTGCCATTGCCGGTGGAGTATCAGCCAATTCGCTGCTGCGTTCAGAGTTGCTGCACCGTGAAAAAACCCTGGGCTGGAAAACCTATATACCGAGCTTTGAGTTCTGTACCGACAATGGGGCTATGATCGCTATTACAGGCTATTACCGCTACCAGGAAGGCAACTTTGCGGATATGAGCATCAAAGCTGAAGCCCGCAAGTTTATAGTGGAATAAAGGTTAAATGGCCTACATTTGAGGAAAACCAAACTTTCTTTTATCCATGTACCGGTTTTTCAGAGTGGCATTTTCCGGCTGTATAACCCTGTTTTTTTGTTGCCTTAGCCTTCTTACCGGTTTTTCTGCCCACTCACAAACCCGCAGAGACCTCAACGATAACTGGCAATTTCAAAAAGAAGGGGGAGCTGTGGAACAGGTACACCTACCTCACACCTGGAACGCTGAAGATCCTTTTGACGATGAGCCGGGTTATTTCCGCGGCCAGGGAATTTATACCCGCACTGTCACACTCTCCGCAGAAGAATCGCAGAAGGACCTGTACCTGAAATTTGAAGCCGTGAACCAGCGTGCCACGGTAAAAGTGAATGGCGTGAAAGCGGGAGAGCACAAGGGTGGCTACACCGCTTTTTACCTTAAAATTGACGAGTATACACATGCCGGTGAGAACGAACTCAGGGTAGAAGTGGATAATTTGCATGATCCTTCCGTAGTTCCCCTTAAGGGTGATTTCAATTTTTACGGGGGCATTTACCGTGATGTATGGCTGGAAGTGGAAAATGAAGTACATTTTACTAAGGACACCTCACTGGGCGCTGAACAAATCTATCTCACCAGCTTTGATACCCATAAAGAAAAAGGCGGATTACAGCTCCGTTTCCATATAACCAATACGGGAAAAGAGCAGGAGATTCTTCAACACCTTCAAATATATGACCCTGGAGGTAACCTGGTGCACCAGGATCAAGTACCCGTTGATCCGGGCATGGAGATCAGCAAGTCTTATACTTTGGAAAAACCAGTTCTATGGTCTCCCCAATCACCTGCCCTGTACCGCCTAAAACTGAGCTTATGGAATGCGGAAACCCTGGAGGTGCTGGACGCTTTTCAAACACATTATGCCTTTCGCTATTATCGTTTTGATGCTGATTCCGGTTTTTACCTGAACGGAAAACCCCTGAAGCTGATCGGAGCCAACCGGCACCAGGATTATCCAGGCCTGGGTAACGCCCTTAGTAATGATCGCCACCGGAAGGATATACAATTGCTCAAGGATATGGGTGCCAACTTCTTCCGGACTGCTCACTACCCGCAGGACCAGGCCGTGTTGAACGCATGTGATAGCCTGGGTTTATTGGTTTCCATGGAGATACCCCTGGACCATGAAATGACGGACTCGCCTGAATTTCGCGCCCAAACCCGGCACATGATGGAAGAAATGATAGCTCAGCATCATAATCACCCTTCTATTATTATCTGGGCCTATATGAACGAGATGTTCCTGGGCCGCAAGCTGGAGAGGGATCAAAAAGACATTCAGACCATTGTTGATTTTGCTAAAGAAATGGAAGGCCTTAGCCGGGCGAAAGCTTCGGATCGCTATACCATGATCCCCAATCACGGGCAACTTGAACTATATGAACGGCCCGGCTTAACCCGGCTGCCGATGATTGTAGGTTGGAACCTCTATTTCGGCTGGTACGAAGAGGACCCTGAAAATCTCACGCGCTTTCTCCATAATTATCACAAGCAGGTACCGGACAAACCGGTGCTGATTACCGAGTACGGGGCCGGGGCCGATCCACGTATCCGAAGCCTGAACCCGGAGCGTTTTGACTTCTCCGTGGACTGGCAGTTTCAATACCACCTGAGCTACCTCAATCAGTTCCGCAAAATGGATTTCCTTTCCGGTGCTGCCGTATGGAACCTGTTTGATTTTGGTTCGGAATTCCGGCAGGATGCCGTGCCGCATATCAACAGCAAGGGTTTAATGTCTTACAACCGAAAACCCAAGGATGCTTATTTCCTATATCAGGCACGCCTTACGAAAGATCCCTTTGCCGAAATACTACCCACACAATTCCCGGTACTCCCAGCCAGTTTAGGGTCTGAACCGATATACTGGCCCATAAAAGTGGTGAGCAACCTTCAAGATGCTACCATACAGGTTAATGGCGATTTGTATCCTTCCCAAAAATTAGTGGATGGTTTTGCGGAATGGAAAGTTCCCCTGGTGGGAGACAGTCTACATGTTTTTGCGCAGGTAACCGGAGATTCGGGTAAAGTGATAGTCCGGGAAAAGGTCTATTACCTCAGCTCTGCCCTGAATATAAACCTGGGAGCCAATTTTTATTTTCACGACCCGGAAACCTATACCCTGTGGCGGCCGGATCAGGCTTTTGAAGAGGGAAAGTTTTTTGGTCATTCAGAAGGTATGGCTTACCGGCCACGGCAGGCGGGAATTGGAACAAGCAGGGGTATTGACGGCACGGAACTGGACCCGCTTTACCAAACCCAAAATCAAGGGCTAAGTGGTTATCATTTTGAATTGGTACCCGGTGAATATGAGGTAAAATTGCTGTGGGCCCGGATAGACCCCAAACTGGATGGTAAATTCATGGTTGTTATAAATGGTAAAGAGTTGGATGAAGTGGACAGCCGCAAAATGGACGAGTTTAAAGCCATAAGCCACTCCTACCGCGTTATTACCGGAAAAAGAATGATAATTGAACTGAAATTATCACGTGGAAAAACCTTTTTGAACGGGATACAGATCATATCGTCCAAATGATGATTTTTGCCCCCGCTTTGGAGGACTGTGAACATTTTTAGCACAAACCCACTAAGTAAATAGCGTGAAAAAGAAAAAAGCGAAGATCATCATCGGTTCTACAGACGTTGTAGACCTACCGGAACTGGAACTGGAAAACATACCCTGCAAAATCGATACAGGAGCCTATACTTCTGCTTTGCACTGCACAAGGGTACGGATCATTGAAAAAGATGACCAGACGTACCTCTCGTTCCGCCTTTACGATCCGAAATTCGGTATTCACAATAAGAAGGAATACCGTTTCAAGGATTTCAAGGAAAAGCGGGTACGCAGCAGCAACGGAGAGGTGGATTACCGCTATACTATCACCACCACTGTAGTTCTGTTTGACCAAAAAATTAAAACAGCCTTTACACTGAGTTTCAGGGAAAAAATGAAATACCCTATATTATTGGGAAAACGACTGTTGAAGAACCACTTTATTGTAGACGTAAGCCAAGACGATTTGAACCTAAAGCAAAAAAATAAGAAATGAATATTGTCATCCTCTCCACTAACCCTAACCTCTACTCTACCAAGCGATTGGCGGAGGCCATTGAAAAAAGAGGACATACCGCTGCCATCATTAACCACACCAAATGTTACGTGGTTATTGAAAGTGGCGACCCGAAAGTATATTATAAGGATCACGCATTGGAGGATGTAGATGCCATTATTCCCCGGATAGGTTCTTCCGTTACTTTTTACGGATCTTCCATCATCCGCCAGTTTGAAATGCAAAAGGTATTTACCACGCTCAGTTCACTGGCCCTGGTACGTTCCCGCGATAAACTCCGCGCCAC
This sequence comes from Owenweeksia sp., assembly GCA_002695025.1. GTDB lineage: Bacteria > Bacteroidota > Bacteroidia > Flavobacteriales > Schleiferiaceae > CAKZNE01. The sequence goes on from NZNV01000013.1 coordinate 45,069, forward strand.
ACAGATATTAAGTCGCCACGGGATTGGTATCCCAAAAACGGCTTTTGCCAAAAAGCCGAGTGATGTGGACTACCTCATTAAACAAGTTGGCGGTGCGCCATTGATCGTAAAACTCCTGGAAGGCACCCAGGGCCTGGGTGTGGTTTTGGCTGAAACGCGCAAAGCAGCCAAATCAGTTATTGAAGCCTTTTACGGCCTCAATACCAACATACTGGTGCAAGAGTTTATTGCCGAAGCCGGAGGCGCAGATGTGCGGGCCATTGTAATTGAAGGTAAGGTAGTGGCGGCATTCAAGCGCCAGGGTAAAGAAGGTGAGTTCCGTTCCAATCTTCACCGTGGCGGAAGTGGCACCCTTATCAAGCTTTCCAAAATAGAAAAGCTGGCCGCGGTAAACGCAGCCAAAGCCCTGGGCCTGGCTATAGCGGGGGTGGATATGTTACAGAGTAATCGCGGACCTTTAATATTGGAGGTGAACTCCTCTCCCGGTCTGGAAGGTGTGGAAAAAGCGACCGGTGTGGATGTTGCCGGTAAGATCGTTCAGTACATTGAAAGGAATATCAACAAACCAGCCAGCAAAAAACAAGATAAAGTAGGCGCCTGATGCATCTCTTTTATGCCGATGAATTAAACCCGCAACAGGCCCTGCTGGGTAAGGAAGAAAGCCACCATGCCACCCGGGTGTTAAGGCTTGCTCCCGGAGAGGAAGTACTGGTTACGCAGGGTAAGGGCGTTATTTACAAGGGAGTGATCACCCAACTCTCCAAAACGGAAGCCCGCCTGGATATTACCGGAACGTTTAGCGAGGAAAAGCGCCAAAAATACCTGCATATTGCCATTGGCCCAACCAAAAGCCTGGACCGTTTTGAGTTCTTCCTGGAAAAGGCCACCGAAATGGGTGTAGATGAGATCACCCCACTCCTGTCGTTCCATTCGGAACGGAAAGTGTACAAAACCGACCGGGGACGGAAGATCATCCAGGCAGCCGCCAAGCAATCCCTTTCCAACTGGCTGCCTCAACTCAATGAGCCGGTAAACTTCAATACCATACTGGATAGTACTTCACCGCAACGCTGTATAGCCCATTGCGATGCCAGCCGGAAGCGGGAGGATCTCCTCACTTCTGTTTCTTCTTACCCCAACTGCCTGGTGCTTATAGGCCCGGAAGGGGATTTTTCCCGGGAAGAAATTGAAGCCGCAGCGGCCAAAGGCTTTGCCGAAGTACACCTGGGTACCAGGCGGCTTCGTACGGAGACGGCCGGCATAGCCGTGGTTATGGCTGGCAAGCTCTATTAACACCAGGAGATCAATGCTGTATAAGCAGACTCTCCCGAATATCCAGGTCCATTCCACGGAGGTTAATGATGTAGACCCCTTCCGGTAAGCCGTAAAGATCCCATTCCAATGAACCCTGCTCCAGGTTTTCAGCCTCCAATACCTCTTTCATTAATTGTTTACCCTGCACACTCCATAATAGCACTTCTTCAGGGCTGGTATATTGAGGGTTCCACGAGATCAGTAACTTGTCATCTACAGGATTGGGGTATACCTCTACCTTATGCAGCTCATCGAATTCTTCCAGGCCTATTTCACTCAGTCTATAGCCGTGGGATGATTTTTCACCGCAATTGTTGCGAACGGTAAGAGTGACCCTGTAAGTGAGGCTTGGAATGGTATAGGTGTGCGTTGGGAAAACGGGCCCCGTAACATTGGAGCCATCGCCAAAATCCCATTCGTAAATGCTGGCATTCAGGGAGGCGGATGCATCAAACTGCACCTCCATTCCGGCTGTGGTGGTGCCAACAATGGTATACGTCCAGATCGGCACGGCCGGCTGGCACATCTGAATAGTTTGTGTTACGGTCTGTACGTCCCCACACTCATTCTGCACGGTAAGGGTAACGGTAAAGGTGCCGGAACTGGAATAAATATGGCTGGTTACCGCTGCGCCACCGATGGTACCATCCCCGAAATCCCATTGCAGCAGATTATAACCTTTGGACGCACTGCCGTCAAAGAATACTGAATCCCCATCCTGCACATAGGAGAAACTCCCAAGCAGGGTATCGCAGACCTGTACATTAAGGGTAGTACTATCGGCCACACCACAATTATTATAGGTGTAAAGCCATACCGTATAAATTCCACTTGCCGCATAATTATGCACGGGCTGTACAGCGTTGGACCAATTTCCATCCCCGAAATCCCAGTACAGTGAATCCGGGTTCAGAGATGCGGAAGCATCGTAGTTTACCGTAAGGAAGGCATCCGTGGAAGCCAGGGAGGCGCTGAGAGTATCACAGACTTCAATATCCTGAACCAATGTATCCGTAAGCCCGCAATTACTCCAGCTTAAAAGGGTAACCGTATACGTTCCTGCCGCACCATAGGTATGGGAAGATGTAGTACCCGAAGCAAAATTTCCGTCCCCATACAGCCACATCAGGCTATCTGCATTGGTACTCAAAGAACCGTCAAAATTCACGTCCAGTTCATTGCTAGTATAATTGAAGTCACTGATGAGCACCGGGCAAGGCAAAGTACTGATGGTATCGGCAATGGTATCACTGGTAAAGACGGGTGCCGCACAACTGTCAAATACCATTACCACATAGGTAGTATTGGGGTTGAGGCCAAAAAGTATGTGAGGACTGGTAACATCCGTTAAGGTTACGGCAGAACCGGGGCCTGCCGCCTGATCATAATACACCAGGTTGGAACCCGTGGTGGTAGCGTTCCAGTTCACTTCTGCCGAATCTGTAGTGATCCCTCCAATGGATAAAGCAGTAGGTGGATCACATAGCAGGTTATCATCAATAACCACATCATCAATAGCCACATCGGATACGGTAGAGTTAACGGATTTACTCACCTTGAACCTTATTTGCACCGTATCCCCGGCATAAGCCGAAAGGTCCAGTATGGATTGCAACCATGGCTCTGACTGCGAAGTTTGCTGAGCGCCTGATATGGTCTGCAGGCTGGTGTAGCCACTTCCATTATCTACCTCCACAATGAGGTTTCCTATTGCATTGCCAAACATAAAGTACCAAAAAGAAAGCTGGGGAGTAGACAATGGCGAAAGATCAATGAGCGGGGTTTCCAGATGGGTGACAAACGGTAAATTGGGTGGAAAACCGTTGGTTTCCGTAAACATAAATTTCCCGCTGCCGCTGGTATGGTCTGCTGAAGGGCCGGTAGCAATAGAAAGGAACGGCCCCGGACCGGGTATCCAGAAATAGTCTGTTACCGGATAGCGGTCCCAGCAGGTATTAATGGTCCCTGTATCCGCAAAGTTGATGGCGGCAATAAAATCTGAACCGTCAAAATCCTCACTCCAGGGAGCTGGTGTGGGAAGACATTCGGTGGTGGTGGTCACTGCTCCCCTCCAGGCACTTACATCTCCCACTCCGCAACTGTCGCGAACGTAAAAATCATAGGTGGTAGATGGTGTTAAACCGGTAATCGCAAACGGATTTGTATTGACGTTGATGATAGTACCGCTGCCGGGTGTAAAACCATTGGGGCCGTATTCAATCTGCCAGTCACTGGCCCCTCCCGTGACCCAGGCAAGGGTTACATTGCCGGAAGAAACGCCTACAACCGTAAGGTCCGAAGGCTTGGCACAGGAAGGTTTCTCATGAATATCCAGGTCGTCCAGGGCAATATCCACCGTCTGAGCAAAGGTTCCATTCTTGTAGGCCGTAAAGCGGATCTGGATGGTATCACCGGCATAGGAACCCAGATCCAGTATAGCTTCTTCCCATGCAGCTGCATTACTGGCTTGCTGCTGGCCTACCCGCGAATATTCATGATTCCAGGAAACACCATCCGAAACCTCCACTACCAGCGAGTCTATCTCCGCCCCAAACATGTGGTACCAAAAACTGAACTCCGGTACGGTAAGGGGTGTAAGATCAATAAGCGGGGTTTCCAGCCAGCCGCTGATGGATTGTGCCACTCCAAATAATGCCTCGGAGTAAATGAATTTACCACTGCTGGTTCCCAAGGTATGGTCTACATCAGGGCCGGTGCCGAAGGATTGCGTCCCTCCCTGCCCGGGAGTCCATATATAATTGCCGGTGACCGTCCGGTTCCAGCAGCTGGCAATGCTACCGGCTGCAAAAGGTACAGGAAGAAATGCGGTACCTTCAAAATTTTCCGTCCAGGGTGCTGATACAGGATTGCATTCTGTAGAGTCTGTAGCCGGCCCGGTCCACACCGCCACATCTCCGACACCACAACTGTCACGTACGTAAAAATCATAGGCCGTATTAGGAGACAAACTACCAATTGTAAAGGGTTGTGTGGTGGCGGTAAGCAGCGTACCATTGCCAGGGGTAAAACCTACCGGGCCATATTCCACATTCCAGAAAGAGGCAGTTCCTCCAGGAAGCCAGTTGAGGGTAATACTGTTATTGGTAGTTGCCGTAACCACCAGGTTTTGTGATTTGGGGCAGGACGGGGCCTCACCTACATTGAGATCATCAATGGCTATTTGCGAAGCGGTACCCGATGCTAAAGACCTGGCCCGGAATTCCACAACAATCGTATCACCGGTATACGCTGAAAGATCAATAATGACCTCATTCCAGGGATCACTTTTAGCGGATTGCTGCTGCCCACTGATCGTACGTTCAAGATTCCACACACCATTGCCGGTGGATATGCGAACCTGCAGAGATAAAATATCTGATCCGAACATGTGGTACCAGAAAGTCAGCTGCGGATCGGTAAGTGCGGTGAGGTTAATTAAGGAACTCTGGAGATTGGTGACCCGGTTAGGGCTATTCACTACTCCACCTATGGCCTGGGCAAATACATATTTACCACTGGAATTACCAAAGGTGTGGTCAAAATCAGGACCGGTATTGAAAGGTGAAAAAGTAGGTGGTCCTCCTTTCCATACATAATTGATAAGATTGTCCCTCCGCCAGCATGAATTAATGGTACCCGTATCGTTAAAAAATATTCCGGGACTGTAGGCTACACCTTGAAAATCGCGGGTATAGGGAGTTCCGAAAGCCGCACATCTGGTCTTAATTCGCAAGGGTCCCTGCCAAAGTGAAACATTACCCGGACCACAACTGTCACGGATATATACATCGTAGGAAGTGGCCGGGGACAAGCCGCCCAGGATACCTGGGTTCGAACTTACGGAACTTATGGTACCCGTTCCCGGAATAAACCCGGGAGGTCCGTGTTCTATCTGCCAGTTGGAAGCTCCCCCGGTGGTCCAACCCAGAGTAGCCCGGTTGGTCCAGATGAATATTTCCTCCAGGTTTTGTGGTCTGGGGCATATAGGAGCTTCATGTATGCTAACATCATCAATGGCTACATCTCCATTGGTTCCAAAATTAGTCTGGGTTACCGTAAATCGCAGTTTTACCGTAGCATTGGCGTAGGCAGCCAGGTTTACGATAACCTCTTTCCAGGGATCGGTTTTAGCGGTTTGCAGTTGCCCTGTACGATTAAAGATATTAGTCCAGGTACCACCATTGTTCTGACTGATCTCCACATCCAGTTGATCTACGTTAAGGCCGAACATATGGTACCAGAAAGTGAGTTCAGGTACCGTAAGAGCAGAGAGATCAACCAGCGGGGACTCTATACGCGCTACCATAGGCAAGGCACCAAAGGTTTTTGCTTCACTGAAAATGTATTTGGCACTTCCGGTTGTATGATCACCACTTGGCCCGGTGAAATTAGACGAAAAAACAGGGGGGCCTGTTTTCATCAGGAATCCGTTATTCCAGTTTCGCAACCAGCAGGTATCTATAGTTCCATTACTGTTGAAATTAGGGCCAGCGGACCAGGTTCCCGAGTCAAAATTTTCGGTCCAGGGAGCCATAACGGCCGAACACCCCGTTTGGAAACTTTTCATACTGGTCCATATACTTACATCTCCTACTCCGCAACTGTCCCTCACTCGGAACTCGTAAACCGTTTGTGGAGAAAGTCCGTTAAGTGTAAAGGGATTGGTACTTACGGGGATCAGTGTACCAGTGCCCGGAGTAAAACCAGCCGGTCCGTATTCAATTTGCCAGTTGCTGGCACCCCCGGTAGTCCAGCTTAGATCTACCGAATTAGCCTGTATATTACTTACCGCAACATTGTTGGGGCGGAAACAGCTAGGAAGAGGAATATGGTGTACCGTTACCGTCCAGCTGTTGTTCTTAATACGGTTTACCTGTGTATTACAACTGGGAGTGGTGGAAAAGGTACGAAAGGCATGAAGATTAAAATCGAGCCCCCCTGCCGGTGCCACACCATTGGCTATATCAATATTAGCCCGGTTGTAAACAAACACTCCCGCTGAATTTACTGGCGGACCGGAAGATATACTCTTTTCCTTAAGGCCTGTAGTAGCACATTCCAAATAGGAGAACTGCTCAGACATCCAACCAGAACCCAGGGCTTCACCTCCATAGGTAACGCTTACCGATACTACATACCGGCCGGCAGGAACGCCCACATTCAGGGTTCCGAAACAAGCGGATTCATTGGACGTATCTTTAGTAGCAGTCGTAGAAAACTCCGTTTCAATATGACCAGCGGTGAAAGTAGCCGAAGTAGTTGTAACCTGAGCATTGGTTGTAAAGCAAAAAAGAGCACCAATAAAAACGGATAAAAGTGTCCTCATAAGTTTAGCATTCGATTGTCAGAGATAAGGGTTGACCCTCTAAAGTTATTATTTTTGAATCAATTAGCCACCTAATTGAAAAATTTGATGTTGATACAGAACTTTTAGGAGAGGTGTACAAAAGATCAAAACGGTAATAGCATATTACCTTAACTTTGTCGGTATGCGAACTTTTTCCATTATTGCCTTGGCTATTCTCACCGGGTTTGGAACGTTTTCCTTTAAACCTGTACCCTACTCCCTGCAAATAGCCGTTTTAAAATACAATGGGGGTGGCGACTGGTATGCTAACCCCACTTCCCTAACTAACCTGGCGGCATTTTTCAATCAAAATCTGAACGCTTCGGTTGACCCGGATTACGAAATTGTAGAAGCCGGTTCCTCAGATATTTTCAGCTATCCCTTTGTACACATGACGGGGCATGGCAACGTGGTGTTTTCAGATGCCGAGGCCCGCAACCTGCGCGAGTATCTCCAGGCCGGAGGCTTTTTACACATTGATGATAATTACGGCATGGATAAGTTCATACGCCCCGAGCTGAAAAAGGTATTTCCCGAATACGAACTACAGTCAGTACCGGCCAGCCATTCCATTTATCACCAGCATTTTGACTTTCCACAAGGCCTCCCCAAGATCCATGAACACGATAATAATCCGCCCCAGGCTTACGGTATTTTCCACGAAGGAAGGATGGTCGTGTTCTATACCACTGAATCTGACCTGGGAGACGGCTGGGAAGACCAGGAAGTGCATAATGACCCGGCCGAAGTACGCCTGAAAGCCCTGCAGATGGGTTCTAATATCCTTCAATACGTTTTTACGGCTACCCCATGAGCAGCGGTATCCGCCAGATCATAAAGATACTGGTAGCCATTACCCTTTTGGCTGCGCTGGTATACGGAATATGGATCATCCGGTCTGTGATCATTTACGTACTGATTTCCGCAGTAATAGCCCTCATTGGCAAACCGGTGGTAGACCGGCTTACCGACAAAAAGTGGAGATGGATAAAACTTAACCGTACCATGGCTGCTGTCGTAACCCTCTTTATTATCATTGGTTTGTTCGGAGGCATCATGAGCATTTTTATCCCTTCCCTTATTAGTGAACTGGCTGTTCTTTCACAGCTCAACGTAGAAGAGCTTTTCGCCAGCCTCGAAGAGAATATGTCCCAGTTTGAACGGTTCCTGCACCTCCAACCGGCAGCAAGGGAAAACTCCAACGGTGTGGTAGAGGAAGCCGTACAGAAATTCTTGAACTTCGATAATATTACCAATACCTTCTACGGCTTACTGGGCGGGCTGGGAAATATCCTTTTTGCCATTTTCAGCATCCTTTTTATAACCTTCTTCTTCATGAAGGAGGAATTCCTGTTTCGCAATATCGTGCTGGCCCTGGTACCCGACTCATTTGAAGGTCGTATCATCAATATTTCACCGCGCCTGAAGAAAGTACTATCCCGTTATTTTGCCGGTATCCTTATACAAATCACCCTCATTACCCTATTAATATCGGTGGGTCTTTACTTTATTGGTTTTGAGAATTTTATTGCCATTGCCTTCTTTGCCGGCCTTATGAATATCATCCCCTACATCGGGCCGCTCATCGGCATGGCCTTCGGGCTTATCCTGGGATTGTCCACCAACTTCACCGCTGAACTCAGCATGGAGCCCATACCGCTGGCACTGATGATCATCGGGGTTTTCGGGCTGGTGCAGCTTATCGATAATTTTATTTTGCAGCCGGTCATCTTTTCCAACAGTATAAATGCCCACCCGCTGGAAATATTCCTGGTGATCTCCATTGCTGCCGTTATCGGGGGCATACCGGGTATGATTGTGGCGGTACCCACCTATAGTGTACTGCGGCTGTTGGCGCGTGAATTCTTTCCTAATGTAAAGTTCATACGGAGACTTACCCAAAACCTGCAGCCCATTGACGGTTAGCGAATTATCTGCTTTTATCCAAACTAAGGAAGCCCAGGAATTTATCCGTGAGAACCGCGATAAAGACCCTTTGCAGCTTATCCTCCAAAGTGCCCGGATTCCCTGGAAAAAGGAACTGGCTTCCCAGATTGCCTGGCGGCAGAAACTGGCTCGCAAACTACCGGAATGGACCTCTCACCCCACCGTCTTATTCCCCGGAGGAGTAAGTACGGAGCAATCCAGTTCAGAAGCTACTGCCCGCTTAAAAGCGAGCCTTATCCAGGGAAGGGAACTACTGGACATTACCGGGGGGATGGGGGTGGATACTTTTTACCTTTCCGAAGGCTTTAAAAGTGCAACCTATGTGGAGCAACAGGAAGACCTGGCCCATATAACGGCTCATAATTTTCGTCAATTGGGCAAAACCCAGCTTGAAGTGCAGCAGGGAGATGGCCTGGATTTTTTAAAAGTCAGCTCCGCAGACGTGGTATACGCTGACCCTGCCCGCAGGGATGAGGATAACCGAAAAATGGTATCCCTGGATTCCTATGAGCCTAACCTTATCCCCCATCTGCATCTGCTTACCCTGAACCAACGTGTTACCTTTATAAAGACCAGCCCCATGCTGGATATTAGCCAGGCCTGCAGCCAATTAAAAAGCGTGGCAGAAGTCTGGGTGATCAGCTACCGCAATGAGTGCAAGGAAGTGATCTATAAGCTGCAAGGTGGTGCAGAGATACCGCTTATCAAAACCTACAACATACTCACAGATGGGAGTATCAGCAACTTCAATTTTGAGATGGGATCCTCCGCCAGCGCAGAGTTTACCGATAAGCTATCCACTTACCTTTTTGAACCCAATGCCAGCATCCTGAAGGCGGGAGGTGCGGATGCCCTGGCACAACATTTTAAAGTAGCCAAACTCCACCCCAACAGTAATCTACTTACCCACTCCGAGCCACTACCTGATTTTCCTGGCAAGACCTTTACCATAAAACAGGAATTTAAGCCCTACGATCCATCCCTCAGAAAAGGTCGTTTCAACATCATTTCCCGGAATTATCCGGACAATGCCGAAAAAATAGGTAAATCCTTAAAGATCAAGCCCTCCGGCAACCAATATCTTATAGCCACACAAACCCTTAGCGGACGTTACGTGTTCATTATTGCAGAGTGGGTACATTGATCAAAATCACGGGATCAGCCTTTAAATAATTCACTCCAAAACCAACCGGCCCAGTCTTATATTATTGATACCTTTAGGGGTTGGAATAGAAATGAGGAACTTTGCCAGCATATTGCTTATCCTTACGGGGATCTCCTTATCCCTTTACGGGCAGGATTCTCATGCGCTTTTCATAAAGAATGACGGGCAATGGTCTTCAGATTTCAACTATCGGCTACGCCTTAATTCCGGAGATGTTTTTTTTGAAGATAACGGCTATACCATCTCGCTCCATAATGCGGATGATTTTCACCATCACCACGATGAACCCGGCCCCAAATCCAAGCAGGAGGAATTACTGAAAAGGCACGTTGTTAAGGTGAAATTCCTGTACGCCAATCCTTTTCCACAAATACAAGGGGCCGCAAAACGTTCGTTCTACCACAATTACCTTCTGGGCAATGATCCTTCACAGTGGCGGGCATCCGTTCCTGTGTACCAGCAGCTCAATTACCTGGACCTCTACCCGGGGGTAAATGTTCGATTCCGGGGAAAAGGCGGTAATCTCAAATACGATTTTCACCTGGCCCCCCACGCAGACCCCCGGCTATTACAAATGCAGTACCAGGGTGCGGATATGCTTTCCATCAACAAAGGCCACCTTTTGATCCAGACCAGCCTGGGCACACTGCAGGAGTTTATTCCCGAGGCTTACCAGGTGATCAAGGGACAAAAAATAAACATCCCCTGCTCCTACACCCTCGTCAACCATATTGTTAAATTCAAGCTGGGCCCGTACAATCCCGAACATGAACTTATCATTGATCCTGAACTTGTGTTTTCTTCCTTTTCCGGAAGTTCAATAGACAACTGGGGTTTTACCGCCACTTTTGACCACGAGGGTAATTTGTATGCCGGTGGTATTACCTTCGGTTTGGGTTACCCTACTTCCCCCGGTGCTTATCAAGAGATATACAAAGGCGGGGATGTGGATATGTCCATCAGTAAATTTTCAGCCCTGGGCGATACGCTCCTGTACTCCACTTATGTGGGTGGTACCGATAACGATGTACCCCACAGCCTGGTGGTAGACGATGATAATCAGCTTTTTATACTCGGCAACACCGGATCATCCAATTATCCGGTAAGCGGGCAGGCACTTCAGGCAAACTTTAACGGGGGGCCACCACTGGCCCTGCGCTTCATGCGTTTCAACCACGGATCGGATATTGTGGTTACCAAACTAAGCGCGGATGGAACAAAGGTTATGGCCTCCACCTTTTTAGGAGGTACCGAAAATGACGGGCTGAATACCGGCATCTTCCAGAATTACGGGGACAACTGCCGTGGAGAGATCATTTATGCGGATAATAAAGTCTACCTGATCTCCAATACCCGGTCCAACCATATACCTCTTCCCAATGCCTTAAATGATTCCATACAGGGCGACCAGGATGCCCTGGTGGTTTGTCTTCAGAACGATCTTTCCTCTATAGTATGGGGAACTTATTTTGGAGGCCTTGGAGATGATGCCGGATACAGTATCAAACCAGATCAGGGTAACAAAGTGGTGATTGGTGGTGCTACCCGCAGTAACGACATTGATATCAGCCCACAGGCACATACTCCAAATGCCCAGGGCAGCATTGACGGTTACCTGGCCGTTTTTAACCGCCTTAACGGTAACCTTACGGCTTCCACCTATGTGGGAACCTCCGACCAGGATCAGGCATTCCTTATTGATATTGACAAGTTCAATAATTTGTACGTGCTAGGCCAGACAGAAGGCCAGATGACCATGAGTGCAGGGATATACGGCACTCCCAATTCCCGGCAATTCATCAAGAAGTTTGATATGAATTTAGCCACTGAAATATGGTCTACTACCATAGGCAGCGGGCAAGCGAAGGACGACCTTGTACCCACCGCCTTCCTGGTAGATGAATGCTTTAATATTTACCTGAGCGGCTGGAATGGCCAATCCAACGTGCTCACCAATGGTGGGCCACCCCAGGGTAACACCCTGAATCTCCCGCTTACCAGTGATGCGCTCCAGTCATCAACCGATGGCAGTGATTTTTACTTTATGGTATTGGAGCGTGATGCCAAAAGCCTGGCATACGCCACTTATTTTGGCGGAACTTCCAATGAGCATGTAGATGGTGGTACCAGCCGTTTTGACCCCCATGGCACTATATACCAGGCGGTATGTGCTGGTTGCAGCCTGGAGAGCTTTCCCGTTACCCCGGGCGTGGTTTCTGAAACCAATAACAGTAATAACTGCAACCTGGGGGCTATCAAGCTGGATTTTGAAGCTACCGTAAGGGCTAAACCCGAGATTGATTTTATGAACGATACAGATACCATTTGCGATACTCTTTTTGTTCAACTGAGCAATAAAAGTATCAACGCACAGGTGTTCGAATGGGATTTCGGGAACGGTCTTACCTCATCAGAGGAAGAACCCACCACCTTTTATGATAATTTCGGGACTTATACCATACGCCTGATAGCTACCGATACTATTTGTGATATTGCGGACACCAACTTTATAGAGGTTGTTCACGACACCGGCATTTTCCTTGAATCAGGCTTCACCAGCGAGTACATCGGTTGCGATTCCGAGTTCAGGGCTCTGTTCACCAATACCTCTACAGGCTCACAGGCCTACCAATGGGATTTCGGGGACGGTGACTTTTCCCAGGAAACTGAACCCGAACACCTCTTCCAGGACACCGGGCTGTACATTGTATCACTTACCGCTATCAATGTAAAGTGCAACAAATCCGAAACTTTTGTGGACACCCTCGTTTTCCAGGATACCAGCTCCATACCTGATCCCCTGGTGGAAGTTTCCCTCTGCGGAGATGGTTCGGTAGATATTGCCCTTGATAATGACCGTAGGCGTTACCGGTATAGCTGGGATTTCGGAAATGGTGTAACGGAAGAAAAACGCTACCCCTCTTACCGGTACCAGGAGCCCGGAGTATATACGGTTTCCGTAGACATTAACGATACAGTTTGCAACAAGACCTACACGGTGGATTTCCCAATCGTAATACAAGAAATCGTTACCGAAGTATTTATCCCTAACGCTTTCTCTCCCAACGGGGACGGCATCAATGAATCGCTCGAAGTATTTGGGAACCGCTGCGATGGCTCCAGTGAAATACACATTTTCAACCGTTGGGGCGAGGAGGTTTTCTTTTCAGACAAGCCTTTTGAAGAGTTCTGGGACGCTACCTACAAGGATGAGCCAGCTCCTATAGGTATATACACCTACCACCTCCGGAACGGCAAGGAAAATTACCGGGGCTCCATAACCCTCTTCCGTTAATAAATCAGCTCGGGGTCTATATCAATACCGGCAATAAATGCGCGGGCTTTAGCCATATCTGTGGCAATGATCCTGTCCCGCTCTATAAAGTCCACCTCACTCCTGAAGCTTTCGAGGAAAGACTGCAGGAACGGTGAAGTATGGTCCTTGCGGAAAAACAAAGCCTGTGAAGCACAAATAAGTTCCACCGCCAATACCTTTTCCAGGTTATCCACCACTTTCCAGGCTTTGGTAGCTGCGTTGGCGCCCATACTCACATGATCCTCCTGCCCATTGGAAGAAACTATGGAATCCACGGAGGCCGGGGTACATAACTGCTTATTCTGACTTACAATGGAAGCCGCGGTATACTGGGCTATCATTAAGCCGCTGTTGAGACCGGGAGCTGCCACCAGGAAAGGAGGCAGTTCGCGTTGCCCGCTCACCAACAGGTAGGTTCTTCTTTCGGATATATTGGCCAGTTCAGCCGTAGCAATGGCCATTTGATCCAGCGCCAGCGCCAGGGTTTGCCCGTGGAAATTACCACCCGAAATAATGAGATCATCATCCGGGAAAATGGTTGGATTGTCTGTTACGGAATTGATCTCACGGGTAAACACCCTTTCCACATAATCCAGGGCATCTTTACTGGCTCCGTGTACCTGTGGCATGCAACGGAAAGAATAGGGGTCCTGTACGTGGGATTTGGCTCTTTTGATCAGTTCACTGTCTTCCAGGAATTCCCGCACACGAGCTGCCGTTTTTAACTGTCCATTGTGGGCCCTTACCAGATGAATCAGTTCGTTAAAAGGCTCCGGCCGGCCGTCATAGGCCTCCAGGGATAAGGTGCCGATAAGATCGGCCAGGTAGGAAAGCTTGCGCAGGCGTATCAGAGCCATCGTGCCATAGGCCGCCATAAACTGGGTACCATTGAGCATGGCCAGGCCCTCTTTGGACTGCAGGGTAACCGGCTCAATTCCTACCGATTTCAATACTTCAGCGGCTTCTTTTAGTTTGCCTTTATACACTACCTCTCCTTCTCCCATCAGGGGCAGGGTAAGATGGGCCAGTGGAGCCAGGTCTCCGGAAGCTCCCAGCGAACCTTGTTCATAAACCACCGGTAGTACACCCTGTCTGTAAAAATCGAGCAGGCCCTCCACAAGCCTGGTGCGTACCCCCGAGTGACCATAGGATAAGGAGCGGGCTTTCAGCAGCAACATCATCCGAACCACCTCAGCGGGAACTTGCTCACCCGCACCGCAGGCATGGGAACGCACCAGGTTTTCCTGCAGTGCTTCCAGGTCATGGCCTTCAATGCTAATGTTGTACAGCGATCCGAAACCGGTATTGATGCCGTAAATGGGATTTTTTTCCCGGGCCACCTTTTCATTGAGGTAGTCGCGGCACTTTTGGATCCGGGCGGCTGATTCCTCTGACAATCCTATTGCTTGTCCGGATTCAAACCATTCAGCCAGTTCACGGAGGCTGATCTCACGGGGGCTGATCTCGTAATGTTTAGTGTCGGCCATAATCTGAAGAAGCGTTTTCGGTGAAATGTTGAAGTAATTCAATACGGCTTAAGGAGTGCTGCTCACCGCTATGCATGTGTTTTACGGTAAACTGTCCGCTTTTCATTTCCTCACTGCCAATAAGCACTACATAGGGGATATTCTTTTTATTGGCAAAATCCATTTGTTTTCGCAGCTTACTGCTATCGGGATATACCTCAGCTTTTACCTGGAGATCGCGCAATTCATTAGCCAGCTTCAGGGAGAAAAGCCCTTCCTGATCACCAAAGTTAATGAATAGCACCTCGGTGCCCTCGGCCTCCACATCGGGAAACAAGCCCAGTTCTTCCATTACCAGGTAAATACGATCCAGACCAAAGGAGATACCGATACCGGAAAGACCCTTCATACCGAATATAGCGGTCAGATCATCGTAACGTCCGCCTCCGCCTACGGAACCCAGGTTTACATCCGGGGCCACCACCTCAAAGATGGCGCCTGTATAATAATCCAGGCCACGGGCCAGGGTAAGGTCAATCGCCAGGGGAGCTTCCGGATCACAATTCTCCAGCACAAAACGCAGTTCCTCCACGCCTTTTTTACCGGTCTCTGAGCCGGAGATCATCTCTTCTACCGCCTTCAGGATCTCTTTGGCCGAACCTTTTAAGCCGGCAATACGGCCAATGCCGTCCTGCACTTTCTGATCAAAACCTTTCTTCTCCAGTTCAGCTTTTACACCTTCCAGGCCTACTTTATCCAGCTTGTCCAGGGCCACGGTAAAATCGGTAAGGCGATCACTGATACCCAAAGTCTCGGCAATACCAGCCAGCACTTTACGGTTGTTGATCTTGATCTGCACCGGTACTTTCAGGCTGGCAAAAGCTTCCTGGTAAATGCGCACAAAATCCAGTTCCAGTAAAAGGGAATCGGAACCTACGGCATCAGCATCACATTGGTAAAACTCACGAAAACGTCCTTTCTGCGGACGATCAGCCCGCCAGACCGGTTGTATCTGGTACCGCTTAAAGGGAAAGTGAATATCGTTCTGATTTTGCACCACAAAACGGGCAAAAGGAACGGTAAGGTCATACCGAAGTGCCATTTCTGATTTTTGAGGTAACCAAAAATCATATATCTCATCAAGTGCTACCTTTTTTTTGTCGGAAAGCTTATCCCGAAGAGATTTATTGCTTCTTATCTTATATATCAATTTGTCACCTTCCTCTCCATATTTACCAGTTAAGGTTTCCACATTCTCCATGGCCGGAGTTTCGATGGGCGCAAATCCGTACTTCTTAAAAACCTTTTTGAGGATGTCCAGGATGTATTCGCGCCTGAGCATGGTTTCAGGCAACATATCCCGGGTACCTTTAGGCAGCGATGGTTTTACCGACATAGTGCAATTTTTGTAAGAGCCGGTAAAATTAGAGGAAATTGAGCGACTGCCAAGAATAAAAGCCGCGCTGTTTAGTCCACTTCGTCCGTATCTTTTCTACGCTTGAGCATACCGGTACCGGAGGTAAAGAAGATAATCCCCAGTATGGCCATAGCCCAGGCATTAATGGCAATCAGGTTTTGCCCAAAGATACCGATGAGCCCAAAGATGAGGCCGAGAGCCCCCACGATGAGCAGTACTAAACCGATTATTTTGATCATATCAGGTGTTTTTGAAGTAACCTGACAGTATTTTAAAAAGTTCAGTCGGCCTCGCCACGGCACTGCTTTATAAGGCCCTGAAAGGTGTCACTATGGCTCATCAAATACCAACGTAAGCTGTTGTGCCCCAGGTTTTCCAGGAAAAAGCTATCGCGGTGCAACACCATACTTAAACCATTAAATTCATACTCCTGGAAGATGAGCAGAGTAAGGCAATCCGCCCTTAGCTTAAGGACTTCCGGTGAAATATCCGTTCCTTCTTCCCGCAGCCACTGTTGCAAGGCATTGGATACGGATAGCATATAACGGTTAAAGGTTTCAGCCGACATTTTTCGATAATTGAGGCGGTGAAAATCCGGGTTGCCCTCCTGGTAGATCAATTCAAACTCATCGCCTATTTCCAGGGGCAAACCTTCATCGGTAAGCATGGTAAATCCGTCACGGCTCACGTAATCACGTTCTTCACGCACCTCATCGTTCACCTCAAACTGGTAGAGCACCCGGTTCTGGCCCACCCCCACTACGGTAGCAGTGGTGTACACCGGGGCATTGTCGATCATCAGGTCCTTATACCAGCCCCAACCCCAGCTTAAGGTAAAATACATAACCACCAGCCCTATCAGCAAATAAATAGCCTGGGTATACTGCCGTGCCTGTTCCTTTTCACGTTCCTTACGCAGCTTATACACACGCTCACGGTATTTGGCTTTGGCCTGCTGGCGGGCCCATTCTACCATTACTTCAGCGGCCTTGCGAAGATCTTCTTCACTGAACTTCTTTTTCTGGTACTCCCGGATCCCCATCAGGTATTCATAGGCCTCCAGCACCTCCAGAAACTTATCACGCGCCTCGGCTCCAGGGTTTACATCCGGGTGGTATTTCATAGCCAGCCTGCGGTACGCCTTTTTAATGGCATCTTTATCCGCCCCGGGTTCCAGTCCTAATATTTGGTAATAGTGGTTCATGTAATAATGGCGAAAAATACAAAAGCCGTGGCTGTTTACGCAGAACATATAGGGCTGCCTTTTGTCTTTTCCTAAAACTAACGCTATGGACTATGCTTCCATTTTACGGGAGATCGAAAAGGAGATCAATCTGAACCAGACACGGGGCCAGGTAGCCAGCTACATTCCTGAACTGGCCCGGATCAATCCCCAGAAATACGGTTTACACCTGGCCTGTATGAACGGTGACGATTTTCACCTGGGTGACCATACGGAGAAATTTTCCATACAAAGTATTTCCAAGGTCCTCAGCCTTTCCCTGGCCATGTCAAAATTAGGCGTGCGCCTGTGGCAAAGGGTGGATGTGGAGCCTTCCGGCAACCCCTTCAATTCCTTGATACAACTGGAACAGGAAGACGGCATTCCCCGTAACCCTCTGATCAACAGCGGAGCCATTGTTATTGCAGATATACTGGTGAGCATCCTGGACAACCCCAAAAAGGATTTCCTGGAGTTTGTGCGCCTGCTGGCGGGTAATGATGACATCCATTTTAACGAAGATGTAGCGCGGTCCGAGCAGGACCACGGCTACCGGAACTATGCCCTGGCCAATATGCTGAAGTCGTATGACAATCTACACAATGACGTAGAGGATGTGCTGGATTTTTATTTCCACCAGTGTAGCATTGAAATGAGCTGTGCGGAACTAGCACATACTTTTTTACTGTTTGCCAATGAAGGTGTAATCTGCCAATCCAAAAAGCGCATGCTTACCCGCCTGCAAACCAAACGGGTAAACTCACTGATGCAAACCTGCGGTTTTTATGACGAGGCGGGTGAATTTTCCTTCCTGGTGGGCCTACCCGGTAAAAGTGGTGTGGGTGGCGGCATTGTAGCAGTACATCCCGGGGAATATAGCGTAGCGGTGTGGAGCCCAAGACTGAATAAGAAAGGGAACTCCGTATTGGGGATGAAAACCCTGGAGCTGCTTACCACCAAAACGGGAAAGTCTATTTTTTAGATCAGGCAGTCAGCTATGTGGCCGTTCCGGGGCCGGAAAATAACTATATTCCGCGCTGCTTAAATTCAAGTATGGAGAACGAGATCGATTCCATCCGGTTGAACTTTGACCAGAACGGGCTTTTTGTACTGAATATCTGCCTGGCGGTGGTAATGTTCGGAGTGGCCCTGGGCCTCAGCCTACAGGACTTTAGAAACATTATTAAAGCCCCCAAACCCGCATTGGTGGGTATCACTTCGCAATTCCTGTTACTTCCTTTACTCACCTTTTTACTGGTGCTGATCATTCGCCCGGAACCCAGCCTGGCTTTGGGAATGATATTGTTGGCTGCCTGCCCGGGTGGCAACATCTCCAATTTTATGAGCCAGCTGGCAGGCGGTAACTCAGCATTATCGGTTACACTTACCGCCTTTTCAACGGTACTGGCCATTATCTTCACCCCCCTGAACCTACAGTTCTGGGGAAGCCTCTACCCTCCCACCCTGGCTATCCTGGAAAAAGTAAGTATTGACCCGATGGAAGTATTCCAGACCATTGTACTGATATTGGGAATACCCCTGGTAGCCGGAATGCTGGTGAATTACTGGAAACCCAACTTATCCAAAGTGTTGAGCCGTATTTTAAAACCTTTGTCCATTGCCATATTCATTGGCCTGGTGATCGCAGCTTTTGCCAAAAACACGGATATCTTCACCAATCACATTCATCACGTGGTATTTCTTGTATTTATCCACAATGCTGTGGCGCTCTCCAGTGGTTTTTTCATGGGCAGGATTACGGGCCTTGACGTCCGTGACTGCCGCACCCTGGCCATTGAAACCGGTATACAGAATTCAGGGCTGGGGCTATTGCTGATCTTCAGTTTTTTTGAAGGGCTGGGCGGCATGGCCTTAATTGCCGGTTGGTGGAGCATCTGGCACATCGTGGCCGGCCTGAGCCTTTCCTTTTTCTGGAATGCACGCAAGAGTTCGGTAACAAGCCTATCCTAGGCAGCCCCGGCAGGAGCCAGGCCTTTCAGGTCCTCTGGTGTTAATGACGAGAGGTAAATGAGCAGTACTATCGTTATAACCAGCATAAAACCGATCATGAATACGGTAAATGAAAAGAGTGATTTGAAGAAGAGTATCACCCAGTTTTGCGGGAAAAGGCTTCTGTATACATAGGTCTGGTATATAAAGGTAAGCGGCATGGTGAAGAAGGCAGCAATGCCAAAATGTTCTATTGAAACGATCATAAAAGGTGACAATATGAGGCTCATCAGGCTGATAGCCCCATACATATAAGCTCCGATCACCAGGTGTTCCGCATAGTTATAACCCTTTTTACGAAATACCAGCCAACTGCCAAATGCCATGGCCGGCAGGGCCAACAGCATGAATATGTTCATGTAGGAATAATAGATATGCATGAAACTATCCATTGCCGGGCTGGTATTGGGAGTAGTGCCCATCTGGTCATTCACATTCTTCTGGATCTTTTCATAAAAGCCGGTGGATACAAAAAACAATACCTGTAGGGTTAACCAGAAGAATACAAAGCGGAACGGATGAAAATAAGGTACCGTAACCCCTCGTATAAAATCACGGATTACTTTACCCGGGTTGCGGAACATAAGCCAGGAAGTGGCCCAAAGACCACGGTCTATATTAGTGAGCGATTGAAAGAGATGGGACAGGCTATGGCGCAGGGTGATCCGTTTATCAATAAATTTTTGACCACATTCAGGGCAAAAATTCCCGTTGAAAGGATTATTACAGTTCTTACAGGCACGGCTGGCAGATAGTGCGTCCATCAAGCTATTGGTATTGATACAGACTAAAATAATTTAAATTTTCAAAAGCGTTTGGGGTCGGTTGAGTTTACCGTTAGCGGTATACTCAAATTTTGGGACCACCTTGATTTCCTTAGGTATTTCGTAACGGTCCAACTTTGAAAAACGCGCTTGTAACTCACCGATGTCTGTGATATCAGGCCCTTCTATCAACAATACCAACTTTTCACCCAAGGTATTATCCGGCACACCAGCTAAAAAAAAAGAGTGGTGCCACTCCCCTATCTTTTGTTCTATGAATTCAGGGTAAAGCTTCACGCCTCCGCTGTTCACTACATTATCATAGCGGCCCAACCATTGGAAAGAGGTGTTGGTCACAAGTTCCACTACATCGTTGGTCACCAGGTTTTCCACACCAATATCGGGTGAGTTGATAATGAGGCACTGCCGCTCATCCACCGAAAAGCGGACTCCGGGCATAGCCTGGAACACATCATCATCCGGCCCGTTAACCCTGCGCATAGCCACGTGAGAAATGGTCTCCGTCATACCGTAGGTATGCCAGATCTCCCCGGCATGGTCTTTCAGCTTTTGCTCCAGTTCAGGAGGTATAGCTCCCCCTCCGATGATCAGTTTGTGCACCCGGTGCAGTTGGGTAAGCGAATGCGTAACCTGGTAGGGTACCATGGCGGCAAAATCAAAATTTCCTTCCAACTCTTCCAGGGGACTGGCCTGCGGGCTAACCATGTGAAGATCAAGATCACCTTCCCACCAGCGTATCAGCATCATTAATCCGCCAATGCGCTCCGGAGGGAGGCACAGAAGTGAACGGCTGCCCGCCTCCAGCTTTAGGAAATTCAAGGTTTTACTAGCCGAGGCCCGCATGTGTTCCTTGTATAAACGTATAAGCTTTGGGCTACCAGTGGAACCGGATGTAGCGATCTCCATAAAATCCTTTTCCGATAAAAAATCTTTAAAGAGGGTTTCTGCTACAGACCCATTGGTCGTGTTTTCGAATTTTACAGCACTGGAATACAACAACCTACCGTTTAACCGGACTTTTTTTTCGTTTATACCCAACCCTTTATTGTTTTATAGCGTAAGCATTGGTACAGTTCCTATTTCTATATAAGCCGAAAGTGGCTTACCCTGTTTTAGAAAAGCGCCTCACCGCAAGGAAGGTGCTTTTTTAATTTAATCCCTATCCAAAATTAATTTCCCAGGCGGCCGTAGGATCGTACCCTATCCTTCCTCCTTCAACATACAGCGGGCTTTTAAAATTATTGGTATAGAGGCTGCCGGTTCCCAACCCCGAAGGCATGGGGTTATCCAAAGTGGCATTCCATTGGGCAATGGCATTTAAACCAATATTGCTTTCCAAAGCGCTGGTTACCCACCACCCGGCTCCGAACTCTTCGGACAGGGCTATCCATTCTTCACTTTCCTGGAAACCACCGATAAAGCTTGGTTTCAAAATAATATACTGCGGCCGTATGGTGCTGATCAGCTTTCGCCTGTTCTTTTCTTCAAAAACTCCGATCAACTCCTCGTCCAGCGCTATGGGTAAGGGTGTAGCCTCACAAAGGCTGGCCATTTCATGCCATTGCCCTTTTTTAATGGGCTGTTCAATGGAATGGATTTGTAAAGCTGCCAGCCGCTCCAGCTTATGTAAAGCTTCTGCAGCACCAAAGGCTCCGTTGGCATCTACCCGCAGTTCCAGCTCATCAGCGCTATATTCCTGGCGTACGGATTGGAGTATCCTGAGTTCATCTTCAAAATCCACCGCACCTACCTTCATTTTGAGTACGGTAAAGCCCTCTTTCAGCCGCTTGCGTACCTGCTCCTTCATAAAATCCACCGAGCCCATCCATATCAAACCATTGATAGACTGGGTGGTTTCACCTTGGGTAAAAGGGGTTTCAAACAGCACGTGATCCCTGGTTTCCAAGTCACGAAATGCCATTTCCAAGCCAAATTGTAGGGAAGGAAACTCCTGTAAATCCCCCATCAGTTTGGCAAAGGGCTGATGAAGATGGTTGACGAGATAATTGAGCTGTGCTTCGTAATCGGGCCTATCATCGGCACTGAGACCATGGAGCATCCCGCATTCACCGATGCCAGTCTTACCGTTCTGTTCCAGTATCAGAAAATAGGAATTCTTGGTTCTCAATACCCCGCGACTGGTGCCACTGGGTTGTTTGAACTGCAAAGTATATTTTTTCCAGGAGGCCTTCATCAGGCCAAAGGTAGGCAATAAGGTATTTGCTAAAAGTAAAGCTCACCCGCAGAATAACGGCATCAGCTGTATAGTTGCCCTACCCCAAAAAGGAGGGTAAACAACAAGGTAGTTAACGCCAGCATCTTCAATAAAGGTTCAAAATCCTTGGGATCATTGGCTTTAACGGCCCTGTAAAGGTTGAGCAGTATCAACGGAATGCACAGAAAATAGAGGTTCCGCCAGAAACCACCAGGCGTAATGGCATTATAAATAAATGCAAGGTCCATTGCCAGGATCAACAGTGCACCATGGTAATACTTGGCTCCCTGTAAACCCATCATTACCGCAAGGGTACGTTTGCCATTCTTCCGATCCTCTTCAATATCGCGCATGTTGTTCAGGTTGAGAACGCCCATGGCCAAAAAACCCACCGCAGTAGCAGGTAAAAACACCTCCCAGTTCAGGAAATTGGTTTGCAGGAAATACGAACCTACCACCCCCACATAGCCGAAGAAAATAAGTACGGAGATATCCCCCAGGCCTTTATAGCCATAGGCCCTGCGCCCCATGGTGTAGGTAATAGCAGCCACAATGGCCAGTATGCCCAGGCCCACAAAAGTAAGGGTGACCATCAGCGGTAGGTTGTGGGTAGCTATAATGCTAAGCCAGGTGCCAAACAGGAAAGAAAGTACCGCAAAAACGATCACAGCATTCCGCATCTGGCCGGAAGTGATCCACCCACTGGCCACCGCTCTCTGTTCTCCGGTACGGTTGGCATCTGATCCTTTAACACCATCTCCATAATCATTGGCGTAATTGCTAAGCACCTGGTAACAAAGAGTGGTGATAAGGCTAAGTACAAAAATCAAGGTATTGTAATGACCGTTGGAAGCTGCCAGGCAGGTACCTAAAATGATGCTGGAAAAAGCCAGTGGAAGGGTTCTGAGGCGGGCAGCAGCTATCCATGGTTTAAGTTTCATACCGAGATTTTATGGCGCGAAGATAAAGTTCCCTTTTTTATGACCTACATCCAATCCTGGCGGGTACTTTCAATGCGGTACAGCACATAATTATAAACCTCCCGGGCTTCCTGCTCATTCATCTGCAACATCCTCAAACGCCCGGCTGCGGTATACAGGTTCAGATGGACCAGCTTCCTTCGCTTTTGGAAAATATTCTGGCTGATCTGTACATTCTGGATCTTGAAGTATTTCAAGGCGGCCGTTTCCGGGAACAACCAGCCCCTGGAAAGTAGTATCATTTCTCTATTACAGCTCAGCTTAACGGTGGGTTGAAAACGGTAGGAAAAATAAATCCCGGAAATCAGCCAAAGCACGGCTAAACTCCAGAATACCGGAGCAAAAAAGCCTGCTCCTGCCAGCATAAGTGCCGGTAATAAAGCAAACAACATACTGTATTGGAGAATGAGAAAAGGCGAAGCTTTGTAGTCCACCAACTCCGACTGTTTCAACTCAGGATAGAAATAATCCTGTACCACTTCCAGTTGTTCCTGGCGCACTCCGGGCACTTTCAGCGATTGCTTATCCGTAGCCTCCTTACTTCCTGCCTGTTTGACCACCACTGTCTTTAAACCTACCAGCTTACGTAAAGGGTTGCTTGCCCACTTGATGTACTGGATCTTATTAAGAGGGATCTGATACTCCACACGTTTCAACAATCCTGAAACCAGCTGGGCACCTCTTTTATCTATAAAAAAACGTAGCCCGTAATACCGCAAGAAGGTTTGAATAAGGGAAAGCCCTACGGCAATCACAAAAAAGGCCGCAATGGCAAAAGGCAGGAGTTGCAACCAGCGGTGCGCCACAAAATTTTTCTGGGATTCCAGATAAGGTTCAAAATCCTGCAGGTATTCTTCAAACTGCCATATATAACCGAATACCACGGCAAACAGTACAAAACCGCTACGCAGATGGTTTTCCGTAATGCCCACCCGCAGCACATCTGAAACACTGAGTTGCACCAGGGGTATGGCTTCTCCTCCCACCTGCAGGTCTCCGTCTTCCGTATACACTTCTTCCTCTTCGCCCCGGCTTTCATTCTTCATCCGCATCAGGAACTCCTGTACCTTGCGGGCGTAGCTGCGTTCCAGCGCTGCAATTTCCATTTCCTTAACCGCTGAACCGGCCGTATCTATTTTAAGGGCTACCACGTTCAGCATACGCTGTACAATATTCTGGTTGATATGCACCGATTGGATGCGATCAAAGGGCACGGTGATCTTATCCCGGCTGATCACCCCTTTTTCAATGATCAGCTGATTACCTCGCACATAAAAGTAGAACTTACGGTATTGCAATACAGACAGTACAATAAAGCCGGCCAGTAATAGTACGAGGGTTATTTTAAGCCAGTTGGAGGAGGGATCGATCCTGAAACCGTACTGTACAAAGAACAGTGAAACGAAAATGTTGACCCCCACCCGCAGGTTCTTGAAGAAAAGCACCACTACCCCTACGGGCGATTGACGCTTGGGCTGCGTGAGGTCCAGCTTACTCATACTGGGCGCTCAGTCGGGTAATATGGTCACGTAAGCGGTGAGCGGCTTCCTTCTTCAGTCCTCCAATACTAAGATCACTGGTAGAGCCTCCTGCCGTATATATTTTTACAGAAGCCAGGTCAAAAAGCCGGCCCAGCGGCCCCTGGCTTACCTCGCAATGCTGAAGACGGTTCAGGGGAATACTGGTCATGGTAAAAAACAGTAACCCACTTTTATAGCTGATGTCATTCTCCCGCAGGGCATACCCCTTAATACGGAAACCTCGTAACTCCACAAAAAGCACCCCAAGCAACAGCACCAACCAGGGCAGCAAAAGCTTCCAGAGGGCTACACCTCCCGTAAGACTAATCACCACCAATACACCGGCCGCGATAAGAAAAAACAAGCCCCAGGCAGTAAGGCGCATCCACAGGTAATCGGATTCCAGCTTCTGGAACTCCACCTTTTCTATCTCCGGTAATTCTCCCGGGTTGATCTGTACATTTTCAAATAGCATCAGCCTTTCTTTAGAGACTTGAAAAAATCCTTCAATATGCCCGGGCTTTCCAGCCTTGGGGTCATAACCTCTAATATACGCGGCCCGGAAGCATTCTCAAAGAAGGCGGGAAGAGCTTTTAGCAATTCTTTTTCATCGGTGGTCTTTTGATAATCCACACCATAAGTTTCAGCAATGCCTTTACCTTGCAGGGTGTGAACGGTTTCCTGGTACCGCTCCAGGCTGTCCTGCCCGGCCGGGCCTTCAATAATGCGGAAGATATTACCGCCCTGGTTATTGATGATGATCACCCGCAGGTTGGCCGGCAAACGATCGTTCCACAAAGCGTTGGAATCGTACAAAAAGGCCACATCACCCGTTACTAAGGTCACCATAGCGTGGGTGGTGAGCGCATGACCGATGGCCGTAGAGGTACAGCCATCAATACCGCTGGTACCGCGGTTGGCATAATGCTCTATACCCTTGTTGTGATCAAATAACTGAGCATAGCGTATGGAGGCACTGTTGGCACAATGAAGAATACTTTTGGGAGGAAGGTTTTGCAGAATATGGTCAAATACCTTGAAATCGGAATACGCCACTTTTTGTGAATACTGCTGCTGCCCCTCGCTCTTTTTACGGTCTACCTGCAGCCATTTGTCGGGGTAAGCACTCTCTCTGCTTGTCACAAAGCCTTCCATCTGATCAAAGAAGTTATCCGTTTGAACAGGGATAAGGGTTTGCAAACTCATGAACGGATCCTTTACTTCTCCGGCTTCATCTACATGCCAGTGGTAACGTGGCGGGTGCTCTTTCAGGAACTTTTTCACCATTTTACTGACTACCTCTCCACCAATGGTGATGAGAAGATCCGGAGCCAGGTCCTTGCGATCTTCCTCAGAAATGGTGTTGATCATACGGTCTATACTGCCAATGGCATTCGGAATATCCAGGTTACTAACCGTTTCGGATAATACCAGGAAAGGGCTTTTTTGATGTAAGTTCTCCAGGGCCTCCTGCAGCCATTTATCGGGGGGCATTTGCCCGGCCAGGACCATCACTTTCGCACTGCTATCCCATATTTCGGCTAAGCCGTTCATATAATCTTCGTCCAGTAAAAGCTCCGGTTTCAGTTTCTGGATCAGGTGGATATCTTCTTCGGGCTCATCGATCAAATCATACAGCGGCTCATCAAAAGGCACGTTGATATGTACTGGTCCGCGTTCGGACGCAATCATAGCTTCATTAATCAGGCGCTGGTTGTAGTGACGGGCCAGCGTATCCGAAGGGTCCCTCACCAAATTGGCCGAGAAAACAATATGCCGTCCATATACATTTTCCTGGCGAATGGTTTGTCCTACTCCCTGGTCCACCCACTCCAGCGGGCGGTCCGCTGTGATCACCACCAGGGGAAGACGCTGGTAATACGCTTCCACCACAGCCGGGTAAAAGTTAACTACCGCTGATCCAGAGCTGCAGATTACAGCCACCGGCTGCTTGCTACCGATGGTCATACCCAGCGCGGTAAAGGCTGCGGAGCGCTCATCAGGTGCAGAGACACAGTTGTAATCCGTATCTTCTGTAAACGCCAGGATCATAGGCGCATTGCGGCTACCCGGAGCTATGACCACATCCCGGCACTGGTGTGCCTTTAATATTTTAGAGAGATATCGTGCGTTGGCCTTGGCCGAAGTTTTACTCATGTGAGTCGTTAGATTGAATAACCCTTAAAAGGGTTTGCAATTTGGCTTCCGTTTCTTCCCATTCATCTGTAGGGTCCGAATCTGCTAATATACCACCCCCGGCATACAGCACAACCTCATCCTTATACACCTGCATGCAGCGAAGGTTTACATAATAAGCAAAGGCATCAGGAGTCCTTAAGCCCAGGTAGCCACTGTAATAGCTGCGATCGTGTTTTTCATTCCTGCTGATAAAATCCAGGGCTGCCTGTTTGGGAAAACCTCCTACGGCCGGGGTGGGATGCAGCTCTTTCAATAGATCATCAACTTCCAATTCACCGGAATACCGTGCAGTGATCCGGTTCACAAAATGAACCAGCTCACCGGCCACCAACTGATCCCGTTCGTGGATCTGTACCTCTGACACTCCTTTTTGATCTTTCAGGATACCGGATACGTAGCGGGTAACTATAGCCTGTTCCTCTTCCTCCTTCGGCTCAAAGGTATGCTCCTGCCCTTTCCTGCGGGTACCGGCCAGGCTCATGCTTTGCAGTTCACCCGCCTGTCCGGAGATCAACAGCTCCGGGGTGGCTCCCATCCACACCCCGCATTCAGGGTGCTGGAAAAGGTATACACAGGCATTCGGATACCGTTGCCGTAAAGCGTGAAACCACTCCAACGGGCGGCTTTCCTTTAACTTAAAAGATTGCGAACGTGATATAACCACCTTACCCCATCCTTCGACAGCAATGTGCTGACGGGTCTTTTCAATTAGCTGCTCATACTCCTTCCGGGTGTAATTGCCTTGCTTTCCAGTGGCCTCAGCAGGATTGATTAAGGGTTCGGATTGCGTTTCTTTTAAAGAAAGGCGGAGGCTGCGGCTCTCCTTCATAAAAGGCACCATATCAAAAAGCACATTTCCGACATCGTTTCCGGAAGGTTGGAAAATTTTAAAATCAGAAGCGCCCGGAGCACTGAAATATAAAACGGTCTCCAAAGCTTACTTTTTAAGCGGTACGATCATGTTGGTCAATTTGCAATGCGAGATGAGCTTACCTTCTTCGTCTTCAATACGGATCTCCCAAAGATGGGTACTCCGACCTTTATGCAGAATAGTGGCGGTAGCAGTTACCGTGCCTTCCTTTTTGCTGCGAATGTGGTTACAGCTGATCTCTATCCCCAGCACTGCGTATTTTTCCGGTGGGGCATATAAACTACTGGAAGCACTCCCCAGGCTTTCAGCAAGAGCAGCCGAGGCTCCTCCGTGCAATAGACCCATGGGTTGGTGTACGCGGGGGTTAACCGGCATGGTCGCCTTCACCCAGCCTTCTTCAGGGTCTACATCCACATACTGTATTTCCAGGGTTTCCATGAGAGTGCCCGGAACTACAGCATTCAACTGCTCCAGAATTTCCTTCTTGTTCATATCAAAAGATTAAGCCCGCAAAGGTAGGGTATGCAGAGAAGTATAGCTGCCGAAAGGCTTAAATGATAAAAACGAAAACATCGCGCAACAGATACCAGCACAGGCTGAGGATGATCACCTTCAGCACTATGAGGAAAAATACCCGAATGGCTTGCTCGCGCTGTGACATGATTGGGATTGACTGCCAACAAATCTAAATGATAAACTGCAGTGATGAGGGAAATTTTGGGGTAAAAGGTTCATTTTAAAAGTTCAATGAATAGTAAGAGGTCCATCTTTTCTTGATAATGCCCTATAAACCGAGCTTTTACACGGGCTTTACGCTTCTCTTTTTACTATCTTTGCCGGCTTTAGTAAAAACGTTAAAAAACCACCGCTCCCATGATCAGGATCACTTTGCCGGATGGCAGTGTAAAAGAGTTTCCCAGGGGCTCCAATGCCCTTGATGTAGCTATGAGCATTAGTGCCGGACTGGCACGCAATGTTTTATCTGCAACCTTTAACGGGGAAACGGTGGAAGCAACGGAACCCCTGGAAGAGGACGGCAGCCTGGTATTGCACACCTGGGATAGCTCTGAGGGCAAAAAGGCCTTTTGGCATAGCTCCGCCCACGTATTGGCGCAAACCCTGGAACAAATGTATCCTGGCATCAAGCTAACCATTGGTCCTGCCATTGAAAACGGTTTTTATTACGATGTGGACCTGAACGGTGCTTCCATCGGTGAAGCTGATTTTCCGGCTATTGAGAAGAAAATGTTGGAAAACGCCCGCGCTAAATCTGATTTCAGGATGCGCGAGGTGAGCAAGGCCGATGCTTTGAAAACCTAC
Source organism: Owenweeksia sp. (assembly GCA_002695025.1). GTDB lineage: Bacteria > Bacteroidota > Bacteroidia > Flavobacteriales > Schleiferiaceae > CAKZNE01. The sequence goes on from NZNV01000013.1 coordinate 74,163, forward strand.
GAGGGTAACGAGTTCAAGACCGAATTGATACAGAACCTGCAGGACGGTGATATTACCTTCTGCGATCACGCAGAATTTACCGACTTGTGCCGGGGCGGACACATCCCCAATACCGGTTTTATCAAGGCGGTAAAGATCATGAACGTGGCCGGTGCCTACTGGCGTGGTGACGAGCATAAACCGCAACTTACCCGTATTTACGGAATATCCTTCCCAAAAGCCTCCATGCTTACCGAGTACCTGGAAAAGCTGGAAGAAGCCAAAAAACGTGATCATCGTAAGCTGGGCAAGGAGCTGGAACTGTTCACTTTTTCCCAAAAGGTAGGCCAGGGATTACCCCTTTGGTTGCCTAAGGGAGCAGAGCTGCGTGAAAGGCTGGAGCAATTCCTGAAGAAGGCCCAACGCAAAGCTGGCTATGAACCGGTGATCAGCCCACATATTGGTAATAAAGAATTGTACGTAACCAGCGGTCACTATGCCAAATACGGCAAGGACAGCTTTCAGCCCATCCACACCCCGGAAGAGGGTGAGGAATACCTTCTGAAACCCATGAACTGCCCGCATCACTGCGAGATCTACAAGAGTCAGCCTCGTTCTTACCGGGACCTGCCTATTCGTTTCGCGGAGTTCGGCACCGTTTACCGTTACGAGCAAAGTGGTGAGTTGCACGGCCTAACCCGCGTGCGTGGGTTCACCCAGGATGACGCGCATTTGTTCTGTATGCCGGAACAATTGAAAGATGAGTTCAAGAAGGTAATAGACCTGGTACTGTACATCTTTAAAACCCTTGACTTTAAAGAATATACCGCCCAGATCTCCCTGCGCGACCAGGAAGACCGCAGCAAGTATATTGGCTCGGATGAGAACTGGGAAAAGGCCGAGCGAGCCATCATTGAAGCCGCTGAAGAAAAGCAACTGAACACCATTGTAGAATACGGTGAAGCGGCCTTTTACGGCCCCAAGCTGGACTTTATGGTGAAGGATGCCCTGGGCCGCCAATGGCAACTGGGAACCATACAGGTAGATTACAACCTGCCCGAGCGTTTTGAACTAGAGTACAAAGGTGCCGATAACGAAATGCACCGGCCGGTAATGATTCACCGTGCACCCTTTGGAAGTATGGAACGCTTTGTAGCCGTACTCCTGGAACATTGTGGCGGAGATTTTCCATTATGGCTTACTCCTGATCAGGCCATAGTTTTGCCGATCAGCGAAAAATATGCGGACTATGCGGACAAAGTTTCGTATTTGCTTAAAAATTACGACCTTCGCACGCTCGTTGACAACCGCAGCGAGAAAACCGGACGCAAAATACGGGATGCCGAACTGGCAAAGATCCCGTATATGCTTATTGTTGGCGAACAGGAAGAAGCGGCCGGGACTGTATCCGTGCGCAAACACGGGCAGGGGGACATAGGTGCTATGAGCATTGAGGACTTTGCCAAACTTGTGAATGATGAGGTACAGGATAAGATTGGAGCATTTGAAACAAAAGTTTAATTAAAAACAGGAAACACTGGCTAATAAATTTAACCGAGGAGGACGCAGGGGCTTTCAACCGAGAAAGCCGCAGGAAGACGCCCACGTAATCAACGAAAAGATAAAGTACCCTAAGGTACGCGTGGTGGGCGACAACATCGATGAACAGGGAGTTTATCCCACCAACAAGGCCCTTGAAATGGCGCGGGAACAGGAAATGGACCTGGTTCTTATAGCTGATAAGGCCGACCCTCCGGTGGTAAAGATCGTGGACTATAAAAAGTTCCTGTACGACCAGAAGAAGAAACAAAAGGAAATAGCGCAGAAGGCGCAGAAAACCGTGGTTAAGGAAATCCGTTTCGGACCCAATACCGATGACCACGATTACGATTTTAAAAAGAGGAACGCTGAAAAGTTCCTTGACGAGGGAGCCAAGCTAAAGGCCTATGTATTCTTTAAAGGACGCTCCATCGTATTTAAAGACAAAGGTGAGATACTGTTGTTGCGATTGGCGCAGGACCTCGAAGAAGTGGGTAAGGTAGAGAGTATGCCCAAACTGGAAGGAAAGCGCATGATCATGATGATGGCACCTAAAAAGAGTAAATAGATGTAGCATTGAGAGCTTAGACTTGAGAAGAATCTAAAAGTCTTATATCTCACATCCAGCATCTCAAAAAAAAAGTAAGAACCCGAAATAAAAGCGAAGAAAGATGCCAAAAATGAAGACTAAATCCAGTGCCAAAAAGCGTTTTAAGCTTACCGGTACCGGAAAGATCAAGAGAAAGCACGCTTTTAAAAGTCACATCCTTACCAAAAAGGAGACCAAGCAAAAGCGTAACCTCACTCACTCTACCCTGGTAGATAAAGTGGATGAGCCTAGTATCAAGAAACAACTTTGTATTTAAGAGTTATTAATTAACCCTGTGTAAGGCCTTAAGAACCTTTCTTAAAGGACGCCTTGCTCAAAAAATTAAAATTATGCCAAGATCAGTAAACAGCGTAGCCAGTAGAGCTCGCAGAAAAAAAGTGATGAAGCAGGCCAAAGGTTACTTTGGTCGCAGAAAAAACGTGTGGACCGTAGCTAAGAATGCCGTTGAAAAAGGGCTTGCTTACAGCTACCGCGACCGCAAAACCAAGAAGAGGAACTTCCGCTCTTTGTGGATACAGCGTATTAACGCTGGTGCCCGCCAGGAAGGAATGTCTTACTCCGCTTTTATGGGTAAGGTTAAATCCAGTGGAATTGAACTAAACCGCAAAGTTCTGGCTGACCTGGCCATGAACCACCCGGAAGCCTTCAAAGCCATTGTTGATAAAGTAAAATAAATTTAACGGTTCTTACTATAGAAGCCTCTTCCCTGCGGAAGGGGCTTTTTTATTTTCTATCTGTAGTTTTACAACTGTTCCGTCAGTAAAAGGCTCCCGGCTCCATACTTCCAGCTCAAAGGAATCAAAGCTAACCTGCAACAGGTAACCATCTCCGGCAAAACGGCATTGGCTGACCTTACCTTCTACTCCGTTTTCCCGTGACACCCTGATCTCGGCAGGTCTTACTAATAAGGGAATGGAACTATCAATACCCCACTTACGGGCGTTTTCTGCGGACAAAACATTCACCGGCCCCAACAGACGGGCTACATATTCATTCTTCGGATGTTTATATACTTCTTCTGTGGAGCCGGATTGCTGTATACGGCCGTTCTTCATGGCTATCACGCGGTCCGCTAATGCCAGCATATCCCCGGGTTCATGCGTTACAAGGATCATCGCCTCAGGCTTCCACTCTGTTCTCAACATTTGGATAAGATCCTGTTTCAGGGCAAAGTCCAGGTTGGAAAAGGGTTCATCCAGCAATAACACTCTGGCTTGGGTAGCCAAGGCTGTGGCCAGGGCCACCCTTTGTTTTTGTCCTCCGGAAGTTTGTTCCGCTTTTCGCCCTCTTACGTTTTGCAGCTGGAGGCGGCTGCGCAGGTGCCCAAGGAGCCGGGCCCGTGCATGTTCCGAAAGGGAAAGTGACTGCCTGAGAATATTATCTTCCACGGACAGATAAGGCATTAGCTCAAAATCCTGCTTGACCAGCTTTATTTCATCATGACCGGGTATGAGACGTTTGGACGGACCTTCAACCTCCCGGCCTTCGTATAAAACACTTCCCTGTTCAGGCTCCAAAAGCCCGGCCAGCAATTGTAAAAGACTGGTTTTTCCCGAGCCACTGTGACCTATCAAACCCAATACTTCTCCCTGACGGAGTTTCAGGGAAATATTCTTTACTATAGGCTGATCACCGTACGAAAAGCACAGTTTACGCGTTTCCAGAAGTATTTTATCCACGGGTGAAAGTTCGTTAAAGTTTAGGACTACCCAACTGTAAGAGGTAATTTCGCGTCAGTTAATATGAGCACTATGAACAATTAGGCTCATTTGTGTATTTGATTAAAGGATTCATAACCAAAAATAATACGTATGAAAAAGATAATGCTAAACCTGAGTTTAGCTCTGGCAACGGGAGCAATGCTGTTGACCAGTGGATGTTCAAAAGACGATGATGATAATAAAAACACCGGGCCGGGAAATGCCCTGGCCGTAATGAAGGCCGATGAGGACCTGAGCCTTTTTGCGGAGGCAGCCGAAAAAGTAGGCTTGGGTGGCACCCTAAGTGGTGGTGCCCAGATCACCGTATTTGCACCTAGCAATACCGTTTTTAAAGCCTATCTCACCGACCTAAGCTTCAATGATATTGATGGAATGATCAGTGTGCGTGGTGAAGCTGCGGTGAAGCAAATGTTGAGCTACCATATTCTGGAGGGTAAGTTTACTGCTGAAGAACTTAGCAAGGGTTACTCCAAAACCAAAGCTACCAACAGTGAAGGTGACGCTATGGATGTTTTCATTAATACTACCGGTAGCGTTACGGTAAACGGTTCCAATGGAGCTCTTGTAACCACTCCGGATATAGAGGCTTCCAACGGTGTGATCCATAAGACTACCGGAGTTTTACAACCCATGACCATCTCCGGTTTGCTGGCTGTGAATAATGACTTCAGCATACTGGCCGAGGCCTCTGCGAAAGCATCCGGTGATATTCTTGCGGTGCTTAACCAGGAACAAAGTAATTTTACCGTAATGGCACCCAACAATACGGCCTTCAACAGCTTTTTTGCGGGCAGCTCCACTATTTCGAGCGTGGATGATATGGTAATAGCCTTTGGCACACAGGGTCTTCAGGATCTACTGGACTATCACGTAATACTAGGTTATAAGCGTACGGATGATCTTAGCACCGGAACCTATCCTACCCGCCTGAATGGAGAGAGTCAATCCATCACCAATGCGGGTGGTAACATTACTATAACCGATGGGCAGGGTAACCAGGCCAACATCGTTTTTCGTGATATAACTGCTCTTAACGGTACTATTAACACTATAACCACCGTATTGCAGGATGATTAAGCTATCCTGATGCAGGAAAGAACGATATAAAGCCCTCGCCAAGCCGGGGCTTTTTTTATTCCATTACCCTGCTATAGCCTGCATGAATAGCAAAGGATTATAAAATTATTTGAAATGTAAATAACTGTTTAACAAAAGGTTAAATAATTCTTGTACTATTTAGTGAACTAAACCCCCTTGTGCTGCGTAGATAAAGACAGATTTTACTAACAAAAACAAAATTTATGAAGTCGCTATCAAAAAATTTTGGAAAATCTCTATTGGCTGGTGCCGTAATTTTCCTGGCAAGTTGCAACAAAGACAATGACAATGACAACTCCACCAATCCCAACGTTACTCCTAAAAGTACAACGGTAAAAGGAGTCCTGGAAGAAGAGGCCAGATACAGTCACATGAATGAAGCTGTAGAAGAATCCGGACATTCCGCTTTTTTTGCTGATGCCAATGCAAACATTACGCTTTTTGCCGCCAACAACAGTGCTTTTGAAAAGCTGTTTGCTAAAATGAATGTTTCTTCCGTAGCAGAACTGAAATCGCAAATGGGTGATGAACGTTTTGCCAACCTCATTCTGTATCACGCACTCACCGGAAAATTCACCGTGTCCGATTTTAACAATGATTTTGAAGAAACCAACGCTGAGTCAGACAATGGATCTCACTTAGACGTTCTGATCGTTAATGAAAATAACGCCCGTTTGGTTTTCAATGGTAATGATGAAAACGGTGCTTCTTCAGTCAGTAACGTTACTATCAGTGCTCAAAACGGTTCCGTGATTGAAATTAACGGCATCCTTGAAGCTCAATCTACCTTTGAAAACATGGAAGAAGGTGATAGAGAGGAAAGTACTTATATGGTAAACTTTATGGCCAATGCCGATGCCAGCGTAAAAGCCATGCTGGAAAATAAAAATGAGGTAAATACTATTATGGCCGGTAATAAGGAAGAAGTAGAAGCCATGTTGAGCCTTCATATCAGCAATATCCTGGATGTGCAAGCCCTGGAAAACCTTCTGGACAATGGTCAGAAAACCACTCTTCTTTCCAACTTTGGTGTATCCGTTTTAGCTGATCTTATGGCTGATCTTAAAATTGATGACCTCATTGCCCTGAATATCAATTTGGCTCAGATCCTTTCGGTAATGGACAAGGACGATAATACCAAGCTGATGAATTCTTTTATATTCAGCGGAAATCTGGATAAGAACGCGATGATCAGTAAAGGTTCCATTACCAGCCGTAGCGGTATCTCCTTTGATGTAAGCTCTAACACTCAGGGTAACCTGGTACTGACTGATGCTGATGGAAATAAATTTATTTTGGACAGCGAGTCAACCCAAAGTGTGAATGGTTCCGTATATACTATTACAGAAGTACAGGAACAATAAGAAATAGTTTTGTTTGGTTGGTTGAAGAGCCGGAGTCTCATTTTAAATGGGAGCCGGCTTTTCACATTTTAAGCAACTCTCTTACTTCCTTAAGTGCTGCCTGATTGGTTTCATTTTCCAATGTGCTAATGATGCTGCGCTTTTCATTTTCGGTAAGGTGCCAGCTCAGGGATACCTCATCCTTTTTCTCAAAAAGCGAAAAACGCACTACATCTACCGTAAATGGGAGCAGTTCCTCACTCCATTGCATCAGGAGTGATTTATTGTATATCTGCAGGTTATGAAAGCTTTTCACCACACCGTTGATCGGTTGCACCAATTGGTCCAGTTTGGTTTGCCCTTCATCACTAATGGGTATCTCATCCGGACGGTTGGCCTTGATCTGCACTATAGCAACGCCATCGGTATTGTTACGTATCCAGTCCCTGAATTCATAAAGATAACGCAGGGCTAACTCCATGCCTTCATTATCCCTCACCCCCGCATCGATCAATTCAATGGAAGGCTCTGAGGGCAGGTTCACCAGCGGAGTGATATACGGAAACGATGCACTGAGCCGCAATGCCGTAAGAAAACTCAGGTTATCAGGACTTTGTCCGGCAAACAAACGTTGGTATTCCACGGCATCGTACTCCCTTACTTTACGCGTACCTTCAAAAGGGGTGGTATACGTTAAGAACGAAAAATTCTGTGATGACATCAGCAGCTTGCGGCCGTCCCCGATGATGGTGGGGCCCAATATCATGGTGGGCATCTCTGACTCCATTTCCAGCTGCTTATATTGCCCCAAGCTTTTATCCAGAACACCACCGGTGTTCTTGCTGAACTTCCTGTCAAAAGCGTAACCACGGTCCATCGGGTAAGTATGCCCGGCATACTCCACCTTGCGGAACCTGAAGAAAAGGTCGTTTACAGCCAGGGTAAAAGCCACCGGGTTTAAAGCATCCTTGGCGGTATTAAAGAGAAAATCCTGATGGTAGGGAGACTTATCAATGAGTTTATTGGTGTAGCGGTATTTCAGCTCCCGGAAATAGGCAGCTCCCAACATGCCTCCGGAGGAACCGGTTATCAGATGTGAATGTCTGAACAGATCTCCCCCTGTTATACTGTCTGCCTCCTGTAGCACCCGCATAGTCCAAAGCGTGCTGCGCATGCCTCCGCCACTTACGTTAAGGATAATCAGTTTGGGTTTTTTAAAGCGGCTGAACTTGCTTCTCCATTTCTTCAGCGAATTCAAGGCTTTTTCACGATCGTACTGAATAATGGAATCGGTGGTAAACACGGAAAGGTTGTCGTAATTGTAATGAGCCGGTTCCACCGTATAATCCATTCCATAGGCATAATTGAGTGTGCGGAACGGAGGCAGGCCAGAAAGATAATTCAGGATGAGCAAGCCCACTATACCTATCGTGAGGGTCCACGTTTTAAGGCGTGAGTAAAATGCCCCGGTGATCATCAGATAAAGCGAAAAGATGAGGAATATGGTAGCTCCGGCTGGTATCATGAAGGGCCGGTTACCACTCACCATACTCAGTCCTATAACCAGTAGGATCAAAAGAATAAAAAGAGCCGAGGCAGACACATGATGTTGCTGAATGGTTTCCAGTAGCTTTTCGTGCTGGTAGTGGGTAGCCCCCCGGGCCAGTTTCACCTGGAAAGGGTTTTTGAGGTAGTGGTTGACCACCGACTGGTTTTCAAGAACGCTTTCCCTCAACTCCTTATCTTTCTTTACAATTCCCTTTAAAGGTTTGATGGAGCCCCGCTCCTTACCTTTTTCATCGGGTAACTCCAGGGTGCGAATGGTAGAGAAAAAGTAAGTAAACATCAGGGAGATAATGATCATAGCACCTGACAGCAAGCCTGAAATGTTTACCAATATGGTCAGTGTGCTGTATCCTTCATGAAGGAGTATGTTTACCGTTTGGTACAAATAAGTGGTGAAAAACAATAGCGGTATCACCGAATTATTGATGCAGAACTTCCACAAAGGGCGGGAAAGAGTAGCCAGGAACGTATAACGGTAGCTGTAGTAAATATAGCTACTGATGTGGTAGCTCATCACAAACAGGCCGGCCGTAAGCCCTACCAGGAAATAACTGAGAAAGTTGACCTTATCCAGGTATTCAGGGGTAAGAAATAAGTAAGGGAAGCCGTAATTTACACCCAGGGCACGATTCACAAAAAGGAAGAGCAACAGCCAGAAGATCATCAGTATATGACTCCTGCGAAGGTGTAAGAGAAAAAGCTGAACAGGGAAAAAGGACGGGAGAAAGTACCAGGCTTCTTTTATCCAACGTCCGATCTGTGTAAACATTGGCCTAAGTTAAACCGAATTGTGTAAAATGATGCTGTATGTGCTTATAATGCATTTGCAACCATTCCTGGGTGTTGAGTTCGCCAAAATACGCATGTACAGCCCTGTGGTCCGGGTACTTTTCAAAGTGCACCATCATATTGACCAATGATTTCATAAGGTTGACTTTCAACATTTCCAGATCACCTTCTAAAGCAGCTACCTCATCAAAAACCGGAGGTTTGGCGCTTCCCGGCCTGAAGGGTTTATCACTCATCAGGAAGTCTTTGTATTTGGGCAACATTTCCTGGGGAGTAATTATTTCCGAGGGAAGCTGCAGCACACAGATATCCACCCCCTTTCGCAGGTGATCCAGCATTTCATAGGCCGTCATGCTCCCCCATTGAGGTTGGGTATCGGATTCCAGTCTTTTAAGCATGGAAGGCACATCTATCATGAAATAACTTTCGTACGGCATCAGCTCTGGCTTATTTTAAGGAACACATAGTTGTCATTCTCCGAAACCGGCATACCCCCTGGTGCAGACATACTGCGTACTTTAAAAATGGCTTTTTTCACTTTGTTGTCTGAAATGGCCCTTTCCAGAGCATTGGCTCTGGTTTGGGTAAGCCGGTTGTTATTGATGTTGTCAAATATCACAAATTCATAAAACAATCCCTCTGATTCACGCATCATATCCGTGATCAGTCCCAGCATAAAATCACCACTGGGGTAAAGACGCCCTTTTTGCGGAAAGAATTTAAGGTTGAGCACGCGGGCTTCCACATCTATCTTAGCGATAAGGTCTTTTACTTCCTCCTTTTTACCGCTGTTGTTTACCACCAAAATTTCCACCCTGCGATTCAGGGCTTTTTCCCGGTCTGTCTTCTCCGGGAAAAGAGGTTTGGTATTACTGAAACCTTTATAGCTCATACGGCTTTTAGCAATGCCGTTTACCTTTAAAAAGTTGTACACCATCAGGGCCCGCTGTAATGACAGTTCATAATCATCTCCGCAGCATACATGGCCGTGCAACTCTATTTCCAGTTCAGGATATACCATCATTACCTCCAGCAATTGCTCCAGCACCGGGAAGCTCTCCCACACGGGAATGGGCTGGTTCCCTACAAAATTGAGGTTGGGAATGCGAACCTTATCGCCCTTTTTAAATTCCAGGTCGGTAAGCTTTTGCTCCGGTGGAGGCAACAGGGAAGGATCAATAACCAGGTACAGTTCCACCCTGCGGTTCTTGGGCCGCTCCTTAGGGCCGTTGTCATATTTGGGTTTTTCCTCCCCGTAGTAATCGGTTTTAACCTTAAGTGGCTCTACTCCTTTAAGAACCAGGTATTGCAGTACACTCTGCACTCTTCTTTTAGAGAGTTTACGATTATAGTCTATGCCGGCCAGGCTATCCGTGTGCCCGTAAATTTCCACAGCCTTCAGCACATTGGAAGGGGCTAACTGTAAAACACTGTCTACACGCTGCCTTTCACTCTTGGCCAGGCTGTAGGAATCCAGTTCAAAATGCACTTCCATAAAAACGGCACTATCCTCCTGGGCACGGACCAGCAAAGCTCCTATCATCATCCAACTGAAGCACAACCACCTCATTCTATCAAAATCTTTAAATAACAAACGAAAGAGTACCTCTTTCCGTATTATAAAAAAGCCCTGCCAAGGCAGGGCTTTCCCAATAAGCTTATATCCTTATAAGTGGATCACTTCATCATAAGCTGCAGCAGAGGCTTCCATAATGGCCTCGCTCATAGTGGGGTGTGGGTGAACCGATTTAACGATCTCCATGCCGGTAGTTTCCAGCTTACGCGCTACCACAGCCTCAGCGATCATTTCGGTAACGTTGGCACCGATCATGTGGCAACCCAGGAATTCTCCGTATTTGGCGTCAAATATCACCTTCACAAAACCGTCCTTGTGCCCGGCAGCACTGGCTTTACCGGAGGCAGAGAACGGAAACTTGCCGACTTTAATATCATAGCCGGCATCTTTAGCCTGCTGCTCAGTATATCCTACAGAGGCAATTTCAGGAGAGCAATAGGTACAGCCGGGAATATTGTTATAATCCAACGGTTGCGGATGATGTCCGGCTATTTTTTCCACACAGATAATTCCTTCGGCAGAAGCTACGTGTGCCAGGGCCTGACCGGGTACGCAATCACCAATGGCGTAATAGCCTTCTTTGTTGGTCTTGTAATACTCGTCCACAACGATCTTACCCTTTTCAGTTTTGATGCCTACTTCTTCAAGCCCGATATTCTCGATGTTGGCCTGAACACCTACTGCGGAAAGTACTACATCGCACTCCAGGGTTTCCTCACCTTTCTTGGTCTTCACAGTAACTTTACAACCGGAACCGGAGGAATCAACCTTGGTAACCTCGCTAGAGGTCATGATCTTTATCCCGGCCTTTTTAAAGGTGCGCTCCAATTGTTTGGATACTTCTTCATCCTCTACCGGAACCACGTTGGGGAGGTATTCCACGATGGTAACTTCCGTGCCTATAGTGCTGTAGAAATAGGCAAACTCCACCCCAATGGCACCACTTCCCACTACTACCATTTTTTTAGGTTGCTTGTCCAGGTTCATGGCCTGGCGATAGCCGATTATCTTCTTACCGTCCTGTTTCAGGTTAGGTAATTCACGGCTGCGGGCACCCGTGGCAATGATGATATGCTTGGCGGAATATTCCTTGGTCTCTCCTTTATCGTCCTTTACGGCTATTTTCTTGCCGGTTTTAACCGTTCCTTCTCCCATGATCACTTCGATCTTGTTCTTTTTCATCAGGAACTGTACGCCTTTGCTCATACCTTCGGCCACACCGCGACTGCGCTTTACCATAGCCCCAAAATCCTTTTCAGCCTTATCTACCTTAATACCGTAGTCTTCAGCATGATTGATGTATTCAAAAACGTTGGCACTCTTAAGAAGCGCTTTGGTGGGTATACACCCCCAGTTCAAACATATTCCTCCCAGGCTTTCACGCTCTACTATGGCTGTTTTCAGGCCCAGCTGAGCCGCCCTGATAGCAGCAACATATCCTCCGGGGCCGCTTCCAAGTACAATGACGTCAAAATTCATATAAACTGATTTACTGTTAAGTTCTGAATGATGTGCGAATTTAAGCCATTCCGTTAAAGTCGGGCAACAATTGGCTCATAGATTAAACTATATTTGCCGCCCAAATTCTTAACCTGATTGAACCGCTTATGGAAAGGACCGTGGATTCTCCGGTTTCTGAAAACCTTTACCTATCGTCACTTACCATTAAACGCACGCTGAAGTCCTTAAAAGGATGGAGCAGCTTTGTGGCCATTGTAGGCTTTATTACCTGCGCCTTATTGGTTCTGGCAGGTTTCCTTTTGATTGCTGTAAGCACCATAAGCCCTATGGCCGAAATAGAGGCCCTCACCGATCTTTATCCCATTGGGTTGATGGGTGTGGGTTATGCTATTTTTGCGATCATACTCTTTTTTCCCAACCTCTTTCTCTATAACAGCAGCAAGGCCATTTCAAAAGCCTTGAAAAATGAGAGTATTGCTGAACTCAACGAAATGTTTGAAAACCTCCGGGCCTATTTTAAATTCATTGGCATCGTTTTCATTGCCATTATCAGCATACAGATCATTGCCGTTGTACTGAGTTTTGCCATGGGCTTTATGAGCGCCCTGCAAACTATTTAACCGCAATTGCGGAGATCTCCACGTTTACATTTTTAGGTAAAACCGCCACTTGCACCGTTTCCCGGGCCGGGGCATCCTCTCCGAAGTAGCGACCGTACACTTCATTGATCTGACTGAATTGTTGCATATCACTGATGAAGATGGAACACTTAACCACGTTGGAGAAGTCCATACTCCCAGCTTCCAGAACGGCCTGCAGGTTACGCATCACCCATTCGGTTTCATCCTTTATGTCACTCGTATGCAACTGGCCGGTAAGAGGGTCAATGGCTATCTGTCCGGAAACATACAGGGTGTTATCCACCAAAACAGCTTGGTTGTAAGGGCCAATGGGTGCGGGAGCTTTATCGGTACGAATAATCTTTTTTTCGGGCATGGGATATTTTTTAGCAATTTCGCCCAAAATTATAAATTCCTTGAGGGTTTTACTGCTCGACAATTACGATTCATTTACCTATAATCTATTTCACTATCTCCGGCAACTCACACCCGAGGTAAGAGTGGCACGGAATGATGAGATTACCCTGGCCGAGGCTTTGCAGTACCACCACATCCTTATCTCTCCCGGTCCGGGATTGCCGGCCCATGCAGGGATAACCATGCCCCTTTTAAGATCGGTTACAGATCAACATTCCGTGTTGGGGGTTTGCCTGGGCTGTCAGGCCCTGGGTGAAGTATACGGAGCTTCCCTCTTTAACCAGCAGGAGGTAGCTCATGGTATTCAGCGTAAAGTATACCAAACCCGGCAGGATTCATGGCTCTTTAAAGGTTTACCGGACTCTTTCCAGGTAGGCCTGTACCACTCCTGGGCCATTGAGCCTGATCAACTTTCCCGGAACATGAAAATTACCGCCCGGTCTGAAAAAGGTATCATCATGGGTATGGAACACGAAACCTTACCAGTAGCAGGAGTACAGTTCCACCCGGAGTCCATTATGACGGAACATGGTTTACAGATGTTGAAAAACTGGCTGGAACGTTAACGCTGGAAGTCGCCTACTCCCCTTCTCCGCTGTAACTTAAGATCGCTGAGCACATTGGCTTTAACGCGAATGGTCAGTATATAGGATTGTTGGAATCCAAAGGGTACCCAGGTACAGCGCATCTCCCAGCAGTGGAGGTCGCGGTAAAAATCAAGGGAAGTATAGGTGAAATCCTTGGCTTCAAAGTCATAACCACTACGGAAACCTATCTTCCAGTTCTCCGTAAGCTTAACGTCTCCGGAAAAGTCCATGGATTGCGAGACCCGTGATTCCAGGCCGTTATAGTTTTTACGCAGGTTGTAATTGATATTCAAGGTCCAGGGAGCATTAAAATCCACAAAGCCCTGGGCACGATAATAATCGGGATCTCCTTCACTGATCCCTAAACTGTTGGGATCTGGCTCACTATCAATAAGACCCTCCTTTTTATCCACATCTTCCCCTTCCCTGGGCTGCTTGGATTTGGATTGAAAACGGCTGGCACTCAGGTTCAGGCCCGTGGTAAATGACTGGTTAGTGGGGCGCAACCACTTGCCGTTCACTTCATAAGCCGACTTATTAACCCGCATACCATTGGTCCCTTCATTGGGATCATACCCGTAAAAATCAAAGGTGGATGAGTAATTAAGGTTAACCAGCCCTTTAAATGCCGATGAGGAGGCCGTCATGTTCAGAGGTGCCCAGTTGAATTCCTGCACGGCAGTATTATAAGAAGTACTCAGGCTGAAACGCTCCAATAGTTTGATCTTTTTTTCACCGGTAGAATCTGTACGATCACGAACCTTCGCCTCCAGGGTGTTTTGCAGTCCCATGGTGATACTCCCTGATTTACCACGACTGGCGGAACCGTAAAGCTGTCCCTGGTAGCGGTCTCTCCGGGTGAAATTACCAAGTGTATCCGATTGCACCCGCTGGTAATAACCCCAATTTTCCACGGAATAATCCGGCTTATAGCTCAAACCGAAGTTAGGCGTCATTACATGACGAAGAGCGCGTAGGAAACCTTTATACCTCCACAATCCATAGAGTTTGGTAGAGAAGTTGGCACTGGCGGTAAAATCCCGGTTGGCAAAAAAGCCGTTGTTGGTATCTTGTTTTATGGCGTTTAAGGAATCTACAAAATAATATTCCGTGCGGTTAAAATACCAACGTTCTGTATAGTTGACGCTGGGATTGAACACAAAGTATTTGAATACCTTATAGTTGGCAGCAATGGGTATGGAGTGTCTTATACCGTTACGCGCACTATCCCTGAAAACGGTCTCCGTAAAAAATGGCTTCCCCATTTTGGTGCGTATTTCATTGGCCCCGTCCATGGTATAGGAAATACCTATTTCCTCGTACCACTTTTTCTTCCCCACCATTGATTCGCGCTTAAAGGGGAATTGCCGGTTCAAAGCAAAGTTTACCTGGGGGACCTTTACCGTAAGGTCTTTGGTGCGGTTATTCTGATCATGCGTTGCCGAAATGTTGAGATTATAAGGTTTGCCGGGCCAGGTTTTACGAGCGCTGATACTGGAATACAACTGGTTGGTAAGTACATCATTGGCCTCAACGCTGGTCACCTTATAGTAATTGGAAGAGGCAATGTTTACGTTACTACTGAAGTTAAAGTTGGGGTTGGACTTGGGGTCCTGAGTATGGCTCCAGCGTATGGCAAAATCCGAACGGTTATCAAAGGCACTTCCAACAAACTCCTGGAACTCCGGCCGGCCGTAGCGGATAAGGTTATAGCTAAGATTAAGGTTACCGGAATAAGCATATCTCTTACGGTAATTGGTCAATCCTCTCCATCCGTAACCACCTTGTGTATATACATCACCCGTTAGAGTAAAGTCCAGGTAATCATTAATGGCCCAGTAATACCCTCCATTTTGAAGGAAATACCCCCGGTATTGTGAATTACCATAGCTAGGTATGATAATCCCGGATTTACGCTTTTCAGTAGTGGGAAAAAAGCCGAAGGGTACGAGTAAGGGTGTGGGCACATCCACTACTTCCAGGTACGCAAACTTGGTAATCACCTTTTCTCCTGATATTACCTTAGCCTTGGGTGAATTAATACGGAAGTGCGGATGTTCATGGCTACAGGTGGTAAAGGAGGCGTTCTTTACATAAAACACTTTCTCACTGGTTTTTTTCACCTCTTCACCGTGCAGGAAGCCTTCGCCTTCCGTGGTGATGACCTTATGGATCTTAGCTTTCTTGGTATCAAAATTATACCGCATTTCATCCGCCCGGTACGACTTACCGGCTTCCGTAAAAATGGGTTTCTGGCTTACATGACCGGTTGAATCTGTTATACCCCGGGCATATACCTCCTTTTTATTGAAATCAACATGAATAAAACCCGCTTCCAGAGTAATGTCTTCATATTTTACATAAGCCTTATTATAAAGGCGGGCCTCTCCCGTTGCCGGGCTTCCGGTAATGCTGTCTTCAGCAGTAAAATCGAGCTCAGAGGTCAGGAATTCATTGCGTTTTACAGGCGTGGAGTACACACTATCCGTACTGAACCTGGTTTGTAAAGAGTCGCTTAAACCTAAAGAATCTGTAGCGAGGGAATCGTTATAATCTACTGATAAAGAGTCGTTAAAATAAACCTGACTGGAATCTGATGAAGGAGAAATAAACCCGGAAGTATCTACCTGCGCCTGAACGGGCACCATAAAGCCAACAACGAACGTTAATAAAATGATAATTTTTAGTCCCGAATCGCGCAAGATGACTTTTAAATTTGCTTAAAAATTAGGCACAACGTTTGAATCGCCAAAGCTAATCAAAAATCAGTCCATTGAAGAAAAAGCTTGCATCAGCGCTACTTTTAACCCTGTCCGTTTTCATGGTAATGTCCTTCACTTCCGTGCCGGGAGGGGGTGGTGTAAAGGTAGTGGTGATAGATGCCGGACACGGTGGCCATGATCCCGGTAACCTGGGAACCAGACGCTACAAAACCCGTGAAAAGGATATTGCCCTGGCCGTGGCCTTAAAAGTAGGGAACTACATCCAACAGAACCTGCCGGATGTAAAGGTGGTTTATACCCGCAAAACCGATGTATTTATTGAGCTGCAGGAACGGGCGCGTATTGCCAATGCCGCAGATGCCGACCTCTTTATATCTATACATTGCGATGCCTTTACCCAGAAGAGCGTAAGCGGAGCTACTTCCCTGGTACTGGGCCGTAATCACGGTGACGAGAATATGCGGGTAGCCCAGCAGGAAAACTCGGTAATATTATTGGAGGATAACTACGAAGAAAAATACGAAGGTTTTGATCCGCGTAAGCCAGAAACCTTCATTGCCCTTACGCTCTACCAGAATGCTTTTTTAAACCAGAGCATTTCCTTTGCGCAAAAGGTGCAGGACCAATTCAGGGAAAGAGTAAAGCGTAAAGACCGTGGTGTAAAGCAGCAGCCTCTCTACGTGACCAGCCGCACAGCCATGCCGGCCGTTCTGGTTGAATTGGGCTTTCTGACCAATTATGACGAAGAAGATTTCCTGAATTCCGAACAGGGTCAGGATTTTATGGCCTCCGCTATTTTCAGAGCCTTTAAAGAGTATAAGGATGAGCGCGAATTCTTTGAAAATTCATCGGTACCCCATGCCCCCACACCTGATCCCACTAAAAAGGAAGAAACCCCCACTCAGGCACAGTTGGACCCGGTAAAACAGCCGGAGGAAAAACCGCATGAAGTGTATTATACCGTGCAGATACTGACCAGCGGGATCAAAAAAAACCTTAAGCCTGAGAACTTTAAGGGAGTAAGCGGGGTTGAAATTTACGAGGAAGGGAAACTCTTTAAATACATCGTAGGCAAAACCCCTTCCCTGGGTGAAGCCGAAACCCTTAAACAAAAGATGAAAGATGCAGGTTTTAAAGATGCCTTTGTGATAGCTTTAAGCGATGGAACCCGCATATCTTTAGAGGAGGCAAAGGAATTACTACAATAATTTTTTCATCTTTGTTGCAAACAACTAAACTGACTTTCATTTGAAAATAAGTAGAGAATTCAGGGTAGGTTTGGTTGCCCTTGTAGCCTTGGTTTTACTGTACTGGGGCTTTAACTTTTTAAAGGGGAAGGACCTTTTCGAGAAAAAGCGTTTTTATTACGCTGTTTATGATAAAGTAGACGGGCTATCGCGATCCCGGCCCGTTACCATTAACGGCTTTCAGGTAGGTTCCGTGGAGGAGATCTATTTTCACCCGGATGGCTCCGGCCGCCTGATGGTGCGCATGAACATGACCAATGATTTTGCCATTTCCAAAGGAACACTGGCCCGTATCTATAGTGAGGACCTGCTGGGTGGAAAATCCATTGAGCTGGTTTTAGGTGTGGAGAGTGAACCAGCGATGAGTGGCGACACCTTGCAGTCTGACATCCAGCTTAGCCTTACCGAAGAAGTAAACAAGCAGGTAGCACCCCTTAAACAGAAAACCGAAAAACTGATTGGCTCGGTGGACACGGTATTGATCCTGATCTCGGGATTCCTGAACTCCGAAACACAGGAAAACTTCATGGAAACCTTCAACAGTATCCGCAGAAGTTTCCAGATGCTGGAGAACACGGTTCGTACCGTGGATGAAACCGTTGTGGAATCACAGCATGACCTGCAAACGGTTATTCGCAACCTCGCCTCCATTACCTCTAACCTGGCGGAGAATAATGACGAGCTGAACCGTGCCTTCAATAATATTGGCAACATAACGGACTCGCTGGCACAAGTGAAGTTTGCTGAAACCTTTCAAAGTCTTAATAAGGCACTGGTTTCGGCCGAGGTCATCATGAACAAGGTTGCTGAAGGTGATGGAACCCTGGGGATGCTTATCAATGATAAAGAGCTGTACAACAACCTGCAAGAAGCTTCAAACCAACTGGAAATCCTGCTGGAAGATGTGCGGTATAACCCCAAACGCTATGTTAATTTTTCGGTCTTTGGAAAGTCTGAATCCTACTCCCGTGAGGAGATCATAGAAATGGAAAAAGAACGCAAGGCCAGGGAAGACACTTCAAGGAAGGAAAACTCAGATAACTCAGACTAATATGCACTTTGGTATCCAAAATATCATCTTTATACTGGTACTGGGTGTTGCTGCTTTTCTCTTTGCGCGAAAGTTCGGCCGCATCTGGCGCAACATCAAAATGGGGCGTAACATCCATCGCTCCGATCGAAAAGGCGAACGTTGGGCACTGATGGGCCGGGTGGCTTTCGGCCAGACCAAAATGGTGAAGCGAAGAACGATAGCGGGATTTTTTCACGTGCTTATCTACGCGGGTTTTATCCTTATCAATATTGAGATCCTGGAGATCATCATAGACGGCATTTTTGGTACCCATCGCCTGTTTGCCGCTCCTTTAGGTCCTGTGTACGATACGGCCATCAACTTTTTTGAAATACTCGCAGTATTGGTCATTATTTCCTGCCTGGTTTTTTTATGGCGCAGGAATGTGAACGTGGTACCCCGTCTGAAAGACTTAAAAGGCTGGGCGAAAGCAGATGGCAATAATATCCTTATTATAGAATTGGTGTTAATGATAGCCCTGCTTACCCTGGGAGCCGCAGAAGCCAATATGGAAGGTTCTGAAGCTGGTCCCTGGCTGGTAAGTGGATTGCTGGCCCCCATCTTTTCCGGGGTATCCCAGGAAAACCTGGTGATCATAGAACGGGTGGCCTGGTGGGCTCACATTGTAGGTATACTGGCCTTCCTGAACTACCTTCCCTACTCCAAGCATTTTCACATTATCCTGGCTTTTCCCAACGTATGGTACTCTAAACTGGATGAAAAAGGCCGCTTTTCCAACCTCGAAAGTGTTAAAAAAGAGGTGGAACTGATGATGGACCCCAACGCGGATCCGTATGCCGCGCCTGCTGAAGACGCTGCTCCTCCTGAACGTTTTGGCGCCAAGGATGTGACGGACCTCAACTGGGTACAACTGTTGAATGCCTATTCCTGTACCGAATGCGGAAGGTGTACCGCCTCCTGCCCGGCCAATATTACCGGGAAAAAATTATCGCCCCGCAAGATCATGATGGATACCCGAGACCGTATTGAGGAAGTAGGTAAACATCTGGATCAGGGGTCTGAAAAACCGGCTGAGGACGGTAAAACCCTGTTGGACGATTACATCACCCGTGAAGAACTTTGGGCCTGCACCACCTGCAATGCCTGCACCGAAGCATGCCCTGTGAATATCGATCCGCTATCCATTATCATGGATATGAGAAGGTACCTGGTAATGGAAGAGTCCGCTGCCAACCAGCAGATCAATATGATGATGACTAATGTTGAAAACAACGGTGCACCCTGGGCCTATCCCCAGGCCGACCGTGGAAACTGGATCCATGAAATCTGAAAAGCAACCCGATAAAATACAGTCCAACCTACAGGAAACCTCGGTAAACGGGCATAAGATCAGCCCTGTTTTACCCGCTCATATCAAAAATTACCTCATTGATATTGATGGTACCGTTTGTGACGACATTCCCAACGAAGAGCCGGAACGTATGGCTACCGCACAGGTATACCCTGATGCCCTCGAAACACTGAACCGCTGGTACGACCAGGGGCACATCATTACCTTTTTTACTTCACGCACCGAAGAGCACCGGGAAGTTACCACGGAGTGGCTCGATAAACACGGTTTTAAATACCACGGCCTGCTGATGGGCAAACCACGCGGAGGTAATTATCACTGGATCGATAACCACCTTGTAAAGGCTACCCGGTATAAGGGTAAGTTTACAGACCTGGTGGAAAAAGAAGTGAAAATACAAGTCTTCAAATCCTGATCATGACGCGCCTGCTGCGCTATACCAGTATACTGCTTATTGTAGTTATGGCCTGCAGTAAGGATAATTACCTGCGGCTGAACGTAAGCGGCATTACCAGTAACTACATTCCCGATTATTCCTCAGAAAAACGGTTCCGCAGCAATGAGGGTGACACCATCATCATCCGGCAGATATACCGGGAGGATTATTACGAAAAGTCTGATCGTGACCTGAGTACCGGAGGCAGCCTTCCGGATCTTGATTTTGTGGAGCTACAGCGTACCCGTTTGGTTATAGGCTGTGATACCCCTTACCTGCGTTTTTCGTATGACCTGAGTACGCAATACAATTCCAGTCTGCCTACCCGTGCGCAGGACGAATTGACCCTTACTTTTGAAGAGGAAGCGGGCACTGCCCCTGTAGTTATGACATTTACGTATACCGATAGCCTGCGTTGCCTGAGTGAACGTTGTACATTCCAGGACACCTTCATTGTTCAGTTGCGCGAGTTCAACGATGTATATTTTACCCGCAGGGATAGTGTAAGCCGCAATGCTTTGTATATTGGGCCTGATGGCCTCGTTGGTTTTAAGACCAGTGACAACCGAATTTTTGAACTGATACCGTAATGGAAGCAGAAAAAATAAATGTGCCTACTATGGCCGAAATGATGTCAGCAGGAAAAAAACCGGACGTTCTGTTCTGGGTAGGATGTGCCGGCAGTTTTGACGACCGGGCTAAAAAGATCACCAAAGCCTTTGTAAAAATACTGGACCGGGCCGGGGTTAATTTTGCAGTGTTGGGTGCAGAAGAAAGCTGTACCGGTGATCCTGCCAAAAGAGCCGGTAATGAGTTCCTCTTCATGATGCAGGCCATGCAAAATATTCAGGTACTCAATGGTTATGAAATTACCCGTATCGTAACCGCTTGCCCACACTGTTTCAATACGTTAAAAAACGAATACCCGGAATTGGGTGGCCAGTATAAAGTGATGCACCATACCAGCTTTATCAACCAGTTGCTGGAAGAAGGTAAGCTCAGTATTGAAGGCGGAGCGTATAAAGGCAAGCGTATTACCTTCCACGATCCTTGTTATTTGGGCCGTGGAAATGGCATTTATGAAGCCCCGCGTGAACTGATCCGTAAACTGGATGCTGAACTCGTGGAAATGCGCAGGTGCAAGAGCAACGGTTTATGCTGTGGTGCCGGTGGTGCACAGATGTTCAAGGAACCGGAAGCGGGAAAAAAAGATATCAACGTAGAACGTACCGAGGAAGCCCTGGAAACTCAACCGGACGTAATTGCCGCAGCATGCCCCTTTTGCAATACCATGATGACGGACGGTGTAAAAGGAAGTAAAAGGGAAGGTTCCCTTCCGGTGCTGGATGTGGCCGAACTTATAGCTGAAGCAGAAGACCTATGAGTTCACTGCTACGCTTAGGCTTGCTGAGTTTATTAGTAATTACAGGCTGCTCCAAAGAGCAGGATGACGGTTCCTTTCCCCGTGTAGAAGGTATTTCAAAGACGAGCTATGACAACAATCAGCTCGGTCCGCGGGATGAAAATGATTGGCTCTTTTATGAGCCTTCGGATAAAAAATTAAGCCTTTTCTACTCCATACCGGGAGCCAGATATGACTGTCCACCCGCTGAGGATAGCCTCATCTCAATGGGAACCGCTTACCCCAATCCTTGTACCAACGGGCTGTTTTTACACGTGGGCAAAGCAGAGGATTACAATATGGACCTAAGGGTGGTAGATAGTAATCATAAACTTATGAGAGCATACGACAGTATTGCCGTAAAATACGTGCAGCTGGACGTTAACGATTTAAAGAAAGGTCAGATCTATAGAATATATTACCGCATAAATAGCCCCGGGTGTTCGTATTTCGGGCACGGGGATTTTATTAAAAATTAATCATGTATTACGAATTTGATGAAATGCCGGACACGGCACGAGTATGGGTTTTTCAAAGCACCACCCATATGGAAATGGAAGAGATGGAAATGGTAAGTGCCCGCTTGCTGGGTTTCCTGGAAGGATGGCAGGCCCATGGTCATGATCTTAAAGCTTCTTTCCAGATATTTTACGAACGTTTTATTGTGGTAGCCCTTGATGAGGCCAGCTACCAGGCCACCGGTTGCAGTATTGATAAACTCACCCATATCATCCTATCCATGGAACGCGATTTTAAACTGAGCATGCTGGACCGTATGCAGATTGCTTACCGTGAAGATGGCTTGATACACACCATGCCATTGGCTGCCTTTCGCAATGCCCTGGAAAACGAAGAACTGGACGGTGAAACGATTGTATTCAACAACCTGATAGAAACGAAGGCGGAGCTTAAGAATAAATGGGAAGTGCCGGTTCGCAACAGCTGGCACCGCCAGTTGCTGCCCGTAGCCTAATCAGTTCATAAATTCCTGTATCTCTTCCTGTAAGGGCTTGAAAACAGATTGGCTGCCCGCCACTATTTCCTGGCCATAGATGTAATTATTCCCTCCCGAATAATCGGATACTTTCCCACCTGCTTCCTGCACGAGTAAGACGCCTGCCGCTACATCCCAGGGACTGAGGCCGTATTCGAAAAAGCCGTCAAAGCGGCCACACGCCACATACGCCAGATCGGTAGCTGCCGATCCCAGCCTGCGTACTCCCCTGGTTTTCTCAAAAAGAGAACCCAGTAATTGCAGGAAGCCCTGCATACGGCTAAAGTCGTAATAAGGAAAACCGGTGGCTATCAGTGATTTTTTCAGTTCTGTATTGCTGCTCACGCGGATGGGCTTACCATTGAGCCAGGCTCCCCCACCCTTCCAGGCGGTAAAACTCTCATCCTGACCAATCTCCCAAACCAGTCCTGCCACCACCTCATCGTTATCCATCAGGGCTACGCTTATGGCAAAAACCGGAATACCATGCAGAAAATTAGTAGTCCCATCCAGCGGATCCACTATCCAGTTATACCGTTCACCGCCTTGGGTCTCCGTACCTTCTTCCGTAATAAAACCGGCTTCAGGCACAATTGTCTTTAAACCTTTTACCAACTGTTCCTCGGCTGTTTTATCCACGTAGCTTACCAGGCTGTTGAAGCTCTTCAGTTCTATATCCTCAGATTGCACCCGGTTCCGGTGATGGTGGATAAAATCCTTAACCTCCCGTGCAAGTTCGGTCAACTGTTGGGTTACAAGGGAAAGATCCATTATTTCATGATCGTTTTATCGATTACCTCCATGCGATGCAGAAGGGTAATGCTATTGCAGCATTCCTGTACTTTTTCCACTTTCCTCCGGATGTGGTGCGGAGGGTTGTTCGACATTTCCTCGTGTGCCTCGCTGGTAGTCCAGTTTACATAAGACACATAGGATATCTTCGACTCTTTATGCAGTACGGCCTGCTCCAGCGCATCCAAAGCCTTCAGTTCCACCACCAGCTCGTTCCAGAGGCGGATAAATTCCCTCTCAAAAATGGGATTAAGGCGGTACAATCTCAAGGTTACAAACATCTACGCTAAAATAGGTTCCTGAGTTAATGTTTTGAAAAGTACCGAGCCGTCCTTATCTATCTTTTCCAGCCTCACCCGGTGTTTGGTGTTGATCAGTTCAGGATCCCAAAGGGTTTTGACCTTCACATAATTTTCGGTAAAACCGGTCATATAACCCTCTTTGAAATTACCTTCCAGCAATATCTCCTTCTCCTTACCCAACTGCGATTCATAAAAGGCCCTGCGCTTTTTAGCGGAGAGTACCCTCAGCATTTTACTTCGTTTTTTACGTACCGCATAATCCACAGTCCCCGGCATTTCCGCGGCCAGGGTATTGTCCCGCTCGCTATACGTAAATACGTGCAGGTAGCTAATATCCAACGCATTGATGAAATTATAGCTTTCCATGAAAAGCTCATCCGTTTCACCGGGAAAACCAGTGATCACATCCACACCTATACAGCAATCCGGGATCAGTTCTTTAATACGCTTTACCCTCTCACTGTAAAGTTCCCGTTGATAGCGCCTGCGCATCAGGCCCAGTATTTTATTGGAGCCGGATTGCAGGGGTATATGGAAATGGGGAACAAACCTTTTGGATTGTGCTACAAATTGTATGGTCTCATCCTTCAGCAGGTTGGGCTCAATGGATGAGATACGGAAACGGTCTATACCTTCTACCTCATCCAATGCCTTTACCAGGTCCAGGAAAGTGTGTTCATGCCTTTTAGTACCGAATTCACCCTTTCCATAGTCTCCGATGTTAACCCCCGTCAAAACAATTTCACGGGCACCTTCCGCCACGATGTTGCGGGCATTGCGCAATACATTCTCTAAAGTATCACTGCGGGAAATACCTCGCGCCAGGGGAATGGTACAATAGGTGCACTTATAATCACAGCCATCCTGAACCTTCAGAAAAGCCCTTGTTCGATCACCAATGGAATAGGACCCCACGTAAGAGTCCGCTTCGTCAATTTCACAGGAATGCACCTCGCCCATATCCTTTTTGGAAAGGTCCTCCAGGTAATCGGTGATCTTGAATTTTTCAGTAGCTCCCAAAACCAGGTCCACACCATCTATAGCTGCAATTTCCTCTGGCTTCAGTTGGGCATAACAACCCACAATAATTACAAATGCTTCGGAATTGGACTTTAGTGCTTTCTTCACCCAGCTACGGCACTCCTTATCAGCATTATGCGTTACCGAACAGGTATTGATCACATAAATATCCGCCTCTTCCTCAAAAGGCACCTGGGCATAGCCCTCGCCTTCAAAGCTACGCGCTATAGTGGAAGTTTCAGAGAAGTTAAGCTTACATCCCAGGGTATGGAATGCCACTCTTTTGCCGTTTAACTGCATGCGGCAAAGATAAATACAACCTCAGCAGCTACAAAGAAAAGTATAGTGACTATAAATTGTTTTATAAGGATAGGCTATACCTGGTATTGCCTGGCTTACTTTAATTTTTGCTTAAAGTAATTGATAATGCCGCCCTGCAGGATCACCTCCACTTGCCGCTGGCTAAGGGAATGCTTGACCTCCATCTCCTGACGGCCCTTCTTTCCTAGTATCTGTACGATGATGGGTTTATGGCCTTTAATCCCTTCCCGGAGATTTTGTAGTACCACCTCATCAGCCTGTTCAATTTTTTCATAATCCTCAGCGCTGGTAAATTCCAACGGTACGATGCCAAAATTGGCCAGGTTCTGCCAGGCAATACGCGCGTAACTTTTGGCAATCACCGCTATTTGTCCCAGGTATTTAGGAGCCAGTGCCGCGTGTTCGCGGCTGCTGCCCTGGGCATAATTATCGGCTGCCACCACAATGTGACCTCCGTATTCCTCTTTGGCCTTCATAGCGCGGTCGTAGAAGGTTTCATCAATTACGGTATAACTGAACTTACTGATCTCCGGAAGATTACTACGGAAGGGAAGCACTTCAGCCCCGGCTTTCAGTATTTCATCCGTGGAGATATTATCGCCCATTTTCAACAGCACTGGCACCCGTGCTTCATCCACCAACGGCCTTAATTCCGGTAGGCTTTTAATATTGGGGCCTTTTTCCAGTTCCGGGCGTTCTCCATCCTGAGGGGGAGCCAGGAGCATATCCGTATGTATGATCTCCGTTTCCGGCTGCTCAAATCGGGGGTAATCCATATCCTTGGCCAAGTCGCGGGGATCGGTGATCTTACCGCTTAAGGCTGAAGCCGCAGCCGTTTCCGGACTACAGAGATATACCTGATCATCTTTGGTACCGGAACGGTCGGGAAAATTACGGGGCATGGTGCGCAGGCTTATTTTTCCGGATGCAGGAGCCTGCCCCATTCCTATACAACCCATACAGCCACTCTGATGAAAACGTGCGCCTGCGGTAATAAGCCTGGCAAATGATTTTAAAGGGATCAGATTTTGGATCACCTGCCGGGAGGTAGGGTTGACATCCAGGGAAACCTCAGGACTCACGGATCTGCCATCCAGGATCTCCCCGACCATCCAGAAATCACGTAGCCCCGGATTGGCGGATGAACCAATAACCGCCTGACTGATGGGTTTGCCGGCTACTTCAGAAACGGGTACTACGTTACCCGGACTGGTGGGTTTAGCGATAAGCGGCACCAGCTCATCCAGTATAATCTCATCATGAAGATCATACGAACAGCCTTCATCGGCCACTAATTCGGTCCAGTCTTCCTCTCTTTGCTGGGCTTTCAGGAAACGCCTGGTTTCTTCATCCGAAGGAAAAACTGTGGTGGTAGCGCCAAGTTCCGCTCCCATATTGGCAATAACATGGCGATCCATGGCGCTCAGTTCTTTAAGGCCTTCACCGTAATACTCTATGATCTTACCTACGCCACCCTTCACATCGTGCCTGCGCAACATTTCCAGGATAACATCCTTGGCGCTGACCCAGTCCGGGAGCTTACCACTAAGCTTAACCCCCATTACCTTGGGCATTTTCACGTAATAAGGCTGGCCGGCTATGGCCGCTGCCACATCAAGCCCACCGGTACCTATGGCCAGCATACCCAGGGAACCACCGGCACAGGTATGGCTATCTGAACCCAAAAGTGTTTTACCCGGCTTGCCAAAACGCTCCATGTGTACCGGATGACTAACGCCATTTCCCGGGCGGCTGAACCACAATCCAAAGCGCTGGGCGGCTGATTTCAGGAAAACATGATCATCTGCATTTTTATAATCGGTTTGCAACAGGTTGTGGTCCACGTATTGAACGGCTACCTCGGTCCTGGCTTTTTCCAGCTTCATTGCTTCCAGTTCCAGTTGCACAAGGGTTCCGGTGGCATCCTGTAACAAGGCCTGGTCTATGCGTATTCCGATCTCGGTACCGGGTTTCATCTCACCTTCCAGCAGGTGGTCCTTAATCAGTTTCTGGGTTACGTTTAATGCACTCATATTGGGTGATATTAGTATATATTATCCTTCTTCATCCTTTCGTTTAGGCGGGTAGCCGCTGGCTCTCGATATCAGCCGGTTTACATAGCTAAAAACAAAATTGATGGTTATTAACAGTACGGTAACGCTCACGGCCAGGACATACTGGTGCAAAGCCACAGCTATTCCCAGTGCCGATGACATCCAGATGGTGGCCGAAGTGGTGAGATAGTGCACCCTTGTGTTTTCCGTGCTTTTGAGGATGGTCCCTGCTCCTAAAAAACCTACTCCCACAATAACCGCATGCAGTATACGGGTTGGGTCTATTCCAAAACTTTTCTCACTGGCCAGGTGTATATAATCTGTGACGCCCACCCGGCCCAGTCCAATGAACAAAGCCGAGGCTCCGGCTATGATCATATTGGTGCGTAAACCGGCCGGTTTTTGCTTCCACTCTCTTTCCAAACCTAATAAACCTCCCAGGCCAAGGGCTATGGCCACATCCAGCAATAAGCTCAATTGGGTGGAAGATTCTGAAATCATACACAGGGTATTATATTCTTAATACCACGCTGCGCAAATTGTTTAGATCAAGCGTTGATAATACTACCGGAAAGCCCATATTGCAAGCCCAATTCGCGGGTTTTAGCCTCAAAGGCCTTGCGATAATAGGCTGGCATCCCGCCCGAATGACTGAAAAAACGCTGGTATTTATCCTTCAGATGGGGATAGTACCTTTCTACCGTTCGCAATACCAAAGTCTTACTGTCACTCCTCCCCTCGCCAAAAAGGCTGAGGGTAGCGGGTAACAGATATGCAGCTCCAACTTCCTGGAAAGAGCGATACATCCATTCCAGATGCTCCGCAGTGTCTGAAATATACGGCAAGAGGGGCATAAGGCTTACCCCACTGTGAAAACCAGCTTCTCTTACCTTACGCAGGGTTTCAAGGCGTGTAGGTGGATCTGTAGCACCGGGTTCAAAGCGGGCACCCACCTTGGTATCAAGGGTGGAAAAGGAGAAAGTAATGATACACCCCCCGGGAAGTTTATCCTCAAGATCCGTGGGTAACAGGGCTTCCCGGCCTATTCTTTCCAAAAGGTCCAGGTCGCGGAGAACCCCGTCCGACTTGGTAATGATATGTACCGGGAAACGGTGGTGGTGGATAATTTCCAGTAATTTCCGGGTGAGGCCGGTTTCCACATCTATCTGCAAATAAGGATCGGTGGCTGAGGATAGTACAATAATACCGTATTGCCCTTTCCGGGCGCGCAGGCTAAGTTCTTGATCCAGTAATTCAGCGGCATTCTCCTTAACCGTTAGGCTTCGGGCCATATTAAGACCGTATTTACTACCACGTATGTAGCAATACAGGCAATTGAAGGAACAACCGCTATACGGGTTTACGGTATAATCATCCAGGAACCAGGGGTCTCTCCTACGGCTTTTATTCAGGATGGTTTTTACTCTTTTACTTCCACTCACAGGCCTAAACTAGCATATAATCCGGTTTCCGGTAAAGGTGAAGGTTGAAAGTTCAAGGTTGAAGGTTTGAGTTTAGCGCTTCACTATTTTCTTCCGGAATAGCACTTCTCCCTTCTCTTCTAGCTGTACGCTGTAGATACCTTTGGGCTGATCTTTCAGGTTCACCTCCTCCCCTTCCCGGGCTTCCTGAATATGGATAATTTCCCTTCCATCTGCATCATAAACCGTTAATTCCAGGCTTTCCGCCTCTATATTCCGCAGGAAAAAGGAGCCTTCTGTAGGGTTGGGATACACTTCAATGTCAGTTCTTCTCACTGGCTCTTCGGTTGAAACATTTTCGCCCCAGTGAATGGTGAGGGCCGGGGATAAAGCCGGATAGCCCAGAGTATCTGAATCTACCCATAAACCATAATTGGCGTTAAAATAAGCTACAGCCGGAAACGGCTGGAAAACGGAGGTATCACAGGCAATGTCAATAGGATTATTTCCCCTATTGGAATACATAGATAATACTACCCAAACATAACGGGGTACGGTGGAAAACTGGTTCAGTTGAAGGGCCTGGTTAAAGTTCCACGGAAAAAGGAAAAGCTTAGGGCCATCGGACGTTTGGGTTATGGTTACAGCGAAGGTTTGGCTCAGGAGTGCTCCGCTACCAATACCAGCAATTGGATCAAAATCAGCTGAATCGTATACCTCCAAATCCACATCACCCCCGTTTACGGAACCTGGGCTGAGCGGTATTTCCAGTACCGGATCCGATAAAAAACCACAATCTCCCGGCAGGTTATTATAAGTGGCGGATATGGGAACCAGCCAGGCCACTGCCCCTACGTCTGTTCCCAGGTTGCTGCTACCCACGTAAGCATGCCTACCACCAAAATCGGTGGATACCATAGGATCATAATAAACTGGTTTTAAGGCCAGCGTATCCAAGGGTCCCAAAGTTCCGGAGTCGGTTTCCAGGCTGATCACAAAACGTTGGGTACGATATCCTCCCAACGATCCTCCACCCTGCCAGAAGGCGTGATCGGCCTTTACACTGTCGGTTTTAAGATCACCATAGCCCAGGGTGTCCAGGGGTTGAATACTATCTATTGAATGGGAATAAAGCGTTCCGAATTTACTCCAATAGATATCATACATATCTGCTTTCAGCCGTAAACCGGTAACCGTAGAGGCTCCTTGATTAGTTACACTGGCACGCAGCGAAATAAAAGGATCACCGGAATTCTGAAACCAGTGCGACAGCTTTATATGATCCGTATCATGGTTATAGAGAATATCCACCGGTGGCTTTTCTTTATACCATACCAGCTCCAGGTTTTGTCCGTTACTTTTATTGGTTATGAGAAACAGTACAGAAAGCAGGAAGAATAACTTCATAAGCATCAATTAGAGCGTTAAAATACTAAACTTTTTGGATAATATCCACTTTGGATACTGCTTATTCCTCCTCTGAATGTAATACGCATACGCTGTGGTGTAAAGGGACAAGGGGTGAAAGGTGAAAGTTCAAGGTTGAAGGTTGCAAGGTTTGAGTTTAGTGCTTCACTATTTTCTTACGGAATAGCACTTCTCCCCTTTCCAGTAATTGGAGCATATAAAGCCCGCTGGGCTGCTCGTTTAACTGAATGGCTTCGCCCTCGCTTATACTTTCCTGATACAGCACTTCCTGGCCACTGGCATCGTATACGCGGAGGCTGAGGGTTTTGCCTTGCAGGCCCTGCAAATAAAAGCTTCCGTGGGTGGGGTTGGGATAGAGGTTTATGGAAGTCTTCGGTTCGGGCTCGGGCAGGGATACGTACTGGCAGCGGGGTACTACGCAACCCAGGCTGTCGGCTTTGATGATCCATACGTGGCTGCCGGCTCCCCCAGTTAAGGGACTGTTATTGGAACTTAGGAAGTGTCCCCCAGCTACGAAGCCACCTTCGGGGGTTGCGCTGATATCGAATAACCTGTTCCAGTCATTATAATGATATCCGGCTATGTATTCCCGGTACCAGATACTATCCCCGTTAAAATTGGTTTTGAAGGAATATGAGCGAAATAATGCATCCCTTAAAGTATAATCTACCTCGGAGTCAATGTAATATCCACTTATCACAATCTCATTGGTGCTTAGAATTTCGGCATTGCTAGCATAGTTAGTTAATCTTTTCGGACCATAAACTTTGTCCCATATTATACTTCCGTCAGAATCAATCTTTGATATTCTAATTTTAGTTTTTGCTCCTGTTTCCCCCGCAAAATGGCCAACTTCAATTCCCAGGTTTGATACTACTATGTAATTAGAGTCAGGAGCCTCCAGAATAGTAGCTATACCTTCATCCAGATTGGGGTCTCCGTAGGCTTTTTCCATGACCTTTCCTCCATTACTATCAAGTACCATAACTAAAACATCCGCCACATTATCGGCTCCTACTTCTTGCCGGTAACCTCCCAACCAGATGTTCCCTTTACTATCTTCCATTACATTATGCGCCTGTTGTTCCACTACTTTTCCATTTACGGAAGGGGTATGAAAGCGCTTGATCCATTTAGGGTTGAAGTCTGCATCAAAACGGGCGGCTAAAAAGCCTTTTCTGCGTCTCATGATCACACTATCCATCCAGTAAATAGTACCTGCTACTAATAGATCATTATTCTTAGCTCGACTAACGCTTATAGCCGAAGTCCATTCGCTGCCGATCTGGAAGAAAACGCTGTCTACAATAGTCAAATTGGTATCCAACTTTAGGAGCATGCCTTCGTACTTGGGTAGGTTGCTCCTGCGTCCGCATACTATGTAATGATTGCCGGAGCGGATCATGCAGTTCTGTAAACCGGCATATACGGTTTGGGTGTCTTCGGAATAAACCGCTGAATCGATCAGGTTCCCGTTCTGGTCGATCTTCATGAAAAGAATATCCAAGGTACCATTGGCGCTGCTGGTTTGTGCTGCTGTTAAGGTATAGGGGTGATCGTATAAAA
>NZNV01000014.1 GCA_002695025.1 Owenweeksia sp.
CCGAGGCTTTGTGCCCAATCCGGTAAAGCGGTGTACAATAAGTGGTGAGGGCCGGCCCAGATGTAGATGAAGATGAGTGCCCAGAAGTGTACAATGGACAAACGGTAAGAGTATACCGGGCGGTTGGCGGCCTTGGGTACAAAGTAGTACATCAAACCCAGCACCGGGGTGGTAAGGAAGAAAGCTACCGCATTGTGGCCGTACCACCATTGCACCAGGGCATCCTGTACACCGGCAAAAACAGAATAGGATTTCAGGAAAGAAACCGGCAGTTCCAGGTTGTTTACCACGT
This sequence comes from Owenweeksia sp., assembly GCA_002695025.1. GTDB lineage: Bacteria > Bacteroidota > Bacteroidia > Flavobacteriales > Schleiferiaceae > CAKZNE01. The sequence continues at coordinate 293 of NZNV01000014.1, forward strand.
GAAGCAGGGTAACGGTTACAAAGGTGGCAATGTAAAACCAGATGGCTACGTAAAGGTGACGTTCCCTGCGTTTGAGGATGGTCCAGAACATATTGATCCCGAAGGATAACCAGATCACCGCGATGGCAATATCAATGGGCCATTCCAGCTCTGCATATTCCTTGGAGGAGGTGATCCCAAAAGGGAGGGTAAGCACCGCAGACAGTATAATGAGCTGCCAGCCCCAAAAGTGCAGTTTACTCAGGAACTGGCTGGCCATTGGCGTTTTCAGCAGCCTGGGTAAAGAGTAATAAACCCCGGCAAAAATGGAGTTTCCTACAAAGGCAAAAATGGCACCGTTGGTATGTAGGGCACGCAGGCGTCCGAAGGTGAACCACGAAGTGTCCAGGTTAAGATCCGGGAAAACCAGTTGCAGGGCAATGGTTACCCCAACGAGCAGGGCTATGACACCCCAGATAATGGTGGCCACCATAAAGTTGCGGACCCACCGGTTGTCGTAATAGAAAGTTTCGCGTTGCATACTACTTGTCTTTTGCGCTTAAGGGTTTTGATTCTTTTTTGAGCATCCGCACACTGGGCGAATAATCGTCATCGTACTGGCCGTTCTTAATACTCCAGATGAAGGCCGTCAGAAAGGCGATGGCTACTAAAAAACTCACCGAAATGAGGATGTAAATGGCAGACATAATCTTGGTTTTACAGGTCAAAAGTAGAGGTGGAGCCGGGGGCGGGAAATGATAGTTATCAGGGAAAAAACTGATAAATATCAGTTTTTGACACAGCTGCATTTAAAAGGCTTTCAACTGACATATATCATGGGCTGTGTGCTTCAAAAAACAGATCTTGAAAGGTGAAAAATTGAGCATCATGAAAAGGACTGAAATCACCTCTATTCAACAATTACGAAAGGCACTCTCCAAAGAAGCGGGACACGCAGGATATTCAGCTATAGTGGACTCCATTAACATTCCCGTAAAGGAGATTGAGCCTTACCAGCACTGGAACGGTTCCCACCATACGCGTGTCAGCCTCTTTGATTCTGAACCCATTGAGGCGGTGCTTACCTGTTGGGAACCTGGGCAGAGCTCTGCTATTCACAATTACGATTTCAAGCAGGGCTGGGTACTAATTTTACAGGGCCAGTTATACCTGGAACTGTATCACCTGAAAAACGACCGGCCGGTTGAGGTGTCCGAGATCGCTTTGCGCGATAAGGGTGTGTTTTACCTCAATGACGGCATGGGTTTTCACCGCTTCAGCAATAATTCCCCACATCGTAGCTTAGCCTTATTCCTCTATGCTTCTAAAGTAAAAAGGTGGACTACCTTTAATGTGAAAACGGGCAGCTTTGATACAGTGGAGACGCGCTATGATCACCGTCCATTATTTTAAGTCTTTATCCTATGAAAAACCCCGCAGTTTTTGCGGGGTTTCCCTTTTCAGGGAGTTAAGGTGGGTTGCGCTACTCATCTCCCGTGGCTTTGATCCTTCCAATGTTCCACCTTTACTCCGGCTAAAAAAAATTAGATCCATGATGATAAGAACCTTTTCATAGTAAGCGTAATAACCCCGCAAAAAAAGTCCCCGCAGTTGAAGTAGACCACGGGGACAACCAGCTTAGATATGGAATTTAGAAACTTACTACGGCCTCCAGCATTACACCGTCAAACTGGCCTTCGTAAAGTATGTTGGTAGCGTCAAAGCCATCGTAGGTCTGCTGTACGTACTCGGCTTTAACCAGAACGTTCTTGGTCATATACCATCCGGCTCCGGCCTCAATACGGCTTATGGTTACATCGTTTCCTGTAAAGGCTTCTTCTCCGGCAGCCTGGTTGTATTTAGCACCTATATACAGGTTGTCAGTAGGGCCAAAGCGGTACAGCAGGTCAGCAGCCAGTTGGGTCCAGTTACGGGTATCGGCCTCTGCTTCAGCTTTACCACTGCTTAATTCTACCGTGCCCAATAGTTCCAGTCCCTTGAATTGTACAAAGGGGTTGATCATTACGGCAGTGATCTCATTGGTGAAACCAGGGTCGTAACGTCCGGTGCGGAAGTTACTGGTTGGGTTGCCGGTATCGTCCATTACCAGGTAAAACCTGGAGCCTGCCCGGTCAGCACTGTACAGGTAGTTGTGTGCAGACTTACCGGTGGTATACAAGGAGGTGGTAAGGCGAAGGCGAAGGTCATCGTTCACCTGCTTGTCGTACCCCAGTTTACCCAGGATCACCGGTCCGGTAGCACCGGGATCGGTTACCCTTTGGTTCAGTTTTCCGTTGGTTACACCAAACATGATGAGGAAGTCACCGGGAGTTACGTAGATCTCGGCTCCGGCCTCGGTGGTAAAACCATCCATAATGAGGTTCCCTACAAAAGGGTTGTAAATGGCCCGGGCGTTATCCGTTCTGCGGAAATGGTAATCACCGTAGTTATTTTCCATCAAACCCACTTTTACGGTGGTGATATCCATTACTCCCTTAAGGAAGTCTTTCCGGATAAAGTCCAGCTTGTCAATTTGCAGGTAACCGCCTTTTACCCAGGCTTCGTTATGGTGCCGGGCAGAAAGGTAGGTGCGTAAATGCATGCGCATACCATCGGCCAGGGCCACGTCCATATCCAGGTTGGCTGTAGGCAGGTTAAAGTTGGTGCCTATTTCAGTAAGAGTATCGAGTACAGAGCCGGTAGAGTGGTTAAGTCCTTGCAACTGAATGGCAAAGGCTCCACCCATACGTACTTTGACTCCGTCAAATGTTACATTGTTGTCTCCGAGGGCTTCAAACTGGTTGATGCCGCGTTGGTCGGGGTAGCGAAATTGCTGCAGGTCACGTCCGTTATCCTGCGCTTGTACGGTCAGGCCCGCCATTAATGCTGTGGCTAGTATTCCTGATTGGATTAGATGTCTCATGGTATTAAGAGATTTAATTGAAATTAATGGTGAAATTTATGTTTATGGCATCGCCAGTGGTTACACTTCCAAACATGAAAGAGGGTGCTTCTACGTTAAACTGGCTCATAGTGAGCTTTTTACTTCCCCTGAACTCAATACCGTGTTCCTTTACAGTGGCGGTGAGCGGTATTTTGAGGATCTGTGTTTTTCCGGCTACGGTAAGTTTACCCTCGGTAAGGAGTTCCAGCTTATTGCCGGGCAGCGTCTTTACGTTGATCAGCCTGGTAAAAACATAGTTGATGTTAGTATGGTCTTCCGCTTTCAGGGCTTTATACATATTATTGTCCATAGGCGTTTTACCACTTTTCAGGCTGGTCACCGGTACAGTAAGCTTCAATTCCCGGATAGCAATGGAATCCGTAAAAAGGTCCACCTCCATACTGCCTTTAAAGCTCTCGGCCTCCACTTCCCAGTCGTGAAGGGTAGAGGTACCACTGATGCGCATGGAAGAACTGGCCTGATCCGTTTTATAGGTTTTGATCGGTGTGTTGGTGAACAGGGTCACCAGGAGGGCGGTAAATGCAAGCATGGCTTTCATAATGGTAAATTTTATAGTACAAATGTCCCGCACAGTAGGAACCGTTGCCATGATGCTTATCAGTTGTTTACATGATCTTTATCATGTTTTGGGCATAGAGGTTGGAATATTTTTGTGAGATGTCAGATTTGAAACGAAAGATCAAGAGCCTGGCTGCCGCCCATCCCTTTATCTGGAAGACCTTTAAAAAAGGGCAGGAGTGGGAGTATGATCTGCAATACGAAAGATTTTACGGTCGCTTTTCCACCACCACCGCCTCCATCCGCGAAATTAACCTGGAGTTTTGCAGTGCCTGCAATTTGCGTTGCCGTTTTTGTGCACTGGATCATCTGAAGCCCAAAAGCTATATGAGTGTGGAGGTGATGGACCGGGTTTTTGAGGCCTTGCTATACGATGAACGCTTCAGTCGTGTAAGGCAGATCAATCTCCACAACGGTGGCGAAACGCTTCTTCACCCCCAAAGGTTGGATCTTTTTCAGAGGATCAGGCACCATAAAGTCCTTTTTGAGAAACAGAAGCGTGCGTTCCCGAAAATTATCTTGCTGACCAATGGTATGCTGCTACGTGAAAAACTGGCTCGTGAACTTCTGGAACTTAAAGTCCTGGATGAAGTAGGTTTCAGCCTGGACGGAGGATCGCCCCAGGCTTTTGAGGAGATGCGGGTCAATGCCAAATGGGCGCGTTTTGCTGAAAATGTAAAAGCCTTTTCCGGTTTGCGCGATGAACTGGACCCCTCGGTTAAAACCTTTGGAATTTGTATAGTACCCGAACCCCATCCCCTCAATGACTCCTGGATGCACCCTGATTTCCAGGAAGTGGCCCGTTTGCTGAATTCCGTGGAATACCGCAGGCTTCACGATTGGGGCGGCCAGGTGGATATAGGCGAAAATGCTGCGGTGAATAAAAAAGGCTGTAGCATGCTGATTAACCAGATGGTGGTATTACCCACCGGAGAGGTAACGGTTTGCTGTAACGACCTGAACGGGCAGGGGATTATTGGTAACCTCCGGGAGGAGAGCCTGTACCAGATCTACAGTGGTGAAAAGCGGATGCGCTATATAAAGTTGCTCAAGGAAGGCCGCAAGGATGAGCTGGAATTGTGTAGGGAGTGTGTGAGTTTTTAGTTTAAAGTTTAATGTTGAACGTTCAACCTTGAACTTTTTACTCCTTAAAAATCCAACACCAACTCCATATTGGCACTAGCTACCCGGACGGGAATATGGAACTCATGTTCCAGCTTAACGCGGAGGCAGTCTGAAGAATGGGGTTCCCCGTGATTCAGTACAATACGCCCAGGGAGTTTATCCGCTTTTTTCAGCCACTCCACCATTTCTTCCCGGTCCGCATGGGCGGAGAGTCCACGGAGCTGTACGATCTCGGCTCTTACCGCATGGTATTTTCCGAAGAACTTTACTTCTGAGGCGTGATGGGTCAGGCTGTGTCCCCGGGTACCGGGTGCCTGGAAGCCCGGAAGTATAACCAGGGTTTTAGGATCGCTGATGTGTGCTTCCAAGTGATGCAATATGCGTCCTCCCGTGATCATGCCGCTCCCGGCAATCACGATCTTGGGTTCTGCCATACTTACAATGGTCCGTGAGGCACGGTGATCTGAGATCACCTCAAATTGGCTGGTCAGGATCTCACGAAGCTCAGGCTCGCGCAGGAAATGGTAAAAATCCCTCAATACTTCCGTAACGGCAGCCGCCATAGGGCTATCCAGGTAGATCTTTTGCCGCGCGATCCGTTTTTCACTCATCAGTTTCAACAGGAGGTAAATGATCTCCTGGCTGCGTTCCACGGCAAAACTGGGGATCAGCACCTGGCCTTTTCGTTGGTTGGCCCTGTTGATGGCTTCTTCCAACTGGTCAAAAGGTGAAAGTACGCTGTGCAGGCGGTCACCATAGGTAGATTCCAGGATCAGAAGGTCACAAGGCGGCATTTTTTGGGGTTTGGGCATGATCAGAGGGTGCATGCGCCCCAGGTCACCGGAAAATACAACCACCTTTTCCCCGGCATGCAGTTCCACCATTCCACTGCCTGGAATGTGGCCGTTGGAAATGAATTGAAAGCGCAGATCGGGACCAGGCACCATCCATTCACCAAAGGCGTGGGTTTGGAATTGCTGCAGGCACTTATATACATCTTTGGTATTGTAAAGAGCCTGGGCGGGTTTGTGTTTGGAGTACTGTTTACGATTGGCTTCTGCCGCATCCTCCTCCTGTATTTTAGCACTATCCAATAAAATGATCTCGGCCAGCCGCGCTGTAATAGGCGTGCAGTGGATGGTTCCTTTAAAACCCTGGCGCACCAGGCGTGGTAAGTAGCCGCAATGATCGAGGTGGGCGTGGGTAAGGATCACATCGGTAATTTCCTCAGCGTCTTCCAGCCCGGCCCAGTTTTGCTGACGCAGGCTCTTCAAACCCTGGAACATACCACAGTCTACCAGTATTTTCTGCCCGTTGAAGTTAAGCAGGGTTTTTGATCCGGTAACGGTACCGGCACCTCCTAAAAAGCGAAGCGATAGTTGGTTGGTCTTGAGGCTCATTTTAGCTGTTTTATTGACAGTTTTAAGTTACGCAAAGCTTTTGAAAAGGAGTTTTTATTTGCCAGTTAATAGTTGGTGAGTTATTAGTTTTGGTTAAAGGTTTATTTTTAGGAAACCTTCAACCTTGCGACTTTTAAGGCCTTAAAACTCTTTCTGCATAATACCTACTGGCCAGAGTGGTGAATACCACCACGGACACGGAACTTACCGGCATCAGGATGGCGCATACCAGCGGACTCAATACTCCGGCCACCGCAAAACTTAACCCTACTACGTTGTAAAGCAGGGAAAGGGTGAAAGCGCGGTAAATGACTTTACGGTTAACCCGGCTCAGCTGCATGAAGTGGTCCAGCTTGCCAAAAGAATCGGCCAGCAACAAGGCATCACTGGCGGGGAAAAAATTCACGTTCCTTTCGCAAATGCTGATGCCTACTTCGCTTTGCTGTAAAGCCCCGGCATCATTGAGCCCGTCACCGATCATGGCTACTCTTTCGCCTTTATTTTGCAAATTTTGCAGGTGTTCCAGCTTTTGGTGCGGGGATTGGTTAAAGAGGAGAGAGGCTTTGGGGCCCAGTATGTTTTCAAAGCGCTGGCGTTCGGCTTCATTATCACCACTCAACAGGGATACGCTGTATTCTTCCTGCAGTTTACCGAGTACTTCGGTGGTTTCCGTACGCGCTTGCTGGTAAAAGGAAAAATGCCCCAGAAGCTCACCATCTGCCTCCACGTACACGGCCGTGGTTTGTGCTTTATCACGAATGTTCAGGTAAGAGGCTTTGCCCAGCCGGTAAGCGGTTCCGCTTACCAGGGCGGTAACGCCCTCCCCGCTGGCTTCCGTAAACTGAGTGGGTGCATCAGCTTGGGCGGTGTCATTATCCAAAAAGGCGACTAAGGGTTTGGCCAGCGGGTGCTGGGCATTCAGAGCTACGGAGGCAATATCCCTTTTCTGACCCGCAGAAAGTGTGGTGCCATTCCATTGCACACGGATATCATTCTGATGGGTAAGCGTGCCGGTCTTATCAAAAACAATACGACTGATCCCGGCCATACGGTTAAGCACATCCGCGCTTTTCAGGTAAAGACCATAGCGGCCAAACCAGCGCATCATGCTGCCCGAGGCAAAGGGCTCAGCCAGGGCGAGCGCACATGGGCAGGCTACGATCAATACTGCGGTAAAAACTGTAGCGGCTTTGGAAATATCGGTAAAGGACCAGGCGAGGGCGGCTATTCCGGCAATGGCTATGATGGCAGGGGTAAAGTAGCGGGAAATACGATCGGTGAGGGCGCCTCCCTTTTTGTGGTCTGTATGCTTAAAGCTGTCGTTCTTCCAGAGGGAAGAAAGGTAGGAACGGTCTACGGAGGTTTTTACTTCCAGTTGGGCCGCTGTTCCCTGTATCCGGGCACCGGCAAATACGGTTTCACCTTGCTGCTTACTTACGGGTATGGATTCACCGGTTATGTAACTGTAATCTGCCTGGCAGCTTTTGCTGACCAATAGGGCATCGGCTGGCACCACTTCGCCCTGGCGCACTACAATAGTATCTCCCTTTTCCAGGTCATCTACGGAAATGGGTTTTTCATGGCCGTTCTTCAACACGAGGTTAGCTGCCAACGGTAGAAAAGAGCGAAAATCACGGTCAAAGGAAAAGTTGGAATAGGTTTTTTGCTGATACCATTTACCGATCAGCAGGAAGAAGATGAGCCCGCTAAGGCTGTCAAAGTAACCGGAGCCTGTAAAGGTGAACACTTCGTATACGGAGCGGATGAAGAGCACGCTCACTCCCAGGGCAATGGGCAGGTCAATGCTGAGGATTCCTGCACGTAAGGCTTTAAATGCGTTGATGAAATAGTCCTTAGCACTAAAAGTAACCACCGGCAGGCTGAAAAGTAGCATCAGGTAGCGAAAGAAGTTTTGCAGGGATGGGTCTGAGGCCAGGCTGCTGTGAAGGTATTCCGGCAGGGCCAGGAGCATGGTGTTGCCAAAAAAGAAACCGGCTATGCCCAGTTGGATCAGGAGCCCGTTACGTTTTTTGGAACTACCCTTCAGCCGGGTATGGAAATCAGGCGTATAACCGATGTAATCCAGCAGAGCCGCAAGCTGCGAAAGGCGTAAACGATCTGAGCGAAAGGTAAGGGTAGCTTCCTTACGCGCAAAATGAACCTGCACTTCCAATACGGACTCTTCCACTTCGGGCAGGCTTTCCAAAAGGTATATGCAACTGGAGCAGTGAATGGCCGGCAGGTGCATGCGTACCCGTGCAAAATGGCCTTCTTCAAAATCCAGCAGGCTGCTGCGTATTTTGCTTTCGTCAAGGTAGGCGTACTGGTGTACCGGCAGACTACCCGGATCCAGCAGGCTTCGCTTTTCCAGTAATAATTCATCTACCACCTTACAGCCATAACAGCAATACACTTTTTTACCGTCATCCCCTATAACCTTATCAATTACCGGCTGATGGCAGTGGTCGCATTCCAGTTGAGTGGCAGTATATTGTTGCATACCCCAAAAATCCGGCATAGGATTGGGCAGGAAAATGACAATTGTCATACTTTTGGGGTATTATGAAACCCACCAAAGAAAGCATTGAACCGCCTCTTCACTGCCAGTTTTGCCAGAACAGATCGCAGAGTGCATTCCACAACCTGGGCACAGATGAACTGGACACCATCAGTAAATTGAAAACATGCGTGGCCTTCCGTAAAGGACAGGTAATCATGCATGAAGGTGCCCGCCCGCAGGGGGTGTATTGTATCCATAGGGGAAAGGCCAAGCTGTTCAAAATAGGTTCGGAGGGTAAGGAGCAGATCATACGCTTTGCTACCAATGGTGACTTGATCGGTTACCGCAGTATACTTAGTGATGAGCCTATCAGCGCTTCTATTACCGCCCTTGAAGATACCTATGCTTGTTATATCCCTAAATCGTCCTTCTTTGAGGTGATTGAGGAGAACCCGAAATTCTCACTGAACGTACTGAAACTTTCCTGTCATGAACTGGGTGAAGCCGGTAAAATGATTGCCAGCCTGGCGCAAAAGACCGTCCGGGAAAGGCTGGCTGAGATCATGCTGGTGCTGCGTGCCACTTTTGGTGAAGATGAGGAGGGTTACATTGATATCAAACTTACTCGTGAGGAGATCGCCAATATGGTGGGGACAGCTACAGAGTCGGCTATTCGCTTGCTTTCCGAGCTGAAGGATGAAGGTTGTATTTCCACCCAGGGGCGCAGGATAAAACTGGAAGACCGGGCCGCGCTGCGGAAGATTGCCTCCGTTTTTGAGTAAGCTGACAAAAATCATTTTTCAGAAACAGACCCTGCTATACTTTAGCTCCTGAATGCTGAAGTAAAGCGCCATGACGTATGATGAACGCATAGACTGGGTAAAACGAAAATGGCCCGGAGCCAGTGCCGAACAGGCCGAATCGCTGGTTTTTCACAGTAGCTATATAGTATTTGACCGGGCCGAGGAATTTCTTTTCCGGCAGGGTGATGCGCCCTGTGGATTTTACTGGATACTGTCGGGTTCGGTGCGGCAGTTTGTTGGTGATCAAACTCTTATGCATCTGGATACTGGTGATATGGTGGGCCTGGAAGAATTCCTGCAATTCCGTTTACACCTTTTTAACTGGCAAAGTCTTACCCCTGTTAAGGCGCTCTTTATGGATCGTAGATGTTTCGAGATGGTGGTGGGTACCATTAATGATCATCATTTTATCTACAACCAGCTTTCCCGCCAGCTTTTGGATCTCAAAGCCCGGTACCATCACATGAATACCGATCATTTTTCACCTACCGGCTAAATATTCATCTTCAAAATCCTGAAAACCATCCCCCGGATCCGGTCATTTATCGAATCGTTTTAACCGCCTATACACTTGCTGCTACATTTGATACCAGTAATAATATAATCTTAAAACAATGTAGTTATGGCAACCGAAGATATCAAAAACGAGCTGTATCATTCTTTCCTGGAGTACCTGCTGACTGAAGATGTCCTCTCTGCAGATTTACGGATGAAGGTTATCGAATCACGCTGGAATACCCTTCGCAAAAAAGCGGGTCTTATCCACGCTTTCCCATGCTAAAAAAATACAACTGCTCAGCCCGGATCAGCGGCCAATGATTTGAAATAAGTCTCCCGCTCCTCCGGGCTGTAGTCAGGCCTCATTCCCGATGCTACAGAGAAAAAATTCTTTGAACATAGGTTCATTTTTAAAGGCTATGTGTTCAGTGCAAAAGTGATAAGTAGAGCAAATGCTTAATCAGTACTGGGGTATGCCTGGAGAAAAAGCCCATTCCAGCATAAGAAGCGGAACCCTGCTATGTTCGGGAAAAAATCCGGTCCTCTTTTTCAAAAGCCATTTCGCTCTCGTATAAGCTTTCAATAAGTTGGGTTAATCGCTTTAACTCCAAACGTTGACCGTTTATTTGACGTTCCAGTGCCCGGTAATGGTTGCCTGGGCTCGCCTCATTTTCCGTTACAGCGCAAACCGCTACCCACTTACTTTCTATCAATTGCCCCATATCAATATTTAAAACCGCACAAATATTCAACAACTGGCTCAGTTTGGGTTCTGTTAACCCGCGTTCCAGTTTACTGTACTGGCTTTGATCCAGGTTGAGTCTAAAGGCAAGTTCTGTCTGGCTAAGATCTCTGGTTTTTCGCCACTCTTTTAGCCTGAGGGTATAATTATGCTTAGGCATAAATTAAAATTTAGGATAATCAAGAATAAGTTAGGGTAAAATGGCATTGTGAAAGTAGGAAAAAAAGAGAAGTTTTGAGCACAACTTAAAGCTAAACCAATGAGAAGAATTCTCTTTGTATTTACACTATGTATAATAGGTAATACAGCCTGGCCGCAGGCCTATTCAATAGGTACTTCCACCTCAAGCTCTACGGCAGAAGTGATCCAGGAAACCGATACTTATTTTGAAAACCTTTTAAGTGCCGATTCCAGTTCTGAAAATCAGCGCTTGTTCAAATTCTATAACCGCTGGAGATCGTATTGGTCTTCACGGTCTCAGGCCGATAGTGTGGAAGGAGGAAGCCATGAACCTATGGCTGATTTTTACACCCGATTAATGAACGGTACTTGCAACATTTGTAATACCAGTGTTGACAATAAAAGTTGGTCTTTTGTGGGTCCCACCCGTCAGCAAACCGTTAAGCACAGAGCCGGTATTGTTACTTCAGTAGTGGCTGACCCTACGGACCATGCCACGATATATGCAGGAAGTAATACAGCCGGGCTGTATAAAACCGTAAACGGTGGGCAGGATTGGGTCAGTGTAACCGATCAATTACGCCTGCCGTCACTGGGTATAAACTGGGTAGAATTGCACCCCGACAATCCCCAAACGGTGTATATGGCTACTACAAACCGCACCATGGCAGATGAGCATAAATCGGGTTACGGTATTTATAAAAGTACCAATGGGGGACAAACCTGGGCATCTATCCTAACCAATGCCAACGGCTATGGCTTTGATCTCAATATCCAAAAAATAGTGTTTGACCCATCCAACAGCAATATTATCTATGCCATTGGGGGACTTAAATTCTATAAAAGCACAAATGGGGGAGCAAGCTGGACGTCAACGGCTTTTTCCGGCAACCCTGCCTTTCCCAATAGCCTTGAATTTTTGACGGATCTGGAAATTGAATCTTCTTCCAATACCATTTATATATCAACAAAAATTTTGGCTTCAGGAGGTGCACGACTTTGGAAGTCAGTAGATGCAGGGGTTTCTTTTACAGAAATTACGTCCATGGGCTATCCCATCTTTCAAAACCTGCAAATTGAAGTAACGGACTCAGATCCCAACTATGTATATATCGGGTTTTCAGAGGCTGGTGGGGCGTTTCACCTCATGAAGTCTTTGGATGAGGGAAGTAATTGGACAGATCTGGGAATATCCACAAGTGGTAGTGAACTCTATTTTAATTTCTACCGGGGGCAGTTTGAAATTTCGGATAAGAATAAGGATCGTGTTTATTTTGCCAATTGCAGTGTTTTCAGAAAAGATCCTGGTACCTCCACTATGGCCGTTAAAACAACCGGTGGGTGCGGCAGTTGGAGCATGGATTGGCATCCGGATGTACGCGCATTGCGGTTTTTGGATCAAAGCGGGAGCGAGGATAAGATACTGGCGGGTAACGATGGAGGGGTGAGTCTGAGCACCAACAGCGGAACGAGCTGGACTTCCATTAATGGAACCGGACTTTTACTGGCTCAGTTCTATGGTTTTGACCTGCCTTACGATGGTATTAATGAAAAAATTATAGTAGGGGTGCAGGATGCCGGAAGCTGGAGGTTTGCCAATAATGAATGGGGAAATATAACTGGTGGTGATGGAGGTTGGACCCTCACCAATCGCCTGGATAAGACTAAAACAATAATTCGCAACAACAACGGATGGACAATTTATAACAATATTGCCGGTACCTTATCAGGTATGGTTGCTCCCGGAGGATGGAAACTGGGTGAAAAATACTACCTGCATCCCCAAACCCAGGACGTAATTTACGGCACCAAAGATCTCCTTGAATACAATTATTCCACCAAGAATTGGTCTACCCTGTGGGACAACCCACAAAGTGATGCGGACCTTACCCGTATTTCTGCGGTGGGGATATCCCATGATGGTAATAATACGATGTATATTGCCTATGAGGACGGGTACCATAATAGCAACGCCAATCCTTCCAATATTCCGCGTTATAAGCTGTATAAAGTACAGGGCACCACTACTACCGATATTACCAATGTACCGATACTATCGCAGGCTTTGGAATGGCGCCATATTACCAATATAGTGGTAGACCCGGCCAATCCCAACGTGGTTTATGTAGCCACCGGAGGTTTTGCCCCCCTGGGAGGAACAAGCTGTGATGCCTTTCAAAAGGTGTTGAAATCTACGGATGGCGGACAAAGCTGGACCGATATTTCAACCGGTTTACTGGCGGTACCCATTAATGATATGGTGTACCAGGAAGGAACCAACGGAATTTTGTTTGTAGCTACTGATGCCGGGGTATATCGTTATGATCCGCAGGTGGGTCAATGGGAGTGTTTTAACAGGGATTTTACGGTTTCTGTAGTTACCAAACTACAGATAGATCCCTGCCTCGGTAAGATATATGCCTCCACTTTTGGTAAAGGCCTTTGGATGGCAGACCTCCCGGAAGCCACTACCCAGGGGGCAGGGGAGGTAACCATCAGCCAGAACGAAAGCTGGAGCGGGAGTCGCCTGATGGGCTCGGACATACGCATTACCAATGGCGCGCAACTTACCCTGTCCGGAAAACTGGTGTTTAATGGTACCGACAACCGCATCTACATTGAACCCGGCAGCCAGCTTACGCTTACGGGTGAAATAACATCATCCTGCGGCCAGTGGGGTGGTATTCACGTGATCGGTAGTTCCGATCCTGAACAAAGTTACGCCAAGCATGGCCGGCTGGTCATTAACGGGGGTAGCCTTTCCAACGCCCGTGATGCCATTACCAATTATGAGCCTGGCAGCGGCAGTGACTGGTATGCCCCTAATAGTATGGGTGGTATTATTGAAGTGAGCGGGGCTGCTTTTACCAATAACCGCAGGGATGTGGCCCTGGCCAGCTACCACCGCGAAGACCCCAGTGGGGATCCCTTACCGTACCGCGCCAGCTTTACCAATTGTACGTTTGAACGGAACAATGATTTCCGCATAGAAACCATGCTCTCCAGTATCAGTATGTGGGATGTGGAAGGTGTGGTGATCAAGGGCTGTAGCTTCACCAACAACCACACCAGCGGTTTTCAGCATGCGGGGGGCGGCCTTTTTACCGTAGATGCCACCTACCGGGTGGAAAAGAACGGCAGCACCGGATGTACTTTTTCCAAATACGCAGATGCCATACGCAGCCAGAACAACGTACTGGCGCAGATGAATTACCCCATACGGATTACCGGCAATACCTTTACGGAAAATATCCATTCCGTATACCTGGGCAATACCCAGGGCGCCAAAGTGGCGCATAACAACATTAGCATAGCAGAGAGCCCAGGCGGGTACAGCCCTCCCAACCCCAATACCTTTCAGCCGGCTTATTACGGTATTTATATGGATTACAGCAACCTCTTCCAGTTGCATGACAATACCCTGGCCAGCAGCCTGGAATTTGAAGAGGAGCACGTGGGTATAGTAGTGAAGGACAATAGCGGGGAAAGCGACCAGGTGTATAAAAACCACATTGACGGCTTCCGCTGGGCTTTGCAGGGGATTGGCACCAACCGCAGCCAGAATGACCCAAAACAAGGCATTAATTTCATCTGTAATGACCTGGGCTTTAGCGCGGACAATGCCACCGATATCCGTATTGGTTCTGGAGCTGTAGCAGAGATACAAGGTTTTTATGCGTCAGGTAATATTGCCAATAACCTCTTCAGTTCAGCCTCCTCCACCCATATCAGCAATAATGGCGATCCCATTATTTATAATTATGGGCAAGGTAGTACCCGGGCTGTTCCAAACAATATTTCAGCTGGTGTAACGATTCTGCCAATTGCTGAACCAGTAGATTATTTAGGCAAGTGTCCTGACCGGCCTCTGGCTCCTCAAGTGACAAACCCCACCACTACCCTGGGGGGTATCTACGCCCTGGAGGCGGATATTGCCGATGACCGCGACCTGCTGGAACAGCTCATTGATGAAGGCAGTACCCCGGCTTTGGAGGCGCAGATCCTTTTTGCAGCAGACCAGGAGGACTACCAGGACCTATACGAAGACCTGATGTATATGGCTCCCTATGTTTCTGAAGAGAACCTGCTGAACCTGGTGGAGATCCAGGACTACCCGGAGCTGGCCCTGCGCAATATCATGGTAGCCAATCCCCACGGAGCGCGGGATGAGGCGGTGTGGGAAGCACTGGTGAACCGTGAGCCGGCCCTGAGCCAGCAAAGCCTGGACGATATAGAGAACGAAAGGCAGACCGTTACGGCCAAAGACGTGCTGGAAGCGGATATTGCCGGCCAGGAACTGGAAAGCCACCGGCTGTCCCTGCAACTGCTGGATTTTTATACGGAGCAGAATGTGAACAGTGGAGATGGCAGCCAGGCGGAGGCCATCCGTACCCATTTGAAGTACCGGGACGAGCCGCATTTCCGCTATGCCCTCATTGATATGTACCTGGGTAAGGAGGATCTAAGCACGGCCGCTGCAGAACTTACGGCCATGGCCGCGGAATGCGAGATGGGCGATTTTGAAGTAGCGGAATACGCCTCTATGCAGGAGTATTATACGGTGGTGAGCACCGCTATAAACGAAGAAGTGGGTATGGATGCCCTGGAAGGAGATGCCCTCAATACCCTGGCGGATATCGTGGAGAATGGTACGGGCACTGCGGTGGGCCGTGCCCGTACGCTGCTCCGCCTCAACGGGGAAGAGGCGGAATACATAGAGCCCATTCTGGATGACGGGCAGGGTAAAAAAGCAGCGGATTATCGTACTACCGAACGCCCCCTGCAGCCTTCCTCCTCTTTTAAATTGTACCCCAACCCGGCCGGTGCGCATACTGTATTGCAGTGGAACTGGCTGGAAGCGGGGCTTACAGAAGGCTTTAGGGTGGTGTTGCGCGACCTGAACGGCAAGCTGTTGCAAAGCCTGGAGGTACGGGATGCTAAACGCAATATCCTGCTGATCCAAACCCATGAACTGAGCCCGGGGCTCTACCTGCTGAGTGTGGAGCGCGGGGACAAGCGGTTCTATACCGAAAAACTGACGATAGAATAAACAGAAGCCAATATGAGACCTTCCGGGTTCTAAAAACCTGGAAGGTCTATACAGCAAGCCCTTCCAAAGTTTTGAACGTTGGAAGGGGTAATTGGAATGTAAGAAGCGGTATGCCCCCCCGGTGTACCGCTTTTATGCTTATTTTTAAAGTGTGAAGAATACCCTGTTTCTCATTATCTGTTTTACTTTTTTCTTGAATGCCACAGCGCAGCG
>NZNV01000015.1 GCA_002695025.1 Owenweeksia sp.
AGTTACCTGGTGCGCAGCCAAATACCAGCGCGAGTATGAGCATAAAGAACCGCCACCGGGAATGGTACAAAGAGAAGAATTAAGCCGGGATGAAGAAAGGCTGCTTAAAATGCTGCGTAGGGATATTTACGAGAGTCGTAGAAAAGCCCTTAAGGAAATATTGAAGCACCCGTAGAAATTTCTTCGAATAGGGAATATTAATGGCTCTCAGATATAGAGTAGATAAGGCTATGTTTTAATCATATCAAATCTTTTGCGAACCTTACTATGCCCTATGTATTCATCAATATATCCCTCATGACCGTTAGGGCAACATTTCCCCATTAGTGGTAAAGGGTATAAACCGGCTTCCCTTGAGTAGCATCTTGTATAATGTCTGCCACAATAGGCGCAGAATGATGGTAGTTTAGTCAAAATTACTCGGAGCAGGGATAGTTTTTTAATCGGGAGAGGTTTTACCAGGTTGGGGTCAGTTTCATTCTGAAATTGCGGATCATGTCTCATGAATGATTAAAATTTGAAATTATACCCAAAGCGGATCACCTGCGTTTCATAATAGTCCGCGCTGGTATACGAGAAATTATTCCCCTGGATAGTTTTCCTCATGATCATGGTATTAAGCAGGTCCGAGGCATTGAGAAATAATTCGCCCCTGCCGTTCTGAATAGATTTTTTAACTCCCAGGTCCAGGGAAAACCTGGAGTGAATGGTGCCTTGCGGAATGATATCCGGGGCCAGGTAGATTGCGGTAAGTTGTACTTCGGTATTTTGTGCAAACCTGAAATTAGTATTCAGCTTAAGGTTGCCAGTATAGATCTCTTCCTGCTCCGAATTAAAAGTATGCACCACCGGGTATTGATTGACCACCTTAAAAGCATCGATCTGGTTATGATAGGCGTTCAGGTTGAGGTTCATGTTAACCTTATCATTAAGTTTCTGGTTGATAACCACTTCAATACCCGTATTGAAGCTCTTCCCTACGTTCTGGGAGATGTTGTAGATGAGGTTGGTGGTATCTACCGTGGTGGCAATGCGTGTGATGGTACCGTCTGAAGTACGATGATAGGCTGCTCCATAAAAGTAACCCGTATTCCAGACATTTTTATAACCCAATTCAAAACTGTTAGTGAATTGGGGTTGTAATCCGGGATTACCAACCTTAATGATCTCCGCGTCATCATACTTGGGGAAAATGCGGATATCCACTTCGTCCGGGCGGTCTACCCTGCGGTTGTAAAAAGCCGATAAACGGTTCCGTTCATTGATCTTATAGGTTATTCGGACATTGGGAAAGGGCTGGAAGTATTTGTAACCATCACTTTGGTAGGTGTTGTGATTCGGGTCGACATCATATTTCAGGTCTACATATTCCAACCGGAGTCCTATCTCTGTCTCCAGCTTTTTCACTTCGTAGGTGTAGTTGCCGTATAGTGCCGGAATGGTTTCCTTGTAGGTGGCTATTCCGTCAGCTCCGGTATCCAGTACCGAGTTGCCGGGTGAAGGATTGAACTGCATATTGGTAGGAATGGTCCTGCTCCGGAACTTAAATCCCGTTTCCAGTAAACCATGCTTCATGGGTCTGGTATAGTCCAGGTTAAAGTCAGCCACTTTTTGGTCTGCAATCAGATGGAATGATTCATCAGCGGTAAATGCAGGGCGTGTATTGGTAAAGAAATAGCTTTCATTTTCCCGGTCAAAGGTGTAATTGAAGCCTGCGCTTAGTTTGTGGCCCGGCTGTGAGAACCGGTGTTCATAAGCCAGTGACCCCATACTTGCAGTCACCACCTCATCTTCCAGGAACTGCCAAAGCCGGACACTTTCACCGGTATTCCCGCTAAAAAAAGGTTGATCACCATAGTCTTTTATGGATTCATGACTGAACAGTCCTGAAACGGTTAAAGTGTTAAAGTCATCTATAAACCAATCCACACCCGCCTTGGAATTAAAGAAATGAGTATTGCGGTTTCTTTTCAATTGTTGGTTGATCACCGTACCATCATCATAGGTGCGGGTTACAAATTCATTCTTATTGAGCGTTTCGGAGTACAAGTGGTCCGCCTGTACAAAAAAGTTGATCTTCTTCCTTCGGTAATTAAGCGAAACGGAAGGGTTGATCTTAGGCGTGGTCTGGTATTGTGGGCGAATGCCGGGTAGATTCTCCTTACGTACCCATAATGCACCAAGACCGGTTGTAAGACCTAACTTGCCATTGAGTCCTTGCTGTTGTTCCTTTTTAAGGATAATGTTGATGATACCAGCATTTCCATTGGCATCATACTTAGCGGATGGGTTGTTGATGATCTCAATTTTTTCCACGGCTGAAGCAGGCAGGTTGTCCAGCCCCTTTTGATTGCCAAAGCCGGTGATAGCGGTTTGCTTGCCGTCAATCAAGACCAAAACCTGGCTGCTTCCCCGTAATTGTATTTCTCCATCCTGGCTGGTCACTCCCGGCAGGTTGTTCATGGATTGCAATACGCTGCCACCACCCTGGCTTACATTGTCCTGAACGGTGTAGGTTTTCTTGTCCATGGTACCGGCCACCGCATCTTTTTTGGCGGTTACCACAACTTCTCCCAATTGCTGATTACTCTCTTCCAGCGTTATGATGCCGAGGTCAAGATATCTTGAATTAGACCCTACGTAAATTGGGCTCTCATGTTTTTTATATCCGATGTAGGAAACTTGGAGCAGGTAATCTCTGGGTGCTACCTCCGAGAGAGTGAAAATACCTTTGTCATTGGTAATGGTGCCAGCTGTAAAACTCGAGTCGGTTTGCTTTTTCAGAACCACATTTACAAAGGGTAAGGCCTCTCCTGTGGCCTTGCCTTTTATGGTGCCGGATATGGAAACGGATGTCTTTTGCCCCATCAGCACTACCGGCAGCGCTATACATAGGAAGATAAAGTGGCTAATCCTCGTCCTCATCTTTATCGTCCTCGTCTTTTTGTTTGGTGAGCTTTCCTTGTGAGTCAATCATTACTTCAAACTCATCGTGGTCTGTCTCAATTTCAAATTCATAGAATTTACCTAAGGGTCCTTCACCCATTTCGGCCTCCTCGATATCATAATCAGTAAAATTCTGATCGAGGATAGTACGGATGTTTGCAGGGATCTCGGAGTTTTTGATCTCATGTTCCGTTTCCTTCCACGTACCCTTAGCAGTAAAGCTGGCGGAGTATTCGATACCGTCCATTTTAAATTCGGCTTCCCATTCCGTGTCATTTTCCATTTCCCATTTTGCTTTTTCAACATCCTGGAACTTTGCTTTAAAGGCCGATAAAACCTGTTCGGGAACTTTTTTAGTGTCGGATTTCTGGGCGCATGACTGTATGCCAAAAGCAAACAGTAGCACCGCAATGAGCATTAAATTTTTCATGGTTCCGTGATTTTAAATTTTACCATGCAAACCTCCGGAAGGAATTAGAAGAAATTTGGAATTCTCAGAACCTTACGGAAAAGGTGTGGAGATCATTCCTGAAATAGTATTCTATGGACCAATTGTACTTGAGGGCTACTTCCTTGATAATGGCTAGGCCGAGACCACTGCTTACCCGGTCTTTCGAGGTGCTTGAAAAGCGTTTGAATAGTTGAGTGATATCCAGGGCCGCTTTCCCCGAGTTGGAAAATGATAGTGTTTGACCTTTAAGCTCAATGTGGATTTGGCCACTCACAGGGGTATGACGGATAGCGTTTGAAAACAAATTGTAAATAAGGGTTTCCAGTAAAAAAGGATTGGCCATTATCTTAAAATTGGCTTGTATTGCCAAGGTAACATCCAGTTCTTTATCGTTGATATAATCTTCAAAAAGGGATTGAGCCGAAAGGATATATTCCTGCACACCCAGGGGTTTATTTTCACTGTATTGCCGGTTTTCCACCTTGGCCAATACTAGTAAATTCTTGTTGATCCTGGAGAGTCGTGAAAGAGCAGGCTCTATACCCGCGAGTATTTCAGAGATCTCCGGTGATATGTCCTTGTGTTGTAACAATATGTCGAGTTTGGATTTAAGCAGGGCTATTGGCGTTTGCAGCTCATGCGAGGCGTTTTCCGTAAAGGATTTTTGTTGCTCGTAGGTATCCATATTGTTTTTAAGCAACTGCTCCAAAGACTTATTCATTTCCTGGAATTCCAGTATATCCGTGGATGGCAATAGAAGTTTCTGGTTTTTGGAAAGCTCAAAAGATTGTAAGGATTGAAGTGTCTGGTAGAAAGGCTTCCAAGTTTTGGCCGTTATCCTGCGGTTAAGGATTACAAATCCTAGGATAAGAATGGTAAAAAAAATAAGGGTAACCACGGCTATGGCGATAAAGGTTTCGTCCCATTCTTCCACATTCGTCTCAATGATTAGCCAGTAGGTTTCACCATTTAGCATCACATAAGTCCTTAATCCGCGAAAGCGATCGGCATCATCTTCGGCATCATAGAAGTTGGGCCGGGTTATTTCGTAAAAGCTATCTGCGGGAGCAATTTTGGTTTCAGCTTTCTCTATGGAGAGACCGGGTTGCAGTTCTCCCCACAGGCGATTTATCCGTTCTATTTCATCTGCGGTAAGGTCATGGACCTGCAGTCGTTGTTTGGTATGCTGTATAGTGAGCCAGTTGTTTTCATCCAGCTCATTTACCCAGATGTAATCCACCACCAGCACGTATACCGGAATGCTTACCAGTAAAATGATAAGCGCATAAATGGCAAAGGCCTTCAGGGGTTTAGTCAGTAACCTGGTCATGCTTCCCATTTATACCCGGTTCCATAAATGGTTTTAATGTAGTCGCCATAATTCTTTTCCCTGAGCTTTCGCTTCAAATTTTTTACATGTGCGTATACAAAATCGTGGTTATCAAACATATCAGCAAAGTCGCCCGAAAGGTGCTCGGCTAGGGCTCCTTTGGAAAGTACCCGGTTTTTATTGCCCATGAAAAACAGGAGTAGGTCATATTCCTTTTTGGTAAGATTTACCTGCTTGTTATGCACGCTTACTGTCTTGGCATGTATTTCAATGGAGAGCTCATTATGAACGATGAGGTTATTGCTGTCAAACTGCTTCCGTCTGATCAGGGATTCTATACGTGCAGCCAGTTCTGCCTGATGAAAGGGCTTGGCCAGATAATCATCGGCTCCCAGCTTGAGGCCTTTTACTTTTTCCTCAATGGAATTTTTCGCAGATATAATGATCACTCCATCCTGCTTGTTACTATTTTTCAGTTCCTCTAAGAGGGAAAGGCCATCACCACCGGGGAGCATGAGATCCAGCAAGATGCAGTCATACTCATAGGTGTTTATCTTCTCCAATGCGATGCGGTATTCTGAAACCCATTCGCATAGGTATTGCTCATTGCTGAGGTATTTTACCATGTCTTGAGCAAGTTCTTTCTCATCTTCGATCACCAATATCTTCATAAAGCCAAATTAATAATAGCATTTAGAAGAAATTCTGAAGAAATCCTTTTCGGAGCTAGATTACCCGCTCAATTAACTAAGATTGATAGACTCCTAGATTCAGTTCAATTAATATTTTGTGATGATTGAATAAAAGTCTGTGAGGGATTTGGTTTGAGAATATACTTAAATTTCGGTTTTTATTTAGAAATAGACGATAAATGAGTGAAAGTTCAATTGTTCAAAGAGTTAAAAAACTAAGTGAACTAGAGTTTGTCAAAACCTCTGCAATTGCCAGGATGACTGGGTTAGTGGAAAAGCCTAGTGCCTTAAACAACCTTGTTTCCAGATTGCATGGTAAACGTGATAGACCATTGAGTGGTGAAGAAGCTGGAAGGATTATTATAGCTTTTGAAGAGGCATATAATATTTTGGGTAAGCAATTAGGTCTTGAGAAGGATGATCAGCCTTGGAATTGTCGATGCAAAAAGTGTGGGGCAAGGTTCCTTAAATCTCAGGGCAAGAAACAGGGAGGCGAATTAATCTGCGTTAATGAGCCAGAATGCAGCGGGAGAGGTGACGACGTTCAAACCTTCGAATAGAATCAGCCCGATGTTCTTTTCATCAGGGGCTGAATATTAGAAAACACACTTTACAGCTACACACTATACGCCACTGTGTAGCTATCTCATAATAAACTTTAGATTTGTTCAAATAATGTTAAACCAGTAGATAGTTTAGATAAAGAGCAATTCTCTATAAATAAGCACCTTTAGATAACTTTAGATTATTCTAGACAGTGGGGAGGTTTCATGACTTGACCTTTTAGGTTAATTAAGCCCCGCCTCGGTGGGGCTTTTTTTATGCGGGTTGTGGGACTTTCACCATTTTGAGAATACCCTATTGTGTCCGGCATTGTGTCCGGCACCAAAATGGATACCCTTGTTTTTTTGCAATGGTGTTTCATCGCCAAAGTACTTTTCGCCTCGGTTTTCAGCTGCACAAATTCAAAACTATGGATTACAAAGTTAATGCCGGGCTTGATTTCAAATTTAGCCTTAGAGATTCTAAAAGTAGAGCGATTGTTCTAAGGATCTATACAGGTAAGGAAGATGTAAGGGACCGGATCAGTACCGGAGAGAAATTACCAAAGGGAGTAAAGTTTAATCGTGTTACTTGCACGGAAGATCGGTCAGTAGAGGCCAGGCAGGTTGCGGCCCGATGCAGATCCCTTCGAAGTAAAGTAGAGAATGCTTTAATCGGTCAGGATGTATCCACTGTGGAAAAGCTAAAAGCTCTGACCTTACCTTTTAAGGATCGAAATCGTGTTAAGGCCAGTGTCAACGATCTCTCTGTTTCCCCTGAATCAATCGGTTTATCCAAAGCCCTTAAAGACTACATACAAGGTATTTCAAGCGGGACTATTAAAACCCGTAAAATGACCCGGTTTGCGGAAGATACCGTAAGAAGTTATACTCTCAAGATTCAAAACTTCCTGGATTACCTGGAAGAAACCGGTAAAGACCAACCGATTTGCAATTTCGACTTGTCCAGTACACAACTATCGGCAGAGAAAGTTGAAATCAGAGACAGGTACAATGATCTGTTTGAAGGGTTTTATGAGAATCTTAAAGACCGG
>NZNV01000002.1 GCA_002695025.1 Owenweeksia sp.
ATTACCAGGTTTTTGGTAAAGTTCAGGTTGTTTAACTTTTCAGGTGTAAGCGATGTAATATCGGGATATTGTACAACCTCCGAAGTATGATAAACCGAATAAGGCTTTACAGTCAGGCTACCTTCTCCGCCCTCACACGGTGGTACAGTTTCAGGAATCCCTTCCTGTAAAGCTGCACTTTCTACACGGATATAGGGATTAACCGTTTGGATCCGCATAAACCCTAGAAAATCTCTTTCATTACGGCTTTTGATCCCCCCGTCATACCGGAAGGCGATCTGAAGGGTATCCACACCGTCCAGGTCGGTACCTGAATCAAAGCGGTAGCCGTCATTCATGGTCAGGGTATGCATCACCCACTTGCTAAAGGGCATGTCCCATACCATACGCCCGCGGTTATCCGATTTATGGATCTTCACCACTTCCGGTTCCGTGCCTTTTTTGTTGCCCAGCAATTCATAATCCAGGCTAAAGCTGCCGCCCAAAGGATTGGTCACTTGCTTCAGCAGGTTGCTCTTACCTAACTTTGCATATGAAACCTGCAGGTCACCTTCATTAGTGGACTCAATATAATCGGCTATCCCGTCCCCGTTCATGTCCCTGAAACCTGACATCACCCGGTTCACAGCAAAGTCCACCGACCCGTTGAGGTTGGCTGACAATTTTAGCTTGACTGCCAAAAAGGTGATAATCGGGAAGCCTGCTGTGAGGGAAGCGTTGCCGGACACTCCTATATTCCCGGTCTTTCCCAGATCTTCGGGGTTAAAAGAACCACATTGCTGGCAGCTTTTCCATGCTGTTCCCGTATTGATCAGTATATCAAAGGAATCGTCCGAATAGATGATCTGGTCGGGCAGGTTATCCCCGTTGACATCCATAAAGGCGGTTTTGGTTTTGGTACCGGATTCATTAATATTCAGGCCTACCGAAAAACTGGCGGCAAGTCTGTCTTCCCCGTTGCTGGCGACCCGGACTTCCACTGATGTGGTACTGCCTGGGTTGCCCAATCCTGTATTGGCCCCCACGCTCCAGCTGAGATTTGAGCTTTCGGGCATTTCCTGCAATGGGGTTCCGGTGGTGGTCAGAAGGTCCCCTGCTCCTGCCAGGCTGTACCCCTTACTGAGCATCACTTTGATGTTATCGCTGGGCTTGAACATATAATCGGGCAGGCCATCTCCGTTGAGATCCATCCATGCGGAGGTAGTGGTATTGTTACCAAAGTTCACGGATGCGGGGGCACTGGCCTTTTTAAGAAACCGGGCATCTTCGTTTATAAAGTTACCCGTAGCTACAAAGCCATAATTATCGGTTTCGGAAGCGCTCATTTCCACAGCGGAACTGGCATATGTTTCCGGAGCAAGCTGCCCTCCTGTGGGGCTGGTATAGATCACATAGCCATTGTCCCTTAAGATGTCCGGGTAACCATCCCCGTTGAGGTCTATAAACTCAGAGAGGTTGTGTGAATCATATTTGACATCTTTTATATTCTGTGAAAGGACCATCCTGACGCTTTCCAGGTTTGCGGATAGTTTTTTCAGGGTGGTTCCCGCTGATATAGCCAGGGTGAGCGAGCGGTTTTTGGGCATATCCCCGGTGGCGGTATAATCGCTGTTGCCCACGGCAGGCAGGGCCGGGGAAGGCGTGTTTTCTTCTTCGCCAAGTTTACCTGGGGCTATGTTCCCCTCACTTCCGCCATAGGCGGCCATGTGCGATCCCATCATCGACCACCGGTCCAGCTTTGTATATTCTTCCGGCCCGGCTGTATTAAGGATATATGCCCGCAATTGCTCCCGGTTCACTTCCCCCCTGTTGGCTGTGAGCATAAAAAAGTTCATGTCCATGGGGTTCAGGGAACTGCTCAGGCTGGAGAGTTCGGTAGGAAGGTTGTCTTTGTCTTCCGGATCCATATCGCTGTAGTCATAATCCTCATTGGGCTCCCCGTCTTCCAATACCACATCCATAGCGGCCAGGTGCAGGTCGGCCGTATCCATAGCGGTTTCCGTGGAGTCGCTCCAGCAGAACTGTCCCCAGTGTAACATCTGGTCCTGGAAGGCATTCCTGTATTGGTAAAAGATATTAAAACTGCCAAAGGACTGAAAAGGGGCTCCTCCCGGATCCCGCATCCAGATACCGGATAACGCATTTTGGATGAATGTGGCTACTTTTTTATCAGGACAATAAAAACCGAAAAACAGCCGTCCTTCATTTCGCGCCAGTTCATCACAGTTGATCAAATCCTGCGGGGGTTCTTCAAAATTAATCGGGGCCTCCGCAATCTCACCTCCTGATACAGGATAAAAAGCATACATACCGTTACTAAAAAGCTTCATGGCATATTTGGCCAGTAAGAGGTTATAGGTCTTTACCGTAAAATAGGCGGTATATTCAGCAGGCGGATTACTGTTCCACTGATCTTCATAGAAAAGACTTCGGATATTCTCTTCGTTTGTCTCCAGCTGGGGATGAATATAAAAGCCTTCACATCCGCCCTCAAAAGAAGTATGATCTCCCATCTGGAGCAACCTGTTGTAGGTGCCGTAATACACCGTGGGATAAGAAATTTTGTCCGTTTGTCCACATTCCTCTGTGCTGAATTCCACGGAGGGACGCCAGTCTATCCGGTTCCATTTTACGTTTGATGTACTCCATACCTCAAAGGAAATAACACCCTGGTGTGCCGCTGTGAGACCGGGAACCGTAGCCAGTGATGCATAAGAAGCAAGGGTGGCACTGCTGGAAATTTCTTCAAACTGGCTGGCAGCGGAATTCAGGCTTCCCCCGCTATAGGTGGTGTTAATATAGGTTTTGTTCAGGATTTCCTCATTTGTGGCGGTATCGATTGCTGAGATATTGACTTTTAAGAGGACATCATCGCTCATGTTCTCAAAGGAAAATGAGGGCCATGAAATTTTTATCTCCTGGTCTCCCGTAAAGGAAACGCCCTGGGGCGATGATACCAAAAAGGCCTGATGGTAAAAATTATCTCCCCAGTTATAACCATCGGCATCTATAAAAGCGGTTCCAAGACCACCCGTGTATTGTACGCGGGGGCTCCATTTAAGCAGGTCGTTCTGGCCATCTGCATCAGATCTTACTCTGAAGATCACACGGTCTCCTTCGGTTACAGCTCTGTTGGTGTAGGACATGGTAGCGGGGTTGTTCCGGTTTACCGTACTAAAGTTGCCGGAGCCCAGTATGGTATTGTTGTGTTGTACAGCCACACGTACCTCTCCCTTTACTGAGGCATCCATACCGGCCGTTCCATAAATATTGATAAGGCCTGTAAAGGGCGCTATCCATACCCGGTCTATTTCAAAATCTTTAAGGGTCTCATTATCGTCTGCCTGGGACACGTCATTGAGTTTAACCACAGGGTTCAAAGAGCTTTCGCTGCTTCCGATAAGAGTTAGATCACCGTTGGAAGACAGCCTTCCAAAGTTTATATTTCCGTCCGGTCCCACGATGTCGGGTATACCATCCTGGTTATAGTCGGTGGTATAACTGGTCGTATTGTTCTTTAACTTATTCCAGTTCATCCCGAAATAGAAATAGTCAGCTATGGCTGTAAAATCAAAGCCATAACTGAAGCTGGTGGTTTTGGTTTCCAGAAGCCTGCCGTTATAACCGATATCCCTCCTGTTTTCATTATCAAAATAGTAGGTACCCTTGTCCGATACCATAGGAAAATACCCCAGACCACCTCTTATTTTATTTCTTTTATATACCAGGTCGGGAAGCCCATCTCCGTTCATATCCTCAAGGGAGAGTTTGTCCTTTGAAGTGCGCCAGGCGCCTCCCAAATGGCCGGAAAAAGTATATTGCTTACTCAGCAGGCCCTTTTTCCCTTCAGGCGGGGCTATTCCCAGCCCTATACTCCCACCGAAGGCACTTCCTGACGTAGTGGTGGTCCTGATGGGTGAAGGAAAGTAGACATTGCCCAGAACGCCCTTAGACCTGGCAATAGCCTGCTTCATATCTTCATAAACTTTTATCCGGTAATGATCCACTTCCAGGGTCTGAACATCGCCATAGGTAAGTTCACCTGAATAGTAATCAAAGTCATGGTGGTAAAATAGTTGCCCTGACCGGTATTCCGAAACGCTGGAAAGCAGTGTTTTGAAAAAATCACCTGTTTTATAGGTGAACACAAATTGTTTGATCTGTTTTCCGTCATAACTCACATTGATGGTATCCAACCGTCTATAATCCAATTCCTTAAGACCGGTATTCCCCATTACTTTTGCATCCTGCCTGAAGGTACTGGTGATAAAATCAATGCGGTATTTGCCGGGATCCGCACCATAGCCGGTATACGTGATACTTTTAAGTGCTATGGATTGACCATCCACCATAAAGGTATTGCTGGTGCCTGTTTCTTCTGTCAGATCATAGGTATAGGTAATGGTATTGCCCCATTTATCCTCAACCTTTTTCAAAAACCACTTACTGATACCGTCTCCGTTCTGCAATACGGCACTGTCGTCCACGGTGGAGCCATCTGCTGTGCCATAATAATATGTGGTCAGGTCTGCAGTGGTTTCCTCCCATACAAAGCCCGTATGGGAAGTACCTTTTCTGTGGATTTCCTTATAGCCGTTCATGGTCTGCTCAAAAAAGCGCACATCCCCTGAGGTATTGAGTGGGATTTCCTCAAATCCGGATGTTCCCATTTTCCCCCGGTTGGCCTTAAGGCCTCCTTCCATGACCAGCGGATTGCCATTCAGGGAATAAACGTTCTCATTACCATTCATTCGGGGCACACCCCATTTGGTGTCAATGGTTACCTGGGGCACCTGTATATTCCATCCCATTCCCAGCCAGCCGGTACCCTGGTCGCTGTTGTAGTTTAAAGAGAGGTTTGGTGTCATGCCGTTTCTACCAGAAGGAATTTCCAGGGGATACGAAAGGCTCGCCTCTCCTGTTCTGCTGACAGTGGGCGGTTGCATGATGTTCATCCCTGCAGCAGGGTTTGCAGCCTCAAGACTGGAAATGGCCGTAGGTGCATAAGCACTTGCCTCTGGCATTTCCGGGGTCTTTATCATCCCGGCAAAATAATCGGTATTCCCCGGTACCATGGCCCGGGCCATTCCTGCTTCCAGGTCAAAACTATCGAGTTCAACCTGTTGCCAGGCCCGGTCTTTGCGATTAAAAAAGAAGACTTTAACATCCTGTAATGCCGATGCCACACCCACCTTTTCCTTTGCAATGGCGATGGCGATGTGAACAGGTTTATCGGAGGCCATAAAAAGGGAATAACCACTGGCCCCGGAAGTAATGTTCCTGACACTATTTGGGATCTCAGGCATATCCACGGGTGTATTGGACAAGGCTTTGTATGTCCCTTCATCTTCAATAACACTGAAATATTCAGCTAAAGCCAGCTGCTGGTTGCTCCGCCCCATTTTTTCAGAAGGAAGCTCCGGGTTGGAAAGCAGTATCTGTACATCTTTGATCTCGGTGGGAGTTCCGTCCAGCCCGCCCATGCTAAAACGTACCTCGTTTATCCCGCTGACAAGGTCCTCTTTCTCCACTTCACAGGTGATGGTTTCCCAGTCATCTTTTCGGTGTGCTTCCGGGTAAGGTGTTATATAGGCGGGCATCCTGTTGACAGATTTTGGGATAGATGCCCCTTCCGACACCCCTCTTACCGTATAGCGCAGGTAGGCATGTTTGTAAGCCCCAATATCTTCGTTGACCTCTATCGAAAAAATGTCGTCAACAGGCATATTTAAGGGGTCTTTTTTATGCCCTCCCAGGTAGCCGGTGTTTTCCTCCGCAAAGAAGGTCACACTTCCCGCATTGGTTTTCGGAGCTAGCGGAACGCCTGGGGTTTCCTCTTCCTCAGGGCTTTCAGCCGGTAAGGCCTTTTCCCCTGCCGGGAGGGTAGGCACAAACTCCCTGTTACTGCTTTCTGTAAACTCTGCATGGGCAAGTGCTGAAACACTGGCCATAATATCATTGGCAAGAAAAAAGAAACATAAAAAAAGGGCGGCCAGCTTGGTGGATAAATCGTTGAACATGGCTATAATAGGTTTTTGAAGGTTTGGGTTAATTGACTACTACCTGGATCAGGTCTGAATAGGAAGGTGAGGTAAAGCGCACCAGGTAAGTACCATCCACATCAAAAATATGACTGAACAGGGGGGCTGTACCCGAAGGAGTAAATTTCTCTACCAGTAAAGGGCTGCCTCCCTTATCAAACACCTCTATTTTAAAAGGCATATCATTTAGATCATTAAACTGAAAATGTATTTCATGATCTCCCGAACTGGGATTGGGGTAGGCTCGTATACCTGCCGTTACTCTTTGCTCCTGCAGGTACATCCCTGAAGAAGTATTGTCTGTGCCTGACTGGCTGGTGCCATGACCATTACCGGTATTTGTATTATCCGCTCCTGAAGTCAACAGATTTGCTTCATTTGCCCACGGATGACCAGCATAAGGGTCAGTAAGATCAGGGCAATTGTCCAGCAGGATCACCTGGTCTGCCAGGGTAACCTCAGGATTGGAGATATGTATCTGGTACTGACCGGAAGCCAGGTTCTTGATCGTGCTGTTTTCCACCATCAGGGTTTCTTCCAGTCTTTCATTGGTGGTCAGGTTTAACAGGTCCACATGGGCAGGTAAAGCCTCAGGTGCCAGTTTCAGGTTGATAAAACTGGGCGTGGCCGGGGTACAGGGGGTGGTCACCACCTGGCACAAAGGCTTGCACCGGGTTTCAGGAGCACCCCACACCAAATAATACTGGCTTTCTTCCATTTCCGCAGTAACAGGAATGGTAAGCCGGGTGTAGTCCCCGCTTTGCATTCCTCTTATAGGGATCTGGCTATACCCATTGCTCAGGGAAGGCCATTCGTCTTTTGACAATTGCTGTTTTACAGTGAGGTACACCCTGTCGGTTTCATACTTCCAATTCACAGGATTGATCTGCCAGGCACGGCTTCCCAATGCTTCCCCACACTGCATGGCTTCAGGAGTGGTTTTGCTTTTGGAAAAAATCAGCATGGAGTTGTTGGCCAGGTCACCTTCGGGCATTTGAGCTAAAAGACTGGTGCTATCCAGGCTTATCTGAATGGAAGCCGCATCCGCTGAGAAGGTCTGGGTCTGGTAAAACCCTAAGGAATCCACACGGCCCAGCGCCATAACTTCTTCATTAAAGACCAGATCGCGTTCAACATCCCAGTATTTGGAATCTTTGCCATCTATATAGTCCCGTAGTTTTTTGTTTTTGTTTTCGGTGATGTTTATGGAGTATTTTAAGGCCAGGTAGGTCTCCACTTTCCGGATCTCCATCGTATCGAGCAAACGATCGAAGTGGAGGATCTCAGTAAAACGGGTGGTACTGTCCACAAAGGCAATGCCTCCAAAATATTTGTGGCCGGAGGAATAGCTGTAGCTAAGCCTGAGAATGGCCGGCTCCGACTTTAAAACATGGCTTAACGGGCTTTCATTTCCTGAGATAACAAATTTGTCGCGGTACAGCTCAATACGGCCCAAACCTGCCAGGGGTCTTTCGCTGGTGCTGTCCAGGGTTTTAACAACCATAAAAAGGGTGCCCTCCTTATACCTGGCAATATCATGAAAGGTTTTCTTAAAAAAGGCATCCTGATTATTGAGACAATAGTAGTTTCCTATGGCAATGGAATCCTTTTTAGAAACAGCATTACTTTCAGGGTTTAGCCAATAAGTATAACTCCGGGGATTGAAAAATTGGGCATTACTGGAAAATGGTGTGTTAAAAATAAAAAAGGCGGCAAGGAATACGTGCCGGACCCTTTTCAAACACCTGTGGGTTAATAGGTTTGGTCCCATATTTATTTAGGTTAAAAAATGGGCTAACAAACCTATAGTACAGCATCCAAATAAAAAATACCGAATTTCCGGTATTTTAGTCAGGGTATTCCCTTAGTATATTGTGAAGTTTTTTATAATGTAAAATCAAGGTAATCTGATAGATATATTAATACCTATTAGTAAAATCAAAATGAAATGCTTTTTACCTTGCCTAATATTTAAATGAGCTATAGGCAATTTTACCCCAAACTCACCACCACTGACAGACAGAAATGAAATTTGACAAGCATTTTCCGACAGACAAATTAAAGGACTACATTAAATACTATGTGGTGTCTGAAAATGACTGGGAAAGCGAATACAAAGTTTTTCCGTCTTCCGGACTTGTTATTGGGTTTCAGTATAAAGGACAACTTGCTACAATAAGAAACAGCAAAGAAAGCAAACTGGCATCAGCAGGTATTACAGGTATTGCTGACAGCTACAAAACATTCAAAAATTCGGCTGACATCGGAACTGTTTTGGTTTATTTTACCGAAATAGGTTTTACACACTTTTCTCCAAACCCTGCTAACGAACTTTTTAATTTAAGCCTTTCATTGGACGACATTTTTGAAAAAAGCAAAGTGCACGAAGTTGAAGAAAAGTTAGAGATAGCTTCCACAGACAAGCAACGAATAAAAATTGTTGAACAGTTTCTATTGACACAGTTCAAAAACATTCAAACGGACAAACTAATTGTTGAAGCTATTAAGCTGATTTATCAGAGTAAAGGAGCAATCAGGATAAAAGAACTGAACGAAAAACTATTTATCAGTCAAAGTCCATTTGAAAAGCGGTTTAGACAGGTGGTAGGAACAACTGCCAAAAAATTTGCTTCCATTGTTCGTTTCAATTCGGTGCTTGACAATATGAAGGAAGCAAAATCTATGACTGAAATTTATTACGAAAACAATTTCTTTGACCAGGCTCATTTCATCAAAAACTTCAAACAATTCACAGGAGACACCCCCGAAAACTTTAAACGCTTCTTGTAGAAAAACGATTTTTTACAATTACAGGGATTTTTGGCATTGCACTTTTGCATCGTAATCATAGGGCAAAAGCAATGAAGATAATAACAACTTTAAAATCAATAATCATCTTCGTAGGTCTGAGCATTATGGTTGCGTTTAATTCAAAAAATCGTTTAACAATTAATAATCAAGAAAGAATGTTTACTGTAGAACAAATTAAAACTGCTCACAGCAAAGTAAAATCAGGTGCTGACTTTCCTTCTTACATCAAAGAAATCAAGTCTCTGGGAGTTACTCATTACGAAGCTTATGTAACAGACGGGCATATTAACTATCACGGTGCTAATGACTACACGGCAAAAGTGCCAGCAAAGTATGAGCCATTAGTAATTGCAGACACTGCAAAGAGTGAAGAATTTAAAGCAGAGTTAATAGCACACCAACAAGGTAAAACCGACTTCTTGACCTTTATAAAAATGTGTGCGGTATTTGGCATTGAAAAATGGGCAATCTGTATGGACAAAATGACCTGCAGCTATTATGATAAAACCGGAAATGAAATACTTGTGGAAGAGATACCCCAATAAAAAACCTCCTATAAACCCGGTTTTGCAACATACACCCGACTACAGAATTAATTCTCGTGGTTCGACTTTTAGAATTTTCAAAACACCATTTTCCGGGAAAAATCGAACCAATTAGTATTTTTTTTGAGCTGTGATTCAGGATAAAAGTCCGTAATAGATTAAGGAAATAACATTGAGAAACAAACCAATTCAAATCAAAGTCTTCTTCGATTTTTTTAACTATAATAGAGAATATAAACCATCAGAATTG
>NZNV01000016.1 GCA_002695025.1 Owenweeksia sp.
GAGCTTGCGAGCTCACGAACACCTGTTAAACAGAAGATTAGTGAGTAAAAGGTCAAGGCTGCTCAGAAATTCCTTGAAAACGGATGGCTTAAGGTTTCTATGTCATTTCTGAAAGGCCAATAGAAATTATGCTATTCTTAGCTTTATTTCGTTCATAATTTTATTTGCCACGGCCAGGCAATATTCTTTACTACCGTTAACTCCCATGATCTCATTTTCAGATTCATAAAGCTTGTTAGCGATATGATTTGCAGATCTATTTTGAAGTACCCTAGAGCAAATCCCAGTTGCACAAGCCTGATACTCATCTCTTGGTGCTACATCCTTAATTCCAATCGGATCCCAGTCGGTCCAAAGAATTTCATCTATCAATTGATTTAGTCCATGATGCATTTCTTCCAGTTCATTCCGGATTAGTTTTTTTCTACCTCCCTTTCCCCTCGCCAAAACTGATTCTTCATATACTTTCGTAAATGATTAGCTCTCACTGGCCGTAGCGTCTCGCTACGGCCTTATATTTTGAATACTTTTAAAATGATACTCAAGCGTAGCGGGACGCTACGCTTAGAGAGGTATGCTACACACCTTGATACACTATTTTAAACCTTCTAGAAATGTTTCCAACTCCGTAATAACCCATTCAGGTTCTCCAAGATGGATGTAATGACCACTATTAGTAGTGTTCACTATTTTTACATTGGGCTTATCACCTTTCCAATCGGAAAATTGCTCTTTCTTAATTTCAGCATTTTTCCTGGTTAGAAAGGTACTCTCCTGGTAGGAAGCAAGAATGGTAACCGGAATTTCGGTAGGAAGTGGGTACTTCCTCATTAGTTGATCAATCTTATAAACTTCTTTCCACTCGTTGTAAACTCCAATGGGTTGTTTGCTATAACTATTGTCCCATGCCGTTTTCATTGAGTCTGCTGATCCTGGAGCCATTTGTTTGAAAACCTCTTCATATAGGTATTCATTGGTTGGATCGATTAAAAACAAGCCTGCCACTTTGGAGGGAAAGGACTGTTGGTACTTTCTAACAATATGACCTCCAAGGGAGTGGCCTACTAAAACAATGGGTCCCTCAATTTCATTTTGACGGATTAAAATATCCAGGTCGTTCACTAAATTTTCGAGAGTTCTTGGTTTATCCGTGGCTGGTGATTCCCCTATTCCCCTTCTATCGTACGAAATGGTTTTGTAATGGGCAGAAATACTGGTTTGGATTTGATCCCAATTATTTAGTGGAGTTCCCAAGCCTGACTCAAAAATGACAACAGGACTTCCAGTTCCTTTAACAAGAGTGTTAAATCCTACTGTTTCATCCTTCTCTATTTCATGCTCTGTTTGTAAACTGTGATCCTGTGCATTAGTATGGTTTGTATGCACGCACGATATCAAGGGGATAAACAGTAGAAGACTTAATTTTAATCTATTCATAATGGTGTATAACGGTTCTGAATAAACGCAGGCGGCTTCCTCCATGGTGTTGTAAAGAAACGGAAAGTTTCTCTGTCAACCCGAAAAAGCCACCCGAATCGGAGGATGCACCAACGCTCTTATAAGCTTCGGTGACTGATCGCTTTGATCCTTACTGGCCGTAGCGAGACGCTACGCTTAGATAGAAAGATAGTCAGGCGTAGTTACAAACTACGCCTAGGTAGGGCGGGTATGCACTGACGCTCTTGTGAGCTTCGGTGAGAACCGCTTTGGCTCCTTTAGAGCTTCATTGATTGAAAAAGATGCGTGCCAGTGAGTGGCCTGCAAACTAAACATTAGTTAAAAGAAATGGCACAAGCGTGACGCTTGTGCCAGCAAGGGGGAGTTTATTTTTTATCGTCCCTGGTTTCTCTATAAATATTTAATCTACTTTCCAAAAGATCAGCTCTTTGCCTGACCATTTCCAATAGGTCACTGACTGCAATATTGTTATACATTGTGCCTATTCTTTCTTCGGTCAAATTGTAGATAAATGCTGATTCCTTGTCATAATAGTTTTTCCAGGCTTCGGCTGATAATCTTAGCTTTTCAAGTCCTTCATCAGACAGGTATTGTTCCAACTTTAAAGTCAAAGCTTCAATAAGTGTTTGATATTCTGATACGGCTTCATAAACACATCTTCTCATATCCATTTGAGTCCTTATGGAAGTGTCTTTAAGACAAATGGTCATTCTTTTTTCAATTCCGTTTTTATCCGTTTCTTGTCCAAAAAGGCAGGTTGTTGAAAAGAAAAGGGTCAATATTGCGGATATCTTAAGTGTCATGGTTTTTAAAATTGGCCAACTTATTATTGCTGCACAAGCAGAATGGTTGCAATTATAGTAAAGCGTAGTGAGTTTCGTGCGGTAACTTAAAAGAGTGGCACAAGCAGGTACAACTAAGCTTTTACAGAGCTATAGTGTCTGATCGCTTCCGCTCCTTCGTGGCTTCATGGATTAAAAAAGATGCTTTCGCCAGCGAGGGTTCTCTTTTTATTTTTTAAAGATCACCTTTTTGTCTTTGTAGGATATTTTAACGATTGAATCGATATAGTAGTAGTTCTCATTTTCTGGATAACCTGTGTCTACCTGGAAGGTCAACTCTTTAAAGTCTCCAAAAGTTATTATTGAATCTACTTCGCCTTTAGTGTTGAAATAAAACCAGTCACCAACTTTTACAGGGTATCTCGGGTCCTTTTGAAAGTGTGACGTTACCCTTTGCTCTATCGGCAGTACAACTGTTTTCAAGTACCCATACGAACCACTACCATCTGATTTACGATCGAAGAACAATCCGTTTTCGGTCATTCCATCCAGGTAGGTTTCAAAATCTACCTCCGAGCTATCATAAAGAACTTGATAAGTAGATATTGAAAAGCTACCGTCTTCACGCTGCCTGGTTAGTATTTTATAGTCCCCTTCTCCTTGGTCAAAGTCTTGGCGGGCAAGGCTATCTGGTAGAAGAAAGCTTAGTAAGAAAGTAGCTACTCCAATTGAAGCTGTTATATATGATGTTCTGTTTTTCATTATGTGTTACAACAGTTTGCTCCAGCGAGAGGGTTATGTTATTCTCAGCTTTATTTCATTCATGATTTTATTTGCTACAGCCAGGCAATGTTCTTTACTACCGTTAACTCCAATGATTTCATTTTCAATTTCATAAAGCTTGTTAGCAATATCACTTGCAGGTCTATTTTGGAGTATCATTGAGCAAATTTCCGTGACATAATCCTGATACTCACCTCTTGGTGCTACATCATTAATTCCAATCGGATCCCAGTCGGCCCAAAGAATTTCATCTATCAATTGATTTAGTCCATGATACATTTCTTCCAGTTCATTCCGGATTAGTTTTTTTTCTGCCTCCCTTTCCCCTCTCCAAAACTGATTCTTCATATACTTTCGTAAATGCTTAGCCCACTCGGGGGAAGTTGTCAAGAGTCCTTTCTTCTTATGAGCCATTATTTTGTTTAATGGTTGGTTAAAGCTAATGCAATTTTCAAGAGGAGATGATAGTAAAGCGTAGTGAGACACTACGCTTAGAGGGGATTCCCTTGCCCATATGAGGACTTCATGTTTTACATTGATATGGAAATGGTCGTGCATTTATCCGGTTACTAATTGCTTATATTGAATAAACTCCATTGGAAAAGAATTCGTGTTTAGATTATTCTCAATAAACTCAATTCCCTCCTCTGTCAATCTACCAACCAATTCAAAAGCTCCCCAACTTTGAAACTTTACAAAAAGTTGATTCACAAAATGGCTGTTTGAAAATACAATTTCATGTTCGTTTTCAAAATGGTTTACAGCCATAGGAATATTATCAAATTGTCCATTGGGTTCTCTATGTGTTAGCATAATTCCACAAAAATCGCTATTTCCATCATAGGACTCATCCCACACTACAGCCGGATGAAATAAGCCGTTTAGCCAATTTTTCCGCATCACTCTGTTTGATGGTAATAATATGTCTCCTTTGTTAAACATTGCTATGGTATAGTCTTTTTATGGCGTAACCTGGTAATAAAGGTTATTTCTGCTTTATTACCATATCGCTCTGTTGCTCTACTCCCCTTCCAGCTTTACATCCCCGAATATCTGCTTTAACAGTTCGCAGGGATCTACATTAATGGCCAAGGCTATCAAATAAAGTTCCTTGGCCCTTAAATGGGTACGTTCATTAAGGGTGAGTTCACTCAACCGCACCTTGCTTATCCCCGTTCTGCGGGAAACTTCCGATTTATTGACCGAACGCTGCGCTAAGTATTTTCTTAATGTGTCATGTATACAGGTTTTCTGAACGTAATTTCAGATAAATCTATAAAATGTAAACCTGAAGCTTATAATTATTTGTGAAATTGAAGGCTTATACGCATACTTGTTAAGATTTTCCTTAAAAAAGTAAGCATTAGACTTAAACGCATGATCCATGAAAACCGCTCTCCTCATTAACCGCCTTATACAACAAGACCTTAAACACAACCAACTGCTGGCCGGCCTGGAGGCTTTGGGCTTTACGGATAACGGCCTGCAGCACCTGGGCATTCACACCTTAATAGAAAAGTTAATGGAGGTACCGCCCGAGGCGCACAATAACTGGGCTACGGTATACTTTAACTTTTTAGAGCGGGCGCAGTACTACCCCCTAAGCCCGCAGGGCGAGGCGCTGCTGCCACTGGCGGAGGATTGTTACCGGCAGTTGCAAAGCGTAGTGGCACGCTAACGGCAGGCATGGGTACTCCCACAGTTTACACCAGCCACCGGCATAGGCGCTTTATGACTATATTTAGCTGCTATAAATACACCTTAGCAGCCTGCTTAACTGCTCAGGGTTCAAAGTAATAGGTTATTTCTTCCTCACGCGAATACATCACCAAAGCCGCAGCACTTACTTTACGAAGATCAAACTCCAGTGATTGCGAACCTTCGGTAAGGGTAAGTACACCGCTTTGTGGATTCAGCTGCCAACGGCCTATCAAAGAGTCTCCCATCTCGCAGGCAATAACCGTATGATCTTTTTCAAAGCGAAAGAAGGTTTGCTCCGTACGGGTATCGTAGAGGGTTTCCCTGCCGTATTCTTCAGACTCTATATAGGCGGGAAGCCAGTTTATGCCTACCGCCAGCGAGTCAAAACCGTTAAAGGCCTGAGCGCTGGCCCACAGGCTAAAGCTTAGCATACCAATGACAAAACCGATCTTCATGATTTTCATTTTTAATTTGGACCTTTAAAGTGCTTAGTCGTTGTCCCTGGGGTTTGCTGCTGAATAAGCTTACAGACCCTATCAGTCTTTCTTAAAATAATGGCGGTACCATTCGGTTTGGTCATGATCTATAGCGTCTTTTTGCAGGGCATGGTGAGGATCCAGTTTAGAATAGAGTATTTCGAGT
This sequence comes from Owenweeksia sp., assembly GCA_002695025.1. Classification (GTDB taxonomy): domain Bacteria; phylum Bacteroidota; class Bacteroidia; order Flavobacteriales; family Schleiferiaceae; genus CAKZNE01. The sequence continues at coordinate 5,367 of NZNV01000016.1, forward strand.
GATGCATAATCCCGCTGGCTGATTATTTTAAACCCATTGCGATGCAGCTGGGCTGCACAAACCCCCATTCCTATCTGGTACCCGGGGTTTTCTGAAAACCGTGAACCGTTATAGATCACCTGGCTTCCGCAGGCACCGCTAACGTCCATCATTACCGCCAGCTCCACCTCATTTTCACGGGCAATCTGCAGCATTTTCAGTGATCCTCTGATCATCTCAGCGGTAATGTCTTTCCCGGTTTGGGTGATCACTCTTGCTTTGCCATCCAGAACATCATGCCCATCACCTCCTTCACAATCGGGTGTTTCCCTGGGGGTTCCTAATATGTAGTGCTCCGGGCAAAAGGTGATCAACTTTACATTGTTGTAGTTACGAAGTTTCAGAGCAGAAGGGTAGCTTCCGTTACTGGTACCATCCACCCCGCACAACTCTCCCAGCAAACAGGCACTTAGCAGTATTCTCAAGGGATTTTCCCTGCTGGGCACCCTTAGGCCGGTGAGGTATGGTTTATCCGTCATTGCTATGGAATGTAGATTGCTATGTTTAAAGGTACAACCTTATGGGCTTACGGATAAGCACGTATAGCGGGATGCTACATTAAGCGGGGCCTCACTATGATTCCTACACGATTTCCAAAGACTGAATCAGCTTATCCTTAAATTCATAATGGTACGCCAATACCAATGGACTTCCCGTAAAAGTGCCTGTGATTTCGGCCTTTAGGGTTTGTTCTGTTTCTGAATATTCAAGCGGGGCCATTGTCACCTGATATTGTTCGTGGGCTTTTTCTATCCAATTCTTTATTTCGGCTTTCCCTTTATGGGTTTTTCCTTCGTCAAAAACCACAGCTGTTTCGGTAAAACAATTGGCATAAGCGGTACTGTCAAAATGGTTTTGCGCTTTTACCAGGTCTGCGATTACTGTGGGTAAGTTCATGGTCTATATCTTTTAATGATTATTAAATAGTGGGCACGCCTCCTTCCCGATTATTCCTTCTTGAAATTGAGTACGTGTTCCATGTACGGATGTATTCAGGGCAAATTTCTGTGGTCTGTACAGTTCACACAAGTACGGAGCTACGATTCCTATAGGGATAAATTTCTCCCCTATTGTGCATTTTGGAATAGGGGTCTATTTTTAGCTCATGTACGAGCGAAAAACTTTACCCAACCTCCATTGCGGCCTGGATCTGATTGGTGAAGTATTGTACGGCAAATGGAAGATCCGCTTGCTGTGGTTTATCAACGAAGGACATTTACGACCCAGCGAACTGCAGCGCCAAATACCGGATGCCAGCAGGCGGGTGCTGAATATTCAATTGAAAGAACTGGAAGAACACGAGTTGATTACCAAAAAGATCTACCCGGTAGTGCCACCCAAAGCAGAGTACCGTTTAACGGAATTTGGCCAGACGTTGATTCCCGTAATTTCTGCGTTGGGAAATTGGGGCGATGAAAATGAAGATCGTTTACGATCGGTTATTTTAAAGCGGTTGAAGTCCAAAAGTTGATCGTTTTCCTGTAGGTGTGGCTAACGGTTTTGTATAGGATCTGTGGCGGTTTAAGAGTACTTTGCTACCTACTGTAAGTGAGATGATTTAAAGCGTAGTGGGACACTACGCTAAGGATCAGCTGCGCTGAACTTGTAAACCCGGTTGACCGGATAGCGGGGGATTATTTTTCATTGTTCTTTTCTCTTGACAGAAAAGAACCAACCGAGCTTGCGAGCTCACGAACACCTGTTAAACAGAAGATTAGTGAGTAAAAGGTCAAGGCTGCTCAGA